>NZ_LYMM01000066.1 GCF_002896965.1 Novosphingobium guangzhouense
CACCATCGTGCACCCCGCCAAAGCGATCCTGTGCGAGAACATGAATCATAGCCGATTCCGTCGCAGCAATACCGCTGCGACCAGTGGAATCTGGCGTCGGACCACTTGTGGGTAATTGAAAGGTTCCGTCGGCGCTTACGTCATTTGCGCGGAGGGAGGTCTTGAACTGCAAAAATTCCCTTCCTAAGTCTCACTTGCCGGGCGCCGCTGTTCGGGTCCGGTGGACATCGAGGGCGCCAGCTCTCCTGTACTGGCGCAACTCATGTCCAGATCGCTTCTTTGGAGGATTTGGAAATGAGAACTGCATTCGACTTTACGCCTTATCGGCGTTCGACGGTCGGCTTCGACCGCTTGTTCAACCTGCTCGAGGCAGGCGCACGCGATGAAGATGGCTATCCGCCCTTCGACATTGTGAAAGAAGGTGACGACAGCTATCGCATTACGCTGGCGGTTGCTGGCTTCCGCCCCGAGGAGATCGAGGTGGTGGCTCAGCAGAACCTGCTCACGGTCACCGGTAAGCGTGCCGAAGACAACGATCAGGGCGAGTATCTGCATCGCGGCATTGCCACACGCGCATTCGAGCGGCGCTTCCAGCTTGCCGACTTCGTGGAAGCCGGGGATGCCCGTTTCGAGAACGGCCTACTGAGCATCGCGCTCAAGCGCGTTGTCCCCGAGGCAATGAAGCCGCGCCGGATCGAGATCAACGGTAGCAAAGCTGCCCCGGATCAGATCGAGGCGCCCAGGGATGAGGTCCGCGAAGCGGCCTGATCCCGGTTCAATAGGTCTGCCGGCGCCGTTTCAAGCGGGCCGGCAGGCCGTGCCTCTTCCAGCCAGAAAAGGAGATGACCATCATGGCTTTTCGTGATCTCATTCCCTGGAGCCGGCAGGAAAACCGGCTCCCCGTCCCGGTCAGCGCCGAGCGCGGCCGCGACAATGATACTCACCCATTGCTCTCGCTCCACCGCGAGATGAACCGGCTGTTCGACGACGTCTTCCGAGGCTTCGGTGTGCCCCCACTGGCCGGCTTCGACCGCGCTGCCGGCTGGCCCCATGTCGAGCTCGGCGAGACCGACAGGGAGATCCGCGTCACAGCGGAACTGCCGGGTCTCGACGAGAAGGACGTCGAAATTACCGTCGAAGACGGGGCGCTGACGCTTCGCGGCGAGAAGCGCTCCGAAGTCGAAGACAAGGATCGTGGCTATACCGAGCGCAGCTACGGCCGCTTTGAACGCCGTATCGGACTGCCCCAGGGCATCGACCGTGACCACGCCGCCGCAACCTTCCGGAACGGCGTGCTGACGGTCACCCTGCCGAAGACGGATGCGGCGAACGAAAATGTCCGCCGCATCCCCGTCAATGGCAAGGCGGCCTGACGATCTGGCCCGGGACTTCGGTTCCGGGCCATTCGCCAACGATAATCGCGCTGTGCCATGCGCGTCGAGCGCGCTACCGGAAGCCTATCGGCCGCCGTGTTCGTCATGGGCCGCATCTCCGGCGTGCTTCTCGCCGGCCTCGCTGTCCAGTTCGTTTTCGACGGTCTCGCGACCGCGCCGTTCCTGACCGGTGGAATCCGCCGCTATGCGGCCTCGTCCAATACCCGAAAAACTCGATCGAGCATCGCGGCGTTGGAAGCGGCCTTGGGCAGTTCGCGGCGGGCGAAGCGTTGAAGCGGCGCGAGGTCCCGTCGCGGCAGCCGCAGCTTTATCAGGCTCTGCCCCAACGCATCGCGCGGGATGCGCTGCGCTGCCTTGCCGGAACGCAGGAAATGATCGAGGAGCCGCTTGCGGTCGGCAAAGGTCCAGCCCAGCGTCTCAAGCTCATCAGGCGGCACTGACAGCAGCGCGAGCGCAAATCCCATGATGTCGTCGAAGGCAAGGGTGAGGCGGACCGTCCGTCCGCCTCGCCGGCGCCAGCGCTCGCCATGACCGCCTATCATGGGAGCGGGATTATGCCATCGACCGCGCGCCATTCGGTAGGTCCGATCAGCCGGCCATGGGCGATCCGGACCGAATGGAGCGCAGCCTCGATCTCGCGTCGCCAATGGTCGAGGAAATCGAACAGCATAGGGAAGTCGGGCGCAAGATCATATTCCTGCCATATGAACAGCTGGAGAAGCGACGGCGCATCGGGCCGGTAATAATGGATTTCGGCGGTGGTGAGACTGTAGCCCTCCAGCTGCGCGATGAAGTCGCGATCACTCATTGCAGCGGTCGGCCGTCAGTCCGCTGCTCATCGAGCGATCGCATGGCGGCGAAGACCTCATCGATCGGAACGGCGCGCTTGGCGCCGGGCGGCTTTCGCATCGCCGGCTGGTCCTTCACCGCGGAGCGATCGGACGCCCAGGATGCGAGAATGGCGCGTTTGACTTCCGGCTCAAGGCTCGGATGGTGCGCAACGTCGAAGGGGTGCAAGAAATGGGAAAATGGCTGCGACATGGCCGTGGCTCCTTTCCTTGTGTCGCTCCTTTCTCATGCGCGCAGTGCCGCACGCGGCTCAAGATTTTGGACCTGATCCGAGTCGCGTCAAGAGGGATGATGTCATCGCTCAGAATGGCCGGTCTGGCACTCGGAGGAGATGAGTGCCAAAAAATTCCGTTCGCCCTCTTGACCCAAAAAATCTCATTTCCTAGTTCACGCGAACCTGTCGTTCAGATGAACGGCAGGGACATCACAACCTGTTTTGCATCTGGAGGTTTTGCCATGCATTTCCGCCCCTTGCACGACCGTGTGGTCGTCCGTCGCATCGAAACCGAGGAGAAGACCTCGGGCGGCATCATCATCCCTGACACTGCCAAAGAAAAGCCGCAGGAAGGCGAAGTCGTCGCCGTCGGACCCGGCACCCGCGACGACAGCGGCCAGTTGGTCGAGCTCTCTGTCAAAGCCGGGGATCGCATCCTGTTCGGCAAATGGTCGGGCACCGAGGTCAAGATCGACGGCGAGGACCTTCTCATCATGAAGGAGAGCGACATCCTTGGCGTGATCGACAACGTCGTGCCTCTCAAGCAGGCGGCCTGATCGGTCGTCCTTATCCCTCGAACATTCAGGAAGGAAAGAGAAAGGAGTAGCAGCGATGGCTGCCAAGGAAGTGAAGTTTGCGTCGGACGCGCGCGACCGTATGCTGCGCGGCGTCGATACGCTGGCCAACGCCGTGAAGGTGACGCTCGGTCCCAAGGGCCGCAATGTCGTCATCGATAAGTCGTTCGGGGCGCCCCGCATCACCAAGGACGGCGTCACCGTCGCCAAGGAAATCGAGCTTGCCGACAAGTTCGAGAATATGGGCGCGCAGATGCTGCGCGAGGTGGCGAACAAGCAGAACGACAAGGCGGGCGACGGCACTACAACCGCCACCGTACTCGCCCAGGCGATCGTGCGTGAGGGCTCGAAGGCTGTCGCCGCCGGCATGAACCCGATGGATGTCAAGCGCGGCATCGATCTCGCGGTGGGCGCGGTCGTCAAGGATCTCAAAAACCACGCCAAAAAGGTCGGCGCCAACAGCGAGATCGCGCAGGTTGCCACCATCTCGGCCAACGGCGACGGGGAGGTCGGTCGCATCCTCGCCGAGGCGATGGAGAAGGTCGGCAACGAGGGCGTGATCACGGTCGAGGAGGCCAAGAGTCTTGAGACCGAGCTCGAGACGGTCGAGGGCATGCAGTTCGACCGTGGCTATCTGTCGCCCTACTTCATCACCAATGCCGAAAAGCTCAAGGTCGAGCTCGACGATCCCTACATCCTGATCCACGAGAAGAAGCTTTCTAACCTTCAGGCGCTCGTGCCCCTGCTCGAGAAGGTCGTCCAGTCCGGTCGGCCGCTGCTGATCATCGCCGAGGACGTCGAGGGCGAGGCGCTCGCGACGCTCGTCGTCAACAAGCTGCGCGGCGGGCTCAAGATAGCGGCGGTAAAGGCGCCGGGCTTCGGCGATCGCCGCAAGGCGATGCTCGAGGATATCGCCATCCTGACGGGCGGCAACGTTGTTTCCGAGGATCTCGGCATCAAGCTCGAGAATGTCACTATCAACATGCTGGGCCGCGCCAAGAAGGTGACGATCGACAAGGACAACACGACAATCATCGACGGTGTAGGCCAGAAGGACGATATCGATGGTCGCGTCGCGCAGCTGCGCCAGCAGATCGAGACCACCACGTCCGATTATGACCGCGAGAAGATGCAGGAGCGCGTGGCGAAGCTCGCCGGCGGTGTCGCAGTGATCCGCGTCGGCGGCGCGACCGAGGTCGAGGTAAAGGAGAAGAAAGACCGTGTCGACGACGCGCTCCATGCGACGCGCGCCGCGGTGGAGGAAGGCATCCTGCCGGGGGGCGGCATCGCACTGCTCCGTGCGATCAAGGCGCTCGATGGGCTTAAAGCTGCCAATGACGACCAGCAGTCCGGCATCGACATCATCCGCCGGGCGCTGCGCGCGCCGGCACGGCAGATCGCCGAGAATGCCGGCGAGGATGGCGCCTATATCGTCGGCAAGCTGCTCGAAAGCTCCGACTATAATTGGGGCTTCAATGCGGCCACCGCTGAGTATCAGGACCTCGTCGAGGCGGGTGTCATCGATCCGGCAAAGGTGGTGCGAACGGCCCTGCAGGACGCGGCATCCGTTGCATCGCTCCTCATCACCACCGAGGCGTTAATCGCCGAGGTGCCGAAGGAGGATAAGGCTGCGCCGATGCCGGCGATGGACTACTGATCTTGAAGAAATCGGGAGCGTGGCACCAGATGCGGCGCTCCCGACTGCGGCAGGCATTCAAACAGCAATATACTGGGTCCTGACAAAGGGGAGAGTCCAAAGCGTGGCATGCGACCGGCAACCCTGTTAACGGAGGGTAGATCCGAACGCGGGCAATCGTCACGCAGCAGAAAACAGGCCGATCCGGTCAATTCGAATTGCTGCAAGATGCTCGGGTCAACCCACTGGGTTGGCGTGGCAAATCTCATCCCTCACGATTCCAGTCAGCGCAGCACCAAGCAAACCTGCCGAGATAGAAACTGCTGAGCGTATCCTAACGCCTTTATCGGCTGCCACGTCGGACTGCCCGACTCTCAGGCATCGGGAACGGCAACTTGCTTTAATAGAAGGTCGCGAGGTGAGCCCTCTACGACGAACTCGCTGTCCGGATGGCCAGCATATCGCACTACTGTCGACCGGTCATTACCGCTAAGGCTGACAACCTGGTCTAGGTTCACCAGTATTGTAGTTCCCTCAGGGCTTCCGAACGGCTTGCACTCTACCCACTTTACCATGCCGCCTCCATGCTTTCTGCAAAACACGGAGGATGAAAAGCGCAGAGGCGCCAGTAGATCCATTATCGCCGGTGGGCGCGTCGCTAAAATTGGCAATAGATTGCGTTAATCGAGCAGCGCTTGATAAGCGCACTCCACAATCGCCCCGATAGGGTTCGCCATGAGCTTGAGCATGCCAGGCAACATCCACCAACATCTGAAGCTTAATGGCAACGCGGCGGCACATCATCTGTCGGAGAGCGGCTATGCCGGTGTTCGATCCGCGATGCGCTCAACCATAATAGCCGGTTTCTTCCAAATCGGTCGTTTGCGAAGTCCCCACGGAACGGCTTTGGTCGGCAGGCGACGCTGCGTGAACGGCAGTTGTCTCTGTACCTACGCTCCTAACGCGAAATTCGCCTATCGGCCAAGGGGGGCCATTACGCGCCCCACGCGTCCGGTCGGAACGCCTCATCTAGTTCGCTTCGTCGGTTTCAATTCGATTAGGTGACTTCCAGGTGGGAACACCGCTCTGCCAAATCTGGAAACCAGGCGGTGCGCTACACTTTTCCGGTATCGAAGCTGCCTCTCGCGTGTGGGGCTATGATATACACCTACAGCTTCCCAGTAGTCCTGGGTTACTCGGAGCCCGGACAAAAAGATCCACCGCGCCGCCTGCACATTAAAGCACGCATCGTTTATCAGCCACCTGCGAACCTCCGTCGGCGGGCGTCCCGTCAGCTTTGAGAGCTTCGGCACCCAGAAGCTGTTGACCTGCAGTGGGCCAAGGTCGTGGCTGCCGTTGCCGTTCTGGACCTCCGCACCAATCCAGCCACCCTCCTGATCCCGCAGCCCCCACAGGGTCTTTTCGAGCCAAGCGCGACCGCCGGCAGCATTTCGAATACACACGGCGAGATGAGCTTCATGCTTGGGCGACGATCTAACTTCCGCCCTGGCCGGTTGGAAAGCCAGAGCGAGGATCGCCATCAGCACCAGCCACGCGAACTGCAGGCGGTTAGCGGTCATGACCGCCTCCATGCTCCGCCCCGTCTGATGCGGCTCGTTGTGGCAGGGGTGTCGATGGAGCCTGCACACGACCAGCGTCTCGGCCGTCGCCTACTCGATCGACGCCGCCGCGGGCGCGTTCAAGCAGGCTGGAGAGCCAATGGTCCAGAGATCTTGCGGCGGCCTGAGCACGATCGGCAAAATAGCGCGCAAGGCTATCTCTGGGAGGTGCTGACCGCTCCGCCTGCTCGGCTAGAAACTGATCTTTTCGTGCGTCCCGCTGAGCGCGTTGCGCCTCGCGAAGTCGGTCCCAACGCTTTCCATGTTTTGCTGTTCGCCCTTTGACGCTGTCCCGCTCGATGCGGCCCAATCCCTGAAGCGAGGATGTCTTTTCGCCGGATCGGGTCCTGAGCCGATCAACAAGTCGCTCCCGATCCTCCGTCCAGAGCCGCGCCCCGAAGCGGGCCCGCGTGATCGCAGTATAGTAGTTTTGGCCGGTGACGAGTGGCGAGTTGACGGGCGCCAGGACATAGACGTGATCGTAGGTCTTGGATTGGGAAGAGTAGACGGTTTCGCCGTAGCCGTGGTCCCAGGTTTTGTGCTGAGACAGGTCGATCTCCTGGCTTCGCCCAGCGCGATCCCATCGGATTGTTGCGACCGGGCCGTCGAGGCGTTCCACCGTGCCGCGCTCGGCGTTCTTGAGGCCAAGCTCCTTGTTGACCAAGCGCCATTGAATACGGTCCCCAGCGGCGAGGTCCCGCTGCTCCTCCTTGAAGACGTTGATTTGAGAGGCACGGCCAAGCCGGGGGTCCCACTGGATGGTCCTGCCATGCTCGTCGACCAGATTGACCGTCTGGCAACCGCGCGCGTCACGCTCGATCCCGATTACCTTGTATTCGGCATCTCGGGCGACGCCGAGGCCGACATTGTCGCGGGAGAACACGACAACCTGGCCTCGGGAGTAGAAGCGCGCGAAGTGCTTCTCCTGGTCCGTCATGCCCGACGTGGACAGGATCGACAGCCGAGCTTCCTCAGCCGCCAGCGCGCCCTCCGTTTTCAGCGCCTCACGAATCCGTGTGTTGACGATGAGACGGGTCGCGTTCTCCAGGACGAGGATGTTGGTCTTCGCGCGCTGCTCGGAGCTCAACCTCGTCCAGTCGGCGACCAGCGCCTTGGCGAGGTCCTCGCTGTTCGGGTCACCGTCAGGCTCGACGATGGACAGCGGGAGCGGATCGCCGAACGAGGCGATAAACTCGGGCGTCGTGGTGAACGTGGCATAGAGTTCCGGCAGGTCGGCAAAACTGCTAACGCCCGGGAGGGCTGTCGGCTTGTTCATGGGAGGGCTCCTGATGACGAGTGACGGTCAAGGGTCCGGGGAAGCGTTCCAGCGCTCCCCCGGACCCGCCTTCGTCTGACGGCTAGAAGGGGATTTCGTCGTCGAGGCTGCGGGTGCCGCCGGTATAGCCGCCGTCCGGTCCTGCGGTGCTGCCACCGGAGAAACCGCCCCCGGTGCGTCCGCCAAACCCTGCGCCCGCACGCCCGCCATTGCCGCGCCCGCCAAAGCCCGCGCCTTGCCCGTCGCGCTCCCGCTCGCGCCGCCATTGGACGTCGAAGCCGTTGGTTTCGTCCCCGAACAAGGCGATGGAAAGCGGTACCTGGAAGCTGGGATCGTCGATCATGCCGGACAGGAACACCTCGTCATTGGCGCGCATCTTGCGTTCCCAGACGACGCCGACCTGGATTTCGTCACCCGCGCGGTTTGTCTCGTAAATCTCGTAGACGGGGGCGGTTTCGCTTTGCCGATCCTCGACGCGGCGCATGATAAGATAGGGAAAACGCAGCTCGCGCGTGGCGATCTTGCCGATGATGTCACTGGCGCGTTCGTCGAACTTGAATGAACCGATCTTCATGACTTGATCCTTTCTCTTGGAGCGTGGCCGCTTCTCTTTCCCGGCCACGCCCTTATTCTACCCCCTCCTCTTCACAACCTCCATGTCATTGATTTCTTGACAGAAAACCCATCGTGCCTGGTGAGCCCGAGCATCCACCGGCCCCACCAGCGGCCCGCAGACGACGAAGGCGCACCGGCCGCCTGCGGCCGGTCCTGCTTGAATGGAAAGGGAGCGCGAACCGGCTGACACGCCATCGCACCCGGAGCCGCCCTCGCAGGTCCGAAGGCGCAGGAGCGGGCTCTTGGACACAACAGGCACGGGAGGGGCCTAGCGAAGCTTGGCGAAAAGGGGCCGGCGCTTCTGCGGACAACAGACAAAAGCCGCCGGCCCCTTTTCACCTAGCGCAGCCTGGCCCCGACGCAACTCGTTGTGTCCGAAACCGGTTCTGCAACGCGCGGATCCTGAGAGGCGGCGAAGGGGGTGATGGCGTGTCTGCTGGCTCCACGATCCGCATCGCGCGTCAGCGCGATTCCCCAGGCGAAGCCTCCATGGCGCCGATCACGCCGCGTGCGCTGACGCCCCGGCAAGGAGCCTGCGCCTCCCAGCAGCCCTGCGGAAGGGATCGTTACGGCGTCAGCCGCCAAGACCCCGCAAGGGGGCCTGGTCGCAGCGAAGCGGAGATAGAGCCCGGTGCCCGCCTGCGGGCATCCGCCCCTCTGTCATGCCCTTCGATCGGATCCACGCCCCTGCCGAACGCCGATATCCACCATGGCTACAAGTGGGCAGCCCGCTGTTTTGGGCAGCTCGGGCCGTGCGCGATATCGCCGATAACGGCGGCATCACGCGCAAGGCCATTGGCCTTGCCATCGGATTACTCGCCGCCTGGGTACCGATCATCGGCTATCTTCCAAAGCAGTCCTGGGACGAGGCCCGTGACTGGGCGGAAGGGTTCGGCCTCAATCCCTCCCTCCGGCGGCAGCGAGCGAAAGCGTGACAGCCAGCCCTCGAGCCGCCCGCACCACCCCGGCCCGTCCGAGCGCTCCGCCGCTGCTTTCACAGGGCGGCAGCTGCGCGAGGCGGGGCCTTTCATCGGACCGGATCAGCGCCCTGCCCCGCCCCGATCACTGCCTCATGGAAGACAGCACAGCACTAACGGCAAACATGAAACGGCGGCAAAGCAGGCCGCCGCCCTTTCACGCGCTCGCTTCCCAGCCTTCCTCGGCGGCGTCGGCCGGGGCTGGCTCAGTCCCTTGGTCGGGCATGGCTGCCGGTGTGGGTGCGGGCGCGGCTACTGCGACTTTTGCGTGCAGATCTTCGAGGCGCAGATCGGAATTATCGGCGCTTTCGCCGGCACTTGAGACGGCGGCAAGATAACGACCGGCGGCGATTTCCTGATCGAAGTAGGTGTACTCGCTTGATGTCGTGTCCGCTTCGGCATCGAGCCGCCCCACCGCGATGGCGTCGAAGGCACCGCACTCGTCGAGGCGCGACCACGAAAATTCATGGGCCAGACCCTCGAAACAGTTCTGGCTGAAAATCATCGCACCGGGCAATTGCTGTGCCCCGTACACGGCCTTGAAATCCTTCGCCGCTGCTCGAACGCTGGTCATTTCGAGAGGCTCGACAGCCGCGGGGGCGACGCTCGCGATGGCCTTGCTGGTTTCCGAGGTGAAACTGGCGGCCGCCACCTGCTGATCGCTTTTGGGGGTGCCGGAGCATTGGGCAATCACGAACAACGCCGCGCCGACGACTGCGACAATAACCCAGCCCGACAGGCCGCCTTTCGGGTTCGATGTACTTGCCCCTGACATCCTGGATCTCTTCAGCCCCACTGGATGGTTGCTATCGGCCTTGCCGCCATCGGATGCAAGTGCCACGTCCGACATCTGTGTCTTGGCACTTGCACCCCACCGGGAATTTTCTAATAGTCCGGCAGTAACAGGGGGCAATCTGATGAATAGCGTATTGTGCCGACCGCACGCGGACGACACGACGGCTCTGCCGGTCGTTCAATCGATCATTGCCCGGTTTCATCCGGAACTGCAGGCGCACATGCATGACGGCGCGCTGATACTGGCCAGTGAAACCGTCAACGAGCAAAAGCTGCGCAGAACCTTTGTGGCCGCGACGCTTACAGCCCGCCTGTCCGCGAACAGCAGCGCTCTTCGCACCGAAGTCTGGAACCGCCTCCTGCGATGACGGTCTCGTGCAGAACAGCGCAGCCGATGAAGGTTCGCGCCCTGGATGAAGGCAGCCTGTTCGTGAACGATACGGGCCGGTTCTTCCTGGCGTCGGACGCATTTGCGCAGCGCCTGCATGACGACGCCCTGTCCCAGGCAGAAACAGACGAACTGCGGCTGCAAGGAAACATCATTGATCCGGACGATGATTTCTCCCTGCACAGTCATGCCTACGGAATTGCAGAAAGGCTCGGCGGCGCGAACTCGCTTGATTATCTGATCCTCGTCCCGACGCTTCGCTGCAATCTGGATTGCAGCTACTGCCAGGTTTCGCGCGCCGGCGTGAACCAGCGCGGCTTCGACTGGAGTGACGAAACCCTTGGCGGTGTTCTGAGGAGCATCGACGAGCTTGCGACCGACAGCATAAAGATCGAGTTCCAGGGCGGCGAGCCCACGCTTCGCCCCGATCTGCTGCGCACGATCATCGAGCGCTGCGAGCGCTTTGCCCACAAGCAGTTCGTCATCTGCACCAATCTTCAGAACCTGTCTGCGGATGTGCTGTCGATTTTCGATCGCGACGACGTCTATATCAGCACCTCGCTCGACGGCAGCATCGCCATGCATCGGATGCAGCGCACCGGCCCGCTGACCGATGCTTTTCTCGACAATCTTTCGTCGCTGACGGCACGGTACGGACCCGGCAAGATATCGGCGCTGCCAACGCTCGACCCCCGCGCGCCGGCGGACATCGACGAGATCATCGACACCTTTAGTGCGTTCGGACTGACCAGCATTTTCCTGCGCCCGATCAACTTCCAGGGGTTCGCGCGCAAACGTCACAAGCAGTCCCGGGAGCAGGACGAGGGCTGGCGCAGCTACTATGAGCGTTTCGTGCGCCGGATCATCGAGCGCAACTGGCTGGACAAGTCCAGCGTGCTCGAGGAATCCTATTTCAGCATCTGCCTCAGGCGTGTCTTTCAGCCTGGTGCCGACCGCCATGTCGATTTGAGGAATCCCAACCCGGTCGGGGTCGACTATGTCGTCATCGACTATGACGGCACCGTCTATCCGACCGACGAGGCCCGCATGCTGGCACGTTCCGGGGTAATCGATCTTTCCATCGGCGATGTCCAGACGGGCTGGAACACGCCGGAGCGCCTCGCCCTCAACGAAGCCTCCACGAACCAGTTCGACCCGAGCTGCACGGTTTGCGCCTACCAGCCGTTTTGCGGCCGGGACCTCATCGATGACCTTGCCCGATATGGCCGCGTCGACATCGAGCGAACCGAGACTGAATTTTGCCGCAAGCATCTGCACATTTTCGATTTCGTATTCGAGCCCATCTACTCGCAGGATCCGGCGGTGCGCTATTCCCTGGCGATGTGGCTTCGCCTGCCCGCCATCCCTGAGCAGCTGGGCGTCCGGATTTCATGATCCCGCTGTCGCTTCAGATCGCCGCCGAGCCGGCAACGCCTTTCGTGACCAGACTGCGGTTGCGTCCAAACGACCACACTGGCCCAAACGATCACATTGGCGAGACCGATCATACTGGCGAGGCAGACGCGCTATTTGTCGAGGATGACGATGGCGGCACCCTCTTCGCGGGCCGGGAGGGGCTGATCTCGATCGACGGCTTTGCGGGCCATCAGCTGAGCGGCGATGTCCTGCTGGTCGATCCGGGGGCCGGGCGCGCCGAACGGCTTTTGCGCAGCGGATCGGCGCACAACACCCTGCTTGTGACCGAACGCTGCGACCAGCTGTGCGTGATGTGCTCGCAGCCGCCCAAGAAGACGCACATCGACCGGTTCGATCACTTCGAGAAAGCCTGCATGCTGGCGGAGCCGGGCAGCGTCATCGGCATTACCGGGGGCGAACCGACCCTGTACAAGCCGCGCCTGCTCGATCTGATCGAGGCCGTGTTGACCGAGCGCGCCGACCTGGAGTTTCATGTCCTCACGAACGGGCAGCATTTCGACCTGGCGGACGTGCCGAGATTGCGCGCGCCCCTCTATCGCCGTGTGAGCTGGGGCATCCCGCTCTATTCCCACGTGCCGGCGACGCACGATTTCATCGTCGGGAAGCAGGGCGCCTTCGATCGCCTGCATGATAGCTTCTCGGCCCTGATGCAGGCAGGCGCCCGTATCGAACTGCGCACAGTGCTGACCTCGACCAATCTGCACGACCTGCCTGCACTCTCGCACTATGTAGCCGCCCGGCTTCGGTTTGTGGAAAGCTGGTCGGTGATGCAGCTGGAAAACATCGGCTTTGCGAAGAACCGGTGGTCCGATCTCTTCGTCGACCATGCTGCGGATTTCACCCCCATATCCCGGGCCATCGACACGTCCCTGCTGCATGGCATCGCCATCCGCTTGTTCAACTTCCCCAGGTGCACCGTACCGCGGGCGTATTGGGCGCTGGCTCCCGCCTCGATTTCTGACTGGAAACGCAAGTATCCGCCGCCCTGCCGGGATTGCCGCGAACGCGACTTGTGCAGCGGCTTTTTCGAGTGGCATCCTGATGAGCAGGCCGGCGTGAGGGTCACGCCTTTATGATTCCGAAGAAATTCCTGATCCCCAGCCTTCTTGCTGCCGGTCTGTTCAAGCCGAGCCCGCTCCAGGCATCGCTTACCGATGCGACATCGACGCCTGTCGACGATCCCAACAATGCCAGGCTTCTGCAGATTTTCAGGCAGGACCATCCGATGCACTTCGCGGATCATCGAAGCCACAGCAGCCACCGCAGCCATAGCTCTCATCGCTCGGGAAGCGGGGGCCATTACAGCCACACCAGTCACACGAGCCACAGGTCCAGCAGCGGCGGCTACGATGCACCGGTTTATTCGCCTCCAATATCGAGCCCCGTCTACACGCCCCCGAAGGATGCCACCGGCTATGACGCCCCCTCCTCGACGGTGCGCCCCAATTCTCTCCTGAACATGCCAAGTTCCGCCGGACCGGATCGCGCCTCGCCGCCCCGCGCGGGCTCGTCCCTGACGATGGAAGGCCGCACCGAGCGGTTCAAGGCCATGGTGCAGCGCGTCCAGATTGGGTTACTCGGGCACGGCGACTATCGCGGCACGATCGACGGCCATGTCGGACCGATGATGCGCAAGGCTCTGCGCAAGTTCCAGACCGCCCATGGCCTTACCGTAACCGGCACCATCACACCGCAGACGCTGGATGCGCTGAAAGTCGCCAGCAGCTAGCGCATCGACCAATCTTCATCAATGCGCCCTGCTTCCGCCGCGACTTCTCGCGGCAACGGAGCATTGATGCCGGATCGGCTAAAAGATCGAAGGCTGAGGCGATGGCGGGGCGCCAGACAGACAGACAGACAGACACACAGGCTCGAGGAGCCCGGAGCCGCGCGCAACGCTGGCGCCCCGCCGCAGGCCGCGAGTATTTTGAGCAGACGGGCCACTCCGGCGCCGGAGTGGTCCGCCATCGCCGGCAAGGCCATGGCAGCCGAACCCTTTTGCGCAAACGGCTATGGGCAAACCCGTTCGATCCGGCCTTGGCGCTGGCCGTCGGCCATTGCCATGCCGAGCAAGATCGACGGGCGCACCGTTATCTCGCCTTTCACAGATAGCTTCGTTGCATGAATTCTCAATGACAATTATTGCAATTCTGGGGACATCGCATTATTTTTTCCTCAGGAAACACGCCATGTCAGCTCTCACCCAACTCAAGCGCCACTTGCGCCCTGGCCAGGTTTACCGCCGCAAGGATCTTGCGCGCTGGTCCAACGCGGTCGATCGTCATCTGCGTCAACTGGTCGACGAAGGGCGCCTCGAGAAAGTCTCGGCAGGGGTCTATATGACGCCGCGCCGGACCCGGTTTGGCGCGGCGCCTGCGAAAACGGAAAAGCTCGTCGAGACCTTCCTGGGAGACGATCGATTTTTGCTGGTCTCGCCAAGTGCGTTCAACAGCCTCGGCGTCGGAACGACGCAGCTTCACAATGAACCGGTGGTCTACAACCGAAAGCGCCACGGCCGGTTCAAGCTCGACGGGCGCATGTATGATTTTCGCATGCGCTCCGGCGTACCCAGGCGACTGTCCCGCGAAGTGCTGCTCGTCGACCTCCTGCACAACCTCGACCGGTTGCCCGAGGACAAGGAGACGGTCCTTCCAAGAGCACTCGCAAAGGCCGGCGAAATGGATCGCAGCCTGCTTGCACGCGCGGTGAAGGACTTCGGCTCGGCGCGTGCCGAGCGGTTGCTCGCGCACATCCTTCAGACAGCGTAGCGACCGAAGGCGATGCTACTGCATGACAGCCCTGACTTTGCCGATCTGCTTGCCGTCGTCGCGCGTGACGAGGCGATTGATCCCGGTCTTGACGAGAAGGACTACTGGGTCATGCATGGCCTGTGGGGCCTGCAGCAGCTCGGCTTCACATTCGAGCTCAAGGGCGGAACCTCGCTATCCAAGGGATACGGCCTGATCCATCGCTTCTCCGAAGATATCGACATCCTCATTCATCCGAGCGGCGACCTCCCGATGGGCAGGAACCAGAACAAGGCTGCCCATGTCGATGCCCGCCGCAGCTTCTACGACGGCTTGCCCGGGCACTTGCGCATCCCTGGCTTTGAAGGTGCTGAACGTGACACCGCATTCGACGATGTCCGCATGCGCAGCGCCGGCATCCGGCTCCATTACCCCAGCACCCATGCCCTTCCCGAAGGAATCAAGGCAGGCATCCTGCTCGAGGCCGGTTTCGATCAGGTAGCGCCGAACCGGCCGTGCCTGATCAGCTCGTGGGCCTATGATCGCGCCGCCGCAGCCGGGCTGCCGGGCCTCGTCGACAATCGCGCGATTGACGTGGCCTGCTACCTCCCCGGCTATACGCTGGTCGAGAAGCTGCAGACAATCTCGACAAAGTTCCGCAAGCATGCCGCCGACAGCAGCATGCCGCAAAACTTCCTGCGCCACTATTACGACGTATATTGCCTGCTGGGCGACCCTGAGGTTCAGGCATTCATCGGCTCGACAGACTACATCGCGCACAAGAACACCCGGTTCCCCGTTGCCGACAACAGGAACATTGCCGAAAACCCCGCCTTCCATCTGAGCGATGCCGATACGCGCGCATTGTTCGAGCGCGCCTACCGGTCGACGCGGGCACTCTATTACCGTGGACAGCCTGAATTTAGCGAGCTCATGCAGAGGATTGGCGACCACGCCGGGCGGCTCTGAGCCCAAAGCGCAGGCTCTTGTGTTGCACGACGAGAACCTCCCGACCCCCGGTCAGTGAAATGCGCTTGGACTGCAAGGGGCCGCGACGGGTAACGAGGTCGCGTTCCGCGCCGGCCCCCTTGCTCCACGCTGTACGCAGCCCAGGCGCCGCGTCAAGGCAGCCCCGTCCTGAGCGGCCTTGCACCGGTTGAAGTATTGCAATCAGAGACAATGTCGACACACGACCCGTTCCGGGGGCCGCAGGCACGTCTGGGGAACGAGCTGGCATCTCGATTTCTCCGCCGCCTTTTCGATGCATGGCAACGCCATGGCCCCAGTCCGGTTCAATCGGGGCGCGGGGCGCCCGAATACGATTGATATCGCATGTGCAACGACAGTCACGGCGTCCGGATGGCGCCGATTATCATGCCTTGTCCTGGCGAAACCTGTAGTTGCCGCGTGCGACGCGCATGGCTTTGTTGATGGCGTCCAGATTGCATTGCTCGGGATGGAATTTTCGACCGGCCCAGCGACGCATGGCCTTGTGATCCTCGTGATCGGGATCCAGCCAGGCGTCCAGGAAGTCTGCATAGCCCCCAGTGCCGCCGACGTCTTCCGGTGGACCCGAGCGTGCACCGGCGACGCATCGCGGATAGTTGACGCCCTCTTCGCGTGGGAGCCTTTCGAGGCGGAGCAGGTGACGCCAGTTGTCCCCAAGGTCGTATTCATAGACGATAGTAAGTGGCTGGCCATCGGGGTCGTAAGGAAAAGCGAAATCGATGAGCCTTAGCTGGGTGGCTTCGAAAATCCGGTTGTCGAACAGCCCGTCCTGATCGAACTCCGGTGCGCCGAATATGAGGCCGCCGACATTGAACTGATGGAGATGGCTGTCGGTCCAGCCAAAGGCGGCCTGAAGCACTTCATGCAGTTCGGCGAAGTTCAGACCCATTGGCAGCTCGAGAGTGCGGGTGATCTTGGGCTCGATCTCCAGGATATGGACCTCGGCGCGTACGATGAAGCTGTCGGAAGCAAAGGGATCGAGCATGTGCCGGAGCATGCCGTGCGCGGTTGACACGGGCAACCGGTGATCGTCTCAATTACGCATCCGCGCGATCGGCGAAATACCTCTGCAATCTCCGTGGGTTGTCACGCATTGCCAAGGTGACATCTCCTTTTCTGGCTGGATGAAAGGCCGAACCTGCCGAACGCCGCGCACCGGGGTGGCCGGAGGCGGCGCCGGCAGGCTGATGCGCGCCAGGATCAGGTCACTTCGCTCGCCTGCTCCTTCAACTCGCCCACTCGCTTGGTGCCGGACGCCCTGCCCCCGATCTCGATCCGACGCGGCTTCATGGCTTCAGGCACGACGCGCGTCAGTTCGATCGTCAGGAGGCCGTGCTCGAAGTTCGCCTTTGCCACCTCGATGAAATCGGCGAGCTGGAAGCGCCGCTCGAAAGCCCGGGTCGTGATACCGCGATGCAGGTATTCGCCCTTGTTGGCGTCACCGACATGCTTTCCGGTCACTGTGAGCAGGTTCTGCTGCGCGACGATTTCGATATCCTCCGGCTTGAAGCCGACGACCGCGACGGTGATGCGAAAATTGTCGTCGTCGAGCCGCTCGATGTCGAAGGGCGGGTAGCCCTCGTCCTCGCGCGCCCCCGCTTCGAGCAGGTTGAACAGTCGGTCGAAGCCTACCGTCGATCGGCGATAGGGGGTAAAATCAAAGGTCGGTCTCATTTCCAAATCCTCCAATGAAGCAATTTGGGCATGGGATGCGCCGGTAACCAAGAGCCGGCGCTCTCGATGTCCAACCGGACCCGATTTGGCGTCCGGTTTCATTGAGCTAATTTTGGTCACGCGGCTTTCAAGGTGTTTCGACCAAGAAAATAAGCAGAGGGGCGGGCACTGCGCTGCCGAGGCGTCAGCAAGCGGGCGGGAACCTGATCTGGCTTCGGAAATTTACCCCGCGATTCAGCCTGAGAAAGGAGGTTTGCGGCAATGGAGTGGAAGTTGGTTCGCGAGGACAGCGGCAGCATCGCGGTGAGGAAGGGCGACCTCGATAGCAAGTTTGCAGCGATGCCCTGGGCGCGGGAATGGCTGGGGAACAATGCCGATCACGACCGCTATCGACTTCAGCCCGAGGGAGACGATAGGGAGATGTTAATGATCCGCACCATTACCGGACAATGGTATGGGATGTTTGTGGGAGCCGAAGCAGGCGCAACTTAACTGGCTGCGCCTTCCGGCGCAATTCTACCTCATAGTTGGAGAACCATTGGCTCCTCATGTCTCAGGGCCGGCAGCTTCACGCAACACAGGTGCCGGGATCAAGCCGCCATTTGCGCCAAAAAATGCTGACGCAGGGCCTTGAACTGAAACCGACGAAGGATCGCCCGCGCGGGGATGCTGACGCTCGCCAACCGGCAGGGTGCACGGCGTCGCTCTTCGTCGTGGCCATACATTCACTTGCCCTCAACAATGAACGACGCAGACGCAGACTGTGCATCGTCGTTGATAGGGCATGAGGCCGCCCGCAAGCAGGCGGCCTCAAGTTATCATGCGATGCTGTGCTTGAGCGCGCTCATTTTATCGTGGCCTTCCTTGACCGAAACGAAAGCCTTTTCCACTACGGGACGTGAAGACGGATCCAGGTCTGCGTCGCGCAAGGCGTCTTCGAACTTGGCCTTGATGTGGTCTTCACCACGCTCGACTTCCTGAATGATCGCTTTGTCGTCCTTGCCGGTAATTGCCTGCTTCAGATCCATGAAGGTCCGGTGAGCGGCAGCCAGAAAGCTGCTGTCGTCTTCCGGGGTTCCGCCCAGTCGGCGAACTTCGGCCTGCAGGTCGGTCGCCGCCGCACTACGGTCCCGGGCGAACTCCGCGAACATCGTGGCGAACTGGGTGCTGTGCGCATCCTTGGCAGCGTCCTGATAGCCCTTCATGCTATCGAGGGTCGTTTTGATCAGGCCGTTGAGCGTGGAGATCGTGCTATCGGTGGTCATGATGTTCTCCTTGTGGGGAAGTGGTTTAACCATCTGCGGGCGAACTTGATCCATTCGGGCGGAAACAACCTGTTGCCCCCGCTTCGACGAACGAAAGGCTGGACGGGACGGGCGCATTTGTCTGGTGCGCACCCATTAACGTGGGTCACCGCCACCGCGTCGGGCACCTTCCATAAGAGCAGCCGCCAGCATGGCATCATCAACCCTCTACGCCTTCGTCGATCCGCCGGTCGCAATTTTCCCGTTTCAAGTTCGGTCGGTCTGCGCCTCGCGTTCAGGTCGACCCGATCGCGCCGTCACAGGAGACCTCGCAGGTCCAATCTCCAGGGAATCCGCCTAGTCTGTCAATCGGCGCGCAAACGGGGACCGGGATCGGCGTGCAATAGGGGACCGGGGTTTGACGGGCGCTTACGCCGTGGCGGGATGGCGGAGGACGTAGCCCGGAGACATCCCGCCACGGCGTAAATCGTCTTCTTTTTCGTGTGGATGGGCTCAGCTTCGATTTTTGAAGCGCCAGCTGTCGTTGCCAGTCTCGATGATATCGCAATGGTGCGTGAGCCGGTCGAGCAGAGCGGTGGTCATCTTGGCGTCACCGAAGACGGTGGGCCATTCGCCGAAGGCGAGGTTGGTGGTGACGATGATCGAAGTGCGTTCATAGAGGCGGCTGATGAGGTGGAACAGCAACTGGCCGCCGGTGCGCGCGAACGGCAGATACCCCAGTTCGTCGAGGATCAGAAGGTCGAGCCGCGAGAGATGTTCGGCGAGCTTGCCGGCCCGGCCCTGGTGGGTCTCCAGTTCGAGCAGGTTCACCAGGTCGGTGGTATTGTAGAACCGGACGCGGGCGTCGCTGCGGATGCAGTTGCGCGCGATGGCAATGCTGAGGTGGGTCTTTCCCGATCCCGTGCCGCCGACCAGGACGACATTGCGCTGGCTGGCGAGGAAGGCGCCAGTGGCAAGGTCGCGAACCAGCCCTTCGTTGATCGGTGTGCCGGTAAACTCGAAGCCGTCGAGTTCGCGGGCAAGCGGCAGCTTGGATGCGGCCATCTGGTACTTGATGGAACGGGCGTGCTTCTCGGCGACCTCGGCCTTCAGCAGGTCGCCAACGACGTGCTGAACGGGATGCCGGCGCTTGAGGGCGTCGGCAATGACCTCATCATAGGCATGACGCATGCCGGCGAGCTTCAACTCGGCCATGAGGCCGATGATCTCATGGCGCTCCATCATCATGCTGCCCTCCGCACGGGCAGCAGGCGATCGTAGCGGCCAGCATCGGCGATGGGCTCGATCTTGAGCTGCAGATGCTCGGGCGTGGCGATGCTGGGCTCCATCGGCGCCGATCGGGACCGGGCCAGAATATTGAGTACGACATCGGCGCTGGTGACCCCTTGGGCCAACGCTTCGGCGGCAGCCGCTTCGAGTGCATCGAGGCCATCGACCGTGGCCGCTGTCAGGATTTTGACCATCTGCCGATCGCCATCGTTGCTGCCCTTCAGCTTGCCACGAAGGCGCTCCAGTGCTGGTGGCAGGGCCAGTTGCTTGAACGGCGCGCCATTCCTCAGCGCACCTGGCTTCTTCGCCAGAACCGGCACGTAGTGCCAAGGATCATAGACGGTCTGCTCACGACCGAAGCGGCGATCGTGTTCGGCGACGATATCGTCGCCCTGGCGGATGACGATGCGGTCGGCATAACCGTGGACTTCGACCGGACGCCCGAGCGCACGCGCCGCCACCGAGTACTTGTTGTAGTCGAACCGCACGAGCAGCGTCTTCGAGACTGAGGCCGCGACCGCGTGGAAGCCGTCGAACGGGACCAACGGCATACGCATCAACGCCGTCTTCTCGTCCTCGAACACGTCGGCGATGGTGCGATCGCGCAGCTCGGGATGGCGATGGACATTGGCGTGTTCCCGGCAGCGGTCGAGCAGCCAGGCATTCAGCTCGTCATAGCTGGCGAAGCGCAGCCGCGGGGTGAAAAAGCGTTCGCGCACCAAGCCGACCTGGTTCTCGACCTGGCCCTTCTCCCACCCCGCCGCCGGCGTGCAGGCGGTTGGTTCGACCAGGTAATGGTTGCACATCTGCAGGAAGCGGCGGTTGAACTTGCGTTCCTTGCCCAGGAACACCGCATCCACCGCGGTGGTCATGTTGTCGTAAATCCCGCGCGTGCAGACGCCGCCGAAGAAGGCGAACGCCCGCGCATGGGCGTCGAACACCATCTCCTGCGTCTCGCGGGGATAGGCTCGCACGAAGAACATCCGGCTATGGCACAGCCGCATATGGGCGACCTTCACCGTCGTCGTCACGCCGGCCAGCACCACGACCTCATGGCTCCAGTCGAACTGGTACGCCTCGCCGGGCTCGAAGCTCAGCGGCACGAAAGCGGTCGCCGTGCGGCCCACTTCCTCGCGCTGCCAGCGGCGGGCATGACGGCGAACCGTATCGTAGCCGCCTTCATATCCCTGCGCCCGCAACGCCTCGAACAACCTGATCAGCGTCAGCCGCTCGCGCCGGGGCTTGCGCTCGTTCTCCGCCAGTAACCGCTCGAGCTCGGTGACGTGGGGCCCGAGCTTGGGCTTCGGCTGAACCGTGCGATCGTAGCTGAACTTGCCGTCCTCGGCCTCGATCGCCTTCCTGACCGTCTTCCTCGAAACATGCAGCCGCCGCGCAATCTCCCGCACCGACTGCCGCTGCACGAAATATGCACGCCTGATCCGTCCAATCGTCTCCACCGTCGTCATCCTCCGCCTCGTCGTCAGCCCCAATTAGCCAACGAACAAAGATGACCCGGGGGTGGTCCCCGATTAGGCGCCGATCACCGAGTCAGGTGGGCACCACTTGCACGCCGAAACACA
>NZ_LYMM01000067.1 GCF_002896965.1 Novosphingobium guangzhouense
GGCGTTCGTGCTGGCCGCCGCGCGCGCGGGTGTGGAGGGCGGCGCGCCCGCCAGGGCGCTGCACTGGCTATCCTGGCTGCCTGACCGTGATCCCGCCGCCAACCTTCTGCGCGCCCGTGCGGAGCAGGCGCTGGGCCGGGTGGACCCGGCGCGCCTGCGCTTTGCCCGCGTGGTACAGTCCGGCAACCCGGTGGAACGCATGGATGCGCGCCTCAGCAAGCTGGAAGGCGATGTGGCGCGCAAGGCGATCGGTCCCGAGGCGGCACTGAAGGAACTGGACGCGATCCGCTATGCCTGGCGCGGGGACGCGATAGAGGAACGGGCGCTGCGCCTGTCCTATCGCCTTGCCGACGGGCGCGGCGATCTTGCGGGCACGCTGTCCGCCGGGGCTGCGCTGGTGCGCTTTCACAATGTTGCCGATTTTGGCCCGGATTTCCTGCCGGGCCTGCGCGCCAAGCTGGCCGCCGCGCTGGACCCTGCGCGCAAGCTGCCGCTGGACAAGGCGGCGGGGCTTTACTGGGACTATCGCGATCTGGCCCCGAACGGCGCTGCAGGCGATCTTCTGGCAAGCCGCCTTGCCGCGCGGCTGCAGCAGGCCGGGCTTTACGAGCGCGCGGCGGACCTGCTTTCCTATCAGCTGATGCAGCGCGCGGGCGACCTTGCGCGCGGGCCGCTTTCGGCGCGGGTGGCGGGGCTCTACATCCTTGCCGGACGGCCCGAGCGCGCCTTGCGCACCTTGCGCGAAACCGACGATCCGGGCCTGCCCGATACGATGATCGCCGACCGCAAGCGGGTGGAGGCGGCCGCGCTGACGCAAGTGGGCCGCGCTGACGAGGCTTTGGCCGTGCTGCAGGATTTGCCCGGAACTTCGGCGCTGCAGGCCGAAATCCTGTGGCAGCGGCGTGACTGGGCGCGCTATGCCACGCTTTCCGCGCCCGCCTTGCCCAAGGCCCGCACCCTTGACGCGGTGGCGCAGGCACAAGTGCTGCGCCATGCGATCTCGCAAGCGATGCTGGGGCACGAGGACGCGCTTTCCGGGCTTCACGCGCGCTATGCGGCGGCGTTCAGGGGCCTGCCTTCCGCGCCGGTGTTCGAGATGCTGACGGGGACTGCCGGGGCGGTCGATCCGGGCAAGCTGGCGCAGGCGATGGCGGCGATCCCCTCGGCCAGCCCGGCGGGAGATTTCGCGGATCTGCTGGAAGCGGGGAAGAAGTAAGCCTTCGTGTGACGATCAGTCGAGGAAGTTCACCAGCGACATGGAATTGAGCTGCGAGAACACCGAATAGCTGGCCTCAAGGATCGTCTGGCGCTGCGAGATATCAATGGCCACCTGCCCCAGATCGGCATCTTCCACCGATCCGATCACTTCGGTCAGCAGCGTCACCCGGTCATCCGCGCGGGTGCTCAGCGTTTCCACCTTGGCCTGCATCCGGCCGTTGCGAGCGTTGGCGGACTGGACTTGCGTGATGCCGGTGTCCAGCAGATCGAGCGCGTCGTTGATCGCCTGCGTCTGTTCTTCGGTCAGCGTATCGCCAAAGGGGCCAGCGGCGGCAAGGGCCTGGAATGCGGGGATCAGCCCGCTGCCGATGTCGCTGGCGCCGATGCCGTACTGTACGTCCAGCCCGTCGCCCGCGCGCGTGGAAAGGCGCACGGCGTCGTTGGTGAAGGCGCTGGCGGCATCGTAGTTCGCCAGATCGTCCAGCGAAGTCGGCGCGAAGGGCGTGCTGGCGGTCTGCGATCCGGCGAAAAGCGGCACGCCTGCTTCCTTCGCGTTCAGCGCATTGCGCAAGTCGCCGAAGGCGTCTTCGATGATGTCCTGCAGGCCGGGGGAATTGCCGGTGCCGACCGCGCTGAACAGTTCGTTGCGCAGGCTGGTCATCGAACTGTCGACCGCCTCGATGTTCGCCTGATAGAGCGACAGCGTGGTGGAGACGCGGCCGATGTTGGTCTTGTAGCTCTGCTGCGTGGCCAGCATCGACTTGGCCGAAAGCGTGCGCACCGCATCGAGGCCCAGCCCGGCGTAATCGTTCACCTTCTTTTCCGTCGCCAGTTGCAGCTGGCTGTTGGCAAGGCTCTGCTGCGAACGCTGGATGGCGCTGGAAAGGGTCTGCTGAAGCGGAACGGTGGCAACGCGGGTCATCGGATCACACCATGTCGAGAAGGGCGTCGTACATCTGCGAGGCGGTGGTCATCACCCGCGCGGCGGCCGAGTAGCTGTTCTGCAGGACGACCATCTGCGCGAGTTCCTCATCGATGTTGACGCCGGAATAGGAATCGCGCCGCGTCGCCGCATCGCTGAGGCGGGCAGAGGCATCGTCGTAAGTGGTCTGCGCCAGCGATGCCTGGGCGCCGACGTTGCCGAGCAGGCGGTTGGCGAAGGCCGCGATCGTGCTCTTGCCGTCCTTGCCGAAGTCCGCCGTCCCGGCCAGCGCATCGACGAAGGCGGTGGCATTGCGGATATCGCCCGCGCCGATCGCCTTTTCGCCCACCGCCACATCGGCCTGCAACCGGGCCAGCGGCACGCGCGCGGTATCGTTGAGCATGTCGGCAGAGACTTGCGCGGTATTCAGCCCGCTTGCCACGCCGGTGAGGCCTGAAAGCGCCGAGAAGGTCAGCCCGGTGCCATAGCGACTTGTGCTGTCCACCGGCACTTCGATCGTCGCGCCCGCATTGCCGACTTTGGGCGTGAAGGCGACGCGGCCGGTATCGTCCAGCGCAAAGCTGCCGTACTTCGCCAGATCGCCGCCGTTAAGCTGGTCGATCACGGTGCCCCAGGTGTCCCCATCGGCAGCGGTAAGGGTCTGATCGGCGAGGATCTTTCCGGTGGAATCGCGCAGCACCAGCTGGCTCGTCTCGCCCGCCGTGAAGCCGGTCGGATCGCTGGCCACAAAGCCCGAAGGGGTCAGCGCGCTGCTGCCCGAACGCACGATGTTGTTAAGCCCGAAGAACTGCGAGAACCCAACCCCCGCGCGCTCGCTCGGCGCATCGGCGTCCTGCGCGATGGCCACGCCGTTGGCGCTGGAGGCGGCGCTGATCGACAGCACGCCATCGGTGAAGCTGGCACTGGCCGCAGGAGAAAGCCCGGCGTTGATGGCCGCGATCGCGGCGTCAACGGTGGCTCCAGCAGGCAGGGCGTCGAAATCCACGGTGGTCTTGGCCACCATGGTCCCCTCGCTCGACACCACCGCGAACGTCGCCTTGCCGGTAAAGCCAAGCCGGTCGCTGCCGACAAGGCCGTTCGCCTGGCCCGTCAGCGTCTGCGGCGCAGGCAGGGTGGTGCCCGCGTTCGACACCGCGTTCAGCGTCTGGGCAAGGCCGGTGAACAACTGCCCCAGCTGTTCGGAGAAGCCCGGCAGCACCCGGTCGCGCATGTCGAGAAGGCCCCCAAGCTTGCCGCCGACCGCGGTGGAGGCGATCGTTTCCCCGGTCGATGCCTGCATCGTGCCGTCATCGCCGGCAAAGCGGATGTCGATGGCGGAATAGCTGGTCTGCGCGCCGATCACGCCCTGATCGGCATAGCTCAGCTGGCGCAGCCGCTTGTCCAGCAGCACCTGCCCCGATGCGGTGTCGATGGTGACGCGCCCATCGGGCTGTTCGCGCACGCTGACTTCGACCAGCCCGCTCAGCTCTTCCAGCGCGCTCATCCGCTCGTCCGCCGGGCCGGAGGTGCTGAGGCCAAGGCCCTGCAGGCGCGATACATCGGCGTTGAGGCCATGGATCTTCTGCAGCAGCACGTTCACCCGGTCGACCGTATCGGAGACTTCGCTTTCCACATCGGCGCGCAAGTTGGTGACGTCCGACTGCAGGCCCTGCAGCGTGTCTATCGTGTCGTCCACGTTGCCGGTGAACAGCGCGATGGATTCGGCAGAACCCTGCAGGCCGGTGACTTGCGATATCGAACTGGTGATCGCCGAAAGCCGCGACGCCAGCCCGCTTTGCGAACTGGGCGATCCCAGCAGCGACTGCAGCCGGTCAAGGTAGTTGGCGGCTGCTTCTGCCCGTCCGGCGGTGCCGGCGCGCTGGTAGACCGCGTTCTCCAGGAACTTGTCGGCCACGCGCGAAGGCTCGCCCACGACCACGCCGTTGACCGATCCGGCCGCCACCGACGCGCTTTGCGCCACCTTCTGGCGCGCATAGCCCACGGTGCCGACGTTCGCGATGTTGTTCGAGACCGTCTGCATCCCCGCCTGCGAGGCGGAGAGCCCCGATATGGCGGAACTGAGGATGGAGTTGAGGGACACGGATCAGCCGCTTCGCAAGGGCGTGGTCAGCGCTTCAGGTTGCTGACTTCCTGCAGCATGTCGTCCACCGTGGTGATGATCTTGGACGATGCGCTGTAGGCGCGCTGGAACAGGATCATGTTCGAGAATTCGGACGCGAGATCGACGTTCGATGCTTCCAGCATGCTGGCGGAAATCTTGCCGCCGCCCACCGTGCCCGGCTCGTTCAGCGCGAAATTGCCCGAATCTTCCGACACGATATAGGCATTCCCACCGATGCGGGTAAGGCCGTCCGGGTTCTGGAAGGTGGCGATCGGCAGCTGGTAGATCGCGCGCGAGGTGCCATCGTCGAACACAGCGCTGACGACGCCGGTATCGGAGATCTTCACCGAAGCGACCGTGCCCAGCATGCCGCCGTCCACGGTCGAGGACAGCAGGGCAGATGTGCTGCCGAACTGGGTCAGCCCGTCAAGCCCGGCGTTGCTGCCAAGGTCGAGGCTGATCGGCATCGCGGCCGCGCCGTTGGCATATTCCAGCTGCAGGTTGTCGAACAAGGGCTGCGCGGGATCGCCCAGGTTGAGGCTGCCGTCGGCGTTGAAGCTGACGGTGGTGCTGGCAATCATGCCGCTGGGGTCGATGGCCTGGCCGTTGACGGCGGTGATGTCGGCCGGGTCGCCGGTGATTTCTGCGGCCCACTGGTTAGGGCCGGTCTTCACGAAGTTGAAGGTCAGCGTATGCGCGGTGCCCTGTGCGTCGTAGATCTCTACCGAGCGGGAGAACTGCGGGTTCACTGCTTTGCTCGACATGTCGCCCGCCGTATAGCCGGTGACCGCTTCCGAGGTGGAATCAAGGTTCGCGCGCAGTTCGATCGAGGTCGTCGGCGCTGCGGCGCCGGTCAGCGCGGTCGGGCGGATCGGTTCGAGCGAGGAAATCGCGCCGTTGTTGGCATAGTTGCCCGAAGTGTCGAGCGGCCAGCCCATCAGGTAATAGCCCGAGGTGTTGCGCAAGTAACCCGAGCTGTCGGTGGTGAACGACCCCGAACGGGTGAAGGCGGTGGCGCCGCTGGCGTCGGCGGTGGAACGCACGACGAAGAAGCCCGCGCCGTCGATCGCGATGTCGGTCAGGCTGGAACTGGCCTGCAGCAGACCCTGCTTGGAAATCAGAGACTTGGCCGTGGCCGAAACGCCGCCCGCCGAATAGCTGGACATCGAGCCGCCGTTGACCAGGGATTCGAACTGCGCCGACGTGCCCTTGTAGCCCACGGTGTTCACGTTGGTGATGTTGTCCGCGACGGTGGCCATCGCGCTCGACTGCGCGCTGAGGCCCGAAACGCCGGCATAAAGGGCGGAATAGAGGCTCATTACATGTCTCCTGTGCCGTCCTGCGGCGAAATTGGCATCTCCGGGCGGCGCACCCACGCACCGGACACAGGCATTGTAGGATGATCGGCAGCCGGGCGGTTGGGGGCAGGATAAATTCCTTTCCGGGGCATGTTTCCGCGCGAACCTGCCGCGTGACCCGGCAAAAATTGCCTCCCTGCACCGGAGCGCCTATCCGCCCTCCTATAATGACGGTCTCAAAGGGGCATTCCTGCACATGACGCTTCGAATTTCGCTTCGCAACGGCGAGCCGGTGATCGTGAACGGCGCGGTTCTGCGCGCGGTCGGCCGCACCGATCTGGTGCTGGAAAACGACGCCACGATCCTGCGCGGACGCGACGTGATGAAGCCGCAGGATGCGACTTCGCCGGCCAAACAGCTCTATTTTGCGTGCATGATGGCCTATATCGACCCGGCCGACCTTGCCCGCCATCAGCAGGCCCTGCTGGAAAGGCTGGAAGTCCTGCTGGGTGCGCTGCAGGCACCAGAGGCGAAGGCGGTCTGCGTCGCTTTTGCCAACAAGGTGTCGGTCGGCCAGTTCTACCAGGCGCTGGCCGAATGCCGCTGGCTGATCGCCTATGAGGCTGAAGCGCTGGCCCGCGCGGCCGCTGCCGAAACGGCGCCGGAATAGCCCATGCCGCTGGCCGCTGCCGCATCCGGCCTGCGTATGCTTGCGCCTGACCAGCGTTATGGCCGGGTGGTGGCGGTGCGCGGGGCGCTGATCGAGGTGGACGGCCTTGCCGGGGCCGCGCGGATCGGATCGCGCGTCACGCTGCAGGCGCCCGCCGGTCCGATCGAGGCCGAAGTCGTGGGCCTGGACCACGGCATCGCCCATTGCATGCCCTTCAACGAGCCGGAGGGGATCGCCTCGGGATCGCGCGCGGACTTGTCTGCCGGACAGCTGGGCCTGCGGGTGTCCTCGGGCTGGCTGGGCCGGGTGGTGGACGGTCTGGGGCGCCCGGTAGACGGCAAGGGGCCGCTGCCGCAGGGGCGCGAACAGCGCCGGATCAAGGCCGCCCCGCCGCCCGCCTCGGCCCGCACCCGCGTGGGTGCCCGGATCGATACGGGGGTGCGCGCGCTGGACCTGTTCGCACCGCTGTGCCGGGGGCAGCGCCTTGGTCTTTTCGCCGGATCGGGCGTGGGCAAGTCCACGCTGCTCTCGATGCTGGCGCGCTGGACCGAATGCGATGTCGCGGTCATCGGCCTGATCGGTGAACGTGGCCGCGAAGTGCAGGAATTCATTCAGGACGATCTTGGCGAAGAGGGGCTGGCGCGCAGCGTCGTGGTGGTCGCCACTTCGGACGAACCCGCGCTGCTGCGCCGTCAGGCAGCCTGGACCACGCTGGCCGTTGCCGAGCATTTCCGCGACGCGGGGCTGGATGTGCTGTGCCTGATGGATTCTGTCACCCGCTTTGCCATGGCCCAGCGCGAGATCGGTCTGGCGGCAGGTGAACCGCCCGCGACCAAGGGCTATACCCCCACCGTCTTCGCCGAATTGCCCCGCCTGCTGGAGCGCGCCGGGCCGGGCACTGCGGGGCAGGGGGCGATCACCGGGCTGTTCACCGTCCTGGTCGATGGCGATGACCATAACGAGCCGGTGGCCGATGCGGTGCGCGGCATTCTTGACGGCCACGTCGTCATCACCCGCCAGATCGCGGAGCGGGGCCGCTATCCGGCGATCGACGTGCTGCGCTCTGTCTCGCGCACATTGCCCCATTGCCTGGACCCTGCCGACAACGCGACGCGCCTTGCCGCGCGCGCGGAACTGGCGACGTGGAAGGACATGGAGGAGATGGTGCGCCTTGGCGCCTATCGCGCGGGGGCCAGCGCCGAAGTGGACCGCGCCGTCGCGCTTGCGCCCCGTATCGAGGGGCTGCTGAAGCAGGACAGGCGCACCCGCAGTTTTGCGGCAGAAGATTTCGCGGCGCTCTCGTCGATCCTGGAGGGAACTTATGAAAACGCCCTATGACGCCGCGCTGCGCGTGCGGCAGCGTGAACTGGACGAAGTGAGCAGCGCCATCCGCGCAGAAGCAGGCGCGCTGGGCGCGGTGGAGCAGCAACGCGCCCGCGTGGCCGCCGCGCTGGTGCGGGAAGCTGACCTTGCCGCTGCCGACATCACGCTTGTCTCGCCGGGCTGGCAGCAGCGCATGCGCGGCGAACGGCAGGCGCTGTCCGCGCGCGAGGCGCAAATGCAGGCGCGCCTGAACGCGCTGCGCGATGTCGCCGTGGACGCCTATGGCGTGCTGCGCGGGATCGAGAACGCCGCCGACGATTACCGCGCCGAGGCCCTGCGCAGCGCGGCCGCCGCCGAACAATCGGCCACGGACGATATCAGCGCCGCCGCCTTCCTGCGGACCCTGCGCGCGCGATGATCGACAAGGCCGCCTCTTCCGACCTGTCTGCCGGGAGCCTGCCAGCTTCCGGCCTCTCGGCGTCGCAGAAGGCGCGGCTGATCTATGATACCGCGCGTTCGGAGATGTCCGGCCGGCTGTGGCGCGCGGCGCTGGGTTCGGCGGACGAGGCGGAAGTGAGGGATGGCGGTCCGGCGGCGGCCGTGACAGGCCGGAATTCCATAAGCCAGAGCGACCCTATCGGGCTCGACCGCTTGCTGGCGATCCTTGATCCCCAATCGCGCGCAGCGCTGGATGCCGCCGCCGTACCGCAGGCCGGGGCACCTGCGGCTATCGGCAGCGGAGAGGCCGTGGCGGCGATGGGCGATGGTCCGAACGCGCGCTATGCCGGGATGCTGGACGCGGCGGCGGAGCGGACGGGCCTTCCCGCCTCGGCGCTGGCGGCGATCGTCGATGCAGAGGCGGCCAGGGGTTCGGGCGGCGCCTGGCAACCCTATTCGCGCAACCCGCGTTCAAGCGCGGCGGGCCTTGGCCAGTTCCTGAGCGGGACGTGGGAGGGCGAGGCGGAACGCGCCGGAACCTGGCTCAACGCCGCTGCCCAGGGCAATGGCTGGCTTGACGCGCGCGGGCAGGTGAAGGCCGAAAACCGGGGCGCATTGCTGGCGCTGCGCTATGATCCGCGTGCCTCTATCGAGGCGGTGGCCGATTATGCCAGCGCGAACGTGGCGGCGCTGCGCCGCTCGGGCGCGACGATCGGCGCGGGCACCACCGAAGTGGCGCAGGCGGCCTATCTGGGCCACCACCTTGGACTTGGCGATGCGAAGCGCTTCCTTGCCGGTGGCCTTTCGCCCGACCGCGCGCGCAAGCTGCTGGGCGCGCAAGTGGGCTCGGCGGCGGCGGAACGGCGTATCGCCCAGGCGGGAAGTGCGGTTGCGGCGCACCGTTCATGGCTGATGGACTATGTCGGCACGCATGTAAGGCCGGAAAGATTTGCCTGATCCTATATCGGGTGGTGTGGCCTATTTCGGGTTTCGACAGCCTTGAAGCGAGTGCGAGACGACAAAAGGTAGGAAAATCGCTCCATCTGTGCGGCAAATTTTGCCGCATCAGTGGATAACTCTCGTATAGGATTGATGGTTCCAGAAATATAGGAATAGATTCCGGACCTATGGACGCGGCGCAAGGGGCTTCGCGTGCCATCGGGGTTCGCCATGTCCAAGATCACTGTCGCGCTTGAGGCTGCGGTTGCCGCGGTCAGCGCCAATACGCCGTCCGAAGGCACCGCGCAGACCCGGCGGCAGCGGGCCGAGGTGGACCGCGCCTTTGCCCGCATCCTCAAGCTGATCGCGCCGCGCATCCGCCATTTCATCCGTCAGTACGGACTTGTCGGCCACTGGGACGATGCGGAGCAGTGCTGCGCGATCGCCGTTCATCGCGCGATTCAGGCTTATGAGCCGGAAAAGGCGCAGTTCACCACGTTCGTGAACTGGCAGATCCGCGGCGAACTGCAGAGCCTGCGCTTTCGCCTGATGACCGACCAGCGCCCCTCTGCCCGCAAGGTCGAGGCGACCACCGTATCGCTTGACGCGATCGCGGGGGGAGAGGACGGGGAGGGCCTGTCGATCCTGGCTGCCATCGCCGACGAGGAGGCTCTGGGCCGTACCGAGGCGGGGGCAAGCGACTATCTGGCCCATTCGGCGATGAGCGCGCTGACTGACAGCTATGTCGAACACATGCGCAATTCCGGGCTCGACCGCATCCGCCGCCGCGCCCAGCCCCGCAAGCTGACCCGCGCAGAGCGTGCCGCCGGGGCCGTTTCCCCGCGCCATGCGGTGCTCGACACCGGCGAAATCAGCGAACTGGAGCAGCGCCTGCAGCACAACCGCCAGGTCGTCGAAGGCCGCCTGTTCGAAACGGCCGCGCTTGATCATGGCGATGACGAGACCGCCCGCGAACGTATGCGCCAGGTTGCCAAGCGGGCGGCCAAGACGATGGGCGATCTTGCCGTGGCCGATCCGCGCTTCGCTCTCATGGCCGAATACCGCGAGGCGATGGTCGCCGCGCACTGAGGCCCCAAAAAAGGCCCGATCAGCCGTTCCTGTTCAACTGGCGGGAACCGCGCCGTTCTCGTTCGCCAGACCGGCCATCACGGTGCGGTTGACGGTGATCAGTTCCTCCACGCTTTCGCGCCCGGTGATGACCTGCGAGGTGAACTTGTCCACCCACAGGCTGAGCGAGACGATCCCGGCGCGCAGCTGTTCGGGCAGGGCATTGGCGGGATCGATGCAGAGCGCGCGGAAGGCGCCCCAGACTTCGCGGTTGCGGTGAAGCGCGGGGGCCAGCTGCACCCCCGAAAGCCCGGCGTCGCGCGCGGCGATCATCTGCGCGGTGATTTCGGTCATCAGCCGGAATTCGGTGCTGCGGGGCGTCTCTGCCACCTTGCGGGCGCGGACGTAGGCGTTGACGGACATCTGGGCTCCGGGAGCAATCGGGGTGCCCCAGTCATATAGGACGCCGCGCCGTGCTCCGGTCGCGTCCCCTGAAAATTGCGCAGCGCCCACCGTTCGGGGGCAGGCCGTCCTATAAGTCAGCAAAGGCCCCGAGCATTGCGGGGCGCATTCTTGCGGAATTTCCATGCTCAATATCGTCGGCCTCGTCGTCATCCTGGTGTGCGTCTTCGGCAGCTTCCTGATGTCGGGCGGCAGCATGGGGGTGATCTTCCACGCCCTGCCGCACGAACTGATGGCGATCGGCGGCGCGGCGATCGGCGCCTTCGTGCTGGGCAATTCGATGACCACGCTGAAGAAGGCGGGCAAGGGCATCGCACGCGTGTTCAAGGGCGAGCGCTGGAAGGAAGCCGACTATCGCGACCTGCTGGCGCTGCTGTTCTCGCTGCTGGCCACCTTCCGCAAGGGCGGCGCCAACGCCATCGAGCCGCATCTTGACCGGCCCGAGGAAAGCGCGCTGTTTTCCCCCTATCCGCGCCTTCTGGCGGACCACGAACTGATCGAATTCATCTGCGACTACCTGCGCATGATGACCGTGAACTTCGAAGACCCGCACCAGCTGGCCGAAGCGATGGAGGGCGACATGGAACGCCACCATCATGAAGAGCTTGGCCCCCAGCACGCGATCCAGATGATGGCTGACGGCCTGCCCGCGATCGGCATCGTCGCGGCCGTTCTGGGCGTGATCAAGACGATGAGTTCGATCGATCAGCCCACCGAGATCCTGGGCGCGATGATCGGCGGCGCGCTGGTGGGCACGTTCCTGGGCGTGCTTCTGGCGTACTGCCTTGTCGGTCCGATCGCGCAGAAGCTGCAGCAGATCATCGATGCCGATTTCAAGCCCTATACGCTGGTGAAGACCGCGATCGTCGGCCACGCGCAGGAGCAGCCGACCGAGATCGCGATCGAACTGGCCCGCCGCATGACGCCGTCGAACTATGCGCCCAGCTTCCAGGAACTGGAAGTCGCGCTGGAGGCGGTGAAGGAAAAGCTCAATGCCGCTCCGGCGTAAGGCGCGTTAGACGATGGCCACGAAAGGTAACGGGGGCAAGGGCAACGAAAAGCGCCCCATCGTCATCCGCAAGGTCAAGAAGGTGGTCGGCGGCGGCCATCACGGCGGCGCGTGGAAGGTGGCCTATGCCGACTTCGTGACCGCGATGATGGCCTTTTTCATGCTGCTGTGGCTGCTGGCGAACCCGGACGAAGTGCAGCTGAAGGGGCTGGCCGAATATTTCTCGGCGGACTCGGAAAAGCAGAACCCTGCCACCACGCTGACCAAGGATCCGGGGATGCAGCCGGGGTCGGGCGGGCACGGCCGCAACAACCAGTCGGACAAGCAGGAACCCGAAGGCCAGCCCGCGTCCGAGGCCGGGACGGTGGGCGCCGCGCGCGGCGGCACGGCCGAAGTTCCCGAAGCATCGCTGCGGGTCATGGCGCAGGAAATGCAGGTTGCGCTGCAACCGCCGATGGACGCGCAGGGCCGCGCCAACGTGGACGTGCGGCCAAGCCGCGAAGGGATGCGCATCCACCTTGTCGACAATGCGCAGCGTTCGATGTTCAAGGGCAGCACCGCGCAGCTCAACGACTTTGCGCGCGGGTTGCTGACGCGGGCGGCGCGCCAGCTGGCGGGCGTGGATGCGCGCATCGCCATCGAAGGGCATACCGACAGCGCGGGCGGAGACAGCGACGCGAACTGGCGGCTGTCCGCCGAACGCGCCCTTGCCGCGCGCGCCGCGCTGGTGGCGGCGGGGCTGCCGGCGGACCGCTTTGCCGAAGTGGTGGGCAAGGCGGGGACCGAGCCGGTCTATCCCGACCAGCCCGATCGCCCGGAAAACCGGCGCATCACCATCGTCGTCATGGCAGAGGCGGGCGCGCTGCCGCATGACGCCAGCTTCAAGTTCTGACCGGAAAGGGCGCGGCATGATCAAGCGTATCGTGATGGGCCTGCTGGCCACGGTGGCGGGCCTTGGCGTGGGCGGCGCGGGGGCCTGGGGCGTGATCCAATTCGCGCCGCAGCTGTTGACGGGCCATGCGAAGAAGCCGGGCAGCGGGCCGACCGAGTTCGTGCCGCCGGTGGAAGTGCTGGCCCCGCTGGTCATGGCCGACGGGCATCTTTCGGGATACGAGACGTTCGAAATCCAGCTGGAAGTGCCGCAGGGCACGACCGATGACGTGGCGGCAAAGCTGCCGCTGCTGATGAACGCTGTGAACCTTCGCACTTACCGCGCGCCGCTGGCCGCCGGGCCTGACGGGATGCTGCCGGGGCTCGATGCCTTTCGCCGGGTGGTGATGGATGCGGCTGCGGACGTCTACGGCAAGGGCGCGGTGCGCTCCGTGGCAGTGACGAAGGCGTCTCCGGAGTAAGGGAGTGCGGCGGGTAAGGCGGCTTTCCCGCTAGCCGAAACTCTTCACCAGCGATCCTGCCACCAGCGCCCAGCCATCGACCAGCACGAAGAAGATGATCTTCATCGGCAGCGATATCGTGGCCGGCGGCAGCATCATCATGCCCATCGCCATCAGCACCGCGGCCACGGCAAGGTCGATCACCAGAAACGGCAGCAGCAGCAGGAAGCCGATTTCGAAGGCGCGGCGCAGTTCGGAAATCATGAACGCGGGCATCAGCGTGGTCATCGGCAGTTCCGCGCGGCTCTTCGGGACTTTGCCCGAGAGGCTGACGAACAGCTTCACGTCATCGTCGCGCACCTGCTTCAGCATGAAGGCGTGGAACGGCTTGCTGGCGCGCGACAGCGCCTCCGTTTCGTTGATCTGGCCCGCGTTGTAGGGCTCCATCCCCTGCTTCCATGCCGCGTCGAACGTGGGCGCCATGACGAAGAAGCTGAGGAACAGCGCCAGCGAAATGACGATCGGGTTGGGCGGCACGCCCTGAACGCCCATGCCCGACCGCAGCAGCGAAAGGGCAACGACGATACGGGTGAACGAGGTGATCGTCATCAGGATGCCCGGCGCAAGGCTGAGCACCGTCAGGATCATGACCAGCTGCAGTACCCGGCCCGACATCGTGCCGCCGCCGGCCAGAGCGCCCGCCGCTCCCGCTGCGCCGGCCGCATCCGCGCTTTGCGCCATCGCCGCTGCGGGCAGGGCAAGGGCCAGAAACGCGGCCAGCAAGATCGCCAGAACGGTCAAAAGGGGTTTGAGCATGGTTTCCCGAGGGAAACGGGAAGGGGTGAAAAGGGGCATCATCAGTGCAGTTCCGCCTTCTGGCCTTCCGAAAACCAGACTTCGGGCAGCACCGGAATGCGATCCGCGAAGGACATCGCGGGGACCGCTTCCTCTTCCGTAACTGTTTGAGTTTCAACGTCTTTATCGGGATTAGCCGCTGCCTTCGGGGCCGCTGCGCTGTCCAGTACGGTGACCCCTTCCGGGCCGATCAGGACGCTGTATTCGGTATCGTCGCGGCGCAGCAGGACAAGCGAGCGGCGCTGGTCCACGGCAAGCCGCTCTACCACCTGCAAACGCTTGTCCTGTCCGGTATTTCCCAGCTTTTCCAGCCACTTGCGCGGCACTGTCAGGTCGTATCGCCTGACCGCCCACAACAGGCACACAAGCGCACCCAACACGACCATAAGCGCACCTAACATGCGCACAAGCGAGAAAAGGTCCACCTTTCAGCGCTCTGTCTGGACCACGCGGGTGATTTCCAGAGACATCTGTTCCCCGTTCACCAGAATGCGCCCTTCGGCCACCAGACGATCGTTGACGTAGAGGCGCGTGGGATCGTCCTGCCCGCAGTCGAGCGGGATCATCGCGCCGCGACTCATCTTCAGCACCTGACGGATCGGGATGCTGGTGGAACCCAGCACGATCTGCAGGTCGATGGGAATGCCTTCGAGGACGGACACCGCGCGTCTCCTTTCTTCCGCAGCTTTATAGGGGAAAAGTTTATAGGAGTAGTGCGCCACTAGGAAAAAGTTGCCTATAAGGTGGTGGTAAGGGCGTACTGGGGCAGTTTGGGGGCCAACGTGGCGGAACTGGGCAATTCGATCGACGTTTCGGCATCGGGCCTGCGTGCGCAGGCGCTGCGGATGCGCGTCATCGCCGAAAACCTCGCCAATTCGGACTCCATCGCCACCACCGCCGACGGCGACCCCTATCGTCGCCGCGTCGCCACTTTCGCAAGCGAGGTAGACCGCAACAGCGGCGCCACGCAGGTTACCGTGAAGTCCATCGAAGCGGACAAGAGTGCCTTCGGTCGCATCTACCAACCCGGCAACCCCGTCGCCGACGCGCAGGGGTATGTCGAACAACCCAATGTAAACCCGCTGATCGAGGCTGCCGACATGAAGGCGGCGCAGCGGTCCTACGAAGCCAACCTCAACGCCATCGAAGCGGCGCGCGGCATGACCATGCGCACCGTCGACCTGCTGAAGTAAGAGCGGGGAAGGCCAGCCATGTCGATCGGCTCCCTCGACGGGATTTCCGCCTACGCCCGCGCGATGCGCACGACCAACCCGCTGTCGGATACGGGCCAGAAGGTCGGCTCGCAAAGCGGCGGCCTCGCGCCCTCCGGTGGCCTGTCCCCCGGCGGCGGCTTCGGCGCGATGGTGGAGGGCATGGTGTCGCAGACCGGCGACGCGCTGCGCAACGCCGAAACGCAAAGCATCAAGCAGATCGGCGGCAAGGGCGATCTGATCGACGTGGTCACCGCCATCGGCGCGGCCGAAACCGCGCTCGATACCGTGGTGGCCGTGCGCGACCGGGTGGTCTCGGCCTATTCCGACATCATGAAGATGCAGATCTAGCGGGCGCTGTGGTGATCCCATGACGCCTGAAGCCGCCATCGAACTGGCCCGCGCCGCGCTGGTGCTGATGCTGACCATCTGCGGGCCGATGCTGATCGCCGCGCTGATCGTGGGCGTGCTCATCGGCCTGCTGCAGGCGCTGACGCAAGTGCAGGAAATGACGCTGACGTTCGTGCCCAAACTGCTGGTGCTGGGGCTGGTCATGCTGCTCAGCCTGCCGATGATCGGCCATGCGCTGGGCAACTTCATGGACCGCGTGGCCGACGCCATCGTCGCGCACTGACGGGGGCGCAGCGATGGACGCCATCGACCTTGCCACCCTGCTGCGCCTGCCGATCGATACGGCGGCCTTCCTGCTGCTGCTGTGCCGCGTGGGCAGCGTGATCATGCTGCTGCCCGCGTTCTCCGACGATGGCATGCCGATGCAGATCCGCCTGCTGATGGCGCTGGCCTTCACTTTCGGCATGTACGGGATGCTTGCTCCGCACGTTGCGCCCGCTCTCACATCGGGCCTGTCGATGCCGCTGCTGGTGATCGGCGAGGTGATGGTGGGGCTGGCGCTGGGCATGATCGTGCGCATCCTGTTCAGCGCCGCCGCGATCGCAGGCGCGCTGGCATCGCAGCAGGTGGGCCTGTCCTCCGCGCTGGTGGCCGATGCGGCGATGGGCGGGCAAGTGCCGCTGCTGTCGCGCTTCATCGGCGTGGCGGCGATCGTGGTGTGCCTGTCCAGCGGGGTCCATCACTTGTGGATCGCTTCCATCTTCAAGTCCTACGCCAGCTTTCCGGTGGGCGGGATGCCCCCCGCGGCCGACTTCGCGCACCTTGCCGTTTCGGTCATGGGGCAGGCGACGGCGCTGGGTCTCAGCCTTTGCGCGCCGCTGATCCTTTACGGGATGCTGTTCAATCTGGGGCAGGGGCTGGCGGCGCGGGTGGCGCCCTCGATACAGGTGTTCTTCATCATGCAGCCCGCGAACCTCTTGCTGGGCCTGTCGGTGCTGGCGATGACGCTGGGCGCGATGCTGACCGCCTTCGCGGACGCCATGACCACGTTCATGCAGAGCGGGTGGACCCTCTGACATGGCAGACGACGCCCCCGACAAGGACCAGCGCACTCACGAGCCGACACAGAAAAAGCTGGAGGACGCCCGCAAGCGCGGCGAAGTGGCCATCGCGCCCGAGGTTCGCCACGCCACGATGATGGCGGGCGCGCTGGCGGTGACGGGCTGGCTGGGCCTGTCGGCGATCGAAAGCCTGGGCACCATGCTGACGCGGCTATGGGGCGATGCCGAGGATTTCCGCCTCGATCCCGATGGCGCGCAGGGGCTGGCCACCGGGGTCGCGTGGCATACCTTGGTGTCGCTGCTGCCGGTCTTCGCGGTGCTGATGGTCGCCGCGATCAGCACGATCTTCCTGCAGGGCCGCGCGGTGATGAGCTGGTCACGCCTCAGCCCCAAGTGGTCCAAGCTGTCCCCCGCCAGCGGCTTTGCCCGCCTGTTCGGCACCCGCGCGCTGGTGGAATTCGCCAAGACGCTGGCCAAGATGAGCGCCATCGGCCTTGTCGTGTGGATGGTGCTGGCACCGCGCCTGCATGGGGTGGACGCGCTGGTCGGCCGTTCTCCCGGCGCGATCGGCGCGGCGGCGGGCGGCCTGGCGTTCGAGGCGCTGCGGGCGGTGGCGATGCTGGTGGCGGCCCTCGCGCTGTTCGATTTCCTGTGGCAGCGCCGCAGCTTCCTGCAGCGCATGCGCATGACCCTTCAGGAAGTGAAGGACGAACACAAGCAGAGCGAGGGCGACCCCAAGATCAAGGCGAAGATCCGCCAGATCCAGATGCAGCGATCGCGCAAGCGGATGATGGCGGCGGTGCCGACCGCCAGCGTGATCGTGACCAACCCCATGCACTATGCCGTCGCGCTCAAGTACGATCACGGGGTTACGGCGGCCCCCACCGTGGTCGCCAAGGGCGTCGATGCGGTGGCCCTGCGCATCCGCGAAGTGGCGGCCGAGGCGGGCGTGCCGATTATCGAGAACCCGCCGCTGGCCCGCGCGCTTTTCGCGGCGGTGGAGATCGACCACCCGATCCCGATCGAACACTATCAGGCGGTGGCCCAGATCATCGGCTATGTCCTGAAGCTGGCGAAGAAGGCGGGGAAATGATGTTCCTCTCGCCCGCCCTTCGAAACTTCATCCTATAATGCAGGCGATGCCCCGGCTGTCGTTCCTTCTTGTGCTTTTCGGCCTGCTTGCGCCGTCGATCGCGCCCTCTGCGGCGTGGGCAGGACCGCAGCCGCGCATCAAGGACATCGTCGATGTCGAGAACGTGCGGACCAACCAGCTGGTCGGCTACGGCCTTGTCGTCGGCCTGCAGGGCACCGGCGACCGCATCCGCAACGTGCCCTTTACCGAAGAGACGCTGCAGGCGATGCTGGAGCGCATGGGCGTGAACATTCGCGGCACCCAGATGCTGACTCAGAACGTCGCCGCCGTCACCGTCACCGCCACGATGCCGCCTTTCGCGCGCGCCGGATCGACGGTGGACGTGCAGGTCTCGGCGCTGGGCGATGCCAGCAGCCTGCAGGGCGGCATCCTGCTCGTCTCCTCGCTGCGCGCGCTGGACGGGGAGATCTATGCCGTGGCGCAAGGGCCGGTGGCGGTGTCCGGCTTCAAGGCGCAAGGGGCGGGGGCGAAGCTCAGCCGGGGCGTGATGACCACCGCGCGCATCGCCGGGGGCGCCATCATCGAGCGCGAGGTGCCTTATGACCTGCGCAATGCCCGATCGCTCAAGCTGGCGCTCAAGAACCCCGATTTCACCACCGCGCGCCAGATCGCGCAGACCATCAACCGGCAGGCTCCCGGCTCTGCCGAAGTGCTCGATCCCGGCACGGTGGAGCTGCGCCCTTATGGCAGCGGATCGCTGATCGACCTTGTGACGCAGGTGGAAAACCTGACCGTCGCGGTGGACCAGCCCGCGCGGATCGTCATCAACGAAGCGGCGGGCACCGTGGTCATGGGCGCCGACGTGCGCGTCAGCCCGGTGGCCATCGCGCAAGGCGGGCTGACGATCAGCGTCACCGAAACGCCGGTGGCCTCGCAACCCGCGCCGTTCTCCGGCGGGCAGACGGCGGTGCTGCCGCGCACCCGGATCGAGGCGAACGACGGCAACGGCGCTGCGCTGGCGATGCTGACCAGCGGCACCTCGCTCCAGACGCTGGTGGGCGGCCTCAATGCGCTGGGCGTCAGCCCGCGCGATCTCATCACCATCCTGCAGGCGCTCAAGACGGCGGGCGCGCTGCAGGCCGAAATAGCGGTGCAGTAGGATGAGCGATCCCGTAAATACCTATCCCACGCAGGCCTATCCCAATCAGGCTCGGATCATCCAGCAGGACCGCAGCCCGGCAGCGGTGGCGCGCCAGTTCGAGGGCGTCTTCGCAGGGCAGGTCACCAAGATCATGATGGAAAGCGTGGAGCAGGACGATGCCTTCTCCGGCGGCCACGGCGAAGAGATGTTCCGCGGCATTCTGGCAGAGCAGATCGGCAATTCCATCGCATCGGGAAAGGGTCTGGGCATCGCATCGGCGGTAGAAGCGCAGATCATCCGCCTGCAGGGTGGCACGTCCGATGGCGAATGAAACCGACACCACCGGCGCCGGCGGCATCATCGAAGTGATGACCTCGCTCTCGTCGATCATGCGTGAGGAAACGCGGGCACTGGAAGGCGGCACCCGCGCGCTGGATCTGGCAGAGCTGGCTTCGGCCAAGGCGCGGCTCGTCGGCACGCTGGAGGAACGCCTTGCCCGCGCGGGGCGGCAGGAACCGGGCTGGACCGCGCAGCTGGATGCCGCCACCCGCGAAAGCTTCACGCAGGCGCTGGGCGAACTGCGCGCCGCATCGATGGTCAACGCCGCGCTGCTGGAACGGCACATCGAACTGTCCGCCGACCTGATGGGCGCGATCTCCAGCGAAGCCAAACGCGCCACCGGCAACCGGGCCTATACCTATGGCGCCACCGGCAACCTTGCCCGCGCAGACCTGACCACGCCGATTTCGCTCAACGGAGAGTTCTGAAGGGCGCGGCCTGATTGCGGGACAAGCGGCTTTTGCAATGGTGCTGTCATCATTGCGGACCTAAAGCGCGGACATGTACAGATTTTTTGCGCTGATTGCCCTCGTTCTCTCAACCCTTGCCGCCCCGCTTCCGGTCCATGCCAGGCCAGTTCATGCCAGAGATGCCGGGCCTCCTGTCACCATCCTCGTTTCGATCGACGGGTTCCGCGCCGATTACCTCGATCGCGGGGTCACGCCCAACCTGTCGGCACTGGCCGCGCGCGGGATCAGTGCGGCGATGCGGCCGTCGTTCCCCAGCAAGACCTTCCCCAATCACTGGGCGATCGCGACCGGCAAAGTGCCTGATCGCAACGGCATCGTCGCCAACCGCTTCGAGGACCCGCGCCGCCCCGGCGAGGTGTTCACCATGGCCAGCGCCGATCCGTTCTGGTGGGGCGAGGCCGAGCCGATCTGGGTCGCAGCCGAGCGCGCGGGCATCCGCACCGCCGCGATGTTCTGGCCGGGGTCCGGCGTCGCCTGGGGCGGCAGCTATAGCGACAAGCCCTTTCCGCAGAGCGACGGCGGCACGCGCCCGCAGGACTGGCAGCATTTCGATGGCGAGGTCAGCGCGGCGCAGCGGGTGGAGACGGTGCTGGACTGGATGCGCCGGCCCGAAGCGATCCGCCCGCGCTTCGTCACGCTCTATTTCGATACGGTGGATACTGCCGGCCACCGCCATGGCCCTGACGATGCGCGCACCACCGCCGCGATCGCGCAAGTGGACCGCAGCATCGGCGCGCTCGTTTCCGGGCTCAAGGCGCTGGGGCGCAAGGCGAACCTTGTGATCGTTGCCGACCACGGCATGGCGGCGATTTCCGGCGATCGCGTGGTGGCGCTGGACGCTATCGCCGACCCTTCGCTCTACCGCGCGGTGGAGATGGGGCCGTTCGCCTCGCTCTACCCGACCGAGGGCAATGCGCAGGCGCTGGCCCGTGCGCTGGAGGGGCAGCATGATCACATGCGGTGCTGGCCGCGCGAACAGATCCCGGCGCGGCTGAAATATGGCGCGAACCCGCGCGTGGCGCCATGGTTCTGTCTGGCGGACGTGGGCTGGATGATCATGGCCGCGCGGCCGGAAAAGCCGGTGACCGGGGGCACGCACGGCTATGACAACGCCGCGCCCGAAATGGCCGCGCTGTTCGTTGCGGCAGGCCCCTCCATCGCGCCCGAAGGACGGCTTGGCGGGTTCGACAACGTGGACGTGACGGCGCTGCTGCGCGATCTTCTGGACATGTCCGCAGACCCGCAGGCGGATGGCGATGACGCGCCGTTCCGCAAGGCGCTGGGGAAGCGCGGTTACTCGAACACCGCCGAGAGCACGGCTGCCACATCGGTGGGGGCGAGCGAGTCCAGCGCCACTTCCAGATCGGGGCTTTCCGAATAGCCCAGCATCCGGCCATGCCGGTCGGCAATGACGGACAGCACGCGCAGCGCGTCCCCGTCGCGCACGACGGCAAGGCCGCCTGCGGAGGGGTAGCGATCGGGGTCCGCGACAAGGGTGGCGCGGCCGGGAAGCCCGGCGCCCAGCGTCGGGCGGCCAAGGCGCAG
>NZ_LYMM01000068.1 GCF_002896965.1 Novosphingobium guangzhouense
TCGCCCGACAGCGCGCCGCAGGTCGCCGCCGCGGCGGTGGCTTCGCCTCCGCCGCCGGTCCCTGCCACCCCGCCGCCGAGCGACCGCACCGTGGGCAATGCCTTCCTCGCCAACCTCAGCGCCAACGAGCCGATCTACGCCGTCTACGGCCCGGGCACCAATGACGAGGCCCGCATCCAGCTCAGCTTCCGTTACCAGCTGTTCGGCAGTCGTGCGCGGGAAGGGGGCAAGTCGCTCGGCGACGGCCTCTACTTCGCTTATACCCAGCGCATGTTCTGGGATGTGGGCGCGAAGTCCTCGCCGTTCCGCAACATCGATTTCCAGCCCGAAGTGTTCTACGTCACGCCGCCCAAAGCGCTGTCGGACGCTGCAACGCTCAGCGCCCAGATCGGCGTGCGTCACGAATCCAACGGGCGCGACGGCGACTTTTCGCGCAGCCTCAACACCGTCTACATTGCGCCGATGGCCGCGTTCTCGCTCGGCGGCGACTTGCGCCTGACGGTGGCGCCGCGTGCGTGGTTCTACGCGGGCGACCTGTCGGACAACCCGGACATCCGCCGCTATCGCGGCAATACGGGCCTGTTCGTAGAGATTGGCGAGGAGAACGGGCTGCGCCTTTCCACTTCAAGCCGGTTTAACCTTGGCAGCGGCAAGGGCGCGATCTCGGCGGACCTGTCCTACCCGCTGCGGCGCCTGCTGGGAGGCGGGCCGGACTTCTACCTCTTCGCGCAGAGCTTTATCGGCTACGGCGAGAATCTGCTTGACTACAACAAGCGCGTCAGCCGCCTGCGCCTTGGCGTGGCATTGGTGCGGTGACCGCCAGGACGGTTCCCATTTTCGCGGCATGACCCACGCCATGCGAGTCAAAAATGGCGTCGAAAATTTCTTCACGCCTTGGCGTTAAAGCTTTTCTTTCGAAGGCATGATCGAAATGCCGTCCTGTGCAACGCGCTGAACCCAGCTTCCCCGCGCGCGCTCGGGGAAGCTGGCATATGGTTCATTGAACTGATTGTTCAGAGCGTTGCCGCCGGGTCAGAACTTGCCGCGCAGTGAGACGAGGAAATTACGTGGATCGCCGTAGAAATTGCCATAGCCTGGGCTGCCGATCGTCACGTAATAGGACTTGTCGAACAGGTTGTTGAGGTTGGCGCTGACCGAGAACTGTTCGCTCACGTCGTACTCTGCGCGCAGCGACCAGATGGCGTATCCGGGCAGCCTGAACTGGTACTGGTAATACGGACCGTCGTAGAGACCCGTGGCGGGGTTGAGTTCCTGCACATAACCCGAACGGAAGTTGCTGCTTTGCGCGGTCACGCCGCCGCCGATGCTCAGGCCCTTTAGTGCGCCTTCGCGGAATGCATAGTCCGTGAACACCTTGAGCAGGTGCCGGGGTGTGATCTCGGCGAAAGAGGCGTCGTTGTCACGCCGGTTCTCATTATCGTTGTAGGTATAGCCGACCGATACCTGCCAGCCGGGCAGCAGTTCCCCGTTCACTTCCGCCTCGAAGCCCTGGCTGCGCAGCGACCCATCGCGGATGTAGCAGCAGTTGTCGGTGGATCCGGCAGGCGGATTGCTGGGATCGGTGGCCGAAGCGCCCTGCTTGCGCACGCGATAGACCGCCAGCGATCCTGTCAACTTGCCGCCCGCGAACTCGCCCTTCACGCCCGCTTCGTAATTGGTGCCGCTGACAGGGCCCAGCGGTGTTCCGGGTCGCGGCGCCGACATCAGGTTGGCCTGCGACTGGTAGATTTCGGAGTAGCTGGCGTAGAGGCTGAGCGATTTCGTGACGTCGAGCACCGTTGCGACATACGGTACGAACTTGGTCTTCTGGTCGAGCAGCGACGTCACCGCGCCGGTCGAGATGTTGCGGTTCTCGGTGCGATCCTTAACCACCAGTCGTCCGCCGCCGATCAGCGACAGCGCGGCGATCGGGCGGATGCGCAGCGATCCGTAGAAGCCGAGACGTTCTATCGTCGTGCGCCCCTCGTAACCGCCGTCCGTCCAAACCGGCGGATAGGCCAGTTCGGGCGGATAGTCCGGATCGAACACATTGGCCGGCCCGTAATAGGTCCATAAGCTGCGATTGTTCGTCCTGTTGTTCGTGTAGTCCACCCCAAGGACAACGTCGTGCTTCTGGCCGAAGGCCTCGAAGCTGCCGGTCGTGTTGAAGTCGAGGGTGAGTTCCCGCACTGTCGATGCGGCCTGGTAGTACCACCAGTCGGCACCGGACTGATCGATCGGATCGACGGCGTTTTCCATTTCCGCCGCATTGGTACGGTCGTTGGAGCGGGTGTAGTTGGCGTTCAGCCGCATCGTCCACGCATTGCTGATCGTCTGCTCGATCCGGCCATAGGCCACGTCGATCGTGCGGTCGATCGTGCTCCAGGGAGCGCCCATGTTGGTGCTGCGCGCAAAGCCGATGTCCTCGCCGCTGCGATAGCGCGGCAGACTGACGTTAAACCCCTCGTGCTTGTCCATCTGGTGGGTGTAGCCTGCAACGAGCAGGGTTCCGGGTGCAGGATTATACTCGATGGAGCCGTGGGCGAGCCAGCGGTCATCCGTCTTAAAGTCCTGGAAGCTGTCGCTCATGTCGTAGACGCCGATGGCCCGCGCCCGCAAGTTGCCGTCGGCGGTCAGTGCGCCTGTGACATCACCCTCGATACGGGCGTGATCCCAACTGCCGAAGGTCATCGTGCCCCGAGCCTGCGTGTCGGCCAGCGCGCGCTTGCGGGTAAAGTTGATCACGCCGCCTGCCTCGCCAGCTCCGAAAAGCCCGTCTGCGCCACGGATCAGGGCGATGGAATCGAAGATCGCGGTGTCGAGGTCGCCGGTGGTCGTGGACGTCTGCGCGCTTGCGCCCCCATCCAGGCGGTAGTTCGTGATGGGCAGGCCACGAGAGGTGTAGGTGGAGGAGAGCCATGCGCGATCCACGGTCACGCCGGTCATCTGCTGCATCACGTCCTCGACGGTGAGAAGATTCTGATCCTCTATCCGCGCACGCGTCATGACCGTTACAGACTGCGGCGTCTCGCGTAGCGTCTGCAGCGCCTTGCCCACGTTTATGGCGCGCGGCGCGTACCGGCCACTGCCTTCGGTTATGGATGGGTCGCTATCGGGACGCTCGCCGGTGACGGTAATGTCACGGTCGCTTTGTGCGTCTTCGCGCTCGGCTTCGGTGGTTGGTGCATAAGATTGGGCGAAGGCGCTGCCCGGGCCGGCGATTGCCGTCAAGGATGCGGTTACCACATGCAGATTGCGCAGGAATGCCTTTCTCCGGATGGAGATACTTTGCCTCATTTCTTCCCCCTGAAAGCCTGGATCAATGGTTTGCAGCACGATCGCCGACCGCTGCCGTACGACTGCTGTTCGGCGGGCGCTTAGAATAATTGCTATCACGTCGCAATAGCATTTCTCTTCATGTCCAGCGGGTATGACAAAGTGTATGGGAGGCGTTCGGATAGTGGCTACCGGATCGCGGGCGTTCGCCAGAGCAGCGCGGTGGAAGAGGTGTAGATCAGCAGGAAAGCCACGTTCAGCACCGCGGCATAAAACCACGTGCCGACAGGAGCAGGCAGGACTGAACCGGCAGCCGCTATGAGTAGCGGCACGGCAGGATTGAAGATCAGGGCGCTCCAACGCGGGTAGGCGCTTTTGCCGGTGGCGATCGTCAGGCACAGCACGAGCATTCCGCAGCCCAGTGTCAGCACCGGAAGGAGCCATGCGATCAACAACATGTGATTGAACTCATCACCCAGCCCCAGAAGGGCGTCATGCGCTGCCGGGGGGACGATGGAGATTGTCTGGTACACGCGGCCGACATAGTAGAACCCGGCGTGCCCGAGCGGCGACCAGGCGTTGCCGCACATCAGCAGGATCAGCACAGTCAGCGAGAGCAGCCGTCCAGCAGGCCGCGCGCCTTGGTAGAGGTGCCAACTGCCGGCGAGATAGAGCGGGATCGCCAGGTTGTTGAGCAAGGCGCCCAGAGCCAGCCGGTACTCAGATAGCCCAAGCATCAGCGGCAGGGCGCCAAATGAGATGTGCGACGCGTATGTTTTCGACAGCAGAGGGTAGTCCGCAGGATCAGCCGTGCCGCCAACCAGCAAAATGTCGCCGATGGACCACAGGACCGCGCCGATCATTCCCGCGATCCTTGCCGCTCTGATAGCGGTGTTCATCATCATTGTTTCCTGATCTGGTTGTCACCGTATGAAGAATTCGACGGGCACAACCAATTCGATCGTGGCGCCCTTCACCTCCGGCGGAGGTGCCGGCAAAGGCTGGGCCCGCCGAGGCAGGGCAAGCGCTTCCTGATCGAGCGAGCGCACACCGCTACTGCGCTCAAGTTGAACCGACAGGACCCTGCCGTCCCGGTCTATCGCGAAACGGATGTATGGCACGCCCTGTTGCCGGCTGAAACGGGCCTCACGCGGATAGCGCTTGACCTTGTTGAGGGCGCCAAGGACCGAACCCTCCCAGGTCGGCCTCGCGTTTGATGGCGCCGCCGGGGCAGGGGCCGGCTGGCTGTCAGGCTGTGGCCGTGCCTTTGTCGGCGCCTCGGGCAGCGGTGCGGACGGGAGGGGCACGACCGGCCCCCTGTCCGCATCCGGAAGCATGACCAGGGGAGGCTCTATCTGCGGGCGATCGAGAACGGGTTTGTCGAACCGCTCGGGTTCTGGCTCTGCTTTTGCGGCTGTTTGGGGCTGGGGGGCCGGGGTAGGCGCGGGAGCCGCGACGTCATAGACCGTCAGTGAAGAAGGCTTTGGGGCGGCCGTATACGTTTGCCATGACAGGAAAAGTCCAGCCAGCCCGACAAGCGGAACAAGGCAGGCTCCCGCCATTCCGACCAAGCGCGATCGTATGTCGATCCGATAGCCGGAAGCCAATTCGACGGCCGACTGCAAGACGATCGCGTGACGCGTCGCTTCGCGGTCCGGCGGGATGGGACTGACGACGGCCAGATGCTTCATGCCACGTACTTCATGATGAATTGCTCCACAGGAGGGCATAGATAAGGGCCAGGGACGCCGACGTTGCTGTCAGCCATCCCAGTGTCCGTGCCGGACTGCGGCTGTGGAACGCGGCAAGGCAAAGCAGTGCAATTATGACCGGCCCGGCCATCAGGACGACGGTGACGGCATCGTTCGCTGCGCTTCTGCCATAGCTCGCTCCTTTCAACAGGGGCAGCTTTGTCGCTGGCCCGCGCCCGTTCGGTATCGGTCGTCAGAACTGCGCGCGCACGGACGCCACGAGGCTGCGGGGCGCGCCATAGTCGTGAACGTCCACGTCGGTGCGGTATACCTTGTCAAAGAGATTGTTGGCGTTGAGCGTCACCGCGACCCGCGGCGTGATCGCGTACCGAACCATTGCGTTGACCACGGCATAACTCCTTTGGGCGTAGCGATGGGCCCAAGCTTCATCCATCCACGGCGAATAGATGCGGCTTTGCCACGTCATACCGCCGCCAACGGTCAACTGGCTGAGCGACGCAGGCGTCCAACTGGTGAAGAGCTTGACCATGTGTTCGGGCATTTCACCATTCAGGCGCGCACCCGTGCTGTCTTTGCTGCGCACGCGGGTATAGCCACCCTGGACGCTCCATCCTTGGATCGGCTCGCCCGAGACTTCGACCTCCCAGCCCCGACCTTTGGTGTCGTCCATCGCGACGTAAGCCTGATCTCCGGTTGGCGTCAGATTCGTGCCGTCCTGCACGGCCAGGTTGTCTTTCCTGACCTGAAACACGGCGGCGCTCGCATTCAGGCGGCCGTCGAACCATTCGCCTTTGATGCCAGCCTCGATGTTCGAACCCTTTTCCGGATCGAGCAGACGGCCTTCAACATCGCGCGAGGACTGTGGATTGAAGATGCTTGTGTAGCTTGCATAGACGGACAGGTTGGGCGTTACGTCGAGGACGGCGCCCACATAGGGCGTGATCTCGCCGTTATACTTGCGATCCTCATAGGCCGCGCCTGTCTCGTCCAGATCGCGAGTGCGCCAGTTGCTCCAGCGCAGGCCGCCCAGGATGGACAGGGCCTCCGTCGCGCGCAGCCGTGTGGCGACATAGGCGCCGTATTGGCTGACTTTGGTGCCCCAGCCAAAGCCGTAGAGGGATGCCCAGTCGGGTTCGGGGAACTGGCGGTTCCAGGTATAGACGTTCACCGTACTGGCGAAGCTTCTGTACCAGTCGGGTGTGATCTCGTTGGTCCATGAGCCGTTGAAGCCGGCGACCAGTTCATGCCTGCGCCCGAACAGATAGTACGCGCCGTCCAGCTTCGCCCCTACGGAGTCCACCTTGTTGCGGATGCGATAGCTGCGCAGATGCAGCGCGGTGAAACCATCCGCGTCGGGCAGATCGGCCGCGAGGCCGAAATATTGCTGCGTCTTCACTTCGTTGTGGTTGTAGACCAGCTTGGCGCGCCAGTCCTCGTCGAAGCTGTGTTCGATCGTAGCCGTCACGCCGATGCGACGGTCGCGAAAGCGGCTCCATTCCGTCTGGGCGTTGTCGCGGCGGCCGAACGGCGTCGGATTGCCGTCCACGTCGGTCAGCGCATAGCCGGTGTAGGGGCCGGCGCCTCCCTTGCCGTTATTGCCGCCGAAATCGAACGAAAGACTGGCGAGCGTCCGGCTCGAAAGGTCGGCCTCGATGATCGCGTAGCCCACGTACTTGCGATAGTTGTAGCCTTCCTTCCAGCCGTCGCCGTCTTCGAACGAGCCCACCGCCCGCGCGCGGACCGTTCCCTGCGCGTTGAGAGGGCCGCCGAGATCAACCATGGCGTGAAGCTGGTCCCAGCGGCCATAGCTGCCCAGCGCGATGGCCTGCAGTGTATCGGTCGGCCGCTTGCGGGTGAGGGCGACTGTCGCGGAAGGGTCGCCGGCACCGGTCATCAGGCCCGTTGCACCACGCACGACAGTGATGGAATCGTAGACGTCGGTGTTGAGGGTGCCCAGGCCCTGCAGCGCAGCGTAACCAGCGATCGCCGAGGTCGGTATGGGCACGCCATCCAGCATGACACTGGTGACGGCATAGCCGCGCGAGTTCAGCCCGGCATAGCCGCCGACCGATGAGCCCGCAGGCTGGTAAAATATGCCCGGAGCCTGCGCGAGTGCATCACCCAGAGTGGTGATGTTTTGCTGGTCCAGCCGTTCGCGCGTGAGGATCGTGATCGACTGGGGCGTCTCGCGCAGGGTCAGGCCCAGTCCCGTCGCCGCGGCTATCGGACCGGCAGAAGTGTAGGAGCGGGAATGTTCCGTAAGCGCGGTACCGCTGACCGGACGATCATATCCGCCGGTTGCGGTCCCTTCACCGGCCACGCGGACCGGGCCCAACTGGATGGCGCCGTCGCCAGATTGCGGTGCGGCTTCCAGCGTGAAACTGTTAGCCCCCGTCTGGCGGAAAGTCAGGCCGGATCCGGCAAGCAATTTCGATAGGCCCTCGGCAATTCCAGACGATCCACGAAGGCCCTCAGACGTGCGACCATCCACTGTCGCTGCGTCGTAGCGGATTTGCGCGCCGCTTTGCTTCGCGAAGCCGTCTAGAGCGGTGGCAAGTGGTCCGGGGGCGACATCGTAGGCACCGTCAGGCTGCGCTATTGCCGCACTCGGTAAGGCAATTGCGCCTGTGATCAATCCCGTCGTGCCAAGGAGGAGCGAGGAAACGCCATGAGCCAGGAAAACCCTGCATGCGGCATGTCGGAATATGGTGTTCATCGCGAAGTTTGCCCCCTTCAACATTAACTCAACATCATCGCTATTGCGAATCGTTAGCGACATAAACTCAGGGGACGTCGCTTTTGTAAAGGCGTCATTCGGCATGAGGCCTTCGGCGCATATTAGATGCCATGCAGCAATATTGGGCCAATTGTCGCCTTTGAGCACCAGCCGCATCGCCGCTCCGGAATGTCGGGACGGATCATAGTTCCGCGTCAGCACTGCATCTGGATCAACGAACGGACTTCCGAATAACGCCCTTGCTAATGCGACTAACTCGCACTAGCGGGGTGCCGCGACGCAAAAGAATGAGGGAAACTATGCGCACCACCTTCACCGCTCTGGCGATCGTCATGGCCGGTCAGGCAGGACAGGCGATGGCACAGACCGCGCCGGATGCAGCGCCCGACAGCCGCGAGATCATTGTCACTGCAACCGGGCAATCATCGGCCACTTCGACGACAAAGACGAACACGCCGATCATCGAATCGCCGCAGTCCATTTCCATCGTCAGCCGCGAAGAAATGGATTTGCGCGCTTCACCGACGATTGCCGATGCGCTGGCCTATACCGCCGGCGTGCAATCCGAATCCTTCGGCATCGACAGCCGCGTGGATGAAGTTTCCGTTCGCGGCTTCGGGGCAGGGGGGTTCTCGTCCAACAACAACTTCGTCGACGGTCTGCGACTGCCTTCGGGCGGACAATGGACACGTCCGGGCTTCGATTCCTTCGCGCTCCAGCAGATCGAGGTGCTCAAGGGGCCGTCCGGTGCTCTTTACGGGCAGACGGCGCCAGGCGGGGTCGTCAACATTGTCAGCAAGCGCCCGACCGACACTTTCCAGGCGCAGTTCATGCTGCAGGGTATCGGCACCACCGATTTGTCGAACTGGAATTACCAGGCCGCGGCCGATATCTCGGGGCCGATCACCGGCACGCTGTCGGGCCGATTGGTGGGGCTTTCACGTTACGGCGATACGCAGGTGGACGGGGTGAAGATCGGCCGCCAGTACATCTCGCCAAGCCTGACCTGGAAGCCGGACGAGAACACTACCTGGACGCTCCTCGGGCAATACCAGCGTGATGATGGCGGATCGACCTTCCAGTTCCTGCCCATGACGGGCTCGCTCGTTCCCAGCAACGGCAAGTATATCGCCAATGATGCCAATCTGGGCGAGCCGGACTGGAACACTTTCGATCGCAACCAGTATCTTGCAGCCAGCTTCTTCGAGCATCGCTTCGGAGACAGCGGTCTGACGCTGCGTAACAATACGCGCTATACCCATATCGATACGCTGTACCGGGTCGTGGTGCTGTCGAACGATACCCTGCAAGCCTGCACCAGCGCCATCGCTGGATGCATTGCGGGGCAGACAATCGGCCGGCGGGCTGTGCAGGGCGTGGGCGAAAGCGATGGCATCGCCACCGACACGCAACTGCAGTACGAAATGACGACCGGACCAGTGAAGCATACCCTGCTTGGCGGCTTCGATTACTTCCACACTGAATGGGAACACTATCGCGATTCCGTGTCGCCCTCGCTGGTCCTGCCAATTCTGGATATCTTCGATCCGGTATCGCGCGGTTCGGAAGGCTTCGCGGCAAGCCTTTCGCCGGCAGTTTATACGGAAACAGTCAGCCGTCAGGCGGGCGTATATCTCCAGGACCAGATCGCCTTGGGCCGGCTGCGCGTGACCGTGGGTGGTCGCCAGGACTGGGCGCATGACAAGACCACCAACGTGATTACCGCTCGCACGTGGGTGAACAAGTCCGATGCCTTTACCTGGCGCGCCGGTGCAGTCTATCTGTTTGACAACGGCTTGGCGCCTTACGCCAGCTATGCAGAGTCCTTCCTGCCGCAGATCACCGATCCGGCGAACACGTTTGACGATCGCGGCTTCGTGCCGACGACGGGGCAGCAGTACGAGGCGGGACTGCGTTACCAGAGCGGCAAGAACATCTACCTCAGCCTTGGCGCTTACCAGATCACCCAGCAGAACATCGTGACCTCCGCGACGCTGGAAGACCTTCCGGCCGGAAGCGACGCTGCCGATCTCATCTGTGCGAGCGGCTCGACCTGCCAGATCCAGACTGGCGAGGGTCGCATTCGCGGCATCGAGTTCGAAGGCAAGGCCACGCTGCCATGGGGCATGGCGGTGATCGCCACGACCACCAAAAGCTGGAGCAAGATCACCGAGACCAATACCGTGGCACAGAAGGGCAACCGTCTCCCGCAGGTGCCCGAATGGATGGCATCGCTGTTCCTCGACCAGCGCATCACTGCCGGGCCGCTTAATGGCCTCGGCCTCGGCGGCGGCGTCCGCTATACCGGCAAGAGCTTCGGCGAGAATGCCAATGCGCTTGCAATTCCGGACTATGCGCTGTTCGACCTGTTCGTACGCTACGACTTCGGCAACGGCATGGTGGCTTCGGTCAATGCCCGCAACGTGGCCGACAAGCGCTATGTTGCCACCTGCACGGCGGTGTCGGCGTGCTATTATGGGCAGGGCCGCAGCGTCACCGCGCGACTGGATATGCGCTGGTGAACAGGCTGCGCACTCTGATCGCGGCGCTGGCCTTTGTCGGAGCCGCCCCGCTCTCCGCCGCCCCGTGGCAGCTTGATCGCTCCGACGTTGAGACGGTGACGGCGGCAGACGGCCATCCCTATCGCGTGATGATCGCCTGGCCTGAAGGAGAGCCACCCGCGTCCGGCTGGCCGGTGCTTTGGCTGCTCGATGGAGAGGACAACTTCGCCATCGCAGCTACCACTGCGCGCCGACTGGAGCGTGCGGGCGCGCGTTCGGGCATCGAGCCGGGCGTGATCGTGGCGATCGAAAGCGGCGGGCTGGCGCGCCGGGTACTGGATTATACCCCGCCCGCGCCCGGCTATGCGATCCCGCAAGGCATGCCCGCGCATGGTCTGGCCGTGGGCGGAGGGGATGCATTCCTTGACTTCATCGACCGTACTCTTCGCCCCCACATCGCCGGGCGCCTTCGCATTGATCCACGCCGCCAGACGCTGCTGGGGCACAGCTTCGGCGGGCTGCTGGCGCTCGATGCGATGTACGAGGGGCGGGCCTACTCGCGCATCGTCGCGGTGAGCCCGTCCCTTTGGTATGGCAACGGGATACTGGCAAAGGCGGAGGCGAAGACGGAGGCTAAGGCTGGTGCGAGGCTTCTGCTGGCAAGCGCGCCTGACGAGCGGACTGCAAGAGGCCCTTCCGGAACCGATGGAGCAGCGCTCGTCGAACGCTGGCGCAATCTCGGCCACGAGGCCCGCTACCTGCCGTTGCCTGGGCAAATCCACGGATCGACGATGATGGCGGCGATGACGGCCGCAATCTCGGCAGCCTTCGGGAAAGGTGAACAGTGAGCCTGTTCTGGATCGGTGCGCTGCTTGTCATGGCGGGATCGTTTCTGGTCTACCTGGCATCGCCGAACTGCTCGCCAACGGTTTCCGTCGCAGCGCGCCGTGCATCGGGTTGGGGCGGCGTAGCGACCATGCTGGCGGGGCAGTTCATGCTTCTGTGCTGGGCCGGACCGGCGACCGCGATCTTTATCGCTCTGACCTTCGCTTCGCTCGTATGGAGCGTGGTTCCGCTGCTCGCCCTGTGGCTGCGCATGCGGCGGGAGGCCGGGCGATGAGCGCGCCGCTGCTGACGAGCCGGGACTGGCTGGGCAAGGCCAGTGCCGGGCTGATCCTGGGCTTCGTGCTCGCGCTCGGCCTGAGCGGGCTGCTCGCATGGGCTATCGGGGTGAGCGACACCTTCTTCTCGACGAAGGGGCAACTGGCAATGTGGTCGATGTCACCGGTCTGGTGCCTGGTACTCAGCCTGTGCTTCCTGTTCCGTTCGGGCCTGCGGGCGTGGACCATGCTGGCGCTGGCCAGCGCGGTCGTCTGGGCCGGGGTCTACGCTACGGGGATGCTCGCATGAAAGTGCGCACCGATATCGTGCGGATGTACAAGGACATCCACGGGTGGGTCGGGATCATCTCGGGTCTGGCGCTGTTCGTCGCGTTCTATGCGGGTGCGATCACGATGTTCGAGGAGCCCCTTCAGCGCTGGGCCTCGCCGCCCAGCAGGCTGGCTGCGCCGGTGCCGCTTGAACGCACGCCCGAACTGATCCGCGCGGTGCTGGCAGAGCACCCGGAGGCCGGGCGGGGCTATCAGGTGAACCTGCAGACCGGCCGCGAGAACCCGGCGCGCGTCAGTTGGCAGATGGCCGACCGGGGCGCCGACGAACACGGGGCGCGGCGCACGTTTTATGCGGCGCTCGATACCGATGGAAGGCTGCAGGTGGAGGAGCGCGGGCCTTCGCCGGTAGCGCAGTTCGTCGATGTGCTGCACCAGCAGGTGGGGCTGATGCTGGACCATGAGATCGCCATGCCCATCATGGGCGCGATCGCGCTGCTTTATGCGATCGCGCTGGTTTCGGGCGTGATCGTGCTGCTGCCCAGTCTCGTGAAGGATCTGTTCGCGCTGCGCAGCGGGAAGAACGTCAAGCGCATGTGGCTGGACGTGCACAACCTGCTGGGTGTGTTCAGCCTGCCGTTTCATATCGTTATGGCGCTGACCGCCGTGGTCTTCGCCTTTCACGATCAGTTCTACGATGCGCAGGAGGCCAGCTTCGCCTACACGGAAGAGCGTCCTGCTGTGGCGGCGGCTGGTCGCATGATCCCGGCCGAGCCGGCGTCGCCGGCCGCGGTGGTGGCAAGCCTTTCGCGTGAGGTGCCTGGTTTCGTTCCAGTGGCGCTCGCCTATGGTAAAGGGCGCGACAGTGCGCCGTCGCTGCGGGCGATGGGGCGGGATGCGCGCTATGGTCTGCGCGGACCGACCTACACCGTCGCGGCGCTCGATCCCGCCTCCGGCACAGTCAAGGATACCGACTATCTCGGCGGTCGGCAGGACGGATGGGGTTCGACTGTCACCAGCTTTTTCGCGCTGCACTTCGGCAGCTTCGGGGGCGTCGGCGTGCGCTGGGCCTATTTCCTGCTCGGTCTTGGCGGTGCTTTCCTGTTCTATACGGGCAACCTCTTGTGGGTGGAAAGTCGGCGCCGGCGAGAGCGCAAGGTGGGAACAGTTAAGCAGACCCGATCAACGCGCGTGCTTGGCGCGCTGACCGTTGGCGTGCCGCTGGGCTGCATGGCGGGGATCTCGGTGACGGTGGCGGCAGCCAAGCCGCTTGGCGCCGGCGCGACCGAGGGGATGCACAGCCTGATCTATCACGCAGTCTTCGCAGGCTTCGTATTCTGGGGCTTGCTGCGTGGAAGCGCGCGCGGCGCACTGGAGCTTCTGCCTGCCGCCGCATTGGCAATGGCGTGCATCCCCTTGGCAACGATGCTTTTCATATCTGCGCATCCGGCCGAAGTCATCCTGGTCGATTTGGTGGCTGGCGCTTCGGCGATGGGCCTGATGGCCGCCTGGACTGGAACGCGCCGCCGGGTCTGCGCAGGGCCGAGAGACAGCGTATGGAGCGACCGAAAGGCGGCAGCACGAAAGGGACTGTCTTAGACACAGACGGCCAAGGCGCATTGATGGCCTATTCCAACCGCGCATTGCACCGCCGGCCTGGCACTAGCAGGCGCTTCTTGCTATCCTGAGGGGCGAGCGCAAGGCACTGCGCAGTCCTGCGGATGTCGGTGAGGTCGTCATCTGCGACAGCGGTACGGCGTATCTGGGGGATGGCAAACGCGTTTTGCTGTTATGGCTGACCTCGCGGGCGGTGCAGTGATTTTCGGTGAGTAGCCTGAACCCTCGCCGATAGAGATCATTTGCCATTTTCCTCCTTCGCGGAGGGCAACATCCACAGTTGATCTGGAAAGGGCGCGGGCAGATTTGCTTGCGCCCTTTTTGTTCGTTGAATGTTCTTTCGAATCGCGTAGCTTCGCGGCGAAGGAGAATCGCGATGAAGTTCGATGGTGGATGCCAGTGCGGCGCCGTGCGTTACTGCGTGGAAGGAGAACCGCAGCATGTATCGTTCTGCCATTGCACGGACTGCCAGAAATCGTCAGGCGCCCCGACCGTGGCGTGGGCAGCATTCGCTGCCGACGATTTCGTCGTTACCGCAGGACAGGCTTCGTCCTATTCCTCCAACGGCGATGCGATCCGCCATTTCTGCCCGACTTGCGGGTCGGGGCTCTATTATATCAACGAAGCGGTGCTGCCCGGGCTTGTCGACATTCAGGTGGCGACCCTGGACACGCCGGATGCCCTTCAACCGCAAGCCCATATCCAGACCGCAGAGCGCATCGGCTGGATGGCGCAGGCAACGGGTCTTCCGGAATTTGAACGCTATCCGGGATAATGGCCCGGATGATGAGTTTTACAGCTCAGTCTGGCGATCGGGGCTTTGCCATGCGGGCCTGAGTGACTAGGCATCTGTTATCCGACTTCGAGAGTGCCCGATATGTATCAGATCCCGGAAGACCGTCCCGTGTATCGCCTCCTGACAGGTAAGGACGATCGTGCCTTCTGCGAACGAGTATCGGAAGCCTTGGCGCAGGGCTGGCGCTTGTACGGCTCCCCATCCTTGTCATGGGATACGGCAGAGAATTGCATGAAGGCTGCGCAGGCAGTCGTTTGGCATGAGGCAGACGTCGTAAAGTAACGATCAGCGGTCTGCTTCGCCTTTCGGGGCATCGTGACGGTTTGCCAGGCGGGCTGGATCGGAGGAGGCAGAGGCTTCTACAGCCGTTTCGATGTGGGCCTGCGCCGGGGCTGAAGGCAGGGCGAGCGGGATTGCGGCAAGAGGAGTCGCGGCCAAGGCAAGAACTCCGATGCCTGCAAAACTCGACCTCATCGAATCATATCTCCTGGAGAAGTGGTTCCTGACAAACAACTGAAGCTTCAACGGGTTCCCTGAAGAACTCACCGTGATTGAGGCACGGTCCGAAGGCTTTCGCCTTGCCTGGGGGGCGAGCATCGCGATGCTCGTGCTACCCCGAGGCTTAACTTGCGGAGAACGACATGGCCTTCAAGACGGTCGCCTCTTTGACCGCCGTGGCTTTCCTTGCCGCGCCGGTCGTTGCGCAGGACATTGTGCCTATCATTTCGCCGGGTCAGGCCGCGGAAGGCGTGTTCAACCGTTCGCGGATGGAAGAGCAGGCCCGCCGCCAGCGCAAGGATCTGGCTCAGTCCACGCCAAGCGAGGCTTCGTCGGACACGGCCCGTCCGGCACCGGGCACTCCGGAATTCCAGAAGCAGGCTTGCGACAACCGCCCGATCTATCGCCGCCAGTACGGCGAAGATCACCCGCAAGTTCAGAAGCTTGAGGAAATGTGCAAGGCCTCGGGCTACTGAGTCATTCGGCAGCTTCGATCATCGCTTCGGCCTCGGCAGCCTGTCGAGCCCACATCTCGGCGTAGAGCCCGTCAAGCCGCAGCAGTTCCGAATGCGTCCCACTTTCCGCCAGCTGCCCTTCGTTGAGCACGAGAATCCGATCTGCATCCGCGATCGTCGAAAGTCGGTGGGCGATGGACAGTGACGTGCGATGTTCTACCACGCGATGCAAGGTTGCAAGGATGTCCTGCTCCGTCCGCGTGTCCAGCGCACTGGTAGCTTCGTCGAGGATCAGGATAGGCGGATTCTTGACGAGCGTTCGGGCAATCGCCACGCGCTGCTTCTCCCCGCCTGAAAGCTTGAGGCCCCGTTCGCCGACTTCGGTTTCAAAGCCCTGTGGCAGCCGATCGATGAGGTTCATGAGAGCCGCCCCCCGCGCTGCGGTTTCGATCTCGTTGGCCAGCGCGCCGTCCCGGCCGTAGCCGATATTGTAGCCGATGGTGTCGTTGAATAGCACCGAATCCTGCGGCACGATCCCGATCGCGGCGCGCAGGCTGGATTGCGTGACCTGCTTGATGTCCTGCCCGTCGATCAGGATTCGGCCTGAAAGCGGATCGTAGAAGCGATAGAGCAACCGCGCGATGGTTGACTTGCCCGCACCGGAAGGGCCGACGATGGCGAACGCCTGCCCGGCGGGAACTTCGAACGACAGGCCATGCAGGATCGTGCGGTCCGGTTCATATCCGAACACGACATCGTCGAACACGATGGAGGGGCTGCGGATGATCAGGGCAGGAGCACCGGGCGCATCGGGTACTTCAACCTGAGTATCGAGCAGGCGGAACATCTCGGCCATGTCGATCAGCCCTTGCCGGATCGTGCGATAGACCATGCCAAGCATGTCGAGGGGCCGGAATAGCTGGGTCAGATAGGTCTGAACGAAAACCAGCTGGCCTGCCGTATAATGACCCCGCCACCAGCCGTATACCGTCCAGGCCAGCGCGCCGGCCATTAGCAGGTTTACCACCACGCCTTGCGCAATGTTTAGCAGACCAAGCGAATTTTCGCTTTTCACTGCTGCAACGGCATAAGCGCGTGTCGCCTGCGCGTAGCGTTCCTCCTCGCGCTTTTCGGCGGAAAAGTACTTCACTGTCTCGTAGTTCAACAGCGAATCGACCGCACGGGCCAGTGCTTGTCCATCGAGGCGGTTCATCTGCTCGCGCAGCTTGGTGCGCCATTCGGTGATGACGCGCGTGACCCAGATGTATGCGGCAATCGCAAGCGCGGTAGCGGCAACGAGGCCGGGGCCGAAGTTGATCCAGAAGATCACCGCCACCACGAGCAATTGCAGCACGGTGGGTGCGATGTTGAACAGCATGAAATAGAGCATCGTATCGATGCTCTTGGTCCCGCGCTCGATTGTCTTGGTCACCTCACCCGTGCGCCGGGCCAGATGGAAACGCAAAGAGAGCCGGTGCAGCTGGCCGAATACGTTTTCCGCCAGCTGTCGGGTCGCGTCCTGCCCCACCTTCTCGAATACGATGTTGCGCAAGTTGTCGAAACCGGTCTGCGCCAGGCGTCCGGCCGAATAGCCAAGAACCGTCAGCATCGCCAGCTGGACGAGCTTGGGACCTGTCGCGCCCATCAGGTCGACCGCCCACTTCATCAGGTATGGCAGGACCAGCTGGGTCGCCGTGGACAGGAGGATGAACACGCAGGCCCACACGATTCGCCAGCGCAACGCCGGATTATCGCGTGGCCAAAGGTAAGGCAGGAAGCGCAGGAGCGTGCGCCAGCCATCATGGCGGGCATTGGAATCGCGGACGGCGGTATCGGGAGGCATCGGCGCTATTTAGGGCTTCAGTCGCGTGAAACAATCCGGCACGCGCGAAGGCCGGCCCGGCGTTTGCCGGTCAACGGGCTTCGATCAGGTCGAACGACACTTTTCGCTTCGTGAAATCAATGGCCACCCGCTTGAATGCGCGCAATTCGCGCATTCCCAGAAAGACGGCTGGCTTGCGATCGAGTTTGAGTTCGGCAAATGCGGGCGCGTCGGCATAAGCGATGACGATATTGGCGATACCGATGCCGCCCAGTTCCAGTTTGTCGGCGACGACGAGGTCGACGGGCAGTTCCTGACCCGTCACGCTGGAGACAGAAGATTTGAACATGGCCACGCGGCGCTTTGCGGTAAGCGCTCGCTGGAGGGCACGGTTGCCGATGCTGCCGCTTGCCCCGGTATCGATCACGACGTCTGTGCGGACTCCGTCAATGAGCGCATTGGTAAGGATGAGGCGCCCTGAGCGCTGCTTCGCTTTGACCACGATTTCGAACCCGCGTGTCCCGCCGGTCTGGGACGCGTCGCCAATGGCGATCGTGTTCCGGCTGAAGTCGAGGAGAATGCGCTGATGCTGTAAGCTGTCAGTGCCTACGATCCCGTCGGCGCCCATGTTCGTGCGCTCCAGCAGCGGCACGGTGAGGTCGTAAAGGGAGCGTGGGCCTACCGTCAGGGATTCGATTTGCGCGGTGGCCGTGTCGCGCGCTCCCGCTATGCCGACGATACGCACGGTTGGCCCCGGCGTAAGGCCAAGCGTCGATGCAAGCGCTGTCGAGATGACGGTGCGCTGCGATCCGGTGTCGATCAGGAACCGATAAGGCCCTAGGCCGTGCACCGCGACCTGCACCGTCATGCGCAAGTGTGCGTCGGCGTCGCCCTGTACCATATCAACTTGTGCCGCTTCGGGCGCTTCGGTCGTCTGGGCGAGCGGCGGCGGCCCAGAGCCCAGGATGACGGGATTGGCGATCAGCATCGCCATGGCCATGCTTGTGCCCGACATGACATCCTCCGCGCGGAGTCTTTTCGCTCCGCATCTGTTTCAGGCGCTCAACATATCATGATCGGGCGCGCGGGGCACGTGAAACCCTTTAGGCGCGCTGCTTGGGCATCCGCTTGCTGATCATCGCCAATACGTGCCGAGCCATGCTGATGATGTCGGCTCGTGCAGGGTGGCGAAATGCCAGAATTGCAACAGCCCAGGCCATGACGGATGTGGAGCCGGCGACCGCCAGCCCATAAATATCGAGCGTGGCGGGAGACCTCCAGATAAAGACTGCGTAAAGCGCGGGAGCGGCCGTGGCGATAGCCACAAGCAAACTCGCAGCGTAGACCTTCAAGGCCACGCGCCACCGGAAGCCTACCAGTCTCTGCAGCCAGAAGGCGTAAAGGAGAAACCACCCCGCGCCATACGCCACGCGCGACGCTGCCGCTGCTTCGACGCCGAACGCTGCGCCCAGCGTCAGTGTGCCGACGGACAGGGCCGTATCGGCAAGGTTGAACCAGAGCAGCATTCTGAGGCGGCCCAGCAGGATCGGCAGGTCCATATGCAGTGGTAGTGCCACGAAGCAGCACTCCGCCAGCGCGACAAAGGCGAGCAGGGGAGCTGCGCCCGCCCAGCCCGGGCCATAGAGGAGAAGGATTACCGGCTCACTGAGCACCGCGAGCAGCGCCATGGCGGGCCATACGATGGCTCCGTGCGCGGCAACCACCCTTTCGTAGTAAGGGCCCAGTTCCTTACCCTCGTCACGCAATCGTGCGAAGGTGGGGTAATATATCGAACTGACGGCGCCGGCGACGAGGTAATGCAGTTGTGCTGCCAGAGCCACCCCGCGGCTGAACAGCCCCGCTGCCGCCATGCCCTGCATGCGTCCGACGATAAGATCGGGCGTTCGCATGCCGATGCCTCCGGAAAGGTATAGTAACGCGCTGCCCGATCCGAATCCGATGATCTCTCGGGCCCGCTCCCATCGGACCTGCATGCTGGGCGCGGTCGGGATCAGCATTTGCGCGGTCAGGGCTCGTGCGGCAGCTTGCGCGATCATGGCCCAAGCCAGCGATTCAGCTGAAAAGCCCAGAGCGGCAAGGGTCAGCGCGCATACGCTGTTCGTGACCGAACCGGTCGCGTTGACGGCGAACGTCGCCTTGAAGTCGAGCCGCCGCGATAGCAATGCGACAGGCACGATGCTCCAGGGGTTGAGCAGATAGGACGCTGCGATCAGTCCCAGTATCGGGAAGAGCCTTCGTTCGCCGTAGAAGTGTGCCACGGGCCAGGCGATCGCCAGGATCAGGGCGGCCAGAAGAAACGAAAACACCGCTGCGATTACCGTACAATGACGGACCGTGTCCTCGTCCGCAGTCGGATGCCTCCCGATGTAGCGGGTAAGCCCGAAATCCTGGATCACCGAGAGAATCATCGCAGCGGCCAGCGCAACCGAGAAGAGGCCTATCTCTTCCGGTTTGAGAAAGAAGCGCGAGACGATGACGGACGTTGCGAATTGCAGTCCAAATTGAATGTACTGGCTTGCAGCCGCCCACAGCGCAGCGGCTTTGATGCTGCCCGACCCTCGGCCCGAATCTGGGACAGTGCCGGCATGCGGTTGGGCTTCGGTGTCGTTTGGCATGACGGGTGTCAGGGCGAAGTCGAAGTTGTCAGCGTCGCTGCAAGGCGCAGCGCACGACCCGGCTCGCCGAAGCGCACCAGTCGTGCAACCGTGCGCCACATGCCGCTGCGCCGGCCACCGTCGCGCAAGTGCCTGATAAGAAGGTCAAAGCCCTCGCCCCGCAAGGCGCTTGCGGAATATAACAGACTGAGCACCACCTGTTCGCGCACTTTCCGCGCAATTCCCGGGCGTTGAAACAGGTGGTCCAGCTCCTCGATCGAAGGCAGCCGGTCTAGATCGGCTGTGGGGTCGGCACGCCCTGCCTTGCGTTCGCGCCAGGCGGCTTGAGCCACGGCAGTCCCGATCTGTTGCTCCGTCGCGTGTCGAGACGATACTTGCGTCGAATAACGACGATAGCGAAGCAAGCGCTCAGGAATATTGCCAAGCCGGGTAACGCTCGACAGTCGCAGCCACAGGTCAAAATCCTCGCAATGCTGGAATGCTGCATGATAACGTCCGACGGATTCAACCACTGCCTTGCGATACATTGCTGCAGGATGGCAGATGAGCTGGCCGCCGCATTCGATGGCGGTCAGCAGCTCTTCGTGCGTTTCGGGATGGTCCGGTCCCGTGCGAAACAGCTTGTCGCCGTTTTCGTCGATGTCCTCGCTCCAACTTCCCACAACGCCGTAGTCGGGGTGGCCCGCCAGAAATCCGATTTGCTTGCCGAAGCGGTCGGGACGGCAGATGTCGTCGGCATCCATGCGTGCGATGATCGGGGCACGGGAAAGTTCTATCATCTCGTTCAGGCTGGCGATCAGCCCGCGATTCTCTCGAAGGATCGGGCGGATGCGGGAATCGGCTTCAGCGTATCGCCGGATGATGCGCGTTGACCCGTCCCAGGATCCGTCATCAAGGATGAAGAATTCGAAATCCGCGAAATCCTGAGCCAGCACGCTCTCTATTGCAGGCGCAAGAAAGCGTTCGCCGTTGAAGACGCTCATCACCACGCTGATGGCCGGGGTCGGCATGAAGGTATCGAATTCCTCAAAAAAGGCGCGCTGGTCTGCGCGTGCCGTTGCCGTCTGCCTTATCCCTGCCGTGGTAAACAAACGGTTCGGCTTGTTAAGCCGTAAAAGCGGATCGGCGGTACTGCCTGCAGGGCTGGGCTCTGATGGCACGGAGCGGCCGCGGGCCGCATTTTGCGTTGCGGGCCATTTGAGTGTGGCTGTTGAAAAGTTTTTTGAATTTATTGTTTGACCGAATCGCGGGTGGGTCTTAGAGGCCGCTTCACCGCAGCGAAGCACGCTTCTGCAGCGGTCGCCATTCACTGACGGGCACCATGCTCTCCGAGGTTAAAG
>NZ_LYMM01000069.1 GCF_002896965.1 Novosphingobium guangzhouense
CGCCACGGCCGCCGCCGTTACCGCCGCGCTGTCCGCCGCCGCCCTGGCGACGCTCGCCCTGCGGCTGCTCCACCTTGCGCGAAGGGGCAGGCAGGCGGGCGGCCAGCTGCATGAAGTTTTCGGGGAGCGGCAGGGGCTCCAGCTTCACGCGGGTCAGGCGCTCGATATCGCGGATGTAGGGCTTTTCGTCCGGCGCGATGTAGCTGATCGCCACGCCGTCCGCGCCTGCGCGTGCGGTGCGACCGATGCGGTGGACGTACTGTTCGGCGACGTTCGGAATCTCGAAGTTATAAACGTGCGAAACGCCTGAAACGTCGATGCCGCGCGCGGCGATGTCGGTGGCGACGAGGATGCGCACGGTGCCCTGGCGGAAGCCGCCAAGCGCGGCGGTGCGCTGGGCCTGACTCTTGTTGCCGTGGATCGCGGCGGCCGGGATACCGGCGGCGACGAGGTGGCGCACCACGCGGTCGGCGCCGTGCTTGGTGCGGGTGAACACCAGAGCGCGGTCGATGGCGCCGTGGGTGGCGTTTTCGGCGGCGTCAGGGGCAAGGCCCGCGCGCAGGCTGATCGTCAGCAGAGCCTGCTTTTCAGCCTGGTTGATGTGCGTGGCGTACTGTTCGACGCGCTCGGCAGTGGTCGACTGCGGGGCGACTTCGACCTTTACCGGATCGTTGATGAACTGGCGGCCAAGGTCTGCGATCGCCTGCGGCATGGTCGCCGAGAAGAACAGGCTCTGGCGCGATTTGGGCAGCAGTGCGGCGACGCGCTTGAGCGGCACGATGAAGCCCAGGTCCATCATCTGGTCGGCTTCGTCGAGAACGAAGATTTCCACATGCCGGAGCGTCAACGCGCGCTGGTCGATAAGGTCGAGCAGGCGGCCGGGGGTGGCGACGAGGATGTCGGTGCCACGCTCAAGCGCACGCGCCTGCTTGCCGGCGGGCACGCCGCCGAACACGCACTGCACGGTAAGGTTCAGGAACTTCGCGTAACCGCGCATGTTCTCTGCGATCTGCGCGGCAAGTTCACGCGTGGGCGAAAGCACCAGCATGCGGCAGCCAGCGTTTTGGCGCGGCTTGGGATCGTTGGCGAGGCGGTGCAGCGAAGGCAGCGAAAACGCGGCGGTCTTGCCGGTGCCGGTCTGCGCGATGCCCAGAAGGTCACGGCCTTCGAGCAGCGAGGGGATCGCCTTGCGCTGGATCGGCGAGGGATCGGTATAGCCCTTGGCGGTCAGAGCACGGAGAATCGGCTCGGCGAGGCCAAGTTCGGAGAAATAGGACATGCGTCACTTTCAAAAGTGCGGGGCGCGCATGGCTTTTGAGAAAGGCGCGCGCACGGCAAGGTGTCGTTCGTGGCGACCCTGCGTGAGGAAGGAAGCTTGGTGATTGCAACCGCAAGTCCGGGCCGGTCTTGGCATGGTGCCGCGACCTCACGCTGCTCTCGGATTGCGGCGGGGTGGGCCCCGCGCGCCGGTTGCTGGGGCGCTACTTAATGTGAGTTACGGCAAAGCGCAAGAAAATTGCGGATAACCGCGGATCGTGGCCTAGCCCTCTGCGCCCCATTGCAGCGTATGCGGGTCGCCAAGGGTCACAAGCCGGCGAAGCGACGCGCGGGCCAGCCGCTCTGTCTCGACCTTGCGCCGCGCGGCGGCAAGCTGTCGCAGCGGCGCGGGCCGCAGGATTTCCGCGTCATAGCCATCGGCCACGATTACCCCGCAGCTATCGGGGAGGAACGCCTCGCCCTCCAGCGGGGTGCGGTCAAGCAGCGGTGACAGGCCCCAGTAGAACCGGTCGCAATAGTCCAGATAGTCGGTCCATTTGCCATCGCCCAGAAGGTCTGCGCGGCCCACCTTGATCTCCACGATCACGATATGCCCCTTGGCGTCGATGCCCATAAGATCGGCCCGCCGCCCGCAGCGCAGCGGCATTTCCGGCATGCACCAGACGCCATTACGCGCAAACAGACGGGAAATCCCCCGTGCGACGTCAGCTGCGGTCTGCGAGACTGCAGCGCGTGAAGAGGGCAACGAATCGGCATCGATCATGTGAAGTATAATAAGAACATAAAGTGAACTTGCAAGGCTTCGCACTTTGATGGAATTTGGCGCTGGAAACCCCTGTCGCCGTCTGCTAACCGCGCTGGCACTGCACCCGTAGCTCAGCTGGATAGAGCGCTGCCCTCCGAAGGCAGAGGCCACAGGTTCGAATCCTGTCGGGTGCACCATACAATCACTGGTTTTGGATCGCCTGCGGGCAGGTCGCACGGAAGACCGGGGTTGCAATGTGCCGGTGGGTGCTTTGGCGAACACCGCAAGCCGCGTCATCCAGCATCGTTAAGAGATAACCGGCTCACCGCAGCTGAGGTCCTGTCCACCGTTAACGTATATTAACACATGGATCGGGTTGCTGCCGGGAAACGTTCGTTGAGATAGTATCAGCAAGTCGTGAGCCCACACATTGTCGAATGTACAGCGCGCCCATTTCTGGGGCATCAAGGCCGCACAGGCCGGTATTCCGATTTCCAGCAACCCTTATGCAAGTCCGCAGCAACGCGCCGCGTGGGAGGCGGGCTATCTTCATGATCCCTTTTCAGGCGATCGGCGGCAAGTGCGCCCCAACTGATCGCGCGCTCGGCTACTTCAGCCTGAGCGGCAATCCTGCGGCGACGAACTGCACTTCGTCGACCATCGCGGCGACCGTCTGATTAAGACGTCCCGCCTCGTCCCGAAAGCGCCGGGCGAGGGCATTTTCAGGCACGATACCCAGGCCCACTTCGTTTGAGACTAGGGCGAGCGGGATCGGGCAACGGCGAATCGCTTCGCACAGCGCCGCAGCCGGACCGTCCAGCGACATGTCGGCCAGCATCAGGTTCGACACCCACAGCGTCAGGCAATCTACCAGAATCGCGTCCGCATCGCGCGCGGCTTTGGCGATAGCGGCGGCAAGGTCCTGCGGTTCTTCCAGCGTAGTCCAGCGCGGGCCGCGATCCTCCCGATGACGCACGATGCGATCGGTCATTTCGGCATCGAAGGCCTGCCCGGTGGCGATATAGCACAGGCGGCCGGGGACTTCCTCGATCCGTGCCTGCGCGTGGCGGCTCTTGCCCGAACGCGCGCCGCCCAGCACCAGAAGGCTGCTCATCATCCTGTTACTCCGGGTTTGAGGGCGCTGAGTGCCAGCAACCCGTCGATATCCAGATGCCGCTCCATCGCGTCTGCCAACGTGTCGAGCGCGGCATCGACACGGGCGTCATTGTCGAACCCGTCAGAATGCGCGCCGATCCGTTCAAGCAGTGCGCCACGCAGGCCCGGCCGGGTGAACAGGCCGTGGCAGTAGGTGCCGAAAGTGCGCCCGTCCCGCCCGATCGCGCCGTCCGCGCGGCCGCTGGAAAGCTGCGCGAAGGGGCGGGCCGCATCCGGCCCCCCGGTCACGCCCATGTGCATTTCGTATCCGGTGAACCCGGCGCCCATCGCATTGCCCTCCACCTGCTGCAGTGTCTTGCGGTCAGCCAGCACGGTCGTCACATCAAGCAGGCCAAGGCCAGCGACTTCACCCGGCGGCCCTTCGATGCCCAGCGGGTCGGCGATGGTGCGGCCCAGCATCTGATAGCCGCCGCAGATGCCCAGCACGGCACCACCGCGCCGGTGATGGGCGAGCACGTCGATGTCCCAGCCCTGCGCGCGCAGGAATGCCATGTCGGCGATGGTCGCCTTGGAGCCGGGCAGGACGATCAGCCCCGCCTCTGCCGGGATCGGCGTACCCGGCGCAATCATGGCGACTTCCACCCTGCTTTCCTGCCGCAGCGGATCCAGATCGTCGAAATTGGCGATGCGTGGCAGGATCGGGCAGGCGACCAGCAGCTTGCCCGGCCTTGCACCCAGCCCGCGCTCAAGGATCACCGCGTCTTCGCTGGGCAGTTGCGCCACGGCGGGCTCCCAGGGCAGCACGCCGAAGCCGCGCCAGCCGGAAAGGCGCTCTATCGCCTGATAACCGTCGGTGAACAGCGCGGGATCGCCCCGGAACTTGTTGATGATGAAGCCGTGGATCATCGCCGCATCTTCGGGATCGATGACTGTGCGGGTGCCGACGACGGCGGCGATCACGCCGCCCCGGTCGATATCGCCCGCCAGCACCACCGGCACTCCGGCAGCGCGGGCAAAGCCCATGTTGGCGATGTCGCCGCTGCGCAGGTTGATCTCGGCCGGGGAGCCGGCGCCCTCGACGATGACAAGGTCGCAGCGCGCCTCAAGCCGGTGGTAGCTTTCCAGCACTTCGCCCAGCAGCGGTCGGCGCGCCTCGCGGAAGTTGGATGCGCCCAGCGTGCCGCGCACCTTGCCGTGGACGATCAGCTGCGATGTCCGGTCGGCCTGGGGCTTCAGCAGTACCGGGTTCATATCGACATGCAGCGGCGCGCGCGCGGCAACGGCCTGCAACGCCTGCGCGCGGCCGATTTCTCCGCCCTCGGGGGTGACCGCGGCGTTGTTGGACATGTTCTGCGGCTTGAACGGCAACACGCGAAGGCCACGGTTGGCAGCGGCGCGGCACAGCCCTGCGACCAGTACCGACTTGCCCACGTCGGACCCGGTTCCCTGCAACATCAGACCAGCCATGCGGCCCCCATAGCGATGATTCCCAGAATAAGGCAGGCGCGGCGATAGATGGAGAGCGCGCTTGAAAGGTGGCGCGGTGCCGCATCGGCGCCGTCGCCGATCCACGGCTTGTCGGCAAGCACGCCGTCGTAGGCGATCGGTCCGGCAAGGCGCACCCCCAGAGCGCCCGCCATCGCCGCTTCGGGCCAGCCCGCGTTGGGGGAGGCGTGGCGGGCATGATCGCGGGCCATGATGCGCCAGCCTCCCGAAGCGGCAAGGCACAGCAGCACACCGGCAAGGCGCGCCGGGATCAGCATGACCAGATCGTCAAGCCGGGCGGCGGCCCAGCCATATGGTCCGTAGGGTTCCTCGCGGTGGCCGATCATGCTGTCGGCGGTGTTGATCGCCTTGAGCATCCACGCGCCGGGAAGGCCCAGCACCAGCAGCCAGAACAGTGGCGCGACGACGCCGTCGCAGAAGCTTTCGGCAAGGCTTTCGATGGCGGCGCGGGCGGTGGCGGGCGCATCCAGCCGCTGAGTATCGCGGCCCACGATCATCCCCACGGTGCGCCGCGCTTCGGGCAGGTCGCCATCGAGCAGCGCGTTGCGGATCGGGCGGACGTGATCGTCAAGGCTGCGCGCGGCGATCGCGGGCCAGGCCAGCAGGGCAAGGATCGGCCAGGCCCATGATCCCGCCGTGGCGCGGACTGTAGCTTCGATGGCGAAGGTGACGCCGCCGGTCACGATAACGAGCAGTCCGGTGGCGATTGCCCCGGCCATGCGGCGCTGCGCGGGGGAGCGGTCAGAGCGGTTCAGGTGGCGCTCGCAGGTGCGGATCAGGCGGGCGAACAGGCCGACAGGATGGCCGGTGATCGCATGGAGCCGCGCGGGCCAGCCAACCGCGCCCTCTATCGCCAGCGCGGCGGCGGCGATCGGCTCAATCATGGGCCAAGGCCCGGTCCAGTCGCTCCAGCGCGGCGGGGGCGGCGGGTACGCCAAGGCGCAGCGTGTCGGGGCGCTGCGCGAAGGGACGGGTCAGGATTCGGGCACCGGCCAGTCGCTCGAAAAGCTTGGCCGCGTCCACGCCCGAAAGGTAGCGGAACAGCGAACAGACCCCTTGCGGCGCAAGGCCGTGGCGCTGCAACACGGCGTCGAGCGCGGCGGCGCGCAGGGGCAGTTCGGCGCGGGTGCGCTCTATCCATGCGGTGTCTGTATAAGCGGCGCGGCCCAGTTCGAGCGCGGCCGTGTGGAGCGGCCAGCTGCCGATAAGCGCCCGCAGGCGGCGCAGCAGGTACGGCGGCGCGATCACGAAGCCCAGTCGCAGCCCCGCCAGTCCGAAGAACTTGCCGAACGATCGCAGCACGATCAGACGGCGCCCCTCTGCGACATGGGCGGCGACGCTGGTTTGCGGGTGGCAATCGGCGAAAGCCTCGTCGACTATCAGCCAGCCGCCCTCGGCCGCGATCATGTCGTGCCAGTTGATCACCGCTTCGCACCCACGCAGCAGGCCGTCGGGGTTGTTGGGATTGGCAAGGACCACCGCCTCTGCCCCTTCGGTCGGCGCGGCGAAGGCGATGGTGCGGGACCGGGCGAAACCCTCGGCATGGGTGCGGTAGGCGGGGACCAGTGCGCGGCCGGGCAGGGCCAGCATGTCCGCAAGCAGGCGCAGTGCGGTCTCGCTGCCGGGGACGGCGCAGACGTGGCGCGGGTCGGCGCCGAAATGATGCGCGGCGGCGTGTTCAAGGGCGCTCAGCGCTTCGGGATCGGGCAGGGCGTGCCAGTCGACGTGCAGATCCTGTGGCGGGCTCCACGGCGCGGGGTTGAGTCCGGTGGACAGGTCCAGCCATTGCGCCGGTTCGCCGCCGTAAAGGCGCGCGGCTTCGGCAAGGCGGCCGCCGTGGTGAAGCAGGTCCGGGGTCATGGCAGCAGCACCAGCGCAAGCAGCAGTGCGGTCTCCACCAGCTCTATCCCTGCGCCGTGGCCATCGCCCGATATGCCGCCCAGCTTCGCGCGCAGCCACCAGCCCCATAGGGGAGCGGCAAGGAACAGCGCCAGCAGCGCGGGCGCGAACAGCGCGGCGGCAAGGATCGCGGCGATGCTCCAGGCGATCAGGTGCAGGCGGCCGACCCCTTCACGAAAACGCGAGCCGAGGCCGGTGTGCAGCGGGGGCAGGAACCGCGTCCAGCCGATCGGGGCGATGCGGGCCAGCACCGGAACCAGCACCAGCGCAGGCAGTTGCGCGGGAAGCAGGGCGTGAAGCAGCACCAGCTTGGCGAACAGCTGCAGGGCGATGGCGACGACGGCGAAACTGCCGACATGCGGGTCGGCCATGACGGCGGACAGGCGCGCACGGTCGCCATGGGCCGCGCCCGCGCCATCGGCCACGTCGCCCAGCCCATCAAGATGCAGCGCGCCGGTGATCGCCACCCAGCCAACCAGTCCGGCGAGCGCGCCCAGCCAGGGATCGCGCGCAGCGAGAGCCCACCAGGGCAGCGCCACGGCTGCCCCCACCACCAGCCCGGCCACCGGGAACCAGCGCATCGCCCGCGCAAAGTCCCCCGCGTCGGCCTTTACCGGCGGCAGCGGCAGCCGGGTGAGGAATTGCAGCGCAAGGATCAGCCCTTTCACGGCGCCCTCCCTTTCACGACGTCAATCCGGTGATCTGCGCCGCCGCGACATGGCCCGCATCCCCCACACCGACCGGCTGCGGCCAGATGCGCAAGGAGAGGACGCTGCCGTAAGGCAGGTCGAAGGCCCAGACCTGCGTATGTTCCATGTGGAACAGTACCGCGATCGCCGCGCGCATGGTGCCGCCGTGGGTGATGACCAGCGAAGGTTCGCGCAGGCGCCCAAGCGCGCGCCAGACGCGTTCGCGCAGGGTGCTCCAGCGTTCGCCGTTGGGTGGTGCGTTCAGGTCGGGATCGTCCCAGAACCGGGCGTACTGATCCGGATCGACCTCGTCCGGGGTGCGCCCGGTCCAGTCCCCGAAATCGAGTTCGCGCCAGTCCGTATCGACGGCGTGCTTCAGCCCACGCGCCGCCGCGATCTCGGCAGCGGGGACGAGCGTGCGGCACAAGTCGGACGACACCACCCGATCGAAGGCAAGGCCCTGCGCGCGGGCGACGCACAAGGCGCTGGAGGCAGCCAGCGCAGGCTCGTCCCGGTGGCCCAGCAGCAGTCCCTGCCGTCGCGGCGCGCCGTGGCGCATCAGGTGGACCGCTATGCCGGTCATGCTGTGGCAGAACCCCTGTTGCTGACGGCCGCTTCATCGAATGTGGCCATGCCGTTGTGGGTGGCCAGTGCGCCGCGCACGATCGGGACGGCAAGCGCCGCGCCGGTCCCTTCGCCCAGCCGCAGGCCAAGGTGCAACAGCGGCTCCAGTTCCAGCGCGTTCAACAGCCGGGCATGACCCGCTTCTGCCGAACAGTGCGCGGCGATGCAGTGATCGGTAAAGCGCGGACTTTCGCGCTGCAGCGGCAGGATCGCGGCAGAGGCGATGAACCCGTCCAGCAGCACCGGCACCCGCGCCAGCCGCGCGGCAAGGATCGCGCCCGCCATCGCCGCGATCTCGCGCCCGCCAAGCAGGCGCAGCGTTTCGAAGGCATCGGTGGCCGCCCCGGAATGCAGCGCGACGGCAGCCTCTACTGCCGCCGCCTTGCGCGACAGGCCATGGTCGTCGATCCCGGTGCCGCGTCCTATCCAGTCTTCAGCGGGGCCGCCCAGAACGGCGGCGCAAAGCGCGGCAGCAGGCGTGGTGTTGCCGATGCCCATTTCGCCAACCAGCAGCAGCCGGGTATCGCCATCAAGCGCGGCCGCGCCCCGGTTCAGGGCATCGAGGCAGTCCTCCACACTCATCGCCGCTTCACGGGTGATGTCGCCGGTCGGCCGGTCAAGGTCGAGCGCCACAACGGAAAGCCGGGCGCCGCACGCCGCGGTCAGGGCATTGATCGCAGCGCCGCCCGCCTGAAAGTTGGCGACCATCTGCCCGGTGACTTCGGGTGGATAGGCGCTGACGCCCTGCGCGGTGACGCCGTGGTTGCCCGCGAAGACAACCGCCTGCACCGGGTCCGCCGTTGGCCTTTCGCATTGCTGCCAGCCGGCCATGAAGACCGCGATCTCTTCCAGCCGCCCAAGCGCGCCGGTCGGCTTGGTCAGCCGGGCCTGCCGGTTCAGTGCGGCGGTGCGGCTGGCTTCGTCGGCTGCGGGCAGGGCGGCAAGGGCGGCTGCGAATGCGGCGGGATCGGCGAAACGGGTCATGTGCAGACGTAGCCTTCCGGGGGTGTGCGGGTGATGAAGTGGCCCTTCACGCCTTGCGGCCATTCCTTGAAGGGGACGCGGCCATGCTCGCTCTCGGCATGGCGGGCCGCATATTCGAGGATAGCGCGGGCGGCGTCCTCATCCGGCGTGAAATCACCCAGCACATAGCCGACCTTGCCGGGCGCGCGGATGTGGACGGTGCAGTGGCGGCTGCAGGCGAACAGGCAGGGCATGGCCTGAATCTGCACGCCCTGCAGTTCGGGGGCGGCGGCCTGCACGTTGCGCATCGCGGCTTCGAGCAAGGCGCCGCCGCGCTGGCCGCTATCGTCATCGCGCATGTCGGCGCTGTGGCGGCAGGTGTTGCATACGACCACCGAGGGGCCGGGGGGAACGGGGGTCAGCATGATGGTGTCACCTTCGTGATCAGGCCCACCGCCTCCTGCATCCACACGTGCAGCATGGCAGGAGAGGTGGGCCGTAGTGGCATCAGAACCGGCTGCGTACGCCGATGTAGACCGTCCGTCCCAGCGCGGAATAGCCCGCCGCCGTTTCGTAAGTCTTGTCGGTAAGATTCTCGACGCGGCCTTGCAGCAAGAGGTTCTCCATGATCCGCACTTGCGCGCGAAGATCGATCAGCCAGTAGTCGTCAAGCTTCGCGGAGCCGGTGGCGGCATTGAAGGTCTTGCCCGAATAGCGCGCAGCCACGCTTGCGCGAAGCCCCTGCGGCAGATCGATGCCCGCTTCGGCATTGGCCATGTGGCGCGGCACGCGCTGCAGCTGGCGGCCGTAAGTGGAGGCGCCTTCGGTGCGATCTTCGGCGCGGGTCCAGCTGTAGTTGCCCTGCGCGAACAGCACGCCCAGCTTTGCCGATGCGGCAAGTTCAAGCCCGCTCGCCTTCGCGGTCTTCACGTTGGCGTAATAGCCGAAGCGGCTGGTTTCGGTGCCGGGGATATAGCAGGCGGCGGGCAGCGTGCCACTCGTCGGGCAATAGGCGAAGTCGATCAGGTTGTCCGTATCGCGCTGGAACCACGTGGCGGAAAGGCGCAGCGCCTCGCCGAAGTTCTGCTCCGCGCCCACTTCCCAGCCCTTCGCCTTCTGCGCAGCGAGCCCGGCGGTGCCGTAAGTGCTGTACATCTGGTAGAGCGAGGGCGCCTTGAAACCCTCGTCATAGCTGGCGCGAAGGACGGTGGCGCCATCGTTGGGGGTATAGGCCGCGCCTGCGCTCCACACGGTCTGGCCGCCGAAGCGCGACTGGTGATCGTAACGCGCCCCGCCGTCCAGGGTCAGGCCCCGGACCGGGCTGAGGCGCAGTTCGGCATAGAGGCTGTCCATGTCCACCGAATAGGGCGTCAGCGTATAGGGCGCGGCTGAGTTTGAGGGCGATGCGGTGGTCATCCGCTGCTCCTCGCGCTCGGCCCCGAACACGGCCTGGACCGCGTCGCTGAAGGTGTAAGTGCCCTGATATTCGTAACGGCGCAGACGGCCGTGTGCATCGAAGGTGATCGTGCGGATCGATCGGGTGGGGTCGAAGTTTTCGCGATCGGTGACGTTCTGCAGCACAGCCACGCGGGTCACCAGCTTGCCGTCCAGCAGGGCGAAATTGACGCCCGCATAGCCCGACCATTCCGTGGTCTTGCCATAGGCAAGGGTGTCGCCCGAAGTGCCGTCGAAATCGTTCGTGCCGTCCGCCCAGTAGCCGCGCAGGTCAAGGCTGACGCCGGGGGCCACGCGCACCGTTACGGTGCCGCTGGCGGCGCTTCGCTGGAAGCCGTCGTCCTCTGTCCCGCTGGAACGGGCGGAAATGCCGTCGGTGGTAAAGCGCGATGCGGAAAGGCGCCAGTCGATCAGGTCGGATGTGCCGCCCACCCCGGCGCGGGCGGATACGGTGTCATGGCTGCCCGCCTCGATCGCGAAGCTGCCTTCCAGCGGCTCGGTCGGGCGGCGGGTGCGCACGTTGACGACGCCGCCGGTCGCATCGCTGCCCCACAGGATCGATTGCGGCCCGCGCAGGATCTCGATGCGGTCGACATCGTCAAGCAGCAGGTTGGAAAAGCCATAGCCCCCTGCCGTGGCCGAGGGGTCGGACAGGCGCATGCCATCGATCACCATGACCGTCTCGCCCGCATCGGCACCGCGGATGCGCAGCGACGTCGTGGTGCCGTAGCCGCCATTGCGTGACATGCTTACGCCCGGCGTGCGCAGCAAGGCATCGGTCAGCGCGATGGGTTGCAGGGCGACGATCGCGGGCTCGTCAAGCACGGTGACGGTGGCGGAGACGCGCTCTACAGCGATGGGGGTACGCAGTGCGCTTACAAGGATGTTGTCGGCCTGCTGTGTGTCACGCTGGGTGTCGCTTGGTGCCGTTGTGGTAGCGTTAGGTGCGGTTGTGTCGGCCAGCGCCGGAGAGGCCGAAAAGAGCAGCGCGACTGTGGCTGCGGTGGAATTAAGATACTGTTTCAATTGCATTCCTTCGTGCAGGCGGCAGTGCCTTGGCGGCTGGTGAAGGAATTTTCGGACAGCGGGCGCAGCCGGGCAGCGCGACGCCTTCCGCAAGCCCCCTCAGGCTGCCGAAGCGATGGCTGTCGTTGCGCGAGGAATGGCTTCCCCCGTTCGCCCGGCACACCCTGTCCGGTCGAAGAACGACGGCGACGGGCAGGTCTCCTGGCTCACGGGTCGTCGCCAGTTTCGGCCGCCTTCTCAGGGATTTACATCCCCAATGGCGTATGGCCGAACGGCTCTCCGCTTACAGTTGCAGGGGCAGCCGGGGCATTACACCCACGTTCCCTTTCAATCCCCTCGCGGGGGAACCTGTCGCGGCGCGGCAAGTATCGTGCGCCGGGGCGCGGTGCAAGAGGCCAATGCTTGCGCAGGCCTGCGCAAATCCATAGGTGCCAGGGACGATGGACACTTGCCGCCAAGACGATGCCGCCACATGCCCGGCGTTCCTGATCAGCGCCCCGTCCTCCGGGCAAGGAAAGACGCTGGTCACCGCCGCGCTTGCCCGCAGGCACCGTAATGCGGGCAGAAAAGTGCGTGTTTTCAAGGTTGGACCGGACTTCCTGGACCCTATGGTGCTGGAAGTCGCCAGCGGCGGACCGGTCCACCAGCTTGACCTGTTCATGTGTGGGGAAGCCCAGTGCCGCGCCCTGTTGCATGAAGCCGCATGCGAAGCTGACCTGATCCTCGTCGAAGGGGCAATGGGCCTGTTCGACGGTGATCCCAGCGCCGCCGACCTCGCCACCCGGTTCGGCCTGCCGGTTATGGCGGTGGTCGACGGATCGTCCATGGCGCAGACCTTTGGCGCCCTCGTCCACGGCCTTTCCACCTACCGACAGGGGCTGGAGGTTCGCGCCGTTATCGCCAACCGCGTTGGCAGCGCCCGGCATGCGCAACTGCTGGAGCAGGGTGTGGGCCCGGAGGTGCGCTGGCTGGGCGCATTTCCGCGCGAATCCGGCGTTTCACTGCCTGAACGCCACCTTGGTCTGGTGCAGGCGGGGGAGGTGTCAGACCTCGACGCGCGGCTGGACAACGCCGCCGATATGCTGCCCGACGCGGCGCTTTACCTTCCGCCGCCCGTCAGCTTTGCCCGCTGTGAAGCTCCGGAGGAGCCGGCCAACCTGAAAGGCCGTACCATCGCCATCGCTCGCGACGAGGCGTTCGCTTTCATTTATCGCGCCAACCTGAAATGGCTGGAAAATGCAGGCGCAAGGATAGAGTTCTTTTCCCCGTTGCGAGACCGGAACCTGCCCGCCTGCGATGCGCTGTGGCTACCGGGAGGCTACCCCGAGCTGCACCTGCGCGCGCTGGCCGACAACGGTGCGATCCTTGATGCGATCCGGGCCCATCACGCGGCGGGTAAGCCGATCCTGGCGGAATGCGGGGGCATGCTCTACGCCGGTGCATCGCTGGAGGACCGGCAGGGCCAATGCGCCGATCTGCTGGGGTTGTTTGATGGCCGGGCGGTGATGCAACCACGCTTCGCGGCGCTTGGCATGCAGCGGATCGATTTGCCGGGGGTAACCCTGCGTGGGCACACCTTCCACTATTCGCGGCTGGAAACCGCCATATCGCCGGCGGCGCGCGCCTTTACGCCGGATGGACGGGAAGGCGAGGCGCTCTATCGAGTGGGTTCACTCACGGCGAGCTACATGCACGGCTATTTCCCGTCCGCTCCGGCGGCGATGGCACGGATATTCGGTCAGGCCTCGACCAGCGATTGACCGTCTGCAGCGGGGCCGTTCGGTTCCTTGCGCAGTTCGTCCTTGGCCTCGACGATGCCGGGTTCGGGCACGCGGAAGAACTTCGCCGCCTCTGCCTTCTGGCCAAGGTTCTCGCTCGACGACAGGCTGATGAGCCAGGGAGAAAGGAAGAGGCCGACGATAATCGGCGAAAGCCAGATCGCGGTCGTGGTGTCGAGGAACGCGGTTGCCGTCAGCGCCGCACCCAGCAGCAGGTGTTCACGCAAGTCAGGCAGCACTTCGCGCACGGTGATCCGCCGGGCATCACGGGTCTGGGTGTTCCAGCCCGCCGAAATGCCCAGCAGGAGGCCCAGCAGCGCCTTCGTCTGCGTGACCATGGTGATGGGCGCCAGCAGCATCGCCAGCACCGTTTCCAGCGCTACGGAGCGAATGACTGCGGTTGCTCCGCCGAAGCTGCGGCGACGTTCGCCGTCCGCAAGCATCCAGATCAGGCCCATGATCTTCGGGCCGAACAGCAGCATCACCGTCAGCGCCAGCACGCTGGGCGGGGCAAGGGTGACGAAGCCACCGTCGCCGTGGGTCGCGACCTGCCCGATCATCGTCAGGATCAGCAGCAGCCAGCCCGGCGAAGTGAGATAGGCCGAGGCGCCGATCAGAAGGTGCAGGCGGCTGGCCCAGTGAAGGCCGGATGCACCGAGCAGCTGGAGGTGCTGCAAGTTGCCCTGCATCCAGCGGCGGTCGCGGATCGCCATGTCGATGATGGTGGGCGGAAATTCTTCATAGGAACCGCCGATCATGACCATGTGGACAGCCCAGCCACGGCGGCGCAGCAGGGCGGATTCGAGCATGTCATGACTGAGGATGTGACCGCCGAAAGGGGCCTTGCCGGGCAGTTCGGGAAGCCCGCAGGCCTCCGCGAAGGCACGCGTGCGCACGATGGCGTTATGGCCCCAGAAGTTCGCTTCCGAGCCCGACCACCACAGCAGGCCGGCGCTGGCGATGGGCCCGTAGGCCTCGCTTGCGAACTGCATCCAGCGCTGGAACAGGGTGCGCGCGTTGGTGATCATCGGCACCGTCTGGAGCAGGCCGATCGAAGGACGCTCCTCCATGATCGAGGCCATGCCGACGATCGTTTCGCCGCTCATCATGGAATCTGCGTCGAGGACCAGCATGTTCTCATAGGCGCCGCCAAAGCGCTTTACCCATTCGGCGATGTTGCCGGGCTTGCGCGCGATGTTCTTTTCGCGGCGGCGGTAGTAGATCTTGATCGGGGCGTGATCGGCCAGTTCGTGCCAGGCGGCCTCTTCACGCTTGCCGTGGAAGGGGTTGGAATCGCTGAGAATGAAGAAATCGATCCATGGTGCGCCGCCGGCCTCCGCGATGGAATAGGCCATGGCGCGCACGCGGGCGAAGACTTCCTCGACGCCTTCGTTGTACACCGGCATCAGCACCGCAGTCTTGTGACGCAGGCTGGATGCCGGGCTGGGCAGCGCGGTGAAGCCCGGATGCTCCCCGGTGATGAGCTTGAGGAAGCCCATCGTCGCGGTCACGAAGCCGAACGAAATCCAGCAGAACAGCGGTACGAAGAACACCAGAAGCGCTATTTCGACCCAATCGAGCCCGTCGCGCGACAGTTCCATGCGCACCGTGCTGGATGCGGCGAGGCCGATCACGGCGGTGAGGGCAAGCAGGAGCAGGCGTTTGACCAGCATGCCGTGCGGTGCGGTCAGCACTTCACGCGCGCCGGGCGGATTGCCCCACAGGTTCTGGATCGGCATCGCCATGGGCGATTCGGCCGGAAGCATCGGCGAATGGTTCATCGGCGTCGCATTCACGTTGTCGCACTCACGATTCTAGGGCCTTGATTACGGTTTCGCTGAGCGCGGAATCACCGCGCCGAAGGAAAAGGCGGAACTGGGGTTGGGACACGGCGGCAGAGCGCACGTCGATCATCGCCCGCCACAGCCCTTCCGAACGCGCAACCGGGTAGGCGACGGCCGAGACTATCGCCGCCTTGGGCAGATCGGTGTCGGCGGTCACTCCGCTATCGCGGTCAAGCCCGGCAAGGGATGGGCCGGAGAAGTCGAACACGAACTTGCGCACCCCCTGCAGTGGGGGGGAACCGGGGCTGCCGCCGGGCCCTTCGTAAAGATCGACGCAACGGGCCGCGCTATCGGCGCTCGGATCTTTCGACGTCCAGGTCAACCGATAGGCAACGTCGCGGCGCTGCCCTGCCTTTGCGGCGCGGTCGGACCGCCAGAACAGCGCGATATTGTCCAGCGTTTCGCTGTCGGTCGGCATTTCGTAAAGGCCCACCGCGCCCGGCCCCCAGTCTCCCTTGGGCTCTACCCAAAGTGAGGGGCGACGGTCGTAGAACACGCCGTCATCCTGATAATGATCGAACAGCTGGTCGCGCTGCAGCAGACCAAAGCCCTTGGGCGAATCCGCGCGCAGGGCATGAAGGCGCGCTGTGGAGGGGTTTTCCAGCGGCCGCCAGACACGTTCGCCATTACCTGCCCAGATCGCCAGCCCGTCCGAGTCGTGGATCTCGGGCCGCCAGTCCCCCCGCGCGCGAGCAGGGCTGGCCTGATCATACCAGAACATGCTGGACGCGGCGGCGAGGCCCAACTGCCTGACGTCCTTGCGCAGGAACAGGGCGGCGGTAACGTCCTGAGTCACGCCATCGGCCGTCTTGCGGCAGTCGAAGGCATAGGCCCCCGCAAGGCTTGGCCCGTCAAGCAGGGCATGAATGCGCAGGCTATCGGCGCCGGTCTGCTCGATCCAGAAATGGGTGAAGTCCGGGAACTCTTCCCCGGTAGGAAGCCCGGTGTCGATGGCAATGGCGCGGGCGGAAAGTCCGTACTGGTCACGATTGCCGGAGGACCGGAAGTAGCTAGCCCCCTGATACGCCAGCCAGTCGCTGCGGCCGGTGGCGTCCATGACGCGAAAGCCCACGGCGTCGGTGTTGTGCCCTCCCACGAAAAGGTCGCTGGTATCGACGATGGCGCGGGCTTGCCCGCCTTCGACGACGGAGATCGTCACAGGCTTGGGCGCTGTGCCGCGCACGGCGGGGAACAGCCGCACATTTCCCGCCACCATCGGAGCGTCGCCGTAAGTCAGCTTTCCGGCCGCGTCGTAGTCGGCAGCGGCGCGGGTGGATTCCGGGATCGCGACATAAGGCTGTCGGGCGAGCGCGCGCGCCTGCGAAACCAGTCGATCCCATGAAAACGGTTCAGGCGCCCCAAGGCGTCCGCCGGTCGCAGCCTTCACGCCGTCCGGGAGTGCCCCGGCCGCTGCAAGCGCCGCCATCAGCCCCATGGCCGTGCGGCGCGACATCTTCGCGTCGTCGTTAAGAATGCTGCTTGCCCTTGTTGCCTGCGGATTTCGCGTCAAATGCCCATACGCATGGACGCGGCAATTGTTTCAACCGGAACCTTTCACGGGCCTTACTTGCCGCCTCCGGCCGTCGCGTCCCGCCAACCGATGATCGCATGGTCGCCGGGCTTCAGGCCATTCGCGAAGACTTCCGTGCGCTTGCCGTCGCTGGCGCCGACCGTCACGTATACCCGACGGGGCTCGCCGCCATCCAGCACGAAGATCCTCTCGCGCCGGTGGGGCCCCCGCGCGCCGGGTTCGAATTCAAGCGCGGCGTTGGGGACGAGCAGGACGTTCTGCCGCTCGGGCAGTTCGATCTCCACTGTCGCCTTCATGCCGGGCCGCACCTGCGGGCCGGGCTTCTCGATGGTGAACACGGCCAGCGGCGGCGCAGACTGCGGCGGCGGGGACACCCGAAGCAGGGTAAGCGTCGCCGATTGCAGTGCATCGGGCACCGCGTCGAGGCGGATGTTGGCCAGCGTTCCGGCTTTGATCGGCTCTGCGCGGCGTGTGTCGAGCGGCACCTCAACCGTGAGCGGCTGGATACCTTGCGCTATTGTGAAGAGCGGCTGGTGGTCCCCGATCATCTGCCCCGGCTGGGCGTGGCGCATGGTCATCAGGCCAGAAAAGGGCGCGCGCACTTCGGCGCCGGCCTTGCGGCCTTCGTCTTCTTTCAGCTGGACTTGCGCGGCCGTCGCTTCTGCCTTCGCAGCTTCCACGGCAAGCGTCGCCTTGCGGGCCTCCGCGCGCGCGCGCTCGATCTCATTCAGCGACGGTGCCCGCCCGCCCGATCGGCGCCATACACCTTCGAAGCGGGCAAGCCGCGATGCCGTATCCATGGCGTCGACTTGCGCGGCATCAAGTGCGGCCTGCGCGGATGTCAGCCGCGATTGGCCTACTTCGACGGCGCCCTCGACTTCTCCTGCATCGATCACGGCCAGCAGTTCACCCTGCTTCACCTCGCCGTCGCTCTTGCCGGAAACCCAGCTGACTCGGCCGGGTAATGCGGAGAAGACCGTAACCTCCCCGGCCCCGCGAATCTGTCCGCGCTCCGAGATCAGCGGCGTCAGGTTTCCGCGTTCGATAGGGGCGGAATAATAGGGCGAATCATCGCCGCTCACGAAGCGCACGAAGAAAGCGAGCGCGCCAAGGGCGGCAAGCGCCAGCACCAGCAGGCTCAGCCAGTGTCGGAACACTCGCCGGGGCGCCGCGCCGAGCAGGGCGTCGAGCGGGGAATGCGTATCGTGTTCAGTCACAGCCGGCAGTTACCGTAATAGTGGGGCCATTGGCGGATGGATCGGGCGCGACAACGGGCGCAAGCCCTTCGCGTGCCCATGCCGCATTCTGGCCTGCCCAAAGATCAAGTGTTGCGGCCACGCGGCCCGCCCTCGCATCGACAAGCGCCAGTTCGACGGAGAGTGCGGCGGCTTCGGCGACATAGAGCGTAGAGAAATCGCCGGCACCTTCCCGATAGGCGATGCGGGCGTCGCGAACGGTCCGACGGGCGTCGCCAAGTGCCTGATTCAACCGCGCCTCGCGAAGCACGGCATCGGCAAGCACGGACCTGCGCGCATCGTCAGGCGCCGCAGTGGCAAGCGGATCGACTGCCGGATCGGGGATCGCCCCCGAGGAGCCAAGCTTGGAGGACAGGGCTGTGGGCTCATCTCCAACAAGGCGTGCCAGTTCGGCCATGGCCTGATCGAGCCGCCCCTGTGCGAACCCCAGCTCGCCTTGTGCCGTCTCGTCCTGCGAGCGCGCCAGCGACCCATCTATGGCCGGCACCAGCCCTGCTTCACGACGGAACTGCGCGACCTCGGCATTGTCCTTGTATTGCGCACGTAAAGTGCCGCGCAGTGCTACGTCCTGCTGCAAGCGCCTTACTTCGACATAGGCAAGAGCGATCCGGCGGGCCAGCTGCTCTCGTCGCGATGATACGCGATCGACCTTCTCGGTCCTGATCTGCGGATCGCTATTGACGCTCTTGTCCCCAAGCAAACGTCCCAGTCTTGCCCCGATCTGTTTTGCATCATGTTCCGTCTGGTAATCGTACTGGCGCAGCGCCGCGATACGACAGATGACTTCCGGGCTGGTGTCGAGCCCCTGCTGCACAAGGGTTGCCAGAACCGGGTCGCCCATCTCACGCCACCAGGCGGGGGTTTCGGCCGCGACGCTCGCCCCTGAAGCAGCTTCGGGAGGCGGTGCGCTCGCAACATTGCTCGTGGTGCTCGCACAGCCGGAGCATGCAAGCAGAAAGGTCATAAGCGCCGCAGCGCCTGGCCGCGCACGTGATTTCAACATTTTCGACACGTACATTCCGATAGCACCTGAGCCTCGCGAAGCAATCATGCTGCGATAGCGAACGCAGCAATGCCCAAGAAGTGGCAGTCGGTCTGCGTTATATCTGCTCAACACTCGGCATCACATGCGCTGGATCACCACAAGTGGCGTAGGAATCGGCGTTGTGCGGGGGGATGGTTGGCGTGTGACGAGGGGAGCTTGCGCGAAAATGGCGCAAAACGTGGATTTTTGAACAAAATGACGATTTTTTGAATTTATTGTTTGACCGAATCGCGGGTGGGTCTTAGAGGCCGCTTCACCGCAGCGAAGCACGCTTCTGCAGCGGTCGCCATTCACTGACGGGCACCATGCTCTCCGAGGTTAAAG
>NZ_LYMM01000070.1 GCF_002896965.1 Novosphingobium guangzhouense
GCGGCCAGCGCGCGCCGCGCGCGCGGCTGCACCACCAGCGCCAGCGGCAGGGCATGCGGCCCGCGCATCTCGCCAAGGGCAACGATGCGTTCGCCGATCATGCGGGCAAGGTCGGGCTCGATCACCGGCTGGCCGGTGGCGGGATCGACCATGCCCTGCACGATCGCCCCCTCCAGCCCGGCATCGAGCGTCACCACCGGCAGCCGCTGTGTGGGCGAGCAGACCCGCCCGACGATCAGCGGCCCAAGATCGGCGCGCACCAGTTCCACAAGACGGTCGTGATCCAGCGTCTGCTGCACGGCGCGCGAAAGGCTGGCGAAGATCGGCACCAGATGCGCGATCGGAATGTAGTCTTCCAGCAGCGCGCGCAGCAGACGGGTGACTGCGGCAAGGCTCATCGGCTGCGGGGTCACCGTCTCGACCAGACCGGCCGAATGTTCCTTCAGCGCCTCCACCAGCGCACGCACCTGATCGGGGCCAAGCAAGTCCTGCGGCCGCGCCGAAAGCAGCTGGTTGAGGTGCGTGGCGATGACGGTGCCGGGGTCGACGGTAAGGAACCCGTCCGCAGTCGCCTGATCGCGGGCGGCCGGATCGATCCACATGGCCGGACAACCGAAGCTGGGGTCGAAGCAGTTCTCGCCGCGCAGGGCGCTGCCGGGCCGCGCTTCTCCCGCATCGATGGCCAGCACCTTTTCCGCGCGCACCATCGCCCCGCCAAGGTTCACGCCGCCCAGCACGATGCGATATTCGTGCGGCGGCATGTCCAGCGCATCGCGCACGCGGAACTGCGGGACGATGAAGCCGAAGCTCTGGCTCAACTGCTTGCGCACGCCGGTAACCCGGCTGACCAGCGGGGCTCCGCGCCGCTCGTCCACCAGCTGGACCAGGCCATAGCCCAGTTCGATGGTGACAAGGGTGTGGTCGGACACGTCCTCCAGCGCGATCTTCGACGGATCGGGCGCGGCCTCGGGCAGTTCTTCCACCACGGGCGCGATGAGCGCGCGGTCGGCGCGCTTCTTGAGGCTGTGCCACAGCCAGAACGCCATTGCCGAGGCGGGCAGGAAGATCGACTGCGGCATCGCCGGGATCACCCCGATCGCCGCCAGCACCACGCCCACCGGCAACCACGTGCCGGGCGAGGCGAACTGGCCGCCGATCTGCCCGGCAAGGCCCCGGCTGTCGGACACGCGGGTGACGATGATGGCCGCCGCGATCGACAGCAGCAGTGCGGGCACCTGCGCCACCAGCGCATCGCCGATGGCCAGAGTGATGTAGGTCTGCGCGGCCTCGCTGGCGGACAGCCCGTGGCTGATCATACCAAGGCAGAACCCCGCCACGATGTTGACGCCCAGAATCAGCAGGGCGGCGATGGCATCGCCCTTCACGAACTTGGACGAACCGTCCATCGATCCGTAGAAGTCCGCCTCTGTCGCCACTTCGCGGCGGCGGGCCTTGGCTTCGTCGGCGGTCATCAGGCCGGCGGCAAGGTCGGCGTCGATCGCCATCTGCTTGCCCGGCAGCGCATCAAGGGTGAAGCGCGCCGAAACCTCCGAAACGCGCCCCGCGCCCTTGGTGACGACCACCAGATTGATGATCATCAGGATCAGGAACACGAATATCCCGACCGCGAAGTTGCCGCCGATCAGGAAGGCGCCGAAGCTTTCGATGACTTTGCCTGCCGCCGCCTCGCCCTCGTGCCCGTGGACCAGCACGACACGGGTTGACGCGACGTTGAGCGCCAGGCGCAGCAGCGTCGCAAACAGCAGGACAGAAGGGAAGGCAGAGAAATCGAGCGGCTTTTCCGCGTTCATCGCCGCCATCAGCACCGCCACCGACAGCGCGATGTTGAGCACGAACGACACGTCCAGCACGATCGCCGGAACCGGCACGATCATGAGGCAGATGAGGACGAGGATACCGGCCGGAAGCGCCATCGCCCCCGGATTGCTGATACGCGAAAGCAGGTTCACAGGCCCAGCCTCGTCAGCTTGGCGTATGCGGCGCGGACATTCTCGGGAACGGAAGCGCTGGCCCCGCCGAATGCGGAAGCCAGCGTTTCGGACATGGAACGCGCGGCTGGCGGTTGGGGTGCAACCTGTGGCGCGGCGGCCTGCCCCGCGTGAAACTCACGCGCCAGCGGACCGGCCTGCGCGTCCAGCCCGGGGGTCTGGTAGGCAATGCGGGGATCGGCCCAATTGGCCGCTCCGGTCGGAGCCCCCGCGCCTTCCATCGCCCCCTGCACCTTGTCACGGATCAGCGCCATGACCCCGCCGACCGAGCGCGGCGCCCCTCCCGCGAAGAAGATGCCGCGATTGGCGGCGGCCGCCTTGGGCAGCAGCGCGACGGCGCTCTGGGTGGAATCGGCGGCCAGCGCTTCCAGAAACTTGCCCGCCCCGGCAGAGCCGAGGAAATGGGCGAGGTACAGCTCCGAGGCATCGGGCTCGCGCCCCAGCCGTGCGGTCAGGTCGGCGCGGTTGTCGGCGGCAAGGTGCCCGGCCATCAGCGCCGAGACTTGCGGATCGTAACGCATGGCCATGACCTGCGCCCGGCCGGTGGGGGTGGATAGCGCGTCGTTGACCCAGCCCATGCCGTGCGCGGCGCCGTGGCGCCCCAGCGTGGCGGTCCAGGTGCCCGATGTGAACTGATACAGCCCCGCCGCGCTGGACGTGGCGGCGCGGGCCGAGGGGTTGAGGCTGGATTCGATCTTGGCCGGCGCCAGCAGATAATCGAAGTCGACGCCCGTTGCCTGCGCAGCCTTCGCGATCGCGTCGCGCACTTGCGCGCCCGCTGCGGCAAGCGTGCCAAGGCCGCTGACAACTCGTCCGTCGCTCAAGATATTGCTCCCGGCAAAAGAATTACCGGGAACGTTTCAGCAAGAGCCGTGCCAGACGGTGGCTGGGGAAAGGTCAGGCCGGAAAAATCAGGCGCGCGCCATCGCGGCGTAGCCCTTGGGAATGCGGTACAGCTGCGGGCTGCCCGTCAGCGCATTCAGGCGGCGCGAGACGTTGGCGGCGATGATGTTGCGCACCTGCCGGTTGACCTCGTTCAGCCGCCGCGCCGCATCCAGCATGGAACGGCATTCCTCATCCAGCTCCGGCGCGCCGGCGGCGTCGCCAAGAGCATCGATCCTGCCGCACAGACGGTCCTTGTCGCGCGTGGTGCCCACGATCGCATCGAGATCGAGACCGGCAAGCGCCTGCCGCTCCTCTTCCAGAACGGCAAGCATCTGCCGCAGGGTGTCGCGCAGGGCGGAAGAAGAAACGGCGTCAGTCATCAGTGTGCAGTCCTCAGCAGCATACCGGCCGCGATCATGGCGTCGGCGATCTTGGCCGGGACCAATGGATAGTTCCCGGATTCCACCGCCTGGCGGATGAGCGCGACGCGGTCGGTGTCGACCGGGGCCTTGCCGGCCTCGAGCGCTTGTGAAGTCTCGACCGACGGAGTCGCCGAGACGGTCGTGGTGGTCGGCGCCTTCGCGACGACCGTAGTAGTGTCACCGCCCGTCACGCGGGCCAGCCTGCTTTCGATTGCGCCGACGCGCTGCGCAGACCCCACTTCGATTGGTGGCATGTTGCCGCTCCTTGAGATGTCCTGCCCCCCAGAACGGCAAGGGCGGCAGGCTTTTTAGGGCGGCATCGAAATTAGAGCGGCAGAAACTTGCCGGAACGGCGGCAAAGCCCGACCGCAGCCTACGGCAGAGGGACCGAGACGAGCCCCGGCCGCTCGATCCTTGCCCGCATCACATCGCCACGGGCGATGGTGCCGGATACCGGACGCACCTTGATCCAGCCGCCGACGGGGCCGGATTCCATGGCCTCGCCGGGCTGCGATACGGTGAAGCCCTCTCCCGAGACGGCGATCGACACGGCATCGCCGCGCGTCACCGCCACGGGTCCGCCAGCCCCCGCCCCTGCAGCACCCGCGCTTGCGCCCGTGCTGCGGACCGGCACGAAGATGCGCCAGCCGCCCGCATCGCCGCACTGGACGACGACACTGTCCTGCGCAGGCGTGCGCCACGACAGGGCCATGCCGCTGCGGCAGGGCTGAAGGCGCAGGCGCCGGTCGACAGGCGTGACGGCACCGCCCGCCTGCCCCACAGCGGCGCCGGTAAACGCGGCGACCTGCCGGTCTATGGCATCAAGATCTGCGAACTGCGCCGATACGGTTGCAGCCAGCACAAGCAGGCTTACGGACATTCAGGAAGCGACCTCCGGGCTTTGAACGGGTTCACACGCTTACGGAGCAAGTCCCGTGCCATTCGGAGTGTCGTAGGCCAGCGCGGCGCGGGCCGGGCCGATCCCCGGCTCCACGACGATGCGCGCCGCCCGCCCCGCCAGCCCTGCCTCTGCAAGCAGGCGCGCGGCTTCCTGCATCGCGGCTGCGCGCGCGCCCGGTTCCGGGCCGTAGTTCACGGTAATCGTCAGCTGCTGGCGCGGATCGACCGCCTGTTGGCCCAGCCATTCGTCAAGACGCGGGGCATCGGGGGCGGGGTGGTACACCGCCAGCGGTTCCGATTGGGGAGAGGCGCGATGGCCCGAGGCTTGCGGAGCCTCAGGCCGGTCATGCAGGGCAGCGGCGGCCAGCATGAACAGGATCAGCGAAAGATCGGCGAGCGAGGTCTGCCAGCCATAGGCTCCGGCCTTCAACGGCCCTCTCCGGTCGCCTTCGCCCAGGTGTGCGGCAGCGCGCCGGCGACCTGCCGCTCCAGCCATTCCAGCACCCGCTGCCGATCGGCCTCCTCGCGCAGTGCACGGCGCGCGATCATGCGGGCGACCGGCGCAAACAACAGGTTGCCCAGCAGCAGGCCGTATAGCGTGGTCAGCACCGCCATGGAGATTGCGCTGGTAAAGTCCGATGCCGCGCCGGGATCGGCAGGCAGGCGTGTCAGCGAAACCAGCGTTCCGGCAAGCCCGAACACGGGTGAAAGTTCGGCCGCCTGCTCGAACGTGCGGATGGCGCGGCGGCTCTGGCCCATGCGCCGCCGCTTGTGCGCGGCATGCGCGGCCTGCAACGCCTCGATCGAGCGTGAGCCGATAAGCGCATCCGTCACGTCGTCGATCTCGGCATCGCCTACGTGGTGCGGTTCGGCCCGGATAACGCCGTCCTGCTGGATTTCCTGCACCTGCACCGCCAGTTCGGCCCGCGCCCGCTCCGCCCTGAAGCGCGGCCGGAAAAGCGTGCCCGCCGTGCGCAGCGCCGCGCCGGTATCCCCCAGCCCGCAACGCAGAACAGTGGCAAGGCAAGTGCCCCCCACGACGATCAATGCGCCGAGCGGGTCGAACAGGGTGTGGAAGAGCATCCGGAAAAATCCTCCTTTTGAGGACTTAGAACGGCGGAGGATTCAGGATTTCAGGCGGCAACGGGGATTTGCCGCCAACCGGCAAGAGATTGCCGGTTTCACACTCTCGCAGCCAGGGCCGATCGCCGAAAGCGCAGAAATCCGCGCCTGCAACCGTTTGGCACGCCCTTTGCGAAGTATCCGGCAACACAGTTTTCGGGACCATCACATCCATGTCGCAAGACCTATTCGGAATACACGGCAAGGCGCTGGAGCTGCGGTCCCAGCGCATGGGCCTGATCGCGTCCAACATCGCGAACGCCGGTACGCCCGGCTACAAGGCGAAGGATATCGACTTTTCCGTCGCGATCCGTGCTGCCGACGCCAATGGTCAGGGGGGCGCCAGTGTCGACCAGGCCGGCAAGGCCGCCGAATTCTACCGCGTCCCCGTGATGCCTTCGCTTGATGGCAACACCGTGGAACTGCAGAACGAGCAGCTTGCCTTCTCGGAAAACGCGGTCGGCTATTCGGCCACCCTCGATTTCATCCGCGGGCGGGTCGACACCGTCAAGCGCGCCCTGCGCGGCGAATGATGGGGGGCGAATAAACCATGAGCAGCGTCAATTCCGGCCCCATGAACCTCTTCGGCGTTGCCCAGAAGGGCATGTCGGCGCAGCTGGTGCGAATGAACGCGGCGGCCTCGAACCTGGCCAATGCGGGCTCCGTTTCGGCCACCGAGGACGGGGCCTACAAGCCGATCCGCGCCGTCTTCTCCGAGGATCTGGACCGTGCCAGCGGGCTTGCCTCGGTGAAAGTCAGCGGCGTGATCCGCGAAAAGGCCGCCGCCGTGCGCCAGCACAACCCCGATCACCCGCTTGCCGATGCCAACGGCGACGTGTGGACCGCTCCGGTCGATGAGAACGCGGAGATGGTCGAGATGCTCGAAGCCTCGCGCCAGTACCAGAACATGGTCGAGGCCCTTTCCACCGCCAAGCAACTGATGCTCGACACGCTGAGGATGAAATGACCGTCACTTCCGTAAACGCCACTTCGGCCACCTCGGCCGTGAAGGCCAAGAACTCGCTCGCCGATCTCGATTCGGGGGACTTCATCAAGCTGATGACGGCCCAGCTCAAGCAGCAGGACCCGACGAACCCGACCGACAACAACGAGATGCTGGCCCAGATGGCCCAGTTCTCCTCGCTGGCGAGCAGCACCAAGAGCGGCGAGACGCTGCAGTCCATTGCCGACAAGCTGGACAAGGTCGTCTCGGCCCAGAGCGACACGGCCGCCGCCGTCGCCAAGCTTGCCGCTTCTCAGAATCCTTCTGCCTGACCCCTATTCTTTCGGAGATAAACGATGTCCTACTATACCTCGCTCACCGGCCTGAAGAACGCGCAGACCGATCTCAACGTCATCTCGCACAACATCGCCAACGCCGAGACCAACGGCTTCAAGAAGAGCAATACGCAGTTCGCCGACATCATCTCGTCCTCGGTCATCACCGACCCTTCGCTGACCGTGGGCATCGGCTCACGCGTGGCGGAAATTCGCCAGAACTTCGGCGTCGGCGCGATCGAGCAGACCGGCAACGCGCTTGACCTTGCGATCGGCGGCGAAGGCTTCTTCACCACCGCATCGCCGGTCTCGGGCCAGACCACCTACACCCGCAACGGCGCGTTCAGCGTGGACGGCAACGGGTTCATCAAGAATGCCGAGGGCGCGCGCCTTCAGGTATTCCCGAACAGCGGCGGCACCGTGGACACCAGCACGCACCAGGACGCGATGGTTCCGCCGATCAATGCCGCTGGGTCGACGCTGGCAAGCGTGACGATCGACAACGAAGGCCAGGTCGTCGCGTCCTACGACGACGGCACCAGCGCCAATGTCGGCACCGTGGCACTGGCCAACTTCACCGCACCCACCGGGCTCAAGCAGGTGGGCGATTCGAGCTGGAAGGTCACCGGAAAGTCCGGCCCTGCCGCTTACGGCGCGCCCGGTTCCGGTGCGTTCGGCTCTATCAACTCGGGCTCGCTGGAACGGTCCAACGTCGATATCGCCGAGGAACTCGTCGATCTGATCAGCGCGCAGCGGTACTTCCAGGCCAATGCCAAGGCGATCGATACCGCTACGCAGATCTCGCAGACCGTCATCAACCTGCGCACCTGATCGGACTGACGGGAGCTAGGACATGGACCGCCTGATCTACACCGCCGTTTCGGGGATGAACGCTTCGATGAACCGTGAGCGCGTGATCGCCAGCAACATGGCGAACGCGCAGACCATTGGCTTCAAAGCGGAAATTCTGCAGGCAACGCCGACCACGCTGGTCCCTTCCGCTCCCGGAAGCCCGCAGCTGGAAGTGCGTTCGCTGTCCAGCTCCGAAGTCTCGGCGGCGTCGATGAAGGCGGGCGGGCTCAACCGCACCAACTACCCGCTCGACATCGCGATGCAGGGCGATGCGATGCTGGCGGTGCAGGCGATGGACGGGCAGGAAAGCTACACCCGGCGGGGCGATCTTTCGATCACCGTGACCGGCGTGCTGCAGAACGGCGACGGGCTGCCGGTGATCGGGCAGTCCGGGCCGATCACCGTTCCGCCCGGCGCGAAAGTCACCATCGGCCCCGATGGCGGCGTCTTGGCCTCCGATCCCGACACGCCCGACGCTGCGCCACAAGTGCTTGATAAGCTGAAACTTGTCAGCACCGCAGGCACGCAGATCGCCAAGGATGTCGCTGGTCAGTTCCGCGTGCCGAACGGCGGCGTGCTGCCGGTGGACGAGAACGCTCAGGTGATTCCCGGAGCCCTGGAACAGTCCAATGTAAACCCTTCCGAGGTATTGACGGAGATGATCGCAGCGCAGCGGCTTTTCGATATGCGCACCAAGCTGGTGAAGACCGCCGGCGACCTCGACGAAGCCGGAGCGCGGCTGATGCGGCTTGACGGATGATGGCCTGAAAAGGGGCCGAAACGCCCCGAAATGACGGCCTGCACCTGACCGCACTCAAACGGTACACAACGACACCTAGAGGATAGACACCATGCCCAGTTCCGCACTTCAGGTCGCCCGCACCGGGCTTGAGGCTCAGGACACGCGCATGCGCGTTATCGCCAACAACCTGGCGAACGTCTCGACCACCGCCTTCAAGCGCGACCGCGCCAATTTCGAAACGCTGGCCTATCAGGACACGCGCGTCGCGGGCGCGCAGTCGTCGACCGAGACGGCCTATGCCACCGGGCTCAACCTGGGCACCGGCGTCGCCGTCCAGTCGACCACGCGGATGGAGACGCAGGGCTCGCTGCAGACCACCGGCAATTCGCTGGATCTTGCGCTCGACGGCGATGGCTACTTCCAGATCCAGATGCCGGGCGGCCAGCTGGGCTATACCCGCGCGGGCAATTTCAGCCGCACTGCCGAAGGGCAGCTGGTGACGTCGCAGGGCTACCCCGTACAGCCGGGCATCACCGTGCCCGAAGGCGCGACGTCGATCACGATTTCCGCCGACGGCACCGTTTCAGCCACGCTGCAGGGCCAGGCCGAGCCGACCGAGCTGGGGCAGATCACCATCGCCAGCTTCACCAACCCCGTGGCGCTGCAGGCCGCCAGCGACAACTTCATGCTGGAAACCGCGGGCAGCGGCCCCGCGCAGATCGGTCCGGCGGGCGAACAGGGCCGCGGCCATATCCGTCAGGGCATGCTCGAAGCGTCCAACGTCAACGTCGTCGAGGAACTGGTCGACATGATCGAGACGCAGCGCGCCTACGAGATCAATTCCAAGATGATCTCTGCCGTGGACGAGATGCTGCGCAACGCCAACCAGACGCTGTAACGATGCGCCTTCGCGCTGCCCCCACGCTGAAAGGAAGAGCACCGCTGATGCTGCGCCTGTCGAAGCATGTCCGCCCCAAGCTGCGGCTGGCGGCAGGGACGGCGGCGATCGCGATGCTGTCCGTCTCGCCGGTTCCGGCCCTCGCCAAGAAGGAACCCAAGCCTTCCGGCTTCGAGCCCACCCTGCCCGTCGTCGCACCCGTGGCGCCGGTTGCCGCGAGCGGTTCGATCTTCGCCGCATCGGGCGGATACGCCGCGCTTTATCAGGGCACCCGCGCCGCGCGCGTGGGCGATCCGCTTACGATCCTGCTGGTGGAAAGCACCACCGCGTCCAAGGCCGTCAGTTCCAAGAGCGGCAAGTCCGGTTCGCTGGGCGTCCAGCCGCCGACCAAGGGGCTGATCTCCAAGCTGCTGGACGCCGAAGCGCTTAAGGCGGGATCGAACTCCAGCTTCACCGGACAAGGCAGCGCGGCGCAGACGTCCTCGCTCAACAGCACGCTGTCGGTGACGATCGCCGAAGTACGCCCGAACGGCACCGCGCTGGTGCGGGGGGAAAAGAAGATGCTGATCAGCCAGGGCGACGAATGGGTGCGCTTTTCCGGCATCGTGCGGCTGGTGGACATCGATCAGGAAAACCAGATCGCCTCCGACCGCGTGGCCGATGCGCGCATCGAATATACCGGCAAGGGCGCGCTGCAGCAGGCCAGCAAACAGGGCTGGCTGGGGCGCTTCTTCAACATGATTTCGCCGTTCTGACGATGGCCATGAGACTTACCATGCTCAAATTCCTCGCAACGCTGACGGGCGCTCTGCTGGCAGTTTGCGCGCCCACGCTGGCTCATGCCGAGCGCGTGCGCGATCTGGGCCAGTTCCAGGGCGTGCGCACCAACCAGCTGACCGGCTACGGCGTCGTCGTGGGCCTGCCCGGCACCGGTGACGACAATCTTGAATACGTGACGCAGGCGATGAAGGGCGTGTCGGGCCGCATGGGGCTGACCCTGCCGCCCGGCGTGGCGCCGGGGCTCAAGAACGCCGCCGCCGTCATGATCACGGCCGACCTTCCCGCCTTCGCCAAGCCGGGCCAGCGCATCGACGTGACCGTCTCCACCATCGGCAAGGCCAAGTCGCTGCGCGGCGGCGCTCTGATCCTGACCCCGCTCTACGGCGCGGACGGGCAGATCTACGCGATGGCGCAGGGCAATCTTGCGGTCGGCGGGCTCGACGCATCGGGCAAGGACGGGTCCAAGGTCACCGTCAATATCCCCACCGTGGGCCGCATTGCCGAAGGGGCCAGCGTGGAACGCGCCGTCGCGACCGGCTTCGATGCGGGCGACACCTTGCGCTGGAACCTGTTCAGCGCCGATTTCCTGACCGCCGCGCGCGTGCGCGATGCGATCAACAGCAAAGTGCCCGGCATCGCATCGGTTGAGGACGGCGTGACGTTGGCCCTGCGCATGCCCGGCGACCCGGACAGCCGCGCCAGCATGATGGCCGCGATCGAGATGATCGAGGTATCGCCCGCCGAAACCGCCGCGCGCGTGATCGTCAACAGCCGCACCGGCACCGTCGTCATCAACTCTGCGGTGCGCCTTTCGCCCGCAGCGATCAGCCACGGCAAGCTGACCGTGCGGGTGGAAGAGAACGACCGCGTCTCGCAGCCCGGCCCGTTCAGCAACGGCCGCACGGCGGTGGAGAACCGCTCCAACGTTTCGGTCGAGGAGGAAAACCGCTCGGTCGCGCTGTTCAAAGGCGGCGCCTCGCTGTCCAAGGTGGTCGATGCGCTCAACATGCTGGGCGTGACCCCGTCCGATCTTGTGGCGATCCTCGAAGCGCTCAAGCAGGCGGGCGCGCTGAAAGCCGAGATGGTGGTGATATGAGCACGATCCTCCCCTCCGCGTCAGGCATGACGGTCAAGACCGGGCAGACCGACCGCGAAAAGCTGCATACCGTGGCCAAGCAGTTCGAAGCCGTGTTCCTGCGCCAGATGCTGAGCGCCGCGCGCAAGACCAGCTTCGGCGGAGACGGCGGCGCGGGCGATATATCCGGCGGACAGGCGATGGAAACCTTCCGTCAGCTGCAGGACGAACACTTTGCCGACGCCACGGCCGAAGGCGGCACCATCGGGCTTGCCAAGATGCTGGAAGCGCAGATGGCGCGGTTCGTGCCCGAAACTCCATCCGAAAGCGCGCAAGCCACGGCGGACGGGGAATCCGGCGGCAAATCCGGCGGCACCTCCGGCGACAAGTGATCCCGCGCAGGATTTTCCCGTGATCGCCCTGAAAATCCGCGCTCCGCTGCCGTTCTGACAAGCGAACCCATCAACCCCGCCCGGGCTGAGCCTGACGAAGCCCCGGCGCGCGCAAACGGAACCGCAACGACCCATGGCATCCGACCTTCTCTCGATCGGCAAGTCCGGCGCCCGCGTCGCCCGCGCAGCGCTGGAAGTGACGTCGAACAACATCGCGAACGCATCGAGCGAAGGTTATGTCCGCCGCTCGGTCGCGGTGTCGGAAGTGGCCAACGGGGTCAGCCTCACCACGCCGTCCGCGATCAACCTGTCGGGCGCGCGGATCACCGGGATCGTGCGCAACGCCGATACCTTCCGCCAGGCCGAAGTGCGCCGCACCGGCTCGGATGCCGCGCGCGCCGCCGCCGAAGTGCAGGGGCTTGGAAACGTCGAGGCGGCGCTGGAACAGACCGGCGTCTACGATTCGGTCGTCGCCTTCGAAGGCAGCCTCAAGCAGCTGCTGTCCGATCCCGTCGACGGATCGCTGCGCGCGCAAGTGGTGGAAGATGGCCGCACGATGGCGCAGACCTTCAACACCGCCGCGCAAAGCCTCGATTCGGCCGCCAAGGGCCTGCAGTTCGAAGCGAAGGATGGTGTCGACCAGATCAACACCACGGCGGGCGAACTGGCCCGCGTGAACCTGCGGCTGATGCGCTCCGCCGATTCGTCGAGCGATCAGAGCGCCCTGCTCGACCAGCGCGACATGCTGCTCCAGAAGCTGAGCGGCCAGGCCGATATCACCACCACCATCAATCCCGACAAGACCGTTTCGGTGATGCTTGGCGGGCCGACCGGATCGGCGCTGGTATCGGGCGCGGCCGCCAACACGCTGGCGATGACCACCACTGCCGGTGGCACCCTCAACTTCACCGTCAACAGCCAGGCCGTGACGCTCAGCTCCGGCGCGATCGCGGGCAAGGCGCAGGCGCTGGTGGAACTTGCGGGCGCCCGCACCGCGTTGGACGGGATCGCCGCCAGCATCGCCGATACCATCAACACCGCACAAGCCTCGGGCGTGGACCTGCAGGGCAATGCGGGGCAGCCGATATTCTCGGGCAATGACGCCGCAAGCCTGAAGATGGTGGCGACGGGCGGCGGCGCAGTGGCCACCGCGCCCGCCGGATCGGCTGCGGGCAGCCGCGACGTCGGCAACCTTACCGCCATGCGCGCGGCCTTCGACGGCGCCGACCCGGCGGGGCAGATGGACACTTTGCTGTTTACCGTCTCCAGCGCCGTCGCCGGCCGCACGGTAACCCGCGACGCGCTCGATTCGATCGCCTCCAGCGCAAAAGTCGCGCTGCAGAGCCAGGCGGGCGTCAATCTCGACGACGAGGCAGTGAACCTCATGCGCTATCAGCAGGCCTATCAGGCTTCGGCGCGCGTCATGCAGGTTGCTTCGGACCTGTTCGATTCCATCCTCGGCATCAGGTAATCGCGCAAATGAGCAGCATCACCACTTCCACCGGCGCCTTCTTCGAAAGGTCGCGCTCGGACATCAAGGGCCTGCGCGCGCAGGCGGAGAGCCTGCAGTCCCAGCTGTCGAGCGGGAACAAGCTGGACCGTTCGTCCGACAATCCGGTGGCCGCATCGCGGCTGCGGGCACTGGCGCGGATGGATTCGCTGGCGCAGATCGACACCGCCAATTCGGAACGGGCCAATGCCGACCTGACCCTGGCGTCAGGCACGATGTCAGACATGGCCGACGCGGTGATCCGGGCGAAGGAACTGGCGACACAGGCGGCATCCTCCACCCTGACCGGCGACCAGCGCAGCGCCATCGCGGCCGAGCTGGACCAGTTGCACAATACCATGCTTGCGCTGTCGAACGCGCGCGATTCCAACGGCCATGCGCTGTTCGGAGGCGAGGCGTCGGGCGACGCCTACCAGCTGGACGCGGCGGGCAAGGCGCAATACGTCGGCACCGCGCAGGTCGATGAACTGCCGCTGGGCGAAGGGCAGCACGTCACCCGTTCGATGACCGGGCCGCAATTCCTGACCTTCACCGGCAAGGACGGCACCGCAACCGACGTGATGGCAACGGTGCAGGCCCTGTCCGATGCGCTCAAAGCCGGTCCGGGGACCACCGCCGCCACCGACGCGCTGACCGACCTTCAGACCGGGCTGGATACCCTGACCACCGCGCAGACCGTGGTGGGCAGCCGACTCAACTGGATTGAACTGACCACCGATCGCCGCACCGACCTTTCCGAACTGCGCTCCACCGAGGAAGCCGGCATCGGCGGCGCGGACCTGGCCACCACGATGACCCGGCTGCAGGAAACGCTTACCGTGCTGGAAGCCAGCCAGGCCAGCTTCACCCGGCTGTCCAGCCTGTCCCTGTTCGACCAGCTGCGCTGATCTGCGGGGGGCTTCGACAAGCTCAACCCGAGGGGGGAGCAGGACGAAGCATCCGAAAGGCAAGGAGAACTACCTCCAAATCCGCTCAGGCTGAGCTTGTCGAAGCCCCCTCGGGCGGCAACCATCCCTATCCACGTTGCCGGAGTACCCCATGTTCGCAATCATCGGCGTCGTCATCCTGCTGGTGATGGTCTTCGGCGGCTTCGCACTGACCGGCGGTGCGCTTGGCCCGGTGCTGGAAGCGATCCCGCACGAAATGCTGATCATCGGCGGCGCGGCGGTGGGCGCGATCGTCACCGGCAATTCGATGCACGAACTCAAGGGCATCGGCGGCGGCTTCGTGAAAGTGTTCAAGGGGCCCAAGCACAACAAGCAGGACCACATCGACGCGATCATCCTGACCGCGCGGCTGATGAAGATGCTGCGCACGGACGGCCCGGTGGCGCTGGAAAGCCACGTCTCCGATCCCAAGTCCTCCGCCATATTCGCGGAATTTCCGCGCCTTCTGGCCAATAACGCGCTGGTCCACGTCATCGCCGATACGCTGACGCTGATCGTCGTCTCTTCCGGCACGCTGGAAGTCCATGCGGTGGAAGACGTGATCGACAACGGCCTCAAGACCCATTTCCACGAAGAACACGAAGCCCAGCACGCGCTGCAGGGGCTGGCCGATGCGCTGCCGGCGCTGGGCATCGTCGCGGCCGTGCTGGGCGTGGTGAAGACGATGGGATCGATCGACAAGCCGCCCTCCGTCCTTGGCGCGATGATCGGTTCGGCGCTGGTCGGCACCTTCATGGGCGTGCTGCTGGCCTACGGCATGGTCGCGCCGATGGCCGGGCGGCTGAAACAGGTGCTGGAACAGGACGAACAGATCTTCCACGCGGTCAAGCAGGTCATCATCGCGTCGCTCCACGGCTGGCCGCAGCCGCTGGTGGTGGAATCGGCCCGTTCCGGCCTTGGCCACGCCTTCCGCCCCAGCCTGTCCGACCTGCTCGACGCGATGCGCGGCAAGTGACGGGGGAACGCCGCCATGGCAAAAAAGCCTGAAGAGCCTGTTCGCCCGATCATCGTCAAGAAGATCACCGTCGTCGCGGGCGGGCACCACGGCGGCGCCTGGAAGGTCGCCTATGCAGACTTCGTGACCGCAATGATGGCCTTCTTCCTGCTGCTGTGGATTCTGGGCGCGACCACTGAAAAACAGCGCAAAGGCATTGCCGACTATTTTTCGCCCACACTGGTGAAGAACCGCAAGTCCGGATCGGGTTCGGGCACCGGGCTGCTGGGCGGCACGTCGCTGACCGCCAAGGACAAGCTGCCCCACCCCGGCGGCAGCGGCAACAAGGCCATCACGATCCCGCGCGACACCACCGGCGGCCCCAAGGAAGGCGCCCGCCGCACGCGCGAAGAAATCGCGAAGAAGCTCAACTCCACCGAACGCCTGCGCAAGCTGGCGCGGCAGGTGCGCATGGTCGACACGACAGAGGGTATCCGCATCGATCTGGTGGACGATGCCAATTTCTCGATGTTCCGCATGGGCACCACCGTGCTGACACCCGAAGCCAGCGACCTGCTCGTCGCGCTCGGCCAGGCGCTTGAGGAAGGCGACGGCGGGCTGACCGTGCGCGGCCATACCGATGCGCTGCCGTACCGGCCGGGAACCGTGGGCAACAACTGGTCGCTGTCCGCCGGCCGCGCCGAAGCCACCCGGCAGGCCCTGATGCGCGACGGCATCGCCGAAGACCGCTTCCGCCGCATCGAAGGCGTGGCCGACCGCGAACTGCTGATCCCCGACGACCCGCACGACCCGCGCAACCGCCGCATCTCGGTAACGGTAATGGATTGAGGCATCGCGTGGCGGCTAAGCTTGCCCAAACGCCCCCCGCACACGCACGTAAGCCATCCATTGCCCCTGCGATGCCCGCGCGCCTGCATTCCCGCCCGCTTGCATCGCCTGCCGCATCACCGCACCCTCCCGCCCAAAGCAGGGAGAGCATCATGCAATTCACCGGCCCCGCCGAAGACCGCGCCGCCATCCGCGAACTGATGGAGACTTACGCGGACGCCGCATCCCGGATCGACAAGGCGCAGTGGCTGGATTGCTGGGCGCCCGACGCCACCTGGACCACCAGTCATGCCGAAGTGCGCGGGCACGAAGCCCTTTCGCGCACCTGGGACGATCTGTTCACACGGATGGACGCGATGATGTTCTTCGCCATGCCCGGCGCGATCCAGGTCGATGGCGATACCGCGAAGGGGCGCTGCCACGTGCGCGAAATCGCCCGGATAGAAGGCAAGGTGATGAAGTTCGCCGCCCGTTACGACGACGAGTTCATCCGCCACGACGGTCGCTGGCGCTTTGCCCGCCGCACTTATGCAATGAACATCGCCGAATAACGCCCCCTTGCCGCGCGACCGGCGCGTGATTAGGAACGCCTGCGTCGAAGCGCTCTACCTTGAGCCTTTCGGCAAAAGATCGCGCCGGTGCCCCGCAAGGGGCTTAATAGGGAACACGGTGAGAATGCCTTTTCCATCAGGGAACGGGCATCCGAATCCGGGGCTGTCCCTGCAACTGTAAGTGGCGAGCGCGATGCATAGGCCGGTGCCCCAAGGGTGGACACCGGCAGCCACTGGGCCGGACGCTGCGACATGCGAGGCCACGGGAAGGCCATGCATCAAGCGATGACCCACGAGCCAGGAGACCTGCCTGCGTCCGGTCGCTCTTGCCCTGGCCCAGGGGGTGGCCGCGGCACGGTATCGTCCGTCTGAGCGACGCAACGTGCGGCGGGGGCCGCATCGGTGCAGGATCGCCGGGCGCTGGCCGCGTCCGTCCGGCGGCCCCTGCGCCGACCGCGCAGGGCTGCGCGGCACGCCCCCGTCAGGTCGCCGACGCAAGACGGATCACAGTGCCGATGTCGCTCGCGCGCAATTCTTCCCACACGCCCCTCAGGAGCCGGATATCCGTGCTCCTCGCCCTTCTCGTCCTCGCCAATCTTGCCGTGTGGGGCTGGGCCTTCAGCCTGTTCCACGCCAGTCCGGTGATGCTGGGCACCGCGCTTCTCGCCTGGAGCCTGGGCCTGCGCCATGCAGTCGACGCCGATCACATCGCGGCGATCGACAACGTCACCCGCAAGCTGATGCAGGACGGACAGCGGCCGATCACCGTGGGCCTGTGGTTTGCGCTGGGCCATTCCGCCATCGTCCTCATCGCCGCGACCACGATAGCGCTGGCGGCCGGCACTCTGGACGATTTCGAGGCGTTCGGCCGATCGGGCGGGGTAATCGCGACGATCATTTCCGCGACCTTCCTCTTCGTCATCGCGATCATGAACCTCGCCATCCTGCGCGGGGTGTGGCAGCGCTTCGTCGATGTGCGGCGCGGCGGTACTTATGTGGAGGAAGACCTCGACATGCTGCTGGCCGGACGCGGGCTGATCGCGCGCATCCTGCGGCCGGTGTTCAGGCTGGTGCGCCACGCCTGGCACATGGCGCCGCTGGGCTTCCTGTTCGGCCTGGGCTTCGACACCGCCACTGAAGTCGCCATCCTGGGCCTTTCGGGCGCCCATGCGGCGGACGGGGTATCGCTGGGCGCGGTGCTGGTGTTCCCGGTGCTGTTCGCGGCGGGCATGGCGCTGGTCGACACCGCCGACGGCGTGATCATGCTGGGCGCCTACGAATGGGCCTTCGTGAAGCCGATCCGCAAGCTCTACTACAACATCGTCATCACCGCGATCTCGGCGCTGGTGGCGCTGGTGATCGGCTCGATCCAGACCGCCGCGCTGCTGTCCGAAAAGTTCGGGCTGGAAGGCGGCGTATGGTCCGGCGCGGCCGCGCTGTCGGAGCATTTCAACACGCTCGGCTTCCTGATCATCGGCCTGTTCGTGGCCTGCTGGCTGGTCAGCTGGGCGATCTGGCGCTGGGGCGGGCTGGACGCGATCGAGGTGCGGGCCGAATGATAAAAAGCCCGGCGGCCATGGGGAACCGCCGGGCTTCCGGGCCTTCCGGGGTAGGAAGGCTCTATGCTGCTGTCGTCAGTCTCTTAGCGCAGCAGCGAGAGGACGTTCTGCTGGCTCTGGTTGGCCTGAGCGAGCATCGCGGTGGATGCCTGGCTGAGGATCTGTGCCTTGGCCATCGCGGTGGTTTCGGCCGAATAGTCGGCGTCCTCGATGCGGCTGCGGGCGTCGGACAGGTTGGTCGTGGTGTTGGT
>NZ_LYMM01000071.1 GCF_002896965.1 Novosphingobium guangzhouense
GAGTGCGCAAATCCATTGAAAGAGCCATCCATGCCGGCCTCCTTCACCAGCATGGATTCTGAATCAGAAATCGCGCCCGAAGGGAATCCCATGCCGATTCAGAACGGTCGAAAACCGCTCTAAACATGAGTTTTCCCGATCCGGCGGTTTCAACCGACTTGTGCATTCGCTCCTGTCCGCCCTTCCCAACCTCGTAAGCGCTGAGCGCAATTGCGGCTCGAGGTACCGTTCGTCGTTGCTCATCATCGCCCAGATCATGCGGGCATTCTTGTTGGCGAGCGCCACGGCGGCAACCTTGACCTTCTTGCGCGCCAGCAACTGCACGACCCAGGGCCGCTTCGACTTATGCGCTCAGCAAAGCGGATCCCAACCCAGACCACGACCTTGGCTAGCACACGGCGTACCTGGCTACCTGAGCCAAGCCGATGGCTTGCGCGACTAATTTTTGGAAAGGAACCGACATGACGTTTTTGGACAAGGCGATCGCTGCGATCACACCTCCGGAAAGCGAAGAGGCGCGCCAGAAAGCACGCCGCAATGCCGAGAGCATTGCCACGCCCGGCGGCTGGCTTAGGAAAATCCTCGATCACCATCGCGGCATTGAGGCGCAGTTCGACGCGGTGCGCGCTGCCCCCGACGCGCAGAGCCGCCGCGCTGAAGAAAAGGCGCGAAGCCTTCTTCTGACCGGTCACGCGCTCGCGGAGGAAGCAGCGGTCTATCCCGCGCGCAAACGATCATCAGGTCGCCCATGCCGCACTTGCCTATCAGGAGCAGTCGGCGGCGAAGATGGAGCTTGGTCCCCTCCAGCGGACCGATCCGATGAGCCAGGACTATCTCGACAAGCTCGAGCATATCCGCGGCGCGGTTGCCCTCCATATCTACTCCGAGGAAGGCACCTGGTTTGCGCAGCTCGCGGAAGCGCCGGATGCCGCCGAACAGGATCGCATAGTCTGCACTATGACGAGGAGTATCGCCGCTATTCGGGCGCATGACCTGACCGTGGGAATTCCCGCAAAGTCACATTTTCATCGAAAAGGGCCGGACAACGTTCGAGTATTATGAGAATGAGCATCCTATGACGGCCAGCTCGACAGTTCGCCCCACCGCGCCCTTCCACGACAGCGGCGATGACAGAATTGCCTTGGTCATTCTTGATATGATCAACTGCTTCGATTTCGAGGGCGCCGATTTGCTCGCACCCCGCGCCCAGCAGGCGGCAAACGCCATTCGCTTCTTGCGCGATCAGGCCGACGCGGCGCAGTGTCCCGTCATCTACGTCAATGACAATTTCGGGGAGTGGCATTCGGAAGCCTCAAAGCTCGTTCAGCAGGCCATCGACGCAAACAGCCCGACCGCCAGACTTTTGAAGCCGCGTGGTGAAGATTATTTCATTATCAAGCCGCAATACTCGGGCTTCTACTCGACAAATCTCGGCGTGCTTCTGCCAAAGTTAGGCGTAAGGCGATTGATGCTGACCGGCATTGCCGCCGACATGTGCGTGCTCTTCACTGCCGCCGATGCGGCCATGCGTGACTATGCTCTGTGGGTGCCGTGCGACGCCATCGCCGCTGACACTCAAGAAAAGCATGATGCTGCGCTCAGCATAATGGAACGCGCTACCAAGGCCGAGGTCCGGTCTACAACCGACCTCACGCTTGCCGAGTGGGACCGCACCTCGCACGGGGGACAACGAGCCGATTGATCTGCGGAGCCTATCATCCAAAGTCCTGCTGTGCTGGTTGCTTACAAGGCCGGCAAATTAAAAGCGCAGCGTGGCGTCGTCCCGTCGATCCGAAGCGTGCTCCTGCCATGGGCCAAGGGGAGATGATGAACCCTCGTCGAACGGTCTTCAGCTCGCGGCCGCACGTCTCTTACCGCAGTTGATGCTGTCCAGACAGCAACGCGCAGGACATGCCCGTGGTCTGACGCCCGTAAGCGAGCCGAACCCTCGCACCCCAAAAGCCCGATCCTGCGCGCCGCATCACCGCAGGAGCGGCGCAATCGTTGCCAGATCGTTGCGGATCGTAGTCGCTGCGACGCCAGCCTCCCCCATCGCATGGCTGATCTGATCGAGCCCTTTGGTGACGTCGCCCGCTGCGTAGAGGCCGGCGATCGTGGTGCGTTGATGCCGGTCGACGACAAGGCATCCCTCGTCCGTGGCCTTCGCCCCAAGGGTGGTCGCAAGCTCGGATCGGATCGCGGACCCGAGCGCGGGATAAACGGTATCGAACCGCGCCTTTCCGCCAGGGACAGGCACAATAATCTGGTCGCCCTCGATGACCAGAGGTTCGCAAGGTCCGTCCTTGAGCACCACTCGGGCATCGACCAGTCTTTGCCGTTCGATGTCGCTGAGCGCATGATCACCCGCCGGAGCGACGAGCGTGACGTCGCGCGAATACATTCGCAAAAACAGGGCTTCGTTATGGCCGTGGGTCTGTGTGCCTATGACAGCGATGCGCTTGTCCGTTACCTCATAGCCGTCGCAGATAGGGCAATAGCGCAACAGTCCCCGCCGCAGGGCGATGTCATGAATGTCCAGCGCCATTGGCGGACGGTTGTTGACGACGCCCGTCGCCAGCAAGACCGAACGCGCACGCCATCTCCGCGAACCGCTCTTCGCCATGAACCCTGCTTTCGCCCGTGCAAGAGACTCGATGGCCCCCGACACGACGTTGACCCCGAACTCTCCAGCTTGCGCGCGCATCCGCGCAAGCAGATCGGGCCCCGTGATGCCACCGGGAAATCCGGCATGATTGTGGGTCAGGGGTATGAGCGACGCTCGGCTTCGGCCTGCATCCACGATCCGGATCGAAAGTCGAAACCGTGCGAGATAGATGGCCGCCGTCAGCCTGGCAGGCCCCCCGCCGATGATCAAGCAGTCGAGCGGTGGGTCCTCGTCCCTCGCGTCTGAAGCTAAGATCGTCATGAAGCGACGTCGCCCAGGCCTGGCGCCCCCGGCAGTGTAAAGGGCGTTTCGCTTAGACTGCGTGCCTGCGTCATCGTATCAGTTTCCGCTCAACGGCGACGGGCGCTGCGGGCCAATCGCCTTCCTTCAAAGATGGGAGCGCCTCGAAGCGATCGAGGGCACAGACCAGTTCGAGTTTCTCGCAGGCGAAGCGGATATCTGCGCGCGCGACCGCTCGGAGAGTCTCTGCGATGCCACCGACGCCGTCCGAGGCCACCACCACATAACTGACGTGCCCCGTCTCGCACGCCACTAGCGCCTCGACCGCCTTGCCCACGGCCCGGCCATCTGCGGTTACGACCGGCATCCCGCTGATGCCCGTGGCGGTGAAAAGATCGGGGTGACGTGATCGGCGACTTGCCGCCTCGGCCGACTTACCGCCGTCCTCATAGGCGCGTTGCCGGCCAAGCCACCGCCAGATGCCGACAATGTTGACGAAGGTCAGGAAAACGTTGGTGGCGAGGAGGTTGGTCTGCCCGGTTGCGAAACCGAGGAGTGACCAGGCAAGAGATCCAGCCGTGAAGATCACGAACCCCCACCCGGTGACACGCGCCCCAAGATTGGCAGCGGTCATCATCGCAGCGATCATTGTGGCGACAGGGGCAACCCAGCCGGCAAGCGTTTCCAGAATGAATTCCTTTTTTCTTGAACGACCAAAATGCGGTCCAATGTGCTGGGCGCCAAACGGAAGCGGAGATTGGGCGAGACACGCGCCTATTCGCCGGTTTGGCTGTGCGGCGCTGCCACCGCTTTGGATTCCGGCGATTCCCGCTGGCGCAGGAAGATAGACAGCACCACCAGAACTGCAGTCGAGAGGAACTCGCTTTGCCAGTTCTGGAAGGATTCGAACCAAAGCTGTGCATCGCCGAGATAGGCCCAGACCGTTGGTGCGACTTCACCATGTTCAATGGCATCCTGGGCGGCGACCCGAGCGCTTTGAGTCCAGTGCATGACGAATGACATCAGGAACAGCCCCGCCAGAGCAATTCCCAGGGACCGCGCATAGAGTGCTCGCCAGAGTGGTCCCCAGCGCAGGATCGCAGGCGCGCCGGGCTTGCCCGCTTGCGTAACAAGGTCTGCATCTCGCCTCGGTTCGTCCGGATCTTTTGACTCGGCGGAACCGCGCTGGATGAAGCAGGCAGTGAGGACGACATAGGTCGCCATCTGCAAAAATTCGCTCTCCCAATTCTCGAACACGCTCGAGAGAAATTCCGGGCTAATCGTATAGGCCAGAAGGCTGAGGATCGGCTGGCTGTGTCTCCGTGCATCATCCATCGCGACGTGCCCGCCCGCAAGCCATTGGCCAAAGATCGAGCCTGCGAACAGGAGTAATAGGACCAGGGTCAGCCCGTTATTCTTCAAGAACTGCATATCGGGCCTCTCTTTCTCCATTCACCGTCGAGACCGCCGGCCGCCCGAGGGCGGGCCAATTAAGCCCTAGCGTCGCCTTGCCGGCTTTGGCCGCGTGCGGCCTCGGCAGCCGATATGAGGCTATGGGCAGTACCGGTCGCAGCATCGGCAGTCATCGTAACCGCCACGCCGTCGGGGCCTTCGAGGATGACAACCCCGGCCTCCGCAGTTGCGACGCCGGGCTCAGTCTCGGGTTGGGGAACAGTATCTGAAATGCTCATTTTTGCGCCTTTCGTGCTTCGCCCGGCGCGAACGCGGGCGCGATGTAGAGATAGGCAGGGTCGAACTCACCGCGACGGGCCAGCTTTTCGGGATCGGGGATTTCGACGAGCGAGGATCGGAACGTGCAGAGCTGCTCCTCGCGTAGCTGCCGCATGATGCGGTTCACATGGACGCTGGTGAGGCCACAAATCTCTGCAAGGTCATTCTGCGTAAGCCCCAGCGCGAAGCGCCTGCCATCGCTCAACCCTGCTGATATGAGCCGCGCGTTCGTTTCTGAAAGGAAATGGGCAACCCGGCCCAGTGCATCCAGACGTCCCAGACGAAAGAGCCAGGCCCGATGAATGGCAGCGTCGATGAGGGTAGCGAACCAGAGCTTGTCGACGAGCGCGGGCATGTTCGTCTTGATCCGGTCGAGCGCGGTATGGGGTACGATCGCCACGGTAGCGGCCGTCATCGTCGCGACATCGTGATCAAGGGTTTTGAGCGGATAGGAATGAAGATCGACAAAGTCGCCAGGCACATGGACCGCCACGAGCTGCCGCAATCCGCGACGGTCGTCGATATAGCGTGACATGAACCCTTCGATGAGCAGAGTGCTCTGCTCGAGCCGCTCACCGGCTCGAACGATGATCTCCCGCGGGCCCACTTTTCTGACTTCGGCAATGGCATCCTCGAGCATAGCACGCTCGGCAGGTTCCAAAACGACGCCGCGCCGTTCTCTCAAAAAGCGTTCTGTAACCATGTTTGCCTCGCTCGTTCCTCCGATCGGCGCTGAGCGCGCCGCTTGTGACGCCCCCAAAAGACGGGGGCGCCCAAGGGGTTCCCGGCGAAGCGCGGTCTTCCCGACTACTGCCCGGCCTCCGCCATCAGCTCGGCTTTGCGTTCGGCAAGCTGGACGCCGAGGGCCTTGAGATCGAGGTCGCTGTCCCGGGCTTCCGGGAACATTTCGCTCTCCTCTTCCTCGACATGGTGCGAAACATATTCGCCAAGGACGGTGACCTTGGCATCATAGAGCGACTCGCCTGGTTCCATCGCGCGGATTTCCGCGATCAACTGCTTGGCGCTGGCATGCTCGACTTCGGCTTCATCGAGGAGATCGTCATCATCGATGCCCTCGCGGGCCGCTGGGTAGAAAATCTCTTCCTCGATCTGGGTGTGGACCGTCAGCGCCAGGCAGATACGCTCGGCGAGTGCCTTCTTCTCGGCCGTGTCATCCAGCTTTTCATAGTCCTTGAAATAGCCCTCCACCTCGCGGTGATCGGCCTTCAGCAGCTTGATTGCATCGGCAGGCTTCGCGGCGGCCCTCTGGGTCTTGCGGGCTGTCTTGGAGCCAGTCTTCGGCTTGGCTTCGGTTGTGGTCTTGGTTTCGGGCATGGGATGCTCCTCGTCGCTCGACCTCATGTGGATCGATGTCGTTGGAACAACGGTTCAGCCACCGGTTCGGAACTTCGCTCAGCCAAAAACTAATCTCTATCAGGACGATTTTTGCAGATTTGATAGCTTTGCGGCGGTCGCGTGCTGAGGGTCGCCAACAATCGACCTGACTTAGATTAGTATTGAGGTGCACGAGGCAACTCCTGCGCCTTCCATCGATTGCGGATTCGATTGGCGAGCGTTGTCGATACGAAGTTCTAAGGACGTCCGTGCACCCGGCGGACTTTCCCACGAACCCGGCGCGCGTTGAGCCGGCACTCCCCGCGGCTCGCCTGACCAGATTGAGCCGACGAAAACCGACCCGACCCGCGAACGACAAGGATCCTGTGACCATGGCGAAGACCCCGAGCGAACCCATAGCCAAGGGCGAGACCATCAATAGGGCGCCCGAACTGCCGCCCGCAACCAAGACCGCAAGAAGCTTTGCCGAACCGCAGGGCGAAGGCGGCGAAACGCATCAGGCCAGCGAGAGCAGCGCGCCGACCCTCACCACGGCCCAAGGTGCACCCGTGGCTGACGATCAGAACAGCCTGAAGCAGGGCGCACGCGGACCGACGCTCCTCGAGGATTTCCATCTTCGTGAGAAGATCTTCCATTTCGATCATGAGCGCATTCCGGAGCGCGTCGTCCACGCCCGCGGCTATGGGGCGCATGGGTTCTTCGAGCTGACCGACAGCCTCGCCGACATCACCCGCGCCGACATCTTCCAGCGCGTCGGCGAGCGAACCCCCGCCTTCGTGCGCTTCTCGACGGTCGCCGGCTCCAAGGGCTCGGCGGACCTAGCGCGCGACGTGCGCGGCTTCGCCGTCAAGCTTTACACCCAGGAGGGCAACTGGGACATCGTCGGAAACAACATTCCGGTGTTCTTCATCCAGGATGCGATAAAGTTCCCCGATCTCGTCCACGCGGCAAAGCCAGAGCCCGACCGCGCCTTCCCTCAGGCGCAGACCGCGCATGACAATTTCTGGGATTTTATCAGCCTGACCCCGGAGTCGATGCACATGATCATGTGGATCATGTCCGACCGGACCATCCCGCGCTCGTTCCGCACGATGGAAGGCTTCGGCGTCCACACCTTCCGCCTGCTCGACGCCGAGGGCCGCTCGACCTTCGTCAAATTCCATTGGAAGCCTAAGCTGGGCCTTCAGTCGGTCGTCTGGAATGAAGCGGTCAAGATCAACGGTGCTGATCCCGACTTCCATCGGCGCGATCTCTGGGATGCAATCAACGCTGGCGATTTCCCGGAGTGGGAACTCGGCGTGCAGCTCTTCGACGACGAGTTCGCCAACAGTTTCGACTTCGATGTACTCGATGCGACCAAGATCATTCCCGAGGAAATTCTGCCCGTCCGCGTTGTTGGCCGTCTCGTCCTCGACCGGGTGGTCGATAATTTCTTCGCCGAGACCGAGCAGGTCGCCTTTTGCACGCAGAATGTGCCGCCGGGGATCGACTTCTCGAATGACCCGCTGCTGCAGGGTCGCAACTTCTCCTATCTTGACACGCAGCTGAAGCGCCTCGGATCACCCAATTTCACTCATATCCCGATCAACGCGGCCAAGTGTCCGGTCGCGAACTTCCAGCAGGACGGGCATATGGCGATACACAACCCAGTCGGTCGCGCGAATTACGAGCCCAATAGCTGGGGCACGGAAATTGGCGGTCCGCGCGAGGATCCGGTACGGGGGTTCCGCAGCTTCGCGGAAGTGGCCGAAGGTCCGAAGCTTCGTATCCGCCCGGAAAGCTTCGCCGATCACTACAGCCAAGCGCGGCAGTTCTTCGTCAGCCAGACGCCGATCGAGCAAAAGCATATCGGCGATGCGCTGGTGTTTGAGCTCTCCAAGGTCGAGCACGTCGATATCCGCGCCAGGCTCGTCTCTCACCTCATCAACATCGATCCCGTCCTCGCCCGGACCGTGGCGGACGGCCTGGCGCTCGACCTACCCGAACCCGCCGTGGCCGCCCGGCCGACGATTCAGGACCTACCGCCCTCCGACGCGCTCAGCATCATCAAGAACGGTCCCCCCAGCCTCGAAGGCCGAAAGTTCGGCATTCTCCTTACCGATGGCAGCGACGCGGCGCTGTTCGCGGCGCTTACCAAGGCGCTCGACGCGCAGAGTGCAGTCTTCGAGGTGGTGGCGCCAAAGGTCGGCGGCGTAACGCTGTCGGACGGCACGGCCCTCGCCGCCAAGCACAAGATCGACGGCGGTCCGTCAGTCCTTTTCGACGCGGTGGCGGTGCTCCCTTCGGCCGATGGCGCGGCGCTGCTGGCGATTGACAAGCCGGCCAAGGACTTCGTCTCCGATGCCTTTGCGCACTGCAAGTTCATCGGCATCGGCGCTGCATCGGCGCCGCTGTTCGACAAGGCGGGCCTGACCGAAGATCTGGACGAGGGTTGCCTGCGGCTCGGCTCGGCCAAGGACGTCGACGCCTTCCTCGCTGCATGTGTCCAGGTGCGCCATTGGCCGCGCGAGCTGGCTGTCGATCTCGATGCCCAGCCCGATGCCTGAGCATGACGAGCCAGTGACGGGAGCCCTGCGTCCGATTCCGTCGCTCGAGCGGCTGCAAGAGCTGCTGTTCGACGCAGCGCGGCTCGGCCGCGCGGACATGATCCCGGCACTGGTCAGCGCCGGGATTGACCTCGAAGCACATGATCCCAAAGGCTATACCGCGCTTATCCTGGCTAGCTATCATGGCTCGCTCGAGACCACGGAAGCGCTGCTGGAGGCGGGTGCGCAGGTCGACGCGCCCGACATTGGCCGGGGTAATACAGCGCTGATGGGCGTGGCGTTCAAGGGCTATGGCGCCATCGCGCATCATCTTCTTGCCTCTGGCGCGCAAGTAAATCGGCGCAACCGCGCAGACCAGACCGCCTTGATGATGGCGGCGATGTTCAGCCATGCGGAGATCGTCAAAGCTCTGATCGCTGCTGGCGCAGATATAGACTGCACCGATGCTGCCGGAAACAGCGCCAAGTCTCTCTCTCGCATACAGGGTAACGCGGCGATCACGACCTTGCTCGAGACAGCTTCCCCGCCGATCCATGCGCTCGATGGATAGGTCTGCGGCTCCGACGAAGAGGCCAGACGGCGTCAGCGCGCAGGTTCTGGCGCTCCGGCACGAATTGATGCAGGGCGCGATGCGTCCTGTTGCTACATTCGCCTTGGCGGTCCGAGAGGTCGATATCCTCGAAGGCCGCGACGCGCTCTGGGCGATCGTTCGCCGACCCGGCAAGGGCAGCCTCGCGATCCGCGCGGCGCATCTCCCCGGCGGCGCGGCGAAGCCGCGTAAGGTCCGCGCCGACCCGGGCGAAACCTGTCGCATCGATCTGGAAGGCCCTATGGGCGCACAGACCGTCCGGTTCAGCGTGGCGGATGCCGAACTTCCGGTTTTGCGCCTCACGACGACGCTAACCCCCGCCGCGCCGCTCCTCATCCCCTTCCTTCCACGCGATCTCTATCCTTTGGGCGAGAATGACGATCCCATCGGCGCGGTCGGCCGGGTGGAAGCGGCGCAGCGCGGCCTCAACACCGGCCTCATCTATTTCCACTTGGACGAACCTGCCTTTGGCAGCGTCCTCTATGTCCAGAATTTTACCGCTCTCGCGGACTATTTCGCGGCGACCGACACGACGCCCGACGGCGCCGTCGGCGGCGAGTGGCCGGAGCTCGGATATCTGCGGCCATCGCCGCCGCAGAGCGGCACCCCGCCGGTCAACCCGCTGCCCGAAGGCAAGGCGACGACGATCTCGGATGCTTTAATCGTCTTTCATGACGATGTCGCGTCCGACGGCCAGGACATGGGCCGCCGCTTTATCCAGATGCTGGGTGCGGCCTATCGCAAGCTCGACCTCCCCGACACCGACTTTCGCGATTGGGTCTCGCGCGCCGATCTGACCCTGCGCGATCTCGATCAGGCAGATGAGGCGACGATCCGCCACTATGGCCACCGCTATGCGCACCCTTATACGGATGCCGAATATCCCGACATCATGGTGCAGATGTCGCTCATCGGTGCGCTGCACGACTTCGCTGTCTGGCGGAGAGAGCCCGTAGCGCTCGAAGCGGAGTTTATGGCGGGCCTCGGCAAGTTCCGCGACGCCAAGCTCAAGACCCTGCGCCGCTACCTCCCGAACGTCGGCAAGGATAAGGACAAGGACGCGGTTGACAGCTGGTATCTCTACCACCCCATGCTCAATCTTGGGCGGCTCGCCCTCGACGGCGAAGCCCGCGCCAAGCGCCTTTTCCTCGGTGCGCTGGACTATGCGATCAAAGCGGCACATCATTTCGACTATGCCTGGCCGATCCAGTTCAAGGTCGACGATTTTGCGGTGATCCTCGAGGCGCGAAACGACGATGGTCTTGGTCAGACCGACGTCGGCGGCCTATACGCCTATGTCATGCTCCAAGCCTATGAGCTCACTAAGAAGGGGCAATATCTCGACGAGGCACGCGCTGCGATCGATGCTGCGAAGGACATGCGCTTCGAGCTCAACTATCAGGCGAACCTCACCGCTTGGGGCGCCGCTGCCTGCATGCGGCTCTGGCGCATCACGGCAGAAGACTATTATCTGCGCCACAGCTACGTCTATCTGGCGAGCTTCTTCCATAATTCGGCTATCTGGGAATCGCAGATCAAGGCTGCGCGCCACTACAGCAATTTCCTCGGCGTAACCTGCCTCCACGATGGCCCTTACATGGCGATCTACGAATGCTTCGATAGCTTCGCTGCGTTCGAGCGCTATCTGAAGGATAGCGGTCCCGACCTCGATCCGGCCGCGCGTATGCTCATCAGCGAATATTGTCGCTACGCCCTCCATCGCGCTTGGTTTTACTATCCCGACGCGCTTCCGGCTGATTGCCTCGCGACCGAGATCCGCAACGGGCATATCGATGCCGCGCTCTCTTTCCCGCTCGAAGATCTTTATCATGACGGCCAGCCGGCCGGGCAGGTCGGCCAGGAGATTTACGGCGCCGGCGCGGCCTTCGTGTTCGCCAGCCGCGCCTTTCATTCGGTCGAGGGCGAGCACTTCCAAATATATTGCGATCATTTCCTCATGGCGAGCGAGCGCAATAGCGCCCAGTCGGTGACGATCAGGCTCGATGGCGGCGACGGCTGCCAGGCGCGGCTCGCGCTAGTGCGGCGCGGCCGCGCGCGCCTCCCTGATTTTACGGTCGAGGTTGCCGGAGGTGATCGCATCCGCCCGACGCACGATAGCGACGAGCGCATCGGCTTCACCATCCCCGCCAGCGGCCGGATCACCATCCGCTGGGCAAAAGCGAAGGACACGGCATGACGGATATCGAAGACGCGCAAACTGCCATGCCTAGCCTGAAGGGTCGTCAGGCCATCATATCGGGCGGCACGACCGGGATCGGACGCGCGATCGCTGTTCTCCTCGCGAGCGAGGGCGCGAAGGTGTTCATCTGTGGCCGGACGCCTGAACATCTGGACGACGCGCTGGAGCGCATTCGCGAAGTCGGCGAAGGCGATGGCATCGCTCTCGATCTTGCCGAGCCCGATGGCGTCGATCGCTTCTTTGCCGCGGCTGCCGACTATCTTCCCGCAGCGGATATCGTCGTGATCAACGCGGCCGTGCCCGCAAAGGGCTTGTCGGAGATGTCCGACACGGATCTGCGCTATGCTCTAGCCACCGACTTCACCGCCTATGTGATGAGCACGCATGCCGGCACCCGATTGCTCGAGGACAGAGGCGACATCGTTCTTATCGGCTCGATGTCGGCGCATGTCCTGGGGCCGGGTTCGACCGTCTATGCTGGGATGAAGGCCGGCATTGCAGGCTTCTCGGAAGCGCTGCGCAAGGAGCTCGGCCCCAAAGGCATCAAGGTGGCATTGGTCGAACCCGGAAAGACCGGCGCCGACTTCCAATATCCCGATATTCCGGCCAAAAAGCAGCGTGAGATGATCGAAGAAGAGTCGATGCTACGCGCCGAGGACATCGCGGTCGGGGTCCACTATCTCCTGACCCAGCCGCGCCGCGCGGTCGTGCAGCAACTCACCATCGCGCCGCGCATGCAGGATAGAGAATGAGCTTCGCAGTCGACCGGCTGGTGCTGACGCCCGCCGACATCGATCTCGCGCGATCGCCGCTTGCCGGCCATCTCAGCGCCGAAACCTATGTCCTCGGCGCGTTCAATCCGGGCCTGACCCGGCTCGCCAACGGCAATCTCCTCATGATGGTGCGTATCGCCGAAGCGTTGCGCCATCCCCTCCGGGACGCACATGTCCATGCCATACGATGGGAGCGTCGCGACAACGGCGTCGGCCGATACGTTCTGGACGCCTGGCCGCTTGAGCATGCCGATACCGCCGATCCGCGCAAATTTCTGCTGCGGGACGGCGGCTGGAAGATCATGGCCTTGACTTCGCTGTCATGGCTACTGCCTGTCGAGCTGACCCCGGACGGCCTTGCGATCGTGACCATCCATTACGACAGGGCGATCGCGCCCGCCCATGATTTTCAATGCTATGGTATCGAGGATGCGCGGATCAGCCGGGTCGGTGAACGCTATCTGATGACGACCTGCTCAGTCAGTCCGGAACGCCATTCCACGACGCTCTATTCCTCGCGCGACGGCCTAGATTGGACGTTCGAGTCGATCGTTCTCGATCATCAGAACAAGGACATGCTCATCTTCGAAGGGCTGATCGACGGCCAATATTGGGCGCAGACGCGGCCATTGGGCGACCTCTACTTCGCTTATCCGCCGGGTAGTGGATGGCGTGCGGGGCCTTCCATCAACCTGGCTCATTCGCCCGACGCGCTGTTTTGGAAGCCTTGGCATAAGCCTGGCATTCGCCCACATGCCGCGACCGTGGCAACGGCGCGCATCGGCGGAGGGACGCCGCCGATTCTCACCGATGACGGCTGGCTCACGCTTTGGCACGGTGTCGAGCCAAAGGAGATCGTGGGCATTTACCGGACAAATTGGTCACTGCTCGACAAGGACGATCCCAGCATCGTGTTGCGGACCGAACATGCGCCGGTTCTAGAGGCAAGCGCCGAGCTTACCGAGCCGATCCAGGACCTCATGTACGTGCGCGATATCGTCTTCACGACAGGGATTGTTGATACAGGTGAGCATTACGTGGTCGCGTCTGGCGAGGCAGATCTCGCCTGCAGGATAACTCACATACCCAAAACGAGGTTTAACGGCAGCTGATCGACGTGGTCATGATCGCGGATGACGGCTCATCCCTCCGGCAGACAGTTAATCCAGATCAGTCCGATTTGTCCAAACGACGGGAGCTTCTCACAGCGCTTGTGCATTTAACGTGCATGGAGAGACGCTCGCAAACGAGACCGGTCGCGATGGTCGTTGCGCAGGCAGATGAGCCTCGTAGCCTCCAAGCTGCGCAGTTAAAACGCGCCGGCTACGATGTTCGGTCGTTTAGTACCGCGTGGGACGCCTTAGCGATGTTCGGCGAGGAAATGCCTGACGCGGCCTTTATCTATCTAACCAAAGACAAATCCTGCCTCGGGTTGCTGGTTGAAGACCTTAAGCGATACGGTGTCGTAACTAACTGGATCAGGGAGGGATGTGAATATTCCTCTCCCGGAAAATTTGGTCCGTCGACCCGCCCCGGGCAGCGCAATTAAAGGCGCGCAGATTTGCAGTAAACACTCCCTACCGCCCTCTCACGTTTTCCAGGCCAAGGCGCTCGAGGATTATTCGATGCAAGAATTACAACCGGCACGAAATGGCTACACAAGCGAATTTTATTTCTCCGACGCATTCCAGCAGTCGCTCGCGCTTTGGAACCACAGGCGTCTCGCACCGGAATTTCCGACGGACAATTGGGCGGAAACCCTCACCGAAGACGCCAGAATGCAGGCGGTCGAAGGGGAATTTCTAGAACATCTCCGTGCTGCCATTCAGCCTGACGTCGCAGACATACCCATCAATCCCGATGCCTTCGTGTCCTGGTTCGAAGGTCTGATCGAAACCGGGCCGGGACAGAACGACCCGCTATTCCCGTGGCTGGCAGACCATGCGACGCGCGAAGAATTGCGCTGGTTCTTCGAGCAAGAGGCAGCCGGCGAAGCTGGCTTCGACGACCTTGTCGCCCTCACCCAAGTCAAGCTGCCCGATCGGGCAAAGATTGAGCTGGCGCGTAATTATTGGGACGAGATGGGCTGCGGCAACCCTAAGGGTATGCACGGACCGATGCTTACCGTCGTATCCGAAGCTCTCGATGTCGAACCGTCTATCCCTACCACAGTCCCCGAAAGCCTGGCGTTAGCCAATACTATGACCGGTCTCGCGACTTCCCGGCGCTATGCCTGGCATTCGGTCGGCGCGCTGGGGGTAATCGAGCTGACAGCACCGGGTCGTTCAGCACTCGTAGCAAAGGGGCTGCGGCGGATTGGTTTATCCAACCGCGAACGGCGATACTTCGACCTGCATGCGGTACTGGACGTGAAGCACAGCGAAACATGGAACCGCGAGGCGTTGCGTCCATTGGTCGAAGAAGATTCGAGACGCGCCGTGGCAATAGCAGAAGGAGCGCTAATGCGCCTCCTGTGCGGAAAGCGGTGCTTCGAACGGTACCGCAGCCATTTGTGGGCTGATCAGCCTGCCCGCGCTGAAGCGGCCTGAGCGGCGACACGCACTATGATCGCAAGGACCTACCCTTTCATGAGGGCGGCTCAGGTCGGACGCCGATATTTCTTGGCGTCGCGCTTTTAACGGTGTTTGTTGTCGCGATTGCTGTGATGTGGTCCGGGGGAAGGCTGCTGGAGCGCCCGGGCGTTGACCCGGCACTTCCAATCGGAACCAAGCGTAAGCAGACTGAGGAGTTTGATGAGCATTACTCCTCGGGATAAGAGTCCGGTGCCGCCTTCCCTTCGCCGGCCGCTCCCTTTTCCCGAGCGAATGCAGTAACTGCTTTTCGAGGCTGCCCGGATCCGCCGCGACGAGATGATTCCGATTGATCTCCCGGCCGGGATGGGAGCAATTCACGTCGAGCCGTTGGCGACGCCCTCCATCCGTGGCGGCGCAAACCCGATCGCCGTTGACCGACTCAGCCTTCATGAAAGAAACATGCGCCTGCGTCAGACGACGGAATATGCGATGAATAGCCTTGATCCGTGAACCTGAAAGTTTCCGCAGCATGGGCGCCAGCACCTCCACGCCATTTCGCGCGTCGATGATCTGCGGCTGAAGGGCCGATCGGCGCGCGAAGGCAAGCAACTGACTGGTCAGGCGGGTGGCGCGATCGGTCGTATCGGCGATGGCCTTGATGTACCGGAGTTTGCGCGCTTCTGGCAGTTCGGGCTTGCGCAGGAGAACGACGGATCCCCGGATCACGGTCAGCAGATTGTTGAAGCCATGTGCGACTCCGCCCGTGAGCTGCCCAATGGCCTCGACCTTTTGGGACTGACCCAGGGACTCTTCGCTCAGGCGCAGGGCTTCGCGGTTCTCAACGTCAGCGGTGATGTCTCAGCCCGTCGCATAGGTCCTGCCGCCGCTCGGAGCTCCCACCCAGGAAATCCAGCGGATCGACCCGTCCTTGTGGAGATACCGGTTTACGATCCGAACCTCACTGCCGCCCTCCGTGACCTGCACGGCGTGATTGGTCTCGTCATGGTCCTAGGCAATGACGAACTCGTTGACATGGTGCCCCACCAATTCATCGGGCAGACCGGAGCCATTTCGGAGGATTCGCGGGCTTTGAGAGATTTGTCGAATAGCGATGGCGCCAGAATCGGCTCATCGAATAGATCTATCAGAGACTTAACCAGGGTTAATTTGGTTTTGTCGCGGGTTCGAAAATATCACGCTAACAGGCCGCATTCGTAATTGTTGCCCATTTTCGGAGGCGTGGCGTCGTCGTGGAAGAACGACGACCGGATCAAATGATAGAGAAGGCGATGCTACATGCTGAAGGCGCTCACTATGCGCTGCACGACGTCCTAGCCCGCGCATTGAGCCGGCTGCCGACTTCGGATTACGATCAGCTCATGCGGTCCTTGGTAGCACAGGCTGATCACCTCGATCCGGGCCTCGGCGCCGATCGGATCGCAGGTTACCGTGACGCGCTTGAATCGATCGCGGACGAGGTTGAGCACGCACGGCCACGGAGCTCGGGCCTGTTCAGCAGACTTCGCCGAAGTTGACCTCGGCTTATTTCGCGGAGAATCGAAGGTGACTTCGCAGTTTGGGCACGGCGTGTTATGTCGCCGTGCCGCTGCATGCTTGCACACGCGATGGGCGCCTAGAAAAATAGATTGGAAGAGATTTGCCTGCCTACGGGAGCGGTGGTCCGTCGCGTGAACAAACGGAAGGTGCGCTTCTCGCGTTACGAGAGGTAGCGACACAATTGCTCGAATTGATTTCAGAGCAAGAGGTCCGGAGGGTGATCCGCGAGGTGCTTGATGACCTGCCCGACAGTGGTGCGACGCTCCCCTTCCGAATTGCTGAAAGCTACGTGCAGGAACTGTTTGCGATACAAGAAGAATTAGTCAGAATGGAGGACGGCGCGCACGCTTTGGTCGCGTATGTAGACGGCGTGATCGCCAATGGTAGGCCCACCGGCAGCAATTGAACGCCTTGGCCAGCGTAGGAACGCTGCCCATCCGTTTCTGCGTATTCGTCATTTATCAGCAAGCGGCGCATCGATAACAAAGCGATCTCGCACCTTTGTCCCCGAGCATCGCACATTGCTTCGGAGAGGGGTGTCGTCCGCGACCGTCTCACATTTCACAACGTCGGTCGGCGCACGCTAAAGCGAGAAGGAAGGGGTAGGACAGGCAGCGACCGTTTACACGCGGGTCTTGAGATGCCTTGATTCGGTTGGTATCCGACGAAAGCAAACGGCAACTATCGGGATATCCCCACTTTCAACCGAACATTTCCCGAACCGGCCAGCTCCGGGCAATATGGGGCGCGGCAATATTGCGCCCATTCAAGACGCTCAATCTGGAAAATGGCGAGCCCATCAGCGATAAGTCCGCTTATGACCGGGGCTGGGTGTGGGCTCAACGGGTGGTGGCGACGCTTTAATCTCTTACGGAGGATGGAGTGTCGCGCTGAAGCGTCGTCGGATCTCCTCACATCGATCCCGCTAGAAACGGTGACGGCGAAACTCAGGCGAACGGACGCCGATTGCCGGCCATCACCTTGCCAATTGCGGCAAATATCAGGCGGGAGCGAAGGGAGCAGAAAACTCGTCATTTGGTAAGCGCCGACGGAACCTTTCAATTACCCACAAGTGCGCCCGGCGAGATCAATTCCAAGTTTCATGTCCATAAGGCGGGACCAGCCACGCCATATGACGGTATTGCCGGGAGGCGGGTCGCGCTGGCGAGCGAGAT
>NZ_LYMM01000072.1 GCF_002896965.1 Novosphingobium guangzhouense
ATTAGTCACAGCCAAAATGTTGTTAGCACACCCGGTTTTGCTGCCAAACTCGACCCTAGCAAAATCAAGTACTTACGATCTCGTGTTCACTGCGCGTTCCGCCAGCGCTGTCCAACTTGGGCTTGATCGCGGTATCGCCTTTGCCAAGTCGATCACCCGGGCGAGGCGCATGATCCCGGACATACTCGCGCGTGCCGATACCGGCCTGTCGACTATGGCGCGTGAGACCATTGCCGAGCTCTGGGATTTTTTCTGCGATCTCGATCGTCGCATCACGCATTTCGACAAGAAAATCGATGCCGTCTTCAAAGCGAGCGAGTCCTGTCAGCGCGTCGCCAGGATCAAAGGCGTTGGGCCCAAAACGGCCACAGCCATCGTCGCGGCGGTCGGCGATGGTTCGGATTTTAGGAATGGGCGCCACATGGCAGCCTGGCTTGGGCTGGTACCGCGCCAGTTTTCGAGCGGTGACAAGGCCGTGCTCATGGGCATCTCGAAACGAGGAAGCCAGCATCTGCGCAGCCTATTGGTTCACGGCGCGCGTGCCGTCGTGAGAACGGCACCCAATAAGAATGATCCCATGAGCCAATGGGCCAACCAGCTTCGGGAGCGACGCGGCTTCAACCGCGCAACGGTTGCCATCGCCAATAAGAACGCACGGATAATCTGGGCCGTGCTTCGAACGGGCGATCATTACCGCGCCGCCGCCTGAAGAACCCAACCAGTTTGCGAGTTGACGGAGAAATGGACTGCACTGATCGAGCCGACGCGCGACGAACCTGACTATTATCGAGGTCCTTGAGGCCTACCAGCTGTAGAGGTGCGCGTGTGCGGATTCCCCATTTGGGCGCTTTGGGCAACCAGCTGACGCCGGATAGATGTTTGCAACTGATCCAAGCAGAATGTTTCAATGCCGCTTGCAAAGGGAGAGCCGTCCATCGAGATAGTAGGTCTGAACCGATATGCCGGCTTTGCGGCACACCTCCTCGACGGTCGTACCATCCTCGGCCTGCTTGAATGGACGCGATCTGGTGCATGCTGTGATCCGCACGCCCCACATTCAGGACCGCGACGGAGTCCCAATGGTGCTACGCGAAATCATCGCGCGCTTTTGGTATCTGCGGCACGTCTTCGCAAATGGCGGCTATGCTGGCGACAAACTCAGGAAGGCTCTGCGGCGAATGGCGAAATGGACCATCGAAACCATCAAACGGTCAGATACCGCCAAAGGCTTCGAGGTGCTGCCCGGCCGCTGGGTGGTCGAACGGACGTTGGCATGGCTCAACCGAAACCGATGCCTAGCAGAGGACTTCGAGAAAACCATCGCTTCGGCAAAGGCTTGGGTCTTCATCCCGCCCGTTCAAATCGTCATCCGACGTATCGCAAGACTATGAAATCAATCCGCATGATGACGAACCAGGCACTTATGGTAAATCTTCATAAAAATCTGTACCGCGCGATCAGCGATTTGGTCGGCTAGAATGTTGTTTGCGTGTCGCAACTCCAGTGTCAACCTTCGATTTAATCCTGAGGTGCAAAGATCAAGTAACAGCATAGCCGCGTCATCCGGATCTTCGTCGTATAAAGAATTAGCTAAAAATAAGGAAACTTGATCTCGAAAATACAAAAATGTATTAGGGTAGAAAATATTTCCTAACTTGGGAATGCGCCGATTGTTGATAATTATCATTCGCTCGATTTCGATGGTGTCATCTCGCATCAAGAAATGGCAAAATCTTTTCGAAGATAAATTCAACATACTGGTTATACTACTACATTCGGAAATATCGAGATCAAGAAAACTTCTAAAAAACGGAACTTTCAATTCAATAGCGGCAACAGCAATGTCTTCCTTGTGATCAAAATATTGCCAAAGAGTGCTCTTCGACCCGCCCAATATACTAGAAATATCAGACATAGTGACATTATCGTAGCCACTCTCTAAAAATGCATTCATCGCAACGTTTACGATATTTTTGCGACGCGCACTTTTTTTCAGTTCTCTCTTTGAACTGATTGATAGGACATTTTTTTGCCGCATAAATCCTACATGGCTTCGGATCATCGAAAAAAATGGTGCTCAATAATGTCAGTGACAGATTAAGGAAATTAAGGAAAATTAATTTCTTGATAAGAATATGATTATATTATACTAATTCTAGATATTATTCTTGCCGCTAAGCTTTCTCTAAGTGGCTGTCCTCGCTTAATTTTTCTCCACGTATTATAGCTTATCCCAAGCTCTTTCTGTAACATTGAAGCCGTTCTTCCAGTTGAAAAGCGTATAATTTTATCCGCGATATCTTTTGGCAATTTCACCATCTTACATTGTGAACTCATATCGAAATCTTCCGAAGATTACTGCTAAAGCTATAATATAGATCGGTATTTCTCTGGAATATTTAGCTATATTGCATAACTTTTCATATCGGGTAGACAAGATATCGCGGGAGTACTGACGTATCCAATTCGGCACGGCGGGACAGAAACTTGGCCCGACCATCGCCCGAAAGCCGAACCATATCGAGATAGCGACCTGCGGCAAGAATTTGAGTGACCCCGGTATCCATCGGCGTCATGAAAACCGAAAAGTTGGACATGGCCTCTGCTGTGCTGGCATCGACCTGCCGATGGCTGACCCGCTGAACGAAATGGCGAGTGCGGTAGTCCTGAAAGGTCCCTGCCCAGATCTCTGTGACATAAATGACGCGATCTTCCAGTCGCGCCCTACAATCGTCGAACATGAAGCCGAGTTCGAGGTTATGTTCTGTGTTCTCGGCCGCACGGCAGTAATAAGATGCCTGTTCTTCCTCGGCATAGTTAGTGAGCCAGCCTGTCATGTCTTTGCTGTCGAGCGCGTTGGCGTCCGCCAGCAGCAGGCGGTCAAGAGCGCCTTCCAGTTTGGTGGGCGAAAGCATCATGCTTGTGCCCTTTCGAATCCCATCACCGAGCGGTAATATTCCCAGCGCGGAAGGTTACCGCTTTCATCGTTCTGCGAAAACTCGGACTCGAGCTTGGCAGGATCACGCACGCCTTTCTGGAAGATCGCATTGCCAGGCGTGTGGCTGCCGATGTGGATCCGGTGGAAGATCGAAGCGTCTTCCATGCTAATTAAACCGCATGGACCCAGTAAATTGGAGCTTTGCCGTAACCGGTGGCGAAGCATGTCCGCATCGTCGTTCTGGTGGGCGAAATAGGCGTAGTGGACCTCGGTCGTTTCGGCATCGATTGGGGTCGCGAAGCGCAGGTTTATGACGTCGAGATGTTTGGTTGAAACGAAAGTCGGGAACAACTGGACGATGCGTGACCCGACCGATGGATCCTGCCCTTTGAAGGCAATCAGATCCTTATCTTTTAGAACGCTGGGACCGCTCGCCACGGAGAGTGCCGACTCGAAACAGACATGGCCGCGTTTCGTGGCGGTATACTGCCGCCCTTTGCCGCCCTGCCAATTGAGCATCTTGAATGCCGCGTGGAGCAGCGGGGCATGGTAGCCGTCGTTGTCGTTGTAACCCTTCCAGTTGCTGTCATAGCGAACCTTCTGATAGCCCAGCAGTTTAAGGCGACCGTCGCCCGCCATCAGTTCGCGCAGGGTTTCTCCTGCTTCGCCGAGAAACTGGTCAAGGGGTTCTGTCTCAGCCGAGAACGTCACGAATATCAGGCCGTAGAACAGATCGAAGCGCGGCTGCCCCAAGGGGTAGTCCGCCTTGTCGAAACCGGGTACGAATTCGCGCGGGTTGGGACATCCAACAAGCTCGCCCTTGGCACTGAACAGCCAACGGTGATAGGGGCATTCGAACTCGGTTTTGTTACCCATTACCGCAGTTTCGAGCTGGTTGCTGCGATGCGAGCAGGCATTGTAAAACACGCGAACCTCGCCCCCTTCATCCCGCGAGATCAACAGCGGGATTCCTGCGAGGCGGATCGTCCGGAAATCGCCTGGGTTGGGCAACTCGCTTTCGTGCGCAACCGGATGCCATTCCGGGCCGTGAAATATCCGCTTGATCTCTTCCAAGTAGAGATCCGATCGCGTAAAGGCCGCCTTGGGAACTTCGTTATAATTCTTCGGCCAGGTCAAGGTCGCGTCAGCCATCCTCTTGCTCCCGCATTTCCAGTGATCGTTTATCTGACCGTCTTCAACGCTCTGTTTCGAGCGCTTTGCCCAGTTCGGCCCACATCCGGCCCGAATTACGCGCGCCTTCGAGATAGCTTTCGGGACATAAGTGATAGGGTGGGCGGCAAGGTCCGGCGTTCATCCATCCACCGGCGGTCATCCGCGCCTTTTCCAGCGGAATGTTGTAGGTGGAGAATTCCTTGAAGCTGCCATTGGGAAACAGCGTTGCTGCCGTGGGCGCGAGCCGCCCCATGAAGGTCTTGGCCTTGCTCCAGTCGCCGGTGGCGCGGGCCTGTGCGACGAGATCGCGCAATGTCGTACTGACGAGAGGATGGCAGACCGCGCCGCTTGTCCAGAAGGCATCGACCGAATCGTCCATCCGCGCCGCGCCATAGTAATCGAAGTCGATCGGCAGCAGCTTGATCCGCCCCTTGATTGCGGCCAGATCGGGCAGCAGTGTGCCAACACCGATATACTTGGCAGTAACAACTTGGGGGATTTCGGCGACCTGACCCCAGAAATGGCGCGGGAAATCGAACTTGAATGCTTCGGGATTGGCATAGATTGCAATATTGATATCGGGCACCGCCTCAGCGACATCCTTGTAGAACTGGACCGCGACATCGACGCTCGGCGCGCACCACATCGGTACGCCCAGCATCGTCCCGGTCGCGCCGATATCGACTGCCTCGCGGGTCAGCGCGATGGTGTCGCGGGTGTTGATACAGGTTGTGCCGACAAACACCGGAACCCGGCCCGCTGCGGCATCTACGATAGTCTTCATAAAGACGAGCTTTTCGTCAAGCGTCATGGTCGCGGCCTCGCCCAGCGTTCCCATACTCAGGATGCCGTCGACTCCGGCCTCGATCAGGCCGTTGACCATGCGGGCTGCTTCGTCGACATTAACCGTATCAGTGGCGCGCCAATCGGTAGCACCTTCCTTGGCGGGCGTCGGCACGATCGCCCAGGCACCCTTTATATCAGCAGCAGTCAGCAGTTCACGCGCCACGCAACATCTCCCAAAGATTTTCAATCATTAGCCAATATGTAACGCATTGCCCACGGTCTTGGCAAGGGAGGAATGCGGATTTATGAAGCCGAATGTGACTAGGGTTGCACCCGTCCGGTCGGACGGGTGCGGGTTTGGAGAAATCAGAGATGACAGACGCAAACGTAAGATTTGCAGGCAAGATCGCGATTGTCACGGGAGCAGCCCAGGGCATCGGCTTTGCTACGGCCCAGCGCCTAGGGCGAGAAGGCGCCACAGTCGTCGTTGCCGATCGTGCAGAACAGGCGACACTGGATGCGGTTGCGCGACTTATGGCCGAATCTGTCGACGCTCACCCCGCCATTCACGACCTCGAGCAACAGGCTGGAGCCGCTGCCCTGTACAACGCTGTAAGCGATAAATTCGGGCGGATCGACGTGGCCGTCCATAATGTCGGTGGCACGATCTGGGCCAAGCCTTATTGGGAATACACCACCGAAGAAATCGTCGCCGAAATTAATCGCTCGTTGTGGCCGACGCTGTGGTGTTGCCATGCAGTGCTGCCCCACATGCGCGCGGCGGGTCGCGGCGCGATCGTCAACATCGGCTCGGTGGCAACGCGCGGGGTCAATCGCGTGCCCTACGCGGCTGCGAAAGGTGGCGTGGCGGCGCTGACCGCTGCGTTGTCGCTGGAACTGGAGGATTGTGGCATCAGGGTAAATTGCGTGGCTCCTGGCGGGGTCAACGTGACCCGTGTCACCCCGCGTAATACCGCTCCGCATTCCGACGCGGACCGCAAGGGCTTTGGCGAGGTGATGGAGCAGACCTTGCGCGATACCCCGCTGGGTCGCTTCGGCGAGCCCGAGGAACTGGCCGCCGCGATCTGCTTTCTAGCCGCCGACGAGGCGTCCTACATCACCGGCCAAACCCTCTACGTCGCAGGTGGCGGGATCGGCTGATCCCGCCCGCCTTACAAGCCTAACCAGCCTGCTTGAGGATTTCGCGGAGCGACACATCGGCATCGGCCAGCTGCGCGGCCTGGGCATTGGCTCGGCGCTCGATCAGCCGTTTGCCGATGCCCATGTCTGGGGCGCGGTTGACAGTCAGGATGCCCTCGATCATCTCGCCTGACTGGAAGAATGCGGTAAACTGGTTGCTTGCCATGTCTCCACGCAGGGTTACCTCGGCTTGCACCGGGATATGGCCGCAGAACTGGATATTGAGATCGAACTGGTCGCTCCAGTACCACACCGGCTTGCAGTAATCGACGCCCTGCCCGAGCACGGCGAGCGCCGCGGCCTGAGCCTGATCGGCAGCATTCTGGTAGGTTTCCTGGCGGATATGGCCGCCGAAGAAGCTCTCCTGTTCGGCCACGTCGCCGGCGGCAAAGACATTCTCATTGCTGGTGCGGCACCGCCGATCGACGATGATGCCGTTATTGGTGACGATGCCTGCGTCCCGGGCTAGGCTGATTTCCGGCACTATCCCGACCCCGACTACCACGGCATCGCAATCCACCAGTGATCCGTCATCGAGTTCGACCTGCGTCACCCGCCCGTCAAGCACCTTCATCGCGTTCACGCCGCGTCCGAAGCGGGTGTCGACGCCGCGCTGGCGATGTTCCTCGCCCAGCCATTGCCCGAACTGCGGCCCGAGCGCGCGAATCATAGGCGCGGCAAGCGGTTCGATCGCGGTCACTCGGCACCCCAGCTTGACCGCGCTGGCCGCGACTTCAGCCCCGATCACACCCATGCCGATGATGACGATCCGGGCGCCGTCCCTGAGGTCCGTCGCCATCCGGGTGGCATCGTCCCGGGTGCGCAGGTAATGCACGTTGGCGGCGTCGGCACCCTCCATGTTGAGCTTGCGGGCGGAACCACCGGTGGTCAGCAGGATGCGGTCGGCTTGGACCAGGTCTCCGCCCGTCAGGCGCACAGCGCTCGCCGCCAGGTCGAGCGCTTCGGCACGCGTGCCAAGCCGCATTTCGATGCGGTTGGCGGCGTACCAGGCCTCGTCATGAAGGAAGAAATTGTCCGGTACATTGGCCGGATCCCACAACACCTCCTTGGACAGGGGCGGGCGCTCGTAGGGCCGCCACGGTTCTTCGCCGATAAGGGTGATCCGGCCATCGAAGCCAGCCTGGCGCAAGGACTCCACCGCGCGGCCACCCGCAAGATTTGCTCCGACCACGGCTACCGATTTCATGCGATTCTCCCAACTTTGCGTGCTTTCCCGGTCTTATTGCCGGAAGGCGCACCTCCCTATAGACCTTCTTTGCACAATATGCAATGCGTTGCGAGAGTTAACGCGCGCTAGGCGGATTCCTGGATTTCCATTTTTTCAAGACGCAAGGCGAGCTGCCGACGGGTAAAGCCTAAGGTGCGCGCCGCGCGAGCAACGTTGCCCCCACTTGCATCAAGGGCCTCGCGGATCACCAGCCCTTCCATTTCCAGCAGGCTTCCGCCCTCATCGACGATCAGATCCAGCATCTGGCGCACCAAGTCGGCGCGACTACCAACATTGTCAACGGCGCTGATCCTGCCATCGTTGGTCATGCACATCGCCGGCTTCAATTCGAGGCCGTCGGTTTCCAAGAACAGGTGTCTGACGTCGATCGCTCGTCCGTCGTCCGCCAACAGCACCGCGCGTTCCACCATTCGCTCAAGTTCGCGCACATTGCCCGGGAAATCGTAAGCCAACAGCGCGTTAATCGCCCGCGGAGTGAAGCCCGATACTGTTCGGCCATGGCGCAGGGCATAACGCAGACGGAAGTGTTCCAGCAGCACCGGAATGTCCTCGCGGCGCTGGCGCAGCGGCGGCACCCGGACCGGTAAAGTCGATATCCGGTAGAACAAGTCGGCACGAAACGTGCCTTCCCGCACCGCCTCGTTAAGTTCCACATTCGATGCTGCGATCAATCGGACATCCACCTTGATCGTCCGCGTATCGCCGACCCGCTCGAACTCACCTTCCTGGACAGCGCGCAGAATCTTCGATTGTGCAAGTGGCGACAGTGTCGATATCTCGTCCAGGAACAGCGTGCCGCCATTGGCCAGCTCGAACCGACCGGGCCGGGCGGCAACCGCGCCAGTATAGGCCCCCTTGGCCACGCCGAACAGCTCCGATTCGATCAGCCCCTCAGGGATCGCCGCGCAGTTGAGCGCGATGAACGGCTCCGCCTCGCGCGTGCTCAGCCGATGAGCGAGCTTGGCCAGCACTTCCTTGCCGACCCCGGTCTCGCCCATTAACAGCAGCGTCGCATTGCTCGCTGCGGTGCGTTCGATCATGGTCTTGGCTGAGAGGAACGCTGCCGATATCCCAATCACCGTTTGGCTCGCATCATGCCACGTTTCGGACAGGACCAGCGGCGTCGCGGCCAATTCGAGGTCGTCCAACTGATCCCATTCGGGTTTTGGTTTGGCGTGAAGTACGCAGGCGGCATCGCCTCGCCCCGCACACTCCACTTCGCGCATGATGATCGGTTGTCCCGCGAAGGTTGTGGCAAAGCCGCTTGCAAAGCCGGTCTGCATCCAGCACACCGGATCGGTGCTGTGCCCCATCGCGTTGAGATGGATCGCCGCCTCCATCGAATCGTGGACCGTGAACCGGCCTTCGAAATGCCCCCGCGAGGGATCGTTTTCAAGAGTTTCGATCTGGGTCCAGCCGAACCCGGTCAAGGCGTGTGCCTGCGGTCCGACCGCGAATGCTTCGAGATAATCACCATCCGGGCGCAATTTCTTCGCGCCGATCGCGCACCGTGCGCCTTCGGCAAAACCGACACCCCAGAAGAACCGGCTGGCCGCTTCTAGCCCCAATTCGGCCACCAGGCGGCTGCGCCAGCTGGCCAGTGCCGCTTGGCTGAGCAGTACGCAGCGTTCACCATCATGCCAGATCCGGCCCATTTCCGGTGAGAACAGCAGCTTGCTGGCAAGGTCGGCGTATCCTGGGAGCGTCTCCATCCGGTCAGCTTATCAGATTCGTAACTTCCGGCCCAGACTTAAGCGTCGACATTAACATATACGTCGATCTGCACTGTGCCTCGCCGTGGGATTGACCAACCGGACTGCGGTAAATCGGCCCAAAAACGATATTGGCACGATTCGTGCTTATAACCGTCCCGACAAGAAAAATCGATGGCGGCTTTAGCCATGCTGTTGGGAGAGGATGAAATGAACGACAACATTGCCGATCTGGTTGATTCACGCACCGGGCGCCAATCGCGCTCGATCTACGCGAGCGAAGACATCTATCGGCAGGAACTTGAGCGGATCTTCGGGCGCTGCTGGCTGTTCCTGGTCCACACCAGCCAGATTCCGAAGCCGGGCGACTATTTCCGCACCTTTATGGGCGAAGACGATGTGATCGTGATCCGCCAGAAGGACGGGTCGATCAAGGCGTTCCTTAACAGCTGCACCCACCGCGGCAACCGGATCTGCCGCGCCGATCGCGGCAATGCGCGCGCCTTCACCTGCAACTATCACGGCTGGTCTTTTTCCCCGGACGGCGCGCTCGCCGGGGTGCCGCTGGAAAACGAGGCCTATTTCGGCGAACTCGACCGCACCAAGTTCGGCCTGATCCCGGTGACGAAAGTGGCCGAGTACAAGGGCCTGGTGTTCGGCTGCTGGGATGCCAATTCGCCCAGCCTCGATGACTATCTGGGCGATGCCAAGTTTTTCCTCGATGTCTGGCTGGATGCCATGCCGGGCGGATCGGCACTGCTCGGCGAGACGCAGAAGATGGTGCTGGGCACCAACTGGAAGCTGCCAGTCGAGAACGTCTGCGGCGATGGCTATCACCTGGGCTGGGCACATGCCGGCGCGATGGCAGCAGTCCAGTCGATGGACCTCACCGGGCTCAGCGTCGGCAATTCCGGGGTCGATCTCGATGGCGGGCTGTCGGTCGCCGGCATGAACGGGCACATGGTCTTGAGCGCGCTCGACGGCGTTTCCGGCTACGCCTTCTATCCTGATCCCAAGCCGATCCTCGAATACCTGGAGGCCAACCGCCAGACGGTGATCGACCGTCTGGGCGAAGTGCGCGGCAGGCAGGTGTGGGGTGCGCAGGTCAACATAACCATTTTCCCCAACCTGCAACTGCTGCCCGGGCTCAACTGGTTCCGGGTCTATCATCCAAAGGGTCCCACCCAGATCGAACAGTGGACCTGGGCCATGGCCGAAAACGACATGCCCGAGGCGGTGAAAGCGCAGATTCTCGAAAACCAGTGCCTGACCTTCGGCTTGGCGGGCCTTTTCGACAACGACGATGGCGACAATCTGACCGCCTGCACCGAACAGTCGCGCGGCTGGCGCACGGCGCAGATGGATGTCTACACCAACATGGCGCTGGGCCGCTCGGGCAAGCGCGAGGGCTTCCCCGGCGATATCGCCTCCGGCTTGGTAAGCGAACACAACCAGCGCTATTTCTACCGCCGCTGGCAAGAGCACATGATGGCGGAAACCTGGGCCGAAGTGCCCACGTACAACATTAACTCGCTGACCGACGAGGAGGCCGAGCATGCTTGACCGACCGCTTGCCCCTCCCCCGGTGGAGGTGATCGTTGCAGTTACCCAGGCACTCCACCGCGAAGCCCGGCTGCTCGACAACGAAGATCTCGACGGCTGGCTGGCCATGCTTGGCAAAGACGTCAGCTATCGCCTGGAACTGAAGAGCCGAAGGTTCCGCGCTGACCGTTCGCCGCCTTTTCCACTTGGCCCAGGGGTAATCTTCAACGAGGATCTGGGTAGGCTGAAAATGCGGGTGGATCGCCTGAAATCCGGCTTCGTCTGGGCCGAAGATCCGCCCAACTACATCCGCCGCGCTGTCTCCAACGTCGAGGTGCTGGCCACCCGGGCCGATAACGAGGTGCGGGTCCATTCGGTGCTGGGGATGCACCGCAATCGGATCGATGGCACCACCCGCCTGCTCACCGCCGGACGCACTGACCTCTGGCGCAGCGAAGGCAGCGCTTGGCTGCTGGCCGCGCGCGAAATCGTGCTGGACCATTCCGTGCTGCCGGACAGCAACCTCAACGCCTTTTTCTGAACAAGCCTGACGGGAGAGAACAATCATGCGCTTCGAACGGATCGGTCGCGAACCGGATTATTCACGCTACATGGACCTCAAGGAAGGCTGGCTTGACCGCCGGATCTTTTCGGATGCGGACATCTACGAGGAGGAGCTGTACCGCATCTTCGCGCGGTCGTGGCTGTTCGTTGCCCACGAAAGCCAGATCCCAAACAGCGGGGACTTCCTGACGACCCACATGGGTGAAGACGCGGTGATCGTCGCGCGCCAGCCCGACGGTTCGATCCGGGTCATGCTCAATTCCTGCCCGCACCGCGGCAATAAGGTGTGCTTCGCCGATGCCGGGAACACCCGTCGGTTCGTCTGCAATTACCACGGCTGGGCGTTTGACACCGCCGGCGACCTCAAGGGCATGCACGAGGAATATTGCTACGACGCGGGCGATATCGACTTCAAGAACCATGGCCTCAAGAACGTCGCCAAGGTCGGCAACTACAAGGGCTTGGTGTTCGCCACCTTCAACAGCGATGCGCCGAGCCTGGAAGCCTGGCTAGGCGATTTCCGGTGGTATCTCGACATGATCCTCGACAACGAGGAAGGCGGCACCGAATTCATTGGCGGCTGCATCAAGTCGGTGATCAGCGCGAACTGGAAGTTCGGGGTCGAGAACTTCATCGGCGACGCTTACCACGCCGGCTGGACGCATGATTCGGGCACTCGGTCGATGAACAACGGCCAGCCGTTCCCGCCGATCGACATGGATAATTCCTATCACGCCAGCGTGAACGGCCACGGCTGGGAATTCGGCACCGAAGGCGTGGGCGACCTCTTCCTGCTCGGGCGCCCCAAGGTGATGGACTATTACAACAAGATCCGCCCGAAGATGGCAGAACGCCTGGGCGAGATGCGCTCGAAGATCTTCGGTTCGGTCGCCTCGGCATCGATCTTCCCCAACGTCTCGTTCCTGCCGGGCATTTCCACCTTCCGCCAGTGGCAACCCAAGGGGCCGATGCAATTCGAATTGAAGACCTGGGTGATCGTCAACAAGAACATGCCCGACGACATCAAGGAGGAAGTGACCAAAGGCGTGATGCAGACCTTTGGCCCCGGTGGCACCTTCGAGATGGATGACGGCGAAAACTGGGAAAACTGCACCACCGTCAACCGCGGCGTCGTCACCCGGCACGAGCGCCTGCACTATCGCTGCGGGATCGGCCGCCAGATCGAACACGATACCCTGCCGGGCATCGTCTATCGCGGCCAGTACAACGACGCCAACCAGCGCGGCTTCTATCAGCGCTGGCTCGACATGATGACCCATGACGAATTCGGCAAGATGCCGGCACGGCCCGAACCGCAGCTGGGCAATGTGGGCGAAACCCGCAATCTTCCCGGCCTGTTCGCGCTCTGAGAGGAACTACAGCTATGACCGACACCGCAACCCTCGAGCGCACATGTGAAGGGACTACCGCATCGCTCGAACTGACCCACGCGCTGACCCAGACGCTGTATCGCGAAGCACGGCTGCTCGACGATGAACACTACAAGGCCTGGGCCAGCATGCTGGCGGAAGACCTGCATTACCACATGCCGGGGATCGAAACCCGCTATCGCCGCGACAAGACCGAGCAGGTGACCGACCTGACCCGGATGGCCTATTACAACGACAGCAAGCCCGAAATCCTCAAGCGGCTTTCTCGGCTCGAGACCGGAACGGCCTGGTCGGAGGATCCGGCGACGCGCTACACCCATATCATCACCAACGTCGAGGTGGAGCTTACCGAAAAGGCCGACGAGTTCCGAGTCTATTCGAACTTCTATGCTTATCGCAATCGCAACGAACGCGACGAGGATTCGCTGATCGGCAACCGTATCGATATCTGGCGTCAGGTCGGCAACAGCTTTCAACTGGTCAAACGCCGAGCGATCCTCAAGCACAATGTAATGTTGAGCAAGAACCTCAACATCTACGTTTAGTCTATCCACCTTTATAAATAGTAATGATAAAAAACGAGGGAGAATGCCAAATGACAAACCGATTAATGTATTTCAGGAAAGCCGTCCTGCGCGCCAGCGCCTCGGCGATCGTAGTATCTACCGGGCTTGTGCCGATGACGGCGCATGCGCAGGATGCAGCAGCAAGCGAGCCTCAGGCCGAGGAGCAACGGGCCGGCGGTCTAGGTGAAATCATCGTGACTGCGCGCAAGCGGTCTGAGAACCTGCAGGAAACGCCGGTCGCGATCACCGCTATGAATGCCGAGATGCTCGAAGCGCGCGAAGTCAACAACGTCGCCCAGGTGGCCAAGTTCGCGCCCAACGTGAACATGTCGCCGGTTGCCAACATCTCCGGTTCCAGCGCCACGATCACCGCGTTCATCCGCGGCGTCGGTCAGACCGACTTCAACATTACCGTGGATACCGGCGTGGGCATCTATGTCGATGGCGTCTATGTCGCCCGCTCGGTCGGTGCGCTGCTCGACATGACCGACATCGCTGATGTGCAGATCCTGCGCGGGCCGCAGGGCACGTTGTTCGGCAAGAACACCATCGGCGGCGCGATCGTCGTCAATTCCGTCCAGCCGCAACACGAATTTGACCTGAAGCTCGAAGCGGCGACCGGCCGGTTCAACCGCGCCGATTTCAAGGGCATGATCAACGTGCCGCTGAGCGACAATCTCGCAATGCGCGCGGTTGCTTCCTATGAAACCCGCGACGGCTACCAGAAGCGTTTGTTCGACGGCGGCCGCCAGGGCAACAAGGACAGCTTCGGCGGACGCATTGCGTTCAAGTGGGAGCCGACCGATAAGCTGACCGTCAGCCTCAGCGGGGATATCAACATCCGCCGCGAAGAGCAGACGGCCATTTCGCTGCTCGAACTGCAGGACCAGAACGTGCCGCTGCGCTTCGTCGATATCCCGAACAGCGCGACGACACCCGGCGGCCCCAACCGCCAGATCGCTGCGCCCAGCTCGATGTATTTCTGGAACAAGATCCGCGTCACCGATGGCAGCTGTGGAGCACCTTGGGGCGGGTTTGGCGTTCCGGGTACCCTTGCGCCGACCGGCAACCCGGCCTGCGCCAGCACCCGCTGGATCACTGGCGACATCGACACCACCTGGGCTGGCGGCGTCAACCGGTCGGACTTCGATCTATGGGGCACGAACCTCACCCTCGATTACGATTTCGGCGATTTCAGCCTGAAGTCGATTTCGGCCTACCGCGACCAGAGTTCGCACATGGAATACGATTTCGACGGCACTCCGCATACGATCCTGCGGATCGCAAGCGATATCGATGTGTGGCAGGCCTCGCAGGAACTGCAGTTTACCGGAAGCCTGATGGATGGCCAGGTGAAGTTCGTTCTGGGCGGCTATTATCTCAAGGAAAAGGGCACTGACTACACCCCGATGGAATTCGGGTTTGCCCAGTTCTTTACTGGCGGCGACATCGACAACGACAGCTATGCCTCATACCTGCAGGCCACCTTCAAGGTGACCGACCGGTTCTCGATCACGCCGGGCATCCGCTACACTAACGAGACCAAGCGGTTCGACCCGTCTGTGCAGACGATCTTCAACGACCGCTCGCAACTCGATCCAGTGCTGGCATCGGTCTATCCGCAGGGCGCATTCGTCGCGTTCAGCCAGTGCCTCGTCGGACAGGCAAACCCGGCGGCCAACCTGTTCCCGTCAGGCCCGCTGGCCGGTTTCCCGCTACCGAACTGCACGCCTTCGGCGACCAACCCGGGCGGCAACCACACGATGCCGGCCATCGAGGTTTCGGCCAAGGCCAAGGAGTGGACCCCGGCGATCTCGGCGGACTACAAGATAACCGACAATTCGCTGATCTATGCGTCCTATTCGAAAGGCTTCAAGAACGGCGGGTTCAGCCAGCGCATCTTCCCGGCTGAAATCGCGATCCCCTCGTTCACGCCGGAATTCGTCGAATCCTACGAAATCGGCCTGAAGAACGAACTGTTCAACCGGCGCCTGCGCCTGAACATCGCGGCGTTCCTTTCCGATTACAGCGACATGCAGATCACTGTGAACGAAGGGATCGCTCCGAAGGTTCGCAACGCCGGTGCCGGCCGGATCAAGGGCTTCGAGATCGAAGGCGAAGCTGCCCCGATCGAACAGGTTCGCGTGAACTTCGGCGTGGGTTATCTCGATGCCTACTACACCAAGATCGATCCGAGCGCGGCGCCAGTCACGCTGGATTCGAAGTTCGCCTTCGTTCCCAAGTGGACAGCTTCGGCCGCGATCAACGCCGACGTCTATGAAGGCAGCATGGGCAAGCTGACCCTGCGCGGCGATTGGTCCTACCAGAGCGGCACCTTCAAGGATGCAGTCAACAGCCCGCAACTGTTCCAGCCCGCGTACAGCGTGTTCGGCACCAGTGCCTCGTTCACCGACAGGAGTGAGCACTTCACCCTGACTGCGGGCGTCACGAACCTGACCGACAAGCGCTATCTGCAGGGCGGCTATGTCGATCTCAACGTCGGCGGCGCCGCAACGGCCAGCTTCTCGCGTCCGCGCGAATGGTTCCTCAAGCTCGCCTACAAGTACTGATGAAGGCCCGAGGGCGGCGGACCGCCGCCCTCACCCTTGCCTCGACGGGCAAGGCCAGAACAGAATAACTAAGGAGAAATCCGATGGACGGACTGCGCTATTTTCTCATTCCGGTCATGACCTTGGCGGGCGTTATCGGATTCATGCTCGGCGGCAGCTACGTCTGGCTGGGCGCGGCGACCTTTCCGGTGTTGATGACGCTGGATATCCTGCTGCCGGCGGACCACAAGATGCGCGCGCAGGGCACGGCACTGCTTGGCGATTTCGCCATGTACCTCCAGCTCCCGTGCATGATCCTGCTGGTCTGGGCCTTTGCCCGATCGGTTGCGACCGCGATCAACCCGATCACCGGCGCCGACAATTCAAGCTGGCAACTGGCCGGATCGCTGCTCAGCCTGGGTTGGCTCTCGGCGGTGCCGACCCTGCCGGTGGCGCATGAGCTGATGCACCGCCGCCACTGGTTTCCTCGCTATGTCGCCAAGTGTCTGAGCGCGTTCTACGGCGACCCCAATCGCGATATTGCCCATATCGTCACCCACCACGTCCATCTCGACACGGCCAAGGATAGCGATACCCCTCGGCGCGGGCAGACCATCTACAGCTTCGTGTTCCAGGCGAGTTGGGGTTCCTACAAGGATACTTGGGAAAAGTCGGCCGAAATCCTCCGCAAGCTTGGCCATGCTTCGCTGGGATGGCGCAATCCGGTGTGGCTACTGCCGCTCTTATCGGGCAGTATCATCGTCTTTGTGGGCTTGACGGCAGGCCTTGGCGCGGCGCTGACCGCTGTCGGCGCGATGGTAATGGCCAAGATGTTCGTGGAGGGGTTCAACTACTTCCAGCACTATGGCCTGATCCGGGTCGAAGGGGCGCCGATCGAGCTCCATCACGCCTGGAACCACCTTGGCGCGATCGTCCGGCCGATCGGTGCGGAAATCACCAACCACATCAACCATCACCTTGACGGGCATATCCCCTTCTATGCGCTGAAGCCCGAACCGCAAGCGCCGCAGATGCCCTCACTGTTCCTGTGCTTCGCCGCCGGACTGATCCCGCCGGTCTGGTTCCGCTTCATCGCGCAACCGCGCCTCAAGGACTGGGACGAACGTTTCGCCACCCCCGGCGAACGCAAGCTGGACACCTCGAAGAACCGTCTGATTTCGGCATGATGGCGACGTGAAGGCGCGCAAATTGACGGTGAGCCCCGGTTTTTGGGTGCTGATCCGCTGATTTCCGTGTCGGAACCGGCTGC
>NZ_LYMM01000073.1 GCF_002896965.1 Novosphingobium guangzhouense
CGAGTTCGATGGAATGCTGGTCGAGCCGGGCTGCCCGCTGCTACCCGGCCACTCGCCTGAGCCTGCGGAACACAACCCCCCGCGTCCCTGCGTGGACGCTCCCGACGCCGACCCGATTTTACCTTCGGTCCTTCGCGTTGCCTTCCCCCGGCGTAATGGCCCGCACTCGCCAGCGGGCAATGGCGTATGCGCTGCAAAAAACCTCCCCGAGTTGGTCTCGGGGAGGTTTTTTGCGTTACGGCACCCGCTGCTCCAGCTCCGCCAGCCAGACCGCCGCGCTGGCGTCCGAAGGCGCGCGCCAGTCGCCGCGAGGGCTGAGCGCCCCGGCGGTCGAAACCTTCGGCCCGTTCGGAATGGCCGAGCGCTTGAACTGGCTGAACGCGAAGAAGCGCCCCACGAACTTCTCCAGCCAGGACCGGATCACCGCCAGTTCATAGGCGTTCTTCTTCTCCTCAGGGAAACCCGCAGGCCACGTTCCGGCCGATGCATCGCGCCAGGCATGCCAGGCCAGGAACGCCACCTTCGACGGCTTTTGCCCGAACCGCATGACGTGGTGCAGGAAGAAGTCGTTGAGTTCGTAAGGCCCGATCTTGGCCTCGGTGCTCTGGATCGCGCCGTCAGCCCCGGCGGGCACCAGTTCGGGCGAGATTTCCGTCGCCAGGATCGCCAGCAGGATTTCCTCGGTGGAAGCGCTGAACTGGTCGGTGGTGGCACACCAGCGGATCAGGTACTGGATCAGCGTCTTGGGCACGCCCGCGTTTACGGCATAGTGGCTCATCTGGTCACCGACGCCATACGTGCACCAGCCCAGCGCCAGTTCCGACAAGTCCCCGGTCCCCACCACGAAGCCGTTATGCTGGCTGGCAAGGCGGAACAGGTAATCGGTGCGCAGACCCGCCTGCACGTTCTCGAACGTCACGTCGTAAACCGGCTCTCCATCGGCAAAGGCATGGCCGATATCCTGCAGCATCGTGGTTGCGGCGGGACGTATATCGATCTCCTGCGCGGCGATGCCCACCGCGTCCATCAGCTTCCACGCGTTGGATTTGGTCCCGTCGCTGGTGCCGAAGCCGGGCATCGTATAGCCCCGGATGAAATCGCGCGGCAGGCCCAGCCGGTCGCAGGCACGCGCCGCCACGATCAGCGCGTGAGTGGAATCGAGCCCGCCCGAGATACCGATCACCAGCGACTTCGCGCGGGTCGATTCGATTCGCCGCATCAGCCCGTCGACCTGGATGTTGAACGCCTCGTAACAGTCCGCATCCAGCTTGTCCGCGCGCGAGGGGACGAAGGGGAAGCGGCTGACCGGGCGGACCAGCCCGATATCCCCGCCCGCAGGCGCATGGCGGAACGGCACGGTGCGGAACGTCTCTTCGGGCCTGCATCCAACATCGGCCGCATCGTTGAAGGTGGGACTGCGCAGGCGATCCATGACAATGCGGTCGCAATCGACGTCGGCCACGCACAGTTCCGGCTCCAGCGAGAAGCGTTCCGATTCCGCCAGCAGGTCGCCCAGTTCGTAGACGATGCCCTGCCCGTCCCACGCCAGATCGGTGGTGCTTTCCCCATGCCCCGCCGCGCAATAGACATAGGCCGCCATCGCGCGGGCCGACTGGGCGCGGCACAGCATGTGGCGCTCGTCCGACTTGCCGATGACGATGTTGGAGGCCGAAAGGTTGGCAAGGATCGTCGCCCCCGCCATCGCCCCCAACGTCGAAGGGGGGCTCGGCGCCCAGACGTCCTCGCAGATCTCGACGAAGAAGCGGAAGTTCCTCAGCAACTGCGAAGCGAAGACAAGGTCGACGCCGAAAGGCACGTCCTGCCCGTTCACGGTGATCGTCGCATCGCGCATCGCCTTGCCGCTGGCGAACCAGCGCTTTTCGTAGAATTCGCGGTAGTTGGGCAGGTAGGACTTGGGCACCACGCCCAGCAGGCGCCCGCCCGCGATCACGACGGCGCAGTTGAACAGCCGCCCCTTGCGCTCCAGCGCCGCGCCGACCAGCAGCACCGGCGACAGGTCCGCGCTGGCCCTGACGATATCCGCGATGGTCGCCTCCACCGCCTCGATCATCGTGCCCTGCAGGTGCAGATCGTCGATGGCATAGGACGACAGGCTTAGCTCCGGGAACACCAGCAGATCCACATGCGCCGCGTGCGCCCGGCGCGCTTCGGCAAGGATCGCATCGCGATTGGCCGCGACGTCGGCGGTCTTCACATGCGGGGTGGAGGTGGCGACGCGCACGAAGCCGTGCTCGTGCATCGCATAGAACGGGTGAGTGCTATCGGTCATCACGCATTTCCCTGACAGCATCCCCCCGCGCTTGCAACGTCGGGGCACATGAGAAATGTTCTCAATAACCTCTTGCCCTTGCCGCTGTGCCCTCTAAATGCCGGGGACATGCGTGACCTGGACGATATCCGCGAAGAGTACGAATTCCTCGATGGCGACGAACGGTATCGGCTGCTGATCGAACTGGGCCGCGAACTTGACGCCATGCCCGACGCGCTCAAGACCGATGCCACCAGGGTGCGCGGCTGTTCGGCCAGCGTCTGGGTCTATCCGATGGCGCGCGAAGACGGCACGCTGCATTTCCTTGCCGACAGCAACGCAGCGATCACCAAGGGCATCGTCTCGCTGGTCATCGCCGCCGTGCAGGACCGCCCCGCCGCCACCGTCGCCGCGACCGACATTGCCGCCGCGCTCGAACCGTTCGATTTGCGCAACCAGCTCTCGTCCAACCGCACGCAGGGCATTCCCAACATGATCGCGCTGATCCGGGAAACCGCCGCGCGGTATGTGCAGGGCTGAATGAGCCGGGCTGAATGAGCCGGGCCGAAAAATACCTCTGGATCACGGCGGGGCTCATTCTCGTCGGCATCGGCACGCTGGGCATCTTCCTGCCGCTGCTGCCGACGACGATCTTCTGGATCCTTGCCGCCGGGTGCTTTTCCAAGAGCCACCCGGAATGGGCAGAGCGGCTGTACCAGCACCCCCGGTACGGCCCCCACTTGCGCGCATGGCGCGACCGGCGTGCGATCAGCCGCAAGGGCAAGATCGCCGCGATCTCCACCATGGCGCTGAGCGTGGCGATCGTATGGTTCACCGCCGGAGAGATGTGGGCGCTGATCCCGCTGGCCGTGCTGGCGACGATCGGCACCTGGATCTGGACGCGGGCGGAGTAGGTTACTCCACCGCCTCGCGCAGCACCGCGATGCCCTGTTCGCGCTGGGCCCGCAATTCGCGCTTGAGCACGGCGGGATCGCGGGCGACGACGAAGCCGAAGCTGACCCCGCCTTCCTTGCCGATCGTTGCGTGGTGCAGCTTGTGCGCCTGGACCAGCCGCTTGGCGTAGCCGCGCTTGGGCACCCACCGGAAGTAGCGCTGGTGGACAAGCCCGTCATGGATCAGCGTGTAGATCACGCCGTAGAGCAGCACCCCCAGACCGATCCACGTCCCCGGCCACCACGCTTTTGCCCCCATCACCAGCGGCGATCCCAGCGCGAACATCGAGATGCTGATGGCTGCACCGAACACGGCGTAAAGGTCGTTCTTTTCCAGCACTTTGTCGTGCGGCTCGTGGTGGTCGCGGTGCCAGGCCCAGCCGAAGCCATGCATGATGTACTTGTGGCTGCTCCACGCCACGAACTCCATCGCGGCGGCAGAGGCAAGGACGATCAGGACGGCGGCAAGGGCGGACATGCACCGGCTTATAGGCGCCTGCGACACTCTCTTACAATCGCACACAACCTTGCGACGGGTCATCTATCTGGCGTTCATTTTGAGAAGCCTAGACATGAATGCATCGGAAGCGCCCTTCCGGATACGAAATTTCAACAAGGAGTGCGAACCATGCGCCAGTTCACCAAGTTCATCGCCCCGGCCCTCGTCGCAGCTCTGGGCTTCTCGGCCGTCGCCCCCGGTGTCGCCGAGGCCGCGCCCCGCCATCAGGCCGCCCGCCACTATGACATTCGCACCGACATCAACGGCCTGCGCGCCAACATCGATCGCGCCGCCGCCCGCCGGACGATCTCTCAGCGTGAAGCGAGCAGCCTGCGCCGCGACGTCGTGAACATCCAGCGCACGTACAGCCAGTACGCTCGCGGCGGCCTCTCCGCGCAGGAGACCCGCGTGCTCGGCGCCCGCGTCAACACCGTCTACGCCAAGCTGCGGATGGAACGTCACGACTACGACCGCCGCCGCGGCTGATAACAAAATTACCTGAAACGGCGCGCCGACACCGCTTGAATTGCGGGGCCGGCGCGCCTATTCGCGCAGAATCATGACAAACGCACCCCGCACCCTGTACCAGAAGATCTGGGACGCCCACGTCGTCGACAGACGCGACGACGGCACCTGCCTCATCTACATCGACCGGCACATCGTCCATGAAGTGACGAGCCCGCAGGCTTTCGAAAGCCTTCGTGCCGCCGGCCGCCCGGTGCGTCGTCCCGACCTTACGCTTGCGGTGCCCGATCACAACCTGCCCACCACCGCGCGCCGCGATGCCAATGGCAACCGCGTGCCGATCGCCGACCCGCAAAGTGCCCAGCAGCTGGAAATGCTGGAAAAGAACGCCCCCGCCTTCGGCATACGCTATATCGGCGATGCCGATCCGGAACAGGGCATCGTCCACGTCGTCGGCCCGGAACAGGGCTTTTCGCTGCCCGGCGCCACGATCGTCTGCGGTGACAGTCACACGGCCTGCAACGGCGGTCTGGGCGCGCTGGCCTTCGGCATCGGCACGTCAGAGGTCGAACACGTGCTGGCCACGCAGACGCTGCTGCTCAAGCAGTCGAAGACCTTCGAGATCCGCGTAGAGGGCAAGCTCGGCGCGGGCGTGACCCCGAAGGACGTGATCCTGCACGTCATCGGCGTGATCGGCACGGCCGGCGGCACCGGCTATGTCATCGAATACACCGGCAACGTCTTCCGCGAAATGTCGGTCGAAGGCCGCCTGACCGTGTCCAACATGTCGATCGAAGGCGGTGCGCGCGCAGGGCTCGTCGCCCCCGACGAGATCACCTTCGATTACGTGAAGGGCCGCCCCTACGCGCCCAAGGGCGCCGACTGGGACAAGGCCGTCGCCTGGTGGAAGAGCCTGGCGACCGACGAAGGCGCGACTTACGACAAGTCCGTGTTCATCCGCGCCGAAGATATCCAGCCGACCGTCACCTGGGGCACCAGCCCCGAGGACACGTCCGGCATCGGCGGCGTGGTCCCCGCGCCCGAAGACTTCGCCGACGCCTCCAAGCGCGACGCGGTCAAGCACAGCCTCGACTACATGGGCCTGACGCCCGGCACGAAGCTGACCGACGTGGAAGTGCAGAACGTCTTCATCGGCAGCTGCACCAACAGCCGCATCGAGGATATCCGCGCCGCCGCCGAAGTGCTCAAGGGCCGCCACAAGGCCGACAACGTGAAGTGGGCGATCGTCGTTCCCGGATCGGGTCTGGTCAAGGCGCAGGCCGAAGCCGAAGGGCTGGACAAGATCATCATCGATGCGGGCCTCGAATGGCGCGAACCGGGCTGCTCGGCCTGCCTTGCCATGAACCCCGACAAGGTTCCGGCAGGCGAACGCTGCGCCTCCACCAGCAACCGCAACTTCACCGGCCGACAGGGTCCGGGTGCGCGCACCCACCTCATGAGCCCCGCCATGGCCGCCGCCGCCGCCGTTACCGGCAAGCTGACCGACGTGCGCGACCTCGCGCCCGCAAGCTGACAGGAGTTCCCCCATGTCCAACGATTCCGACAACTCGCTAGCAGGTCGCGCCGCTCTTGCAGCCGGTGCCGCCATCGGTTCGGCCGCAATCGCCGCTGCCCTGCTCTTCGTAAAGCGCCGCAAGGACAAGAAGACGCAGGATGCGCAGCCGCCCAAGACCGGCACCGCCCCGCACTTCCCTTCGGAAACCGACTGATGGAAGCGATCAACCACGTCGCCGGCAAGGCGATTCCCTTTGGCCGCAAGAACGTCGACACCGACGTCATCATCCCGGCGCACTGGCTCAAGACCATCACCCGCGAAGGTCTGGGCAAGGGTGCGTTCGAGGCGGTCAAGCTGGAAGAGGGCAACGTCTTCACCGACGAACGCTGGGCCGGGGCCCCGATCCTCATCGCGGGCGACAACTTCGGTTGCGGCTCCAGCCGTGAACACGCTGCCTGGGCGCTGCTCGACATGGGCGTGACCTGCGTGATCGCGCCCAGCTTCTCGGACATCTTCTCGGGCAACGCCTTCAAGAACGGCATCCTGACCGTTGCACTGCCGCAGGAGGCGATCGACCGCCTGATGGAAGTGGCGCAGGATGAGACCATCGACGTCGACCTCGACACGCAGTCGGTGACCACCCCGTTCCAAGACCGCTTCACCTTCGAGATCGACCCGTTCCGCAAGCACTGCCTGCTGAACGGCCTCGACGAAGTGGGCCTGACCATGGCGCAGGGCGACACCATTTCCGGCTACGAAGGCAAGGCGCGCGAAACGCTGCCCTTCCTGGCCAGTCCGGTGCTGGCAGCCTGATTTCCTCACCTCCCTGTCGTCCGGCACGACAGGGAGGGATGAACCCGTCCCCTCGATGATCGGCACAACTATTGCGAATCGGGATTGCCCCGGATCGCACCCTTCCCTATCGGCATGGATGAAATTCCACACCGAGGTTGTCTGATGACGAGTTTCCAGGACCGCGAGCGCGCCGAAGAAGCCAAGTTCGCGCACGACGCCGACACGCTGTTCCGCATTCAGGCCCGCCGTAACCGGCTTGTCGGCGAATGGGCAGCTGAACGCATGAAGCTCTCGCAGGCCGAAACCGACGCCTACGCCAAGGCCGTCGTCCAGGCCGATTTCGAGGAAGCCGGCGACGAAGACGTCATCCGCAAGCTGCTGGGCGATCTTACCGCTGCCGGCGTGGACACCACCGAGGCTGAAGTGCGCGCCGCGCTTGAGGCCAAGCAGGTCGAAGCGCGCCGCGCTTTCCTGGGCTAAGGACGATCCGATGGGCATGACCGCTACTGAAATCGAGACGATGATCCGCGCCGCATTGCCGGATGCAGACGTCACGATCACTGACCTTGCCGGGGACAACGACCATTACGCCGCGCACGTCGTTTCGGCGGCCTTTGCCGGACGGCCGCGCGTCGCGCAGCACAAGATGGTCTACGAAGCCCTCGGCGGCCGCATGGGCGGTGTTCTTCACGCCTTGCAACTCACCACCGCCGTCCCCAACTGACGTCGCATACACGCGCTGCATACACTCAAGGGTTCTACTAACATGTCCGACGTCAACGCCCGTATCGGCGATATCGTAAAGAGCAACGACGTGGTCCTCTTCATGAAGGGCACCCCGCTGTTTCCCCAGTGCGGCTTCTCAAGCCGGGCGATCGCCATCCTCGACCACCTCGGCGTTTCCTACGAAACCGTCGATGTACTGCAGGACATGGAAATCCGTCAGGGCATCAAGGCCTATTCCGACTGGCCGACGATCCCGCAGCTTTACGTCAAGGGCGAATTCCTTGGCGGCAGCGACATCATGATGGAAATGTACGAGGCTGGCGAACTGCACCAGCTGATGGCCGACAGCGGCATCGCCGCGCAGGGCTGATCGCCAAGGCACAAGATAGCACGAAGGCTCGGGAATATGCTTCCCGGGCCTTTTTTGCAGCCAATCCGGCGGAACAGCGATGTTGGGGAAGCCCGGGGAGGCGGGGCCGGGAGACTGTCCGGCCCCGCCTCTATCGAGACTGCTTCTCTCGGGATACGATACTTCATAAGCACGCCCTGTGCCAGTTCTGATTTTCCCCGAAATTCAGCCATTTCGTTGCGCTCTTTGTCAGCCCGCGCGTCATTGATTGTAAACTGGGCCGACACTTCCCCCGCTGAGTCGCCAGCGCTTTTCACTTGCAGCCGCCCTTCCAAGGCGCAAGATCGGCAGCAATGTTGCAAACCGCCCCTTCCGACCAGCCGATGCCTGCGGACGGCCCCGCCGTGGTTCCTGCCGCCACCGTTGTCGTATTCCGTCATGCCGCCGATGGCGGGCCGCCCGAATTGCTGATGCTCCAGCGCTCGGACGGCATGCGCTTCGCGGGCGGCGCGGCAGTGTTTCCCGGCGGCCGCGTCGATCCTGCGGACCGCGAACTCGCCCACCGCCTTGTCCCGAATGAGCCAGAGGAGATCGTGTCCGCCCGCATCGCCGCGATCCGCGAAACGCTGGAAGAAGCCGGGCTGATGATCGCAACCCGCAGCCCCATCTCCGCGCGCCAGGCCGCGGACGCGCGTGCCATGCTGCTGGAAGTCGGCCGTCTCGACACCGTGCTCGACCACTTCGGCTGGCAGCTGGACCTGAACGCGCTGACCTTCTTCGCGCACTGGTGCCCCTTGTGGGACAAGGCGTTCGACACGCGCTTCTTCGTCGCCGACATCGGCACCGGCGCGGTGGATGTGACCGTCGATGCCACCGAAAACTCGCGCCTGTTCTGGACGAGCGCGGCCGACGCACTGGCCATGGCCGATCGCGGCGAAATCTCGGTCATCTTCCCGACCCGGCGCAATCTCGACCGGCTGGCGCAATACGCAGACCACGCCGAGGCGCTGGCCGACATTGCCGCCCACCCGGTCGTCCGCATTCACCCGGAGGTCGAACTGCGCGAGGATGGCGAATGGCTGGTTATCCCCGCCGGGCTTGGCTACCCGGTGCTGGGACAGCTCAAGGCGACTGCCAGGCGGGGGTAGGCCAGGCGGGATAAATCAGGCTGGCGCGGCAACCGGCTCCTGCGCCCTCACCCCTGTGGCGGCGTAAAGGCCAAGCACAATCGCCGCCACGAAGAACGCGCTGATTGCCACGATCGCGCCGTCATAGCTGCCCGTCACCGAATGAACACGCGCCGATCCGATCACGGCCACCGCGATGAACGGTAGGCCGATCAGCGTGTTGAGCCCGAATCCCCGGCTGTAGCTGGCCTGACCGAACGCATCGGTCAGCCCCTTGCCCAGCGTGGGGATCGCGCCTGCACCGTGCATCCCGATAAGCCCGATCACGAGCGCCGCCATCCAGAACGGCGGGTGCTGCAGCAGGATCGCCCAGAGCACCGCGCAATCGAACCCGATCAGCGCCAGCGCCCTTGCGCCGCCGATCCGGTCGGCGATCCAGCCGAACAGCACCGATCCGGCGATCCCGACCAGCGCCATGATCGACTGCAACAGTGCCGCCTCTGGCCGGGTGAAGCCCCATGACAGCCCCATCGGCACCAGCAGCGAGCCCAGCAGCACCGAACTTGTCATGCTCGCCACCGCAGCCAGCGATATCGCCCAGAAGCGGGGCCGCGCAAGCAGTTGCGCCACGCTGAACGATCCGTCCGCCGTGCGCTGGGCGTCGGGTTCGGGGGCAAGTGTCTCGGCATGGCCGGGCGGATGATCGATCGCCAGCAGGCCCAGCGGAAACAGCAGCGCCGCCGCGATCACCCCGGTCGACAGATAGATCGCGCCCGGCGAAACGACCGAGAGCGCCCGCTCCAGCGTCCATGGCACGATCGCAATGACCACGGGAAGATGGACGATGCCCAGCGCCAGCCCGCGATTGCGGCTGAACCAGCGCGCCACCAGCGTCGCCGGGCCGATCGATCCGGCCAGGCTCAGCGCCGGCCCAAAGAACAGCCCGTAAGCCACCAGATAAAGCGCGTAGCTCTGCGTCCAGGCGAGTGTAAGGTAGCCCGCGACCGTCAGCAGCGCGCCGATCAGCAGCAGCAGGCGCAGGGACACTTTCGCGATCAGCACGCCCACGAATGGCGCCAGCACCGAAGAGCCCACCAGCACGAGCGGGATTCCCGCCGCCGCCTGCTCTGCGCTGACGCCCAGCCGCTGCTCGACCGAGGCCAGCATCAGCCCGAACGAACCCATGATGGTGCCGATGACGACGTTATGCGAAACCCCCGCGATCACGCCCATGCGTACCGCAAGCGGGTGGTTGGGGGCCTCGTTCCCCGGTCCGACAGGTGATGCCAAGCGCTCTCTCCCGATGCCTGAACGTGCCGGCGATTGCGTGCCGGTCTATCGGGCAGAGTGTGCGGGGCGCCGGATCGGCTTGGCCAGAACTTTCCGGCAATCTGAACGAGAATTCGCTGGAGCGACGTTGCGCATCAGCGGCGGGCGGGCGATCCCGGCAGCGGCGAGGCGTGAGTGGCCGCGATATGATCCAGCACCGGCCCGTAGAGCGGACGGTCGAACTCCACACCCGCCAGGTCGCTGCTGACCCAGCGCACCACGCCCGACATGCCCTCAAGCCCATTGGGCCTGACCATCAGCCGGGCACCGACGCGAAAGTAGATGCCGCGCATGCGCAGACAGCATCCTTCGACCGATATGTCGGAAATCTCGCCGTCGTCGCGCAGACCGCTCTGCGTGCGGCACTGGACGGCCAGCGAGACGGAACGTCGCTGCGATCGCCGGGGAAGAACGGTGCGGGTCATGCGTACAAAGATAAAGCGGATCAGTTTACGATCACTTAAACGAGATTTGGCGCCTGTTCGAACAAGGTTCGAACCATCTTTTGGATTCAGGGCGACCAGTTCCTTTGGAATTGGCGCGCCCGACAGGGTTCGAACCTGTGACCCCAAGCTTAGAAGGCTCGTGCTCTATCCAGCTGAGCTACGGGCGCGCGCGGATTTCCCATAGCGTGGTTACGCGCGCACGCAAACCACGGCGCGCGCAAACTTGTGCTTTGCGCTGCAGCAAAGCCACGTTACGCACAGGCAATGACAGCTGCCACCGACAGTTCGCCGCATCTTTCGCGCATCGACGGCCTTACCGGCGCGCGCCGGCACTTCCGCTATTTCGACTACGTCATGGCAGCCTTCGTGGCGATCCTGCTGCTATCGAACCTGATCGGCGCGTCCAAGCTGGCGAACCTTGGCGGGGTGACGTTCGGCGCAGGGATCCTGTTCTTCCCCGTAAGCTACGTTATCGGCGACGTGCTCACCGAGGTCTACGGATACGCCAATGCCCGGCGCTGCGTATGGGCGGGGTTCTTCGCGATGATCTTCATGGCGTTCATGAGCTTCGTCGTCGTCGCCATGCCGCCTGACAGCGGCTGGACCGGACAGGCCGCCTACGAGGCCGTGTTCGGATCGACCTGGCGCATCGTCCTGGCCTCGCTCACCGCGTTCTGGGCGGGCGAGTTCGTCAATTCCTTCGTGCTTGCCAAGATGAAGCTGATGACCGGCGGCAAGCACTTGTGGCTGCGCACCATCGGCTCGACCGTGGTGGGGCAGGCGGCGGACAGCGCGCTGTTCTATCCCATCGCGTTCCTTGGCACATGGACGCACGAACAGGTGCTGACCGTCATGGTCACCAACTGGGGCATGAAGGTCTTGTGGGAGGCGGTGCTCACCCCGGTGACCTACGTGGTCGTCAACTGGCTCAAGTCTCGCGAGGGCGTGGAGGTGTTCGACGACAACCTCGACTTTTCGCCTTTCGCCAAGGCAAAATCGGTCTGAACGTTGTGAGCAGGACGCCAAACCGCTAGGTCGCCCGCGACCATGCTCGACCGCATTCTCCTTTCCCGTTTCCGCAATCACCGCGAGACTGCCGTGGAAGGCACCGCGCAGTTCAACCTGCTGGTGGGCGAGAACGGCGCGGGCAAGACCAATGTGCTGGAGGCCATCAGCCTGCTGGCGCCCGGACGCGGGCTGCGTCGTGCGCAACTGGCCGACGTGCCCGCGCAGGACGGCGACGGCGGTTTCGCGGTGAACGCCGCGCTCTTGATGCCGACAGGCGAACCGGTCCGACTTGGCACCGGCGTTGCGGCGGAGCGGCCGGGACGGCGGCTGGTGCAGGTGAACGGCGCGCAAAGTTCCGCCCTCAGTCTGGCCGAGTGGCTGTCGATCGGCTGGCTGACCCCGGCGATGGATCGCCTCTTCGTGGAGAGCGCGGGCGCACGGCGGCGCTTCCTTGACCGGCTGGTGCTGGCGATCGAGCCCGCCCACGCAGGCCACGCCGCGCGGTTGGAGACAGCTCTGCGCGAACGCAACCGCCTGCTGTCGGATCACCGTCCCCCCGATCCCCACTGGCTAGATGCGATCGAAGTGCAGATCGCGGAGGCCGGAGCGCTGGTCGCGACGGCGCGCGCACGGCTTGTCGCGCGGCTGGAGGCGGCGCTGGCCCAGCTTCCCGATGCGCCCTTCGCGCGCCCCTCCCTCGCCTATCAGCCCGGCGGCCCGACAGAAGCCGGCGCACTGGCCATTGCCCTGCGAGACGGGCGGCCGCGCGAAAGGGCAGCCCAGCGCACCCTCATCGGCCCGCACCGCGATGAACTGGCCGTGACGATGGCCGGGAAAGGTCAGGGAGATAAGGGCCAGCCCGCTGCCGAGTGCTCGACCGGAGAGCAGAAAGCGATGCTCATCGCCATCACCCTTGCCCATTCGCAGTTGCTGGAAAGCGATGGAGAAAACCGCCCCCGCCTGCTGTTACTGGACGAAGTCGCCGCGCATCTCGACCCCGTGCGGCGCGAGGCCCTGTTCGATCGCCTGCGCGCGGGTTCGGCACAAGTCTGGCTGACCGGCACCGAAATCGCCCCGTTCGAGGCGATCGCAGGCGAAGCTGCGGTATGGGAAGTGAGCGCGGGATCGGTGCGCAGGGTCTGAAGACCGCGGGCAGCCGCTAAGGGGCCTTGCGCTACTGCGGCCTCCTGGGCAGCGCATCCTCCACATCGTCGACCGTCGCCGCAACGATCGCGTCGATGCCGATGGCAGTGGGGTGAACGTGATCGCCCTGCATCAGATCGGGCTTGTCGATCACCGGCTGGAGGAAGAACGGCACCAGCACCGCGCCATACTTTTCCGCCAGCTGCGGATAGATCGGATTGAAATTGGCCGCATAATCCTTGCCGAGATTAGGCGCCGCCAGCATGCCGAGCAGAACGACGCGGATCTTTTCCTGCTGCAACCGCTGCAACATCTTCTCCAGGTTCGCGCGCGTTTCCGCCGGGGGGAGCGAGCGCAGCATGTCGTTGCCGCCAAGGCTGATGATCGCCAGTTCCGGCTTTACCGGCTGGTTCTTGAGCGTGAAGTCAAGCCGCTGCAGCCCCGCCGCCGTGGTGTCTCCGGAAACCCCGGCGTTGGCGATCCGCGCATTCACGCCGCGCGCGCGCAGTGCCTGTTCGAGCCGGTCAGGGTAGCTTTCGCCGTCCTCAAGCCCATAGCCCGCCAGCAGCGAATCCCCGAAGGCAAGGATCGGCCGCTCCGGCCCCATCACCGGGATCTGCGGCGGCGCATCGGCCGCGGCTTCACTCTGCTGCGGGGGCGGCGGCGCGGCCTTGTCGCAGGCGGCAAGCGCCAGGGTTGAAGCGGCAAGAAGCGCAAGGGAAACGAGGCGCAAGGCATTCTCCTGAAGGGACCGACTTGTCGGATGCACTGGTGCTATCCCATATGGGGATCGTGACAAGCCCTGCCCAAGCCCCCATCGCTCCATCCGCCGGTCCTGAAACCACGATCCTTGCCCGCGACCTGCGGCTGACGCTGGGTTCCGGCGACAGCGCGGTCGACATCCTCAAGGGCGTCGACCTTGCCGTGCCCAGAGGCCAGACGCTGGCCCTGCTTGGCCCCTCGGGATCGGGCAAGTCATCGCTGATGGCCGTACTCTGCGGGCTGGAGCGCGCCAGTTCAGGCTCGCTGGAAGTTGCCGGACAGGACTTTGCCGGCATGGACGAGGACGCGCTGGCCAAGGCCCGGCGCGGCCGCATCGGCGTGGTGCTTCAGGCGTTCCACCTGCTGCCGACGATGACCGCGCTGGAAAACGTTGCGGCACCGCTCGAACTGGCCGGGATGCCCGATGCCCACGCGCGGGCAGCAGCAGAACTTGCCGCCGTGGGGCTCGGCCACCGTCTGGCGCATTATCCGGCGCAGCTTTCCGGCGGAGAGCAACAGCGTGTCGCCATCGCCCGCGCCCTTGCGCCCCGCCCGGCGCTGGTCTTCGCCGACGAGCCGACCGGCAACCTCGACGCAGCGACCGGCGCGGCGATCGTCGACCTGCTCTTCGCCCGCCGCGCCGAGACCGGCGCGACCCTGCTGATCATCACTCACGACGAAAGCCTTGCCCACCGCTGCGAACGCGTAGTCACCATCGGCGACGGCCGGATCGCAAGCGACACGCTTGCATCAGACCTCCCAAGCGACACGCTTGCATCAGACCTCCCAAGCGACACGCTTGCATCAGACCTCCCAAGCGACACGCTTGCGGAAACGCACCTTGGCTGACGCCCTTCCCTGGCGCACCGCCTGGACGCTGGCGCGCCGCGACCTTTCGGCCCGCTTCAAGGGGCTGCGGCTGTTGCTCGTATGCCTGTTCCTTGGCGTCGGCGCGATCGCCGCAATCGGCACGCTGACCGGATCGATCGAGCGCGAACTGGGCACGCGCGGGCGGGAAATCCTTGGCGGAGACGTCGAACTGCGGGTCTGGCAGCGCGCGTTCAGCAAGGATGAGGATGCCGCGCTGGCCCGCCTTGGCCACGTGTCGCACGGGTTGCGGATGCAGGCCATCGCCACCAGAGGGGATGCCACCGCGCCCGTCGCGCTCAAGGCCGTGGACGGGGGCTGGCCACTTTACGGTCGCCTTGAACTGACTGACGGCCGCCGCGTCGGCGCGCCCGCGCCGGGCACGGCATGGATCGCCAAGGGCACCGCCGCGCGCCTTGGCGTAAAGCAAGGCCAGCGCATCGCCATCGGCGCAGTGCCGGTGACGGTAGCCGGCGTGATCGCGACGGACCCCGAACAGATGAGCGAAGGCTTCGCGCTGGGCGACACGACCGTGGTGCCGCTCGCCCTGCCCGCAGATGCAGGGCTTATCGCACCGGGCGCCATGTATCGCAGCGTCGCGCGGGTGCGCTTCACCGATCCCGCACGTGATCCCGAAGCGGTGATCGATGCGCTCAAAATGCGGCTGGGGGACGATTTCGACACCCGCACCCGCCTCGCCGCATCGCCCTCGACGGAGCGCTTCGTTACCCGCATGGGCGAATTTCTGGTGCTGGTGGGCCTTGCCGCGCTGGTCATCGCCGGGATCGGTATCGGCGGCGGCGTGTCGTCCTATCTGGAGGCACGGCGCAGTTCGATCGCAACGCTCAAGGTGCTGGGCGCAACCAGTTCCGACATCGCGCGGATCTACCTGCTGCAAGTCGGCGCCGCAGCCGTGATCGGCAGCGCGGCCGGCCTTGCGGCGGGCGTGCTGGTCACGCCTTTGCTGGCATCGGCACTGCAGAGCCTGCTGCCGGTGGAGCCGGGCTTTACCGTCTCTCCGGCCGCGCTGGCGACGGCGGCGGCTTACGGCCTGCTGGTCGCGCTCATCTTCTCCGCCCCGCCGCTTGTCCGGGCGCGCAGCTGGCCCGCCATGGCCCTGATGCGCGCCCGTGTGGCGCCACTGGTGGCGAGCCGCAGGGCGCTGGCCCTGCCGGTGGGCCTTGGCCTTGCCGCGATCGTCGCACTGGCGCTGCTCAACGCCGCGCAGCCGCTGGTCACGCTGGGCTTCCTTGCCGCATCCGCCGCCATGCTCGGGCTGCTGGCGCTGGTCGGCCTTGCCATCCGCAAGCTTGCTGCCCACCTGCCAAGGCCGCGCGGCCCGATGCTGCGCGCGGGGCTTGCCAACCTGCACCGACCGGGCGCGCAGACCGGTGCGCTGGTAACCGCGCTTGGCTTCGGGCTTTCCGCCTTCGTGCTGATCGCGGCGGTGCAGACCAGTCTCGATGCCAATATCCGCCGCACCGTCCCTGCCCGCGCGCCGGACTTTTTCGTGCTCGACATTCCCAAGGACAAGGCGCCCGCCTTTGCCGACGCGGTGAAGCGGACGATCCCCGGCTCCACGCTCAAGCTGGTTCCCAACTTGCGTGGCCGGATCCTCGCTTATGGGCCGCAGGGGCACATGACCCGCGTGGCCAGTCTCGGCAAGGATCTGCCCGAGGGTGCCTGGGCGCTGCGCGGGGAACGCGGGCTGACGTACTCGGTCGGCGTGCCTGAAGGCAGCACGGTTACATCGGGCCGGTGGTGGACCCAGTTCTACCGGGGTGAGCCGCTTGTCTCGGTGGACGAAAGGCTGGCCGAGGCGACCGGCCTGAAAGTGGGCGATTACGTTACCGTGGGCGTGCTCGGCGTGGAGAAGACCGCCCGCATCGCCTCGCTGCGCCGGATCGACTGGGACAGCCTTGGCTTTAATTACGTGCTGGTGTTTTCGCCCAATGCGCTGGCCGACGCCCCGCACAACCTTGCCGCAACGATAGAGGTGCCCAAAGGTGCATCCACGGCCGGCCTGCTGCCCCGGCTGGTGCGCGCACTCCCTTCAACCTCGGTGATCGAGACCGGAAGCCTGCTGCGCGATGCCCGCGCGCTGCTGGACCAGATGTCGGCCGCGATCCTGGCGGCTTCCTCCGTCGCGGTGCTGGCGGGGCTCGCGGTCCTGCTCGGCGCGATCGCGGCGGCTCGGGCCAGCCGGACGTATGATACGGTGATCCTGCGCGTGCTGGGCGCCAGTCGTGGCCAGCTACTGGCCGCGCAGATGGCGGAATACGGCCTGCTTGCGCTGGTGCTTGCCCTTGTGGCGCTTGGCACAGGAAGCGCGATGGCCTGGGCGGTCATCGTCAAGCTGTTCGAATTCGCCTGGCTGCCCGACTGGACCCGCGTGCTGATGGTGCTTGGCGCCGGGCTTGTGCTGATCCTCGGCTTCGCGCTTGCCGGTACATTGCCGCTGTTGCGGGCAAAACCGGCAAGCGCGCTGCGCGAACTTTAGAGCATTTTCCAATCAGGCGGCATCGCCTGATGCTTCGGAAAATGCGGCAGACAAGGTCAGGCGAAGACCTCGCGGTTGTCGTAGAGCACGCTGGGATCGCGCGTCTTGTAGACGAGCGTTCCCGCGACCATGTCGTGCAGGCCCTGCTTGCGCTCGGTGAAGGCGACCATGATGTAGCCGATGCAGAGCACCAGGCTTGACAGGATCTTGCCAAAGTAACGCCCGGTCGCCCGCGCGAAAGTCAGCCGCTCGCCACGAAGATCGGTGACGACGACGCCAACCGCCAGCTTGCCGACGGTCGCCTGCAGCTTGGAGCTTTCCATGATCGCGAAGTAGAGCCAGTTGATCACCAGAGACGCGCCGATCATGCCGAACATCATCATCCCGAACGCCGCATTTTCACCCGCGCCCATACCGGTCAGCGGCAGCGCAAGACCGACGCCGAAAATGCCGCCGATGATCGAAGTCGCAATCTGCAGGATGATCGCGTCCAGAATGTAGGCGAGCACGCGCCACCAGAAACCACCATACGGAATCATGAATTTCCCCTTCCTTCACGGCCTGCCCAGCCTGACAATGCGACGCAATTTCACATCGAAATCGGGAAATTACAAAGACTTTCTGCTCCCGAACCCGAAACTGCACAGAAAGAGGGGCGCGAAAGGCCACGCCTTTTCGCGCCCCTTTTCAAGTCCGCGCCCCGCTTCTCTTGCCGTACCTCCTCCCAGAGACGACACGGCGGGTACGCGCTTTACGCGCTCCGGCTTAGAACCGGTAGCGCGCCGCCACGCCATAAGTGCGCGGCTGGTTCGGATAGCCCGAGATCGATCCGGGCTGCGCCGGACTGTCGAAAATCTGCAGGATGGTGCGGTCGTCCAGCAGGTTGCGGCCCCAGACCGTCAGTTCCAGCCCGTTCGCCATCGCATAAGTGAGCGAGGCGTTCATGTCGTTGATGTCCTGTTTGAATTCCCGCGCGGCCGCGAGTGCGGCGGAAACGTCCGTGACATTGCCCGCGCTGTCCCGGACGACAAGACCGGGCAACCCCTCCACCAGCCGGAACGGCGCTTCGTAGTGATAGTCGCCACGCAGGATGATGCGATCGCCGCGTGATCCCACCGGCTGCACGAATTCGGCAGAGAACGTCGCCGACAAGGGCGAGACGCCCGCCGGGGTGGTGCCAGACAAGTCACCGAATGCCGAAAGCTGGAACGTATCGTACTTGGGATCGAGATAAGTCCACGCCATCGTCAGCGTCAGCTGGTCGATCGGTTTGGCCGATCCCTCGAACTCGATGCCGAAGGCGGACTGTTTGCCTGCGTTCGCCAGGAAGAAGCCCGATCCGGTGAAGATGTTCGACTGGAAGTTCCGGATCTCCTGCTTGAACACCGCGACGTTTGCGGACACGATCCCCCAGTTGCCCTTGATACCCGCTTCGTAGACGGTCGAATTTTCGGCATTGGCGAAGCGGCTGCCCGCGGTAAGGTTGGTCACCGCCAGTCCCTGCGCGCGCAGTTCCACAAGGTCCGCCGGCGTCGGTCGGCTATCGCGCGAAAGGTTGATTGAGGCCGCCTTGTACCCGGTCGCATAGGCTGCGTAGAAGTTGACCGTCGGCGTCACGTCCCAGGCCACGCGGGCGGTATAGCTGAAATCGCCGTCGCTTACCCGGCCGGCCTCGACCGCGTTGGGCACGTTCATGAAGGGCGGGAAATACTGCAGCGCCCGCAGCGGGTTGAGCGGGTTCACCGCCGGGTTGCTGGCATTGGCCGACGCATAAGCCGTGGCCCCGGTGTTGATCGCCCCGAATGCCGCCGGGTTGGCCGCCGCAAATGCGCCGATCTCGGCGGCCGTGGCGCCCCGGCCAAGCGAAAGCGCGTTGCCGATCGTCTGCGACAGCGCCCCCTGATAGAGCAGCTGCTGCCGGAACGGCGCATAAGCCGCCGCATTAAAGTCGATCCCCGAGAACACATCGTCAGACGTCGTCCCGGTGGAGAACCGCTTCTTGTCGTGGGTGTAATTGAGGCCGCCGGTCACCGTCAGCCCCGGCGCCACTTCGAAATCCAGCTGCCCGAAGATCGACCACGCCTCGTTCTTGAGCTTGTAGGCTTCGGTAAGGCCCGTGCCTGAACGGAAGAACTGCCCGGTATACTTGGCCGGGTTACCCTCGTAGGCACCGAACGCGGTTTCCAGCGCGGGCACACTAAGCGCCCCGCCCGAAAGGCTCTGGACCAGCAGGTTGGCGTAAGGCCGCGCGTCGTCGCCCCAGAAGACCTCGTTGTTCTGGTCAATCTTCTCGTTGAAGTAATAGCCGCCGACAAGACCGCTGATCCTGTCTCCCAGTTCGAAATTGGCGCGCAGTTCCTGAGTGAAGGTCTTGATGCGCAGGTCCTGCCAGTTGCGGCCCAGCAGATCGGCGCTGGAGAAATCCGAATCCTGATTGGTCAGCGCATTGGTGCGGCGGTAGGACGTGATGGACGTCAGCTTGGTGCCGCCCAGATCGTAGTCGATCTCTCCCGAAATGCCCCAGTTCTCAATCTTGTTGGACGATTCGAAGTTGTTGTAGACGATATCGTCGTACTTCTCGCCGGGCTGGTTCACCGCGCCGCCAAGCGCGAATATCGCAGCCGTCGGGCTGGCCTGCCGCAAGTTGACGACGGCGCAGCAGTTCTCGTCGATCTTGCCGTAATCACCGATCAGCCGAAGTTCGAGGCCGTCGTGATTGTCGAACAGCAGTTGCCCGCGCCCGAACCAGCGATCGCGCTCGTTCGTGCGGTTACCGGTGGCAAGGTCTTTGACGATGCCGTCGCGCTTGTTCAGCCCTCCCGCAAGGCTGAAGGCGATGTTCTCGCTCAGTGGCCCGGTGACCATACCCTTGAGAACCATGGCATCATAGTTGCCGTAGCTCGCCTCCACATTGCCACCGAACTGGAACTGCGGTTTCCTGGTGACGATAGAGATCACGCCCGCCGACGCGTTCTTGCCGAACAGCGTGGACTGGGGGCCGCGCAGCACCTCGATCCGCTCCACGTCCGGGAAGTCAGCGATCATCGAGGCCGAGCGCGAACGGTAAACCCCGTCGATGAACAGGCCGACCGAAGGTTCGATCCCTGCGTTGTTCGCACCGTTGCCGAAGCCGCGGATGTAGAAATTGGTGTTGGCGCTGGACTGCAGCTGGTTGACGCGCAGCGAAGGCACCAGCGTCTGCAAGTCCTTCAGATCGCGCATCTGCGCCCGTTCCAGCGTGGCCCCGCTCGTCACCGACACCGCGACGGGCACGTCCTGCAACGTCTGCTCCCGCTTGGTCGCGGTGACGATGATGGTATCGGTGTACTGTTCCTGATCGGGCTGAGCCGCCGCGTCCTGGGCAAGAGCACCCGGCGCCCACAAGGCTGCGGATACGGTTGCAAGCAATGCCGCTTTGGCTGCCACAACCCCGCGTTCGTTGAAGATGCGCGATTCCCGCGCGCAGATGCCCGCCAAAACACCCTTCATCGGATCCCCTGTCCCTTCCTGCACGGCTGCCTGCGTCTTGGTGCGCGAAGCTGGCCGCAATTGGTAAGAGAGGCAGACTATGCTCTTCCGCGCCCGCTCACAATCGGGACCAGTGCATACCTGCGGACAATCTGCATCATTGTTGTACTATCGACACATCTTGTGACAAACTGTGTATGCCGCGATTGATCGCTGCCGCCCCGCCCTGTCTCACTACGCTTGCCGAAATGCCCTCGATCCGCTAAGGGCGCGCCAATTTTGCGGTGCAGCACACGATGGCTGGCCGCCCCGGCCCTCGTACAGAGAGAACAACAATGTCCGCCCCGCTTCCCTTGCGCAATATCGCGATCATTGCGCACGTCGACCATGGCAAGACCACCCTCGTCGACCAGCTGTTCCGTCAGTCCGGTACTTTCCGCGAGAACCAGCGCATCGAAGAGCGCGCTATGGACAGCAACGATCTCGAAAAGGAACGCGGCATCACCATTCTGGCGAAGCCGACTTCGATCGAGTGGAACGGTCACCGCATCAACATCGTCGACACGCCCGGCCACGCCGACTTCGGCGCCGAAGTTGAGCGCATCCTCTCGATGGTCGACGGCGTGATCCTGCTGGTCGACAGCTCGGAAGGCGCGATGCCGCAGACCAAGTTCGTCACCGGCAAGGCGCTGGGCCTGGGCCTGAAGCCGATCGTCGTCGTCAACAAGATCGACCGTCCCGACGGCCGCCACGCCGAAGTGCTGGACGAAGTGTTCGACCTCTTCGTCAGCCTCGACGCGAACGACGAACAGCTCGACTTCCCGACTCTCTACGCTTCGGGCCGTAACGGCTACGCCAGCTACGATCCGGACGCGCGCGAAGGCACACTGACCCCGCTGTTCGAAAAGATCGTCGAGCACGTCCCCGCGCCGAACCTCGATGTCGACGCACCGTTCTCGTTCCTTGCCACGCTGCTGGACCGCGACAACTTCATGGGCCGCGTCCTCACCGGCCGCGTCCAGTCGGGCAAGCTCAAGGTCAACGACCCGATCCGCGCCATCGACGCCGACGGCAAGGTGATCGAAGTGGGCCGCGCCTCCAAGGTGCTGACCTTCCGCGGCCTTGACCGCGTGCCCGTGGACGAAGCCCGCGCCGGTGACATCATCGCGCTGGCCGGCCTCGAAAAGGCCACCGTCGCCAACACCATCGCTTCGCCCGAAGTGACCGTGCCGATCAAGGCCCAGCCGATCGATCCGCCGACCCTGGCGATGCGATTCGCCGTCAACGATTCGCCGCTCGCGGGCCGTGAAGGCGACAAGGTCACCAGCCGCATGATCCGCGACCGCCTGATGCGCGAAGCGGAAACCAACGTCGCCATCCGCGTCACCGAATCGGCCGACAAGGACAGCTTCGAAGTTGCCGGCCGCGGCGAACTTCAGCTGGGCGTCGTGATCGAAACCATGCGGCGCGAAGGCTTCGAACTGGGCATCAGCCGTCCTCGCGTGCTGTTCGGCACCGACGAGAACGGCGGCCGCACCGAACCTTACGAAACCGTCGTGATCGACGTGGACGACGAATTCTCGGGCACGGTCGTCGAGAAGATGCAGCGCCGCAAGGCCGAACTGACCGACATGCGTCCGTCGGGTTCGGGCAAGACCCGCATCACCTTCTCGGCTCCTTCGCGCGGCCTGATCGGCTACCACGGCGAATTCCTTTCGGACACCCGCGGCACCGGCATCATGAACCGCCTGTTCGAGAAGTACGACAGCCACAAGGGCGCAATCGAAGGCCGCCTCAACGGCGTGCTGATCTCGAACGGCACCGGCGAAGCGGTCGGCTACGCGCTGAACAGCCTTGAAGATCGCGGCATCCTGTTCGTGAAGCCCCAGGAAAAGATCTACGAAGGCATGATCATCGGCGAAAACGCCAAGCCCGACGATCTGGAAGTGAACCCGATGAAGTCGAAGCAGCTGACGAACTTCCGTTCGACCGGCAAGGACGACGCCATCCGCCTCACCCCGCCCAAGGTCATGACGCTGGAACAGGCGATCGCCTACATCGACGACGACGAAATGGTCGAAGTCACCCCGCAGTCGATCCGTCTGCGCAAGGCGATCCTCGATCCGAACGAGCGCAAGAAGGCAAGCCGCAAGAAGGAAAACACCTGATTGCCCTCCCCTTCGCGGTAGGGCTTTAAAAGAGCGATCGCGAAGAGGATGCATCAACGGTTGAATGAAAGGTCGGGGCGCCTCAGGCGCTCCGGCCTTTCGCATTTTGAAGCAGGGGCACGGCTGCAATGACGACTTCCCGCATACCTTCCGGCGCGCCCAAGGCCGCTGCTCCCAAGGACACTGGCTCCAAGCACACTGGCCCCAACGGGCCGACACCGCACGGGCATGGAGAGGATATCTACGCGCTCTTCATCGGGACCATCCATCTTGCGGTAGGTCTGGTGCTGCTGCGGGCGGCCGGGCTTGCGACAGGCGGCGTCGCGGGGGTGGCGCTGGTGCTGAGCTACGCGACCGGGTGGCCCGTGGGCCTGCTTTATGCAGCCATATCGGCGCCGCTGATGGCGATCACCCTTCGCTCGATGAGCTGGATGTTCCTGATCAAGACCTCGGTGGTAACGCTGGGCCTGTTCGCGATGACCGCGTTCGCACCCCTGGGCATCGAAATCGCCTGGGTAAGCGACCCGGTGGCCGCAATCGTGGGCGGCAGCGTGATCGGCTTGGGAGCCCTTGCGCTGGCGCGGCACGGCGCGGCCACCGGCGGATCGGGTGCGCTGGTGCTCTGGCTCTATCGCACGCGCGGGTGGAATGCCGGGCGCACGCAGCTGATCATCGACGGGTCCGTGCTGCTGTTCGCCGCTTCGCGCCTTGATGCGGTACGGATGGGCTGGTCGCTGCTGGGCGTGGCGGCCACCGCAGGCATCCTGTGGGCATGGCACCGGCCGGGCCGTTATACCGGCTACTGACACGAAAAGGGCGCGGCCGCAGGCAGCCGCGCCCTTTCCCGTTATACGGCTGTGATCAGAACGCTGCGGACAGCGAGAACACGACGGTCGATCCGGCGATGGTCGAGCCGTTCTTGGTCGAAGAGAAGTTCGGCTGCAGATAAGCCGATTCCGACTTCGAGATGTCGGTATCGACATAGGCCACGCCCAGCACCACGGGCCCTACGGCAAGATCGGCGCCCAGCATCCAGTCGACATAGCTGCCGGTCGGCGCAACGCTGGTGCCATTGGGGCCAAGGCCCGCGTTACCGTCGGAATAGCCAAGGTGCGCCTTGAGGGTCACCGGCGTGTTGGGAATCCCTGCGCTGGCATCGGTCCAGAGGTAGAAGTTGTCCGACTTGGCACCGGGGGCATCCGGCACGCCGTCCGCATAGGCGTCAGCGTCGTAGTACCAGCGACCAAGGGCCTGCTGCTTGGGCGCATAAGCCGCACCGACCAGCAGGCTGGCCGGGCCGACCGTGCCCGAAACCTTGACGTAGGGCTCCGCGAAATCCGTCTCCGAAGCGCCGCCCGGATACATGTACCAGGTCACGCCCACGTCGACCTTCAGGCCCGGCGTCACTTCAGCCGCGAAACCGCCATAGATGTCGAGTTCGGTGTTCGAACCGCCGAAGGTGCCCCAACCGGAAAGGTTCGAACCCCAGGTGCCCACATAAAGTCCACTGGCATGGGTGACCGACACGCCGCCCTGCACGGCCAGTTCCTTGTCGGACTGGGAAACGCCACGGAAGCGGTAATCGGTGACGAGCGCGACGCTGCCTGCGACGGTGAATTCGCTGGGGGCTTCCTCCTGCGCCATCGCGGGAGTCGCAGCGAATGCAGCTGCGAGGCCGGCGACGCCGGCAAAGAGACGAAACTTCATAGTCGGAACACCCTCATGTTACTGTTGTAGCATGTTCCGTCCTGCGGCCTGCAAGCCGGGCTCCGCTGCGTGGCGAGCCCGTTTCATGCCGGCTGCTAAGGAATATGAAGAAGCCGCGTCTTCATCGTTTCCATATCGTAACGAACTGTTGCCAGAAGCGATCGCGCAACGGGTGTGATTGGATAGACACACAAGCACGCCGGCACGATATTATCGAGTTTTAATCGCCCGACGTTCGCTCTGCGGCCAAATGGCCCTCGTATCCGCAAAAGAAAGCCGGGCGGAAGCGCGTGCGCTCCGCCCGGAAGGTTTGCTGGGCCGGGTGTGAGGGTCCCGGCCCGCCAGGTGTATTTATGTCTCGCCCGATGTCAGACCGGCAGCGGCAAAGGCCGCAGGATCGCAGCGGGGCCGGTGATCCGGTCAAGCTGTCCGCCCTTGCGGCGGCGACTGATCCATTCGGACAGCGTCTCCGCAGTCGTGTGATCCATCGCGCGCACCCGACCGAGATCGAGGTGGACAGGACGATCGGCAGGCTGCTTTTCAAGAACGGCATTGAGGCGCGTCAGGCGAACGAATGTCGCCGCGCCATGCAGTTCCACGCGCGTGGCCTCACCTTCGTCATGCTCGGCCACCTTGAGCCACAGGTGCTTGTAGTGCGGCAGCAGTTCCACGACCGAAAGCGCCAGGCCGACAAGAACGCCGGTCAGGAGGTCGGTGGTAACCACCAGGACGAACGTTGCCGCCCAGATCGCAGCGGGCAGCGGACCATGCGCCTTGAACAGGTGCGTCACGTGCTTGAGGCTGACGAGCTTCCAGCCGGTGACCACCAGGACACCGCCCAGCGCCGCCATCGGCACTTCGCGCAGCAGCCAGGGCAGCAGGGCGACGAAGCCAAGGATCCATACGCCGTGCAGGATGGTCGACAACCGGGTCCGTGCGCCTGCCTGCACGTTGGCCGACGAACGCACGATCACGCCCGTCATCGGCAGCGCGCCGAAGACGCCGCACAGGAAGTTGCCGATGCCCTGCGCGCGCAGTTCCTTGTCGTAATGGGTGCGCACGCCGTCGTGCATGCGATCGACCGCCGCAGCCGACAGCAGCGTTTCCGCGCTGGCGATGAAGGCTATCGCAATCGCGGCCACGATCAGCGCGGGACGGCCCAGCGGGGCAAACCATTCGGCACTGGTGGGCAGGCTGAAAGCTGCGGAGATCGAGGCAGGAACCTCGATGCGGGCAACATCAAGACCAAGGCCCCACGCCACCAGCGTCGCCGAAACCACGCCGAGCAACGCGCCCGGAACCAGGCCCATCGACTTGGGGCGCAGCTTTTCCCAGGCAAGCATCACGGTGATCGTCAGCACCCCGACCAGCAGCGCCATCTCGGTCGCGGCAGCGTTCGAGAAGTCGAGGCCGAAGACGCGCGCGGGCATCGCCGCAAGGTTCTGCAACCCGCTGGACAAGGGCTTGGCATCGAACAGGATGTGGAACTGACCGATAACGATCAGCGCGCCGATCCCGGCAAGCATGCCATGGACGACGGCCGGGCTGATCGCCCGGAACAGACCGCCAAGCCTCAGCGCACCGGCGATCAGCTGCAGCACGCCGGCAAGCAGCAGCACCGGACCAAGCGCTTCGAGCCCGTTCTCGCGAACGAACTCGAAGACGATGACGGCAAGGCCCGCCGCCGGACCACTGACCTGAAGGGGGGAGCCCGCCAGCAGACCGACGACCACGCCACCGATTATGCCGGTGACGAGCCCCTTCTCAGGGGGCACGCCGGACGCGATGGCGATGCCCATGCACAGCGGCATGGCAACCAGGAACACGACGATCGACGCCGTGAAATCCCGACCGAAGTGGGAGAACAGGCCGGAGCGGCCCTCTCCCGTGCTGGCGGGCGGGGGGATCATTCTGCCGCTTCTGCGAATTCGGTGGCGAAGCGCTTGCGCGCTGCCAGAGCGACCGGGAGGTCACGATCTTCACGCAGGGGCACGAATTCGCCGCTGTCGCCATCAAGGCCCAGCACCTGACCGGCGTGAATGTCGACCATCCAGCCGTGCAGCGTCATCTCACCCTTGGCGATCGCCGCCGCGACGGAGGGGTGCGTGCGCAGGTGGCTGATCTGCGCGATGATGTTCTCCAGCGTGATCGCGCGGACGCGCTCCTTGCCGTCGAGGTCCGAATGGCAGCTGCTGACGATGTTCTCGGCCGCGGCGCCGTGCTTGAGCCAGGCGGCGACGTTCGGCATCGTTTCAAGGCCGGTGGGGTCCGACAGCGCCTTCATCGCGCCGCAGTCCGAATGGCCGCAAACGATGATGTCACGCACGCCCAGCGCCATCACGGCGTATTCGACGGTGGAGGTGACGCCGCCGTTCTGCGTTGCATAGGGAGGCACGATGTTGCCGGCGTTACGGCAGACGAACAGGTCGCCGGGCTCTGCCTGCATGATCTGTTCGGGAACGATGCGCGAATCGGCGCACGAGATCATCAGCGCCTTGGGCGACTGACCATGCGTGGTCAGCTTGCCGAAAAGCTCGCTGGCGGCGGGGAAAAGGGTCTTCTCGAAGTTGAAGACGCGACCGATGAGTTCGTTCATGTGAACACCTTTCTGTTTTTCCTCGGCCGTCAGTGCTCGCACTGCGGCTCACATTGGAAAAATTAGGTGTCGTCGTTGTCGCTCTGTGTGCGCCTGCGTTACGAAAGTTTGCTGCCCCGCAGCACATCCGACGCCGTTTTCAGTCCATCCCCAGAGGCAGGCGGATGGTTGCGCGCAGGCCGCCTTCGGGCCGATTGCGCAAATCCAGCGTGCCGTTTTCCATGCGCACCGCCTTGCGCACGATCGGCAGACCAAGGCCCATTCCCGCAGTATCGCGCGCCCGCGCCGTGTCGAGGCGGACGAAAGGCTGGAGTGCATCGGTGATGCGATCGTCCGGGATGCCCGGCCCATCGTCATCGACGATAATCTCTACCCCGCCGCCATCACGCCGCACGCTGACACGGGCATTGCCCCCGTAATGGAGTGCATTTTCGATCAGGTTGGAAAGCGCGCGCCGGATCGCGACCGGACGCACCTTCACTTCAAGGTTGGCGACACCGGAATAAGTGGCGTTGGCGCCATGATCGGCCGCAGTGTCGACAAGCGTTTCGGCCATGACCGCAATGTCGATACGCTCCGCCGGGATCGATCGCCCGTCACTGTCGACATAAGCCTGAATCGAATCGAGCAGCATGCGCATCTCGTCGATGTCGTGATTCAGGCCGTCGCGCACTTCGGGATCGACGCTTTCGTCGTCCAGCCGCAGGCGCATCCGGGCCAGCGGCGTCTTCAGATCATGACCGATCGCCAGCATCGTTTGGGTACGATCGACCAGCGACTGATGGATCCGCTCCTGCATTTCATTGAGGGCGCGGATGAGTTCGCGCAGTTCGTCCGGCCCGCGTTCAGGCACCGGACGCGGCGGACCGGAGCCGAGATGGCGGGTCGCCCCGATCAGCGTGCGCAACGGCTTGAGCGTGGTGCGCACCAGGACCCAGGCCAGTGCGAAAAGCAGCAGCGTAGGCAAGACCAGCCCGGCGATACGCCCCAGCGTCAGCTTCCAGGCGGCATTGGCGTGAGTGTGGAAACGGACAAGGCTGTTGTCTGAAAGCCGGATGGAACCGCCGATATTGCCCTTGCCCGGCATCTGCTGAAGATGAAGCTCAAGGTCGGCCATGGCCAGTTCGGGCTGGAGGGCGACGACCTGCTCACGCAAGTTGGTCAGGCCCAGAGAGCCCCGCCGCCGAGCACCCGGCGCGTACCAGTGCAACTGGAAACGGTCGGTGCTGAGGACATGCGCGATCTGGTCACGCTCATCCGCGCCGGCGTGTTCGAGCGTGCGGCGCGCCAGCACCAGGTTTTCCGCGATCCGTTCGGCATCGTCACGCCGCAGCATGAAGGAATCGACGCGTTCGAACAGGAAGGAGTTCGCTACGAAGTCGATGACCACGACCACGAGCAAAACGGCAAGCAGCCGTTCGGGCAGGCCCATCCGCCTGAACAGGGCGACGAGCCTGCCTGCCATCAGCTGCGGATCACTTCAGCCTTGAACATGTAGCCGACGCCGCGAACGGTGACGATCGGCGAATCGGCGCCTTCGGCCTGAAGCTTGCGGCGCAGGCGGCTGACCAGCACGTCGATCGAACGGTCCGAACTGTCCCCGATCCGCGAACGGGACAATTCCATCAGGCGTTCACGACCAAGGACGCGCTGCGGGTAACCCAGGAACGTGGACAGCAGATCGAATTCGGCGCCGGTCAGGTCCACGATCGCGCCGCTGGGCGAACGCAGTTCGCGGCGCGCCATCGACACTTCCCAGCCATCGAAGCGGATCGAATCGGCGGCGCGCATCTCGGGAACCGGCTCGCTCGTCGAATCGAGGCCGCCGCCGCGCCGCAGGACCGCGCTGACGCGGGCCGCCAGTTCGCGGGTGCTGAACGGCTTGGCGAGATAATCGTCCGCACCCAGTTCAAGACCCAGCACGCGGTCCTCTTCGCTGCCGCGCGCACTGACGAAGATGATCGGCACATCGCTTTCGCGGCGCAGACGGCGGAACAGGTCGAAACCGCTGGTGCCCGGAAGCATGATGTCCAGCACGACAAGGTTCACCGTCGCTTCGCGCAGGGTCACCCACATTTCCGCACCAGTGGCGGCGGTGAGCACGTTGAAGCCGCTCTGGCGCAAGGCCCGCGCGGTCAGGGTGCGCAGTGCGCCGTCGTCCTCGACGAGAAGAATGGTGGGAGGAGTTGTCATCGTCTCTTGCGGCAGTCTGTAGCGGGGGGCGACCGTCATCGTGGTGATTGTCTCTGCTGTCTATAGGCGACCGGCGCGGTCACGCAAACCGCGCCGGTCGCAAAATGTCCTGTCACCATCCTTCGCCCCGAAAACCGGGGCCGTAAGCATGTGACGGGCGCGATCAGTCCTTGGCTACCGCCTTGGCCACCGGCGCATCGGCCACGGCCAGCACAGGACGTTCCGCCTGCTCTGCCTGAACGATGGCGTGACGGCATGCCCGCCCCTTGGTGGGATCGGGGTGGCAGACCGTGGGAGCCGATGCCTTGCCCTGTCCACGCACGGCGACCGCCGGATGGCCCTTGGATGCAGCGACGCTATCTCCGGCATAGGCAAGCGGCGACGATACAGGTGCGGATAAGGAAACGAGAGCGATAAGAGCGGCGGAAATCATAGGGTTTGTCCAATCTGGTAATACGTTGACACCAGATTGGGAGGAATGTGTTTCGCGCTCCGGGCCGCGGCGTGACGAAACATTTCCCATTCAAGCTTCACCTCAGGCGATGCTCGTTCATACAATTGCGCACAAACGTGAATGGATTCTGCCAGACCTGCTTCGATCCGGTTCAGAAGGTGATGGCTATACCAAACTTCACACGGGGACAACGGCTTCCTTGATCCGCCACCCCGAACAAGGAGTTGAAGCCATGACCATATTCAAGAAGACCGCTCTTGCAGCCGGCCTTGCCGCAACGGCTCTTGCCACCACCACGCCCGCAATGGCGCGCGACTGGAACCGTGGCAACGACAACACCGCCGCCATCGCCATCGGCGCGGGCATTCTGGGCCTTGCCGTGGGCGCGATCGCAGCATCGTCCAGCCGCGACAACGACCGTTATTACCACGACGGACGTTACGACGGCAGCTACTACGGTTCGAGCTGGTCCTACCGCGATGGCTACTACTGGAACCGCGACGGCCGCCGCTTCTCTCGCTCGGAGTACGAACGCTACAACCGCGACCACCGCGACGACCAGCGCAGGGGCTACTACGGCGACCGTAGCGACTGGCGCCGCGGTTACTGATCACGGATTAGACCAGCCACCGACGGGGTCGGATACCTCCTCCGTCCGCCCCCCGCGAGACGCCCGGCCCTCCCCCTTGGCCGGGCGTCTTTCTTATGCGTCAGCCAAACGGTTCGCCGCATGCCTGATACATCTCGCGACAAGTTCAGACCCGGTTCAGTCCGCTCCCGCCATCACGTGATCAACGTGCCCACCGCAACCGCCGTTACTCGGTTGGCCCGGAAAGGGAGACGCCAAGTCATGAATACCAAGTTGAAGTCATTCGGGAAAAAGCTGGCACTGGGGGCTGCGCTTGCCGCATCCGTGCTGGCGACCACATCGCCCGCCCAGGCGCGTGATCGCTATTACGGTCGCGGTGACGATACCGCCGCCATCGCCATCGGTGCGGGCGTGATCGGCCTGGCGCTTGGCGCTGCAATCGCAGACCGCGATGACCGGCGCTATTACGATCGCGGGTACTGGGGATCGCGCCGCTATGTCACCGTGCGCGATCGCCCCGGCTATTATTATTACTATGCCGGCTCGCCTAACCGCTATTACCGCGATCGGTATTACGACCGATACTATCAGCCCTGGCATCGGGACCGCTGGCGTGATCGCGGCAATCGCTGGGACCGTGGACGGGACTGGCGCGATAATCGCTATTACGACCGCCGTGACCGCCGTTGGGATCGCCGCGACGACCGCCGCTGGGACCGTCATGATCGGCGCGACCGCCGCGACTGGCGCCGCTGAGGGCTTTCACGGACAAAACAGGAAGATCGGCGGGCGTTTCAAAACGCTCGCCGATCTTGCTTTTGCCGGCCTGTCCGACGCCGGTTTGAAGCCCATCGGGGATGCAAGCGGATCCACCCCTCGCCAAGCGCAGTCGGTACGGCTATGGGGCCCTCCATCATGGACACCGCAGACCTGCGCATCGCCCTGTTCTCGGGCAACTATAACTACGTCCGCGACGGTGCCAATCAGGCCCTGAACCGTCTTGTTGGCTATCTTTTGCGGCAGGGCGCGCAAGTGCGGGTCTATGCGCCCACCGTGGCGAAGCCGGCATTCGAGCCTACCGGCGACCTCATCGGGGTTCGTTCCTTCGCTATTCCCGGTCGCCCGGAATATCGCTTCCCGTTCTCCATTTCGGGTAAGGCGCGGCGCGATCTTGCTGAATTCAAACCCAATGTCGTGCATGTATCGTCGCCCGATCCGGTGGGCCATCAGGCCGTAACCTGGGCGCGCAGCCGTAGCCTTCCGGTGCTGGCTTCAGTGCACACACGGTTCGAAACGTACCTGCGCTACTACAACATGGCCTGGGGCGAGCCGGTCATCGAAGCGATCCTGCGCCGGTTCTACCGCCGCTGCAACGCGCTTGTCGCGCCTTCGGAAAGCATGGCGCAGCTGCTTCGCGAACAGCGGATGAACTACGACGTCTCGATCTGGTCGCGCGGGGTGGATCACGAGATGTTCAATCCGGGCCGCCGCGACCTTGAATGGCGTCGCAGCCACGGTATCGCGGACGATGAAGTGGCAATCGGCTTTCTGGGCCGGCTCGTCATGGAAAAAGGCCTCGATGTGTTCTCCGACACTGTCGATGAGCTGCGCCGCAAGGGCGTGGCCCACAAGGTGATGGTCGTCGGTCATGGGCCAGCGCGCGAATGGTTTGAAGAACGCCTGCCGGGCGCTGCTTTCGTCGGCTTCCAGGGTGGCGCCGACCTTGGCCGCGCCGTGGCCTCGATGGACGTGCTGTTCAACCCGTCCGTGACCGAGACCTTCGGCAATGTCACGCTTGAGGCGATGGCTTGCGGACTGCCCGTTGTCGCTGCGGCGGCAACCGGCAGCCAAAGCCTTGTCGACGAGCGCGTGTCCGGCCGTCTGATCCCGCCCGGCGCCGTTCACCAGTTCGCAGAGGCTCTGAAGAGCTACGCCGAGGATGCCGACCTGCGCCGCGCCCATGGCCAGGCCGGGGTCGCCCGCGCCGCCGAATTCAGCTGGGACCGGATCAATCAGGCGGTCGCCGATACATACGTGCGCCTCATCCGCCAGAAAGCGCGCGCCTGAGTAGACGAAAGAACAAGGCGCGGCGGTGTCCCCCGCCGCGCCTTGCGCTTCTCCCCTTCCTCGGCTCTGCGCAAGGGGCCAGCCGACCCTTGCGCTCGTTCTCCCTGTGTCTTCTCTTTTTATTCCGTCATGCGATCTTGCGCTGCAAACGGACCAGCGCCCGGTCGATCTCGGCACGGGCATCGTCCCCGATCTCTCCACTCACGACCCGATAGACGATCCGCCCGTTCTCCAGCGAATAGGCCACCGTCGCCATGCCGTCGTTGAAACTGGCAAGGTAGAGCGCCGGCTTGCGCTGGATTAGGGCGAGATCGTCCGCTCGGGGAACCAGAGTGTCGCGCATGTAGTACGCACCGGTCATGGCGCCGGCTTCCACCGACGTTTCGGCGGCATGGCCCGTATCGGCCAGCGCCATAGCCGTTAGTGCTGCCGACAGAACAAACCCTGCCTGCAGAGCTGTGAGGAATCGCTTCATGACGAAACTGCTCCTTGGCATCCTCTATCGGTGCGGCACCGTCTTCGCGGACCGTCATCTCGTATGCACAAGGCGTATCATGCACGATCGCTTCCACAAAACGAACAATCCTCAATTAGCTTAGGATTACTGCGCTTTTGCGGTGCACAATGCCGGGGCGGCGTCCGCCAGCAAGACGGCCCTGCCCCGCCCGCGCGGCATTTCCCGGCGCAGCATCGCCCCGGCGAATTACAAAGCACGGGCATCGGAACCATCGCGCGAGGTCGGCGTTGCTGCCTGCGCCACCTTCGGGCGCTGCCAGCCAGGGAAACTCACATGACCACCAATACCGCTTCCGCCCGCTATGTCGGTCTCGGCAAGGACGGCAAGGGATCCATCACCACCCGTTCGGGCGTACTGTCCGAGCAGCCCTACGGTTTCGGCACCCGGTTTGAAGGGCAGCCCGGCACCAATCCCGAAGAACTGATCGCCGCTGCCCATGCGGCCTGCTTTACCATGGCGACCAGCTTTGCGCTGGCCCGTGCCGGCCACGCGGAAGGCACGCTCGACACGCAATGCACCGTGACGCTCGACAAGGACGGTGACGGCTTTTCCGTTACGAAGTCAGCGCTGACCCTCACCGCCTCGATCCCCGGCATCACGCCCGAGGATTTCGCTGCCATCGCCGATGAAGCGAAGGCCGGCTGCCCGATCTCCAAGCTGCTCAACTGCGAAATCACGCTGGAAAAGTCGCTCGGCGACTAACCGCCTCCTCCCGTGCGAGGGTTGCGGTCTGTCCAGCCGCAACCTTTGCGCGCCTGTTCCCCCATCTTCAGCGTGACCGTGAACGGGTAGCGGGCATCAGACATGCCATCGCTGCAGGCCGCAGGCGTTACCGCAAGCGTCGCCGAACCGGCGGACAACTCGCCGCTGAAAGAAACCCCGCCGCGCCCGGCAAAGCGGCTGACCGGCACGGTTTCCCCCTGCGGATTGTCAGGGGTAGTATATGTCAGGCGCCCATCGGCCACCTGCCCTCCCCAGAACGGCTCTGTTCCAACGAAGTGCACGCTTTCGGACGCGTCTATCCCGTCCCACGGGCGATGGTCTGCGGGATCGCCCGGCAAGCCGTCCGAGGCGGAATGGCATGCTGCAACTGCGAAATATATAAGAGCTGCGCAGATGCCGGAGGACTTCCCTCCGACTCGCAGTTGCGCGTTACGCGTCGCGCGATCGCAGGACTTCTCAAGCGTCATCGATTCTCTCCGAGGGGTCTGATTCGGCCGTTTTCCTGACGAAAACGGGATTAATTTGCAGTCATGCATATTTTCCTCCGCCAACGCCGATCGTCCATTTGCTTAAAAATCAGGCACATTCATCGACGGTTGCGTAACTTGCAACAGGTGGTTCGCCTATTGAAATTGCACTCCCGTTCAACATCCGCTTTTGCTGCATCGCACAAGATAAATGTCGCCCGAGGCGATCCAGCCTCGTCAGAATCTAAGGATTTTGCCATGTTCAAGACTGTTCTCGCCTCTGCCGCCGTTGCTCTCCTTGCCGTGCCCGCCGTCGCTCAGGCCGACGACAGCCGCGAATTCTCGCACGAGGGCGTCAACTACTCCTACACCACGGCCCAGAAGGGCAAGGTTACCGTGATCGACGGCGCGACTTCGGCCGGCGTTCCCTTCCGCCTCTACGTCAAGGGCGGCCGCGTGACCGGCACCTATAACAGCCGCTACGTGTCGTTCACCACCGCCGAAGCCGCCAAGCTGCACCTCGGCGAGTAATCGGCGCTACCGATCGGGCATACTGATCGCGCGCTCGCGCTTCCCCGGGCATCCTCCTCTCCCAACGCCCGGATAGCCGCTGAGCGCCGAACCAGGCGCCGTCCCCCACAGCGCGGGACGGCGCCTTTTTCTTTGCGTTCAGCAGGCCGACAGTTGCGGCAAGGTATCACCAACCCATGCTAGACAGCCATGGCCCGCACCGATGAATGGAGCCAAGTTAGCCCTGTTGCTTGTGATCGGCGGTATTGCCGGTGCGGCCTTTGCGGCACTGACGACCGGCGCGCTTCCCAAATTCGCTGATCCCGCCGCGAATCGCAGCGTGGTGTACGAAGCCCCGCCTGCCCAGCGTTCGTGGCTGGACGAAGGGCTCTCTGCCCTCAATTCGCCTGCATGGCCTTTCGGACGCGGCGCTCACGAAGAGGTACCGCCGCCTGAACCGCCGCAGGATTATGCACCTTACGGCTACGGCCCACCGGACGATTACGATGACGATGCGTGGGAGCAGCGGCAGTACGGCAACCACGCCCCGTACCAGAGCGAGGACTATGCATCCTCCGCCAGCGCCGCTGATTCGCAGCCGCTCCCGGCCCTGCCTCGCGCCGATGCGGCAGATGATGCCGCAGCGCGCGCGGCCGACGCCGCGCAGGACGTGATTTCAGCCGAAAGCGCGCCTTAATCGTTGGCGGAAAGGCGACGAAGGTTCTTGCGCACGGCGCGGCGATAGTGATTCACGGTACGACGGCATACCGTTTCAGGGTCATGCCCGAACTGTCCGGTCGCCAGCGCCATGCCGACTTCCCAGCCCGCCCAGACCTTTTCAGTGACCATGCGGACCATCTCGTCGCCCGCTTCCGGATCGCCCAGGCCGATGCGGGCGGTGCGCAGCGCGATAACCGATCCGGCTTCGACCCACAGCTTGCCGGTGTCGCGCAGTAGGGCTTCTCCGGCAATATCCCGCTTCATCGACACGTCCTCACATCCCGCCCACGCGCAAGGATTGCGCGCGCTCCGGCGAGCCGGCAGCCAGACATCGAACATCCTCGGGAAATCACCCGCGCGCTCGACCGGCGCGCCGGGTTGCGGTGCGCTCCATAGTCGAACTCACGCAGGGTAGGAAACGATTTCACGCCGGGCTTCACGCCTGCGTCACGAAAACGTCACGAAGATTTCTGCCTCGACCACCCATTCACCGGCGGACTTGCGCCACTTGGCCGCGTATGTTCCCGCAGCCTGCACTTCGTCCGCGCCGCCCCCTGCACTTCTTCCGCCCGGCGTGCCGTGCCAGCGCCCGTGCTCCATGGCGATCGGCTCGACATCCGACACAGTGACGCTCTCGGCGGTGCGCACGTAGATCAACCGCCCTTCATGCCCGAATTCCCGGCGCCACACTTTCACTTGCGCCATGCGTCCCGCGATCACGGCGCTGTCGGTCCCGGTAATCATGACGCAATCTCGTGCCAGCAGCGGTCCGATCGCCGCCGCATCGCCTTCCGCGATCGCGCGGTTGAACGCGGCGCGGCGTGCGCGGATATCCAGTTCGCTCATGGCCTGACCGGCATCGAGGCGCCCTCGCCCACAACGGTGACCCAGCGACGCACGGTCCAGCGCTCTACCAGACCATTGGTGACATAGGGGTCGGCATTGGCGAAGGCTTCGGCAACGTCCGGCCCTTCGCCGGCGAACAGCAGCATGGCGGTATCGAGCGGATCCTCGACCGCGCCGCCCAGAACAAGCTCCCCGCGCCCGACCGCCTGCCAGGCAAGTTGCAGATGTTCGGCACGAAACTCGCCCCGGCGCTCAAGATAGTCCGGGGCGATGTGGTAGGTCAGCAGATAATGGTTCATCGCCCGACCATGCCCGGCATCACGCCCCCGGAAAAGACCTCAGGCACAGCCTTCCACATAGGCCAGCACCGGCATCTCACCCACATGGATCATGCCGACCTTGCCGTCCGAGCCGATCTCGAACCGCAATGCCGACTCGCCGGGACGCGCGTTGGGGGCGGTCAGATATTTCGCCGGAGCAGCTTCATATTTGTGCGGCTCTTCGCGAAAGCCTGCGAACCAGCGCTTCACATCGGCTTCGCTGGCGCCGACACCGATGCCTTCCGCCAGCTTCACCGTGGAGTTGGCGCCCAGCGTGATGCGGCGCACCTTGCCTTGGGTAACGATGGCATAGGCCCCCGGATAATCCGGTGAACTGACAGTGGTGCAACTGTCGCTTTCCTGCGCGCCGCGCACCGCCCATGAACTGCCCTTCGGCAGCGGCTGGCCGATTTTCAGATCGCCCAGGCCCTCAAGGCCCAGAACTTGCGCGTCTTGCGTGGCGGTATCGGCTGGCGGAGCCTGCGACGATGGGGCTTCGCCGGCCACAGCCTCCTGAGTGGCGGACGCGGTGGCGCCGGGCTCCTCCTGACCTGACGAGCAGGCAGCGAGCGGCAGCAGGGCAAGAGCGGTAAAGGCAGCTATCCGTTTCATGATGCGTATAACGGCCCCGGCCCGTCAGGGTTGCCCGCATAGCCTGCCGCAAGCGCGCACCTGCTATGCGCCGACCTTGTCGATCAGCGCCTTTGCTGCAGCGGGTGCGCGTTCCTTTGCCCCGTTGATGAAGAACAGGAACACATCGCGCCCGGCAGAAGTCCATTCGCTTACCCGCTCAGCCCATCGATCGAGCGCATCCCCCGGATAGCCCTGTTCCAGTTCCGCATCGGCATTCTGAAGCCGGACATAAACGAAAGGGGCGCAGTCAGAGGCATCCAGCATCGCGTACTTGGGCGAATCGGCAAGCACCACCGCCACTCCCGCCTTGCGGCACAGCGCATGGAATTGCGGATCGTCGAAACTTTCGTGCCTGGCTTCCACGGCATGGCGCAGGGCAAGCCCTTCGTAGCTGGCAGGAAGCAGGGCCAGAAACGCGGAAATCTCGTCCGCGTCGAACTTCTTGGTGGCCGCCAGTTGCCAGTTGATCGGCCCCAGCCGCTCGCCCAGTTCGACAAGCCCCTGCGCCATGAACCGTTCGATGCTTTCCCCCGCCTCGGACAAGTCCTTGCGGTTCGTACAGTAGCGATTGCCTTTCAGGGCAAAGCGGAAATGCGCGGGCACCGCATCGCGCCACTTGGCAAAGCTGGCCGCGCTTTGCCCGCGATAGAAGGTTGCGTTGATCTCCGTGCCGGAAAGATGCTGTCCCACGTAAGCCAGTTCGCGCGATTGGGGCAGGCCCTTGGGATAGAACAGCCCGCGCCAGGGCTCATAAGTCCAGCCGCCGATGCCGATATGAACGCTCATCGTGCTTTCCGGCTGAGCCGCTTGCGGTTGGCGGAAACCTTGCGGCGGTAATGGCGCACCGCTTTTCGGGCAGTTCCGGGCGAAGCACCGCCAGTGGCAAGCATCATGCCCACCGCTGCTGCGGCGCTGACCTTTTCCGAAACCATCAGCGCGTTTTCACGGTCGCTGCCCCGGCCCGTCATCATGTCTGCGGTACGCATCCCCATGACCATGAGCGATTCGGCCCAGAGCCAGTAGCTGTCATGGGCAAGTTTCATCCAGTTCTCAGTCGGATTACGCATGGCTGGCGCCTCCTCGGGAAGCGCCAGCCTAGCATCGGCCGGGCACGCAACGAAGCGCTGCGTTGCGCAAGGGCCGCTTCACCTTTCGTCAGTCGTGCTCGCGGCCGCCCGCGCCCATGTAGAGTTCGCTGCCGGATTCGCGGAACACCTTGCTCATCTCGGCCATGCCTGCCTCGGCTTCCTCTGCGGCGACGAAGGTTTCCATCGGCTGGTTCTGCTTTGCGGCAAAGTCGCGCACTTCCTGGCTGATCTTCATCGAGCAGAACTTGGGGCCACACATCGAACAGAAATGGGCGGACTTGGCGCCTTCGGCGGGCAGCGTCTGGTCGTGGTACTGTTCGGCCGTATCGGGATCGAGCGACAGGTTGAACTGGTCGCGCCAGCGGAATTCGAAACGGGCGCGGGAAAGCGCATCGTCGCGCACCTTGGCGGCCGGGTGGCCCTTGGCCAGATCGGCGGCGTGGGCGGCCAGCTTGTAGGTGACGACGCCGACCTTCACGTCATCGCGGTCCGGCAGGCCAAGGTGCTCCTTGGGCGTGACGTAGCAGAGCATCGCCGTGCCGTACCAGCCGATCATGGCCGCGCCGATGCCACTGGTGATGTGATCGTAACCCGGCGCGATGTCGGTGACGAGCGGCCCGAGGGTGTAGAACGGCGCTTCGCCGCAGGCCTCAAGCTGCTTGTCCATGTTCTCCTTGACCTTGTGCATCGGCACATGGCCTGGCCCCTCGATCATCACCTGAACGTCCTGCTCCCAGGCGCGTTTGGTCAATTCGCCAAGGGTATAGAGTTCGGCGAACTGCGCTTCGTCATTGGCGTCCGCGATCGAGCCGGGGCGCAGACCATCGCCCAGCGAGTAGGCGACGTCGTAGGCCTTCATGATCTCGGTGATCTCGTCGAAGCGTTCGTAGAGGAACGATTCCTTGTGATGGGCAAGGCACCACTTGGCCATGATCGAGCCGCCGCGGCTGACGATGCCGGTCACGCGCTTCGCCGCCAGCGGCACGAAGGGCAGCCGGACGCCGGCGTGGATCGTGAAATAGTCCACGCCCTGCTCGGCCTGTTCGATCAGCGTGTCGCGGAAGACTTCCCAGGTCAGGTCTTCCGCAATGCCGCCGACCTTTTCCAGCGCCTGATAGATCGGCACGGTTCCGATGGGGACGGGGCTGTTGCGGATGATCCATTCGCGGGTGTCGTGGATGTTGCGGCCGGTGGACAGGTCCATCACCGTGTCCGCGCCCCAGCGGATCGACCAGACCATCTTGTCGACCTCGCTCGCCACGTCCGAGGCGACGGCGGAGTTGCCGATATTGGCGTTGATCTTGACCAGGAAGTTGCGGCCGATCGCCATCGGCTCGCTTTCGGGGTGGTTGATGTTGGAGGGGATGATCGCCCGGCCGCGCGCCACTTCCTCGCGCACGAATTCGGGCGTTACGTAGTCGGGGATCGCCGCGCCCCAGTCTTGCCCGTCGCGCGCATATTCCTTCAGCATAGCGCGCCCAAGGTTCTCGCGTGTCGCGACGTATTCCATCTCCGGCGTGATGATGCCCCGGCGGGCATAATGCATCTGGCTGACGTTCGCGCCCGCCCGTGCACGCAGCGGCCGCTTTACCACGTTGGGGAAGGCCGGGACGCCACCAGAGCGATCGGGGCCAAGCTGGCCATTGTCCTCCGGCTTAACCTCGCGCGCGGCGTATTCTTCAACGTCGCCGCGCGCCATGATCCATTCGCGGCGCTTGGCGGCCAGACCGGCGGCGATGTCAATGGTGACATCCGGATCGGTGTAGGGGCCGGACGTGTCATAGACCCGCACCGGAGCTTCGCCGCTGCCGGGTTCAAGGTGAATTTCACGCATGGCGACCCCGAGGGGACCGACATGGATCTTCCTCGACCCGCGAATGGGTCCGGTGGTTACGCCTATTTCCAGCTTGGAGTTGATGTCTGCCATGGATTGCCTCTCTTCTTTCCATGGGACGGAAAAAGAGACGGACTGCGGGCTTTGATTTGCATTCAAACCCGACGCTCCACTTCCTCCGCCCGTGCTAACGGGTTCAGGTTCGACGGGTCTTGTGGAGCATACCCACAACTCTCAGCCACTTGCTGGCTCCCCGGGGACGGCGCCACGATAGACGCGGGGTTTGGCTGGGTCTAGAGGCTTGCGACCATGCCGATGCTCTATCGCCTCGACGCCGCAGCGCTTGCGGTTGCCCGCCATTTCGGAGCGGAAGCGGGCAACGATCCGTGGGCCGGCGGCCACGTCGCGCCGGGGCAGTTCGCGCCGGTCATCACCGCCGGCAGAGAAGCGATCGCCGGCCCGCGCCCGCAATATCGCACCCCGCGCCGGATGATCCCGCGCCTGTGGGGTGTACCGCCGCCTCCCTCGGTCCATGAACAGCGCGGCATCCTGAGCGTGCGCAATCTGGAAAGCCCGTTCTGGATCGGCAACTTGCGCAACAGCGAATTCCGCTGCCTGATCCCGGCCACCGCCTTCATGGAATGGGGCCGTCCTTCGCCCGCCGACGGCAAGCGCCGCCAGTGCTGGTTCTCCTGCGCCGACCAGCCGGTCTTCGCCATGGCGGCGGTCTGGAAGGACAGCGAGATCCCCTCGTTCGCGCTTCTCGCCTGCGCCGCGAACGCCGCGCTCAAGGCTGAGGGGCGTGAAACGATGCCGGTGATCCTGCCGCCCGATCCGGCGGTGCAGGACATATGGCTGCGCGGCGGGTGGGACCGGGCGAAAGCGCTTGTCCAGCCTTATTCCTCATCGCTGCTGGACATGCGCTGAGCCGATGGCCGGGTCGCTCGACACGCTGCTGGATGAGATTCGCGCCTGCCGCATTTGTGAAAAGGGGCTTGGTTTCGAACCTCGCCCTTTCGTTGCGGCCAGCCCATCGGCCCGCCTGCTGATCATCGGGCAGGCGCCGGGCAGCAAGGTCCACGCCAGCGGCATCGGCTGGGACGACGACAGCGGCGATCGTCTGCGCGGCTGGCTGGGGCTCGGCAAGGCGGCATTCTACGACACCGCAAGGGTCGCGCAGATGCCTTCGGGCTTCTGCTATCCGGGCAAGGCGGAGGGCGGCGACAAGCCACCCCGCCCCGAATGCGCCCCGCGCTGGCACGCCCCGCTGCTGGCCCTGCTGCCCAACGTGCGGCTGACGCTGCTGGTCGGGCAATATGCGCAGAAGCGCTATCTGCCGCGCCGCTTCGCGCCCAACCTTACCGAAACGGTAAGGCAATGGCGGGAAGCGCCGAATGGTCTGTTTCCCCTGCCGCACCCGGCCTGGCGCAGTCGGCTATGGATGGCGAAGCACCCGTGGTTTGAAGCGGAAGTGCTGCCAGACCTGCGCCGCCGGGTGTCGGAGGCAATCGCCTAGAACGTGTAGGCCACGCCTGCCCCTACGACCCACTGGTTGGCATCGCCGCGCAATGCGGTGAACGGCGTGCGCTTGCCGTCGTTCAACATGCGCGAATAGTTGGCCACGCCGAACACCGAAAGGCCCCCGTCCCGCACATCGCCAGAAAGGTCATAGGCCATCAGCAGCGAGGTATTCACGCTGTCCCAGCCGCCCTTGGCATCGAAGCGCGGCAAGCCGCTTGCCGTGCTCTGCGCCGGGTTCACCGAGTAATAATAGCGCGCGAAATCGTCATCAACATGACGGGCACTGACCGCAACCACGGTTATCAGCGCCGGGCTGAGCGGCGTGGTGTAACTGATCGCGGGGGACCAGGTCATGCCCTTGTGCGCCCCGTTCACATCCCACTTCACGTCGGAGGACAGCGTCAGCGAATCGAAATCGTGGAGCACCTTGTACTTGGTCACGCCCGCAGTGACGCCGACCTCGATCGCCGGATCAAGCTTGCCCGCCGCGCGAACGACATCGTCCTTGATGCGCCGATTGCGGTTGAACGATACGGTCGCAACAGGGCCGAGCGAAAAGCCCAGGCCCGAATTCCTGCTATCCGGGATGAAATCCAGCGCCACGCCTGCAACGCGCGGGTTTATGTCCACGCCCTTGAAATGCCCTTTCACAAGCGGCACCGGAGAGAGCACATAATCGTCCGAACCGCGATAGCTGGGCACATAGACCCCACCAACGCCGACCGTCAGATAATCGCCGTCCAGAACGTTCTCCGTCGGCTGCGAGGATGGGGCTTCCTGCGCGAAAACCGGGGTGGAAAGCAGCACGGCGCCTGCGGCCGAAACCTGGAAAACTGCGCGTAAATACATAGAAGCCCTCAAGAATGCTTTGAGGACCAACGCATTTCATCAGGCAGGGTTGCCAGATCGATATGACTTCAGGATGCGGGCAGGGTTTCGTTACCGTCCCCAAGGCGGCGCTGCATCAGGAAAACATCGATCCACTGACCGTGTTTCCAGCCCGCCGCCGTCAGCGTGCCGACCGGCAGGAACCCCGCGCGGGCATGCAGGACGACCGATGCCGGCTCAGACGCGGCAATGACGGCGAAAGCCTGCCGGAAGCCGCGCTTCTCGCATTCCCCCAGCAGCGCCTGCAGCAGAGCGCTGCCGATCCCCCGGTTCAGGCTGCCCTGACAGACGTAGATCGTCGTCTCGACACTGTACAGATAGCCCGCGCGCGGGCCATACCGCTGCGCGAAACCGAAGGCCAGCACGCGGCCGTCATCGTCGCGCGTGACAAGGAAAGGATAGCCACCCTTGATAAGCTCGCGCATCCTCCGCTCCGATTCCGCCGCATCCGGTGGGTCGGTTTCGAACGTCGCCGTGCTTTCCAGCACGTAATGCGCGTAAATTTCGGCTATTGCGGCCGCATCCCCCGGTGCGGCGTCGCAAACGGTCAATTGCCCTGTCATCGTCACGAGCATGCAGTAAAGAGAGCGGCCTGCCAAGTTGCAGCAATCGTTCGCAATGCCTAAACAGCGCCGCGATGCAGCAAAAATCCGCCGATCCGCCCCATTTCAACCTCTCGATACTCGGTGGGGGGCTTGCCGGAGGACTGATTGCGCTTGCCTTCGCGGCTCGACGACCGGACTTGCGCGTCGCTATATTCGAGCGCGGCCAACACCTTGGCGGCAATCACGTGTGGTCCTTCTTCGCCAGCGACCTGCCCGACGGCGCAGAGGCTCTGCTGGACCCGATTATCGCCGCCCGCTGGGACAGCGGCTACGACGTGCGCTTTCCCGGCGCACAACGGCACCTGAAGACGCCCTACCGCAGCGCAACGGGCGCCAGGCTTGACGAGGCGGTGCGCGCCGCCCTGCCCGCTCGGCACATCTTCACCGGCGCCGAAGTGGAGCACGCCGAAGCCACCAGCCTCACCCTGAAGGACGGTCGCCGCTTCACCGCCGGGGCCGTGATCGACGCAAGGGGCAGCCGGGGGATGCCGCACATGGCAGGCGGCTGGCAGAAGTTCGTCGGCCAGTCGCTGCGCCTTGCCGTACCCCATGGACTGACGCGCCCGGTGGTGATGGACGCCGCCGTGGAGCAGATCGACGGCTACCGCTTCGTCTACTGCCTGCCCTTCTCCGCCACCGAGGTCTTCGTCGAGGACACGTATTATTCGGACGGCCCCGCGCTGGACCTTGCCGCCCTGCGCGCCCGCATCGTGGACTATGCGCGGTCGCAGGGCTGGCAGGTGGACAACGTCGCCTACGAGGAAACCGGCGTACTGCCGGTCATCGCGGAAGGGGATTTCGAGGCGTTCTGGCGCGAAGGCGGCGCCCTGCCGCGCGCCGGAACCCGCGCCGCGCTGTGCCACCCGCTGACATCCTACTCGATTCCCGATGCGGTAAGATTTGCACTTTACCTGAGCAGCCTCGACAATCTCTCAGGCTCCGCCCTATTGAGGACAAGTCATGACAGGGCCGCACAGCACTGGCGCCAGGGGCGCTTCTATCGAATGTTGAGCCGTATGCTCTTCGGCGCGGCCGCCGGGCCGGAGCGCTGGCGCATGCTTGCGCGCTTCTACACCCTGCCCGAAGCACTGGTCGAACGCTTCTACGCAGGCCAGTCGACGCCGCTCGACATGGCGCGGGTGCTGGCCGGAAAGCCGCCGGTGCCGGTGGCTGCCGCGCTGGCCAGCCTGACCGGGCGCGGGCGTGTCCTGGCTGACCTTGGGGCGCCTGACCTCGGAGCGGCTGACCTTGGAGCCGTATCATGAAGCGGGCCTGCGTCATCGGCGCCGGATTCGGCGGCCTTGCCCTTGCGGTTCGCCTGCAAAGCGCGGGCATCGCCACCACGCTGGTCGAAGCGCGCGACAAGGTGGGCGGCCGCGCCTATTCGTGGACGCGCGACGGTTTCACGTTCGACGCCGGCCCCACCGTGGTCACCGACCCGGAATGCCTGCGCGAGCTGTGGAAGCTTTCAGGCCACGACATCGCCGATGACGTGACGCTGATGCCGGTCATGCCGTTCTACCGCCTCAACTGGACCGACGGCGTGACGTTCGACTATTCGAACGACGAGGGCCTGCTGCGCCGCGAAATCGCCCGCGTCGCGCCGGGCGACCTTGCCGGGTACGAGGAATTCGAGCGCTACGCCGCCGGGGTCTGGCAGGAAGGCTACGTCAAGCTGGGGCACGAAGCGTTTCTCGACTTTTCCAGCATGATCAAGGCCGCCCCGGCGCTGGCCCGTTATCAGGCGTGGCGTTCGGTCTATTCGATGGTTTCGCACTACGTTAAGGACGAGCATCTGCGCCAGGCGCTCTCGTTCCACACCCTGCTGGTGGGCGGCAATCCGATGACCACCAGCGCGATCTACGCCCTGATCCACAAGCTGGAAAAGGACGGTGGCGTATGGTGGACCAGGGGCGGGACCAACAAGCTGGCGCAGGGCATGGCGAACCTGTTCGAACGCCTTGGCGGCACGCTGCGGGTGGGCGACAAGGTGCGGCAGGTCCACACCATCGGTGACCGGGTGACCGAAGTGGAATGCGAAAGCGGCTGGCGCGAACGCTTCGATGCGGTCGCCTCCAACGGTGATCTCATGCATACATACGCCACCCTGCTGGGCGATACCCCCCGCGGCAGCGACATGGCCAAAAGCCTTGCGAAAAAGCGCTTCTCGCCCAGCCTGTTCGTGGTCCATTTCGGGCTGGAGGGCACATGGCCCGGCATCCCGCACCATTCGATCCTGTTCGGACCGCGCTACAAGGGCCTGCTTGAAGATATCTTCGAGCATGGCGTGCTGCCGCGCGATTTCTCGATCTACCTCCACCATCCCACCGTCACCGATCCGTCGATGGCGCCGCCGGGCAAGAGCACGTTCTACGCGCTCGTCCCCGTCGCCAACATGGGCAAGCTGCCGATCGACTGGGCAGAAGTCGGCCCGGTTCTGGAGCAGCGGGTCATCGCCGAAGTCGGCCGCCGCCTGATCCCCGACATCGAGGACCGCATCGTCACCCGCTTCCACTATGCCCCGCCCGATTTCGAGACGGACCTTGGCGCGTGGAAGGGCAATGCCTTCAGCCTTGAACCGATCCTGACGCAGAGCGCGTTCTTCCGCGGCCACAACCGCGACGACAAGCTGAAGAACCTGTACCTCGTCGGTGCAGGCACCCATCCGGGCGCGGGGATTCCCGGCGTCGTCGGCAGCGCCAAGGCCACTGCAAAGCTGATGCTGGAAGATCTCAAGTGAGCCGGGCCGGCAAAGGCAGGGAAATCCACGCCCTCAACGCCGCATGGGGCTGGGCCGGGGTGCGGTTTGCCGAAATGGTCGCGCACAGCCTGATGGGCCACATGCTGGTCACCGACGATACGGGCGCGTTCCACTACGTCGATCCCGATCTGGGCGAAGTCACCCGCCTTGGCACCGAAGCGGAGGCCAAGGCTTATCTGGCGCGCGACGAAACGCAGGCGATCTGGCGCGCCGATGCCCTTGTCGATGCGGCGGCAAAGCGGCTAGGGGCACCCGCATTGGGCGAGGTCTACAGCCTCACCCCGCAGGCGCTCGTCGCCGGGGATTATGCTCACGAAAATCTGGTGCGGATCGATTTCGTCCGCCTCATCCAAATCACGGGTGATCTCGCCCGCCAGACGCGCGATCTTCCCGAAGGCGCGCTGGTAAACATCAAGGTAGTTGACTGACATGAAGCGTCTCGCCGTCTACTGCGGCTCCGCCACTCCCGCCGATCCCCGCTACGTCCAGCTGGCCGCAGACGTCGGCACCGCGCTGGCCACGCAGGGCATCGGCGTCGTCTATGGCGGCGGTCGCCTTGGCCTGATGGGTGCCGTCGCCGGTGCCGCACTGGCGGCGGGCGGCGAATGCATCGGCGTCATCCCCGAAGCGCTGACCGGCAAGGACGGCAAGGGCGGAGAAGTCGCCAACTACGATTGCGAACTGACGATCGTGAAGACCATGCACGAACGCAAGGCAGCCTTCACCGAACTGTCCGACGGCTTCCTGGTCCTGCCCGGCGGCGTGGGCACCATGGACGAACTGTGGGAGGCGGTAAGCTGGGCGCAGCTGGGCTATCACAACAAGCCGGTCGGCGTGCTCAACGCCTTCGGGTTCTACGATGGGCTGCTGGCCTTCAACCGCCACATGGCCGAAGTCGGCTTCGTGCGCCCGGCACATCAGGGCATCCTGCTGGCCGACACCGAACTGGCCCCGCTGCTCGACCGGATGCACGCGCACCAGCCGATCGTGCCGATCGTCAACATGGACCCGAATACGCTGTGAGCTTCACAGTTGGCGACTGAGAACCTTCTGGAGACCGTCGTGCGCGAGGGTGATCGCGCACGGCGATCCGCCCTCGTCGCCGAGGCGCATGAGTCCATCCGGCGCGGGTCGAAAAGCTTCGCCGCCGCCAGCCGCCTGTTCGATCGCGAAACCCGCGAACGCGTGTGGCTGCTCTACGCGTGGTGCCGCGCCTGCGACGATATCGCGGACGAGCAGGACCATGGAGGCATTTCCACGCCCGGCAAGCTCGATCCCGAATCGCGCCTTGCCACGATCCGCACCCTGACCGAACTGGCGATGGCCGGGGAGGCAACCGGGTCGCCCGCTTTCGATGCGCTGGGCCAGCTGATGCGCGAAACGCCCGTCACCCCCGCCATGGTGGAGGACGTGCTGGCCGGTTTCGCGCTCGACGCCGCCGAATGGCGGCCGCGCACAGAAGCGGACATGCTGCGCTACTGCTACCACGTGGCAGGCGCGGTGGGGGTGATGATGGCCGCCGTGATGGGGGTTCCCGCCGACGACGAAGACACGCTCGACCGCGCCTGCGACCTTGGCATCGCCTTCCAGCTTGCCAACATCGTGCGCGACGTTTGGGAAGATGACGCCAACGGGCGCTGCTATCTGCCGGTCGAATGGCTGGTGGAGGCCGACATCCCCCCCGGCGAAATCACCAAGCCCCACTATCGCCGTGCCCTTGTCCCCCAGGTCGCCCGTGCCTGCGCCCTGGCCCGCCAGTACGAAGCCTCAGCCCGCGTCGGCGCGGCGCGGCTGGCCTTCCGCCAGCGCTGGGCGGTGCTTTCGGCGGCCGGCATATACGGCGGCATCGCGCGCGAAGTGGAGCGGCTTGGCGCCCATGCCTGGGACCACCGCGCGCGGGTGAGCATGCCGCAAAAGCTGCGCCTGATCGCCTGTGCCTTCTTCGAGGCCCGGCGCGATCCCGCTCCTGCGCCGGTGCCTGAACGCTCCCGCCGCGAACTGGCAGCGCGCCTCTAAGCAATATCCCGGAAACAAATCCGCAGAGCCCGGCGTTACTCCCGCACACATCTTTCGGGAGCAACATCCATGCTATTCACCATCGCCGCCATTCTCGTCGTGCTCTGGCTGCTCGGGCTGGTGGTCTTCAAGGTTTCGGGCGCGCTGATCCACCTGCTGCTGGTGATCGCCATCGTCGTCGGCCTCGTGCAGCTGTTCCGCGGCCGCAGAGCCTAGTTTAACCCCGGCCGCGTCGCTCCCGCCGTCATCAGTGCCTGAAACTCAGTGCCTGAATCTCAATGACTGACGGGCGGGGGCGCATTGCGGTAGAATTCGGGCGGGTTCAGACGGCGGAACAGCCGTCCCCGCTCGGAATAGAGCACCAGCACCAGCGCGATGCCGCCGCACATTACCATGGCTGCCATGATCGGCCGCGCGGTGCCGTCGTAGGCCTGCCCGATCAGCGAACCCAGCGTCGCCCCCAGCACCATCCGCACGAACGCCATCACCGACGCCGCTGCCCCCGCGATCCGCGCGAAGGGCTGCAGCGAAATCGCCTGGAAGTTCGAACCGATGAAGCTGAGCATGCACATCGACAGCGTCATCAGCGGCAGGAAGGTCCACAGCCCCTCTCCCCGCATCGCCAGCGCCAGATGGATCGCGCCCAGCGCGATGTAGCCCAGCAGCGCTGCATGCGACACGCGCCGCGCGCCGAACCGCTCGACGATGCGGGCATTGGCGAAGTTGGTGCAGGCCATCACCAGCGCCATGCAGCCGAAGATCACCGGGAACATCGTGCCCGCCCCGAAATGTTCGCCCACGAGCTGCTGCGCGCTGTTGATGTAGCCGAACAGCGCGCCCTGCACGAAAGCCGCGCCCAGGAAGTAGCCGAAGGACGCGCGCTCCTTCAGCGCCAGCCCCATGTTCCCCGCGATCACGCCTAGGCGCACCGGCTGGCGGAAATCGGGGTGCAGCGTTTCGGGCAGGCGTACCCAGGCCCAGATGAACACGCAGGCCGCCAGCCCGCCCATGATCCCGAAGATCCAGCGCCACCCTGCAAACAGCAGCACCGTCTGCCCCAGCATCGGCGCGATCATCGGCACGACCATGAAAGTCATCGCGATCAGCGACTGGCTGCGCGCCATGCGATCGCCTTCGAACCGGTCGCGCAGGATCGTCATCGGCATGACGATCATCGCGGAAGTGACGAAGCCCATCACCCCGCGCGCGATCAGCAGCAGTTCGAAACTGGCCGAAACCGCACAGACCATGGACAGCAGCACGTAGGACGTGATCGCCGTCAGCACCACCGGACGACGCCCGAAACGGTCCGCCAGCGCCCCCGGAAACAGCGATCCCAGTCCCGAGCAGATCAGGAACACGCCGACAATCAGCTGCCGCTGGTTGGGGTCGGTCAGCCGCAGGTCCGTGCTGATCGCACCCAGCGCAGGCAGCATGACGTCGATCGCCAGCGCCTGAAGCGCCTGGAACGATGCCATCATGACGACGAATTCAAGCTCCCCCATAGGGAACTTGTCGGGACGGGGTGCGGGGGAAGTCATGCGCTTGCGCATGGCGCAGTTGCACGGGGTTGGCCAGCGAAAATCAGCTGGCCATGGCGCATTCCGCCGCATCCGGCCTATATGATGTTTCATGTTTTCGCAGGACGATCAGCACCCCGGATCGCGGGAGGACGAGGCCGACGGCCTGCGCAAGATCATCCACGTCGACATGGATGCCTTCTATGCCAGCGTCGAACAGCGCGACGATCCCTCGATCCGCGGGCTGCCCGTTGCGGTGGGCGGATCTTCAGGGCGCGGCGTGGTGGCGGCGGCGAGTTATGAAGCGCGCAAGTTCGGTGTCCGCTCGGCCATGCCGTCCTCCCGTGCGGTGCGGCTGTGCCCCGATCTGGTGTTCCGCAAGCCCCGCTTCGAGGTGTACCGCGAAGTCAGCCAGCAGATCCGCGCGATCTTCCTCGACTATACGCCCCACGTCGAACCGCTGTCGCTCGACGAGGCGTACCTTGACGTTACCGCAGACCTCAAAGGCATCGGCTCTGCCACCCGCATTGCGCAGGAAATCCGCCGCCGGATCAAGGCCGACACGCAGCTGACCGCCAGCGCCGGGGTGTCCTACAACAAGTTCCTCGCCAAGCTGGCCAGCGACCAGAACAAGCCGGACGGCCTGTGCGTCATCCGCCCCGGCGAGGGGGCGCAGTTCGTGGCGGGGCTGCCGGTGCGGCGCTTTCACGGCGTCGGCCCGCGCGGGGCGGAGAAGATGGCGCGCCTTGGCATAGAGACGGGCGCCGATCTTGCGCGCAAGGATCTGGCCTTTCTGCGCGCCAACTTCGGCAGTTTCGCCGAATACCTGTTCCGTGCCGCACGCGGCGTGGACTTGCGCCAGGTCCGCGCCGACCGGCCGCGCAAGTCGGTGGGCGGCGAACGCACCTTCTTCGAGAACATCGACGATCCGGTGACCTTGCGCGAAACGATGGACCACATCGTCGACGTGGTATGGGAACGCATCGAACGGTCCGGCGCGCGCGGGCGCACGGTGACGATGAAGCTGCGCTATGCCGATTTCCAGACCCTTACCCGCGCCCGCTCGCTCCACCATTTCGTGGCGGACAAGGCCGAATTCGCCGTGATCGGCCACGCGCTTCTGGAAGACCACCTGCCCCTGCCCCAGCCGATCCGCCTGATGGGCCTGACGCTTTCGGCGCTGGAGCAGCGCGAGGAGCACGCCCGCCCCGCAAAGGATGGCCAGTTGTCGCTGCTGTAAGGAGTAAAAATGGAAGGGCGGCTCCCGCGGGGGAGCCGCCCTTGACCGGGGACACACACCTGAAACGTGCAATGCGGCCGCAAGTTCCAGCCTTGCGCCTTATCTTCCCGCCGAAATTGCTTTCTGCCGGCGGCGCTGCACCGAACTGCCCAGCCCGATCGCCTCGCGGTACTTGGCCACGGTGCGCCGGGCGAGTTCGAAGCCCTTGCCCTTCAGCAGATCCACCAGCGCATCGTCGGAAAGGATCGCCTTGGGATCTTCGGCATCGATCAGTTGCCGGATCGCCGCCTTGACCGCTTCGGCCGAAGCCCCGCCCTCTCCATCGGCGGAGGCGACGCCGGAGCTGAAGAAGTATTTCAGTTCGTAAGTGCCGCGCGGGCAGTTGAGGAACTTGTTCGAGGTGACGCGGCTGACGGTCGATTCGTGCATGCCGATCGCTTCCGCCACCGCCCGCAGCGTCAGCGGGCGAAGGTGCGCAACGCCGTGGCGGAAGAACCCGTCCTGCTGCTTCACAAGTTCTGCGGCAACCTTCAGGATCGTCTTCTGGCGCTGGTCCAGCGCCTTGATCAGCCAGTTCGCGTCGGCCAGCTTGTCAGACAGCCACGCGCGCGATGCCTTGTCGTCGCACTCGCCCTTGAGTTCGACGTAGTAGCCGCGATTGACGATCAGGCGCGGCAGCGTCGCCTGATTGAGCGCGATGGACCAGCCGCCGTCGGCGCCGGGCGTTACAAGGATATCGGGCGTCACCGCGCCGCTCGGCTCCCCGCCGAAACGCAGGCCGGGCTTGGGATCGTAGCCGCGCAGTTCGGCCAGCATATCGGCGAAATCCTCGTCATCCACCCCGCAGATGCGCTTGAGGCGGGCAAGGTCGCCGCGCGCCAGCAGATCGAGGTTGTCGATCAACTTCGCCATCAGCGGGTCATAGCGATCCGCCTCGCGCGCCTGCAGGGCGATGCATTCCGACAACGATCGCGCGCCCACGCCCGTCGGGTCGAGCGACTGGACGAGCGCCAGCGCCTCTTCCATCTCGCCGGGGCCCACGCCCAGATCGCCCGCCAGTTCGGCAAGCGGCACGGGCAGGTATCCCGCCTCGTCCAGCTGGCCGATGATGTAGCGCGCCACGCCCTCGGTAAACGGATCGCGCGATGCCGCACCGACCTGCGCCTCCAGATGTTCGGACAAGGTGCCGTCCAGCGCGGGGCGATCATCGATGCCGGGGCCGTCCTCGCCCCCGCCCGCAGCGGCCAGCCGCAAGTCCGCGCCCCATCCATCGTCGCGCACGGCGCCGTCGCCGGTATCGCGATCGCGATCGAGCGAGGAGGCATCGATATCCAGCGGCCGATCGTCCGCCCCGCGCCCCTCTCCGATCAGGCGGTCGACGCCGGAACTTTCCAGAGCCGTGGAGCGCGCTTGCGCAGGTGCCTCTACAGCCTCTGTCGCCGGGGCGGGGCCCTGAGCGCCTACATCGAGCAGCGGATTGCCGTCGAGCGCTTCGCCGATGAAGGTTTCGATCTCAAGATTGGACAGCGCCAGCAGCTTGATCGCCTGCTGAAGCTGCGGCGTCATCACCAGCGACTGGCTCTGCCTGAGATCCAGGCGTGGCCCCAGAGCCATGGATCAGCGCCCCGAGAAGGGCTGCCTCACAGCGTGAAGCCTTCACCCAGGTAGAGACGCCGCACGTTCTCGTCCGCCACCAGTGCTTCGGGGCTGCCTGCGAAGAGCACCTGCCCGCCGTAGATGATGCAGGCGCGGTCGACGATATCCAGCGTTTCACGCACGTTATGGTCGGTGATCAGCACCCCGATCCCGCGCGTTTTCAGGTCTTTGACCAGATGGCGGATGTCCGAGATCGACAGCGGATCGATGCCCGCGAACGGTTCGTCCAGCAGCATGATCGAAGGCTTGGCCGCCAGCGCGCGGGCAATTTCACAACGCCGGCGTTCGCCGCCCGAAAGCGCCATCGCCGGGCTGGAGCGCAGCCGCGTAAGGCCGAATTCGTCAAGCAGCCGATCCAGTTCCGCCTGCCGCAGATCGCGGTCCGGCTCATTCAGTTCAAGCACGGCGCCGATGTTCTGTTCCACCGTCAGGCCCCGGAAGATCGAGGTTTCCTGCGGCAGATAGCCAAGGCCAAGGATCGCGCGGCGGTACATCGGCAGGCGGGTAACGTCGACGCCGTCCATCAGGATGCGCCCCGAATCCGGCCGGACCAGCCCCATGATCGAATAGAAGCACGTCGTCTTGCCCGCGCCGTTCGGGCCAAGCAGGCCCAGCACTTCGCCCTTGGCCACCGAAAGCGAGATATCGGTAAGCACCGCGCGCTTGTCGTAGCTTTTGGCGATGGAGATGACCTCAAGGCCGCCACGCTCCGCCAGAAGTTCGGAGTCGGTGGCTGCGGGGCCGTGATCCTGCTGAAGTTCTGCCGTCATTGCCGGGCACTTACCGCAGGCAGGCACACCCCCGCAAGACGGCATTTCCGCTTAGGCGACCCACTTGGCAGGTTTCGTGCATGACTCGCAGAAAATCGGGATACCCCGCCCTTCGCACTTGCGGAAAATGGAACTGAACTTGCCATGAACGTCTTTCAGTGATGTAGTCAGTGGATAAAGAGGACGAGGAGAATCGCCCTGATGGACAGGATGACGGACCATGCAGCGCACCAGCCGGTGCGAGGTTCCAGTTCCCAGCCCGAGCCGTCGCACTCGGGATCCTACGCTGCGCCGGTGTCGGCATCGACGTCGGCCGCCAGCGACTGGCGCCGCAAGATGAGCGATCACATCGCCTACGCGCTGCTCGTCTACACCGCACTGCAGATCTTCGTGACGATCGGCGCGCTCAAGGCGCATGGCGGCTCTCTGCTGCCCTATTTCGCGCTGGTGATCCTCGTCGTCGCCATCATCCCCGCCTGCCGCCGTTTCGAATCGCGCTGGAACCGGCTGACTGACGAACAGGCGCACGACCCCGCGCTTGCCCCCTATTACCGGCGGGACCGTCTGGCGCTGTGGCTGCTGGCGATCGGCCTGCCCTTTGCCCTCACCGCGCTGTTCAAGGGGCTGGCCCTGCTCTTCGCCTGAACGAAACTCCCGTTTGCCCTTCGCCACCGCCGCGACTAGGGCATGGCCGCAATATCGGCTTTTTATCGGGAGTTTTACAGGCCATGCTCAGTCCGGATCAGGCAAGGGACCGCGCGCTTGACCTTGTGGAGCGCGCCCGACGCGCCGGGGCCGAAACCGCAGATGCGGTCTATGGCGCCAGTTCTTCCGAAGGCATCCAGGTCCGCCTCGGCAAGCTGGAGGACGTGGAGCGGTCCGAGAGCGAGCATATCGCCCTGCGCGTGTTCGTGGGCAGGCGTTCGGCCAGCATCGGATCGTCCGACCTTACCCCCGCCGCGCTGGACGAACTGGCAGCCCGCGCCATCGACATGGCCCGCGCCGCGCCGGAAGACGCCTATGCCGGCCTTGCCCCCCAAGAACTGCTGACGCGCGGCCCCTGGCCCGAACTTGACCTGATCGATGCGCACGAACCCAGCCCCGAAGCCCTGCGCGCCGCCGCGCTGGAGGCAGAGGACGCGGCGCGCGCCATCTCGGGCATCACCAATTCGGACGGCGGAACCGCCAGCTTCGGGCAAGGCGTCTTCGCGCTTGCCACCAGCCACGGCTTTTCCGGCGCCTATGGATCGACCAGCCATTCGCTGAGCGCCTCGGTCGTCGGCGGCGAAGGATCTGACAAGCAGCGCGACAACGCCTGGCGCAGCGCCCACCACCACGCCGACCTGCCCTCGCCCGCCGAAATCGGCCGCCTTGCGGGGACACGCACCGTCGCCAAGCTCGGCTCGGGCAAGATGAAGAGCGGCGCCATGCCGGTAATCTTCGACCCGCGCGTGTCCAGTTCGCTGGTAGGCCACCTGCTGGGCGCAATCACCGGCAGCGCCATCGCCCGCCGCTCCAGCTTCCTGCTGGAAAAGCTGGGCGAGCAGATCTTCGCGCCCGGCATCGTCATCGCCGACGATCCGCACACCCCGCGCGGCCTGAGATCGCGCCCGTTCGACGGCGAAGGGCTGGCCACTTCGGCCCGCAACATCGTGGAAGACGGCCGCCTGACCGGCTGGCTGCTCGATTCGGCCTCGGCCCGCCAACTGAACCTTGCGCCCACCGGCCATGCCGCCCGCAACGGCGGCGGCGCGCCCGGCGTCTCGACCGGCAACGTCCACCTTGCGGCAGGAACGCTTTCCCCCGCAGAACTGATGGCGGACGTGAAGGACGGGGTCTACGTGACCGAACTGATCGGCCAGGGCGTCAACGGCGTCACCGGCGATTACAGCCGCGGCGCGGCGGGCTTCCGCATCGTCGATGGCCAACTGGCCGGCCCGGTGGCGGAGTTCACCGTGGCGGGCAACCTGCTGTCTATGTTCGCGCACCTGACGGCGGCCAACGACCTTGAATGGCACCGTGCGATCAACGTGCCGACCCTGCGCATCGATGGAATGACCATCGCCGGGGATTGAGTTCGCGCTACCAAGACCTCATTGTTGAGATTGATTCGCAACAATGAGGTCTCATGTCCAAGCACAACGCCTATCAGGTCAAGGACTGGAACGGCGATAGCGGCGCGCGCTGGGTGGCCAACCAGCAGCGGCTCGACGCCATGCTGGCGGTCTTCGGCGAAGCGGCCGTGGCCGCTGCCGCGCCCAGCCCCGGCGAACGGGTGCTCGATATCGGCTGCGGTGCGGGCGCCAGCAGCCTTGCACTGGCACGGCGCGTCGGCGCCGCGGGCGAAGTGCTGGGCCTGGACATCTCCGAAGCGCTGGTGGACCGCGCCCGCAGCCTGACGCCGCAAGGTGCTCCCCTGCGCTTTACGGTGCGTGATGCGGCCGAACATGATCCTGCCGAAACCGGCTACGACCTGCTGTTCTCGCGCTTCGGGGTGATGTTCTTCGATGATCCCGCCGCCGCTTTCGCCACGATGCGCCGGGCGCTGAAACCTGGCGGACGCGTAGCCTTCGTGTGCTGGCGCGCGGCAGCGGAAAACGACTGGGTTCGCCTGCCGCTGGGCGCAGTGCGCGATATCGTGCCGCCGCTTCCCCAGCCCGCTCCCGGAACGCCGGGGCCGTTTTCCTTCGGCGATCCCGAACGCGTCCGCGCTATACTGACGCAGGCGGGCTTTGCAGACATCGTCCTGACCCCGTTCGACCACGACATTCCCTTCGGTGCCGGTGCGAACCGGGCCGAAGCCGTGGAAGATGCATTGGCCATGGCTTTCGAGGTCGGCCCCCTGTCGCGCGTGCTGGAAGGCCAGCCGGAACACTTGCGGGCACGCGCCGCCGACGCGGTGCGAATGGCCTTTGCGTCACGCCCCGGCGAACGATCGGTGATGATAGACGGCGCCGCGTGGATCGTCACCGCGCAGAACACAAGACCGGATATGTAGAGAGTGCTGTTCGCAAACTGGAGCGGGCGAAGGGATTCGAACCCTCGACCCCAACCTTGGCAAGGTTGTGCTCTACCCCTGAGCTACGCCCGCTCTGGCGTTTAAGGGACAGTGCGGCGTGGCCGCTTCCGTCCGGGTGGAGGGGCCACTAGCAGCGGTTCGCGAGGTCTGCAAGGCCCTCATGACACAATTTTTACCCGGCCCGTTTTACCCGGCCCGTTTTACCCGCCCCGTTTTACCGGCCGCCGCTTCGCCGATTACGGCGAAGCCGCAAAGCCAGGCTGACCGCGCCCAGCACGACGAGGACGGCGAAAGTATCGGCGACAAGGTCCATGACCTCCGCGTCGCGATTGAGAGAAGGAATCATCTGCACCACCTCGATCCCCGCACCGACCAGCACCAGTCCCGCCGCGACGGCCATCCTGGGCACGCGCGGGTATCCCAGCGCCGCCAGCACGGCCAGCGTGGCAAAGGCCATCATGTGCTGAAACTTGTCGCTCGGCCCGCCGGGAAGTTGCGGCGGGTGAGGCAGCACGGCCATCGTCACTGCGAAGACAAGCGCCAGCCAGAACAGGATTCGAAAGAGGTTTTGCATGGCGACACTATCGTGGTGCAACGCAGCAAGTTCAAATCAAACCTGATCGCCGCAACACGCGCCACATGACCGCCGCCCCCGCAGGGAAAAGTTTTCGCGATGTGGGAAAACTGGAGCGGGCGAAGGGATTCGAACCCTCGACCCCAACCTTGGCAAGGTTGTGCTCTACCCCTGAGCTACGCCCGCTCTGGCGCTTCGGAAAAGGCTGCGAAAGCGGCCCGTCCGGGGTGGAGGCGGCGCACTAGCAGTGGTTCGGCGGGGCGGCAAGCACAAAAAGCAAACTTTTTGCCACCGCCTCGGAAACGGGCCGAATTGGCGCATTATCCCTTCACAAATGCGCGCGAAAGGCCAATCTAGGGGCCTGATTTTTCGCAAGCGGAGCACGAATCTTGGCCAGCATGGGTCTCAACCTCGACGAACAGAAGGCAGTGGACCGGTTCCGCAAGGCCGTTGCCGAACCTTCGATGACCCAGCTGGTGATCCTCGACTTCTGGGCCGAATGGTGCGGCCCCTGCAAGGCGCTGACCCCGGTGCTGGAAAAGGTGGCCGCCGAATATGCCGACAAGGGCGTCCTGCTCGCCAAGGTCAACGTCGATGAGGAACAGTTCATCGCCGCGCAGTTCCGCGTGCAGTCGATCCCCACGGTCTACGCGATCTTCCAGGGCCAGCCGGTGGCGGACCTGACCAATGCGCGCACCGAATCGCAGCTCAAGGGCATGCTGGACCAGCTGCTGGCCAAGCTGCCCGTACAGCCCGAAGGCGCAGAGCCGCAGGTCGATCTCGTCCCCCTGATCGCCATGGGCGACGAAGCGCTGGCCGAAGGCGACGGCGAACGCGCCGCCAGCATCTTCATGCAGATCCTCGAAGTCGCGCCGGATAATGGCGAAGTGCTGGGCGGCCTCGTCCGCGCCTTCGTGGCTGCCGGGCGGATCGAAGAGGCGGAACAGGTGCTCGATTCGCTGGGCGAACCGCTCTCCACCGACCCCCACGTCGAACGCGCGCGCGGTATGCTTGCACTGGCCAAGGACAAGCCGGAAGACAGCGAACTTGCCGCCCTGCGCGCCGCCGCGGCAGAACGTCCCGCCGACATGGAAGCGCAGTTCGCCTTCGCCGGCGCCGCCTTCGCCGCCGGAGAGCGCGATGCCGCCGCCGATACCCTCCTGCGCATGATCACGTCCGATCGCGAATGGAACGAGGGCGCCGCGCGTACCAAGCTGCTGCAGATCTTCGAGGCGATCGGCCTGGAAGACCCGTGGGTCTCGACCACCCGCCGCAAGCTCTCCACCGTGCTGTTCGGCTGAGGCATTGGCGCGGATCACCATCTTCCCGCTGACCGGCGCGGTGCTCTATCCGGGGCTGCAACTGCCGCTCCACATCTTCGAGCCGCGCTACCGCGCGATGGTGAGCGACGCCCTCGCCCGCGATCGGCGGATCGGCATGATCCAGCCGCAGAAGGCGATGGAGGGCGCCCCCCTCTTCGCGGTGGGATGCGTGGGGCGCATCGGCGATGTTGAGGCGCTGGAAGATGGCCGCTTCAACATCATCCTTGAAGGCGAACAGCGCTTCCGCATCCTGCGCGAACTCGATGTGACCACCCCGTTCCGGCAGGTCGAGGCAGAATTGCTGGAAGAACCTGATGAAGTGCTGGCCCCGATCGAACGCGCCAGCTTCGAACGCGAGGCAAAGCGCTTCGCACAGGCGCAGGGATACGTGGTCGACTGGGATCAGGTTGGGCGGCTGGACGACATGTCGCTGATCAACGGCGTCTCGCAGATCGCCCCGTTCGATCCCGCCGCCAAGCAGGCGCTGCTGGAAGCGACCGGGCTGTCCGCAAGGTGCGAACTGCTGGTGCAGCTGATGCAGTTCTTCGGCCGCGCCGGGGACGGTGAAGAGGACGGGGCCACCCTGCAATAAGGCGGGCGGCCCTTCTCCGCCCCTCCCGCTGACGGCTCAGGCCGCGTCGAAGACGTACCCCAGCGAGCGTACCGTGCGCAGCGGGTTGCCCGCTCCCACGCCCTTGAGCGCGCGACGCAGGCGGCCGATCCACACGTCCACCGTGCGCTCGTCCACCGGCGGTTCCTGTTTACCCAGCGCCGAGATCAACTGGGTGCGGCTGAACACGCGGCCGGGGTGTTCGATGAAGTAACGCAGCAGGCGCAGTTCGTTAGGCATCAGCGATATCGGCTTGCCCTGAAAGCGCGCCTGGAACGCGGCCACGTCCACCATCAGTTCGCCCTGCGTGACGACGCGGATGCCCGCGCTGTCCTGTTCGCCGATATTGGCACCCAGCACGCGGTCGAGCAGGCCGGTGCGCGTCAGCGGCCCGACCATATAGTCGTCCGCCCCCATGCGCAGCGCACGCTTGCGGTCTTCCTGATTGTCCTCTTCCAGCACCATCGTCACGTGGGCATGAGCGGTCAGGCTGTCGGCCCGCAGACGGCGGCACAGTTCAAGCCCCGACATTTCCGGCAGTACCCAGTCGATGAACACCCACAGGGCGCCCTCGATCAGCGGCAGTTCCGCAAAGTCCGTCCAGCGATGCAGGACCACGTCGAACTGGTCATGCCGAAACGGCGCGAGCCCCCCCGAAAGTTCGCTCGCCAGCAAAATGTCGATCCGCCGCATCGCCCCGTTGTCCGCCTTTTCGAGATAGTCTGCCCCTTGGTACGGCGGGCTTTTGCCTCCCCTGTGTGACGACCCGGTGACATATCGGTGACATGGCGGTGAAATCGCAAAACCGCCCGCAGCGGCGGCAACAATCGGGAAATAACGGTTATCAACAAGAGCCTTGTCCCCTGTCACGAAAATGACCCGCAACCGTCACGGCGCCGCAACGGCCCGCTGTCATAGGCCGCGCAATCGCTGGGCATTTGGGGACGAACGACCATGCGCGAGCAGATCGAAGACTTCATCGGACGTGGCAACGGCCCTAAAAGGAACGAGGGCGGCATCCCCGCCTGGCTCGACCTTCCCGATCCCAAGGGCTTCCGCCCGAAACGCAAGTATCGCACGATCTGGATCTCGGACATCCACCTTGGCACCCGCGGCTGCAATGCCGCAATGCTGGTGGACTTCCTGCGCGCGCACGAGTGTGAAACGCTCTACCTTGTCGGCGACATCGTGGACGGGTGGCGGCTGCGCAAGGGCTGGTACTGGCCCGATGCGCACAACGAAGTGGTCCGCCGCATCCTCAAGATGGCGCATCGCGGCACCCGCGTGATCTTCATCGCCGGCAACCATGACGAGATGCTGCGCGATTACGCGGGCCTCAGCTTCGGCGGGGTGGAACTGGCGCTGGAACATGTCCACACCACCGTCGACGGTCGCCGCCTGCTGGTGACGCATGGCGATGCGTTCGACGGGGTGGTGCTCTACCACAAGTGGCTCGCGTTCCTGGGGGACCAGGCTTACTCCATGCTGCTGCGCGCCAACATCGTGTTCAACGCGGTGCGCCGCCGCCTGCACATGCCGTACTGGTCGCTTTCGGCCTACATGAAGAAGAAGGTCAAGAACGCCGTCCAGTTCATCGGCAGCTATGAGGAGGCCGTGGCCACCGAAGCCACCTCACGCGGGTTCGACGGGGTGGTCTGCGGCCATATCCACTGCGCCGAGATCCGCGAATTCGGCGGCATCACCTATTATAACGACGGTGACTGGGTCGAAAGCTGCACCGCGCTGGCCGAAGACTTCACCGGCCACATGGCGCTGATCGACTGGGTAAAGGAAACCGGCGGCCACACCGTCAAGGATGAACCGGCGGAAGATCAGGCTGAAAGGGATGGCCCTGCCACCACCAGCGAAGCCGCCCCGGAGGCCGTATCGTGAAGCTGGCCCTGGCAACCGACGCCTGGTTGCCGCAGGTCAACGGCGTAGTCCGCTCGCTCACTGCCACCGTCGATCACCTCACCGCGCGCGGGCATGAGGTGGAGACCATCTCGCCCGACCGGTTCCTGACCATGCCGATGCCGGGCTATTCGTCGATCCGGCTGGCCATGGCACCGCGCTTCGGCGTGCGCCGGATACTGGACAAGGCCGCGCCCGATATCGTCCACATCGCCACCGAAGGCCCGATCGGCTGGGCCGCGCGCGGCTGGTGCCTTTCGCGCGGGGTGCCCTTCACATCCGCCTTCCATACCCGCTTCCCCGAATACTGCGCCGTGCGCACCGGGCTTTCGGCAGAGTATTTCTGGCCGATCCTGCAACGCTTTCACGCGCAGAGCCGGGCGGTCATGGTTTCCACCCGCAGTCTGGCCATCGAGCTTGAAGGACGCGGCATCGGCCCCACCCGCGCCTGGAGCCGGGGTATCGACCACGCCCTGTTCCGCCCGGACGGTCCGCAACTGGCCGAGATGGCCGCGCTCAGGGCGTCCCGCCCCGGCCCGATCCTGCTCAATGTCGGCCGTGTTGCGCCGGAAAAGAACCTTGAGGCGTTCCTTGATCTCGACGTCGCGGGCAGCAAGGTCGTCGTTGGAGACGGCCCTGCGCTCGACAGCCTGCGCCGCCGCTATCCGCATGTGCTGTTCCTTGGTGCGCTGTCGGGAGAAGCGCTGGCATCGGCGTACCGCAGCGCGGACTGCTTCGTGTTTCCCAGCCTGACCGACACCTTCGGGCTTGTCGTGATCGAGGCGCTCGCCTGTGGCACCCCCGTGGCCGCCTTCCCGGTCACAGGCCCGGTCGACATCCTGGGCGCTGACGGGCGCGGCGTGGACCACCGGGTCGGCTGGCCGGCCGGGGCGGTCGATGCATCGCTGGCCCGCGCCGTGGAAGCCGCGCTGACGGTGGAGCGGACAGACGCCGCCGCGCTGGGCGCCCTCTATTCGTGGGAACGCGCCACCGACCAGTTCCTTGCCGCGATCGAAGGCGCTCTGGAAAACGCCGATCGCGCGATGCGGTCTGCGGCCTAACGGAATCCCAGGCTGCGCGAGATCGCTGCGGCCTCATCGCGCACCAGAGCCGCAAGTTCGTCCAGCCGCGCGGCCGCACGCGCGCTGGGGGCCGCGATCACCAGCGCGCCGACCACACCGCCCGCCGCATCGCGCACCACTGCGGCCGTACCCGTGACCCCTTCCGCCGCCTGATCCACGGTCTGCGCATGGCCTTGCACACGGACCAGATCGACTGCCCGAGCCAGCGCAGCCTGATCGACCTCGGTGCCCGGCGCCAGCGGTCGCAACGCCACGCGCGCCAGATAGGCATCGACCGCGGCGGGCGAACAGGTGGACAGCAGCGCCCTGCCCGCTGACGTCGCATAGAACGGCCGCCGGTCGCCGACCGAAACCGAATAGCGCACAACGTTGCTGCTTTCGACCATGTCCACATAAGTGACCATGTCACCGCTATCACCGGCTCCATGATCGCCCACCGCCAGCAGTACCGTCTCTCCGCTGCGCGCACACAGCCGACGCATTCCTTCGCGCACCAGATCAGAGCTTTGCAGCCGCCGCCGCGCTTCGGTCAGCGCGCTGCCAAGACCGAAAGCGCCCGGGCCAAGCCGCCAGGCCCCTTCGGTGGCGACCACCAGATCTTCATCCGCCAGCCCGCGCAGCAGCGCCGCAAGACTGCTCTTGGGGGTTTTCAGGCGGCGGCTGAGGTCGGCCAGCGACACCGGATCGCTGCTGATGCAAAGCGCTTCGAGCAGGCGGATGACACGGGTGACCGATTGCGGCGATCCGCTGCGGCGCTCGCCGTCCTTCTCCGCATCGTCCATTACGCCGCCCTCACTGGAAATGCGGGATAACCTCCCGCGCGAAGAGCCCCGCATAAGCGAGGAAGCGCTCTGCCGGAAGGCCGGGCGGCATCATCATCGTGAATTGCGTAACCGGCGCCTGTTCGCGCAATGACCGGAAATGGGCGACGGCCTCTGCCGGGGTCAGGATTTGCAGGATGCCGCTGGCCTTGAACGCGTCAAGGGTCATCGGTTGAATCGCGGGACCGTCCAGCCCGATGGCCTTGTCCTCGTTCATCCAGGCGCCGTAGCTGTTGTTGACGTGATGGAAGTGGGGCGCCAGTTCTTCCAGCGCGGCCTCCTTGTCCTGTGCCACCACCAGCATCAGCCCCTGCAGCCAGATCCGCGCCTGTGCCGGGTCCTTGCCTGCCGCCATCAGCTTGTCGCGATAGAGCGGCCAGATTTCGGGATTGCCGAAGTAGCCGTCGCCATGGCGCGCCACCCGCTCCAGCGCCTTTGGCGCGAAGCCGCCGATGTAGAGCGGGATGTGACCGCGACTGGAAAGCGGCGCGGCGCCGGCGCCGTGAAGGGTAAAGAAGCGCCCCGCGAAGTCCACCGTCTCACCGGCCCAAAGGCGGCGCACGATCTCCAGAAATTCGTCGAACCGCGCGCCGCGCTTGGTGAAATCAAGTCCGTGCGCGGCATATTCGCGGGCACGGTAGCCGATCGCCAGGCCCAGTTGCAGCCGCCCGCCCGAAAGACTGTCCAGCACCGCGCAGTCCTGCGCGAACCGCAGCGGCTCATACAGGGGGCCAAGCGCGATGCCCGTACCCAGCCGCATCCGCCGGGTCCGCGCAGCCATCGCCGCCAGCGCGACGAGCGGCGAGGACATGTAGCCATCTTGCGCCAGATGGTGTTCGGGCACGAAGGCCCCATCGAAACCCAGCGCTTCGGTTTCCGCAACCACGTCAAGGATATCGGCATAGAGCGCTTCGGGCGGGCGGTGCCACGCTGCCGGATTGCGGAAATCGTAGAGGTAGCTGAATTCCAGCCTGCCGGTCATGCAGCCTTCTCCGCCGTTTTATGGTGTCGGCGCAAGATTAGAGGCGGTCGCCCCGGCGGCAAGGCGGCGGCAAGGCGCGGGGGCGATATCGGGCGGCGATGAATTCTCAGCCCAGTTGCAGCGTCGCCTTGACCCCGTCGATCACGTACTGCGCAGCCAGAGCGGCCAGCAGGACGCCCAGCAGGCGGGTGATGACCGCCTCCACCTTGTCGCCCAGAACCTTCATCAGCGGACCCGCGGCAGCCAGCGCCGCGAAGGCCAGCATCATGACGGCAACCATCGCGCCAAGGATCGTCAGCGTCTGTTCGGTGCCGTGCGCACGGCTGGTCAGCAGCATCATCGTGGCGATGGAGCCCGGCCCTGCCAGCATCGGCATCGCCATCGGGAAGACCGACACGTCTTCAACCTCGGGCGTGACGGCGTTGTGGGCGATGATCTTCTCCGCCCGCTCCTCACGCCGCTGGGTGCGCTTTTCAAAGACCATGTCGATGGCGATCATGAACAGCATGATGCCCCCGGCGATGCGGAAGGCGTCCAGTTCGATATGCAGGGCGTTCAGCAGCGTCTTGCCGAACAGCGCGAAGACGACAAGGATGATCGCCGCGATCAGGCAGGCGCGCGCGGCCATGGCGATCGCCTGCGAACGGCTCGCCCCGGCGGACAGCCCGGCATAGATGGGCGCGCAGCCGGGCGGGTCGATAACGACGAAAAGCGTGACGAAGGCGCTGAGGAAAAGCTCGTACATCCGGCCTATCCTAACCTTGCGGCGTCACCTTGTCCTGCAGGATCGTCTCGAACTGTGCACCATTCCACAGTTGTACGCTGACGGTGCGCGCATCGTTGCTTGAAAGCACCGTGACGTTCCAGCGCAAGGTGCCGTCAAGCGAGTTACCGCCGGTGAACGTGCGTGCGTCCTCAGGCGGGGTGACGGACGGCGGTGCATCGGGATGACGGCCGCATTTCGCAACCCGCGCGGTCAGCATCTCGGGTTCGGGCAGCGCAGCGGGCAGCGTGTCGCCGTGGTCCAGAACCCAGCGATATTCGCCCTTCTTCTGGCGTTTCCAGATGGTGGTGTACCAGCCGACCGAACCGTCCGGCCGCTGCCACGCACCCTTGGTGACGCCCAGCGTGCCGTCGCAGCTCATCCAGACCTGATGGGGATCCCACTGCACGGGCGCGGCAGGCTCCTTCTGCATCTTGAGCCAGTCCTGCGCCTGCACTTCCTGCGGCACGAACATGAGCGCGGTATCGTCCGCAAATTCGCGGAACGCCTTCCACTGCCCCTTGTCCCGCGCAAGCCGGGCGAAGGCGATCTCCTCTGCAACGAGGGCGCTGGGGTTGGCGGTGCCGGCGCCCGGCGGCAGGCGGCGCTTGGGCCTCGCGTCGGTCTGGACCGAGGCCGTCAGGGCAGCCACCAGCACCAGACCGAGCGCGAGGCGCTTCAAAGCGCGTTCTCGTCGAAGGGAAGGCCCGCGTTGCGGTGGGCAGCGACGATGGTGTTGCGCAGCAGCACCGCGATCGTCATCGGCCCCACCCCGCCCGGAACCGGCGTGATTGCCCCCGCGACATTGGCGGCAGAGGCGAAATCGACGTCGCCCACCAGCTTCGTCTTGCCCTCTTCCGCGCCGGATACGCGGTTGATGCCCACATCGATCACGGTCGCGCCGGGCTTGAGCCAATCACCCTTGACCATTTCGGGACGGCCGACCGCCGCCACCACGATATCGGCCCGGCGCACCACTTCGGCCAGGTCCTTCGTGCGGCTGTGGGCCACGGTGACCGTGCAGCTTTGTGCGATCAGCAGCTGCGCCATCGGCTTGCCGACGATGTTCGAGCGCCCGATCACCACCGCGTCGAGGCCCGAAAGCGAGCCCAGCCTGTCCTTCAGCAGCATCACGCAGCCCAGCGGCGTGCAGGGCACGAAGCCCGGCAGGCCGGTTGCCAGACGCCCGACATTGACGACGTGGAAACCGTCGACGTCCTTGTCCGGGTTGATCGTGGCGATGACCTTCTGCTCGTTGATGTGCGCGGGCAGCGGTAGCTGGACAAGGATGCCGTCCACCGCCGGGTCGTTGTTGAGCTGCTCCACCACGGCCAGCAGGTCCGCCTCGGACGTGTCGGCGGGCAGCTTGTGTTCGAAGCTGTTCATCCCCGCGGCCAGGGTCTGCTTGCCCTTGTTGCGCACGTAGACCTGGCTTGCGGGGTCTTCGCCCACCAGCACCACGGCCAGCCCCGCCTTGCGGCCGGTCTTCGCCTCGAAGCCCACCGCAGCGGTGCCGACACGTGCGCGCAGCCCTTCGGCGAAGGCCTTTCCGTCGATGATAGCGGCGCTCATCAGTAGCCTGCCATGGCAAGGTTGCCGAAGATGATCTGCAGGATCTTGAGGCCGATGATCAGTACCATCGGCGAAAAGTCGATCGCGCCGGTATTGGGCATGATCTTGCGGATCGGCCGCAGCATCGGGTCAAGGATCGCATTCAGCGCGGTATAGAGCGCCGAGACGAACTGGTTGTGCATGTTGACCACGTTGAACGCGATCAGCAGGCCGAGCACGAACTGCACGATCACCACGAAGACGATGATGTCGATCAGGTAGCTGACGATCTGGAAAATGGTGAGGAACAGCAAAGCCGGCTCCTTGAAAGGCAAACAGACGTTCGGGACCGCAAGTGTTCGCACCCGCAGCAGGTTCATGCGCGCGCTGATAGCCGAGCGGGTGGCCGGTGGGCAAGGGCGCGTCTGCAGGCGTTGATCGCAGATCGACCGGCGAGCGGACAGCGGGGGGTTTTACAGGCCAAGCCCGAGCGGAGCCGGGAGGTTTGTGCCCCCCCTTTTACTGCGTGAGGGTGGACGTCCGCTCGATCCGCCAGTTGAGCTGCAGGTCGCTGGCCCCCGGCACATCGTTTACGCGGTGCAGCACGATGGTGCCGCGCTTGGACGGGCGGCCATCGCCGAAATCGACCACGATCGGCGCTTCGTAATAGAGCGAGCCCGCCGCCCGTTCCATGTCGCCCTTGCCGACTGCAAGACGCGGGTTGGCGCCGTCGAATTCGGCCTGCAGCTTCTGCGCGGTCATCTGCGCGTCAAGGCTCCATGCCTGAGCGCCTGCGTCCCAGTCCCCGACGCGCACGGCGCTGACGTAGTAGCGCAGCAGCCGTTCGGGATCGCGGCGCTCGTTCAGCGCGCCGGTGTCCAGTGAAGCAGCGGCAGGAGCGGGGGCGGAGGTTGCGCTGTCCACCGGACCTGCATCGACCACCGCATCGGTCGCATCCACCTCTGCGCTCGCACTGTCGAGCACGGCCGGGTCCTCGCCTGCCTTGCCGCAGGCGGCAAGCGCCAGCAGCGAACCCGAGAGCAGGCCGGAAAGCAGAACGGTCAGGACAGCTTTGGTGCGCATGTGGTCGGCATTACCTTTCTTTTCGTGGTTCCCCCCACGCCAAATTGTCCCAACGCCAAATTGTCCCGGCTTCAGCGGCCTATCCGGCGCGGATGAGTGTTCCTGCGCCTTCCTGCGTGAATATTTCCAGCAACATGGCATGCGAAACCCGTCCGTCAAGGACGACCGCCGCTTCGCACCCGGCCTCCACCGCATGAATGCAGGTTTCCAGCTTGGGGATCATCCCGCCCGAAATCGTGCCGTCTTCCTTCAGGCCCGCGATCGCGGCGGGGGTAAGGTCAGTCATCAGCTTGCCCTGCTTGTCGAGCACGCCGGGCACGTCGGTCAGCAGGAACAGGCGCGATGCACCCAGCGCTGCGGCGATGGCGCCCGCCATCGTATCGGCGTTGACGTTGTAGGTGCCGCCGTCCGGTCCGGCCGCGATCGGCGCGATTACCGGGATCATCCCGGCGCCCGAAATCGTCTCGATCACCTTGGTGTCGATATGTTCGGGTTCGCCCACGAAGCCAAGGTCGACGACCTGTTCGATCAGGCTGTCCGGGTCCTTCTTGGTGCGCTGCACCTTGCGCGCGGTGACCATGCCGCCGTCCTTGCCGGAGACACCCATCGCCCTGCCGCCCGCCTTGGCGATCCAGCCGACGATTTCCTTGTTGATCGCGCCCGACAGGACCATCTCGGCCACTTCGGCGGTCGCCTTGTCGGTTACGCGCAGGCCGTCGATGAACTGGCTTTCGACGCCGACCTTCTTGAGCATGGCGCCGATCTGCGGCCCGCCGCCGTGCACGACGACGACGTTGATGCCCACCGCTTTCAGCAGCACCACGTCCTCTGCGAAGTCCACCGCCTTTTCGGGATCGCCCATCGCGTGGCCGCCGTATTTGACCACGAAAGTGCGCCCCGCATATCGCTGCATGTAGGGCAGCGCATCGACGAGGGTTTCGGCCTTGGCCAGCAGGGCGGGATGGTGCGGATTCGACATGAGGGGGCTAATACCCCCCCGCGCGCAATTTTGAACCCGCTTAACGTGATTTTTTCGGCGTAATCGTGCCGTTTATCGGCTCAGGAATCCAGTTTCCTGCCCAGCTTCACGAAGAACCAGATGAACGGCGGCACCATGATCGTCGAAAGCACCAGCTTGGAAATGATCTGGCCTTCCATGATCTGCACGATCGGCAGACCCGTTCCGGCGAAGGAAATGGTGATGAACAGCACGGTGTCGATCACCTGCGACAGCATCGAGGCGATCCACGCGCGCACCAGCAGCAGCTTGCCGCCAGCCTGCGACAGCCTGGAAAAGATCAGCACGTTCAGCGTCTGCGACACGCCGTAGGAGATCAGCCCGGCGAACTGCATCCGCGCGCCCTGCCCCAGCAGCCGCGCATAGGCTTCCTGATCGCCCCAGAACGCGGCGGGCGGCACCACATGGATCACGAAAGTCAGCAGCACCATCGATACGATCAGCGGGATGAAGCCGAAACGCACCAGCCTGTTGGCAGTGTCCGGCCCATGCAGTTCCGCGATCGCGCTGGACAGCACCACCAGCAGCAGGAAGGCAAAGATCCCCGATTCGACCGCCAGATCCCCCAGCACCGGCCAGTGGCCAAGCGATGCCAGCTTGGTTCCCAGCACCCCCGCCAGCACGACGAGGCCGCCGTAGAGCAGCGAGAAAACGAAAAGCGATCGGGTGATGATGGGCGCAGGCGCAGTGACGGGTCGATCCATCGCCCCCCTGTAACGGGCAATGCGCCTTTGGACTAGGGCGTTTGCGCCGAATGCCCGGCCTGCAGAAATGCGGGCATCCCGGCGCCCGGCCTGAGGGGCTTCGACAGGCTCAGCCGGAGCGGGTTCGAGAGGTCTGATTTGGGTGAATTGGTGCAAGTTCTTTTTCACCGCGTCGTCACGCTGAACTTGTTTCAGGGTGACGGCGGATCTGGATGGGAATTGCCGTTGCCGCCCCCACACCGCTCATGCTGAGCCTGTCGAAGCATGGGAGCACAGCGCCCCGCCTCGGGGCCTTCGACAAGCTCAGGCTGAGCGGTATGGGGGCGGCTTTGGGTGGGAAGCGGACGAAATGATCAGGATAGACCTAGGAGCCTACGCCAGAAACTTGGCCTTACCGCAGGGGCGACTTGGCCGGGCAACCATATCTCAGCGTCACTGCCACTCGCGTCGAAGAAGCCGACTCCGGCAGCCTCTGCGGCGGCCCTGACAGCCCTGTAGGCCGCCTCAGCCTGCGACCACGCAAATGCGACGTAAATAACTGACTGACCAACCGAATAGTCGGACACTTTCGGATCATCGAGGTCTTCTGACGCGTCGGGACCATTCATTGGCGGGAAATACGCTGCCATTGCCTCATACCACTGCCGCAGCTTTGGTGTGGTGACAGCCGGATCATCATAGCCGTGGCCCTCCGTCCATTCGGTTTGCTGTTCGTACCATATGAGGAATTCGGCTTTTGAAGCGGGCGCAGCCGCAGGTTCAAAAACCATTAGATCATAGCTCATCTGATCGCCCCCTTTTCATTGCTGCTACCCTATTCCTGCATTTAGGCGTCTGCAAAGGGGCGCAAGCCGCCTCTCCCCCACGCAATGTAACCCCGCGCAATCCATGCCGCTCCATGCTAGGCGCGCGAAATGACCGAAGACGAAGATACCGCGCTCACCCGCCCCCAGCGCCGCCTGCTGCGCCGCCTCTACAATGGCCGGACGGAGCCCATCGTCGCCGACGACAAGCCTTTCCTTACCTACAAGGAGGCCAGCCGCTACCTGCTGTCGCTTGACGGCGAGGCGCGGGAAGCGGCCTATCTCGAAATGAAGCGGCAGGCGGGATAGCTTTCCTACAGCCGCGCCGGGGTGATAGTTTGCCACCATCACGCCTCGCCAGAACGCTCCCCCTTTCCTCTGCAAGGTTACACCCTGCGCCCTGCAAGGTGACACCCCACATCCCGCAAGGTGACACATCGCTGCTCCAAGGTGACACATTTCCGGCGCAAGGTGACACTTTCAGGCCCCAAGGTGACACTTTCCCCCGCAAGGTGACACCTTTTCCCCCTGGACCGTGTCACCTGTGTAAACCTGTCAAGTTGAGCGGGGCTCCGCCGCGAAACCCTCTAGCCCTGCGCGGCTTGCCCCTCTAGGGTCGGCGGCTGTTTCCCCCCTTTCCTTCTCCCGGAGCCAAGTGCCTCGATGCATGTCGCCTATAGCCTGATCGGCATCGTTCTCATCATGGCGGCAGCCTTCCTGCTCTCGACCGACCGCAAGGCCATCCGCCCGCGCGTGGTCTGCGCAGCCTTCGCGCTGCAGGCGGGCCTGGCCGCGCTGGTGCTCTACGTGCCGTTCGGCAACCGCATGCTGCGCGGCGCCGCCTCGGGCGTCGAAGGGCTGCTGAGCTACGCCCACGAAGGCGTGACGTTCCTGTTCGGCCCGCTCGCCTCGCCGGAAATCGGCGGCACCAGCTTCGCCATCGCGGCGCTGCCGGTGATCATCTTCTTCGCCTCGCTGATCTCGATCCTGTATTACCTGCGCATCATGCCGCTGGTGGTGCGCTGGCTGGGCGGCGCGCTGGAGAAGGTGACCGGGATCAGCAAGGTCGAAAGCCTGTGCGCTGCCTCCAACATCTTCGTGGGGCAAAGCGAAGCGCCGCTGGTGATCCGCCCCTACCTTGCCTCGCTCAACCCGTCGCAGCTGTTCTGCGTGATGACGGTGGGCCTGGCGGGCGTGGCCGGCACGATCCTGGCCGCCTACGCCTCGATGGGCATCCGCATCGACTATCTTGTCGCCGCTGCCTTCATGTCGGCGCCGGGCGGCATCTTCATGGCCAAGATGATCATGCCCGACCCGCGCCCGACGGTGGCCGGTGACGCCGTCGAGGTCCACGAAGGCACCCTGCCCCCCGCAGGTGCCGCCGCCGCCGCGATGAACCGCGCCGACGTCACCCACCTCCCCGGCGTCCATGTCGACGAACCCGAAGCGGTCGAACATGACGAGGAAAAGCCCGCCAACATCATCATGGCCGCGTCGCAGGGCGCGCAGACCGGCGTGAAGCTGGCGGTCGCCGTGGGCGCAATGGTCCTGGCCTTCGTGGCATTGATCGCGCTGGCCAACGGCTTCGTCGGCTGGGCAGCGGGGCTGTTCGGCTTCCAGGGCGTGACGTTCCAGTCGCTGCTGGGCTACATCTTCGCACCGATCTTCTACCTCCTCGCCACGCCCGACTGGACCGAGGCGCTGCATGCCGGCGGCCTGTTCGGCACCAAGATCGTGCTCAACGAATTCGTCTCGTTCATCGAACTGGGCAAGGACGGCGCGCTTTCGCCCCGCACCGTCGCGGTGGTGACGTTCGCGCTGTGCGGCTTCGCCAACTTCTCGTCGATCGCGATCCAGATGGCGGTGACCGGCGGCCTTGCGCCCAACCAGCGCCCGATCATTGCCAAGCTGGGCATCCGCGCGCTGGCGGCAGGCAGCCTGTCCAACCTGATGAGCGCGGCGCTGGCGGGCCTGTTCCTGACGGTCGCCTGAGACGGCGGCCTAGCCGCGCCGCCGCGCCAGCTCGGCGGCCGACAGCACGATCCCCGCAAGGATCAGCACCATGCCAAGTACGTGGTAGCCCTCCAGCCTCTCGCCCAGCAGCAGGGCTGAAAGCAGCGCCCCGAACAACGGCATCAGCGTGATCGCCTGCCCCGACCGCGCGGCACCAAGGTCCGCGGTCGCGGCGTTATAGATGAAATAGGCCAGGACCGAGGGAAACACCCCGACATAGACGAAGGCAGCCAGCACCTTGGCGCTCCAGACGACCTTCAGCCCCTGCGCCGCCTCCATCGCGGCCAGCGGCGCCATCACCACCGCGCCGATCAGGAACACCAGCAGCAGGAAACTGGCCGAGGCGACCGGCGGCCGCTTGCGCAGCAGCACGGTGTAAAGCGCCCACACCACAACGCCGCCCAGCACCAGCGCATCGCCCACGCCAAGCCGCAAGGTCGCCAGCGCGGCAATGTCTCCCCGGAACACGATGGCGACGACGCCGACGGTGGACAGTGCGACACCGGCCTTGTGCAGCGTCCCTGCCCGCGTGCCGAAGATCGCGCGGTCCAGCACCAGCACAAGTGCCGGGATCGATGCCTGCAGCAACAGCGCATTGGCCGCGCTGGTGTAATGGAGCCCGGAATAGACGAACGAATTGAAGCATACGATGCCCAGGAACCCCAGCGCCGCGATCCAGCGCCACCCAGCCGCCAGCGCCGCGCGCTCCGCCCACGCCTGCCGCGCTGCAAAGGGCAGCAACAGCAGAACCGCGATCAGCCAGCGCCCGAACGCCAGCGTGAACGGCGGGATGTCATCGCGCACTGCCCGCCCGGTGATCGAATTTCCCGCCCAGAACAGCATCACAAGGCCGAGCAGAAGGAAAGCGCGCAAATGCGAAGTGGATTTCGGCATGATTGCTCCGCTGGTCGCCACCAATCAGCCGCCGGACGCGTCCGTCAGCCCAGCGCCTTGTCGAGCATCTGCGCAAGCCGCAGCCCGGCGCGCTCGATCCGCTCGTCAACGATGGGAATCGCCTGTTCAATGGCGGCGTTGGTCCAGACGATCTTCTGCGGCTCCTTCACACCGCAGGGCAGCTTGCCACCGAAAGCCAGCGGATAAAGCACGTCGCGGCTGATCTCGTAACTTTCGCGGGTCCAGTCTTCCAGCGTGCCGGTGGCCAGTCGCGCCTTCTCCGCCGCGCTATAGACGCGCACCAGCGGCGGACGAGCCGACGTGATCGCGCGTTCGGCCAGCGTCGTGTCCCATATCGAATGCAGGTTTCGACCCGGCGCATCGCCGTAGTCGGCCTTCACCGCGTTGCCGCCCATGTCCTCGTTCTCACCGACATGGAGAGGCTGGTGGATGTCGCCTACGAAGTGGACAAGGAAGGCCAGCGCCTCAAGCCGCAGCACGGGCGCCAGCTTGCGGTTGGCCAGCAGCTTTTCGTCCCGCTCGATCTGCGCGGTGGCGCACATGCCGTCGCGGCACAGCTGCTTGAGGTCGAACGTCCCGCAGACCGGCTGGTCGTGGTAGTGCCAGGAATTCTGGTACGCCCAGCGCCAGCGCTCGCCCTTGATGCAGTCGGGCCAGGTCGCGGCATCCTCGATCGTGCGCATCGAACATTTGGGCGTGTCCATCTCGCGTTCATGGGCGAGCAGCTTGCGGATGGCGACGCGGGTTGCCGGCTTCACATTGACCATGGCGATGCCAGCCACCGTGCGATGCCCCATCGCACCCCAAGCGAAAGCCGGACTGGAAACGATAGTCGCCAGCGCGGCGAAGAGAAGGAAAAGCTTGCGCATGATCAGGCTACCGGCTGGTCGTATTGTTCGATGACCCAGTCTTCCGCCTCTGCGGCAGCGATCCAGGCCTGCATCCATTCGTGTTCCCACACCGCCTGCATATAGGCCTGCGCGAAGCCGGGCACGCCGATGCCGTAAGTCAGGAAGCGGCTGACCACAGGTGCGTAGAACACGTCGGCCGCGCCGAACGTGCCGAACAGGAACGGCCCGCCCTTGCCGAACCGCGCCCGTGCCTCTGCCCAAAGCGTGAGAATGCGCACGATGTCGCCGCGCGTCTCGTCGTCGAGGCCGGGCAGCGTCACGCGCGAACGGATGTTCATCGGGCAATTGCGGCGCAGGGCAAGGTAGCTGGAGTGCATTTCCGCCACCATCGACCGCGCCATGGCGCGCGCGGCATCATCCTTGGGCCAGAAACGGTCGCGTCCCACCTTGTCGGCCAGATAATCAACGATGGCGAGCGAATCCCATGCCACTGCCTCTCCGTCCCACAGGATCGGCACTTTTCCCTGGCTGGGGGCAAGGTCGTCCGAGGACTTCTTGAAGGCTTCCCATTCCTCGCCGAACAGGGGCACGGTGATCTCGTCGAAATGCAGGCCCGACTGCTTGCAGGCAAGCCAGCCGCGCAGCGACCAGCTGGAATAGTTCTTGTTGCCGATGATAAGCTTCACGGGGCGGCGTTCCTCCGAAAGTGGCTGAACACCGGGCCTAGAGGCTGGGGGGCGATGTGTCGAGGTTCAACCGGGGTATCGCAGCCCGGTATCAGAATGCCCGCGTGATCAGGTAGAACACCGCGCCAACCGCAGCGCTTGCAGGGATCGTCACGAACCATGCCACGATCACCCGGCTCGCCACCGACCAGCGCACCGCGCTTGACCGGCGCGCAGCGCCCGTGCCGACGATGGAGCCGGTGATCGCATGAGTAGTCGAAACCGGAATGCCCAGCGCCGATGCGCCGAACACCACGATCGACCCGGCGGTGGAGGCACAGAAGCCGGAATGGTGGTTCAGCTTGGTCAGCTTGGAGCCCATCGTCTTGATGATCTTCCATCCGCCCGACAGCGTACCCAGCGAAATCGCCAGATAGCACGACAGCACTACCCAGTGCGGCACGTGGAACCCGCCGGACATGTGCCCGGTGGAATAGAGCAGCACCGCGATGATACCCATCGTCTTCTGCGCATCGTTGCCGCCGTGACTGATCGAATAGGCGGCGCTGGAAAGCAGGTGCAGGCTCTTGAAGATGCCGTTCGACTGGCGCGGGGACGTACCCTTGAACAGCCAGCTGGTCAGCAGCATCAGCAACATTGCGATGGCAAAGCCCAGCACTGGCGAGATGAAGATCGCGGCGATCGTCTTCACCGTGCCCGAACTTTCGACGACGCCGAAGCCGCCATGCGCCATGCCGGCGCCCAGAAGGCCGCCGATCAGCGCGTGACTGGAGCTTGAGGGGATGCCCTTCACCCAGGTCAGCACGTTCCAGAACATCGCCCCGACCAGAGCCCCGAATACAACCGCCGGGGTCACCGCATCGACGTTGATGATGCCCTTGCCCACCGTCTCGGCCACGTGCAGCCCGACGAAGAAATAGGCCAGGAAGTTGCCGGCCGCCGCGAACAGCACCGCCAGTACCGGGGAAAGCAACCGCGTAGCCACAACCGTCGCAATTGCGTTGGCGGCGTCATGCAGACCGTTGAGGAAATCGAACGCCAGCGCAAGCGCGACGAGGCCGATCAGCAGCGGCAGGGCAAGGCTGTGGTCCATCTTGGCGGCCGCTTACGAGTGGTCGATGACCAGTCCGTCGATCTCGTTCGCGAGGTCTTCGAAACGGTCGACCACGCGCTCAAGGCGCTTGAACATTTCCTGGCGCACGAAGAAGTGCATCGGCTCCTTGAGGTCCGCCTTGAACAGACGCTTCAGGCCGGCCGCGTGGATTTCGTCAGCATGCCCTTCCATGCGCACAAGGCGCTCGGTCAGTTCGTGCAAGCGGTGGCCGTTGTCGCCAATCTTGCGCAGCAGCGGGATCGCTTCGGCGGTCAGGCGCGCGGCGTCGACGATGATCGCAGTCATGTCGATCATCTCCGGCTCGAACTCGGTCACTTCGTAAAGATCGCAGGCCCCGGCCGTCTGCTGCATCTCGTCGATGGCATCGTCCATCGTGTTGATCAGGCTGGTGATGGCGGAGCGGTCGAACGGCGTGAGGAAGCTGCGGCGCACCGTCTGCAGCACCTCGCGGGTGATGTCGTCGGCGTCGTGCTCGCGCTCGGCGATTTCGCGGATGTGCTGCGCGCGACCGGGCCCGCCCTGCGCCAGACGGGCAAGCGCGTCGGCGCCAGCCACCAGCGTGGCGGCCTGACGCTCGAACAGGTCGAAGAAGTTGCCCTGCTCCGGCAGGAGCTTCTGGAACCAGGCGAACATGGCATTGACCCCTGTCTTGCTGGCCACCGTGTCCACGGCCGCGCCCAGGAAGCGCGCGGGACTGGCGGCGGCGCGGAACTCTCTTGCGCCGAAGGAACGTATGAGGGCCCGAAGATCCTCTTCATCGACCGCCCTAGCCGCTTCCTCCAGCGAGAACCAGCGCCGTTCGCGTTGGTGCTGTTCGTCCCATGTGGAAAGTTCGTCGGTAACCGCGAAAGGATAGACGTCAACGTCGGCCCAAACCCAGGCGCCTGAATTGCGCTGCTTGCGGTAGCGATAGGAACCCAGCGGCACCGGGCACGTGGCGCCGAGCACCCCCGCCTCCTCTTCCGCTTCCTTGGAAGCGGCTGCGTGCGGCTGCAGGCCCTTCATCAGCCCGCCCTTGGGGATAACCCAGCGGCGCGTCTGGCGCGACGTGATGAGCAGTATCTGGATGGGTGCGTCGATGGCGGGGCCAACGGTGCGATAGGGAAGAACGGCAATCTGGCGCACGGGCGAGATCTCCTTTTCATCCCTTTCACGCGTGAAGCGGCGGCCCATAGGCGAGCCGGAACCGTCACGCAATCGTCATAAACGAGAATCGCTGCACAAAGGTACAGCGCGAATGTGAAACTGCGGTGTCCGGCGCAGTAAGGGGGTTAATTCCTCCCCGAGAAACGCTCGGGGAGGAACACAAAGTCAAAGCTCCGAATCGCTCAGAACCGCAGCGCGCAGTTCCTCGATCCCCATGCCCTTTTCCGAACTGGTGACGTGCACCACCGGGAAAGCCGCCGGATGCTTGCGCGCCTCAGCCACGGTGGCAGCGTGGACGGCATCCAGTTCGCTGGCCTTGATCTTGTCCGCCTTGGTCAGAACCAGACGATAGCCGACCGCCGCCTGATCGAGCATTTCCATCATGTCGAGGTCGACCTGCTTCACACCATGACGCGAATCGATCAGTACCAGCGTACGCTTCAGTTCCACGCGGCCGCGCAGATAATCGCGCACCAGGCGGCGCCAGGTTTCCACCACCTTGGGCGGAGCCTTGGCAAAGCCATATCCCGGCATGTCGACCAGGCGAAAGCGCAGCGGATCGCCCACGTCGAAGAAGTTCAGCTCCTGCGTGCGCCCCGGCGTCACCGAGGCGCGCGCGATCGCCTTGCGGCCGACCAGCGCATTCACCAGCGACGACTTGCCCACGTTGGAGCGGCCGGCGAAGGCGATCTCCGGTGCGTCCGGATCGGGCAGGAACTTGAGCGCAGGCGCCGATTTCAGGAACGTCACCGGTCCCGAGAACAGCTTGCGCGCGCGCTCCTGCAGCTCTTCCAGTTCCTCGCTCACTTGCTGCGGGCCGCCGTGCGTGCCTTGTCAGCCGCGTCCTTCTCGGCTTGCGCCTTGAGCTGCGGATGACGGCTGTAGAGGAACTTCTGTTGCGCGATCGTCAGGATGTTCGACGTGATCCAGTAGACCAGAAGGCCCGAGGCGAACGGCGCCATCACGAACATCATGAACCACGGCATCAACTTGAAGACCTGCTGCTGCGCCGGGTCCATCTGGGCCGGGTTGAGCTGGAACTGCAGGTACATCGTCGCGCCGAGCAGCAGGGCCAGCAGACCGATCGCCAGGAAGCTGGGCGGATCGAACGGCAGCAGGCCGAACAGATTCAGAATGTGCAGCGGATCGGGCGCGGACAAGTCCTTGATCCACAGCACGAAAGGCTGGTGGCGCATCTCGATCGCCAGGATCAGCGTCTTGTAGAGCGCGAAGAACACCGGAATCTGCAGGAACATCGGCAGACAGCCTGCCAGGGGATTGACCTTCTCCTGCTTGTAGAGGGCCATGATCTCCTGCTGCTGCTTCTGCTTGTCGTCCTTGTAGCGTTCCTGGATCGCCTTCATCTTCGGCTGGATGGCGCGCATGGCAGCCATCGAGGCGAACTGGCGCTGGGCGATCGGGAACATGATGCCACGCACGATCACGGTGAGCAGGATGATCGCTACACCGAAGTTATGCGTCAGACTGAACAGCTTGGTGAGCAGCCAGAAGATCGGCTTCTCGAACCAGCGGAACCAGCCCCAGTCGATCGCAAGGCCGAAGTTGGCGATGCCCTGCGCCTCATAGGCGTCGAGAACCTTGTGCTCCTTGGCACCCGCGAAAATCTTGGTCGTCACGCTCTGCGCGGTACGCGGCTGGATAACCGACTGCTCGTAGACGACATCGGCGCGGAATATCTGGTTGCCCATCGAGCGGAAGGTGCTCGTCGCCTTCGCGCCCGAGGGGATCAGAGCCGACATCCAGTAAACGTCGGTGAAGCCAATCCAGTCGGTATTGCCCGATTCATTGATCGTGCTCGCCTCGGCCACGTCCTTGTAGTTGGTCGAGAAGCTGACCGAACCGTCAAAGGCGCCGATCGGGCCCGAATGGACGTTCCAGGTATCGAGGCTGGCGGTCTTTTCGGTCCGATTGACGATCGCAAAAGGCTTGACCGAAACCGCGTTGCCGCCCGTGTTGGCCACGGTCTGCTTCGCGGTGATCATGTAGTTCTGGTCGATCGAATAAGTGATGCCGAAACGCTGGCCGGTCGGGTTGGTCCAGGTCAGGGTAACCGGCGTGCTCGGCGTCAGCACGGCGTTTGCAGGCGCAATCCAGGTGCGCGGGTTGTTGGTATCCGGCGTCTCGATTCCCTGGCCGACCCAGCCCAGCTGCGTGAACTGCTGCGCGGGCGTGCCGTAAGGCGAAAAGATACGGACCGGCCCCGAATCCTTCTCCACCGTCTCGCGGTGGTGGTTGATCACAAGATCATCGACGATCGCGCCGTTGAGGTTGATCGAGCCCGAAAGCCCCGGCGCCTTGATTTTCACGCGGCCCTGCGCGCCCAGTTCGGTCGCCAGATCCTTCGCTTCCAGCGTGCGATCCGCCGCATCCATCAACCCGCCTTCGCGAGTGGGCTTGGTCGGCTTGGTCGCGTTTTCAGCGCCGCCTGCCGCGACGGTCTGGGTCGGGGTCTTTGCCTGCGGATAGAAGTAGCCGACCCCGGCCTCCCAGCCGAAGAGCACGAGCGCGGTCAGCACGACCGCGAGGATGATGTTACGCTGCTTTTCCACGAAGGCCTGTTTCCTGCTCGTATTCCGGTCGGCGGCGGCCATGTGGGGCCACCGGCTTCAATTCGCTAGTCTAAGGTTCAGTCCGGCACGGGATCGTGCCCGTGCCCACCCCACGGATTGCAGCGCAATAGACGCCACAGCGCCAGCAATCCACCCTTGATCGCACCATGGCGTCGCACAGCCTCGATCGCGTACTGCGAACACGATGGGGAATAGCGGCAGGTGGGCGGCATGATCGCCGATGGGCCAAGTTGCCACAGCCGGGCAACTCCGATGATCGCCAGCCCCGGAAGCGAGACGAGGAAGGCGATGATTCGCTTCACTTGCGAGGGCCGCGCTTGCGGTTATGAGGGCGGGGCGCATCCCCTTTGCCGTCCCGCGCACGGCCAAGCGCAGCGACAAGTTCGATGCGCAGTTTGTCGAAATCGCGCTCGACCCCGCCTTCGCGTCCGATCAGCACGTGGTCCGTGTCGGCAAGGCCATGTTCTGGCAACAATTCGCGCAGCAAAGCGCGGAAGCGCCGCTTCATGCGATTGCGCACCACAGCATTGCCGATCTTCTTCGTCACCGTAATCCCGGCGCGGCGCCCCAACCCCTCATTGCGATTGGCCAGTAGCACGAAACCTGGACGCGCAACTCGCAAGCCGCGATTCGCGGCCAGAAAGTCCGCGCGACGGCTTAGAATCGTGTAGGCGTCAGCCTGCTTCATGACGGGGGGCAGCGTCGGGATAGGCGATTCTCGCCAAAGCAAAACGGCGCCAGCCCATGCTCTCGCATAAGGCGAAAGCGTGGGCTGGCGCCGCTTATGGCAGGAGCATCAGCCCCTGCCGATCCCGGCGGATCAGGCCGAAAGCTTGGCGCGGCCGCGAGCGCGACGAGCGCGCAGAACCTTGCGACCACCAACGGTCGCGGTGCGGGCACGGAAACCGTGACGACGGGCGCGAACAAGGTTGCTCGGCTGGAAAGTGCGCTTCATGTCAGTCCTCGAAAATCTAACAAAAAGGGCCGCCCAAACCGGACGACCATGGAAATCGTTGGCCGCCGTTACTGGAACGAGGGCAATGAGTCAACAAGAGCCGCGATCTGGGTGAAGCGAAAGCGAGGCGCGACATCCACTTTCACCTCGTCCAGTTGCACCCATGCACTCATCTCTCCCGCATCGAGCCAGCGTGCTGAAGCGAACGGTACCGAATTGGTCATGGCGTAAAACGCCTGCGCCTCTGCCGCATCCATTCCCATCGCGCGGTAATAGTCGATGTAACGGCGGTTCTCTGGCGCATTGGCTGCATAGTCAGAAGGCTCAAGCCCGGTATCGTCCTGCCAGGAATGCACCGCGAACTGCGCCCCCGGATCGGCATAGCGTCGAACGCCTGCCAGGAACAACTCGACCCCGCCCGACCGCACCGAACCGCCTGCCGGGACATGAGTGACGATGCCCTTGCGGCGAATCATCTGGCCGACCTGAAGGTTGGCCAGATCGTCCTCGGTGCCGGGACAATCTATCATCTCGATCGTGGCGATGCCCGGATGATCGCGCAGCATCGCGGTGAATTGCTCCGGAGTTCGCCCATCGGTCACGTCCACCAGCGCAGCGCGCCCTTCATCAAGCACCCGGAACGGGCCATAGGCAGGCCCTTGAATCGCGGGTGTTTCGGCGGGAATGGAAAAAAGGGTGCGCTCGCCCCCGGTCACCACGGGATCGGCTTCCCCGATGACGGTCTCATATACGATCACCTGCGCCGACAGGGGGGACACGGCACACAAGGCGAACAGTGCGAGACTTGCAGAAAGCGAGCGCATTGACAGTCTATACTGCGCGCACCCTTACCCTCTCCCTCACGGGTCCGGTTAAAGTGCTGTAAGGCATCTTTTTGAACGTAGCGCCAAGCCGATGCGGCGTTACTAGAATGATCCTCCTGCGATTACTTGTGAGGGGGCACTCTTGGTCGCCATAGTTTCGACCGTCGCGTACCTTGGACTTGAGGCTCGCGCCGTCGAAGTACAATGTCAGGTGGCACCGGGAATGCCGGGCTTTACGCTTGTCGGCCTGCCGGACAAGGCGGTGCGCGAAAGCACTCAGCGCGTCAGTGCCGCACTGACGGGCATGGGGCTGGCCCTGCCGCCCAAGCGAATCATCGTGAACCTGTCCCCCGCCGATCTGCCCAAGGAAGGCTCGCACTTCGACCTGCCCGTGGCGCTTTCGCTGCTTGCAGCGATGGGGGTAATTGATGCCGAGCAACTCGGCGATTTCGTCGCAGTTGGTGAACTGGCCCTCGACGGGCGGATCATCCCCTCCCCCGGAGTGCTGCTGGCCGCAATCCACGCCAGTGAACACGAAAAGGGCCTTATCTGCCCTGCCCCGCAAGGATCCGAAGCGCGATGGGCCAGCGGCGTCCCGGTCGTCGCCGCGCCGAACCTGATCAGCCTGCTCAACCACCTGCGCGGCCTTCAAGTGCTGCAGACACCTCCGCTGGGCGAAGTGGAAGCGCCCTCGCGCGCCCCCGATCTCCGGCAGGTGAAAGGGCAGGAAACCGCCCGCCGGGCGCTGGAAATCGCGGCCGCAGGCGCACACAACCTGCTGATGGTGGGGCCGCCGGGCGCGGGCAAGTCTCTACTCGCTTCATGCCTGCCGGGGGTACTACCCGAGCTCACCCCGCCCGAAGCGCTGGAAGTGTCCATGGTCGCCTCGGTCGCCGGAACGCTGGAGGGCGGCCGCATCAGTCGTTCCCGTCCCTATCGAGCGCCGCATCACTCGGCCTCGATCGCAGCTCTGACAGGCGGGGGTATCAAGGTGCGGCCGGGCGAGGTATCTCTCGCCCATCTCGGCGTCCTGTTCCTCGACGAGCTTCCGGAATTCCAGCGCCAGGCGCTCGATTCGCTGCGCCAGCCGCTGGAAAGCGGAGAGGTTACCGTGGCGCGGGCCAATGCGCATCTGACCTATCCTGCCAGAGTGCAACTGATCGCGGCCATGAACCCCTGCCGCTGCGGCCATCTGGGCGATCCCGCGCTGGCCTGCAGCCGCGCCCCACGCTGTGCGGCGGACTACCAGAGCAAGGTATCCGGGCCGCTGCTTGACCGGATCGACCTTCATGTCGAGGTCGATCCGGTCCGCGCCGCCGACCTTGCCCTGCCCCCGCCGCTTGAAGGCAGCGCCGAAGTTGCCGCCCGCGTCGCCCGGGCAAGGCACGTCCAGACGGAGCGGCTTGTCGACTGCAAGGCCAGGACCAATGCCGAACTCGACGGAGACTTGCTTGAAAGGCACGCCACACCGGACGAAGCCGGCCGGAAGCTGCTACTGCAAGCAGCCGAAGCGATGCGGCTGTCCGCCCGTGGCTACACGCGCATCCTGCGCGTCGCACGCACCATCGCCGACCTTGCGGGATCAGCGGAGATCGGACGCGCGCATGTCGCCGAAGCCCTCAGCTATCGGCGCCGACCTCCCCGCGCCTGACTTCATTCCTTGATATCGAGCTGACGCAACACTTCTGCTACGACCTTGGGCGAACTGGAAAAGTCGAGGTGACTGCACCGGATCGCGACCGCACGATCTCTCTCATGCGGCCAGCCGGCGGCGGCGCGCGGCTGGATGATACCGTCACGCGGGCTCCACAGCGCCACTGTGGGCACATCGGGCTTGGCCGAAAAATCGCAGTCGATCGGCGGCCGGTCAACCGAATGGCCGGTCACCACCTGATAGGCCTTCCACGCGTTATTAGCGCGAGGATCACCCGAAAACGGTGTGCCCATGGTGATGACCTTGGCCACCAGATGCGGTTCACGCCGAGCGATTTCACGCGCGAATAGGCCGCCAAGACTCCAGCCGACCAGTGCCACGGGATGCCAGTTCTCCCGCGCGATCACGGCCACACGGCGCATGAGGTAGGAGAAGTTTCGCTCGTTCGGACCAAGGTTGAGGCCCAGGCCCCACTGGTGGACGTGATGTCCCGCGGCCGAAAGCGCGTCTGCCATCGGCTTCATCCGCTTGGGATGGGCGCCGAAGCCGGGTAACAGCATGACCGGCATCGGGCTTGCTGCAGGTTGCACCCGCCTTCCCGTGAACCGCACCTTGTGCCCGCCCCGGTACAGAGAGCGCAACTCCGCCCACATGAGTTCTACCGGCGGCTTGCGTACACCTTCGGGATGCTGTTCGCGCACAAAAGCTGCGCGGCGCGCAATCGCCGCACGCAGGGAGCCTGCAATGCGTTCCTGTTCCTCGTCCGGCGCGTCCATCGCCTGCGTTCTGCCACCTTGACCGGGTCGTCGCGATCACGCTGCTGGATCATCGCTGCTGACCATATAGTTGATCCGGCGAAGGTAGGCTCTCCGACCTGCCTTGCCAACGCATAAGCCAACTCGCGGGAAAGCGCCCTGTTGCCGTGGCACCGCATATACCCCATATGTTCCGCTATGGCAGAGCTCATCATCCGTCGCGGCCTTGAAGAACCTGATACTTCGGGCAACTTCGTCCCCCACAAGCCGCAGCGGCCTGACAAATCAATGCCGGGCAAGCCGTTCAGAATCGTGTCGGACTATTCCCCCGCAGGCGACCAGCCAACCGCTATCGCAGATCTCGTCGCCAGCGCCGAGGAAGGCGAAAAAACGCAGGTGCTGCTGGGTGTGACGGGATCAGGCAAGACCTTCACCATGGCCAAGGTGATCGAACACCTGCAGCGTCCGGCCTTGATCCTTGCTCCCAACAAGATCCTGGCTGCCCAACTCTATGCCGAGATGAAGGACTTTTTCCCCGAGAACGCGGTGGAATATTTCGTCTCGTACTACGATTATTACCAACCCGAAGCCTATGTCCCCCGGTCGGACACCTACATCGAGAAGGAAAGCTCGGTGAACGAGGCGATCGACCGGATGCGCCACTCGGCCACCCGCGCACTGCTGGAGCGGGACGACGTGATCATCGTCGCCTCTGTGTCCTGCCTTTACGGCATCGGCTCGGTCGAGACGTACTCCGCGATGATCTTCGACCTTATCAGCGGCAAGGCGCAGGACCAGACCGAAATCATCCGCAAGCTCGTCGCCCTCCAGTACAAGCGCAACGACGTCGCCTTCGCGCGCGGCAACTTCCGTGTGCGGGGCGATAATCTGGAGCTGTTCCCCAGCCACCTCGAAGACGTGGCATGGCGCATCAGCTTCTTCGGTGACGAGATCGAGGAAATTGCGGAGTTCGATCCGCTCACCGGCAAGAAGGGCGCGGTGCTGGACAAGGTGCGCGTTTATGCGAATTCGCACTATGTAACCCCCGGCCCGACGATGCGGCAGGCAAGCGAGGCCATCCGCTTCGAACTGACCGAGCGCCTCAAGGAACTTGAGATCGAGGGCAAGCTGCTGGAGGCCCAACGCCTCGAACAGCGCACCAACTTCGACCTTGAGATGATCGCCGCCACCGGATCGTGCAACGGAATCGAGAACTACAGCCGCTTTCTGACCGGCCGTCTCCCTGGAGAACCGCCGCCGACGCTGTTCGAATACCTGCCCGACAACGCCCTGCTCTTCATCGACGAAAGTCACCAGACGGTGCCGCAGATCGGCGCGATGGCGCGGGGCGATCACCGGCGAAAGATAACGCTGGCCGAATATGGCTTCCGCCTGCCCTCCTGTATCGACAATCGTCCGCTGCGCTTCAACGAGTGGGACGCGATGCGCCCGCAGACTTTCGCGGTGTCCGCCACGCCGGGACACTGGGAGATGGACCAGACCGGGGGCGTTTTCGCCGAACAGGTCATCCGCCCAACCGGCCTGATCGACCCGCCCGTCACCATCCGCCCGGTCGAAGACCAGGTGCAAGACTGCATCAACGAATGCAAGGAAACGGCGGCCAAGGGCTACCGCACCCTCGTCACCACCCTCACCAAGCGCATGGCCGAGGATTTGACCGAGTTCATGCATGAGCAGGGCGTGCGCGTGCGCTACATGCACTCCGACGTGGAGACGCTTGAGCGCATCGAACTGATCCGCGACTTGCGCATGGGCGTGTATGACGTGCTGATCGGCATCAACCTGCTGCGCGAGGGCCTCGACATTCCTGAATGCGGCCTCGTGTGCATTCTCGATGCCGACAAGGAAGGCTTCCTGCGCAGTGAAACCTCGCTGATCCAGACCATCGGCCGCGCCGCGCGCAACGTGGATGGCCGGGTCATTCTCTACGCCGACCGGATCACCGGATCGATGGAACGCGCGATGGCCGAAACCGATCGCCGTCGCGCCAAGCAGGAAGAATACAACGTCGAACACGGCATCACCCCGCAGACGATCAAGCGCCGCATTGCCGACATCGTGGCGGATACGGCCAGCCGCGACGGCGTGGTGGTGGACCTTGAGGACGACACCACCAACAACCTCGTCGGCCACAACCTGCGCGCCTACATCGAAGATCTGGAAAAGCGCATGCGCGCAGCAGCCGCAGACCTGGAATTCGAGGAAGCGGGACGCCTGCGCGACGAGATCAGACGGCTTGAGCAGAGCGAACTTGGCCTGCCCGAGGGCGAGCATAAGGCCCCAAGAGTCGGGCGCAGCAACGAGGGCAAGCCGGGCACGCGCAAGATGCGATACGGGAAGACGCAGCGGAAGTTCGGGAAGTAGGGTCGAAAAATCTCACCCGTGGCGGCTTTTCACACCGCCACGCCCTGCGCCTTCGCAAAGGCCGCCAGCTTACCCAGATAACCTGCCTTGCGCTCCGGCGTGAGCCATGCAGTGTCGAGCGCATTGTGCGAAATTCGTACCAATTCCGCCTTCGTCAGCCTTGATCGCACCTGCGCCTCGATCATAGCTTCGGTGATGTAGCTGCTGCCCATGTAGGCGGGGTCGTCCGAGTTGATCGAGACTTTCAGTCCCTGATCAAGCATTCCGCGCACCACCTCAACCGGTTGCCCATCCACCACGACTTTACCTGAGAACGAAGGGCAGACGGTAAAGGCCATATCCTTCGTCTTGGCGATGCCGATCAGTTCGGGCGACTGCAGGATGTTGCCGCCGTGGTCGATGCGATCGACGGCGATATCGACCAGCGCCTCACGCAAATGCTCCAGCGTGTCCTTCTGGTTCACGTCGCAATGGGCTGTCACTTTCAGGCCGGCGGCGCGGGCCTTGGCGAAGTGGGCGGCGAACTTGGTGGGCGGATTGTCTTTCTCGTCCGAATCGAGGCCCACCCCAACAAGCTTGTCCTTGTAGGGCAGAGCGGCATCGAGCGCAGCCATCGCGTTATCCGCCGTGAGGTCACGCATGAAGCACAGGATCAGTTGCGAGCCGATGCCCAGCTTTGCCTCCGCATCCGCCCTCGCGCGGGTGATACCCCCAATTACCGCCGCGATCGGCACACCTCGGTCGATATGCTGCTGGGGGTCGAAGAACATCTCGGCATACAGCACGTTCTGGGAATGGGCCTTGGCCAGATAGGCGTAGCACAGATCGTAGAAGTCCCGCTCAGTTAGCAGGACGTTCATGCCCTCGTAGTAGACCTTCAGGAACGTGGGCAGGTCGTGGAACACATAGCTGCGCTTCATCGCGGCGACATCGGCGTAAGGCAGCTTGACCCCGTTGCGTTCAGCAAGCGCGAATTTCATCTCGGCTTCCAGCGTACCTTCGAGATGCACATGGTACTCGGCCTTGGGCATGGCGGCGATGAATGCCGCCATGTCCTGCTGCGCGGCGAGCGCATGCATTGGCATCAATGGCATCGCTGCGGCGCACAGCGCTCCGCCGATCAGAAAACGTCGATCCATGTTCATGATGAAAGCCCACCCCTGAGAGAAGAGTCGATCATCAGGACAGGCGCAAGCCGTGTCCAACCGAGAAAACGGGACACGGCGTTGCAGAAAATGGGGCGTCTTGCCGCGCCCTCGTCAGTTCCAGGTGGCTTCGGGCGGCAGACTCATCAGGATCGCGTCGATGTTTCCGCCGGTCTTCAGACCGAACAGGGTGCCTCTATCATAGACAAGATTGAATTCGGCATAGCGGCCGCGCCATTCCAACTGCTGCACCTTGTCGGCGGGGGTAAAGTCCATCCCCAAGCGGCGACGGACCAGCTTGGGAAACACCGCCAGAAAGGCTTCTCCCACCGCTTGCGTGAAGGCGAAGTTGGCTTCCCACGCGGCTTGGTCAGGACATTCGAGGTGATCGTAGAATATGCCGCCCACGCCGCGGTGCACCTTGCGGTGCGGGATGTAGAAATACTCGTCCGCCCATGCTTTGAAGCGGTCGTAATAACCGGCGCCATGGCTATCGCAGGCAGCCTTGAAGGCAGCGTGGAAATCCTCGGTATCTTCCGCATAGGGCAGCGGTGGATTGAGATCCGCCCCCCCGCCGAACCATGCCTTCGTCGTCGTAAGGAAGCGGGTATTCATGTGGACCGCCGGAACATGCGGGTTTGCCATGTGCGCGACAAGGCTGATGCCGGTGGCAGTGAACCCGTTGTTTTCGGCAGACGCACCATTGATCGTCGCGGCGAAGTCCTTGGCCAGCCCGCCGGAAACGGTCGAGATGTTCACCCCGACCTTCTCGAACACACGCCCCTTCATCAGCCCGCGCGTGCCCCCGCCAGTCTCGCCGCCCTCGCCTTCCACGGCAGCACGCTGCCAGGGCGTGTATCCAAACACGGCATCAGAACCAGCCTCACGTTCGATCGCCTCGAACTCGCCGCAGATGCGGTCGCGCAAGATGCGAAACCAGTCGCTGGCGCGCGTCGTGTAGGGGGTCCAGTCCATCATCGTGTCCTCATGGCAGGTTGCCGCACTTATGGCACTCATCGCTTTGCAGGGCGCTTGCCAAATCGGACAGGCTGCGGCAAGGGAAAGCCATGGTTCCCTTTTCGTTCTGCCGTCAGGAGATGATGCTGCTCGACGGCGCCCTGCGCGGAGCAAGCGCGCTCTACTGGCCGCGCGAACAGGCGCTCCTCGTCGCGGACCTGCATCTCGAAAAGGCGAGCTTTTTCGCACGGACCGGGCAAATGCTCCCTCCCTACGATAGCCGCGAGACACTGGAGCGCCTGGCCTCGGCAGTGCGAACCACCGGGGCGCGTCGCGTGTTTGCTCTGGGCGACAATTTCCATGACAGTCGCGGCCCTGATCGGCTGGAACCGCATGCCGCAGGAATGCTGGCCGCCCTCACCCGGGCGCTGGATTGGGTATGGATCACGGGCAATCACGATCCGCATCTGGGCGACGAAGCCGGCGGCACTCGGGCGGAAGAACTCGTGGTTGCGGGGATGACGCTAAGGCATCAGGCGATTCCCGGAACCCAAGAAGCGGAAATCTCAGGCCATTTTCACCCACGGCTGATGGTGGAGGCGCGCGGGCGCCGGATCACGCGTCCCTGCGCAGTCCTGAGCGAAAAGCGCCTCATCCTGCCGGCATTCGGTGCATTGACGGGCGGGATGAACGCCGCCGATCCGGCGATCCTGTCCGCGTTGCAACCGGCCGAAACAATCGAGGCTCTGCTGCCTGCACGCGACAAGCTTGTACGCTATCCGCTCTGGCGAAAAGCGGCCTGAACACCTATATGGCCCGCAAGGTCGGTTTCCGGCCGGGGCGATCCTGATGCCTTGTCGTAAAATCCCGGCTTTCGCGGGAGGACGAATCGCATTAATGACCGCCGAATCCCGCCACGTCGACAGTAACGACTCAGGAGAACGCATATAGCACCCCCACCCCGGCGCATGATGACGCCACCGGTCAAGAGTGGACCGCGCTACAACAACATGATCCAGTCGGACAAGGTCCGCGTCATCGATCACGAGGGCGAGAACCTCGGTGTCATGTACACGCGCCAGGCGATCGAACAGGCCATGGATGTAGGCCTCGATCTCGTTGAAGTGTCCCCGAACGCCGATCCGCCGGTGTGCAAGTTCCTCGATGTGGGCAAGTACCGGTACGAGGCGCAGAAGAAGGCAAACGCCGCTCGCAAGACGCAGAAGACGCAGGAGATCAAGGAGATCAAGATGCGTCCGAACATTGACGACCATGACTACGACACGAAGATGCGCAATGTCGTGCGCTTCATCGAGGACGGGGACAAGGTCAAGGTGACGCTGCGCTTCCGTGGCCGCGAACTTTCGCACCAGCAGCTTGGCATGGACCTTCTGCGCCGCGTGCAGCAGGACGTGGAAGAGATCGCCAAGATCGAAGCCTATCCGCGCATGGAAGGCCGTCAGATGCTGATGGTGCTCTCGCCTAAGTAAAAGCGATCGCCGTCCGTCTCGATGGAAAAACGAAGGGCGTGGCCGATGGCCGCGCCCTTTGTCGTTGGGAGCCCTTGGATATAAATTCGCCTGCGAAATTCAGCCGTAGCTCAGCCCTTCCACTCGCGTCGATCTTCCGCCGCGCGCAGGACCTCATAAGCCAACTGGTACGTCTGGAACGCCTTGGCGGCTTCCGGATCGTTGGGCTTCACATCCGGGTGCACTTCCTTCGCCTTCGTGCGCCACGCTTTGCGGACGGCATCGAAATCTGCATCGGGATCAAGACCTAGCGCCTCTAGCGCCCGCAGCTCGTCCCGGCTGCGCGAACCATCCCCCGAACCGGCCCAGCCGTAATGCGCGGATTCCTTGTACCCGGACGTTTCGGCCTGCTCGCTCGCCTCCCGGGCAGCAGCTTCTTCTGCGTCAAGGCCTGCGAAGTAGTCCCAACCCGAATTGTATTCCGCCGCGTGCTTCTGGCAGAACATCCAGCGATCCGGGCTGTTTGGGCTTTTAGGTGCGGGGCAGTTGCCCGGCTCGTTGCAACCGTGCCGATCGCACAGGCGCACCTGCGCAGCTTCGCGGCTGCTGCCATAACCGCGCCAGCGCGGGAAACCCCAATCTGTAGATCTGCGTGCGCGGCTCATCAGATCGGCGATACGCCGCGACTCGACAGCGATGCAACCCTTTCGGCGCGCAAAAATCTTCCGGCGCGCAAGGCCATCCTCGCGCGCCGGTTCATTGTCAGTCGATGGTGACCGTCACCGCCCGACGGTTCTGCGCCCAAGATGCCTCGTCCGAGCCGAGCGCTATCGGGCGTTCCTTGCCATAGCTGACCGTGGTGATGCGCGAAGGGTCGATGCCCAGGCTTGCCAGATAATTCTTGGCAGCGTTGGCCCGGCGTTCGCCCAGCGCGATGTTGTATTCGCGAGTGCCGCGTTCATCGCAGTGCCCTTCAATCGTGGCGCGCTTGTTCGGATACTGCTGCAGCCACTGCGCCTGCTTGGCAAGTGCCGTCTGATCTTCCGCATCCACCGCCGAATCGTCGAGCGCGAAGTAGATCGTGTCGGCCCCCATCATCTTGGCCACGAAGTCTGCCTGGCTGCCCGCAACCGGGCCATAAGAGCCAGTCTGGCCGGTTTCCGTGCTCGTCGCCGGGCCGGGATCGGGCGGCAACTGCGCGGGAGCCTTCTTGCCGCAGGCCGAAATGGCAAGAGCGCCCGCGACGACCAGCGCAGTCGCGCCGACGCGGGTGATCCGCAAGGATGAGAGGGAAGAAGGCATCGGCAATCTCCTATGTCGCCGCCGTGATACGACTGGCCGGTAGAATGGGCGGCGTGGTGTGATGGTTCCGTTCAATTCTCTACACAGTCAAGATGAACGTCGGGCAACCTTGATGCAGGCCAGCCGCCCCGGATCTCCGCGGGGCTGCCAATCACCTGCATCACCTTTCCGAATCAGGGGCGGATCGGGCCCCAGGCCGGATCCGAGGCACCCACCGGAGTCGGCAGCTTGCGCTCGTTCCGGCCGGTAAGATCGACCTGCCAGATCGAGGCGACGCCTGTGCTCTTGGTCGTGCGGAAGAACTGCACGATGCGGCCGTTCGGCGACCATGTGGGTGCCTCGTCCTGCCACGAATCCGTCAGGTGACGCATGCCGCCACCGTTCGGGTTCATCACTGCGACACGCAAGTTGCCTGCGATATGCGTGAAGGCAATCTGGTCCCCGCGCGGGCTCCATTCCGGTGTGGCTGCGCGGCCACCGAAGAAGCTGATGCGGCGCTGGTTGGAGCCATCGGAGTTCATCACGTAAATCTGCTGCGAGCCCGAGCGATCGCTCTCGAACACGATCTGCGAACCGTTGGGTGAATAGCTGCCGCCGATGTTGATGCCCGGCCCGTTGGTCAGGCGCTGCGGCGTACCGCCGCCCGCCGAGGAGATGCGGTAGATGTCCGTCGTCCCGCCCTTGGCCATCGAATAAAGCACCCACTTGCCGTCCGGCGACCACCGCGGCGCAAGCGTAGGCGCGCCGGTACGCGCGATCAGGGTCTGCCGGTCGGTCGCAAGGTCATACGAATAGATGCTTGGCTGCCCATTGAGATAGGACAGGTAGAGGATCTTGCTGTAATCCGGCGAATAACGCGGGGTCAGCGCCATGGACTGCCCGCTGGTAAGGAAGCGGTGATTGGCACCGTCCGAGTCCATGATCGCGAGGCGCTTCATCCGGTGATTTTTGGGCCCGGTTTCTGCGATGTATGCAATCTTGGAATCAAAGAAAGGGCTTTCGCCCGACAGGCGCGAATAGACCATGTCTGCGCACTTGTGCGCGGCACGACGCCAATCCGAAGGCGGAACCTGCCAGCCGCCCTTCACAAGCTGCTGCTTCAGTTGCACATCGTAAAGGTAGCAACCGATCGTCAGGTTGCCATCGCCCCCTGCACGAACGAAGCCCTGCACCAGCATGTCCGCGCTGCGCGACGCCCAAGTCACGTAGTCGGGTGCCTGGATCTGGCCATAGGCAGGCTGCGGCAGGCCGTCAGGGCCGGACGGCTTGAACAGGCCGTTGTTTTTGAGGTCACCCGCCACGACCTGAGCCAGCGCACGACCAAGCTGCGCAGTAGTCCCGGCGTTGGTTCGGGTCGGCACATCCTGATCGGTGGCAAACGAAGTGATCGCGATGCCAAGGTCGTTCCATGCACTGTCGTCGGAAACGGTGACTTCAAGGCCGCCGTCCTGCGGTGCAGGCGGCGTGACCACAGGCGCCGGAGCCCCCTGTGCGAAGGCCGTTCCCGAAACCGTCAGCATCAATCCCAAGGCGAGAACGCGGGTTATCTTCATTGCGATAGCCTTCTGTCAAACGTGGTCGTGACGACCTTCCAGCCGTCATAGAGGTCGTCGGGCAATTCAAATGGCGCGGCAAGCCTGACGGCACGCACTGCCTGCTCCTGATGGCGCTCCACCTGGGCGCGGTTCGAAGCCTGGACGCCACTGGTGCCGATCACTTCAGGCGCACCGGCAAGGCTGCCGTCGCGATTGAGGCGGAAACGGACCTTGGTAACGAGCAGTTCCACGTCTGCACCCTGCGGCGCCTGCCAATGCGGCTTGAGTTGTCGGTTGATGGCCGCGCCCAGCGCCGACCGCGCCGATGCGCCGATCGCGGCAGCAGGCGTGCCAGTCTGCTTGGGTGCACTGGAAGTCGCACCGGGAGTGCCGCTCTTGAAGGCGTCGTCGAAGGCGCTGGAGCCGGCCTTCTTCGGCGGCGTCGCCGAATTGCTGGAACCAGAGGTCTTCCCTGCCGGCGCAGGCTTGGGTGAAGGCTTGCGCACAATATCGTCGATGGCGCTCGACTTGCGCGGCGGTGCCTTTGGAGCAGGTTTCGCGGCAGGCTTCGGCGGTGCGGGTTTCGGGGGCGCCGGCTTCGGCGGAGCAGGCTTCGGTTTTTCCACCGGCTTCGGCTTTGGCTTCGGCACGGGTTTCGGCTCAGGCTTGGGCTGCGGCTTTGGCTTTTCGACGACGCGTGGCGCCGGTTCGGGCGCTGGCGCGGGTTCGGGTTCAGGCGCAGGTGCCGGCTCAGGCGGCGACGGTGCCGCCTCCGGTGCAGGCTGCCCCACCTCAGGGCTCTTGTCTGGAGACGCTTCGCCGGGATTGGGTGCGGTCGACGTCATCGCGACGTCGTCGCTGATCGTCACTTCGATCCGCTCTGGCGGCTTAACGACGTTATTTGCACGCGGACTGTACAGGATCGCAGCCAGAACCGCCCCGTGCAAAAGCACAGCGACGACGAAGCCCGCCCGCTCTTCCTTGCGCACACCGAGAATTGCCATCAGGCGAACCTTAGCCTCCGCCCCTTAACCACCGCTGACATTGGTAACCAGCGAGATCGAGGTGAAACCGGCACGGTTGAGTTCGCCCATGACTTCCATGACACGCCCGTAATCCAGCGCCTTGTCGGCACGCAGCGTCACCAGCGGCGGCTTGCCGTCAGGACCGGCCGGGGTCGCGGCAAGGCGCTCCGCCAGTTCGCCTGGAGCAAGTTCGTCCGTCTCGTAGAAAACCGCGCCGTCACGGCGCAGCGTGATCTGCAGCTGTCCCTGCTCCTCGCTCATCGCCTTCGCGCGGCTGTCGGGCAGTTCGATCGGCACTGCGGCCTTGAGCAGCGGAGCGGTCACCATGAAGATGATCAGCAGCACCAGCATCACGTCGACAAGCGGCGTCACGTTGATCTCGGCCATCGGCCCGCGAGAGCCTCGCCCCCGCCTGCGGCCTGCGCCGCCTGACAGGCCCATGCCCATCAGCGCTGCTCCAGCTGACGGGTCAGTGCGGCATGAAGATGGTCGGCGAAACGCTGCAGGCGCGCCTCGAAGCCGTTAACCCGATGCGAAAAGCGGTTGTAAGCGATGACCGCCGGAATCGCAGCGAAAAGGCCGATTGCCGTTGCGAACAGCGCCTCCGAAATGCCGGGCGCGACCACCGCGAGTGAGGAATTCTGCTGCTGGCCGATATCGAAGAAGCTCTTCATGATACCCCACACGGTGCCGAACAGGCCTACGAACGGCGCCACCGAGCCGACCGTCGCAAGGAAGTTCAGGCGGTCGGACAACTTATCCGCTTCCTCGCCCACGGCAGAATTCAGGATCGTGGCGATCCGCTGGCGCGCGCCTTCGGCATCGATGCCGGCGCCCACGTTCCGCTTGAACTCCCCAAGACCGGCGCCCGCAACCTTGCCCATCGGCACGTCACCGCGCTTGCGCTCCTTCTGGTAGGTGTCGAAGTTCTGAGCTTCCCAGAAACCTTCCTCATATTCGTTGCAGCGTCTCGACACCGCACCCATGCGCACCATGAAGGTGACGATGATCATCCACACCCACACACTGGCCAGCACCAGCCCGGCCATGATCGCCTGCACCACGATGTCGGCATCGAGGAACAGTTTCACCGGGTTGAGATGGTTGTCGTCACCGGCGAAGCTGACGGTGGAGGCAAACAGGTCGAGCGTCATTCTGGTCCTTCCGGGGCCGGAGCGGCGATGGGTACAAGTGTTGTAAAGGCCTGTTGCCAGGCTTCGGGCTGTCGGCGCGGTCGTCCTTCAGGGCTGATGAACGCGACCTTTACGGCCGCCTCACAAAGCCTGACACCGTCACGCAAAGCGACCTGACGAAGCACGCTGGCGACGCGCCCCGTGCTTTCGGCCCAAGTCTCTATGAGGATGCTGTCGCCCAACCGTGCCGGGGAAAGGTAGCGCAGGTTCGCCTCGGCTACGGTATAGAGCCCGGCGCCCGCTTCCAGCGAAGCACGCTGGTCGATGCCCAGCACGTCCAGAAGGTCAGACCGGGCACGCTCGAACCAGCGCAGATAGTTGGCATGATACACCACTCCGCCCGCGTCGGTGTCCTCATAGAACACGCGCAGGGCGTAACGATGAACATCGCCTTCGATCACGCCGGACTGGGGCGAAAGGGGTGTGGATGGTGTGTCCGTCATGTCGGGCGGTTGTGTAACGCGAGGGCGTCCGACTTCAACCCCGCGGCCACAGGAACCCGCCCCGAAGGCTGTATTATGAGGTAAATTTTCGGTGGACAGCAGTCAGGCGTCAGCGATCATCTGGAAGAACTGCCGCCCGCCAAAGATATGAACGTGCAGATGCGGCACTTCCTGATGACCGTTGGTGCCCATGTTCACCATCAGCCGATAACCCGGACCGTCCAGTTCCAGTTGGCGCGTGACGTTGCCTACTGCCCGCATGAACCCGGCAATCTCGGCATCATCGGCCTTCGCGGTGAAATCATCCCACGAAACGTATGCGCCCTTAGGGATAACCAGCACATGCACCGGCGCCTGCGGCCGAATATCGTTGAAGGCCAGCGCGTGCTCATCCTCGTAGACCTTCGAGCACGGCAATTCGCCGCGCAGGATCTTCGCGAAGATGTTGTTGTCGTCGTAAGCGAGCTTCGGGTCGATGGGCATGCTTCTCTCCGGGGTTCGATTTCGATCAGGCCTTGGTGCGCGCCGCCTTCTCGGCGATCCCCGAGACCCCTTCACGACGATCCAGTTCGGCAAGCACATCTGCAAGTGGCACGTCTTTCGCACCAAGCAGGAGCATGAGATGGAAAATGAGGTCCGCAGCCTCTCCAACCAGAGCCTTGTGGTCCTCTGTCAGCGCGGCGATCACGGTTTCGGTTGCCTCCTCGCCCAGCTTCTGCGCGATCTTGCGCAGGCCTTTGGCATTGAGCTTCGCGACATAGCTGGAATCGGGATCGGCAGAACGACGCTCGGCGATCGTGGCTTCGAGGCGGGCGAGAGTATCGAGGCTGCTCATGAAACGAGCCATGCGGGCTTGTCCGCGCATGGTCAAGAGCGGGTCAGTCGTCCCTGCGCCTGGACGAGAGCTTGCGCCCGACAGCAACGCCGATCACACCAAGGCCCAGCAGCAACATGCTGCTTGGTTCAGGCAGCGGGATGCCACCTGCGGCATAAGCGGGAGCCGGCGCAACGAGGGTTGCTGCGAATGCCGGGAGATATTTCAGAACGGGCACCGCGAATCCTCCTGTTGATCCGAATGGCCTGCAAATTGCCATCGGCCACGCGCTGCTATGCAGCGCCATCGGCCACGCGCTGCTATGCAGCAAGCCCCGATCATGGGTTGTCCCGATGTGGTTCACTCCGTTAGTCGCATTAGGCTAACAACCAGCCGTTAACCTGCCCGCGCGTTCACCCGCGCGCAGGAATTCCCGCCGCTCGCAGGGCCGCATGCGCGTCTGCGATGGTGTGTTTGCCAAAGTGAAAGATCGACGCGGCCAGAACTGCGCTGGCCTTGCCTTCGGTCACGCCGGCCACAAGGTGGTCGAGGTTGCCGACGCCGCCGCTTGCGACAACGGGGACCGACACGGCCTCCGCAATCGCGCGGGTCAGCGCCAGGTCGTAGCCGTTCTGCGTGCCGTCGCCGTCCATCGAGGTGACCAGCAGTTCGCCCGCGCCATAGTCGGCCAGCCTGATGGCATGTTCAAGCGCATCAATGCCGGTTGCCCTACGACCGCCGTGGGTGAATATCTCCCATTTTCCAGGCGCGACGCGGCGCGCATCGACCGAGGCGACGATGCATTGCGAGCCGAATTTCTCGGCGATATCGGCCACCACTTCGGGCCGAGAGACCGCCGCAGAATTCACCGCGACCTTGTCCGCACCCGCCAGAAGAAGTGCGCGAGCGTCCTCTGCGGTGCGGACGCCACCGCCTACGGTAAGGGGCATGAAGCAGACTTCGGCGGTGCGCTGGACGACGTCGAGGAGGGTGCCGCGGCCTTCGTGGCTGGCGGAAATATCAAGGAAACACAGTTCGTCAGCCCCCGCCGCATCATAGGCGCGGGCCTGTTCGACAGGGTCTCCGGCGTCCTTGAGGTCGACGAAGTTGACGCCCTTCACCACCCGTCCGTCGCGAACGTCGAGGCACGGAATTACGCGGATTCGCACGGTCATTCGGCTTACTCCGGCTTGAAAAACAGCAGTACCGCAAAGAGCGCCACAACGGCACACAACGCGCCATTAAACGCCGTGTAGAGCGTAAACTTCCGCGGATCGGCGGCCTTGGTGGCGATAATCGGGTTACGTGCGCGGCTGAACAGCATCAGCCTTGCGCGCCCCTCACGAAAGTCGCGGAAAGCGAACAGCGCGCCCGGCACGAAGATCGCCAGCGCCAGCACCGCCATCAGGCGATTCTCGTTCACCCTTCACGTTCCGCGAACTGGATCGCGGCGGCAAGGTCGAGGCGGCCGTCGTAGAGCGCACGGCCGGTAATGACGCCCTCGATCCCGTCCTTGGCGTGAAGCGCCAGCAGGCGGATGTCATCAAGGCCCTTCACACCGCCCGATGCGATGACCGGCAGATCGGTCCGGCGAGCGAGATCGACGGTGGCATCGATGTTCACGCCCTTGAGCAGACCATCGCGCCCGATGTCGGTGAACAGCAGGCTGGCCACGCCCGCGTCCTCGAACCGCCGCGCCATGTCGACGATCGATACATCGGAGACTTCGGCCCAGCCCTCGGTCGCGACCATGCCGTCGCGCGCGTCCACCGCCACGACGATGCCGCCCGGATATTCGCGGGCCATGTCCTTGACGAACTGCGGATCCTTGAGCGCCGCGGTGCCCATGACCACGCGCGACACGCCAAGGTCGAACCAGCCCGCCACGGCCTCTGGCGTGCGGATGCCACCGCCCAGTTGGACATGACCGGGGAACACTTCGAGGATCGCCTCCACCGCCTCGCGGTTTTCCGCGCGACCTGCGAACGAACCGTCAAGATCGACGACGTGGAGGAACTGCGACCCGGCCTCTGCAAACATCATGGCCTGCGCGGCAGGGTTGTCGCCGTAGACAGTGGCGCGGTCCATGTCGCCTTCGGCAAGGCGCACGACCTGCCCTTGCTTGAGGTCGATGGCGGGGAAGACGATCATGATCTCAGGGCTTCCATTCGAGGAAACGGGAAAGCAGCGAAAGGCCGTATTGCTGGCTCTTTTCCGGGTGGAACTGCACGCCGACGACATTGTCCTTCGCAACCGCAGCGACAAGGCCGCCACCGTGGTCGGTCATCGCGGCGACAGTCGCGCCATCGACGGGCTGGAAATGGTAGGAGTGCAGGAAATAGGCCTCGCCCGGGTCAATCAGGCCCTGCGCCGGATCCTTGCGGCCAGGCGAAACGTCGTTCCAGCCCATGTGCGGGATCTTGATCTCGGGATCGGTGCGCTCGATCAGGCGCACTTCGCCCTCGATCCAGTCGAGCCCGCGCGTTACCCCGTGCTCCAGCCCCTGCGTGGCGAGCAGTTGCATGCCTACGCAAATACCGAGAAACGGCGCCCCGCCCACATGGACTCGCTCGGTCATCGCCTCAACCATGCCGTGGATCCCCCAGAGCCCTTCGGCGCAGGCCTTGAACGAGCCGACGCCTGGCAGCACGATGCGATCCGCCGCGCGCACAACATCGGGGTTTGCGGTGATCGCCACGTCGCTCGCCCCGGCTGCCCGCAATGCGTTGGCGACCGAGTGCAGGTTGCCCGCGCCGTAGTCGATCAGCGCCAGGGTCATTGGGCCAGAGCCTCCAGCCCTTCGGCAAGGAAAGTCGGCACCCATTCGATCACGTCCACTTTCGCGACGCCGCCCGCGATGAACGGGTCGGTGGCCGCCAGCGCCTCTACCGCCGCGCGGCTTTCGCCTTTCGCGATGATCGCACCGCCTTCGCGCGGAACCTTGCGGCCCCAGGCCAGGAAGTGCCCCTCCCCGCGTCCGGCCTCCAGCCATGCGAGGTGATCGGCCAGCAGCGCATCGACATTAGCGATATCGCTGGTGACGTAAGTGAGGTTGAGGATGAAGATCGCCATCACAGGCTCGCCTGCCCGAGAATGCCTTTGGTCGACGGGATTGCCCCCCCCTTGCGCGGGTCCAGTTCCACCGCCGTGCGCATGGCGCGGGCAAAGCCCTTGAAGATGCCTTCGCAGATGTGGTGGTTGTTGGTGCCGTAAAGCAGTTCGATATGCAGCGTGATGCCCACGGCCTGCGCGATCGAATGGAACCAGTGCTCCACCATCTCGGTATCGAATTCGCCCAGCTTGTCCTGCGTGAAGGCGGCCTTCCAGACGAGGTAGGGGCGGCCGGAAATGTCGAGCGAAACCCGGCTCAGCGCCTCGTCCATGGGCGAATTCACGTCGCCGTAGCGGCCGATGCCAGCCTTGTCGCCCAGCGCCTGAGTGATGGCCTGCCCGATGGCGATCGCGCTATCCTCGGTCGTGTGGTGCTGGTCCACATGAAGGTCGCCCTTGATGTGGCACTTGATGTCGATCAGCGAATGGCGGCTGAACTGTTCGATCATGTGATCAAGAAAACCGATCCCGGTGGACACGTCATAGGCGCCCGTGCCGTCGAGGTTAACCTCAACGGCGATGTCGGTCTCATGGGTCTTGCGGATGATCGAGGCGGTACGCATGGCCGTGCCTATATACCTGTACGCGCCGGAATCAATTCTGTGGCGAAGCTTTGGGGCACAAGAATGCGCGCCATGCGTTTTACAAGCAATCTTCGGTCGCATCGTGCTCGTGGATGTTCCGAGTTAGGGAAAACCCGGCCGGACATGTTATTTTACGCGCGAACACGCTTGACCGGCCAAGGAACCATGAGCACGTAGGGCGCGATGAACGATACCACAGACAGCCTGATCCCTTACGACGAGATCGTGCAGGAGGCCCTGCGCGCCGTCGTTGGCCGTGTGCTCGGCCAGGTGGAAAGCTCCGGCGGGGTTCTCCCCGGTGGACACCACTTCTACATCACCTTCAAGACCGGAGCGCCCGGAGTCAGCATTCCTGCCGACCTTCGTGCCCGTTTCCCGGACGAGATGACAATCGTGCTCCAGAACAAGTTCTGGGATCTCGGCGTCTCTGAAAACGGCTTCACGGTCAGCCTTTCGTTCAACCAGATGCCGGCGAAGCTGGACATCCCCTTCTCTGCCATCACTGCTTTCGTGGACCCGGCAGTGGACTTCGGCCTGCAGTTCCAGGCCATGGCCGACGACGAGGCAGACGAGCTCAACCCGGCCGAGAACGACGCGGAACGCGATGTTGCCTCGCGCATTACTCCCAGTGAAGACGGCTCAAACGTCGTCTCGGTAGATTTCGGCAAGAAGAAGTGACCGGGCGCGCCCGGAGATAGGGCGATCATGGCAACGGTTCTGAAAGACAGCGCGAAAAAAGCCGCCAGCGTCGTGACCGCGCCCGCAAAGGGCCTCAAGACGCTGGCCGACAATGGCGGGGAACTGCACGGGCCAAGCCCCAACCCCGCCACCAACCTGATCATCGCCGATATCGTCCTGCGCACGGCAACTACAGTGATGCGGCGCAGTGTGGAACGCGGTGTGCTGGGAGCCAGCTACACCCCGAAAAAGGCCAAGTCGATCCTGAAGGGGCGGACCGTGGGCGAAACGCTGTTGCACGGCGCGCTTGCCCGAGTCGCGCTGGGATCGGTGCCGGGCGCGCTCGTCGTCGGCGGGGCGCTGGTGGCCAAGACCCTCTACGACCGCAGCCGCGCCCGGCAGGCCCGCGCGGAAGGCGCGGAGCAGCTGCGGGACATGGCAGAGGATGGCGCGGACGAGGCCTGAATGGGCCTGATCTGGGCGCGACAACGGGACTGACGCAGACGAATCCTTGATTCCCGCGCCAACCATCGGCATCGGGGGCCATGGTCCAGTCCTCTTCCCCAGAAACCACCGGCACGCTCGCACGGCGCGGCCTGATGTTCATCCTGTCCTCGCCCTCGGGCGCCGGCAAGACCACGATCGCGCGCATGCTGCTCGAACACGATCCGCAATTGCGCAACTCGGTGTCCTGCACCACCCGCCAACCCCGCCCCGGCGAAGTGGATGGAGAACATTATCACTTCATCACGCACGAACAGTTCGATGCCATGGTCGAAGCTGGCGAGTTCCTCGAATGGGCAACCGTCTTCGGGCAGAGCTACGGCACGCCAAAGGCGCAGGTTAAGGCCGGCCTCAAGGACGGTGTTGACTACATGTTCGACATCGACTGGCAGGGCACGCAGCAGCTTTACCAGAAGCTGGAGCGTGACGTGGTGCGCGTGTTCCTGCTGCCGCCCAGCATCGAGGAGCTGCGCCGCCGCCTGACCGGACGCGGAACCGACAGCGCCGAGGTGATCCACGCCCGCATGGAGCGTGCGCGCTCGGAAATCAGCCACTGGGACGGCTACGACTATGTCGTGGTCAACGACGATATCGCCAGCTGCTACGAAGAAGTGAAGAAGATCCTCCACGCAGAGCGCCTGCGCCGCGCGCGTCAGACCGGGCTAATCGGCTTCGTGCGTGAACTGATGCAGCCGGACGACTGAGGCTGCCGGCGGCAGCGGCAAAGATTGCGCAGGCGCGCGGAAGTTGCGCCGCAGACTTCTCTTGTCCCCGCCCCGATCTGCCTCTAGGCCGCCGAGCGAAAGATTCATCCCTTCGGAGACTACACTCATGGCAGATCTCGCCGCCCAGATCGAAGCCGCGTTCGACGCGCGCGACACCGTCACTCCCGCCAGCGCGGACGTGCGCAAGATCGTCGACGAGGCGCTGGAACTGCTTGATTCGGGCAAGGCCCGCGTCGCGGAGAAGGTGGACGGCGAATGGGTCGTCAACCAGTGGCTCAAGAAGGCGGTGCTGCTCAGCTTCCGCCTGAACGACAACGCCGTGGTCGAATATGGCGCTGCAGGCGCGCCTGCCTACGACAAGGTGCCGCTCAAGTTCGCAGGCTGGGACGATGCCCGCTTCAAGGCTGCCGGCGTGCGCGTTGTGCCGGGCGCCGTGGTGCGCCGCAGCGCCCACATCGCCAAGGGCGTGGTACTCATGCCCTCGTTCGTCAACCTTGGCGCCTACGTCGGAGAAGGCACCATGGTGGACACCTGGGCGACGGTCGGTTCGTGCGCACAGATCGGCAAGAATGTCCACATCTCGGGCGGTGCCGGCATCGGCGGCGTGCTTGAGCCGTTGCAGGCAGGCCCCGTCATCATCGAGGACGGCGCATTCATCGGCGCGCGTTCGGAAGTGGCCGAGGGCGTGATCGTGGGCGAAGGCGCGGTGCTGTCGATGGGCGTGTTCATCGGCGCATCGACCAAGATCGTCGACCGTGCGACCGGCGAAGTCCACATCGGCCGCGTCCCGCCCTATGCGGTGGTCGTCCCCGGCGCGATGCCCGGCAAGCCGTTGCCCGACGGCACCCCCGGCCCGTCACTCTACTGCGCCGTCATCGTCAAGACGGTGGACGCGCAGACCCGCTCGAAGACCGGCATCAACGAACTCCTGCGGGATTAAGCCCTGCAAATGCGGGACAGGCGGCGGAACTTCGGCCTGTCCCGGCGTGTTGTCGATTGAAAGGGTGTGGCCCTGCGCCACCCGCAATCGGAGAGACACGCCATGGAAACCCGTGGACAGGAAGTCCATCTCGACAAGCAGGAAGCCCGCAGCGGCGCCACCCCCGGCGTGGTGCGCTATGTCCTGCTCATCAGCCTTGCCCTTGTGATCATCGCGCTATCCGCGATCTGGCTCACCGGCGCATTGACCACGCCCGAGACCGGGGGCCACGCCGACACGCAAAAGGCGGTCGCCGAACAGCAAGACCAGGCGCAGTGACCCTCGCCTTGCGCAAGGGTATGCATGTCTGCTGGAACTGGGGCACCGGCAAAGCGTCAGGCCGCATTGCCGAACGCTTTGAGCGCCGCGTCAGCCGCACGATCGCCGGCAAGCGGATCGTCCGCAAGGGAACGCCCGAGAATCCTGCTTACATTGTCGAACAATCCGATGGCGGCAAAGTGCTGAAGCGCGCATCGGAACTGGAGCGCGCATGATGGACCTTGCGCGCTTCGTCGCGGCGCAAGAGCCGATCTTTCCTCAGGTTCGAGCCGAATTGTCCCACGGCCAGAAGCGCACCCACTGGATGTGGTTTGTTTTTCCGCAGGTCATTGGCCTTGGATCAAGCCCGATGGCGCGCCGCTATGCGATTGCGGATCTGGACGAAGCACGGGCGTACCTTGCCCACCCCATCCTTCGGCCAAGGTTGGAGGAGGCCACCCGTCTCGCGCTAGGCTGGGCCGGCCGGCGCAGCGCAGCGGCGATGCTGGGGCCCGTCGACGCGATGAAGTTCGGCAGTTCCATGACGCTTTTCGAAATCGCTGCGCTAGGTGACGACATTGTATCGCTGTTCGGCCATGCACTGGAGGCCTTCTGCCAGGGGCGGCGCGACCGGCGGACGCTGGAACTGCTCAATGTGTCCGACCCAAGCCCTTCGACCTTCGGGGAACTTTTGCAGCCTTTCCGTCGTTCCGGGTGACGGCCCGAAAAAAACGCGGCCATGAAGGCCGCCGTCGGGCTGACGGGAGAACAGTCATGTATCGTTCCGGTGACGAGGTTCATCTTGACGATGATGAAGCGCGCGGCGGCGCTACGCCACATATCGTGCGGTATGTGCTGATTACCAGCCTTATCCTGGCAATACTGGCCATGTCGACGATCTGGATTGCCCGCGCCTTGTCGGACAAGCCCAATCACACACCCGTGACGGCGGAGCAGCACGCGCTGGGAAACTGACATAACGGCGGGAAAGTGCGAGAAATGCCAGGAGCCGTCGTCGAATGCGATGATCAGCCACGCCCGAAGGCTGCGTCCTTCGCACCGCGTCAGAACCGTTCGTCCTCGACGTCCGATCCATCCGGTTTCGCCGGCGGCTCCTGTCAATCCGGTGGCCGAAACCACCGTCTCCTGTAGGAACGGCACTAGGCGCAATCTCTTGCCAACTCGTTAACGCGGCGCTTACCCTGATGCCGATTCAAACCATTACGGCCGCGAGGGCGCGCCATTGCGGCAACAGATCATCGAAGTTACCGCCGCGCGGCCCGGCAATGACCTGAAGACACACATGATCCGCGCCTGCGGCCAGATGTTCCGCAACCCGCTGCGCCGCCGCGCCCACACCGCCGATCACGAACAAGGCATCTAGCAGGCGATCGTCCAGCCCTTCGATCTCAGCTTCGGTGAACCCCAGTCGCAGCCAGTTGTTACGATAGTTGGGCAGCAATCGGTAATGCTCCAGTGCTCCTGCTGCCAGTGCGCGCGCCGCGTCAGGGTCGGCTTCCAGCACAACACCCTGTTCCGGGGCCAGCAGAGCGGCGGCCCCAAGGATATGCCGGGCCTGCCGAGTATGGGCGGGCATGACCAGATAAGGATGTGCGCCCCGTGTCCGCTCTGCCGCCAATGCGACCATCTTCGGACCAAGCGCGGCAAGACACAGGTTTTCACGCGGCATTCCGGCTGCGTCGAGACGGTCCAGAAAGTTCCGAGTCATTTCCAGCGGCTTGTTCCATGCCTCCCCGATAAGTGGGCCGTGACTGATGCCAAGGCCCAGCAGCGTGCGCGTGCGCCATTCATGCGGCAGCGCCAGAAACCATGCCGCCAGTTCCTGCGGATCGTGCTTCCAGATGTTGAGAATGCCGGTGGCGATGGTCATGCGCGAAGTCGCGGCAAGCAGCCTTTCCACATCAGCCGGGGCACCATCGTCGATCCCGCCGGGAATCCACAACGCACCATAGCCCAGGCGGTCCAGTTCCGCTGCAGCGGCGCTCGACTGTGCCTTGTCTCCAAAGCGCATTTCCATCGACCATAGCCCCAGCTTGCCGATAGCAGGTCCTGTCATGCCGCCCTCCTCTTCTCCGTCGCCGAGGATGCGGACGTGCTTGTGCTGCGGCAAGGATTCGCCCTGCCTTGGCGCGGGGCATCGCCGGGGCGGCCAATGGTCCATGCCCCGCACCTGTCCAAAGGGCTCGCTTGATCAGGTCCGACGCGCGGCATAGCCCTGCCTGATGGGAGAATTCGATTATATCATCGTCGGCGGAGGCAGCGCCGGCTGCGTCCTTGCCAACCGGCTGAGCGCCGCTCCGGATACCCGCGTGCTGCTGCTGGAGGCAGGCGGCAAGGATGACTACATCTGGATTCGTGTGCCGGTGGGATATCTCTACTGCATCGGCAACCCACGCACCGACTGGTGCCTTTCGACCGAGGCAGAGGAAAGGCTTGGCGGGCGCGCCCTGAAGTATCCGCGCGGGCGGGTGCTGGGCGGCTGTTCTTCCATCAATGGCATGATCTACATGCGCGGGCAGGCTGCCGACTACGACGGGTGGCGTCAGGCGGGAAATCTCGGCTGGGGCTGGGAAGATGTGCTGCCCTATTTCACGCGGGCAGAGGATCACTACGAGGGCGCCAGCAGCTTCCACGGCGGCGGCGGAGAAATCCGGGTGGAAAAGCAGCGCCTGCGCTGGGATATCCTTGAGGCATTCCGCGATGCCTGCGAGCAGAACGGCATTCCGCATTCTCGGGATTTCAACACCGGCGACAACGAAGGCGCGGGCTTCTTCCAGGTAACCCAGCGCAGCGGCTGGCGCTGGAGCGCGGCGGACGCCTTTCTCAAGCCGGTGCGATCGCGCAGCAACCTCAAGGTAGTGACAGGCGCCGCGGTCGATCGCGTCATCGTCGAAGCGGGGCGCGCATCGGGCGTCATCTATTCCATCGGTAATGAGCGCCATACGGCGCTGACGCGCGGGGAAGTGGTACTGGCGGCAGGTGCGATCGGCTCGCCAGCGATCCTCGAACGCAGCGGGATCGGTGATGCACAGCGTCTGGCAGACATCGGCATTGCTCCGGTGCTGAACCGCCCGGAAGTCGGCGCGAATCTTCAGGATCATCTGCAATTGCGCTGCGCGTACCGCGTATCAGGCGTAGCCACGCTCAATGCGCGCGCGGGCAACCTATTGGGCAAGGCGCTGATCGGGCTGGAATATGCGCTGCGGCGAACCGGGCCGATGGCGATGGCACCAAGCCAGTTGGGCGTCTTCACCCGCAGCCACGCGCGCTATGCCACGCCCAACCTGGAATATCACGTCCAGCCGCTGAGCCTCGCTGCGTTCGGAGGCGCCCTCGACCCCTTCCCCGCCTTCACCGCCAGCGTCTGCAACCTCCGGCCCGAAAGCAGGGGTACGACCCGTATCAGAGCTGCCGATCCCGCTGCAGCGCCCTCGATCCAGCCCAACTACCTTTCCACCGAAGAAGACCGGCGCGTCGCCGCCGAAGCGATCCGCATCACCCGCGCCATGGTCTCGCAGCCAGCACTGGCCCGCTATCACCCCGAAGAGGTACGCCCCGGCCTTGCTTTCGAAACCGAGGATGACCTGCAACGCGCCGCGGGGGACATCGGCACTACCATCTTCCATCCCGTCGGCACGGCGGCGATGGGCAGCGTGGTGGACGCAAGGCTTCGCGTACACGGGTTGGACAGCCTGCGCGTGATCGATGCCTCGATCATGCCGACGATCACCTCGGGCAACACCAATGCACCGACGATGATGATCGCTGAAAAGGGCGCCGAGATGCTACTGGAAAGGACCTGACCCCTCAGGCCAGAAATTCGCGCGTGCGGTTAACGATCTCACCCACATAGTCGCGGGGATCGCGGCCGCTGGCGGCAGCGGCCATCAGGGGTACTTCCAGCCCGAGAACCCGGCCGCGGGGCAGAGCCTCGACGAATTCGCGCAAGGGCAGTTCGCCCTGCCCCGGAATCATCCGTCCGCTCATGGCCTCGGCCATATAGTTGTCGTCACCTTTGCGCGGCACGTCGCAAAGCTGGACATGCCCGATCAGCGCAGGGTCAAGCTCAGCCACCTCTCGCACCGTCCCGCCCGAACGGAAAAAGTGCATGGTGTCGATCAACACAGTGGCTTTGCCCGCGCCGATATAATCGACCGCCTCCAGTGCTTCTGCCAAGGACCGGATCGTGAAGACCGGGGTAAACTCAATCGAGAATTCCATGCCGCGCTCGCCCGCCATCCCGGCCAGCGCTGCCATTTGGTCGAAGGCGCGGGGGCGTTCCACTCCCATATCGACCGCGTTTATGCGCAGCGCACCAAGATCAGCGAAGATGTCCATGTCGCCAGCCCGCTCGGCCGCGTCGAGTTGCGCCGAAACACCAAGCCCCTCAGCGATGCTGATAGCGATTCCCCGGTCGGCCAGAACCGCCTTAACCTCTCGCCGCAGCACCGGATCGTCGCGCAGGGACCATGCGGGATAGCCGTGCGGATTGAACCGGTCAGGCAATTGGGAAAGGCCCATCGACACCGCTTTGCAGCCCAGATCGGCGGCAAGTATCACGTGTTCAACCGGGCCGAGCCCCAGCACAGTTAGCAGTTCGATACCCAGTGGATGCGGCATGGTCGCGATTCCCTCTCCCGTCGTGGCCGACATACCGCGTGGGCGACATGCACGAAACGATATTCCGGCATGGATCTGCCGTCAGCGCAGCACGCCAGCCCGCTGCTTGTCCCAGGCGAACCACAAAAGACCCAGAGCAATCGCCCAAATGAGCACGGACATCGCCAGCATTTCCGGCGTAGTCATGCTCGGCGGAAGTCCAACGGTAAATTGCCAGGCCTGCGAAACCGCCAGCCCCAGGATCGAACCCGCAAAGGCGCTTGTCGCCCAACGCGACCTGACAAGCAGTAGAAGTGAGCCCAAAAGCCCGCCCCCGACCCCAAGGGCCCAGGGCAACAACGTCCACGTCGGCGCGGAATCAAGCCAATCGATGACCTCAACCGGCATTTGGGCCAGATACGCCGGATTGCGCGACGCAGTCATCGTGAAGTCCAGGCATCCGAAACCATTCCACAACACCGCCGCGACGGCGATCAGCCAGTAGGCCCGGCCCTGCGCCTTTCCTTGTCCGCCCGCCATTGCCGCCTTCTTGCCAAATTTTCGGAAAGGCGAAGAATAGTCGGCTCACGAGCCCGATGCAATTCGTCTCACAAGTGGCTAAGTAGCCTTCATGGCCGACCTTTTCGCCGATGACCTGCCCGCCCCTGACGACATGCGTGAGGATGCCCCTCTTGCCGACCGCCTGCGCCCCCGCGACCTGACAGAAATCGTCGGGCAGGAACACCTGACCGGCCCGGAAGGCGCAATCGGCAGAATGGTGGCAGCCGGTCGCCTGTCCTCGATGATCCTGTGGGGACCACCGGGCACGGGCAAAACAAGTATAGCGCGCCTTCTGGCCGATGCGGTCGGCATGCGCTTTGCAGCCGTTTCTGCCGTATTCTCGGGCGTTGCCGATTTGAAGAAGGCCTTTGCCGAAGCCGACGTCGCCGCAAAGGCGGGCCAGCGCACCCTGCTTTTCGTGGATGAAATCCACCGCTTCAACCGTGCCCAGCAGGACGGCTTCCTACCCTTTGTAGAGCGCGGCACCGTCACACTCGTCGGCGCCACGACCGAGAATCCCAGCTTCGCCCTCAACGCAGCATTGCTCAGTCGTGCGCAGGTGCTGATTCTCCACCGCCTCGGCCCCGAAGCGCTTGAGGCGCTGGTCGACAAGGGCGAAGCTCTGGAAGGCCCGCTACCCGTGACCCCAGAAGCACGCGAGGCATTGATCGCCTCCGCTGACGGCGATGGCCGCTTCCTGCTCAATCAAGCCGAAACACTCTATGCTGCAAAGATACCAGAACCGCTCGACCCGGCCGGTCTCGGGCAGTTCCTGCAACGGCGAGTGGCCGTCTACGACAAGGATCGTGACGGCCACTACAATCTCATAAGTGCGCTGCACAAATCGATAAGAGGGTCGGACCCGCAAGCCGCTCTTTATTATATGGCCCGCATGCTCACTGCGGGCGAGGAACCGCTGTTCGTGCTGCGCCGGTTGGTTCGCATGGCCAGCGAAGACATCGGACTCGCCGACCCGCAGGCGCTATTGCAATGCTTGGCCGCCAAGCAGGCATACGAGTTTCTGGGCTCACCGGAGGGCGAACTGGCAATCGTGCAGGCCTGCCTTTACGTGGCGACCGCGCCAAAATCGAACGCCGCCTATATGGCGTTCAAATCCTCGTTCAAGGCGGCGCGGGAAACCGGATCACTCAGCCCTCCGGCTAACATCCTCAACGCCCCGACCAAGCTGATGAAGGACATCGGCTATGGGAAGGATTACGCCTACGACCACGACGCTCCGGACGCGTTCTCGGGCGATGACTACTGGCCCGAAGAAATGGGACCGCAGACATTCTACGAGCCCGTGGAGCGAGGTTTCGAGCGCGAAGTGCGCAAACGTCTGGAATGGTGGGAGAAAAAACGGGTCGAGCGCCGAGGCGGATAAAATGCGCTTCCGTAATTTCATGGCCATCGACTGGTCCGGCGCGCAAGGCCAGCGGCAGAAGGGCATTGCGGTTGCCCAGTGCTCACCCGGTGATGACCCTCCGCACCTGCTGAAACCCGCCACTCGTGGTTACTGGTCACGAGAGGACGTGCTTGATCTTCTGCTCAACGACTTGCCGCCACAAACCTTGATCGGCATCGATCTGGGCATCTCGCTGCCCTTCGCCGATGCCGGCGCATTCTTTCCCGGTTGGGAGGGCAGCCCTGCCGATGCGCGCATGCTTTGGGCCCTGATAGACGATATTTGCGCCGATGACCCGCATTTGTCGGCCGGCAGCTTTGTTGATCACGCCACGCTCAGCACTTACTTCCGCCGCCATGGCGGCCGCGAAGGTGCGAACTTCCACCTGCCCGGTGCGCTCCACAAACGCGGTCGGATGCGCATCACCGAGGAGGCTCAGGCGCGTGCCGGATGTCGCCCCTACTCCAACTTCAACCTGGTAGGTGCGGCGCAAGTCGGCAAGTCCAGCCTCACCGGGATGCGGCTGCTACACCGGCTGCAAGGGCGCCTGCCCGTCTGGCCAATAGATCCTCTCCCAAAGACCGGCTCGGTTCTGACGGAAATCTACACCGCGCTCGCTGCTGTAGAGGCCGGGCGCCCCTCCGGCCGCACCAAGATGACGGACTATGGCGCCCTTAATGCAGCGCTCGCCGGGCTAGGCTCCGCCCCAGTCATGAATCAAGGCCCCATCGACGACCACAGCGCAGACGCCCTCCTGACCGCGGCATGGCTGCGCATAGCCGCTTCCCGCACGGAACTGTGGCAGCCAGCCGAACTCTCGCCCGAACTGGCGCGCACTGAAGGCTGGACGTTCGGAGCGCTTTGACCAATTTCGCACTGATCTCCATTTTCCGGAACTTACTTATACAAAGAGCCAGCTGGCCACAGCCAGCTGGCTCTTTGTATAAGTAAGTTCCGACAGGGGGTGCCGGTCTTTCCCGACTGTCAGGCTTTGTGATCAGGCTGTTCAGCCCAAGCACAAAGCCATAATGTAATTACGAACCGTTCGACTTGCTGTCGTTGTCGTCGACCAGGATGATGGTCCCGGCGATCGCGCCTCCAAGTGCGAGGAGCAACCACGGCCCCGGCTCGGCCTTGTTCTTCGCGGCTACGCGAGTTGAGGCTCGCTCACCGAGGCCGGAAAGATTTGAAATCTTGCCTGCCGATGCGCCTGCTGTCGTCCCGGCATTCGCAGCGACAGGCGCTACAACCATTGCGGCAGCAGTGAGTGCAGTAAGCACATTCTTGACCATCGCATGTCCCTTCTTGATGTTAGCATCTTCCCTCGTAAGGGTCGTCAATTATTGACGATCGTGTAAGCCATCAGAACGCAAATGGCTCCGGCATTCTACTGCGTTACTTTTTTCGAGGCAACTTGCAGCACATACTTCAGGTAGTTTAAACTGATTTTGAAAGGCTGATCCCAGTTGCAAGACAGCCTTGCGCGATTAAACTCATGGTTATCCCCAGCCTGCAAGTTGACCGAACCCACGGGAATGTCGGGATGAGTCGAACCGACTTGACGGATGGTCCGCCCCGACATAGGCGAATTGCGCGGAAACGCTGGCCTTCAATGGCGCGCCGGCTTAGCTCAGTTGGTAGAGCACCTGATTTGTAAGCGCCGAACAAATGGCGGAATTCTGCCACTTTCCTACATCACTGTGCCTTAGAATGTGACACGCGGCGCGTTTTACGCGGCTGAAGCATGGCTCCTACCCGATCGAACGCGGTGTCCTTTGCATCCGGTTTGATGTGGGCATAGCGCATGGTCACAGCGACGGTGCTGTGACCGAGGGCATCGCAGATGTCCGCAAGATCAGCGCCACTCATGCGCGCCCAGCTGGCGAACGTATGGCGCAGATCGTGGAAGTGGAAATCGACCAGCCCGGCCGCCTTGACGGCCGCTGCAAAGCGCTTCCTGAAATTGGTGGCATCGAACACCTTGCCGATGCGATCCTTTGGCGCCGTGCGTCCAAGGACGGCGGCGAGCGGCGGGGAGATGCGCACCGCCAGCGGCTTGCGCCCCTTCGTTCGCGGGATAGTGATCGTCCTGCGGCCGAGATCGATCTGATGCCATTCGAGGCCGAGGATGTTGTCCTTGCGCAGCCCGGTGGTCACAGCCGCGACGATGATAGCCTGAACGCTGGCGTGCGCACCCTGTAGCAACCGGGTGTACTCGTCCTCGCCCGCGAATCGCACGCGGTGCTCGGGCTCGGCCATGCGCAGGCGCTTCCATGCCAGCGCCGGGATTTGCTGGCCGTGCATTTCGTTTGCCCAGGTTAGCGCCGCTTTCAGGTAGGCGAGGTCCCGGTTTACGGTGGAGGGGCTGACGGTGCCGAACTCCCGGTCGCCAACCTTGATCATCCCGCCGCGCCGAAGCGAACGGAAGTCCATCACGAGCGAGTTGGTGATGCCAATGATCTCGGTGTCGGCACCGAAGTGCGCGCTCAGGATTTCGAGCGATCGGAAGATATCGTCCTCGGTCGCCTGGTGCTGGCCATGGTCTTCCCAGTAGGCGGCAAAGCACTCGCGAATGCGCCATGCGGCCGGGCGGCTCAGCCCGGCGCGCATTTTCTGCTCGGTTTCGGCCTCGACTAGCCGCGCTTTCCTCTCGTTCGTTTCGCCCGTACTGCCTCGAAATCGAGGACGGCCGGGGATCGAGATCGACATCCAGAAGTGCGGGGAGCCTTTGCGGCGGTAGATCGGCATGTGCGCTGGCTTTCGACAAAGGCTTGAAGATCGTCGAGCGTATACCTGATTCCCGACTTCATCTGGACGTACGTAATTTTTCCCTCTTGCCGCAAGGCGCGTAGGGTTCGGCTGCATATGGCCAGCCATTTGGCGGCCTCGCCCTCGGTCATGAGCGGAGGTGGCATATGGACGCGCTCTGCGTTCACCCTTCACCCCCGTTCTGGCGGGCGCGGGCGTCATCAATGTAAGCGTCTACTTCGCTAGGCCCGTAGCGAACTCCCGAGAACTCGTCCGGTACGCCGATATAAAAATTGTGGGGCGGGCAGCTATGATCCCGGAGCCATCGGTAACGTGCTGCGTCCAGCGTCTCTTGATCGGAGGAGGTTGGGTGGGCGTAGAGCGGATGTGTTTCTACCGGATCATGGCCGTTCCACCGCTCCGGCGCGACGCCATACCTGCTAACCCTCCGGCCCATGTAATCGTGATGAACGTATCGCCACGCCACCGGTTCGCCTGCCGCCGGGGTCGGACCGGGTTGGCAGGCAAGCGCAGCCTTTGCCATCTTGAACGTGGCGTAATGGTCGCCAACGTCATCCAGCTCCATGTCGCACTTGTCCAAGTCTTGGCGCTGGATTGCCCAGATTGCGCACGCTGCCTTCCGCAGCGCTTCGGGGTCGATGTCAGCCATTCTCGGCCTCCCTGGCGGTCACCGGCACGCCGACGTAGAGCGGGTCTTCGGAGTACCCTTGCTCGCGCAGGCGCACCGCGTAATCGGTGTTGCGGTTGAAGATCAGCTCGGCATCGCCGTGCTTATTGGCGTAGAGCCACGCCTTCGGAGGGCCGGGATCGGCGCGCAGAAGGCCGTTCCACATGGCGTACTGGTGGTCCTGCCCGCCCATGGAGGTGGACAGGCCGCAGTCGCGGCACGCGATGGACTGGGCACCGCGCTGGTCGGCCTTGTAGTGCACGCGCGTGCTGCGGCAGGCCGGGTTCGGGCACGGCTTCAATTCGGGCAGCGGCGGCAGCTGCATATGGTCGCACGGATCGAGGCGGTCACCGCCGTGATCCTTGAAGCCGGTGTCGTCGCACAGCAGGCAGTGAGGCGCGGGGCGCGGCGGTGCTAACGGGATAGCCGCTGTGCAGTCGCAGGGGTCTATGCTGACGTAGGAGACGCCCAGGGTGCCTGTGTCATTGCAGCGGGTGCAGTTGGGCTGGGTCATTTCGGATAGTCCCCTTCCCGCTCCAGTCGCAGGCGGCATGGGGCGATCCAGCGCTTGCGGGTGTCGGCCGGAGCGGCATCGCGCTTGAGCCAAATGAAGGCGGAGTAGCTGGTTGCCGTGCTCGCCTTCGTGCCCGGCTTGGCGGCGGCCGGGTCGATCGCGCCGGCGCGGACAAGACGGCCCTTGAGCATCACCACGCGCTCGCTGAACTGAAGCTCGAAGCTGGGCGGATGCGGGATGAACATTTCCGCAGCGCGGGTCTGCCCTTCGGAGAACGACGTGCGGGCAATCACCGACACGCCTACGCGGCTGAGGCGCTGGGCGCGCTCGATGAACTCTCGGGCGAGGCGGAATGGCGGATTGATGAAGGTCCAATCCGTATGGTCCCAATGACTGTCGGGGCCGAACAGGTAGTCCTTCACAGGGAAGCCGTGCCCATAGTCGTGCACGTCGCTGGCCATAACGTAGCCGAACACCTCCCGCAGCGGCTTCACCATGTGGCCGCGATTCGCGCAGGGTTCCCGGCAATCCGACATGGCGAGGTCGAAGCCAAGGCCGGTGACGAATTCGCAGATGGCGCGCGTGGCCCACGGCGGGGTGGGGAAGTCGTCGAGGCTGTCGTGTGGTTCGGCGCGCTGCTGCATGACCGCGCTGCTCGTGTTCTGGCCGGTCATCCGCCGTTCCTCGATCGGATTTCGGCGATGGCAGCGAGCTGGTGCTCTGCACGGGCGCGGCGATGCGGGTTGTCCGACTGAAGGGCGAGGCGCGATGTGTGCTCCACCGGGCCGTACCTGTCAGTCAGAACCGCGCCGTGTTTGAGCGCAGCCGCCTTCTTGCTCAGGCTGATGTCGAAGTGCACCCACGATGCATGGCGGTGCTTTCCGAACGACAGCGACGGGTGGCCCTGTATCCATTTGCGTTGGACGCCGATGGAATCGACCATGGCGAGCAGTTCTTCCAGCGTGTCGGCCCACAGGTGACACATCACCATGTTACCGAAGCGGTGGCGGACGTCGTCGACGTAGCAGGTCATGCCGCCAATACCCCCGGGTACTGGGCCAGATCGCTGGCCATGTTCGCGCGGATGAGCGCCTCGGCTACGGGCGGGCAGACGCTGTTGCCGATCATGCGGATCTGCGCAGCCTTGGAGAGGCGCTGCTCGATCCACTTGCCGCGAATGAACTGGCGCACGATGGGATCAAGGACATAGCTGTCCGGGAAGCCTTGAGCGCGGGCCAGCTCGCGCGGGGTGAGCATGCGCAGACCGATATCGACGATCACATAGGTGACCGCATCGATCGTCACCGTCACCACGGCATAGCGCGGCAGCGTCGTGATGGTGTCGAAAGGCTTCTCTACCGACTGGCTGGTGGCGGAGCCGTAGTATTTCACGAGGAAGGCAGCGACCTTTACCGCGCGCTCCATCATGGCGGGCGGCAAGTCGCCTTCCTCGATCAGCGTCGTCTCGACGACCCGCTGCTGGGTTCCTCTGGTAGTGATCGTGCTGAGCGGACGGGCTGCCGATCGGCCGGTGCTGTTGACGTTTCTTGGGCCGCCGTTCGCCTGCTCGATATGCGCGCAGACAATCGCCTGGTGCTGTCCGCCGGACGTGACTGTCTTCGCCGGCATTCGGATATCACCGCCGCTGGCAGTCCTGTTACTCCCCCTGAAATGGGTAAGGAACGCGGCGACCTGCGCGTGGCGTGGAGCACCGGCCATGACAGCATCCAGCGGTTCCGCAACCGACTTGCCCCGGCTGTTTTCCGCGAACTTCTCAAGGCTGATCGCAGCGGCATCCACGAGTGCGTATTCCCCGCCCTTGGCCGTGGTGATGGTCCTCAGTGGCTCGCGCGTGGTCCACGTGCGGGACGGGTTCCACTTGCTGTTGGTGACCGGCACGATGAAGGGATCGGCCGCCTCTACCACGTGGCGCATGACTCCATGGGCGACGCGGCGGTTCGTATTCTCCGCCAGACCCCGGTCGCGGTCGAAGATCGACGGGCACGGAATGCTCCAGTCGATGCACTCGGCCGCTGTGCGGTAGGGCAGCAGCTTGCTCTTGATGACGCGGTTGTCGTTCGCCGGCGCATGGGTCGGCTTCGGCCACACGATCGGCTTTCCGTCGCTGCGCATCACGATATAGAGCCGCTTGCGCGAGGTGGGTGTGCCGTAGTCGCAGGCGCGCAGCTCGCGCCACTGAACTCGGTAGCCGAGGACGCGGATCGCGCGAATCCAGCGCTGGAATTCCTTGCCCTTCAGTTCGGGAATGATCCGACCGCCTTCGTCGAGCGGCCCCCACTGCTGCATTTCCTCGACGTTCTCGACGAAGCACATCTTGGGGCGGGTATCGCGCAGCCACGGGAGGATTTCGTCAGGCAGCTGGCGAATGTTCCGGTTCTTGACCGGGCCGCCCTTAGCCTTGCTGTGCTCCTTGCAGTCCGGCGAGAACCACGCGCCCCACACAGGCCGGAACCGCGTTGCCGCCAACGGCCAGGTGATCTTGATATCCTGACAGTGGTGCTCGGTCGTCGCGTGGTTTGCCCGGTGGATGGCGATTGCGCGCGGATCGTGGTTGATCGCGATGTCCACGTCGCGGCCAATCGCGGCGGCGATACCGGTGCTGGCCCCGCCGCCGCCGGCAAAGCCATCGACCCATATGCCCAGCGCTGCGGTGGCCGCGCCCAGCGGGGAGAGCACGGCGGATGCGGCAGCCATCATGCGACGCCTCCCGCCAGCATGGCCTGCCGGAGTTCGACCTTGCGCGCGATGATGCGCTGCCAAGTGTCTTCGTCGAGCAGTTCGATGACGGCGGCCTTCAGCGCGTCGAACTCGATGTCGTGGCGCACCGTCTTCATGTGTCGGTTGATCAGGCCGAGGCGGTTGCTGAAGCCCTGGATGCGCAGGCCGAGGACGGAAATGCCGTTCGTGTCGCGCTGGCGCTTGGCGGCTACCAGTTCCTGTTCGGCGCGGCACTTCTCGTGCAGCAGGCGGCGGCGTTCCGCCTCGCACTGGGGCAGCGTCATGTTGGCCAGATCGGGCAGCAGATCGTCCTGCACGCGGCGGGCGACCGGCTGCCCGTCGATCTCGTGGACCTTGTGGTAGCGCTGCTGGGACCGGGAAGCGTGCTTGTACATCAGACGCGCGCCTCCAGCGTCGCACGGGCCTCTCCGGCCGACATGCAGGTGCGCAGCAGCGCGTAATCCTCCTGAAGGTGCTCGGGGCAGTCGGGCCAGATCGGCGGGCGTCCCCGGCTGCGCGTCGCCATGGCCACGGCGTTGGCGGCCTGGCGTGCACGGCGTTCCTCGGTCGGAAGCTTCACGCCCCAGCGCGCGAGGTTCACCGCGAGCGAATTGCGGGCGATGCCGAACCGGCGGGCGACCTGATCCAAGGATGCTCCGCCGAGGTACGCTTGGGTGATGCGGTGCCTGCGCTGCCACTGGCGGGAGCGCTGGAACGCGCGGGCGCTCTTAATCGGCATACCGGGCCGTCCTTTCGATTTCAGGGGGATTGCCCGGCACGCGGGCGTTGTAGGCAACGATCGTCTCCCGGATCGGCGTGCCGTCCGAGTAGGTGAACAACTGCTGTTCCGCGTCCCACCGTCCGCTGTGCGGCCTGTTCGCGTCGTCGCGCAGGCAATGGCCCCGGCCGTTGTAGGCGCCCTCGTCGAGCGGGATGACGCGGAAGTGGGTCACGACGGCATGCCGTTGTGTTCGGTGCCGTCGCGATCCAGTAAGCGACCGGCGCGCTTCTTGCCGATCTTCATCATCTGCATGGAATTGCGATGGCCGCTGGCGAAGATGCCGTTAGCCGGATCTTCGCCGTGCGCCCGCGACCAGCAGTCCAGATCGAACCGCCGACCAGTGCCCCACAAGATGCATTGCTCGACCTTGCAGCGGCGAGGGCCTTCGAAATACTTCGGCTGCTGATAAAGGAATTCGTCCATCTCGTCGGTGTCGGGCATCGCGCAGACGGGAGCCCATTCGCCCCACTGCTTGAAGAAGAACGGCACCCCGGCCTCCGCGCACTGGTCGCGCAGGTTCCATGCCCACTGGGGATGCATCGGTCGGGCGCCGTGACCGCTTTCACCGCCGACGACGACCCAGTCGATATGCGGGTCGGGGTCGCCGTAGATACCGGTAATCGTCTCTTCGGCATCCCAATGAAGGCCGGTCAGAGCATCGACGCCCGCGAGGCCATCGGCCGCCTCGCCCGGGCGCGTGCGCAGGGTGATGTCGGTCAGATCGACCGGGCCTAGAAGTGGTTCGCACGAGAGCCAGCGGACAGCGGCAGGCGTGGCGAGCAGATCGGGAATGCGCTCCTCGGCGCGCTGCTGATCCTCGACCGACACGCCCAGCCACACGTTCGGCAGCGGCCATGCAATCCGAGAGGGATATTCCGCATCCGGCTCGTCCCTGCGCCAGCAAACATGGGCGCAGCCGCCATCGACCGTCCAAGCGGTCAGCGCCCCAACGTGGCGCCACCATTCCTTCATCTTCGCATTGAAGCGGCGAGAGTTGGCGCGAGAGAACTCAGGTCCGTCATCGGACGTCGGGCGGGCCTGCCAGATGGCGTGCGCGGCCACGCATATGCGTCGGACCAAGCCCTTCGCCGACAGATAACCCCTCATTCGGTCCGCGCGCTTCGTCAGCACCTGAAAGGTGTGCTGCGGGCACAGGGCCATGACGGCGAACACCTGGTCTATCCATTCGTCCGGGACGGACTCGTGGAACAGGTCGGAGGTGGAGCACACGAAGATGAGGCGCGGCTTGCGCCACGACAGCGGCTTCAGCAGCTCGGCGTCGACGAACCGGACGACGCCGGTCCAGCGATGATCCTTGCCCTGCGGTGTGCTGACAATCGTCGCCAGCCCCTCGCCCCACTGGCCGGGGTCGGAAAACCGCGCGGCCATGATCTCCGCATAGCAGTTCCGGCAACCCTCGCTCGCGCGGGTGCAGCCCTTGACCGGCGTCCACGTCGCGTCGGTCCATTCGATGGCGGTGCGGTCAGCCATTGGCGGAATCCTCCGCCGGAATGTGCCCGTCGATATCGAGGACGGTCAGGCTGCACTGGTCCTGCAGGAAGTGGTCGCAGGCCGCAGCGAGACGACCGACTGCGCTGACGTATTCCGCGTTCAGCTGGTCGGTCTGCGGGTAGCTGTCGGCCTCGATCCGCGCAGTGCGCAACAGCGCCTCGGCCAGCACGGCAACGGGCTCCGGGTCGCCGAAGGGCGAGAAGCCATCCGCGCCTTCACGATGGAAGCGCAGCAGCTCGGACGCGCCGCTGATGGCGAGTTCACCGGCGATCAGCGCGTAACGCTGGTGGCCGGGCGTGATGAGGGTGTCAGGCAGGGTGTCAGCCATGACGGCGGCGCCCACGAGGCGGGTTGATGCCGCCGCCATCTACATCGACGCCACGTTCCATCAGGGCATCGCGCCAGAGCGCGCGCATCTCTTCGGTGCAGTGCTCCATGGCATCCAGCCACGTGGGGCCGCGACCGTGCTCCATGTTGAAGGTCATCTGGTAATAGATGCTCTGCGCGTTGTGCGGCAGTTCCGGCTCGTGGTCGCTGGCGCACACCTGGCACTTGTCCGGGTGGGGCGGCAGGACGAACATCGTGTGTTCCGTCATCGCTGGTGCTCCGGTGGATTGTGTGAGGATCGCCGCCGCCCGGAGGGGCAATTCTTGGCGGCGGCGATCCTCGTGCAGGCCGGGGTGGGTTGGGACAGAGGCCCGAGCCTGCGGGGGAAGAAGTCAGGTGAAGAGGTGGATCAGGCCGAAGCAGATGGCGCTGGGCAGAACGATCATCAGCAGGACCGTCAGCGCGAAACAGCTGTAGGGCGAGCGGGCGAACCAGGTGTCGAACCGGTCAAGCTCGACCGGATCGCCGATGCTGGCGCGGAGGTCGGCGGCCGGGACCATGCCGCCGCGCGCGGGGCTGTAGATCATGGGATCGAGGGGATGCCTGGTCACGCGGCTTTCCTTTCGGGCTGGGCTGCAGGCTCGGCCGCGCGCCATGGCACCGCGACGTCAAGCGCGCGGGACAGGGCGATCAGATCGCGAGCCTGCTGAAGGGTGGTTTCGCCGGGCTCCTGCGTTTGGCGTTCGACCGCGCGGTTGGTAGCCGTGCCCAGTTCGGGTTCCCATTCGTGCCGGTCGGCGTAATCGTCGGCCAACATCGAGCGGCGGTCGGCATCGGTCAGCCTCCCGACCAGAGCGAACATGGTATTCAGCTGCACCGCCACGTCGGAAGGCAGCGCGCTGATTTCCACGTCAGTGCGCAGGGCGATGGAGAGCCAGCGCCACCATGCGGCCTGCGCCCGTTCGAGCGGCCATTGCTTGCGGGCGACCATGGCGCGCAGAAGCGCGTCGCGGCGGCGCCATTCGCGGGTGGCGATGGTGACGAGAGCGTCAGCCATTTTCCCGGCCTTTGCGCTGCGGTGCGGTTGCAGAGACGTCTTCTGCGTCTACGCTCTGAGCTTCCGAATCGCCCGAAGGATCAGCGAATTGACCGTTTCCCAGATGCTCCCCGACAAAGCCCCTCTGGTCGAAGAGCGAAACGGGATGGTTGCCGTGTGGGACGGTGATGAAGCCGACCCCGGAGGCATCCTGATGAGCGCGGGTGCCGCCATCGACACCGGCTTCGCGTTGCTCGCCGAAGGTGCGCGGCAGAGCGGTGGGCTGATCCAACCGGTCAGATCCACGATCGGAATAGAAATTGCTGAGGAAGTGGACGAAGATGTGGCGGCACGTCTCGTTCTCAACCTGGACGGTGCACCCATCGCAATCGAGATCAATGCAACGAATGTGGCCGAGATCGCTGCCGCACTTGGGGCAATTTCCCGCGAAATCGGCTGACAATTCGCGGGTGGTCACAGGCTGTCCACCTGTCAGGTGCTTAATACGCACAAAATCACCCATTGCCGCGCTCCCGCTCTGCCAAGCGAAGGCCGACGCGGACGGTGAAGCCTTCGCTGTCCTTGCGTGAGAAAAAGCCGCGTTCGGTCAGTTCGCGCCCGAAGCGGGTCTGGTGCCAGCGGCCGGTATGCGGTTCGGCATGCCCGGAGGCGGCGCACCATTCGATGAAATCGCGGTAGAGGTTGGACGCGCGCGACTTCGCCAGGCGATCCGTTGCGGTGCAGCGGGCCGAAAGCCAGTCGTCGACCGGGTTGCCGCCAATGTTCGCGGGGGCCAGACCGAACGCCACGGGGCACGCATCCTGAAAGCGGGTCTGTGCTGCCGCCAGCGTCTCTGCGGCTTCGCGCACCCTGTCCTGAGCGCGATGCAGATCGGCCAAAGCGGACTGATAGGTGCTCTGCGCGATCTTCACGGAATCGGCCAGCGTGGCCAGCTGCGATACCTGAAAGGCGGTTGCGCCGCCGGCGGCGCTGTCGATCGAGCGGACGGCGCTCACCGGCGGCTACCCTTGGTGCGACCCGAGGGCTTGCGCGGGGTCCCCGCGGGGGCGTGAAGTTCGGGCTGTTCGGTTTCGCGGAGGGCGGACAGCGGGACGGTGCGGTTGCCGCTGGCGGCCTCGCGCGGGGCGAGGCGATCGCGGATGGCGATCAGCACCAGGTCCTCGGGCTTATGCGAGATGATCCGCACCTTGCGGACGACCGGCTTATCCAGACAGTCGATGTCGTCGATGTAGGCGGTGGACCCGGCGTGCGGGTACGGGGCGCTGACGTTCAGCATTGCGATCTCCAGCAGGCGGGGTGCCTGTTGGGGCGATACATGCGATAATCGCACTTCTTGCGTCAAGCATTAAAAGTGCGAATATCGCATTTCACAAGTTCAGGGCTTCAATTTGTTCATTTTATGTTCTTATGATGCGACCGAACGTTGAGGTCGAATCAAGGCTGGAGGTGACGATGTTGCTGTATCGAGTGCGAGTGTTCGGGAAGCCCAGGGCGCCTTGGCGGCGCGTGAAAAAGCAGGCCCAACAAGACGCGCTTGAGCTGGGCCTTGGGTCATTTGACGAATGGGGAAAGTTCTTCGTGTCCGTCCCCGGAGAGATCGAGGAACTGCACGAGCGCTTTGTTAGCGAGTCCGCCTAGGCAAATCGACGTCGCGCATCGTGTAGGAATAGACGCGACCGACGACGACGATAGGCTCGCTCCCGAGCAGCATTTCCTGATGCGAATCGTCAGTCGATAGAGGGACAAGGCGCGCAGGGTCTGCCTGAAATTCCTTATACGTTGTCCGGCCGTCTTCGGTCTGAATAACGTACCTTTTCCCAGGCCACAGCGCCTTATCATCCGGGTCAATCGTGAGAGTCGTGCCACTCGGCACGACCAAATCCATTGAATTGCCCTCTACGGTCAGGGCGTAGGCGTTAGGTGGAGTTTCGGGGTCAGAGACCGCAATGCGCCGTCCGCCGATCTGCTCGGCGGCCTGAAACTTTCCTGCCGGGACGGACCCGAGCAAAGGAATGGTTCGAATGCGATGAGCAAGGTCTTCCGGCGCTAGGACTTCCTGGATCGCAACCAACTCATCGGCGGTAAGCTTCCTGCCTCCTCGCAGCGCTTTGCCAAGGTAATTGCTGTTCATCCCGATCGCCTCGGCAAGGTCGACAATCGACATGTTACGAGCGTCAAGCTCTGCTCTAATGTCCTGTGGGCGCATGCTCCCTACGTGAATTGGGCTACAATTATCGCAACGGCTTAAATCGCACTCGCCCCTCTTGACCTTAAAGTGCGAATATCGCATTTCAAGGGAATGAACCTTCTCGCGAACATCGTGATTGATCATCTTGGCGGCAGCACTGCGGTTGCCAAGATGATCGAAGCGTCGAAGTCGACCGTCCATAGCTGGCGGAAGAACGGGATACCGCACTCACGCATGGCGCACTTGCGCCTCGCCGCGCGGGCCGAAGGCAAGCCCCTTCCCGATGATCTCAATGAACTTCGACATGCCAGCGGTAATGCCGCGCCGCAGCAAGCCCCGTCCACCGGACAGTCTTCCGACTTGTCCGGTGCGGAGCAAGCGGCATGATTGCCGCTCTCGGCCGTATCAAACGCGCCGTGCGCGAGGCCATCGGCGCTTGTGGTGGCGTGGACGGTGCGGGCATGACGGCCGGTCGCAGCCGGTCGGTCGCAGGCGACTGGAACAACCTGAACCACAGTGCCTTCCCGCCGCTGGACTGCGCGCTGGCGCTGGACGAAGTGGCGGTTACGCGAGGGGATGGCACGCCGATCCTTTCCGCGCTGGCCGCCGAACTGGGCCATGCTCTGTACAAGCTGCCGGACGTTCAGGCAGTCACCAGCGATTTGAGCACGGCCCTGATCGACGCCTGCGCCGAATTCGGCGACATTTCCGACGCGATCCGCGCGGGCCTCTCTGATGGCAAGGTTTGCGCGACCGACAGCACCCGCATCACGAAGCAAATCGACGAGGCGATACAATCGCTGGTGCGCCTGCGCGTGGTGGTCAACATCCTGCCGAGCGGGGAATAGAGCCATGCGTGGGGGCATCGCCAGAGAAGACGTTCATTATCGCATCGGGCCGCTGACGACCTATGCCGATGCCGCCGAGCTTGAGCGCAAGTTTCGCAAGGCCGGGTCTGGCGAGCGGATCGTCTATGCCATCGGCCCCGGCGTGACGTCCGGTGTCCCTGCCGCCGCACTGGCGCGGCGTTGGCAAGCGCAGGGGCTGTGCCACCTTGCGCGGCGGCGCGATCCGGGCGGCGCGGGCTGGCAGTATTTCATCGAGAAGCGTCCCAACGCCGCTGTTTCCGCCATCGCCCCATCGCAGGGCTGTTCCATTGCCGGTCGCCCCGAAGAGCAACTGCTGGCGGTGCTGGCCCGCGTTGCCGGCCCCCTGCCCAGCCTTGACCTGTTGGCCGAGCGGGCGCGGTTGCCGCACCGGCAGGCCGCCGATTACCGCCTTCGCCTGCTGGTGCAGGGCGGCTTCATCAAGATCAGGCGTGAGGGCGTGAACCGCTTCGTCGAAATCCTGAAAACGGGAGACAGCCTGTGACCGAAGACGAGAACCCGACCGGGTCGATGTGGGCGCTGTACGCCGGTGCGCTGGCGCTGGTGCTTGGCGGCGCCGCGCTTGGTCTGGCGTGGGCGCTGGCCTCTCTCATCCACATTTCCTGACGCTGGAAGCGACAATGTCAGTCCAATCCGATCTGGGGCCGTCGATGCCCCCGCGCATACGCGTCTATCAGGTAGCCTATGACGTCGAGCGTCTGGCGCATCTGGCGCGCGAGCTGGCGTCCACCGGGCCGGGCGGGGACGTTCGACGTGCACTGGCCAAGCTGGAAGAGGCGCGCGGCATGCTGGCCGACTTCCTATGAGCGGGATCGCACCCGAACTGCGGCGGCGAATCGACGATGCCTTGCGTCGTGCCGACCTGGTCGGGATCGTCGGCCGCATGGTGAAGCTGCGCCGGGCGGGCCGCGAGTATGTGGGTCTGTGCCCGTTTCATCAGGAGACGACGGGCAGCTTCACAGTCGTCCCGGAAAAGGGGTTCTGGCACTGTTTCGGTTGCGGTGCGCATGGCGACGCCTTGCGATTCCTGCAGGAGGCGCAGGGCCTTCCCTTCATGGACGCGCTGGCAGCGCTTGATGGCGAGACTGTGCAGGCCGCCGCGCGCCCGATAGAACAGCGGGCATCGGTGCGCGAAAGCCGACCCGAGGCCGACATCGTATCATCGATCGAGGCCGGGGTTACCGTGTGGCGCACGGCAAGGGCTGCGCGCGGGACGATCGTTGAAGTCTACCTGCGGCATCGGGGCATCGACCCAAGGGTCAGCGGGTTGATCGACGTGGTGCGCTTTCTGCCCCGGTGCCCGGCCTCTTTGTGGCGGCGCGGGGGATCGCCCCGGATGACGGCACCGGCAATGCTGGCGCCGATCTGCCATGTGGCGGGCAATCCGGGCGGGCGAGAGTTCGTGCAACAGGGTGTGCACATCACCTTCCTTGCCCCCGACGGGCGCGGAAAGGCGATCTTTCCGGTCTGGATCGATCGCGACGGCAAGACGCGAAAGCGGGACAGCAGAAAGATCTGGGGCGAAGCTGGCATGGGCTGCGTTCCCATCCCGCCCGTGATGTGGGCGGATTGGCGCGATGCCGAGTGGCTGGGCGCCCCGGGCGAGCTGGTGATAGGCGAAGGGATCGAATCGACCCATTCGCTGCTGGAGCGTGAGGCCCGCGAACGTGCGATGCGCGGCGCGCTGGCCACGCTGTCCATCGGCAATCTGCAGGGCAATTACCTTGAGGCCGGGCCGCGCATCGATGGCGCGCCATCTCTTCAGTTGTGGAACGTTCAGAGCGATCCGGACAGTTCCGTGTTCACCGTGTCCAGCCCCGGCGCCGTGGCGATCGGCGTGGATGCCGACATGAAGGCGCTGACCAATCGCCGGGTGCAGGATCGCCCGCGTACGCGCCCGGTACGCCGCGATCTGACCGGCGAAGAGCGCACCATGTTGTGCGGCCAGCTGGCGGCGGCGGCATGGCGGCGGGCCGGTGCCACCCGCGTACGTGTGCTTCGGCCGCGCGCTGGGCACGATTTCAATGACGAGGCGCAGATATGAGCGACGACCGACTTCGACTGTATGTCGAGCGCATCGAACGGCTGCTGGAAGAGCGCAAGGGCATCACGCAGGACATCACCGACGTCTATAACGAGGCGAAGGCGGTAGGATACGATGCGGCCACCATTCGCAAGCTGATCGCGCGGCGCGGCATGAAGGCAGAGGACCGGGCTGAAGGCGACATGTTGCTGGAGACGTATGAGGCCGCACTGGGCGGGCTGATCGAGCCAGAGGTGCGAACGGTCGATGAGCGGGCACAGGCGCTGGCCATCGCCATGCTGGCCGACCAGATCGCCGGGATCGAGGACCCGGACCAGGCGAAAATCCTGATCGGCCATGTAATGTGGCTGCTGGACCTGCGCGAGGAAATCCGCGCCATGCGGACGGAGGAATCTGCGCGAAAGAAAGAGGCGTCCAGCCAAGGCTTCGACGCCAAGCAGCTAGGTCTTACCGTGCGATGGTACGAGAAGGTCGCGAAGCATGGCGAGGATGCCATGCGGGCGGGCGAAGCTACCTTCCACCTTTACCGATCTACCGTTGATGGCCGGCCGGAACAGGTCGAGCCGACACAGGACGAAACACTGGCGCGGCTGTTCGCGCCGAAACCGACAAAAGCACCGCCCAAACGCGTAAAAACCCTGACCGCGCATCGTGCTGCGGCAGAGGCCGCGCGCCGGGCTCTGCGGGGGGAATTGTAAGCCGCCATGAGAGCATCCATCGAAATTCCCGTCGTCAGCGCAGAGGCGATGGCGTGGTACGAGTTGAACGATATCGGCAATGCGCGTCGCATCTTCGATCTGGCGCTGGGACGGTTGCTGTGGTGCGACGACCACTGGCGCGCCTATGACGGCAAGCGATGGTCGGGCAAGGATGGCGCGCGCATCGCCAAGCAGCTGGCGCACGACATGGCGCGGCACATCCCGATCGAGGCCGATGCGCTAGACGCGGCGAAGGAAAAGCCAGGCGCGGACGTACCGGCGATCGAGGAGCGGCAGGTTGCGCTGTACAAGCATGCCGTCACGTCCGGGAACCTGAACAAGACGACGGCAGCGCTGGGCCAGCTGCAGAGCGAAGTGCCGATCACGCGCGACGATTTCGACCTGGAGACGCTAGCGGTCAACGTGGGCAACGGGACGCTGCGGTTCGTCGAGAAGGACGGGGACTGGTCCGTTCGGCTTGATCCGCATGATCTGGCCGACCGCATCAGCCGTCTGGCTGCCGTGGATTGGGTGGATGATCCGGAGGCTGCCGAGGCACGATGTCCAGGGTGGGAAAAACACATCTCGACGGTCCTGCCCGATCCCGGAGTTCGGCGCTTCTTCCAGGCGTGCATGGGCTATGCGATCACGGGCGAGATCACCGAGCAGTGCATCTTCCTGCTGCAGGGCAAGGGCGGCGACGGAAAGTCGACTACCATTGACGTGATCCGCGAGGTGATCGGCGAGTACGGCGCGACTGCGGCGGTGGAGAGCTTCCTGCACGGCGCGGCGCGATCCGGCGCGGAGGCCAGCCCAGACATGGCGCGCCTGGCGGGCGACGTGCGCATCTGCTGTATCAGCGAGCCGCGAATCGGGGCGGCGCTGGACGAAGGGCGGATCAAGCAGGTGACCGGCGGCCAGCCCATGCAGGCGCGAGAATTGCACGGTGCCCCATTCGAATTCCGCCCCCGCTTCGCCCTGATCGCGGAGTGCAACCGCAAGCCGCGCATCAGCGGCGACGACGACGGCATATGGCGGCGCATCATCGTCATCCAGTTCCCCCATCAGTTCAAGGGCGCGGCCGACAAGACGATCGGGCGTCGCCTGCTGGCCGAGGGGCCGGGTGTCCTGCGCTGGCTGGTCGAAGGTACGCTGATCTGGCTGCGCGAGGGCCTACAGCCGCCTCAGAGCGTGCAGGAGGCGATCGACGAATATCGAAAATCGTCCAACCCTTTTGGGGAGTGGTTCTCCGAACGGGTTGACCTGGGCGATCCGGATCATCGAGAGAAGGCGGCCGACCTCTATGCCAGCTACAAAGCGTTCTGCGAGGAGAACGCCGTCAGCGACCGCGAAATCATGACCAGCACGGCCTTCGGTCGCGCGCTGGGTGACAAGCAGCTGTCGAAGATGAAGGGGGCCGATGGGAAGGTGCTGCGGCGCGGTTGCCGCCTGCGCACCGATAGTGAGCTGGCCCGCGACGCTGCCGTGGCGGCGGTCGAAGACCTTGGCGGGGCGTGGTGATGACCCACAAGATGTGGGAACAGACAGTTACAGACAGTTTCGAAACTGTCTGTCGAATTACCGGCGCGGCGGCGCGAAAACCGATGCCTGGGAGACAAAGGTGGAGGCACCGGGGCAATGCGGGAGCCTCATCCGGGCGGCGAAACCGTCTGTTCGTCTGTAACTGTCTGTCGATTTTCGGCGCGGATTTCTGCGGGTTACAGACAGTTGGCAGACAGACAGACAGTTTCTGCGGAGTTAACTCCATGTGCGTGCGGGCGCGCATGTGCGTTACCCCGCGTTAACTGTCTGTCTGTCTGTTTATAGAGAGAGATACTAAATATGGGAAATCCTTCCTCTTCGCTCTCGGCCGAGGTCGTCACGTGGCAGGACGCGGAAGACACGCTGACGGCGGCGGTCGAGTACCTGGGCGCGATGCCCGATCAGGAGCGCGCATGGCTGGCCGCAGGGCAGCGCACGGGATGGCCCGCCATCGTGAAGGATGCGCAGGCCGACTATGCCGATGAGTACGTGCCCTCGCCCCGCCTGACGCGGCGCTGCGCCAACCTCGTGGAACGGATGCTGACCGGCGACAGGCCGCTGGCCAACGCCATCCCGGAAGGGCACCGGCATCTCGTCGGCCGCGTGATCGTGATGAAGCGCTGGCCCGGACCTGACGGGTTCGGATGGGACCGCGTCTATCGGGTGATGGGCGGCGAACTGCACAACCTTGCTCGCGGGTGCGTACTGGCGACCACCAGCGACGGGATGCGCAAGGCCTACGAGCGGGCAATCGGGCGGCTCGCGCTGGCTCTGGAGCGGGCGGCGCGCGCATCCTCGCCCGGTTTGGACAAGGTCTAGGCCCGCAAACCCGCAGAAATCCTTTGTCCAATCGGTCAAGCCCCTAAGATTTTGGACAGAGAAATAAAGGGTGTCCGTTTGGACAAGAATATGGGGTAGCCAGTGGGCACGCTGGCGGTGATGCGCTCGGCGGCATCTCTTTCCCACCTTGCAAGGGCGGCTCGGGCTTCGGTCTGGGCCGCCTTTGCCGTTTCTGGATCGTCATCATGGGTAGGCTCAAGTCCATGCCCTCGCGCCTTGGTGCGCTGCCCTCTCGGGTGAAGGCGATGCCGAAGGTGGCTGACCGGTTCTACCAGTCGCCAGAGTGGCGCGCATACCGCGACCAGCATCGCCAGTGGACGAAGGCCCGGCAAGGCGGCGTGTGGTGCTGCGTCTGCGGCTCGACGCACCGGCTGATCCTCGACCACCGCGAGGAGCGCAAGGACGGCGGTGCCGACCTGCCAGCCTTCGACAAGATGGATTGGTACTGCACCGCGCACCACAACGCGAAGACGGCCGAGGCACGGGCGCGGCGGGCGCGCGGCGGTCGATGACCGGGCACCGGCGGCGCGGGCGTTCAGGCCCGGTGCCGCGAGGCTGAACGGGGGGGTGGTCGAAAGTTCGGAGGGGTCGACAGCCCCATCACCGCCGCCCCTCTCATTCGGAGATTTTTTTTGTCGGACGACGGAATTTCGCAGGGTCAGACCGACATGTTCGGCTTGCCGCTGTTGCCCGAAAAGGGACGCGGTAGGCCTGCGCATGTGTGGACCGCCGAAAATTCCAATAAAGTCAGCCTGTTATTCGCCTGCGGACACAAGGCGGTCGATATTGCCAAGGTGCTCGGGATCACTAAGCCCACGTTCTACAAGCATTATTTTAACGAGATCACCCGCGCGGGCCACGCGCCGCTCATGATGCGGGCTCGCCAGTTGGAGCGGCTGAACAACGCTGCCGAGGCGGGGAGCGTCCCGGCGGAGAAGGCGCTGGCTGGAATGATCCAGGCAGAGCAGGTCCGCACCATGGGCGAGAAGATCAAAGAGCGCGGCAAATCCGATGCGCCGCCGGCTCAGCGCCTGGGCAAAAAGGAAGCTGCCAAGGAAGCGGCGGCCAGCGCCAGCGGCAAGTTCGCCGCGCGCACGCCCCCGCCGATGCTGTTGAATTGACGCCATGGCCGCCGCGCTGAAATGGTCCACCGCCTGCACGGACTGGCGGGAACGGATCGTCGCGCGAGAAAGTCTCGTGCCCTGCGAGCCCTTATTCCCGACCAAGGCCGAGGATGCGCTAGGCGTCTTCAAGTCGCTGCAGGTCGTTGATCTGCCGAAGAATGAAAGTGACCGTCACCCCACGCTGGGCGAGGTCTGCGACCAGTTCGTGTTCGACCTGGTCGCTGCGATCTTCGGCGCGGAAGATCCGGCGACGGGCAAACGGCTAATCAAGGAGTTCATGCTCCTGATCAGCAAGAAAAACGGCAAGTCCATGATCGCGGCGGGCATCATGGTGACGGCGCTGATCGTGAATTGGCGGCCGAATGCGATCCTGCAGATTCTGGCGCCGACGCTGGAAGTGGCCAACAACAGCTTCGAACCTGCGATGGGCATGGTGCGCGCTGACCCAGACTTGGCCGTGGTGCTGAAGGTTGTCGAGCATCAGCGCCAGATCAAGCATCTGGACACTGGTGCCGTGCTGAAGGTTATCGCAGCGGACAGCGACACGGTCGCCGGCGGCAAGGCGTCGATCACGCTGATCGAGGAGCTGTGGCTGTTCGGCAAAAAGCCCAAGGCAGCGGCTATGTTGCGCGAGGCGCTGGGCGGAGGTTCCGCGCGGCCAGAAGCATTCACGCTCTACATCACGACGCACTCAGACGAGCCGCCATCTGGCGTGTTCAAGTCCAAGCTGGCGTACTTCCGCGACGTGCGCGACGGGGTAATCGACGATCCCGCCACCATGGCGATGCTCTACGAATGGCCGCTGGAGCTGCTGGACGCGGAAACGTATCTGGACCCGGCATTCTTCTACGTCACCAACCCTCATATTGAACGGTCGGTAACAGTCGAATGGCTCAAGGCTGAGTTGGCAAAGGAGCAGATCGGCGAAGGCGAAGGCCTGCAGATCTTCCTGGCCAAGCACCTCAATGTCGAGATCGGCATGCGACTGCGGCGCGACCGCTGGCGCGGGGCCGATTATTGGGAGATGCGCGCGGACACCACGTTGACGCTGGAAACCCTCCTTGCCCGCTGCGAGGTTGTCGTGGTGGGCGTAGATGGCGGCGGCCTCGACGATCTTTACGGGCTATGCGTTGCCGGTCGCGAGCGCGGGACTGGCCGCTGGTTGTACTGGTTCAAGGCCTGGTGCTGGCCTGATGTGTTGGCGCGCCGCAAGGAAATCGTCGCGCAGCTGCTCGACTATCAGAAGGCAGGCGATCTGGTCATCTGTGACGAAGCCATTCCGGATGACGGGATGGGCGAGGACGATGCGGATTACGAACGCCCGCAGGACATCCGCGAAATCGTGGAGACCATCAAGCGGGTGAAGGAAAGCGGCCTGTTGCCCGAGACGAGCGCGATTGGATTGGACCCTCAGGGCGTCAGCGATCTGGTCGATGCCTTGGCGGAGATCGGACTCGAGGCTCCGGCTGTCGTTTCCGTGGGCCAAGGCTACCGCCTGATGTCGGCGATCGTGGGCCTTGCCCGAAAACTGAAATTCTCCGGCGCGTTGCACGACGGGTCGGCCATGATGGCGTGGTGCGTCAGCAACGCCAAGGAAGAGCTAGGACGGCAAACGGTGATGATCGTGAAGAACACCCAGGGGACGGGCAAGATCGACCCGTTCATGGCTGGTCTGAACGCGACCAAGCTGCTCGAGCTCAATCCGATCGCGGCGAACGACAACTCGACGTCGGTCTATGAAAGCCGGGGGCTGGTTGTCCTGTGAGCATAGTCGGCGGCTACCGACTGTCGGCTGAGGCTGCCGCTCGGGAAAGGAAGTGGAACCCAACCGGCGTTTCGTCGTCCGCTGCGACTTCACGATCCGCTGCCCCGGCGCCGCAGGCATATTCGGTGCTCGATCTGCAAGCAGAAGGCTTGCCGGATTTCATGCGCGGCGGATACGCCAACGCGGCAGGCCGTACCGTCACTGAAAAGTCGGCGCTCTCGAATGCGACGTTCTTTCGTGCCGTCAACCTGATCGCTTCGACGATCGGCATGCTGCCGTTGAACCTGCACCGTCGGGTTGGCGACAAGATCGAAAAGGCCGACAGCCATCCAATCTGGCGGCTGCTGCGCGTAAAGCCGAACAGGTGGCAGACGCCCTACCAGTTCAAAAGCTACATGCAGGGCCGGGCTCTGCTTCGCGGAAATGCTTACGCCTACAAGGTGCCCGGAGTTCGTGGGCCGCAGGCATTGGCGCCACTTGATCCGGCACGGATACGGCCCGTGTTGGACGATACGGACTTTACGCTTGCCTACGAGTATCAGCCGAAGAACGGCGCGCAGCGGATCTTCAAGGCGGAAGATATCTTCCACCTGCGAGCACCGTGGTCGAGCGATGGCATCTGCGGGGATGGTCTGCTCAAGGTGGCGGCCGAGGCACTAGGCCTTGCTCAGGTCACCGATGAGGCGGCGGCACGCCTGCTGCGCAACGGTGCGTATGTCGGAGGGGTGTTGGAGCACCCCAAGTCGCTCTCGCCAGAGGCGGTGCTAAATCTGCGCGCGCAGTTCGAAGAGCGGTACGTCGGCACCGAGAATGCAGGGCGCTGGGTCGTCGCCGAAGAAGGCATGCAGGTTAAGCCATTCGGCGCAACCGGCAAGGATGCGGAAGGCCTTTCGCAGCGCAAGCACCAGGCCGAAGAGGTCAGCCGCTATACCGGCGTGCCCCGGCCTTTGCTGATGTTCGACGAGACCAGCTGGGGCACCGGAATAGAACAGCTGGGTCTGTTCCTCGTCACATATTGCCTGCTGCCGTGGTTCAATGCCTGGGAAGAGACCATCGCGGACTCGCTCCTGACGGAAAGCGAGCGGCTTTCGCTGTACGCCAAATTCAATGAGGCGGCCCTTCTACGCGGCTCTCTGAAGGATCAGGCCGAGTTCTTCGCCAAGGCGCTCGGCGGCCCCGGCGCCGGTGGCTTCATGGTCGCCAACGAGGCCCGCGAGAAGATGGACATGAACCCCGAGGCATGGGGCAACACACCCGCATGGATGCAAGGAACTGCCGATGAATGACCAGCCTTCGAAGCCGGTGCCGGCTTCTCGCCCCGCTTCCGTTCAGACGATCAACGGGCGCCCTGTTCCCGGCACCCCTCCCGGCGCCCCGGCAGCTGGCCGTCCCCGCTCGATCATTGGCGGTATTCAGGCACGCCAGCGGCCGAACGCGCTGCCGGTGCCTGCTGATCGCCGCGTCTCGGCCTTCTCGCCCCTGCCCGTCATGGAGCGCTGGGGTGAAGACGCCGCCGGGCTCCGACCTGCTGCCCTTGAGCAGGGTGACAACGTGATCACCATGTTCGACGTCATCGGCGAAGATTGGTGGTCGGGCGGTGGCATCACCGCAAAGCGGGTTTCCGCCCAGCTGCGCGCCATAGGCGATCGGCCCGTGGAAGTTCAGATCAACTCCGGCGGCGGCGATATGTTCGAAGGTCTCGCGATCTACAACGTCCTGCGCGAGCACCCGCACCCCATCACGATGAAGATCATGGGCATGGCGGCATCGGCCGCGTCGGTGATCGCGATGGCCGGCGATACCGTCCAGATCGGCGCGGCATCCTTCCTAATGATCCACAATTGCTGGGTAGTCGCAGCGGGAAACCAAAACGACTTCCGCGAGGTCGCTGAATTCCTGACGCCCTTCGACCAGGCCATGGCAGATGTCTACGCCGCCCGCAGCGGGCAGGACGTCGCTGATTGTGCCAAGTGGATGGCGAGCGAAACGTGGCTTTCGGGCTCCCTCGCGATCGAACGCGGCTTCGCTGACGAATTGCTGCCGGCTGACCAGATGAAGGTCGACGAGAACGCAAAGGCGGCCGACGTCGCAGCGAACGAAGTTCGGGCGATGGAGCTCACCCTCGTCAACAGCGGAATGACGCGTGCCCAGGCGCGCGCCCGCATCAAAAGCCTCAAGGGCACGCCTGGCGCTGCCCCTGATCCCGCCGACACGCCTGGCGCTGACGGCAACGACCCCGAGCTGATGACTGCCATGCAGGCTCTGCTCGACGACTTCCGCAGCTAAAACCAAGAGGCCATCATGAATTATCGTACGAAAACCGCCCTCGCGGCGGTGGCGACGGTGCTCGCCCATCCGTTCCGTGCCCTGCTCGGTCAGACCAAGCCGGTGCTCACTCTTACCGCTCCGACGCTCGCCCCTCGCGGACCCGTCGACGTACTTGCCGATCTTGGCCAGTTCGGCGAGCTGGACACCTCGCCCACGGTCGCGGAGATCGTGGCATCGATGCCGCGCGCTCTCGTCGGCGCAACCATCCGCGCTGACGTCTCCGGCGATCCGAAGGCTATGATCGCTGCGCTGCAGGGAGCGCACAACGAGTTCAAGCAGACGATCGAGGCAAACCTTGGCGCCAAGGCCGATGGCGCGGAAGTGCAGGCGAAGCTCGACGCCATCAACGGCACGCTGAACACTCTCGAAACTGCGCTGAACGACCACGCCGCCCGTCTCGCCGCCTCCAACATCAACGGCGGCCCGTCTGCACAGCCCGTCGATCCGGAATACAGCAACACCTTCGCATCGTTCATGCGCAATGGCGGTCGCGACGATGAGGCGAAGCTGACGGCACAGCAGAAGCAGGGTCCTCGCGCGGCCATGTCCGAAGGCGTCCCGGCAGACGGCGGACTGCTCACCCCGGTCGAATGGGATCGGACGATCTCGGGACGGCTCAAGCTCATCACTCCGATGCGCGCCGAATCGACCGTCATCAACATCTCCAAATCGGGCTTCACCAAGCTGTTCACCGACCGCGCGGTCGGTAGCGGGTGGGTCGGCGAGACCGCATCGCGTCCCGCCACGGCCACGCCGCAGTTCAGCGCTCTGGCCTTCGGCCTTGGTCAGCTCTACGCGAATGCTGCGGCATCGCAGGATGTGCTGGACGATGCCGAGATCAATCTCGACCAGTGGCTGGTCAGCGAGATCGATACCGAGTTCTCGCGTCAGGAGGGTATCGCCTTCGTCGCGGGCGACGGGACCAACAAGCCCCACGGTTTCCTGAATTACGCCACCGGCGGCACGGCCGCTGCGCGTCACCCCTGGGGTGCGATCGAGGTGCTCAACAGCGGGGGCGCCACGTCGATCGCTTCTGACGCCGTGATCGATACCGTCTACAAGCTGCCGGCCATCTACACGCCCAACGCGAAGTTCTTCACGAACCGTACCTCGCTCGGCTCTGTCCGCAAGCTCAAGGATGGTCAGGGCAATTACCTGTGGCAGCCGACGTTCGTCGCAGGCCAGCCGTCGACCCTTGCTGGCTATCCGGTCGTTGACATGCCGGACATGCCGAACATCGCAGCGGACGCCCTCGCGCTGGCTTTCGGCGACATGCGCGAAACGTACCTCGTGATCGACCGCATCGGCTTCCGCGTCCTGCGCGATCCCTACACCAACAAGCCGTTCATCTGCTTCTACTGCACCAAGCGTGTCGGCGGCGGCGTCAAGAACCCGGACTCGATGAAGATCATCAAGATCGGCACCGGCGCCTAATCCGAAACACCTGACCGGGCGGGCCTCGCGCTCGCCCGGCTCTTCGAAGCGCCGTCCTCCGACGCTTCGAAGAGCCAAGGAGAGTACCATGGAAGACCTGATCAAGCTGCTCGACGGCAGCATCGACGACGTGAAGGCCGGACTTCCCGGCAAGAGCCACGACGACCTTCTGAAGCTGAAGGCGGCCGAGCAGGATGGCAAGAACCGTAAGGGCGCGCTGGAAGCTATCGACGCTGCCCTCGCGGCGGCGGATGCAAAGCGGGCAGGCGGCACCGTCGCTGGCGCGCTGACCCACGCGAACCTCGCTTCCGACGCGGGAGCCGTCGCAGCTAACATCCCGGCGGCCGAAACGATTGATACCAGCGGGGCGCCGCAGCAGATCGTCCCTGACGTGGATATGTCGCACCCCGCCGTGGATGCCGATCCTCGCGGCGGCACCACCGAAGTGCAGAACCGCATCGACTTCAATGACCCGACCCTCAGCGGTCGGGAGGCGGTCGAGAAGATCCTCGCTGATCAGGGCAAGGCCTGAGCGACCGTAGGACCCGCAGATGATCTTCGAGCTGCTGCATACGCCGTTTCCGGACGGATACGGCGAGGCCCTGCTGCCGCTGGCGGAGTGCAAGAAGCATCTGCGGGTGACCAGCTCCGATGAAGACGAGCTGATCGAAGTGCTGCGCGACGCGGCGATCGAATTCATCGAACGGTATTGCGCCGTGCGGCTCGGGCCCATGACTGGCCTGCGGTGGCAAGCCCGGGGATTTCCGTGCGCCCCCAGCATCCCGCTGATGCTGAGCGTCTCCCCCGTCACCGCGATCACGTCGATGACGTGGCGCGATGGTGCCGGGCAGGAAGTGACGGGCGTGCCGGGGGACTATCGCGTTGCCGCCTCCGGCGATGTGCTGCCCGCCATCGCTGGCCGATGGCCGAGTGGAGTGGGCGGATCGCTGGCGATCGAGTTCAGCGCAGGATATCCTGCCGGCGCCGCGCCGAAATCGCTGCTGATGGCCGCGAAGATGTTCCTGGGGCACCTGTGGATGCATCGCGAAGCGGTGGTCGACAGCGGCTCCATGGGCGAAGTCCCGTTCGGCGTGCGTCATCTGTGTTCACCGTTCCGCCGGGTGCTGATCTGATGCGCCCGGCAGGACAGCGCGACAAGCTGGTGAAGGTCCAGCGCTACACTTCAACGCAGAATTCGCTGAATGAGGATGTGGTCTTTTGGGAGCCGCTTGGCGAAGAATGGGGCCGTGTCATCTGGGGCCGCGGCTCTGAGCGGCGCGAAAGCGCCGCCATGCAGTCTCAGCAAACCGCAACATTCCAGTTCCTGAGCAACGAGCGCACCCGCAGCTTGAGCGCAAAAGACCGCATTGTCTGGAATGACATCAACTGGGACATCGTGGCGCCGGGCGTACCGGTGAACCGCGGTGAGCTTGAATTCACAGCTATCGGCGCAACTCACTGATGCTGTTCGAGGAAGCCCTAACCGAGCGCCTTGAAGGCGATAGCGGTGTGCACGAGCTTGTGGCTCAGCGAATCCATTGGGGTATCCGTCCTGCCGATGGCGAACTGCCCTGCATCGTTGTCACCATATTGGCCGACATGCGCGATCAGCACCTGGATGGGTTCAACTCGCTCTGGGAAACCCGTGTCCAGACCGACTGCTACGCAGCAAGCCGTTTGCAGGCAGCTCAGCTACGCGAGGCGGTGATTGGTGCCGTTGTGCCCGCAGTCGAGATGAGCGGCCACCGTTTCGACCGCGCCCACATCAATCTGATTGCCGACCGGGGCGATGACGGCACCGGCAAGTACACACATCGCCAGCTTATCGACCTGAATTTCTGGCACGGAACAACGGAGTAACCGGAAATGTCCGACGTAACCACCGCCTTTGGCACTCAGCTTTTCCTCAATGTCGCGGGCACCCTCGAACGTGTCGCGGAAATCGACGATCTCCCGGAGTTGCCCAGCCTGACCACCGCGCTGTATGACACCAGCAGCTTCGACACGGTCGATGTGCGGGAATGGAAGAAGCAGCCCCTGAAAGATGGCGCCACCTTCACAATCGCGGGCAATTACGTCCTTGGGTCGAATTCGGCGGAGCAGCTGGAGGCCGCCGACGCGTCCGAAGTCGCCGTCCCTTACCGCATCGTCATGAAGCAGGGCGCCGACACGTTCGAAGTCGCCGGCTCGGCGTTGTTCTATGACCTGCGGTTCCTTACCCCTGGCGACAGCAAACGCCGCTTCAACATCACCATGAAGCCGACCACGAAGGCCTCGCCCGCTGAAGTGACGAACCCCTGATGGTCGCGCCCATCGATGCGAAGCTGGTCCTCGACATAGAGGGCGAACCAATCACGCTACGGTTGGACTTTGCCGGGCTCGCGATGTGCGAGCACCTTGGTGTCGATCTTTTCTCCGAAGATGGCGTCCCCCGAAAGGTCACAAAGATCGCCTTGGTGGTCAAATCGCTTGCGACCACCGACCACCCTACGATGACAACCGACGAGGCGCTGTCGATCGTCGCCAAGATCAAGCCTCTGGCCATCATTTCCAAGGTCATCGAGCTGGTCACCGATTTCGGCGCGCAGGCAGACGCGAGTACGGAGGGAAAGGGGGTGAAGGCACCGTCGGAGAGCCAGAACGCCGCCTAAATATCGAAGATCTGTTCGTACTTTGGTGCGATGCGGGTTTTCAGCCAGATGCCTTCTGGAGACAAACGCCGCGGCATTATCAGTTGGCAATGCGCGGCGTCCGGAAACGGCTTCAGCGCGAAGCTGATACACGGATCCGCGAGGCCCACATGACTGCGGTCTTCCATGCTCTAACGCAGAGCAAGGGCGGCCTGAAGCCGGTCGACCATTATTTGTCCCGCGAACCTAAAAAAATGTCCGGAGCCGATATGCATGAAGCTTTCCGCCGCATGGCCGCAGCAGGCGTGCCGATGACGCTGCGGCGGGTCGGTCACTCCACAGCAGGTGCAAGCGCGTGATGGCAAGAAGGGCAGACCACCGCCTCAGGACGGGCAAGTTCCGCGCACTGGTTGCACCTGACGCGTTGCCCTTTCTTCAGCATGACTTCGTCCCGGTCATCCGTGCTACCAAGCATATAGGTGCCTACCAGGCCGAATGGGCCCAAAAGGAGCCCAAGGCAGAATCCGGAAAGCATATCGACGCCACGCTCCCTGGCGATAGCCATGCCCACGACCGCAAAAAGCGTCGTGATCAATCCAAAAGCGATCATCAAATCCAAAGTCTCCTCCCTGCAGGCCGCAGATCTAAATACGCGGAGCTTACGAGTCGAGTACCTGTTGGAGCGCCCCAATGACGGAGGTCTTCGAGTTCGAGCTCACCGGTAACATCGACGAGGTGCTCGCCGAATTGTCCCTGAGCACGGAGCGGCGCGTCCTGCGACAGATAGCAGTCGATGCTTTGGAGCCGATGCAGCAAATGGCGAAGGAGCTGGCTCCTTACGACGAAGGTGCGTTGCGCGAGTCAATTGTCATCGGCACCAACCTAACGTCGACCGCGCGTCGCGCGATGGCTGAAGAACCCAAGGGTGGCGTTCGCGTGTATCTGGGCACGGCCAACCGAAAAGCCGTGCCGCTGGAGTTTGGGTCGCTGCGCGCGCGCGCGTTCCCGTTCTTTCGTCCTGCCTTCGAAGCGAAAGCGCGTGGCGCCCTCGACTACGTCATCGACAATGTCTGGTCGGTCGTCTCGCGCGCGGCCGAACGGGCGGCTAAGCGGAAAGCGAAGAAGCTATGAACGCCAAGGTTGGTTCGCTTAATGCGGACCTGACAATCAATTCCGCGCGCTTCGTCAGTGGGCTCGCTGATTCGCAGAAAAGGCTCGCGTCCGCAACCAGTGGGTTCAAGGCCAACTTCAATGAGATCAAGACTGCTGCGAAAAGCGCGGGGCTTAGCACGAGCGAGTTTGCCAGGCAGGTGAGCACCCTGCGTGCTTCGCTGGACCCTACGGGCACGGCGCTGGCTGGTTACCGGCAGCAGGTGAAGATCCTGCAGGAATCCTACAAGCTGGGCGCGATAAGCCAAGCGCAGTTCATCACCGGTATGAAGGGCGCCGTTGCCGCCTATCGGTCAGCGGGCAGCGGTGTACGCGAAACGAATGGCCAAGTGCAGGCCGGTATGCAGCAGCTGCAGTTCCAGCTGAATGATATTGTCACCATGTGGGCCATGGGCGCGAAGCCTATGCAGATTTTCACATCGCAGGCCGGGCAGGTCACTCAGGCAATCTCGCTCATGTCCACTGGCGCCGGCAGGTTTGGCGCCTTCATGGCCGGGCCGTGGGGCCTGGCCATCACGTCTGGTGCGATCGTGCTGGCAGCTCTTCTCCCCAAGCTGATGGAGACAGAGGACGCGATGAAGGATGTCGAGCTGGCATCCAACGGGCTTGCCGATGCCCAGTCCGTCCTGGGCGAGATGTTCGACCTGACCACCGGCAAGTTGAAAAACCAGAACGAGATGCTGCGACTGAACGCACAGCTGATGGCGATCAACCTGCGGGCGCAAGCGGATGCGGAGAAGGCGAGCTCCGAATCAACCTTCCGTAATTTCCAGATGGGCAACCTCGGTCTCTCCACGGGTCAGAAGGTTGTTGGCGCGCTCGGTTTCGATGTGTCCGGCGCGATGGAGCGTAATAGCGCTGCGCGTAAGCTGCTGGCAGAATTCCAGGGCGGTAAGATCGATAGCCTGACGGCCGCCCGCAAGGCGGAGGGCCTCGACTTCAACGGCTTGGCCGTGACCAAGCAGGAGTTCCTGCAAGCGATCGCCGATGGCGTTTCATATCCGGGTAAGCAGGAGGTCGCGTCGAAGATCGAGAAATCACTGAAAGATGGCGTGCTCGATCCCTCTCTGCGCGAGGATGCCAAGGCGAAGAAGCCCAGGAAGAAGGCCGGTAAGACGGATGCTGAGATCGCTGCGCAACAAGCGCAAGAGATCGACCGGCTTAATGTGGAAGAGCTGCGCGCCAAGCTGGATCTGGCAAAGAGTGCTGAGGATCGCGCCTCTTTGTCCTACGACCTGCTGGCGGCGGAGAAGGAAAGCCGCATTCGCGAGATCGATGCGAACAAGGATTTTACCGCAGCCCAGAAAACTGCCCAGAAAGACTATATCGAACGTCTGTACGGCTCGCGGAAGGTCAATGCTGATGGAAGCATCGAGGTGACCCCCTCGCTTTATGGCACGGCGCTCAACCAGAAGCTGGCGGAGGAGGAGGGACGTATCGCCAACGACATGCTGTCCCGCCAGGCGGAGACGCTTCGCGCGTGGGCTGACATTGAACCAAATTCTCGTGAGAGGGCGAAACTGGAAGCGCGGGCGCTTGAGCTTCAGCAGCAGATCCAGCGCAACCTCCTCGATCAAGCGATTGCCAACGGCGACATAGCTGATGCGGATAAGGCGCGCGCCGAGCTCGCAAGCCAACAGGAAGCGCAGCGCCGTCAGAACTCCTTGCAGAACATGTCGCCGATGCAGCGGTACCAGTACAACCTTCGGGCGTCTGCGGCGAACATCAACGACGCAATCGAGGATATCGAGGTCAACGGCCTGACCGCCTTTAACGATCAGCTGGCCGACGCCATCGTCAACTTCGAGAGCCTTGGTGACGTAGCGCAGAACGTGTTGAAGCAGATGCTTGCGGATCTCATCAGACTGCAGCTTCAGAAAAGTCTTATGGGCGGAGTCGGTAGCCTGTTCGGAAGCGTTCTGGGACTTGCTGGATCTACCCTCAACAGCACCGCGATAAGTGGAGCAGGCTCCTACGATTTCAGTGCGATCGGCGGCATATCGCTTGCTGGCGCGCGCGCAAACGGCGGTCCGGTTCGGGCCGGCCTGCCATACCTTGTTGGTGAAGAAGGCCCGGAGGTCATGTGGCCAGATCGCTCAGGGCAGGTCGTCGCCAATGATGACCTTGCGAGCTTGGGCGGTGGAATGCGGCAGGTGAACAACTACTACACGCTACCCTCCGACGAATTCTGGGACGCTGTCGATGGGCGGGCATTTGGTGTAGCGGCGCCCATGGCATCGCGCGCCGCAGTTGCGGGATCAACCGGCGCCCAGGTCGCCCTTTCGCGTAAGCAGAGCAGGTCCATCCCATGATCCTGCTTCCTGAACATCCGGCACCGAATGGAGCGACCCCGCGCGTCCTAGATTTCGGCGGGTTTCAGGAGGGAGCTGCTGGTGCGGAAACGCAACGGATCAACCAGCTGGGCAATCGCTACGCCGTTTCCTTCACGCTTCCGAAACTCAAGAACGACAGGGATGGCCGTATTTGGGTCAATCGCCTGCTCAAAGCTCTGCAGGAGGGCGGGCGGATGCCGTATCCGCTCCTCGACTTCTACCCGGGCACGCCGAACCGAGCGGACGGATCTGCGGTAGAGGTGGATGGTGCGGGCCAGGCTGGCAAGCTGCTCGCAATCAGGAACCTGCAACCGAACTATGCCTTCTGTGAAGGGCAGCCGATCAGCCTTGAGATCGCCGGTCAACATTACTTCGACTTTGTAGCCGAGACCGCCATCGCTGATGCCGCAGGCAAAGTCACTATTCGGCTCACCCAGATGTTGCGTAAACCGGCCCCGGATGGTGCGGTGTTGCACGTTGCAAAGCCTATGATCGAGGGCTTCATTATGGGGAACCCAGTCAGCTGGGAGCTTGCTTTGGAACGCAACACGACGGTGTCGTTCGAGATTCGCGAAAGCCGCTGACGTGGCATTCACCGGACGAATTCTGCACATCGTAGCGTTGATGAAAATCGAGTTGCCGGACCGCGACGTGCGCATGTGCGACGGCGGGTTCCTGTACTGGGGTGACGATCTCTACGAGTGCTTCGACGAAATCTTCGGCACCATCGGTCAGGCCGAGACATTCGAGGAGAAGACCGGCGATGAGGCCCCCGGCGGCAAGCTGACGTTCCTGCCGCCATCGGCATCGGCAGGAGCAGCGCTGGCGAACCCGGCGTATCAGGGTTCGCGCCTGCGTTTCTGGCTGGGCGAGTACGACCCGATGACGGGGCGGGTGACCGGCACCCCCGATCTGACGGCCGACCTTTCGATCGACACCGTGACGGTAAAGGCATCCAAGGGTTCGCGCGCGGTCGATATCGAGTTTGAAAGCGCCGCCAAGCGGCTGTTCATGGTGCTTCGCGGCAATGCGCTGAGCGACCGTTTCCATCAATCCTGCTACCCCGGAGAACTTGGCATGTCGAACGCCACGGGTATGCCCCGTTCGACCGCTTGGGGCGCGGCGACGCCAAATTCATGATCGACCTTGAAGCGCGCCGCGTGGCGCTGGAAACGACGCTTGCGAAGTATCGCGGGCGTACGCTGGATTACGTCACCGCCGACTGCGCGCGCATGATCCGTTTTCATCTTCTGCAAATGGGGCACAAGCCACCGGCGCTGCCGCGCTACCGATCCGCGATCGGTGCGCGCCGAGCGATGATCCAGACCGGCGGCATCAGCGCCGTACTGGATACCTTCCTGCCGAGAATCCCCTACGCCCGCATGCTGCCGGGCGACATCGCCATACTGGACGGGACCGATAGTCTTGAGTGCGGAATGATCTGCGTCGGCCACAAGCTCATTGGCTGGGCCGAAGGGAGTGACGAAATGATAAATTTCGTGCCGTTCGACATCAAGGCGGCGTGGAGGGCCTGATGTCGAAAGCCCTTCGCACTGTCGGCATGATCGCGGGTGTGGTTGCTTTGACGTTCGCCCTGCCGGGCGTGGGCACCGCTGTGGGCGTTTCCGCCTCCACGGCATCCACCGTCACGGCCGTGGCGACGGCAGTTTCTGCAGCCGCATCTGTCGGATCGCAGCTGCTGGTCAAGAAGCCGGGAATGCAGGGCAGCGTGAACCAGGTGTCTATCGGGGCGAACCAGCCAATCCCCTACGGCATGGGCCGATGCTTCTACGCCGGGAGCCAGCTGCACGACGTGGGATATGGCGGCAAGGTCGGCAAGACGCGCAACCCGTATCTGTCGAAAGCCTTTGTGTGGAGCGGCGGCGGACCGATCGACGGGATCGAAAGCTTCCAGATGGACTGGCAGACGGTCCCCTTCAGCGGCACTTCGGCGCTGGGGTACTACAACAGCTGGCTCTATGCCCATCACCAGCTGGGGCAGCGGCCCGAGCCTGTGGCCCTGACTGGCCCATGGGGCGCGATGCCGGACTGGGGCGCGGCCTATAAACTGTCCGGCATGGCTGCGAGCATGATCAGCTTCCGGTTCGACCGGAAGAACAAGGTATGGGCCAACGGCATCCCGGCATTCGGCATCATTGGCCGCTTCGCCCGGGTATACGATCCGCGCAGCGACAGCACGTATCCAGGCGGGGAAGGTACGCACCGGTTTGACGATGAGGACACGTTCACCTTCGACCGCAATGTTGCGCTGAACGCCATCACTTACGCGCGCGGACGCTTCGCGATCGATCCGGCCACGGGCGCACAGACGATGCGCGTGAACGGCTGCGGCTTTCCGTTCGATGACTTCGACTGGCCGCAGTGGGTGGCATTTGCCAATACCTGCGAAGCGAATGGATGGAACTGCGACGGCCATGTGTACGATGGCCCCGGCATCAGCACCTGGGACAACCTGAAGCGGATCTGCGCCGCAGGCGCGGCAGTACCGGTGATTTCCGGCGGATTGCTGTCGGTGCGGTTCCAGTCGCCCAAGGTGGCGCTGGACACGATCACGGTCGAGGACTTCGCGGATGGTGAGCGCGTGGCGCCCGGCACCCGGACCTACAAGGACCGCATCAACACGATCGTGCCGAAGTATCGATCCGAGGCCAACAAATGGGAATACGTCCAGTCTAAAGCCATCCGAATCCAGTCCTATGTAGACATCGACGCGGGCGAGGAGAAGGAAGAGGAGCTGCTGTGCGAGCTGGTGACCGACAAGGACCAGGCCGCGCAGCTGGGCGGATACGAGTTGTTCGCCCGACGCGAACTGACCGGCGTGTCCTACCCGCTCAAGCCGCGGCTCTGGTATGCCCGGCTTGGCGAGGCCTACCACCTGACGGACCCCGAAACCGGCCTTGATCATCTGTTGGTGGTTGCCGCGATCAGCAAGGATATCGCCACCGCCACCGTCACGCTGACTTTCGAGAGCGAGACGACCGCCAAGCATGCGCTGGCGCTGGCCATGACCGGCACCGCGCCGCCTCCGCCGACGCTGATCCCGCCCGGAGAGGCCGATGGCGATGCATGGGCGGGCGGCGAAACCTTCGACAGCAGCGTCGTCACCTTCGACACCACCACCTTCACCTTCGACGAGGCGTAAATGGCCAGACAGGATATCGACATCGGTGCCTCGGCAAACGACGGCACCGGCGATGATCTGCGCACGGCGGGCAGCAAGATCAACGCCAACTTCACCGAGCTGTATGGCGCGACGGAAGATCTGGGCGACGAGATCGCCGGCAAGCAGGCGTCCGCCCCCAACCTGACCGCCATCGCTGCGGCCACGCCGATCGCGGACGGCGATCATACCGTGGGCGGCATCACCATCACGACCGTAGGCGGCATCATAACCGCCATCGCCTGAGGACGATCCATGCCGATCCAGACGCTCTACGCGGCGCGAAACATCGATTTCGCGCCGACCCTGAACTTTGACTATCGTGGCGAGGCCCTGCCGCTCGATGGCGCCACGATCTCCATGCAGGTGCGCCTGTACCCCGGCGCGGCAGGCGATCCGCTAGTGGCCGATGCTGCCATCGAGTTTGAAGATGCGGCTCACCCCCGCGCATCCGAGCCGGAATATGCGGACTGGCGCAGGCTGACCGTTTTCCCCGTGATCGAAAAGGCCGCGCTCGCGGCAATGCCGGGTCAGAACCAGCCCGATCCGGGCGATGCGCAGACCTTCGCCCAGGAGATCAAGATCACCTACGCCGACGCCATGCAGGACAGCCTGCTGAGCGGCGAATTTGTCCTCTATGCCGGAGTTGACGCCACATGAGCCGTCTTACGACCCAGATGACCTTCGTTGTCGCGGGCCTGCGCGGGCCGGGCCTGACCGGCAGCGACCTGGCAACGATCGAGGATGCCAAGCTGGCAACTACGCTGCGCGCCGGCTTCGAAACCCGCGCCGACCTGATCACCTTCACCCCGCAGACCAGCGACGGCGATCGCACTGTGGTCAAGGCTGATGACACCGGCACCCATGCAGCAGTAGCGGGCGAAGTGCGCCTTGACGGCACTGCGGCTACTGTAGGCGAGATGATCCCGAACGCGGGCGCTTATCTCAATGTCGGCGGCGTGATGCTGCGGGTGGGCAACCTCGACAGTCAGGATTCGCGCCAGTACGCCTTGGACGCCGACGCTGCTGCTGCCGATATCCGCAGCCGGATGTTCATCGCCAGCGCGGGCGTATGGGTGCCGGGCCAGCCCGATCTGACGGTCAGCAGCATCACGGTGTTTGCCGATCAGCGCATCGAGACGATGACCGACAACCGGAACATCCAGTACACCTATCGCAACGCCTCGCTGGCGCGGGTGCTGACCGACAAGGATAACACCTATCCTGACGGCATCTGGGTTCCCGGCCTGCCGGAGAACGCGGTTGTGACCACGCTGATGGCCGATCAACGCCCGGCGTCGATTTCCGGCCAGAGCGGCAGGGCTTACGGCGTCGATCGCAACGGCCGGTGGCAGTCGATTTCCGAAGGGCCGCTGGATTTCGATGTCGTGATCTACGGCTCGTGTCTCGCGGGCCTGACCTCGCTCATTCGTGCCTCGCTTCGCGGTAAGCGCGTCTGCGTTCTTGAGCCCTATCGCATCTTTGGCGGCATGACCGCCAACGGCCTGTGCGGCGTCGACAAGCCGTCAGGCGGCGTCACTCCCGAAACCGTAGTGGGCGGCGTCACCAGCAGCCTCTACTTCGCCCGCATCGGCGAGATCGACGGCTTCGAGAACCGCCACCGCCCTCAGGCCAAGACGGCATCGCGCGTGACGCAGGAGCTGCTCGACCGATATGCGGCAATGTCGGTGACGAACATCCAGCTTGAAGGCCCGATGTGCTTCATGGCGAGCACGCGCGCCGATGGCTGGCGAAACATCGTCGGCGTGTTCACCGCCGTCGGTTATATCACCGGCCGCTCTTTCATCGACGCCAGCTATGAGATGGACCTTGCCGCTGCGGTGATGGGAAGGAACGGCTACCGCTACGGCCGTGAATCCTTCGCCGAGACGGGTGAGCCCAATGCTGGCGTGCAGCCGCAGGGCATCCCCGCCAACTACGGTCCCGACCAGGGTGGGGGCGTCGGCTTCCAGCAGTACACCGGCACCATCGGCGTTCCTACGCTCGATGAAGTGCAGGCGCTGCCGCTTCCGATCATCGTGCCCGATCCGCTGCAGACGACCGGCCAGGGCGACAAGCTCGTGCAGGCCTACAACTTCCGCCTCTCGCTCACCCGCGATCCGGCAAACTACATGCCGCTGATCAAGCCTTACGGTTACGATATCCGGTTCTGGGCGACACTGGCGCAGAAGCTGGCGAATGACCGGCAGGGCCGTCCCAGCACGCACCAGAGCTGGAAGATTTGCAGGGGCGGCGGCTCCTACGGATACCAGGAGTTCACGGCGGGCAAGAAGGTCAACTGGAACGCAATGGACGCGCTCAATTTCAGCGCCGACTATTCCGAAGCCAGTTGGAAGCGCCGTCGCGAGATCGTCGAACAGCACGTGCTTTATCAGCAGAGTGCGATGTGGGGGATCGCGAACGACCCGGAGGCCCTGAACTACGGCCTCGGCTACATGCAGGCCGACTGGAACGACACCACCACTCCCGACAATACCGGGGCGATGGGACCGCTCGGCCTTCCCGCAGACGAATTCCAGTATTCGCAGTTCGGCGCGGGCTGGCCGGAATGGTGCTACGTTCGCGAGACACGCCGCATGATCGGCAAGGTCACCGTCACGTACTTCGACCAGCTTGACGCAAACCTTGGCGGCACGCCCACCAAGGCGACCAGCATCGGCAAATGGGCCTACACCTGGGACGTTCACGCGATTCAGCTGACCCGCAAGCTGAATGTCGGCGCCGGGGTGCTCTACACCGATCGTCTGCGCGAGGAAGGTACGCCTGCCAACGTCACCGACCACACGGCGGCCTATGAAATCCCGGTCGAGATGATCTTGCCGCACGAGCAGTTCAAGATCGCCAACCTGGTCGTCCCGGTCTGCGCCTCGATGACGCACGGCGCATGGGCGCCCGGCCGCCTCGAAATGGCCTACGGCGTGTGCGGTGAAGCCGCTGGCGAGATCGCTGCATGGCTCGTCGATAACCCCGGCCGCCGTGCCGAGGACATGCCCATCGCCCTCCTGCAACAGCGCCTCGTCGCGCTCGGCTCCATTATTCACTGAAAGGAAGCGTTCTCATGGCCGCTGCTACCGTCTTCTTCAACGCCTCCGAATCCAGCAACGAAAAGGTGCCGCGCGCCGTCATCGATCCGGTCGAGGTCGCCCTGCTCAAGAGCGGCATCATCTCGGGCTGGTGGCCGGGAAGCCGCGGCGCAATGGAAGGTGTCGCCGATGGCTCGGTGCTGCCGTTCATGTGGAAATCGAGCCTCGACCTTCAGGCTTTCGCACCTGCCGCGGGCAAGAAGGCCCCGGCCATGCTCCACGATGACGCCCTCGATCGCGAGTTCCTGCGGTTCGGCTACGGCACCAACCATGCCGGGGAGACGCTGGAGCGCGTGACGAACACGCTTGCCAGCGTCACCACGCGTGCCACCGGCTCAGGCTATGCCGCCGGTGACACGGTGACGCTGCAGAACGGTGTGGTGCTGACCTACACCGGATCGACTGGAGCATTTTCCGGTGTATCGGGTCAGGGCAACTTCACGATCACGAATCCCGGCGCCTTCACGTCGCAGCCAACCGGCCTGCTGTCTCAGACGGCCACCAGTGGCAGCGGGACCGGTGCGACCCTTGCGGCTGCCTTCGTGGCCGACAATGGCGCGCTGGAACTCAATCCCATCGCGCCGATCATCCCAAACGGCAACGCGCCGTTCTCTCTCGCGGTCCCGTTTCGCTGCCCGTTGCCGACTGGCCCGAACGCACAGCCAAACTCGGGCGGCTTCCTGTTTGGCGCGCAGCTCAATCAGGCGACGATCCGCGATACCGTCGCCAACGCGCGGTACTGGGGCCTGCGCGTCCACGACAGCACCGAGACTTACCTGACCGCCGGCGCCCTCAGCGCCTACTATGAGGGCGATCCCAAGCGCATCTCCAGCACCGTCGATTACCGCGATGGCCAGTGGCATGTCGCGATGCTCACCATTCCCGTCGAGAACGGTCAGCCCACGCTCTGGGTAGACGGGCAGCTTGTTGCAACGGCGACTGCCGGTTCGTTCGTCCGGGTCAACGCGACTGTCGGGGCGAAGCGTCTGCGCGTGGGCGCAGCGGGCCTTCCCGGCAGCGGGCCGACCGGTGGCTTCTGCGGCGACGTGGGTGAGCCCATCGTGGTTCTCGCCGACTTGGCAGCGGCGGCCAATGCTTCCCTGCGCCAGACCATCATGAACCGGGTGCTGGACATCTGGAAGCCGGGGCTGGTGTCGGCATGAGTGCGGGAAAGGAGACGTTCGACGTCAAGCGCCTTATAGCAAATGCCTTAGGTGCCAAGTGGTTTGGCGAGTGTGATCAATCTGAGGTGCTGCCGGATAATCATGTCCGTATGCTCGCCGCCGATGCCGCACTCGAAGTGGTCGCGGAACACCTTAGGTCGAAGGGCATGAATGCGATCCGACAAGGGGCCGGAAGCGCCCATGCCGATCGGCGGGGTCTGGTGTACCTCGAGATTGCGGACGAGTTGCATCCCCAATCCAGTAAAACGCGCTGGCTCAATCCATGAGACGGGTGCTCGACATCTGGAAGCCGGGGCTGGTGTCGGCCTGATACCCTATAAGAGGAGAACAACCATGACGCACCAATTCGGCGCCGCCGGCGCAGCGCTGATCAAGAAGTGGGAAGGCTGCGAGAAGAAGCGCGCCGATGGCCGCTTCGACGCATACCCCGATCCCGGCAGCAAGGATGGCAAGCCCTGGACAATTGGATGGGGCTCGACCGGGCCTGACGTGAAGCCCGGCACCATCTGGACGCAGGAGCAATGCGATGCGCGCTTCGACGTGGATATTGTCCGGTACGTCAATGAGGTCGCCGCGTTCCTTGGCGCTGCCCCCACGACACAGAACCAGTTCGATGCGCTGGTGTCGTTCCATTACAACACCGGGGCGATTGCATCTTCGACGCTTGGCCAGATGCACAAGGCTGGCCGCTTCGACGATGCCGCCGATCAGTTCGCGCGCTGGATCTACAACGACGGCAAGCCAATGAACGGCCTCAAGAGCCGCCGCGCCGACGAAGCGGCACTCTACAAGAGCGCGGCCCCATCGTGTGTCAAGCAGCCGCTACCAGTCGCAAAGGCCGATGTGCGCGTGGTCAACGCCGGTTCCGGTCTGAACGTGCGCAGCGGCCCATCGACCTCGGCCGCGAAGCTGGGATCGTTGCCGCGCGGCACGGCTGTAACCGTGCTCGAAGATACCGGCGACTGGGTGCGCATCACCTATCAGGGCAAGACCGCGTGGGTGAACGATCAGTTCCTCACCGCCGCGTGAGGAAGTCAGGGGCAAATGGACCTGCACGAAATTGGCGAATGGCTGAAATACGCCTTCCCGGTGATCATTGCGGCAATCGGCGGCGGCCTGGGCTTCGTCATGCGTGAAAACGACAAGGGCAACCGGATCGTCTTCTGGCGCGTCATGCTCAACATGGCGTCGTCGGGGTTTGTCGGGCTGCTCGTGTCGCTGCTGTGCGAAGCGATGAAGATGGACCAGCTGTGGACGGGGTTCGCCGCCGGGGTCTTCGGATGGCTGGGCGCCAACGTCTCGATCCGCCTGCTGGAGCGTGTCGCCTACGAGCGTCTTGGTATCAGTTTGCGGACAAACACCGCCCAGCGCGTGGAGGCCGCCAAGGCGCAAGAGGAGGAACGGCCATGAAATGGCTTGTGAACCTGATCACCCCGTGGAAATCCGAACTGTTCGCCATGGTGGGCGTGCTCGCCGTATGCGGCGTCGGCGCGACGATCGCGGGCTATCTGCACATCCAGCGCCAGAATGATCAGCTGGCAGTGAAGGATCGCCAGATCGGCGACCTGTCCGAGGCGAACAAGGGCTGGTCTGCTTACGCGGCCAAGCAGAACCAGCTTCGCGACCTCGAACAGAAGAACGTGCTCCTGCTCCAGGACAAGCTGGCGCTGATCGAGGGGCAGAACGTCGCCGCCGCCGCGCAACTCAAGGAACTGGAGAACAGCAATGCGCAAGTACGCGAACTCATGGCTCGCCGCCTGCCTGATGACCTGCGCCGCCTGCTCGAACAGCAGAAGTGAGATCGCCTCGGCGCCACTCCCGGCCTATCAGGGCATCCCGGCCGGGCTGATGGAGCCTTGCACCGTGCAGGACGTGCCGCAGGAGACAGTAGCGTCGGTGATCGAAAGCCGGGGCATCTACATCAAGGCGTTCAACAAGTGCGCGGCCAAGGTGGATGCGATCCGGGAGCATGATGCTCAGGCGCGGAGATTGAAGTAGGGTGCTGCGACGGCACCTCGAACAAAGTGACTGGGGATTGGCCTAAGCACCGCCGCAGCGGCCACGTCATAAACGGGCAATCGCAAACGAACAATCATCGTGACAGCATTTTACATCGCCGCTCTGGCCAGCGCCGTGCTTCTTCGCTACGCTGCCCGTGCGACCCTGAATGAGCATCATGCGATGCCCTTCAAACACTAAGGCCCGGACTTCTCCAGAGGTTCGGGCCTTTTTGCGCCGCATCTATTGCTCGACGCCCGCATGCTTAAGCATGCGCTTTACGTCATCCGGATCGCGAAGGTCGAAGAACGGGACGCGCACGCGCTTATTTTGTCGCTCCACCAACTCTGCCATGCGATCCAGTAGCGACGGAAATATGTCGCGCAGTTGCACGAAATCAGAAAAATCTGCGCCCACCCTGCCCGACTGGTCATATCGGTATCGCGCCATGCGCATCAGGTCTTCGTCGCTGAGTGGGAGTGTCAGTTGATCGTCTGCCATCGATAGGGCCTTTCGCGAATCAGTGAACCCTGCGCATAGCATGTTCCAGATTTGTTCTCATCTGGAGTTTCGCAAAATGGTTCGGCGCTCAACGCCACAGCAGAGGATCGACGACGCTGCATTCCCGATCCGAGTGAAGGTCTTTGCGCCGAACAAAGGGTACGGGGGGTTCGGCAACCTACTCAACGACATGATATACTGGTTGCAGGACAACCTGCCACGAGGCGACTTCGGCCAATATCATGGCCGATCGCCAGGCATTCGGGAAAGCACCGGTTTCTACTTTCGCACTCTCGAAGACGCGCAACGCTTCTTGGCGGCCTTTCCCTCGCTCGAACTGGCCGATGGGGTATCGTCGTCGAGTTACACCAGCCCGGCGTTGCCGTCCGGAGGGGCGCCCCGCAGCTTCGGAGCGGAGCCGAGCGGTTAGACATTGCCCATCGGACGCCGCAGGAATGCGTAGGGTGTTTCGGGTAGGTTAGACGTCACAGGCCCGCAGTTTTCTGCAAATCGCGAAGCCCGGCTCGGAATTACATATAGCGTTCCCTTTTTCACGCGCTAAGACACCAAGGTGTTGTTCCCGAATGAACTTCGGGGAGCGAGAAGGCGGGGGTTTGAATGACACAGTTGCGGGTAAAACAGCTTACGAAGCATCTGGCAGATCGCTACGAGCCTCATTTGGACCTATCGGATATCAAACCGAGCGACCCGCAAAGGATGGATAAGGTCCTTTCACGTTGTCTCGCCGCCCATGCGATCTTCATGCGGACGGACTGTTCGCCCGAAGAGGCGGCTCGTTCGGTTTGGGATGGATCGGACGACAATGGCATCGATGCAGTGTTCGCTGATCACAGCGACGATCGCCTGATAATCGTCCAAGCCAAATTCATAAAAGCAGGCACCGGCGAACCGGACGCAGACGAGGTGGGTACGTTCGCCGACGGTGTGCGTGACATCATCGAGGAGAACACGGAGAACTTCGCTGCCCGTTTGCACTCGAAGCTTGTTGACGCTGCAAATGTGATTTTAACCCCAGGTTGCACTATTGAAATTGTTCTGGTTTCAACAGGTAAAAGTGAACTAGCAAGGCACGCTACAGTCAAGTTGGACCGGATTTTAAGGGATTTGAATGGTGCTCCAGATCAAGAACCCTTAGCGGCAAAGCAAGTACTTGGGCTTGAGGAGGTTTATTCAAGCTTCCTTTCAAGTAATATTTCAGGCCGTATAACGGTAGATGCAACCATCACTGATTGGGCGCGCATTGCGCACCCTTACGCTGCATATTTCGGCGTCATCGATGGTTACCAGCTCAAGACTTGGTGGCTTGGGCATGGCAAGCGATTAGTCGCGAAGAATATCCGTCATTCGCTCGGCGATACTGACGTCAACGCTGGAATTGCGTCCACAGCAACGTTTGAGCCCGAGAATTTCTGGTATTTCAATAATGGTATCACGTTGGTCGCTGACGAAGCGATCCGTGCGCCCGCTGCTGCGGCATCTCGCGCCGCGGGCAACTTCCAGTTCAAAGGCGCATCGATCGTGAATGGCGCGCAGACTGTGAGCACCCTAGCCGGCGTCCCCTCTGATGAAGAACTCGGCAAGGTCCGTGTCCCGATACGCGTCATCTTGCTGAAAGATGCGCCCTTAGGCTTTGGCACTGAAGTGACGCGTACTAATAATCTGCAGAATAGGGTTGAGGGCAGGGACTTCGCCGCCCAAGATCCCGAACAAATGCGGCTTCAAAAAGAGATGTCGGTAGAGGGCGTCGAATATCAAATATCGAGAAGTGAAGATGTGGTGAAATCACCGCATGCTTGCGAACTTCTGGAAGCAACGACGGCGTTGGCTTGCGCGTCGGGAGATGCCGCCTTGGCTGTGCAAGTAAAAACCGGCATCGGTCGCTTTTTCAATGACTTGAGCAGGGCGCCGTATAAAGCTGTCTTCAACGCGACCTTGAGCGGTGCTCGGACCTTCAATGCGATCTTGGTGCTTCGAGAAATCGACAAGTGGATAGACAAAACGCGCGCGACCATCGGAAAGAGGAGCGGCTTTCCTTGGGGGGTGCTGATCCACGGCAACCGAGTTCTTGCCGCCGGGGTCTTCCAGAGGATAGGTGGAACCGTCTTAAATCAGCCGATTGAAGATTTTCGCGCAGTCCTTCCAAGCTTGGACGTCGCGATCCGCTGTCAAGAAGTTCACATCGCAATGGTAGAAATTCTCGAAGAAGATTTTCCCGGCAAGTTTCTGGCGATCCTTTTCAAGAGCCCCGTTTCAAGCAAGCAAGTTTTCGATCAGTCGCTTGCTAAACTGGCTGCTACCCCCGTGGCGGTTTGATCTTAGGAATGGGGGTTGGCCTACGTTAAACAGCGTGGGCCATCTGCTCTCTCATGGAACGGTTGGATCTGGTCCAAGCCAGAACTCTCCTCCGCTACCATTGCCGTTCGACCCATGGTATCTTTCTGTCATGCAACGGCCCCTGATGGAACGCATCGCCCGCGCGCTCTGCACGCATGACGGCAATCCTCCCAACGCCACAATGAATGGTAAGCCGCTTTGGTGCGACTACCTGCCAGAAGCACAGGTGGTGTTGCTGGCGATCCGAGAACCCAATGATGACATGGTCGATGCAGGAATAGGCACTGGGGTAGAGCGGCCGGTGCGTCTCGACATCTCACCGCGAAGCGCGTGGGAGGCGATGATAGACGCAGCTCTTGATGGCCGCTGAGTGTGTCAGATATTGTGACACGATTGTGCCTTGATGTGCCGAACCTTGCCGCTTTGTTCCGCTCGGGCTTGACGGATGGTCCGCCCCGACATAGGCGAATTGCGCGGAAACGCTGGCCTTCAATGGCGCGCCGGCTTAGCTCAGTTGGTAGAGCACCTGATTTGTAATCAGGGGGCCACGGGTTCGAATCCTGTAGCCGGCACCAGTCGAATACGCATTACCCTTATTTTTCATTGCTTTATCCATCGATATGGAGGAAGCCTTAGGAGCGCTTATCGGACCCTAGAGGCCCTAAAAGGGGCACTTCCCGCACCCGTGGGGACTGGGGGGAGGTTTGTTCAGACATCGGAATCGTCCGGGGAGTGTCCGTCTTCGTCTCCCAGAGGTGCAGGCGGGTACCATTGATCTGCTTGGGCTCCGCCGTCAGCAGTTCGTTGCGGCGACATCCGGTAGCCATCGCGACCTTGATTAAGGCCTCCGCAACGACACGCTGCGCCTCTGTAAGCTCCCCTGCGAGGAAGAAGGAACCAGCGGGCGAGCTGATCAATTGCGGATGCGCCTCACGTCCGCCTGCGGACGAGGACGCGGTAGGTCGCGTTAGGCAAGGTGGCATCTGTCGAGGAGACGTTCTGTATTCGCATCCTCACATTCCCAGCCGTGTTAAGCCTTGCACTCGTGACAATGCTGTCCCCCAAATCAACACTGATCGAAGCGCCTTCGAGGTAATCCGATATGGACGAGCCCGTGACGGGAATATTCAAGTAAACCGCGCTGTTGGCCGCCAACGTCCCGATAGAGGTTGTAAGGGCCCCCGCCATGTACCCGAGTACGAAGGAGGTTCTGGGCCGCCAATCTGTGCCCTCCACATTCCCGTCACCGCTCGTCAGGCGCTCCCAACCGACCGTGACGTTCCCTAGTGCGTCCGGGACGTTCCGGCCACTCCCTACGCTTTCCACGAACTGTCCTGCCGCGAAAAATCCCACAGACGGCATCGTCTGGGATGCCTTCAAGAAGGCGCTGTCGGGCACCGCTGAAACCCTCTTATACGTCGTCGGATCGCTAGGATTCGAGCCATAGAAGTAGTGATCGTTTCCAGCGGGGAAAGATACGCTGCCGATACCCTTTTGGGTTCCGCCGCTCCAGTCGTACCAATATCCATTACGCTCCACCTTTGCAGCGGAGACGGCACCCGATGCTGAGTTTACGGCCACCGGCCTCCGGCAATTGAAGAAGTCATTCTGCTCTACCACAGCCCCCACGAAGTTGCGCACGTGGACGCCACTTCCTGTCACAGCCGATGCCGCAGTGCTCGCCCATTGTCCGGTCGCCGCCGAGTGGTCCGCATCTTCGCAATTGGGATCAATATCGAATAGGTTGTCCCGTATGATGACGCTCCCGGTCAACAGGGAGGCCATATAGAGATGCACGCCACCCAATACCCTGCGGACCTGATTTCCCGAAAAGCGTACTTGCTCCAACCGGCGCTTGGGGGCCGCGTCAAAGGCATACGAAACGCCTTCGAAAATATTCCCCGTCACGTCCATATTTCGCACGTCTCCCACAACGCGCACGCCCCGGAAATTGCGCAGGAGCGTCACAATCGAGGGGTCGATTGCGCCCGTATTGTTCCACAACGCACCGAATCCAGCCGCCGAGAAATTACCGTTCGGGGTTAGCGTTTGTCGAAAGACGTTACCGTTGATGGTGATGCCACTGCTGGGGGGCTTAGGCAGGGCAGCGCCGTACTGATTGATGTACGGGGCGTCTGTCTGAATAACCTGACCCGCCAGTTCCCCTTCATATACGGACCAACTGCCCTCGGATGCGCCCAAAGCCTCGTCGCCATTCAGGTAAATCCCGTATGCCTGCGATCCGCCGCCCCAGGCGGTCGGATTTATCCCATCGGTAAACGTGTTCCCACTGATGACGACACTATAACGAGCCCCATAACCCTCGTCGTAGCCGGGAGTGGCATCGACGCCAAAGTGAACTCCGTAGCCGTAGAAGAACCGGAGGGTATTTCCGATCACGACGGCGTTGCGTGCGCCCAGAATCTTGATGCCGAAGCTCTTCCGTACGACGTTGCCGATAATCCGAATTTCCGGGTCGTACACGCCGGGACTTCCCGGCACGTGGACGGCAATGGCATCGTCTCCGCACTCTTCAACCACATTGCCGGAGATATAAACCCGCTTGCTTCCGGTCATGTTAATACCATCACGGCGAGTCTTCAGGCAGACGCAGTTGGTAACTGAGACGCGCTGGGCGACCCCCGTGATCGCCATGTTGCGGGCATAAAGGGTTTCGACGTTATCGAGGACAATGTCGTCAAAACCTGTCCCCAGATTGATGAGCTTGTTGCCTCCCAACGTGGGGTTGCGGTCTCCGTAGCCCCATACCGTCAGATTGGCGATGTGGGCGCGGCCCCCGGTCTCCCCGGTGTCGTTCCGTGCGATGACATCGAAAAGGTCGGCCCCTGCCTTGAGGGTCGTGACGCCCTTCCCTTCTCCAATCAAAGAAACCTTGGGGTAGATGCGGAAGGTCGTGTTGATGGAGTAGGTGCCACCGCGAAGGCGCACCGTGCCCCCTCCCTTGGCGCGAAGGAAATCCCGTACAGCGGCAAGCGCCGGGAGGTCATCCGAAACACCGTCCCTTTTTGCACCGAATTGCTCGGGACAGGCTGTGCCAGTATAGGCTAGTTCGAACCACTGCCCCGCAGCATCGCACACTTTGCCTGCGTGCGCGGGTTCCTGAGCGGCTCGCACATATTCCGCCGCCCCTCCATCAGCTTCGCTCGCAAAGGCTCGAAGCGAAATACCCGTTGCCACCATCGGGACTGTGACCGCCTCTACGGCAGCCTTGGTCGCATAGGCGATGCCCCGGACCATTAGTTCATCGTTGAGGCCCTCGACGGTCTCAAGAGGCTGAGTGCCCGTATGCGTCTCACGACGCTGCACCTCATCTTTGGCGGCTTGGAGCTGCAAGAGATTCACCTCTCCGGCGTCTCCCTTTGGGCCTTGTTCTCCCTGAATGCCTTGTTCGCCCTGGAGACCTTGGATGCCTTGGATGCCCTGCTCGCCTTGGATGCCCTGCTCGCCTTGGATTCCCGGCTCTCCCTTCAATGACGAATCGGATGGCAACAACTGCCCGGTACAACCCGATGCCGGCCAGTAACGGCTGCGGCAGCTGACGTATTCATAACTCTCTGCGGACATTCTTAGACCTCCTTGAGAAATCCGGGTGTCTATGATCAGTATGAATTCGGCGAATTTCTGCCGCATCGGCCACCTTCAACACCGGCCAGCCCCCCGATCGCTGCAGCCCGAACCGCTTGCGTGGAGAAAACGCGCCTCTCCTTCAGCTGACGTCGGTGCCCTTTGGGAAAAATAAAGCAGAAGGCCCAGCATTAGGGTCGATCAGGAAAACCCCTGCTTTCCTGTGTCCCAATGCTCAATGTGCGCTTCACTTAGAAGATGGGAAACGAAGCGCCAGATTACTGATCATAAGACGGGAAATTTACGTCTCTGCCTAAACGCATGCACACTCGGTTGCATGAAAGCGCCACGCCTGATGGGCGACGGCAAGACGGTTAATTCCCGTTATGTTCTCATCGAAAATCCAACAAGTCCATAGGGAAAATCTCGGATCATCGCGGAGAAGTCCTTCGGCACACAAGGGGACTGTCCCATGAACCATGACATGCCTGCCAGCTAACCGCAGCCCTCATGCCGCATCAAAACTTGGCATGCTATTTTTCCTCGACCCACTCCTTGCGCAGTCCGGGTCCCGCCAAGGTCATCAACAGCGCTGCCAGCAGATACAGTATCAGCGCAAACAGCATCGAATAACGTAGGGAATCCCCGCCCCAGACTGGTGCCAGAGCCTTCGACAATGCACCAAGGGCATAGATGCCTCCACCAAGGCCGATCAGATTATTGATCAACAGGAACAGTGCCGAAGCTGTCGCACGAGCTGGCGGATCAACGAGGTGCTGAATAGCGCCGGTTACAGGCCCGAGCCAGAAGTAAGCCAGAACCTGCGGAAGAAGGAACAGCAAGAATGCCAACGGTACGCTGGAGGTCCAGATAGCTCCGGCATAAAGCGGCACCGCGCAAACAAAGCCGAGAGCCGGCACCCGGCCATACCACGCGCGGTCGGCCTTCCCCAGCCGGTCTGCCAAAGCGCCACCGGTCAAAACACCGGTAGTGCCGCCCAGAAGCAGCACCGCGCCAAAGAACCAGGACGTTTCGACCAGGCTGAGATGGAAGCTACGCTGGAGCAGGCTTGGAAGCCAGAATGCCACGCCGTAGCCGAGCATGGAACTTGACGCTGCGCCGAAGCTCAGGAACCAGAACGAGCGCTTGCGCGACAATGTCCTCGCAACGTCGCTAAAACGGACCGCCGGCCTGGTCGTACAGCGCGGCTTATCGCTGACGACCAGCTTGAACACCGGTGCGATCAGGATGCCACAAAGGCCGACGACCAGAAACGCCGTGCGCCAATCCACCGCTTGCGCCACATAGCCACCCGCCAGAACGCCCGCAGCCGAACCGAGCGGAATGCCCAGAGAATAGACCGAAAGCGCAAAAGCGCGGCTCTTGCTGGGGAAATGATCTCCGATCACCGCGTAACTCGGCGCAACTCCGCCCGCCTCGCCCACACCAACGCCGAGACGGGCAAGGAAGATGTGCCAGAACCCGGTCGCGAGTGCACACGCGGAAGTGAACACGCTCCACACCACCAGCGAACCCGTGATCACCCAGGAACGGCTTGTACGATCGGCCACCCAGGCCAAGGGCACGCCCAAAGTCGAATAGAGGATCGCGAACGCAAGCCCCCCAAGCATGCCCATCTGCGCGTCGTCCAGCCCGAGGTCCGCCTGAATCGGCGCGGCGAGGATCGAAAGTATCTGCCTATCCACGAAGTTGAACACATAGACGAGCAGCAGCATTCCCAGCACAAGATGCCGCGATGCTCCAGCCGGTGCCGGTGTTTCAGTCGTGGACTTTGCCTGCATTTCCATCCCGTTCTACCCTCCGGTCAGCATCATCGCGCCTCAGCGCACATGCTCCTCCAGGAAAGTTTTCACCGCAGCCAGCGCTACCGGCTCGTCAAGCAGAGGCGCGTGCCCGACCCGCGGCACTTCTGCCGTGGCATAGAAGCCTGAATGACGATGCGCCATGTCCTGCACCGTCTGTACGCTCAGCAAGTCGGACAAGGCGCCGCGCACCGCCAGTACCGGCACGGCATCGAGCAGATCCCACAAGGGCCATAAGTCCGGCGGAACGGTCTGCGGATCGTCGCCGGAGATGCTCTGCGAAATCGCAGGATCATAAGCGAACGATACCGTGCCATCGGCGTTCTCGCACGCAAGCCGGCGGGCGAATGCATCCCACTGCGCCTGCCCATAATCAGGAAAGGCCGGCGCGTTGATGGCTCTGGTTCGGGCGGCCGCTTCGGCCCAGTCCGTCATCGCACCGGCGGGGCCGACATAACCCTGTATGCGCCGGAGCCCTGCCGGATCCAGCACCGGCCCGATGTCATTGAACACCACGGCCTGCACTAGTTCAGGGCGAAGCGCATGCATCACCATGGCAATGAGCCCCCCCATGGACGTGCCTACCAGTGCTGCACGCGCTATGCCCAGTCCATCCAGCAACGCCAGCATGTCTAGCGCGTAGACGTCCGGCCGGTACTGCGTTGCATCGGGATCCCATTGCGACATACCCCTCCCCCGCTGGTCTGGAACAAGGATGCGGTATGTCCCCGCAAGCCTGTTCACCAGAGGCTCGAAGTCCGCGCTGTTGCGGGTGAGGCCGTGCATGAGCAGCAGCACGGGTTTGCCCGCCGCTGCGGGATAGTCCCGCGCAACAAGGTCAAGCCGTCCATCGGCGCTGCGGTAATGATGGACACGATAGTCCATGAAAGATCCTTTCTTCGCCGGAGAACAACCTCACCGGCAGTCGTCAGAACTCCAGCGTCGCGGTCGCGAAGACCTGACGGGGATTGCCGTAATAGGCAGTCAGCGTGCCTTCCGTACCCAGCGACGGCACGAAATTGCCGCTCGGGGTGGTCAGCAGTTCACCCGTCACCGGATTGGCTGCGAGGAAGGTGTAGCCCGACGTCTTGTAGCGCTTGTCGAACAGGTTCTTGCCGTGGAGGCCGAGGCTCCAGCGGCCGCCCGGTGCCGTATAAACGAGGCTGGCGTCCACCAACCCAAAGCCCTTCTGATCGAGATAAGGGTTGGGTATCTCGAACTGGTACGTTTTGCTCCGATACGAATAGGTCGTGCTGAAATCGAGATCACCTCCGCCAACCGGGGTTGAATAGGCAAGCGTCGCGCTTGCAGTCCACTTGGGGGTGTTCTGCACCTTGCGATTGGCAGCCACATTGGTCGGTTCCGGCTGGCCGGTATCCGGATCGACAATGTTGGCCATGTATTCCTTGTATTCGGCATCGATATAGCCAAGCGCGCCGAGAATGCTCAGCCGGTCCCCAGCGGCCATCAGGTCACGGCCCAGCCGCGCGTTAGCCTCCAGTTCAAAGCCCTTGAAGCGCGCTTTCCCAGCATTCGTGATGATGCCGCAGAACGTCTGGACACCGCCGACGGTACAGCCCGCCGATCCGGGGATCTGCACATCCTTGTAATCCATGTAGAAGCCTGCAGCCGCAATGTAGAGCGCTCCACCGAACAGGTTACCCTTGTAGCCGACCTCGTAGCTATCGACCGTCTCGGGCTGAAAGCTCAGATAGTTGGCAATGTCGGCATCGGTTGGCGCGGAACCGGGCGTCGAGGGAGGGGCATTGACGCCTACTCCGCGCGGATCGAACCCACCACCCTTGAAGCCCTGACTGTAGCTTGCGTAGATGTTATGATCCGGAGACGGCTTGAAGCTGAGCGATGCACGAGGCGTGAACTTGTCGAACTTCGCCTTGCCCGAAAAGTTGGTCTGCGGTGCACCAAACGGCACCCCTGCCCCGCCGAACACCGGCGAACCACCACCAAGGTAATTCTGCCGCAGGATCTGCGCCTTGCGCTCGTCCCAGGTATAGCGCCCGCCGACTGCCAGACTCAACTGTTCGGTAAAGTCGAAGGTAAAGTCGCCAAAGATCGCAAAAGTGTTGGTATCGACATTCGCGCGCGTAAAAGCCGTCAGGCCATCAAACGCGGTAAACAGGCGCACGTCGAAGTCGGTGTCAGCCTTCGCGGTCAGGTAATAGGCCCCCAAAAGGCCCTGCACCATGCCGCCGTCGTCCCACAGGAACTGGATTTCCTGGCTCAGTTGCTCATTGCGATAATAGGCCGGCACGTCCACGTCGACGGCGGGCAAGGCATCGAAATCGATCGGCGATGCGGAATTGTCCTTGCGCCACGAACTGATCGAGCGAAACGTCAGGGCGTCAGTCAGTTCGGCGGTGGCATTTATCGCCAATCCATAGGCTTCCACTTCCTGCCGGGGATCATCCAGACCGCCGCGTGTGTCGAATACATCCTTTAGCACCGGTGCGCCCGATACATAGCCTGGCAGCAGACGATGCCCGCCGCGGGCATTGGACTTGTCCTTGGTATAGTCACCCGAGATGCGGATCAGCACCGGTTCACCATAGCCACCGATATCAATGCTGGCCCGGCCAGCCCAGATGTCCTTGTTGTAGTTGTCCTGCCCGGTTGTCAGATTCTTGCCAAAGCCTCCGCGCGACAGACGAGCCACCGATCCACCAACGCGCACCAGGTCGCTGACCGGCGCCGACGCGGTCACGATCAGGTCGGCCTGATCGTAGCTGCCGTAAGTGCCTTTGACCTTGAACGCGAAGTCCTGTGGCAATTGCTTCGTCACGTACTTGACCGCACCGCCGATGGTGTTGCGCCCGTAAAGCGTGCCCTGCGGTCCGCGCAGCACTTCGATACGCTCCACATCGTAGATATCGAGCACTGCGGCCTGCGGACGGTTGAGGTAGACATCGTCAAGATAGATGCCCACGCCCTGCTCGAAACCGGAAACCGGGTCTTGCTGCCCGACACCGCGAATAAAGGCTGAAAGCGTGGAATTGGTGCCGCGTGAAGGCTCAAGCGTCACATTGGGAGAGACATTGGCGATCTCGGTGATGTCGACCGCCCCAGCTTTGGCAAGCTGGTCTCCGCTGAAGCTTGAAACGGCGATCGGCACATCTACCAGGCGTTCCTCGCGGCGACGCGCGGTGACGATGATATCTCCGCCCTCAACAGCCACGCCTGCTGCCGGTGTGGCATCCTGAGCCATCGCTGGTGGCGCAAAGCCCACCGACAGGCCAAGCACACTCGACGAAATTGCCAGGAATCCAGCCTTTCGCATCACAGACACTCCCATTCACACTTATCGTTGGCTCCTCGATATTGATAGTTGAACCACTTTTCAACTTTGAATGTTTGCCATGGCCTCCCGTCCGGTTTAACTGTGTCATCGTGAGCACAGAACAGCACTCAGACAGCACTCATCCCGGCAAGGCCCCACGCACTGAACGGGGGCGCAGGACCTTGCGCAAATTGCTGGATGCTGCGGCGGCTGAATTTGGGGAGCACGGGTTCCACGAAGCGTCAATCACCGCCATTACCCGCCGGGCAGGCACCGCGCTTGGCAGCTTCTACACTTACTTCAACTCTAAGGATGAAATCTTCCGCGCACTCGTGGATGACCTCTCCGGCAAAGTGCGCGAAGCCGCGCGCAATGCCCGTCAGCAGGATCTTCCCTCGCTGGAGATGGAGCGCGCATCGCTGATCGGCTTCTTGCGCTTCGCCGCCGAACACAAGGAAATCTACCGGATCATCGACGAGTGCGAATTCGTGGATCCCGCCAGTTTCCGGCAGCACTATCAGTCCACGGCCACCCGCATCCACGAACGCCTCACCGAAGGCATGCGCAAGGGTGACTTGCGCGATAACCTTGGCGAAGCACACGCCTGGGCGATCATGGGCATGAACGTGTTTCTGGGGCTGCGTTATGCCGTGTGGGACGATACCGCTGCAGAAGATGTGGCCGAACTGGCAAATTCGATCCTGCGCGAAGGCATTGCGCGGAGAAATTAGCTAACCGACACTATGGCACCCCGGCAGTGTTTACGCGATGCTAAGACGAACCTGCCAGAAGCAGATTCGTCAAAGGACCGGAACATCAAGTGGACGCGCGCTTCTTTCTTGCCTCAGGCTTCGTGGCCCTTGCGACCATCGCCGCCGTACTGATTGTTGCAGCGAAACCCGACAAGCCGGCCCCCGCCTCTCTGGCCGAAGCCACGCTGGCCACTCGTCACGCACCCCAGCCAGCTGCGATCCCTCCGAAGCCGGCGCAGGCAAAAGACGAACCTTTTGTCATCAAGCGCATATTGCCGATCAAGGGCGCCATCAGGTACGGAGAATGGCACTGGGATGAAAAGGATGTTCCTGCCGGCCCGATCGTCGTGACGGTCGATCTGGAAGCACGCGTCATCTCGGTTTTCCGGGGCGGGTACGAGATCGGCGCGGCCGCCGTGCTGCTTGGCACCGAGGACAAGCCGACCCCGCTGGGCATCTTCCCGATCACCCAGAAGGACAAGGATCACGTCTCCAACATCTACACCGGCGCACCGATGCCTTACATGCAACGCCTGACGAATGACGGCATCACCCTGCACGGATCGGACGTCGCGCTGGGCTATGCCAGTCACGGCTGCGTGGGGATGCCCGATGCCTTTGCCGCCAAGCTGTTCGACACCACAAAGATCGGCGACAAGGTCTACATCACGCGGGGCAAGCAGATCGGAATGGGTGATAGCCTGATCGGCGGCTAACCATTGCGTTTAGGCGCTCTCATCGGCGCCTTGGTGAAGCTCCACCCGCCGGCATTAGAACGCGCCACAAGGTTGCCGATCGAGGCAGGCCGGCCGTCCATGAGGCCGTCTACCAGCCGCGCAATCGCGCTGCCTCGCGCCTCGGCACCGTCAAGTTCCCGCACGATGCGGGCTACAACGCGCAGTGACACCGCGCGCGGCGCCTGCGGGCGGTACTTGAGGCCCATCGCCTCCTTCGTGACACATGAACGCCACTCCAGAGCCGCCATCCATTCCAGCGCGGCGTCAGCTTCGGCTATGTGGGATGCACTGCGAGCAATGGCGGCAACGTCCAACCAGTCCGCCTCGGCCAAAGCCTTGCGGATGCGGACCCTGTCGAAACGATCGTTGCTGTTGCTGGGGTCCTGCGCGGCGACAAGCCCCGCTGCGCGCACGACCAGGTCCAGCTCAGCCCGCCGCCAGTCGAGCAGCGGGCGCAGCAAGGCCAGCTTCGCTCCGGGTACGCTGCCCCGCTCACGCGCTCCTGCCAACCCTGCAACCCCGCTCGCGCGATTGAGGCGCATAAGCAGGGTTTCCGCCTGATCGTCTGCGTGATGCGCCGTAGCCAGCGCGGCCAGACCACGCTCCGCCGCCCATTCCGCCATCGCAGCATAACGCGCCGCACGCGCTTCAGCCTGCACGTTGCCCGGCCCGACCTTGACTGTCAGGGTCTGGTGAGGCACCCCAATACTTGCGCAAACCCGCGCAACTTCGGCCGCTTCGAGGGCGCTTTCGACGCGAAGCCCGTGATCGACGGTCGCTGCTTCTATCCGCCCCGGCAAAGCCGCATGGGCAAGCAGCAACAGCCCCAGACTGTCCGGCCCACCCGACACTGCCACGCCCAGCCGCGCCGCGTCATCATCTACCCGATCAGGCCAGATCTCGGCGACGCTGACGCGGAAGCGCTCGACCTCAGCTGCAGGCAAGCCCATTGCGCGTAGTGTTATAGAGACCTGCCAGACGGCCAGCGGCCTCAGCTGCGTAAGTCTCGCTGAACTCGGCCAACGCGATGCAGGCCCGCTTGGTATCCTTGAGCTGCTTCATCGAAACGGCAAGATACAGCAGGCTGTCGGATGCCCGATCACCGCGCTTGTCGGCCTGGAAATTCTGAAGGAACCACTTCGCCGCCTCACCCGGATTACCATCGTCAAGATAGGCGCGGCCCAGCAGGTTCCGCCCAAAGCTGGCACGGGCATGTTTGGGGTACTTCTCAAGGAACAGTTTCAACTGTTGCTGCGCCTCTGGGTAATATTTGGCTTCCCAAAGACGGAAGCCATAGCTGTATTCGTCATCACCCGGATCGGCGCTCTGCGGCTTGACGATAGCCTTCACCCCATCGATCCGCGAATTGGACGGCGCGGCGGGCTTTGCTGCTACCGGCGCAGGCGCAGGACGCGGCGTTGCTGCCACCGGAGTCGGAGTGACAGCCGGTGCCGGGCTCGACGTTGCAGGAGCAGGTGCCGCCGCCGGGCCGGGCACGAAATCAGACTGCGGCGCCGGTGCGGCCGCTGCCAGCTTGGCCTCCAGTTGACCGATGCGGTTGGTGTTCTGTTCCACCTGCGCGGTCAGCTGCGCCATCTGCGCCTCGATCGAATCCATGCGCGTCAGCACATCGGACAGGGGCGTTGTCGAAGGTGCGCCGGGCACCGGTGCGGGGGCCGGAGTGGCACTGATCTGGGGCTCGAAAAACTTGCCGTCGCTGCCTGGAAATACCTTGCGCTGCAATGCGCGCACTTCAGCTTCAACCTTGTTGAGACGCAAGTTGGTGTTGGCGTCCTGCGCGTTCGCGGGAGCCCCTGCAAACAGCATCGAAGCTGCCGCGACCGTCACCAGCCACTGCGCGCGGGTGGTTCCGCGGAATGCGCCGAGGGTACGTTTCATCGCCAAATCATCTCCATGCCGGAACCATCACCGCGCGCCATGACAGCCACAGGTGATACCGGGGATTAACCAATGGACCGGTTAAGGGTGTTGCCCCAGCCCGCCCCGCGTGTCGAGGCGCAGCCGGTCGGAAGTCGTGGAAAGCCTGCGTAGGCCGTCGGGCTTGCCTGCCGCTTTTCCCCGATGCTTATTGCGCGGCGGGAGGCAGCAGCGATTCCGGCGTCGGCGCCTCTACAGGCTCGGATGCCGCCGGGCTTGCCAAAGCGCGCGGAGCCGGACGGCGCGTCGGCACGGCAACCGGCGAACGGGCAGGCGCCGGGGCCGCGGCGGGCACCGAAGGCACGCCGGCCGAAGGCGCTACGCTGCCGGTCCCTCGCGCAATAAGGTCAGCCGGGGCCAGCGAAACGCCGCTTACCAGGCGCGGCTCGGTCGAAAGCGGGGGAAGCGCCTTGCCGCCGACCGAAATCTGCAGTGCATCCGGGCGTCCGGTGCGCAACTGCAGCCCCTGCACATCTGCAGGTGCAGTCCAGGCCTCACCCATGGCGAGCTCCTTCTGCAACACTTGATCACCCTTGGCATCGGTAACCTTGACCCACACCTTATCCCCGGTGGCAGTCAACACTACGGGGCCATTCGCCGGTGCGGCAACGGGTGCAGGCGCGGTCGGCTTCGGTGCCACAGGCGCGGCGGTCTGTTCCGCCACAAGGTCCGGCAGCTGCCCCTCAGGCGAAAGGAAATTGCTCCAGAACAGGAGCAGTGCCCCCACCACCACGATGACGCCGACCGCGGCAACCCACGCAAGACGGCGGGTCGGCACGCGAGCGGGGTCGCCGGGTTCGAAGCTGGGCACATATTCGACACGATCGCCGGCGTCATGGTCAAGCTGTTCGCGAACCTTTGCCGCGATTATCCGTTCGTCGAGGCCCACGGCGCGTGCGTAAGTGCGCGCGAAACCCACCGCATAGGTGCGCGCGGCAAGATCGCCGAGACGGTCTTCTTCCAGCGATATCAGATGGCGTTCGGCGATCTTGGTCTGCGATGCGATATCCGCCCGGCTCTTGCCCAGCGCCTCACGGCCCGCACGAAGCTGGCTTCCGACACTCTGCGGCCCGCGTGCAAGCCCCTGGGTTTCGACGTTTTCCAATTCCGCTCCGTTTGGCGTAGTATGTGCGACCTGAACCGGGCCTAACCAAACCCTCTGACCGGTTAAAGTCAATCAGGGCCGGGCATTCAAATCAAATTTATATGGCAAAATCATCGCCCCGCTCCGGACAATGCCGGGGCGGGGTGTCAAATCAGTCGATCGAAATGTCTCTCTGCGCCGCCCAGGCAGCCATCGCGCCTCGCAAGTCGGCCGGCGGAGCCGCAAGCCACCCCTCCATGGCCGCCGTGATCGCAGGCAGATCAACCTTGCCGACAAGCTCCTTGATAGGGCCGACCGCCGCGGGCGTGATCGACATGCGCCGGATGCCCAGCCCCAGCAGCGCCAATGCCTCAAGGCGCCGCCCGCCCATTTCGCCACAAACGCTGATATCTACCGACGTGCCCTCCAGCGTGCGCACGACACGGCGAAGGAAGCGCAGGATCGCCGGGCTCAACCAGTCATAGCGCTCTGCCAGCTTGGGGTTGGACCGATCGGCTGCGAACAGGAACTGCGTAAGGTCGTTCGTGCCGATCGACAGGAACTGGATCTTGGGCGCCAGCAGGTCCAGCTGCTCCGCCAGCGACGGAACTTCAAGCATGACGCCATACCGAATGGCCTCGGGCAGCACCTTCTTCTGGCGCCGCAGATAAGCCAGCTGCGCGTCGAACACGGCCTTGGCCGCATCGAACTCCCACGGTTCCGCGACCATCGGGAACATGACATTGAGCGGTCTTCCTGCCGCCGCCTCCAACAGCGCGCGGGCCTGCGCCTTGAGCAGTGCGTCACGCTCCAGCGCCACGCGCAGCGCGCGCCAGCCCATGGCGGGATTTTCCTCTCCCTCACCGTCGTCGTGACGCAAATAGGGCAGCGTCTTGTCTCCGCCGATATCGACGGTGCGGAAGACCACGGGGCGATCTCCGGCCGCATCCATGACGTCGCGATAGAGCCGCGTCTGCTTTTCACGCTGCGGCAAAGTGGCAGATACAAGGAACTGGAATTCGGTACGGAACAACCCGATTCCATCCGCGCCCGTAAGATTGAGATTGGCCACATCGTCGCGCAGACCCGCGTTGATCATCACCTTGATCCGCGTACCGTCCAGCGTGGTCGGCTGTACCTCGCGCATACCGGCATAGACAGCCTGGCGCTCGCGATTGCGGGCGAAACGCGCCTCGAACGCTTCGACCACACCAGTCGAAGGGCGCACCATGGTCGTGCCCTGATCGGCATCGAGGAGCAGCGGATCGCCTTCACGCACGACACCGCGCAAACCCCGCACCCGGCCCAGCACCGGGATGCCCATGGCCCGCGCCACGATCACGACATGGCTGGTAAGCGATCCTTCCTCAAGGATCACGCCCTTCAGACGCCGCTTATCGTATTCCAGAAGTTCTGCAGGCCCAAGGTTACGCGCGATCAGGATCGCGTCGTTCCTGAGCCCCATCGAAGCCGCCGTGCCGATCTGGCCGGAAACGATCCGCAGCAGCCGGTTGGCCAGATCCTCAAGGTCGTGCATGCGATCCGCCAGCAACGGATCATCGATCTGGCGCATACGCATGCGGGTACGCTGCTGCACCCGCTCGATCGCTGCTTCCGCCGTCAGACCACTGTCGATCGCCTCGTTGATGCGGCGGGTCCAGCCTTCGTCGTAAGCGAACATGCGATAGGTTTCGAGCACTTCCTCATGCTCGCCGCCGACGCCGAATTCGGCCTGATTGGCCATCCGATCGATCTGCTCACGCATGCGATCGAACGCCAGGATGACGCGCTGACGCTCGGCCTCGGTATCCTCGGCAACGATGTGCTCGATATGAACGCGCGGCTGGTGATAGACGGCAACGCCTGATGCCAGCCCCTTGACCAGCGTGAGGCCGCGCAGTTGTTCAGGCCCGGTCTGGGCGGCACTGAGGGCGCGGGCGTCTTCCTCGTCGATGAGGTCGGCGTTGACGATAAGTTCGGACAGAACCATCGCCACCGTCTGCAGCGCTTCGATCTCCACTTCCTCGTAGCGCCGCGGCTCCACGTGCTGGACGCACAAAGCCCCGACCGCGCGCTCGCGGCGAACGATGGGTACGCCGGCAAAGGAGTGGAACTTGTCTTCGCCCGTTTCGGGGCGGTACATGAAATCGGGATGTGCGGCCGCTTCGGCAAGATTGAGCGTTTCGATCCGGTCAGCGATAGAACCCACCAGACCTTCGCCCACCGCCATGCGGGTGACGTGCACAGCCTCTTGCGCCAGGCCGCGCGTGGCGAAAAGTTCGAGCATCCCCTCTCGCAGCAGATAGATCGAACAGACCTCGCTATCGAGGCTTTCGCCGATCACTTCCACCACGTTGTTGAGCTTCGCCTGCGCATTGCTGCGCGAGGCCATCACTTCGTGAAGGCTCTTGAGGATGGTCCGGGCTGCTTCGACGGCTCCACTGGTCATTCTGGAGGCGTAACGCAAAGTCATCGCTTTGGGAACGCAGCGGATGCCGTCGATTCAGCTTATGCGGGTGATATCGGGAATTGCCCCGGTTGTCCGGTGGAATTCTCCGCTCATTCAGACCCTCTGCCGACGATCAGAACCGCGCGATCTCCTCCTTGATGCGCAGCTTTCGCCTCTTGAGAGACTGGACAATTGCGGCATCAGGGATCGGGCGGCTCAATTCCTCGTGGATCTGCCGTTCGATACCGGCATGCTTGAGCTGCAGAGCGCTGACGTGCGAATTATCCATTGGACGTTCCTCCTTATAGGGGCCGGACCCTGTGTCTAAAAACAGACTGCGAACGGTGCCTGCGGGCCTTGGCGGGCAGGCGACATGTCGAGCGACCTGATTGGACGACTCGACATCGGTGATCCGGCGCAAAAGACAAGGAACCACATCCGGAGCACCTTGCGAAGACCCCTCTTGCTTCATATCGGTGAATCGCGTGATTCATACGTCAGGCAGGATTCGGTCCCGCCGCCACATGGGCTTGAAACTTAAGGAATTCCGGCGTGACCGAAGAGGAAATGCGCAAGCGCCTCGAAATCCTGAAAGTCGAACACCGCGACCTCGACGCCGCGATCGACGCGCTGTTGAACGCGGGCGCGGGCGATATGCTGCAGGTTGCACGGCTCAAGAAGCGCAAGCTGAGGCTCAAGGACCAGATTGCGCAGATCGAGGACCATCTGATCCCCGACATCATCGCCTGAATTGCGCCGCTGCCTGCCTATCAGGCAGCGTACCGTTCAGGGACAGGAGCCATTTTTCGCCGGATTTCCGGCCTTTCCGGCTTGCCGCCGATTCGCCCTTCATAAATATGGCGGGCATGCCGAAACCGCCGACCATCAGTTCCTTCATCGTAGAAGCGCTTTACTGCGACGCACTTGTCCTTTCCGACGAAGTGCGCGCTACTTTTGCGCCTTCTCGGCGGCTGGAGCGGGGGAGGATCGACGAGAATCCGGGGCGGGTGGCCCTGTATGCCGAGGGGTTGCGGACGACCACCCGGATGATGCATGCGATCAGCTGGCTGAGCAATCACCGCGCCTATTTCCGAGGCGATATCAGTGCCTTGGACCTCAGCCGCCATGGCCGCCTGGCCCCTTCGATGCGCCGTTCCGACCCTGCCCTGCTGCCGTTGCTTGAACCTGAAGCCGCCCGGCTCGTCGAGTCGACGCGCGGGTTCTACGATCGCCTGCTGCGCCTTGATCAGTCTTGGCGCCTTACGAAACCCGCGGCTTTCGGCGTCATCGAGGGCCTGCGCGAGCGGATCGAGAGCGAACGGGCGACCGGCACATGAGCGCGCACCGAGACGGTACTCAACGGCACCTAACGATACCACAACCACCCCCCAACTGCTGCACAAGGTCGACACGAGCCCCTTGCCGCCCCATATCCCGCCCATGAACGCCCTTGCCGAGACAGACCGCCCCTATACCGTGGCCGAACCCATCGGCCCGCTGGTGCGCCGGGTGCTGGCGCGCAACCCTTCACCGTTCACTTACACCGGCACCCAGACCTATATCGTCGGCGCAGCCGGTGAAGGCGCGGGCGAAGTGGCCGTCATCGATCCCGGCCCTGACGAGGCCGAGCATATCGACGCGCTGATGGCCGCGATCGGCAACGACAAGGTCGTGGCGATCTGCTGCACCCACACCCACCGCGACCATTCGCCCGCCGCCGCCCCGCTTGCCGCGCTGACCGGAGCGCCGATCGTCGGCTGCGCGCCGCTGGTGCTGAGCGACGACGGCCCGCGCGCCGATGCATCGTTCGATGCAGGTTATGCGCCCGACCGCGTGCTGGCCGATGGCGAGGCGGTGAGCGGCAAAGGCTGGACCCTGCGCGCGGTGGCGACGCCGGGGCATACGTCCAACCACTTGTGCTTCGCGCTTGAACGCGATGGCGAAGAAACCGGCGCGCTGTTTACCGGCGATCACGTGATGGGCTGGTCCACCAGCGTCGTCTCCCCGCCCGACGGCGACATGACCGCCTACATGGAGAGCCTGGCGCGCCTGTACGCGCGCGAACAGGACACGGTCTACTACCCCGCCCACGGCCCCGAGGTGACACGCCCGCGCCAGCTGGTGCGCGGGATGATCGGCCACCGCCGCCAGCGCGAACGGCAAATCCTGCGCCAGATCGAATCGGGCGTGACCACGATCGCCGCCATGGTGCCTCTGATGTACAAGGGCGTGGACGAAAGGCTTTGGCCCGCCGCCGGACGATCGGTTCTGGCCCACCTGCTCGACCTTGAAAAGCGTGGCATTACAATGCGCCAGGAAGACGAATGGACGCTGATCGCCACAAACTAGGCATTCGTCGACAAGTATTCGCCCAATAACCGTCAATCCATTATTATCCCCGTCCGCAACGGGTGGAGGATAATCCATGGCAACTGCAGCCGGCACGCGGGCTTCACGCCTGTCTTTCTGGGCAAGGATGATGATCGGGCTGAGCCTGTTCATCGTCTTCGGCTTTGCGCAATTCGGCCTGCGCGGCTTCGTACCTTACGCGCAAGTGCCGATAATCTTTCATGTTCACGCCGTCGCCATGCTGACATGGCTGGCGCTGGCGAGTACCCAATCCCTGCTGGGCCGCGGCGCGGGGCTGGAACTGCACCGCCGCCTTGGCCGGGCAAGCGCGGTGATGCTGCCTGCCATCGTGATACTGGCCAGCATGACTTGCCTTGCGGCCCTGCGCACCGGCATGTTCCCGCCGTTCTTCACGCCGGGCTACTTCCTTGCGCTCGTCCATGTCTCGGTACTGATCTTCGCCGCGCTTGTCGGGATGGCAATGGCGCGGCGTGGGCGGCCCGACTGGCACAAGCGGCTGATGCTGGGTTCCACCATCGTCATCATGGACCCCGCACTTGGCCGCTTGCTGCCGATGCCCTTCATCATGCCCTGGGGAGAATGGCTGTCTATGGCGATCCAGCTTGCCATGGTTGCGCTGATCGCCCGCCACGACCGGCGCACCGAAACCCGCATCCACCCCGCCACCGTGACGGTGGCGCTGGCGGTGGTGCTGGCCCATGTCGTTGTGGAACTGCTGGCGATCACTCCGCCGTGGATCGCTTTTGCTCAGGGGTTCGTGGGCTGAGGGGCGGATTTGGGGTGGTTTGCGGACTTACGTGGGCGCGTCCTTGCCGATGCACCTAACCTCTTTGAACTGACTATTACCCCTATCGAACACCACAGAAATGTCGCCACATTTAGGGTCGAAAATCCACGGCAGCTTGTGCCAATCTTCCACCCAAAACCGCTCTCCGGCATTAATCAGCGGCACTCCATCGCCAACGCAGCGGACGCGCGATGAACCGGCGAGGTCATCCTTCATCCTCTCGCAGACCTGCTTATCCTTCTGGTCGAGCAGGTCAGGAAGAATGAAAACAGCCACGATGTCATTGCCGGGACCCTGACTATAGTATTTCGCATAGTCAGCAATTGGGTGAGCGTCGTGGGGAAGAACTACGGCTTCATCAATTGCCGCCATGTATTTGGCTTGAGGTGACAAAGGGCTGCCACATCCCATGAGAAGCCCAATAGACGCCACTGCTGAAAAAACCCGCATACGCCGCCATCTTGAGCACGAATGCTCATGTCCGCAACGGGGCGTTTCCAGAAAGTCCGCTTTGATGAAACGCCCCGCAGCTTCTCGCGCCCCTTCTCCGCCTGAAAATTCCGCTTGGGTCATCGGCCTCGCGTCCCTAGATAGGCCCCGCCCGGCGCAAGGACCGGGCGTGGAAGTACAGGGACGACCATGACCGTAATGCCCGCCGACCTTTCAGGCATCGACGTGCGCGCCGAGATCGAGCGCCTGCGCAAGGAACGCAACGCCGTCATCCTCGCCCATTACTACCAGAAGCCCGAACTTCAGGATCTTGCCGACTTCGTGGGCGACAGTCTGGAACTGAGCCGCAAGGCCGCCGAGACCGACGCCGAAGTCATCGCCTTTTGCGGCGTGAAGTTCATGGCCGATACCGCCAAGATCCTGTCCCCGAACAAGATCGTGGTGCTGCCCGATCTCAACGCCGGGTGCAGCCTTGAGGATTCGTGCCCGCCGGAAAAGTTCAAGGCTTTCCGCGAGGCGCATCCCGATCACATCGCGCTGACCTACATCAACTGCTCCACCGAGGTTAAGGCGCTGTCGGACGTCATCGTCACCAGTTCCAGCGCCGAAACCATCCTGCAGCAGATTCCGCTGGACCAGAAGATCATCTTCGGCCCCGACCGCCACCTCGGCGGCTATCTGGCGCGCAAGTTCAACCGCGAGATGCTGCTTTGGCCGGGCGTGTGCATCGTGCACGAAGCGTTCAGCGAAACCGAACTGCTCAAGCTGCGCGCGCAGCATCCGAACGCGCCGATCGCCGCGCACCCGGAATGCCCGCCGCACATCGTCGATCATGCCGATTACGTGGGCTCCACCAGCGGCATCCTGCAATATGCCAAGACGATTCCCGGCGACACGCTGATCGTGGCCACGGAACCGCACATCATCCACCAGATGCAGCTGGCGATCCCCGACAAGACCTTCATCGGCGCGCCGGGTGCGGACGGGAACTGCAACTGCAACATCTGCCCGTACATGGCGCTCAACAACGTCGAGAAGCTGTACCTTTCGCTGCGCGACCTGTCACCGCGCGTCGAGATCGAGGAACCGCTGCGCCTTGCCGCGAAGAAGAGCCTCGACCGCATGCTGGAAATGGCCAGCGGCACCGTGGGCAAGGGCGATCTGGGCGCGCGTTGAGCTTAATCCCTCTCCGCGCCTGTCGCCGGAAGGAACTGGCGAAACTTCTGCGCGCTTCCTATGTTGTCGGTGAACCGATCCGGGGAGCCCTGAAACTTGCGTGACGTCCTCATCCTGAGGAAACTGAAGGTCTGGTGCCTGCTGCTGCTGGCCGCCGTCTTCGCGCACGCGCTGATCCCGGTGGAGGCCCGCGCATCCGGCTCCGCCTTCAGCCCCTCTACCGCGGAAGTATCCACCGGCCACTCCCTGCGCGTGGCCGCCGTGCGCAAGCTGGCGCCGCAGCGTGATCCGCTGGGGCGTGGCCTGCTGCTGGCGGCATCTTCCCGTTCGCAGGACGTGCAGGACGCCCGCGCCTGCCCCGCCTCGCCCGCGGCTGTTGCCCCGCCCGGCTGGCGCTGCGCGCTGTCGCAACCCAGAGCCCCGCCCTTCGCCTGACACGCCGCCGGATCGCAATGCCGGTCCGACAGTTTCAGCAAGGCCGGTGCCGTGCATTCCCGCACGCTCCGGCGGCGAAGCACGGGACATCCAATGCCTCATCACACTCCCCTGATCGGCACCATCGTCGCCGGTCTGGTGATCGCCTTCTTCATGGGGGCGCTTGCCCACCGCCTGCGCGTCTCTCCGATCGCGGGCTATCTTCTTGCCGGCGTCATGGTCGGCCCCTTCACCCCCGGCTTCGTCGCCGACGCCGGGCTGGCGCAGGAACTGGCCGAGATCGGCGTGATCCTCCTCATGTTCGGCGTCGGCTTGCACTTCTCGCTGCGTGATCTGCTGGCGGTGAAGAACATCGCCATCCCCGGCGCGCTGGTCCAGATCGCCGCCGCAACGCTGCTGGGCATGGGCATCGGCCACATGATGGGCTGGAACCTTGCGGCCGGCTTCGTCTTCGGCCTTGCCCTGTCGGTGGCCAGTACCGTGGTGCTGCTGCGCGCCCTGCAAAGCCGCAACCTCGTCGAGACAGAGCGCGGGCGCATCGCGGTCGGCTGGCTGATCGTCGAGGATCTGGTCATGGTGCTGGCGCTGGTCCTGCTGCCCGCGCTGGCATCGGGCCTGTCGGGCGGAGAAGGCGCGGCGAGCCTTCCATGGGTGATCTCGACCACGCTGCTCAAGGTCGCGGGCTTCGTGGCGCTGATGCTGATCGTGGGGCGGCGGGTGCTGCCCTGGGCGCTGCACTGGGTAGTCCACACCGGATCGCGCGAACTGTTCCGCCTTGCCGTGCTGGCCGTGGCGCTGGGCGTGGCGTTCGGCGCGGCCTATGTCTTCGACGTCAGCTTCGCGCTGGGCGCCTTCTTCGCCGGGATGATCCTGGGCGAAACGCAGCTCTCCCGCCGCGCGGCAGAGGAGACGCTGCCCCTGCGCGATGCCTTTGCGGTACTGTTCTTCGTTTCGGTGGGCATGCTGTTCGACCCTTCGGTGCTGACCGAGCAGCCGATCCCGCTGCTGGTCACCGTGCTGACGATCGTGATCGGCAAATCGGTGGCGGCCTGGGTCATCGTGCGCGCCTTCGGGTACGAGAACGACAAGGCCCTGACGATCGCCGCCAGCCTGGCGCAGATAGGCGAGTTCTCGTTCATTCTGGCCGGGCTTGGCGCGGGACTTGGCCTGCTTCCCGAAGCGGGCCGCGACCTGATCCTGGCGGGCGCGATCATCTCGATCTTCCTCAACCCCTTCATCTTCAACTTCGCTGTCGGCAGCAGCGGATCGGTGAAGCAGAAGTTGGAGGAACAGGCCGAACAGACCGAGATCGAGCATGAAAAAAAGCGCGAGGAGCACGTCATCCTCGTCGGTTACGGCCGGGTCGGCAAGCTGGTGGCGCAGGGTCTGCGCGCCACGCCGACCGCGGTGCTGCTGATCGAGGCGCAGAGCGACCTTGCCCGCGAAGCCCGCGCCGCCGGTTACGAGGTGGTCACCGGCAACGCCGTGGAACCGGACGTGCTGAAAGAAGCCGGCATCGAACGCGCCCACCGCATGCTCATCGCCATCCCCGAAGGTTTTGAAGCGGGTGCGATCTGCGATGCGGCCAAGAAGCTGCGCCCCGACCTTTCGGTGATCGCACGCGCGCATTCCGATGCGCAGTTCGACCACCTTGTCCAGCACGGGGCGGACAGCGTGGTGCTGGGCGAACGGGAGATAGCGCGCCAGATGCTGGAGCTGATCGGAGCCAGCGCCAGCCGGATCACCGCGTTGCCCCAAGGCGCGAAACCTGCCGGCGCCAATCCTACGGGCGCGAAATCAGCATGAGGGCGAGAAAGAAGCCGCCCGTCTGGTTCAAGTGGGCGGTCTGGGGCGGCATCCTGCTGGCCGTCGCCGTCCCCACCGCCTGCGTGATGAACCACGGTGAGGTGCCGGGCTACCGCGCCCTTTCGGAATTGGCGCGCTAGAGCATTTTCCAATCAGGTGGAATCCCCTGATAACTCGGAAAAATGCGGCAAACCAAAAGCTAAACCGCCAGTTCGCGCCATTCGCCCGGCGCGATGCCGTCAAGCGTCCAGTCACCGATGCGCCAACGCACCAGCCGTAAGGTTGGGTGACCGACGGCGGCGGTCATGCGGCGCACCTGCCGGTTGCGCCCCTCGCGCAAGGTCAGTTCGATCCAGCAATCGGGCACGGTCTTGCGAAAGCGCACCGGCGGGGTGCGCGGCCACAGGTCCGGCACATCGATGCGGCGGGCGTCGGCGGGCAGCGTCGGGCCGTCGTTCAGCGTCACGCCCTTTCGCAGCGCCTCCAGCGCGGCCTCGTCAGGTTCACCCTCGACCTGCACGAGATAGGTCTTGGCGACCTTGTAGCGCGGGTTGGAAATGCGGGCCTGCAGGCGCCCATCGTCGGTCAGCAGCAGCAACCCTTCGCTGTCACGGTCCAGCCGTCCGGCGGGATAGACCCCCGGCACCTTCACGAAATCCGAAAGCGTTGCGCGCGGACTTGGTGATTTCAGATCGGTGAACTGCGGCAGGACATCGAACGGCTTGTTGAGGAGGATGAGACGGCTCATGCCGTGCCCTTAGCGCAGGGCACGGCATGACGCACGTCTCATCGGTGGGCGGGCTCTCCCCGCGTCTTCCACAGTGACCAGCCCACGCCACCCGCGATCAGGGCAAGGGTGATGCCAAGGCTGAGCAGCGGCGGGAACTTGGCCCCGCCCAGGACGAAGTCCGCGATCAGGATCTTGCCGCCGATGAATACCAGAACCAGCGCCAGCGCATACTTCAGGTAATGGAAGCGATGCACCATCGCCGCCAGCGCAAAGTAAAGAGCGCGCAGGCCCAGAATGGCCATGATGTTCGAGGTATAGACGATGAAGGTGTCGGTCGTGATCGAGAAGATCGCCGGCACCGAATCGATCGCAAACACCAGATCGGCAAGGTTGATCACCACCAGCGCCAGGAACAGCGGCGTTGCCGCCCAGACCAGACGACCGTTGGAATTGTGCTCCTTCACGAAGAAATGTTCGGCGTGGTGCTGCTTGGTCACGCGCATGTGGCGCGAAATCCAGCGGATCGCCGCATTGTTGCCGATGTCCGGATCATGATCGCTGGTGAACAGCATCTTGATCCCGGTGAAGATCAGGAACCCGGCGAACAGGTACATCACCCAATAGGCATGGGCCACCAGCGCCGCGCCGCCCGCGATCATCAGGCCACGCAGGACGATCACCGCCAAGATACCCCACAGGAGCGCGCGGTACTGGTACTTGGGCGCCACCGCGAAGTAGCCGAAGATCATCGAGATGACGAAGACGTTGTCGATCGAAAGCGCCTTCTCGATGAAGTAGCCGGTGTAATAGTCGATCGCGGGCGCAGAGCCCTTCGCCCACCAGATCCACCCGCCGAAAGCCATGGCGATGCCGATGTAGAAGACCGAAAGCTTCAGCGATTCGGCGATGCCCATTTCCTTGTCGTCCTTGTGCAGGACGCCAAGGTCGAAGGCGGTAAGAAGCAGGACCACGGCGGCAAAGGCCAGCCAGAACCAGGCAGGCGTGCCCAGCCAGTCCATGAACAGAAATTCCATGACGACGTGCCCTTATGCCGGAAACGGAAGAGTGACGGGCTGACCCGGCGCCACAAGACGCGCAAGCGCGTCCTTCAGCCTCAGCTTCCGTGTCGTCATGCGCGCGATCGCAAGCGGATCAGCGGTTCGGGTCGCCTTCATGCGGCGAAGCGCAGCATCAAGCTTCTGGTGCAGCTCTAGCAGGCGGAACATGCGTTCGGTCATTATTGTATCCCTATCGAACGGGTTGCAGTTCGATCGGATGAGCGGTGCCTGAGTTGCGTAAGGAATCGTTGCCGAGACACAATGCTGAACCTGCACCGGGATCACCCGATGCGGTCCGACATCACGCAATGTATGGGACTGTATCCCGATCACATCGCGCCAGAGGGGCCCGGCCCGCAGACTGCTTAATACGACCGAATCGCTCCGCGTTCAACCCATTCGCAAGCTTGTCCGCGGAGCACCGATTGACCCTTGCCCTAAAATCGATATTAAAGTGATATCACTTTTAGAGGGGTGCCACCGATGTCCGATTCGCATCTGCCCATCAACGCCAGCCGGGAGAGCACCGCCTCCACCCAGAGCGGCTACCTGATGCTCGTCGTCTTCCTGGGGTTGCTGGCGGCGATCCTGTTCTGCATCGTCACGCTGGCCAGCGGCAATCCGACGCCGGGAACGGTGCTGGGCTTCCTTGCCTTCATCCTGCCCGCCGTGATCATGAATGTGCTGATCCTTTGCGGTTTCTACATGATCCAGCCCAATCAGGCCGCCGCCATCACGCTGTTCGGCAGCTACAAGGGCACCGACCGCGCCACCGGGCTGCGCTGGGTCTGGCCGTGGATGGGCAAGACCAAGATTTCGGTGCGCGCGAACAACGTCGTGTCGGAAAAGCTCAAGGTGAACGACTTGCGCGGCAACCCGATCGAGATCGCCACCAATGTCGTCTGGCGCGTCGCCGACACCGCGCAGGCGCTCTACGACGTGGACGATTACAAGGCTTTCGTGAACGTGCAGATCGAGGCTGCGGTGCGCTCCATCGGGTCGCGCTATGCCTATGACGATGTCGAGGATGCCGAAATCACCTTGCGCGGCAGCCACGAAGAAGTGAACGCACAGCTGCGCACCGAACTGATCGCACGCCTGCAGGTGGCCGGCATCACGGTGGACGAATGCGGCCTCACCCACCTTGCCTATGCGCCAGAGATCGCCGGGGCCATGCTGCGCCGCCAGCAGGCAGAAGCGGTGATCGGCGCGCGGCGCAAGCTGGTGGAAGGCGCGGTTTCCATGGTGGAAATGGCGCTGGCCCAGCTGTCCGAGAAGAACGTGGTCGAACTGGACGACGAACGCCGCGCGGCGATGGTATCGAACCTGATGGTCGTGCTCTGCGGCGAACGGGATACCCAGCCGGTGGTCAATACCGGCTCGCTCTACTCGTAAGGCGACCGATGGCGTCTCCCGACAAGAAGGCTTTCGCGCTCCGTCTCGATCCGGCGCTTTATGTGGCGCTGGAACGGACGGCTGCGGCCGACTTGCGCTCGGTGAACGCTGAAGTCGAAGTGCTGCTGCGCGAGGCTCTCGCCCGGCGCGGGATCAAGGTGAAACCGGCAGAGCCCGCAAGGCGCGGGCGTCCGCCGAAGGATGGGGACTGACTGCGCCGCGCGCCTACAGCTTGGCGAACAGCGCCACCATCGCCTTCCACGCGCGGTCTGCCTCACCCGGATCGTAGGCCGGGGAATCGGGCACGCACCAGCCGTGGTCGGCGGCGTATACCTCTACCTCGGCCGGGCGCTTCGCCGCATCGGCGGCCTTGCGCAGTTCGGTTTTGGCATCAGGCTGCTTGGCATCGTCATTACGGGCAATGGCGAAGATGTAGCCGGCCTTGGTCTTCGCCAGCAGACGGTGCGGACTGTCGGGCGCGTCGGTGACCATGCCCGCCCCGTGAAGCGAAACTGCCGCCTTCACGCGCCCCGGCACCGCCGCCGCCGCGCGCACGGTGGACGGGCCGCCCATGCAATAGCCGTTGCTGCCGACCCCGCGCCTGGTGTCCACCGCGCCCTGTCCGTCAAGAAACGCGACATAGGCGGTGGCATCGCGGGTGATCGCATCGGGAGTGAGCATCGCACGCATCGGACCGACCTTCGCCTGCCCTTCGGGCGTGCGATATTCGGCGAAGCTCTTCATCACCGGAGCCGGGCCAGAGCGGTAGTACGGATTCACCACCAGCACGGCAAAGCCCTGCGCGGCAAGGCCGCGGGCCATGATCTTCTTGGCATCGCGCAGACCTGCGATGTCGGGCCACATGATGATGGCCGGATACCTGCCCTTGCCCGGATGGACGAAGAAGGCATCGCACACCCCGTCCACCGTGGTGATGGAGACCATGCGCTCGGTCAGTTCGCCCCCGCTCTCGGCCGCAACTGCGCCGCAGCCGGCCAGCGCAAGACCCGCGCCCAGCACGGAGAACGCGCGCCGGTCCAGGCGGCTGAGATCGTCGGCGGTAAGATCGTCACACATGAACTGGCCTTTCGCTGCTTTCCCGCCAAGCCTAGCAGAGCTTCGCGCGACCTCAATCGCCGTTGAAGTTGAGTTCCAGGTTCACGGCATTGGGATCGGCCAGGAACAGCTGCCTGAGGCCGATGTGGGTCAGATCATTGAAGCGGTACTCAAGGCCCAGTTCGTCCAGCTTCGCGCGCGTCGCCGCAAAGCCGCTGCAGCGCAGGGCGACATGGTGAAAGCCGTTGGTCGAGCGGCCCGGCAGGTAATCGTCGTAGCGCCCCGGCGCAGTCGTGCGGTCGACCAGATGGATGATCGGCAACCCCGCCGCATCGCGCATCCAGTAGCCCGCGGTGCCCGCGCGGATAGACGGGTTTTCGCTGCGGATCAGGCCCAGCACGCGTTCGTAGAAGGTGGCGGTCCCTTCCAGATCGTCGGTCAGGATATTGACGTGATCGATGCCGCTGACCTGCATGGTGCCCTCCCGTTGTGCAACAGGAAGTACCCGCTCAGCCCCTCTCCCGCAAGCGGCAGGAAGGCCGGGACCGTCACACCCGCCTCAGCCCCGGAACACCACCGTGCGCGCACCGTTCAGCAGCACCCGGTCCTCCAGATGCAGACGCACCGCCTCGGCCAGCACGCGGCGTTCGATGTCGCGGCCTTTGCGGACCATGTCCTCGGGCGTATCGGCATGGGTCACCGGCTCTACGTCCTGATGGATGATCGGCCCTTCGTCGAGGTCGGCCGTTACGTAGTGCGCCGTCGCGCCGATCATCTTCACCCCCCGCGCATGGGCCTGATGATAGGGCTTGGCGCCCTTGAAGCCGGGCAGGAACGAGTGGTGGATATTGATGCACCGCCCCGAAAGGAAGGCGGCCATTTCGTCCGAAAGGATCTGCATGTAGCGCGCCAGCACGACCAGTTCCGCCCGCGTTTCTTCCACGATGGCGCGGACCTGCGCTTCCTGCGCGGCCTTTTCGCCCTTGGCCATCGGCAGGTGATGGAACGGAATGTCGCCCAGCATCAGCGTGTTGATCGAATCGCGGGGGTGGTTGGAGACGACCCCGACGATATCCATCGCGATTTCGCCGATCCGGTGGCGATAGAGCAGATCGGCAAGGCAATGGTCGAACTTGCTGACCATCAGCAGCACCCGGCGCGGACGATCGCGGCGCTGCATGGACCAGGCCATGCCGTATTCGTGCGCGATCGGGCCAAAGCCTTCGCGGATATCCTCACGATCGGTCGCGCCCGGATCGAAGGCCACGCGCATGAAGAAGCGGCCCTGTTCGAGATCGTCGAACTGCTGCGCCTCGATGATGTTCGCGCCCATCTGTGCAAGGTAGCCCGTCACCCGCGCGACGATGCCGGGACGGTCGGCGCACGAAAGCGCCAGAATGAGCGGGCTGGTCAGCGGTTCGGCCATGTCCTGCGCCCTTACGCTGCGACGCGGTTGGAAAGCGCGGATTCGCTTTCGGCCATGAGCGCGGCGATGATATCGGCTACCGGCTCTTCCTTGCCGACCATGCCGACCGACTGACCCGCCATGATCGAACCATTCTCGACGTCGCCGTCGATCACCGCGCGGCGCAGCGCGCCCGCCCAGAAATGCTCGATCTTGAGCTGGGCCTCACCCATGTCGACCTCTCCGGCGTCCAGGAGACGTGCGACTTCGATCTGCTTGGCGGTGAATTCCTCAGTGCCCTTGTTCTTGAGCGCGCGCACCGGGATCACCGGCAGGCGCGGATCGACTTGCACCGATGCCACGGCATCGCGCGCCGATGCGCGGAAGAACGCCTTCTTGAAGGCTTCGTGCGCGATCGATTCGCTGGCGCAGGCAAAACGGGTGCCCAGCTGTACGCCCGCCGCGCCCATTTCGAGATATCCGGCGATCGCCTCACCACGGCCGATGCCGCCTGCAACGAAGACAAGATTGTCCGCGGCAAGGCTCGGCAGGATTTCCTGCGCCAGCACAGACGTCGAGACGGGACCAATATGGCCGCCCGCTTCAGAGCCTTCGATCACCAGCGCGTCCGCGCCCGAACGCAGCAGCTTCTTGCCAAGTGCCAGCGTGGGAGCAAAGCAGATGACCTTGGCGCCGTTCTCCTTGATTGCCTCTACACTGCCCTTGGGCGGAATGCCGCCTGCCAGCACCACATGCGTGACGCCATGCTTCGCGCAGACGTCGATGAGATCGAAGAGCATCGGGTGCATGGTGATGAGGTTGACGCCAAAGGGCTTCGCCGTCAGCGCCTTGGTCGCGGCGATCTCGGCATCCAGCAGTTCGGGGGTCATCGCACCACAGGCGATCACGCCGAAACCGCCGGCATTGCTGATCGCGGAAACGAGATTGCGCTCGGACACCCACGACATCGCGCCGCACAGGATGGCAGTTTCGGTGCCGAGAAATTCGCAGCCGCGCGCCATCAGCGCGGAAGTCTTGGTATTGGCGGTCATGAAGGTTCCATAGCGCGGATTTTTGTACAGCCGTGCGCCATAGGGTGACGAGCCGCCCCAGACAAGCGGCGAGCGACGGAACCATGGCGGGACATGGGCGTTAGGGTGAGGCACAGTAGCAACGCGACTACACTTAGGGACTTTACCGATATGCATCAGAACGACGAACCGCTGGATGCTGCCGCGACAACGCCTGGCCTCGAAGCGGTCGCCGCGCAAGTTGTGCCGGCTGGTACAGTCATCGACGAGCACCTCTTCGAAGACATTCTCGAACTCGAAGGTGCCCTTCGCCTGAGCACGACCGCGACCGCAGGGATCGGTGCGCCGCGCGCCACGGATATCGAAAAGCTTGCCGACGAACTGCCGCAAGCGATCACCGCGCGTCTGCAGGAATTGGCAGACGGAGTGCGCAGCGCTACCATCGCGGGCGACCTTACGAAGATTCGCGAATGTCATCTCGACGTGATCGATACGCTCGTCGCGTTGCGAGCGGCACTTTGGCCCTTGAAAACCGAAGAATAAGCCAGGTTTCATCGACTTTACCGATTACTCTTACGCGTTCGTATAGCTTCTCCGCCTTTGTGCGCTTCGTTAGGTCTAATGCAGAGCCGCACACGGCGGCCTAAGCCATCCATGACCCAAGGAGAGCCCGCAATGCACGGATCGAACTCTGATGAGCGCAAGTGCCCCTACGGCCACGGCGCCACGCCGCTGACCACGCAGTTCGGCGCGCCGGTCGTCGACAATTCGAACTCCTACACTGCCGGTCCGCGCGGCCCGCTGCTGATGCAGGACGTCTGGCTGATCGAGAAGCTGGCTAACCTGAACCGCGAAGTGATCCCCGAACGGCGTATGCACGCCAAGGGCTCCGGCGCGTTCGGCACCTTCACAGTGACCGGCGACGTGTCGAAGTACACCCGCGCCAAGTTCCTTTCCGAACCCGGCAAGCAGACCGAGATGTTCGCCCGCTTCACCACCGTTGCCGGTGAACGCGGCGCCGCAGATGCAGAACGCGACATTCGCGGCTTCGCGCTGAAGTTCTACACCGAGGAAGGCAACTGGGACATGGTCGGCAATAACACGCCGGTCTTCTTCGTGCGCGACCCGCGCCACTTTGCCGATCTCAACAAGGCGGTGAAGCGCGATCCGCGCACCAACATGCGCAGCGCCACCAACAACTGGGATTTCTGGACCCTGCTGCCCGAAGCGTTCCACCAGGTCACCTACGTCATGGGCGATCGCGGCATCCCCAAGTCCTATCGCCACATGGACGGCTTCTCCAGCCACACCTACTCGTTCTACAACGAGGCGGGCGAGCGGTTCTGGGTTAAGTGGCACTTCAAGACCCAGCAGGGTCACGCGCACTTGACCGACGCTGAAGCCGCTCAGGTCGTGGCCGGCGACCGCGAAAGCCACCAGCGCGACCTCTACGACGCGATCGAACGCGGCGAATTCCCGAAGTGGAAGGTCATGGTCCAGATCATGCCCGAAGCCGAGGCGGAGACGTGCGGCTTCCACCCCTTCGATCTCACCAAGGTCCGGTCGCAGAAGACTTATCCGCTGATCGAAGTCGGCATGATGGAACTGAACCGCAACCCGGAGAACTTCTTTGCGGACGTGGAGCAAAGCGCCTTCGCCCCGTCGAACCTGATCCCCGGCATCGGCGTTTCGCCTGACAAGATGCTGCAGGCGCGCCTGTTCGCCTATTCGGACGCGCAGCGCTATCGCCTTGGCGTCAACCACCACCAGATCCCGGTCAATGCGGCGCGCTGCCCCGTGTTCAACAACCACCGCGACGGTCAGGGCCGGGTCGACGGCAACTATGGCTCGTTGCTGCACTACCACCCGAACTCGTTCGACCAGTGGCAGGGCCAGCCGGAATTCCGCGAACCGCCGCTGCGCCTGTCGGGCGATGCGGATTTCTGGGATTTCCGCCAGGACGATGACGACTACTTCAGCCAGCCGCGCGCGCTGTTCCAGCTGATGGACGATGCGCAGAAGGAGCGCCTGTTCGGCAACACCGCCCGCGCCATGGGCGATGCCCCGGACTTCATCAAGCAGCGCCACATCGACAACTGCACCCGCTGCGATCCGGCCTACGGCGCAGGCGTGGCGGCAGCCCTGGGGATGAGCGTCAGCGCGGAACTGTCACCCCAGCCGGAACTGGCGGACTGATCTGACGCCTGATTGGCCTGACGGCTGAATGAAAAAAGGCCCCGTGCGCGGTGATCCCGCTCACGGGGCCTTCTTCGTGTCTGGCGCTTACTTCGCCACGGTGAAGGTGGCCGCCATGCTGGCTTTCGAATCGCCGCCGACCCACACGTCGAACGCGCTCTCGTCCTGCACCCAGCCCCTGGTTACCGCGCTCCAGTAGCGCAGGTCATCGGCCGTCAGGGTGAACTGCATGTGCTTCGTCTCACCGGGCGCCAGCGCCACGCGGGCGAACTTCTTGAGCTGGCGCACCGGGCGCGATGACGTGCCGACGCGCTGGTGAATGTAAAGCTGCGCCACCTCGTCACCGGCACGCTGGCCGGTGTTGGTAAGGTCGAACGAAACGGTGACCGGCTCACCCGGCTTCACCGAAGCGCGATCCACGGCCAGCTTGCCGTAGGAGAACGTAGTGTAGCTGAGGCCATGGCCGAAGGGCCACGTCGGCGAATTGTCCTCGTTCCAGTAACGCTTGTCGGCGCTGTCCGGCTGGTGAGACGGGAGGTAGGCGTAAGTATAAGGCGCCTGCCCGGCGCTGCGGATCCAACTGAAGGGCAGCTTGCCACCGGGGTTGGCATCGCCCAGCAACAGGTTGGCCACGGCATTGCCGCCTTCCGAACCCGGATACCAAGCTTCCAGCACCGCGCCGGGCCTTGCATCGCCAAGGCTGAGCGGGCGGCCGTTGACCAGCACCACGACCACGGGCTTACCCGTGGCGATCACTGCGTCAAGCAGCGTCTGCTGATGCCCCGGCAGCTTCAGGTCAGAGCGCGAGGCGAATTCGCCGGCCATGTTCTGCGCCTCGCCCAGCACCATCACCGCAACGTCGGACGCCTTCGCCAGATCGACCGCCTTCGCCAGTTCGGCTTTCTCGTCCACGGACGGGTGTTCGCCGGGCTTGTTCATCGCATCGAAGAACGAGGGATTCTTGCGGGTTGGCCAGGCCGTTCCGGCCGCATATCCGACGTTCACGCCCGTCCCCAGCTTGGCCCGCAACCCTGCAAGCACGCTGACGCCGACCGGCTTATTGGACGAAAACACCCAGGGGCCGAGCATGTCGTGCCCTTCATCCGCCAGCGGGCCGATCACCGCTACCGACTTCAGCTTCGCACGGTCCAGCGGCAGCAGGCCGCCAGCATTGGCAAGCAGTACGGCCGAACGCTCCGCCGCAATGCGCGCGACTTCGCGGTGGGCCGGATCGTCGAAGACCTGAGGCACGGCCTTGGCATCGACATAAGGCTTTTCGAAAAGCCCCAGCCGATACTTGGCTTCGAGGAGGCGCAGCACCGGGGTGTCGAGCGCGCTTTCGGGAACTTCGCCGGCCTTCACCGCATCGACAAGCGAGAGCATCGGCGACACCACGCTGGGCACCGACATGGCAAGGTCCATGCCCGCATCCAGCGCGCGCACGGCGGCATCCTTGGGGCTGCCCGCAGCGCCCTGCTTCTCCAGCGAGTTGACGCCGTTGGCATCACTGACGACGAAGCCCTTGAAGCCCCACTCCTTGCGCAGAACGTCGGTAAGCAGCCACTTGTTGGCCGCCGCCGGAACGCCGTTGAGGCCCATGTAGGCACTCATGATGTTCCCCGCGCCCGCATCCAGAGCGGCCTTGAACGGCGGCAGATAGATGTTGCGCAGCTGGTTTTCCGACAGGTCCACTTCGTCATAGTCGCGCCCGCCGAAGGACGCGCCGTAACCGACGAAGTGCTTCGGGCCGGACAGCACGTGGCCCGGCGTGCCGATCGCGCCGCCCTGGAAACCCCGCACTTGCGCCGCGGCCATTGCCGCACCCAGCACCGGATCCTCGCCCGCACCTTCGACCATACGGCCCCAGCGCGGGTCCATGGTGATGTCCACCATCGGCGCGAAAGTCCAGTTGATGCCCACTGCGCGGGCTTCCGATGCCGCAACCGCCTGTCCGCGCTCCGCCGTCGCCGGATCCCACGATGCCGCCATGGCAATCGGCACAGGCATGATCGTGTGCAGCCCGTGGATCACGTCATACCCGATCAGCAGCGGGATGCCGAGGCGGGTCTTTTTCACTGCCAGTTCCTGCAGCTTGTTGATGCGCACCGGATCGGTGACGAACAGCATCGAGCCGACTTCTCCCTTGGCGATTGAGGCGTCGATATCGACCGCCGCCGCCTTGGGGTTTGCAACCGTGGCGCCGCCGAAGTCGAAATACTGGACCAGCTGGCCCGCTTTCTCTTCCAGCGTCATGCGCTTGAGCATCGCTTCGGCCTGCGTGCGCGCTTCGGCCTCGGTCATGACTTTCGTCTCCTTTGCGGCCAGCGGGCCAGCCCCCAACGGAGCCAGCGACGACGTCAGTGCCAAGGCAAGTACCAGTGGGGATAGGCGCAAGGTCGATTACTCCATCGGAATGCTGATCAGGATACTTGTGCACATGCATACCGCTGTTGCGCCGCTTTGACAGCGCTGTATCCGATGCACGGATAGCCGAAACGAAAAAAGGCGACGCTTGCCGCGCCGCCTTTTTCGAATTCTTCGATGCCCCCGATCAGAGGCCGCTGGAAAGCGCCGGATCAGGCCGCCGCGTCAAGCCCGTAGGCGGTGTGCAGCACGCGCACTGCCAGTTCGGTTTCGTCAGTATCGATCAGGACCGAAACCTTGATCTCGCTGGTCGAGATGGCGATGATGTTGATCCCGCGATCGGCCAGGGTCTTGAACATGGTCGCCGCGACGCCCGCGTGGCTGCGCATGCCGACGCCGACGACGCTGATCTTCGCGACGTTGCCTTCCGCGATCATGCGATAGTAGCCGATGGCGTCCTTGCGCTCTTCCAGCAGGGCCTGTGCACGGGCAAGATCGGCCTGCGGAACCGTGAAGGTCACGTCCGTCTCGCCTTTGTCCTTGGCGACATTCTGGATGATCATGTCGACGTTGATGTTCGCCTCGGCCAGCGGGGCGAAGATCGAGGCGACTGCGCCCGGACGATCGGCGATGCGGGTCAGCGTGACCTTGGCTTCATTCTTGTCGGCGGCGATGCCGGTGATGAGCTGGCGTTCCATATCGCTTCCTTCAAGATTAGAGTTGGCAAGTTCTTCGTCGCTGACGATCAGGGTTCCGGGGATGGTATCGGCCGCTGGCGCGTTCTCGTCGATGAACGAGGAGAGCACCTGAACACGTACGTTCTCCTTCATGGCGAGGGAGACGGAACGGGTCTGCAGCACCTTCGAACCAACCGATGCCAGTTCCAGCATTTCCTCATACGTCACCAGCGGCAGCTTGCGCGCTTTGGCAACGATACGGGGATCGGTGGTGTAGACGCCGTCAACGTCGGTGTAGATGTCGCAGCGGTCAGCCTTGACCGCAGCTGCTACCGCCACTGCCGAAGTGTCCGAGCCGCCGCGGCCCAGCGTGGTCACGCGGTTGTCCGGCGAAACGCCCTGGAAACCGGGGATCACGGCGATCTCGCCCGCAGCCATTGATGCGATCACGGCGTCCGAATCGATATCCTCGATACGGGCCTTGGCGTGGGCATCGTCGGTCTTGATCGGCACCTGCCAGCCAAGCCACGACCGCGCCTTGCAGCCCATCGACTGCAGCGTCAGCGCCAGCAGGCCAGACGTGACCTGTTCGCCCGAAGCGACGACCACGTCATATTCGGCCGGATCGTAAAGCGCGTTGGCTTCACGGCAGAAGTTGACGAGCCGATCCGTCTCGCCCGCCATCGCGGAAACCACCACGGCCACTTCGTGCCCGGCTTCCTGCTGGCGTTTGACGATACCCGCCACGCGCCGGATTCGCTCGGACCCGGCCATTGAGGTGCCGCCGAATTTCATCACGATACGTGCCAAGGCGCCGTTGCTCCCCTGCGTAAAAGACCGGCGCGACATGCACCGGTGTGGATAAGAGTCGGCGGCGCTGTTAGGGGGGGATCATGAACAATGCAACTGCCTCGATAACCCCTTCGCGCGCAACAATCGATCCGAAGGAGGCCGCTCACTTTGGCGCTCTTGCGGCGGAGTGGTGGGATCCGAAGGGCAGCTCGGCCATGCTGCACAAGCTGAACCCGGTGCGCCTGGGCTTCATCCGCGAGGCGATCGACGGTCATTTCGGCAGTGATTCGCGCGGCCTGAAGCCGCTTGCCGGCAAGCGTGCGCTCGATGCCGGTTGCGGCGCGGGGTTGCTGTGCGAACCGCTGGCGCGCATGGGCGCGGCGGTGACGGGCGTGGACGCCGCGCCGGAAAATGCCGCCGCCGCCCGCGCCCATGCCGAAGCCGGTGGGCTTTCCATCGACTACCGCGCCGGTGAACTGGGATCGCTGGGCCTCGGTGGTTTCGACCTTGTCTGCTCGCTGGAAGTGATCGAGCACGTGACCGACAAGGCTGCCTTCATCGGTCACCTTTCCGCCGCCATGGCGGATGACGGGCTGATGATCCTCTCCTGCCCCAACCGCACCGCCCGATCGCGCGTGCTGCTGGTCGAGGCGGCAGAGCGGCTTGGCCATGTCCCCAGGGGCACTCACGAATGGAGCCAGTTCGTCACGCCCGAGGAACTGCATGATCTGGCCGCAGGCGCCGGGCTGGACCTCGGCACCCCGCGCGGAATCGCCTGGTCACCACTCAAGGGCCTGCACCTGTCGGACGATCTGGCGCTGAACTTCATTGCGACGGCGCGCAGGAAGTAAGCTCCATCCCTGCCCTGTCAGCCTTGCGCCAGCAGCCCTTCGATCGCCGCTAACGCCTTGGCCTCACGCTCGGCCCAGGTTCCGGCGATGCGCACGAAGGGCACGTCGGCGCGCACCAGCATCTCTTCGGCCAGCATGGAAAAGCGGGCGCGGGTATCGTCGGTGCCGAAGAAGCGGGTGCCGTCTTCCTGCCAGGGCACGTCCGGTTCGAACAGCAGGTAAAGGTCGGCCCTGGGATAAGCCAGCAGCGCCTCGGGCACTTCGCCGAACAGCATTTGCGCCCAGGCAGCGGTCATCAGCTGGTCGGTGTCGAACAGCAGCACCGGCGCGCCGTCATCGTCGGCAAGCGCGCGGCGATTGTGCCGCGCCTGCCCTTCGGCAATGACGAGAAGATCGGTCATCGTCAGGTCAATGCCGTTCTCCTCGCAATACGTACGGCCATATTCCGGCACGAAGGGCCAGCCGCGCGTAACGAGCAGCCGCTCGCACAGCACGGATTTCCCCGTGCTCTCAGCACCATGCAGGCACACTGTCTTCGGAACGGTCTTCATGCCTGCTTTCTGTAGGCGACGATCCATTCCCGCAAGGCCAGCACCGACATCAGGAGAAATACTACGTAGAGCCCGGCCGTCGCGAACAGGCCCTTATGGACGTAGACCGCGACCGACGCGATATCGACAGCGATCCACAGCACCCAGTTCTCGATACGGCGGAACGCCAGCAGGATTTGTGCCGCGATGCTTGCCCCGGCGATGGCCGTATCGGCATAAGGCAGCGATGCGTCGGTAAACCGATGCATCACCCAGCCAAGGTTCAGCGAAAGCGCCGCCGTCGCGGTCAGCCAGACAGCGCGACCCATATTGCTCAGCAGGCCCACCGGCACGCGATCGTCGCCCTCTGCGCCAGCTTTCGCCGCCCGCAGCCAGAGCAGCCAGCTCCACCCTTGCGCGACGAAGAAGAACACCTGCAGCCCCGCTTCTCCGTAAAGCTTCGCCTCGAAGAACACGATGACGTAAAGCGCCACCATGGCCATACCGAACGGATAGTTCCACACGCTGCGCCGCACCAGCAACGCAATGTTGGCAAGGCCAAGCGCGGCCGCGATCCATTCGACGGCGTTCATTGATGCGGCTTCCGGCTCAGGCCCCCAATCAGACGAACGCCGCCGCCCATTCCGGCTCCTTGAAGCCGACAAGGACGCCGCCGGGATATTCCACCAGCGGCCGCTTGATCATGCTGGGATTGGCGACCATCAGCGCGATCGCCTTCGCAGCATCAAGGTCGGCCTTGTCGGCATCAGGCAGCTTGCGGAACGTGGTTCCGGCGCGGTTCAGCACCTTGTCGAGCCCGGCCGCGTCGATCCATGCCGCCAGCTTGTCAGGGTCTACCCCTTCCTTCTTGTAATCGTGGAAGGTGTAGGAAATCGCGTTCGCGTCCAGCCAGACGCGCGCCTTCTTCACGGTGTCGCAGTTGGGGATGCCGTAGAATTCAAGGCTCACGATTCGGTTTCCCTTTCGAAGTGATGCACGCGCGGTTCGTTGCAGGCGAAGGCAGTGTAGCTCTGATAGTAATGTTCCCGTCCCTTGGCCTGCACGGCGGCATGGGCGGAAACCCGGCGCCATGCCAGCGCGGCGGCTTCGTCTTTCCATTCGGACAACGCGATCACCTCGCCATCGTCGCTGGCGTAGCTCTTGAAGGAAAGGAAGCCGGGTTGTTCACGGGCGAGAGCATCCATGGCCTCTGCATCGGCAGAATAGGCGGCGGCGTCAATGTCGGCACGCTTGCGATTTCGGAAGACTACCAGGAACATGGCCGCGCTCTTGGAACTTCGCGGATCATTGCGCAAGCATGCGCTTCGCAGCCCATGCTGGACAATCCGAAGATTGCGCGCCAAGGCGCGAGACACCATGAGCATGAACAGCTTCGGCCGCCTTTTCCGCTTCACCACCTGGGGTGAAAGCCACGGACCCGCCATCGGCGCCGTCGTCGACGGGTGCCCGCCCGGCCTCGCCATCGACGAAGGCGTGATCCAGCCGTTCCTCGACGCGCGCCGTCCCGGCCAGTCGAAGTTCACCACCCAGCGGCAGGAACCGGATCAGGTCCGCATCCTGTCAGGCGTGTTCGAAGGCCCCGACGGCTTACAACGCACCACCGGCACCCCGATCAGCCTGATGATCGAGAATGTCGACCAGCGTTCGAAGGACTATTCCGAGGTCGCGGTGGCCTATCGCCCCGGCCATGCCGACTATGCCTATGACGCCAAGTACGGTTTCCGCGATTATCGCGGAGGCGGACGCTCTTCCGCGCGTGAAACCGCCAGCCGCGTGGCTGCGGGTGCGGTGGCGCGGCTGGTGATCCCCGAAGTGAAGATCCTGGCCTACGTCTCCGAGATCGGCGGCGACATGATCGATCCGGGCAAGTTCGACGAAGCAGAGATCGGCAACAACCCCTTCTTCTGCCCCGATGCCGCCGCCGCCGCGCGCTGGGAAAAGATCGTCGACGATGCGCGCAAGAGCGGTTCGTCGGTCGGCGCGGTGGTGGAATGCTATGCCAGCGGCGTGCCCGCAGGCTGGGGCGCCCCGCTCTACGCCAAGCTCGACGCAGACCTTGCCGCGGCAATGATGGGCATCAACGCGGTCAAGGGCGTGGAGATCGGCGACGGGTTCGCCGCCGCGCGCCTTTCAGGCGAACAGAACGCCGACCCGATGCGCCCCAATGCCGAAGGGCCGGACGGTGCACCGGAGTTTCTGGCAAACCATGCAGGCGGCATCGCCGGGGGCATCTCCACCGGCCAGCCGGTGACCTGTCGCGTAGCGTTCAAACCGACCAGTTCGATCCTGACCCCCCAGCAGACCATCACCCGCGACGGCGAAGCGGCCGAAATGTTCACCAAGGGACGCCACGATCCCTGCGTGGGCATTCGCGGCGTGCCGGTGGTCGAAGCGATGATGGCTCTGGTGCTCGCCGACCACAAGCTGCTCCATCGCGGGCAATGCGGTTGATTGGGCGGTTGATCGGGCGGCTGATTCGACGGATGACGCACGGGTGACCCGCATCCTGATCGACGCTGACGCCTGCCCGGTAAAGGAGGAGATCTACAAGGTCGCCTTGCGCCACAAGGTATCGGTCACCGTCGTCAGCAACAGTCCGATTCGCGTCCCGCAAAGCGCGCTGATCTCTCGCAAGCTGGTGAGCGACGCATTCGACGCGGCGGATGACTGGATCGTCGAGAATACCGATGCATCGACGGTGGTGATCACCGCTGATATCCTTCTGGCCGACCGCTGCCTGAAACTGGGCGCCAGCGTCGTCGCGCCCAACGGCAAGCCTTTCACCACCAGCTCGATCGGCGGCGCCATCGCGACGCGCGCGATCATGGCGGACCTGCGCGCAAACGGCGATGTAGTGGGCGGACCGCCACCGTTCTCGAAGCAGGACCGCTCGCGATTCCTGTCATCGCTGGATGAAATGCTGGTAAAGCTGGCGCGACGGGGCTGAAGGCCGGCTTATCGACGGGCGCGACGGTCCGATTTCTTGAGGTAGGCGAACACGCTCACCACCCCGGCGCCAACGACTGCGCCGACGAATGCCCCCGGATTTCCGGTGGCAACGCTGGCCGCAATCGCCAGCACGAAAACCACGGCAAGCAGGACGATCAATTTCGAACTCATCGGCAATTCTCCGGTCATGACGTTTAAGTCGATAAAATGGAGCGTAAGTCCCCAAGCAGCACTTTACCGGCATTCTTCGCCTTGCCGTGGCTGAGCCGGGACAAGCCGTTCCTAATGGCATCTCATCGACATAGCCGCACAATCCATCCTCGATTGATCGATCCATCCGATGAGCCCAATCGGATGAAGGCGCTACAAATCGTCACACGCCCGGCCTATCTCCGTCTCGTCAGTTTCAACCACCCAACTGAGGGAGCTACATCCATGGGTATCGTCGGCAGCACCATCAAGCCGTTCACCAACACCGCCTTCCAGGCCGGCAAGGACTTCTTCGACGTCACCGAAAAGGACATCGCAGGCAAGTGGGCCGTGTTCTTCTTCTACCCGGCGGACTTCACGTTCGTGTGCCCGACCGAGCTGGAAGACCTTGGCGAACAGTACGAGACCCTGCAGGGCCTCGGCGTCGAAGTGTTCGGCGTTTCGACCGACACGCACTTCAGCCACAAGGCATGGCACGACACTTCGGACAAGATCGGCAAGATCAAGTACGCTTTCCTGGGTGACCAGAACCACGCCCTGACCAACAACTTTGGCGTTCTGCGCGAAGGCGTGGGCCTTGCTGACCGCGCCACCTTCGTGGTCGATCCCGACGGCGTGATCCAGCTGGTCGAAATCACCCCCGAAGGCGTGGGCCGCAACGCGGTCGAACTCGTCCGCAAGATCAAGGCTGCCAAGTACTGGCGCGAGCACCCCGGCCAGGTCTGCCCGGCCAAGTGGGAAGAAGGCAGCGAAACCCTCGCTCCCTCGCTCGACCTCGTCGGCAAGCTCTAAGACCCGCGCGACACCTTAGGGTCGCGTACTGACGGTGTGCGGCCCTGGGGTTCCCTCCCCCGGAGCCGCGCCCTGCGCCCTCCTTACGGAACCGGACCTCGGGCCGCCCCGTTCACAACGAAATCCAAAAGGACCAATGACATGCTTGACGCCAACCTGAAGCAACAGCTCTCGCAATACCTCGGCATGCTGCGCGAGCCGATCGAGCTTGTCGCCTCCCTTGGCGATGGGCAGAAGTCTGCCGAGACCCGCGAACTGCTTGAAACCATCGCGTCGCTCTCGGACAAGGTCACCGCCACTTTCGACGGCGACGATGCGCGCCGCCCCAGCTTCATCATCCGCCGCGCCAGCGACGCCAGCGCATGGGTGCGCTTCGCAGGACTGCCGCTCGGCCATGAATTCACCTCGCTGGTGCTCGCCCTCCTGTGGACCGGCGGCCACCCGCCCAAGGTCTCGGACGAGGTGCTTGAGCAGGCGAAGGCCCTCGAAGGCTCGCTACAGTTCGAGATGTACTTCTCGCTCTCGTGCCACAACTGCCCTGACGTTGTGCAGGCTCTGACCCTTATCGCCCTCAACAATCCGCATGTCGACGTGACCCTGATCGAAGGCGGCACGTTCCAGGCAGAGGTCGAAGAGCGCGGCGTGATGGCCGTGCCGGCCGTCTTCCTGAACGGCCAGATGTGGGGTTCGGGCAAGATGAGCATCGAGGAAATCCTCGGCAAGCTCGATAGCGGCGCGGATGCCAAGGCCGCCGCGAAGCTGGCCGAGAAGAAGCCCTTCGAAGTGCTCGTCGTCGGTGGTGGTCCCGCCGGTGCCGCCGCGTCGGTCTACACCGCGCGCAAGGGTTTCAGCACCGGCATCGCGGCGGAGCGTTTCGGTGGTCAGGTGCAGGACACCATGGGCATCGAGAACTTCATCTCCGTCCCCTACACCGAAGGGCCGAAGCTTGCCGCCGCTCTTGAGGCGCATGTGGCCGAGTACGACATCGACGTGATGAACCTGCAGCGCGCGGAAAAGCTGATCCCGGCCAGCGAAGTGGGCGGGTATCACGAAGTCGTGTTCGCCAACGGCGCCTCGCTGAAAGCCCGCTCGGTGGTGCTGACCACCGGCGCGCGCTGGCGGAACCTGGGCGTTCCCGGTGAGGCCGAGTACAAGAACAAGGGCGTGGCCTACTGCCCGCACTGCGACGGCCCGCTGTTCAAGGGCAAGCGCGTGGCGGTGATCGGCGGCGGCAACTCGGGCGTCGAAGCGGCGATCGACCTTGCCAACATCGTCGGCCATGTGACGCTGATCGAATTCGACGCCAAGCTGCGCGCCGACCAGGTGCTGGTCGACAAGCTCAAGTCGATGAAGAACGTGGACATCTTCACCAGCGCCCAGACCACCGAGGTCGAAGGCGACGGCGAAAAGGTCAACGCGCTGGTCTACAAGGACCGCAATTCGGGCGAAGAGCACAAGATCGAGCTGGAAGGCGTATTCGTCCAGATCGGACTGGTGCCCAACACCGAATGGCTCAAGGACAGCGGCGTCGAACTGTCAGGTCGTGGCGAGATCGTGATCGATGATAAGGCCGCCACCAATGTCCCCGGCATCTTCGCGGCGGGTGATGCCACCACGGTGCCGTACAAGCAGATCATCATCGCCATGGGCGAAGGATCGAAGGCCGCCCTTTCGGCATTCGACTACCTGATCCGCAACGAAGCACCGGCAGAGATCGCCCAGGCTGCGCAGGCCGCCTGAACGACGCCACGACTATAACGAGAGGCGGGCGGGAATCGCGAGATTCCCGCCCGTTTTTCGTTGGCGGATGGAATAGGGGCGAAGGCTCAGACCCCGTCGATATGCCGCTTCAGCCCCGACTGCCACATCGCGATGCGGCCCGCGCGCACTGGCTCATCCATATCGGGGACGAAGCGCTGCAAGGCGCTACCCATGGCCATCGCATCTTCCAGCGAGGCGTGCAGCCCTACGCCGACCCCTGCAAGCATCGCCGCGCCCAGAGCCGTCGTCTCGGTATCCGCAGGGCGTTCGACCGGCAGCCCCAGCACATTGGCCAAATCCTGCGCCATCCAGTCATTGGCGCTCATTCCGCCGTCGATCCGCAGGCTTTTCCATGCTGCACCGTCGGCCGCGAAGGCCGCTTGCAGATCGTGGCACTGGTGCGCCATCGATTCCATCGCAGCGCGCACGATATGCGCCCTGCTGGTGCCCTGCGTGAGCCCGGTGACGACGCCCTTGGCATCCGGCTGCCAGTACGGCGCGCCCAGCCCCGCAAGCGCAGGCAGGAACAGTACCCCGCCGTTATCCGCCACCGCCCGCGCGAGCGTCTCACTTTCCGCCGCGTTGCGGATCACGCCAAGTTCATCGCGCAGCCACTTGATCAGGCTGCCCGCAACGAAGATCGAACCCTCCAGCGCGTAAGTTCGCCGCCCGTCCTGCTGACACAGCACAGTGCCAAGCAGGCGGTGCGAAGAGCGGGGCAGCACTTGCCCCATATTGGTGAGGATGAAAGCACCGGTGCCGAAAGTCGCCTTGGTCTGCCCGGTCTGAAGGCAATGCTGGCCGATGGTCGCCGCCTGCTGATCGCCCGCGAGCCCGCTGATCGGGATCGCCGCGCCAAGTAGCTGCGGATCGCAGGTTCCCACCGTCCCGGCCGTATCGACAATCCGCCCCAAAGCCCCGCGCGGCACTCCGAACAGGCCGAGCAGGTCGTCGTCCCAATCCGCCCCATCCAGCGCCATCAGCTGCGTGCGGCTGGCATTGCTGGCGTCCGTTACGTGTAGCCCACCGGTCAACTTCCAGACCAGCCAGCTTTCCACGGTGCCCAGCGCCAGGCGCCCGGCGTTTTGGGCACCCAGCTCGCGCGCGGCAGGCACATTGTCGAGCACCCAGCGCATCTTGGTGCCGGAGAAGTAGGGATCGACCACAAGGCCGGTCCGTTCCTGCAGCATCGCCTCATGCCCGGCATCACGCAAACGACCGCACATCTCTGCGGTGCGACGATCCTGCCAGACGATGGCGCGGGTTATCGGCTCGCCTGTCTCGCGGTCCCACGCCACCACCGTCTCGCGCTGGTTCGTGATGCCAAGCGCGGCGATGCGGTCGGCGCCGCCGACCTTGCCGATCACTTCGCGCGCGCAGGCTAGTGTCTTGTCCCATATCTCGACGGCATCATGCTCGACGCGGCCGGGTGCGGGATAATACTGCGTCAGCTCCTTCTGCGCGACATGCAGGACTGCGCCGTCCGCACCATAGACGATCGCGCGGGTCGAGGTGGTCCCTTCGTCAAGGACCAGAATGTGTTCGCCGTTCACTTGCTCACTCACCCATGTATGTCTTGAGGCGCTGGACTTGCGCGCCATCCAGCCGCAGGCCCAGCTTGGTGCGCCGCCACAGCACATCGTCTGACGTGCGTGCCCATTCGTTTGCCTTAAGGTAATCGACTTCCGCACCGGTCAGGCCATGGCCGAAGTCCTCGCCCGGATCGGCTGTCAGCCAGACCCGTGCCTTCGTACCGTAAGCCCGCGCCACCCGGTCCACGCTCGCCGCATCAAGCCGCGGGTATTCGCGCGCAAGATCGGCCTTCAGCCCCTCGATAGCGCCCATCGCGAAATCGCCGCCGGGAAGCGACGCGCTGGCGGTCCAGTCCTCGCCGCCCAGCGCGGGCACATAAGACTGCAGCTTCTCCACCGCATCCTTGGCGAGATGGCGATAAGTCGTAATCTTGCCGCCGAAGACCGAGAGGAACGGCGCTTCGCCCTTCGCATCGCAGTCGACGTCGAAGTCATAGCCACGCGTTGCCGCCTCGGGCTTGCCGGAACCGTCGTCGACCAGCGGGCGCACGCCGGAATAGGTCCACACTACGTCGGCGGGGGTGATCGCCCTTTCGAAGTAGGCATTGGCCGCATCGCAAAGATAGGCGATTTCCTCGTCGCTCGCCTTCACTTCGTTCAGTGGCCCCTTGTGATCGCGGTCGGTCGTGCCGATCAGCGTGAAGTCATGCTGATAGGGGATCGCGAAGAAGATGCGGCCGTCCGAGATCTGGAAGAAGTACGCGTAAGGGTGATCGAACAGGCGCGGCACGACTATATGGGAACCGCGTACCAGCCGCATGGCGCGTTTCGTGTGCTCCCCTGCGCGGCCGACAAGGTCGAGCACGGAGGGCCCTGCTGCATTCACCACTGCCTTTGCACGGAAGGTGCCGCCAGACGTTTGGATGGTCCAGACGCCCCCTTCCCGTTCCAGCTTCTCGACACGAGTGCGCGTCAGGATCGTGGCCCCGCGATCCGCCGCATCGCGGGCGTTGAGCACCACCAGCCGCGCATCGTCCACCCAGCCGTCGGAATAGACGAAGGCCCTGCCGAAACCGGACTTGAGCGGCCGGCCCGCAGGATGCTTGCGCAGGTCGATGCTCTCTGTCGCAGGCAGCGCCTTGCGGCCGCCGATATGGTCGTAGAGGAACAGGCCAAGGCGCAGCAGCCAGCGCGGGCGCAGACCCTTCACATGCGGCAGCACGAAACGCATCGGATGGATGATGTGCGGAGCGATCTTCCACAGCCGCTCCCGCTCGGTCAGCGCTTCTCGCACCAGCGCGAATTCGTAGTGCTCCAGATAGCGTAGCCCGCCGTGGATCAGCTTGGTGGATGCAGACGATGTGCCGCCCGCAAGATCGCCCTGCTCCAGCACCAGCACTTTCGCACCGCGCCCGGCAGCATCGCGCGCGATGCCGCAGCCGTTCACGCCGCCGCCGATTATGGCGATATCGTAGGTGTCACTCATCACGAAGGTACTCACAAGATCATCATGCTGAAGGCCAGCGCGACCACCAGCGAAGCAAGGGTTGCCGCAACCACCGGCATCGCCGCCTTCCACCCCATCTGCATGACCAGATCAAGGCGCGAGCGCATCGCGGTGGCCGTCACTGCCAGCAACAGCAGCGACTTCGACAGCGTCAGGTTCAGATGAACCACAAAGGCCGGGATGGTCACCAGCGAGTTGAGAACGACCACGGCCAGAAACAGGGTAATGAACCAGGGCATCGCAAGTTTCCGGATCCAGTGCCGCTGGCCTGCGTCCTCGTCGGTGTAGATCAGCGAGACGACCGCCACGATCGGCGCCAGCAGCGCCACCCGGCTCAGCTTGACGATCGTGGCGTAGCTGCCTGCGATGTCGGAATAGGCATAGCCGCCGCCGATGGCCTGCGCGACATCGTGGATCGAGGCGCCGATCAGGAACCCGGCCTGTCGGTCGTCCAGATGCATCAGCCCGGCCAGCGGTGGATAGAACGACATGGCCAGCGCGCTCGCCATCGAGATCACCACCAGCGTCAACGCGAACTGCGCCTGGCTGATACGCTTCGCGCCCAGCACGCCGAACAGCGCCAGCGCGGCCGACGCGCCGCAAATCGCGGTGGCGCCGCCAGCAAGGATGCCGATTGCGGTAGATGCCCCCGTCATCCGCGCCACCAGCAGTGCGGCGCCCATCGCGGCAGCCATGACCATCAGCAGAGCCAGGAAAGGCACCGGCCCAAGCGCAACGATCTGGGCCAGCGTTACCTGTGTGCCCAACACCACGATGCCCCAGCGCAGGCAGGCCTTGGACGCAAAGTCGAGCCCCGGATGCGTGCGCTTCTCGCTCGTCACGAAGTTGAGCGCCAGGCCGATCAGCAGCCCCATCAGGATGATCGGGGCGCCATAATGCTCGGAAAGCCAGGCGGCCGCTATGCTGGCAATGCCGCAGATGGCAAGACCCGGCCAAAGCGTCTTCCATATCTCGATACGGCTCGGTTTCGCGACGGAGCCGTCAAGCTGGGCAAGGAACATCTCGCCATAAAGGTCGCCTGCGTGATCTGCGCTCACTCTTCCCCGTCCTTTCGCCGCATCCTTCTTTCAATGAAGATGCTTGCCGTATGTCCTACGTTGTCATACGGTCTGTATGTCCATGCCCGCGATGGAGCAAGAGCTTTACGCAAGGGGTCAGACTAATTGCCGCCGACGCAACGGCGGGATAGGGGAGAGCGAGAATGACTATCCACGAACAGACGGCCGTGCCCACGGCGGCGGCCACTCCCCCCGCTGCGGCATACGATCGCGCAGCTATTCGCGCGCAGAACGTGTTGATCGCACTGATCTTTTTTGCGACGGCGCTGAACTATGTCGACCGGCAGGTGCTGGCCCTGCTCAAGCCCATGCTGGAAGCGCAGTTCCAGTGGAACGATCAGCAGTTCGCGCATCTGGGTTCGATCTTCCAGCTGGCCGCGGCGGCCTCGCTGCTGGGCGTGGGCTGGTTCGTCGACCGTTTCGGGGTACGCTTCGCCTATGGCCTTGCCGTGGCGGTATGGAGCCTGGCCGGGATGGCCCATGCACTGGCCTCCAGCGTGCAGCAATTTGTGATCGCCCGCGCCGTTCTGGCGACTGCCGAATCGGTCAACACCCCGGCAGCGATGAAGACCGCAGCGATCTACCTTCCGGCAGCGCGCCGCTCGGTCGGCATCGGCATCATCAACACCGCTCCCAACATCGGCGCGATCCTGACGCCTCTGATCATTCCCCCGTTCGCCATGGCGTTCGGCTGGAAGGCCGCATTCGTCGTCACGGGCGGGCTCGGCCTCGTGTGGCTTGTGGCCTGGCGCCTGTGCACGGCAAAGCTGACCCCGGTGGCGGGAGCCACCTCGGCCAGCGCGGAAAAGGGCGGAAAGGTCGAATGGGGGGCGATCCTGTCCGACCGGCGTAGCTGGACGGTGATCGGCGCCAAGGCCTTTACCGACCTCGTCTGGTGGTTCGTACTGTTCTGGACCCCTGACTTCTTCGCGCGCCAGTTCAACTTGAGCCAGGGCCAGCTGGGCTGGCCGATCGCCGTGATCTTCGTGCTGGCGGCGCTCGGCGCGGTAAGCGCGGGCGCGCTCTATCCCACCCTGCTGCTGCGCGGAGTTTCGATGAACCGCGCGCGCAAGGGCACGATGCTGGCCTATGCACTTGTCGTGCTGGTCATGCCGCTGGCGCTCGTCGCCAGCAATCCATGGATCGCGGCTGTCTGCATCGGCCTTGGCCTGTTCGCGCATCAGGGCTTTTCGACAAGCATCTTCGGCATGGCGACCGAGATCATCCCGGCCCGCCGCATGGCAACCGTGATCGCGCTGGGTGCCGTGGCTGGCAATCTGACCGGCACCGGCATCATTGAGTTCGCGGGATGGTCGTTGAGTTCGGGCCTTGGCTATGCCCCGCTCTTCGTGATCTGCGGCTCGGCCTATCTCGTCGCCACGGCCTTCATCCACCTGATGCAGCCCAGGATCGTGGAAGCAGTATAAACCCTTATTGAGTATAGAAAAATTATCGAAAATGCGTCCGCATCCCATGATCGTGGGATGCGGCGGCTCCCCCTGACCGCCAGATGCGCGACCGAAAACATAACGGGTCGCATCAGGCCACCAATTTCCAACAGGGGGAAATTATGAAGTACGTTATCTCAGCAACTATTATTGCAGCCGCCGCTTTCAGCACACCGGCCTCGGCAGAGGAAACATCGGGCTTTTCGGTGTCGCTGCGCACCGGCATATCCGACCTCAACAACCCGGACTTCACCGTCACCGATCCCGAATCCGGCGATGAGTTGCAGACCCGCCTTGAAACCAAGTCCGCATGGCTGATCGCGGGCGAAATCGGCTACGACTTCGGACCGGTCCGCTTCGGCGTAGACTTGTCCTATTCGCGCAACAAGGTTCGCGGCCTTGACCTGCGCAGCGTGAACGGCACGGCAATCACGGCTGACGATGTCGAGGATATCGTCGACACCCTGATCGATGCCGAAATCCTCTATCCTGAGGATTTTGAAGGCGCCGAGATCGATGGCACCACCATCCGCTCCACCAGCGGCTCCATCGCCAAGTTGCGCCAGATCGGCGTCATGGCGAACCTTACCTACGACATCCCCGTCAGCGACACGATCCGCCCTTACGTCGGCGTCGGTCTGGGTGCTGTGGGGACGCATGTGAAGGCGCTTGGCGAAGATGACGGGTCGATCCGCTTCGCCTGGCAGGCGCGCGCCGGCGTTGCTTTCCAGCTTTCGCCCGCAGTGGCCCTTACCGCGGACTACACCTACCGGCAGGCCAGTGCAGGCAGGCTTCAGTTCGGTGACGGCGAAGTCGAGTATCGCCTCGGCAAGACCAAGGCATCGCAGATTGCCGCCGGCGTGCGCTTCACGTTCTAAGCTCCTGACATGACGAAGCCCCAGCGGACCGAAATCCGCCGGGGCTTTTTTCATGCGTGCAGGTGTAAGGCTTGCCCTACCCCTGCCACAGCATCCTTACTGAAACTTCGCCCGCAGGTTCAGACCGGCATAACGATCCGCATCGCGCGGAATCATCAGGCGCTGGCCCGCACTGGTGTTGAGCAGCACGTAGCTGTCGTCCAGAATATTGCGCACCATGAAGGTCAGGCGATACTTGTCGTCCGCATCAGACACGCCGACGCTGGCGTTCCAGATACCATAAGCATCGATCGGGCCGCTCTCGCCAAGATCGGAGAACTGCTTCGACACGTGGTGCCAGTCGCTCGACAGGTAAAGCTTCACCGGGCCGACGGGCACATCATAGTCCGCGCCGATGGTGTAGCTGAACTTGGGCGCCAGCGGCAGGCGGGTGCCATCGCGGGCATCGGGCGCATTGGTCAGCGGGTTGGGGTTGAAACGGCGCACCCTTGCATCGGCATAGGCGGCATTGGCGCGGAACGTCAGCCCTTCGGTCGGCGCAACGGTAAGGTCAGCCTCGAAGCCCTTGGAGCGAACGGTGCCTGCATTGGTCAGGTTCGTCACCACCGCGCCATTCAGCAGCACGAAGTTGTTGGCCTGGAAGCCCTTGTAGTCGACCAGGAATGCTGCAGCATTCAGCTGCACCATGCGATCGAGGAACTGGCTCTTGAAACCGACTTCAAAGCTGTCCGACTTTTCCGGATCGATGGGAGAAGAGTTCGTCGGCGCAACGTGGTTGAAGAACACGTTGAACGCCGGCCCCTTGTAGCCACGAGTGTAGCTGCCATAGACCATCACGTCGTCCATGACGTCGTACTGCAGCACGGCCTTGCCGGAGAAGTTGTCGGCACTGGTGCTTCCGCGCGAGGTGTTGGTGCCGTTGCCGCCGGTGGCGATGGTGCCGCCCGCGCCGACGCCCGAAAGCCCCGCGCCGGTGGCCGGAAGACCGGTCGTGGCGTTGACCGCAGGGGCGCGGGTGTGGGTGTAGCTAACGTCGTCATGCGTGAAACGGCCGCCCAGCGTCAGGCGCAGGCTTTGCGTGAACTCGTAAGTCGCCTGCCCGAACAGCGCCCAGTTGCGGAACGAGACGTCGCTGCGCGAAGTCGCGGTGGGGAACAGCGTGTTGACGGTGTCCGAGAGGTTGCACGGCTGCGCCCCCGTCACCGGATCGACCGGCGAAGTGGAGGTGGCGCACGTCACGTCGCTGCGGGTGAAGTCCTGCGTGTTCTTGGAATACCACAGAAAACCGCCGACCTGATACGTCAGGGGCTGGTTCTGCGGCGAAGCAAGGCGCACTTCGGCGGAAACCTGATCGGTCTCGACGGTGCCGCGATCATGCAGCTGCGCGACGCTGACCGGGGCACTGCCAGAAGGATCGATGATCGCACGCGGCAGGAAGTCGCCGTCGCGGATCTCGGTGTTCTTCCAGTTGCGATACCCGGTGACGATCGAGAACGTATGGTCAGCGAAAGTGTCGATGTCCGCGCTCATGGTGAAGCTGTACTGGCGGTCCAGCGAGCGGGTGATGAGGTTCTGGTTGACCTTGCGGGTATCTTCGCCCTGCGGCGTGATGCCCAGTTCCGCGTCGATCACCGAGCCGCGTGACACGCCGGTCACTTCGGCGCAGCAATCGTCGTCCGCCTTGAAGTAGTCCGCGATCAGGCGCAGGCGGCTGCCGCCGCCGTCATAGTCGATGACGCCGCGCGCGCCGTAATGTTCGTATCCGTTGACGGTCTTGTCATAGTAAGTGTTCTTGATGTTGCCATCGAAGGTTCCGTAGAAACCGGTAAGACGGCCGGTCAGGTTCTCCGCAATCGGGCCGGACAACGTCATCTTGGCGCGGTATTCGTCGTCAGTGGTGCCGGAGACGTTGGCTTCTGCCTCGAAATGGTCGGTGCCGCCTTTCGACACGATGTTGACGAGGCCCGCCGAAGCGTTCTTGCCGAACAGTGTCCCCTGCGGTCCGCGCAGCACCTCAAGCCGTTCGAAATCGACGAGGTCCAGGAACGACTGACCCGACCGGCTCAGGACGATACCGTCGACAACGGTGGACACACTCGGTTCTGCCGCGATCGAGAAGCTGATGGTTCCAACGCCGCGCATCACGATGGCGCTGTTGGCATTGGTGGTGCCCTTGCGGAACGTCACCGAAGGCACGATCGAGGTGATATCTTCCAGGCTCTTGGCGCCAGCGCGGGCCATGGCCTCTCCGGTAACCGCGCTGATCGCGATCGGCACATCCTGGACGTTCTGCTGGACCTTCTGCGCGGTCACGATGATCTCATCGACCTGCGCGCTGGCAGGCGTCGCGGCGATGAGCGCAGCCGCCGATGCCGACAGCACCAGTGCGCTGCGAACAAACGCGCCTTTGCCACGCGCGGCCGTACCTTGTGCGGAAATCATATGTCTCCCCTCCTGATTATACGGAGCCTGAGTGTTTGAGCCTCAGGTCGTCCTGTCGGTTGCGACCCTCTTGATTGGCTCCATCATTTCTGTCAAGCGTTGTCACATCAGGACAGCGCGGCGGCCACGCCAGTGCTGCATAAGAAGCACACCATGGGAGCCGGGCCTTGCCGTTGACCTTCACCATTCGGGAAGATGGATTTGCCTGCGTGCTCGCAGGGCGGGAAGTGCTGCGCAGCGCGCCGTACGCCCCCGCTTTCGCGATCGCACGCGGCGCGCCGAGCGTGGAGATGGTGCGCGGCAACTTCGCCATTAGCGACGCCCCTACAGACCGCGTAGAGCTGGGTTTCGCACGCCCCGAAGGCGAAGATCTGCTGCTTAGCGCCAGCGACGGCAGCGAACCGATGCTGCGCCTTTCGTTGCAGCATGATGCCCTGACGGTCACCACCCTTACGCCCGGCTTCGACCGCGTCTGGGTCGATCTGGCAGCCAATGCTGACGAGCATATCTGGGGTGGTGGGGAGCAGATGAGCTACCTCAACCTGTCCGGCCGTCGCTTCCCGATCTGGACCAGCGAGCCCGGCGTCGGCCGTGACAAGTCTACCGAACTGACCCGTCTGATGGACCAGAACGGCATGGCAGGCGGCGACTACTGGTGGACCAACTACCCGCAGCCTACTTTCCTCACATCCACGCTATGGGCCTGCCATCTCGGCTCCAGCGCCTATTCGGTGCTCGATTTCACAGATGCCGCCCGCCACCGGATCGAGGTGTGGGAAGGCGCATTCACGCTGGAGTTTTTCTCCGCCGACGATCTTCCCACACTGGTCGGCGCGCTTTCCAGCCGCTTCGGCCGCCAGCCCGCGCTGCCCGACTGGGCGATCGGCGGAGCCATCGTCGGCCTGAAGGAAGGCGAAGCCAGCTTCGCGCGCCTTGAAAAGATCATCGAGGCGGGCGCGCAAGTGTCCGGCCTGTGGTGTGAGGACTGGATCGGTATCCGCCAGACCAGCTTCGGCCGTCGCCTCTTCTGGGACTGGTCCTGGAATGAGCCCCGCTACCCCGACCTGCCCGCACGCATCGCCGCGCTGGCCGAAAAGGGCATACGCTTCCTTGGCTATGTAAACCCCTATCTCGCCAATGACGGCAAGCAGTATGCCGAGGCGGAAGCGCTGGGCTATCTTGCGCTGCAGCAGGATTCGGACGCGGTCTACCTTGTCGACTTCGGCGAGTTCGACTGCGGCGTCGTGGACTTCACCAATCCCGCCGCGATGGACTGGTTTGCAGAGCGGGTCATCGGCAAAGAAATGCTGGACTTCGGGCTTTCCGGCTGGATGGCGGACTTCGGCGAATACCTGCCCGTCGATCTGCGCCTCCACGACGGCAGCGACCCGATGCTGATGCACAACCGCTGGCCGGTCCTCTGGGCCGAAGCGAACGCACGCGCCGTCGCATCGCGCGGCAAGACAGGCGAGGCGGTGTTCTTCATGCGCGCCGGCTTCTCGGGCGTACAGGCCCACTGCCCGCTGCTGTGGGCGGGCGACCAGTCGGTGGACTTCACGAGGCATGACGGGATCAACACCGTCATCACCGCCGCGCTTTCGGCGGGGCTGGTCGGCAATGCCTATTCGCACAGCGACGTGGGCGGGTACACCAGCCTTCACGGCAACGTGCGCACTGCGGACCTCATCATGCGCTGGTGCGAACTGGGCGCGTTCTCGCCCGTGATGCGCAGCCATGAAGGCAACCGCCCGGACGATAACCTGCAGATTGATTCCAGCCCGGAACTGCTCAACGCATTCGCTTCAATGTCGCGCGTTCACAAGGCGCTCGCGCCCTATGTGCGCCACCTCAGTGATGAAGCCGTCGTAACCGGCCTGCCGGTACAGCGCCCGCTGTTCCTGCACTACTTCGATCCTGCGCTGTTCTGCGTACAGGACCAGTATCTCTGCGGCGCTGACATGCTGGTGGCCCCAATCGTCGAGGCCGATGCAACGCAGCGCGAGGTGATCCTGCCCGGCGATACGCCATGGCGCCACCTCTGGACCGGCGAGGACTTCGCCCCCGGCACTCACACAATAGCCGCGCCTTATGGCGAGCCACCCGTTTTCTTCTTGCCCGACAGCAAGTTCGCCCCTCTCTTCGCGACGATAAGGGAGAGCAAATGAGCGAACGGTCCAATATCAAGGACGTCTCCGCACTCGCGGGCGTGTCCATCAAGACGGTCAGCCGTGTACTGAACGGCCATCGCTATGTCAGCGCCGACACCAAGGAACGCGTCGAGAAGGCGATGCAGGAACTCGGCTTCCGGCCAAGCGTCGCCGCGCGCATTCTGGCGGGCACCAAGTCCGGCCAGATCGCGCTGATCTACGATAACCACAGCCCCTATTACATGAACCAGATCCAGATGGGCTGCTGGGAAGCCTGCCAGCAGAACGGCTCGCGCCTGCTCGCGCAGCCGGTCGACGTGGCCGATCCATTGGTGGGCGAGCAGGTGCGCGGGCTTGTCACCGAGACGCACGTGGACGGCATCGTCCTGTCCTCCCCGGTCACCGACTGCGTGCCGGTGCTCAAGGCGCTGGAGGGGATGGACATTCCCTTCGTGCGTATCTCTCCGGGCACCAACCATGCCATGACGTCATCGGTCTTCATGGACGATGCCCAGGCAGCGGACGACATGACCAGCTACCTCATCGCGCACGGCCATCGCCACATCGGCTTCGTGAAGGGGCACTCCAACCACATGGCTTCGGAGGAACGCCTGTTCGGCTATCGCCGTGCGCTCGACCGCGCCGGTCTGGCTTACGAGCCGGCGCTGGTCGCGGCGGGCGAGTTCGATTTCGACAGCGGCGTGGCCGCAGCACATCACTTTCTAAAAGGCAAGCGACGCCCCACCGCGATCTTCGCCAGCAATGACGACATGGCAGCAGGCATCCTTTCCGTGGCGCATGACATGGGCCTGGCCGTGCCGGACGACCTATCCGTGGTCGGCTTCGACGACACCATGGTCGCGCGCATGGTCTGGCCGCAGCTTACCACCATCCGCCAGCCCACGCGCGAACTGGCGTTGGCAGCCACGCAACTGCTGCTTGAGGGCGCGCAGGCCACGCACCGCCGCCTTCCTCACGATCTGATCGAGCGCGCCTCGGTCGCCCGCATCAATCCCGATCTTCTCCCCTGACAGGAACATCCATGACCTACCTCCCCTCCCCGGCCGCCCGCCGCCAGCTCGGCAAGAGCGGCATCGAAGTTTCCGCCCTTGCGTGGGGCAACTGGCGCATGGAAGGCGAAGCCGCCGACGCCGTGCGGCTGCTGCATGCGGCGCTGGATGCCGGGATCGACTTCGTCGACACCGCCGACATCTACGGCTTCAACGGCACCGACGGCTTCGGCGATGCGGAAGCGCTGCTGGGCAAGGCGCTCGCCAGCGAACCGGGCCTGCGCGAAAAGCTGGTGATCGCCACCAAGGGCGGCATCATGCCCCCCCTTCCTTACGATTCAAGCGCAGAATACCTCACCAGCGCCATCGACGCCTCGCTCACTCGCCTCGGCACCGACACGGTCGAGTTGTGGCAGATCCACCGCCCCGACATTCTTACGCACCCTTCGGAAATCGCAAAGGCCGTCGAAGCGGCACATAAGGCGGGCAAGATCCGCAGCTTCGGCGTTTCCAACTTCACCGTCAGCCAGATTGCCACGCTACAACAGTTCGTGAACGTGCCGATCGTCTCCACCCAGCCCGAAATCTCTGCCTTGCGCCTCGACACGATCGAGAACGGCGAGCTGGATCAGGCGATCGCCATGGACATGGCCGTGCTGGCATGGTCGCCGCTGGGCGGTGGTCGTATCGCCAACCCTGAAGACGCGCGTACGAAGGAAGTCGCCGCGCTGCTGGACCAGACTGCGGAAGAGTTCGGCGTATCTCGCACCGCAGCCGCCTACAGCTGGATCATGGCGCACCCCGCGCGCGTCATCCCCATCGTCGGATCACAAAAGGCAGACCGGATCGCGGAAGCCACTGACGCACTCAAGGTCCGCTGGACCCGCGCCAGCTGGTACGCGGTACTGGTCGCATCGAAAGGAGAGCCCCTGCCGTGAGTTCAACAGACAAGACCTGCGAAGTCAGCTGGTTTTCGGCGCTGTGCGACGATGACTACGAGTTTCTCGGCCAGCCCGACCCGGCGCTGGCGTCGAGCTGGGAGCATTGCCGCAACATCGTGCTGCAGGCGGAAAAAGGCGGGTTCGACAACATCCTGCTGCCTTCCGGCTATGCCCTTGGCGTGGACACGACGATCTTCGCCGGGGCCATCGCGCCTCTCGTGGAGAAGATCCGCCTGCTCATGGCCGTGCGCATGGGCGAGGACTGGCCGCCGCAGCTGGCACGCCGTATCGCCACGCTTGACCGCATCCTGGGCGGGCGACTGACGGTGAACATCATCTCGTCCGACCTGCCGGGCGAAAAGCTGGACAGCCGCGCCCGCTACCAGCGCACGCTGGAAGTGATGCAGATCCTCAAGATCATGCTGAACGGCGAGCACCTGAAATACGAGGGCGAGTTCTACAACCTCGACCTTGCACCGGCGCGTATCACGACAGTTTCGGGCAAGTGCCCGCCCCTCTACTTCGGCGGTCTGTCCGAAGACGCGCGCGAGGCTGCGGCGCAGGGCTGCGATGTCTACCTGATGTGGCCCGACACGATGGACAAGGTGCGCGAGACGATCGCCGACATGACCGCGCGGGCGGCGAAGTACGGCCGCACGCTCAAGTTCGGTTACCGCGCCCACGTCATCGTGCGCGAAACGGAGGACGAGGCAAGGGTCTATGCCGACCGCCTGCTGTCCAAACTGGATGATGCCGCCGGGGAAGCGATCCGCCAGAAGTCTCTCGACACCGCCAGCGTCGGGGTGACCCGTCAGGCGGAACTGCGCTCTGCCGCAGGCGGTGACGGTTTCGTCGAGGACAACCTGTGGACCGGCATAGGGCGCGCCCGTTCGGGCTGCGGGGCGGCGATCGTCGGCGATCCTGATCAGGTGCTGGCGAAGATCCGGGCCTATCAGGCCGAGGGCATCGATGCCTTCATCTTGTCAGGCTACCCCCATGCGGCCGAGGCGGACCTTTTCTCACGGCATGTCCTGCCGCAGATCAACCATGCGCCGCTGGTGCTCTGACGTTCGGGGCTGACCCTTCAGCCATACCCGCGCACAGGCGAAAACGAAACAACCCAGGGCAGCATCGTGCCGCCCTGGGTTGTTTCGTTTCAGCCGCGATGGCGAGGGAGGGCATCACCCTCCCCCTTCAATCAATGCCCGTCGGCAGCACACACCGCAATGCTGGTCAGGTTCAGGATGCCGCGTGCAGTAACGCCCGGCGTCAGCACGTGGATCGGCTGCGACAGGCCCAGCAGCATCGGCCCGACCGTGGGCGAGCTGGACGAGGCAGACAGCGCCGTCAGCGTGATGTTCGCCGCATCGAGGTTCGGCATCACCAGCAGGTTCGCCGCCCCCTCGAAGCCCGAATCAGGCACCAGCTTTTCGCGCAGCGCCTGGCTGAGTGCGGCATCGGCGTGCATTTCACCGTCCACCTTCAGTTCCGGCGCAACCTTGCGCACCAGCTTGGCCGCGGAACGCATCTTGCGCGCGCTCGGGCTGTTCGACGAACCGAAGTTGGAATGCGAGAGCAGCGCCACCTTCGGGTCAAGACCGAAGCGACGCACCGCGTCCGCTGCCAGCACGGTCATTTCCGCGATCTGTTCCGGGGTCGGATCAGGAACCATGTGCGTATCGGTCAGGAACAGCACACCGGCATCGAGGATCAGCCCCGACAGCGCATAGACGCGCTTCACGTCAGGCGCGCGATCGATGATGCGCAGTACGTGTTCGATCTGCCCCCAGTATTCCGAATTGCCGCCGACCAGCGCCGCATCGACCTTGCCAGTGCGCAGCAGCATGGCGGCGGTGACGGTGGGGCGACGATAAGTGTGGCGAATGACTTCGGCGGTGGGCACGCCCTTGCGACCAGCAATCGCGCCATAGGCCGCGACCAGTTCGCTCATCAGATCATGGTCGTTCTCGGGGTCGACAAGGTCGACATGCTCGTCGAGGCGGAACGACAGGCCCAGTTCGGGCAGCTTCTGTTCCAGAATGCGGCGGCGGCCCACCAGCGTCGGGCGTACCATGCCTTCGTCCAGCGCATCCTGCACGGCACGCAGCACGCGCTCATCCTCACCCTCACCATAGGCGACACGCTTCATCGCACCGCGCGCGGCCTGATAGACCGGCAGCATGAGCTGGCCCGAACGGGTATTCATATTGCCGAGCGAACGCTTGTACTCGGCAATGTCGAGCGTCTTGGTGGCAACGCCCGAATCCATCGCTGCCTGAGCGACGGCACCGGCGATCTCCACGATCAGGCGCGGATCGAACGGGGTCGGGATGATGTATTCCGGGCCGAACACCAGCTTGCGGCCGCCATAGGCCTGCGCCACGCTGTCATGCGCGGGCATGCGGGCAAGACCGGCGATGGCTTCGGCAGCGGCGGCCTTCATCGCCTCGTTGATCTGCGTCGCGCCCGCGTCCAGCGCGCCGCGGAAGATATAGGGGAAGCACAGGACGTTGTTGACCTGGTTGGGATAGTCCGAACGGCCCGTAGCGATGATCGCGTCCGGGCGTACTTCGCGGGCAGCTTCCGGGCGGATTTCCGGCTCGGGGTTGGCAAGCGCGAAGATCAGCGGATTTTCGGCCATCAGCGGCAGCCACTCGGGCTTGAGCACGCCCGGCGCCGAAAGACCAAGGAACAGGTTCGCGCCCGGCAGCACATCAGGCAGTGCGCGTGCGTTGGTGTCGCGGGCATAGCGCGCCATGTTGGGCAGCATGCCTTCGCGGCCCGAGTGGATAACGCCGTCCTTGTCCGTCAGCGTCACGTTCTCGACCGGCAGGCCCATGGACACCAGCAGATCGACGCAGGCCAGCGCCGCCGCGCCCGCGCCCGAGGTAACCAGCTTGGCGTCAGCCAGCGTGCGGCCCTGTAGCACCAGCGCATTACGCACCGCCGCGGCAACCACGATCGCGGTGCCGTGCTGGTCGTCATGGAACACCGGGATGTTCATGCGCTTCTTCAGTTCGGCCTCGATGTAGAAGCATTCCGGCGCCTTGATGTCTTCAAGGTTGATGCCGCCGAAGGTCGGCTCCAGCAGTGCCACCGCCTCGATGAACTTGTCCGGGTCGATGGTGTCGACCTCGATGTCGAAGACGTCGATGTCGGCAAACTTCTTGAACAGGACGGCCTTGCCTTCCATCACCGGCTTCGAGGCCAGCGCGCCGATCGCGCCAAGGCCGAGCACGGCGGTGCCATTGGAGATAACTGCGACGAGGTTACCGCGCGCGGTATAATCCAGCGCCTTCTTGGGATCTGCCGCAATCTCTACGCAGGGCACGGCGACGCCGGGCGAATAAGCCAGCGCGAGGTCGCGCTGGTTCACCATGCGCTTGGTCGGTTCGATGGTCAGCTTGCCGGGCCGAGGCAGGCGGTGGTAATCAAGTGCGGCGCGGCGCAGCGTCTCGTCCATGTGTTCGTCCCGTGGTCAGTGGCCAAAGTCAGGGTGCGACCCCATCGTCGAGGCGATAGGGGCTCGCTGCTCCCCCAACACGGTTCGGACGCGCCTGTCGAGTGCCAAAGGCGCAAAATCGGCTCGAACGACACACTTCGTCATGCGAAGCGGACGCGAACGGTCCCTGCGCACCGGCTCGGTGGGGGATGCGCAGGGACCGTCCGTGATCCCGGATCACACCGGGATCAAAGGTGAGATGTAAAGCTTAACGCGGGGGCTGCTCCGTGCCGACCGGCGTGGTGTCCTCCAGCCCCCCGCCAAGCGAGCGATAGAGTTCCACCAGGTTGCTCGCCTGCGTCAGCCGCGTGGTAACGAGGGTCTGCTCGGCGCCATAGGCTGTGCGTTGCGCGTCAAGCGTGGTCAGGAACGAATCCACGCCCGAACGGAACCGCGCGTCAGAAAGCTTGGCCGCCACGCCCGCAGCTTCAGCCCGCGCAGTCTGGGCACGGATCTGATCGCCGATGCGGCCACGCTGGGCCAGGGCATCGGAGACTTCGCGAAAGGCCGTCTGCACTGCCTTCTCGTAAGTGGCCACAGCCACCTTCTGCGACGCCTTGGCATATTCCAGATTGCCCGAACGCCGCCCGAAATCGAACAGCGGCAGCGATGCGCTGGGCGATCCGGTGTAGGTGTAGGTGCCGTCCTTGAAGAGCCCGGAAAGTGCGGTGCTCAGCGTACCCAGCGTGCCCGTCAGCGAAATCGTCGGGAAGAACGCCGCACGGGCCGCGCCGATGTTGGCATTCTCGGCGATCAGTTGATGCTCTGCCTGCAGCACGTCGGGACGGCGCAGCAGCACTTCGGAGGATACATCGCCTGGCAGCGCATTACGGGTCATCGGCTCTGTGCCGAAGCCGGTCGGCAACTGCTCTGCGGGCACGGTGGTGCCGGCCAGCAGGTTGAGCGCATTCTGATCACGCGCCACACTGGTTTCCAGCGCGGCGATGTCATTAAGCGCGCCCTGATAATTCGTCTCGGCCTGACGGACTTCCAGTTCGGAGCCGGTGCCGATGCGGAACTGAGCCTGCGTCAGTTTGAGTGTTTCCTCAAACGCCTTGGCCGTATCGCGCGAGATGCGCAGCTGTTCGTTATCCGACGCCATCGTCAGCCAGGCATTGGCGATCTCCGCGATCAGGCTGATGCGGGCTGCACGCTGCGCCTCTTCGCTTGCGAAATACTGCTCCTGCGCCGCGCGCGACAGGTTGCGGACGCGGCCGAACAGGTCGAGTTCGAACGAGGAAAGGCCAACGGTCGCCTGGTAGATTTCCAGGTCAGAGCTGGTCTGGCCGGTGCCCGCCCCGCCCTGCGCACCGAACACGTTGTTGGTATAGGTCGCAGTGCCGGTGGCATTGACGGTGGGCAGCCGATCGGCGCGCTGCACCCGGTACTGGGCGCGAGCCTGCTGAACGTTGCCCGCCGCGATCCGAAGATCGCGGTTGTTGGCAAGGCCCGTCTCGATGACCTGCCGCAGCCGGTCATCAAGGAAGAAATCGCGCCAGCCGATCCGCGATACGTCCACTGCGTCAGTCGGCGCTGCCGGATAGACGCCGCCCTGCGGCAGCGCCACCGGGACGGCTCCCGCCGGCCGCTCGTACTTGGGGGCAAGGTTGCACCCGCCCAGCAGAGTGGTTCCGACGAGCAGGATGAAGATAGACTTTTTCATGTTCAGCTTTCCTGCGGTGCCGCGCCGTGGGCGCCGTCAGCATGGGGCTCTTCATCGGATTGCGGCATCTGGCGGTCGGTCTGCCCATGTTTGAACAGGCGGGCCACGACCACGAAGAACATCGGTACGAAGAAGATCGCGAAGACCGTGGCGGAGAGCATGCCGCCCACCACCGCGCGACCGATCGCGTTCTGACCTCCGGCACCTGCGCCGGTCGATACCGCCAGCGGCAGCACGCCGAAGACGAAGGCGAGCGAGGTCATCAGGATCGGACGCAGACGCAGCTTGGCCGCTTCCATCGCCGCATCGAACGCATTCATGCCGGATTGCACGCGCTCTTCCGCGAATTCGACGATCAGGATCGCGTTCTTGGCGGAGACGCCGATCGTGGTGATCAGGCCGACCTGCAGGTAAATGTCGTTACCAAGCCCCGTGAGCCACGCCGCAAACAGCGCGCCAACGACACCCAGCGGCACCACCAGCATAACCGCGATCGGCACCGACCAGCTCTCATACAGAGCGGCAAGACAGAGGAACACGACCGCCAGCGACAACGCATAGAGCATCGGCGCCTGACCGCCCGAAAGGCGTTCCTCGTAGGACAGACCTGTCCATTCGATGGCGGTGCCCGCAGGCAGCTTCTGGTGCATCTCCTCGATCGCCTGCATCGCGCCGCCGGTGCTCAGACCCTGACCCGGCGCACCCTGCAGCTGCATGGCGGGACGCCCATTGTAGCGTGTCAGGATCACCGGCGCCTGTTTCCAGGACAGTTCGGAGAATGCGCTGAACGGCGCCATCTGGCCGCTCGTGCCGCGTACATAGAGGTCCGAAAGAGCCTCGGGCGAGGAACGATAGGCCTGATCCGCCTGAACGTAGACGCGCTTGGTGCGGCCACGGTCGAGGAAGTCGTTGACGTAGGCACCGCCCCAGGCCGTGCTGATTTCCGAATTGACGGCTGACAGGTCGAGGCCGAGCGCTGCGGCCTTGTCCTGATCGATCTTGACGTCGAGCTGCGCCGCGTCGTCAAGGCTGACCGGGCGGACCTGCGCCACGCGGTTGTCCTGCGCGGCCATGCCCATCAGCTGATTGCGCGCGGCAAGCAGCTTTTCATGCCCTTGGTTGGTCTCGTCGACCAGCCACATGTCGAAGCCCGTCGCGTTGCCCAGTTCCTGCACTGCAGGCGGGGTCAGTGCGAAGATCATGGCATCGCGATACTGGGAGAATGCCCCCATCGCGCGCCCGATGATCGCCGGTGCCCGATTGTCTGCGCCGCTGCGTTCTTCCCAGTCCTTGAGACGGATGAACGCCATGCCCGCATTCTGGCCCTGGCCGGAGAACGAGAAGCCGTTGATCGTGAAGATCGAATCGACGTTGGCCTTTTCATCCTCAAGGAAGTGCTTGCGCACCACGTCGAGGCCCTTCTGGGTACGCGGCAGGGTTGCGCCCGAAGGCCCCTGCACCAGCGCAAAGACCACACCCTGATCCTCGTCCGGCAGGAAGCCGCCGGGCAGGCGGGTGAAGAGGAACACCATCGAACCGACGATCAGCAGATAGACCAGCCCCGAACGCTTCCAGCCGGTGGCAGTACGGCGCACGCCGCCCTGATACTTCTCGGTGCCGCGATCGAACTTGTCGTTGAACCAGCGGAAGAAGCGGGCCAACAGACCATTGCCTTCAGGGCCGCCTTCCTTGTGCGGCTTGAGGATCGTGGCACAGAGCGCAGGCGTGAGGATCAACGCCACCATCACCGAGAGCGCCATCGACGAGACGATGGTGATCGAGAACTGGCGATAGATAACGCCTGTGGAGCCGCCGAAGAACGCCATTGGCAGGAACACCGCCGAAAGCACCAGGCCGATGCCGATCAGCGCGCCGCTGATTTCGTCCATGGACTTGCGCGCCGCCTGCTTGGGCGACAGATGCTCGGTCTGGATCAGTCGTTCGACGTTCTCGACGACGACGATCGCATCATCGACCAGCAAGCCGATGGCCAGCACCATGCCGAACAGCGTCAGCGTATTGATCGAATAGCCCAGCACCGCCATCACACCGAAAGTGCCCAGCAGCACCACGGGAACAGCGATCGTCGGGATCAGCGTCGCGCGCCAGTTCTGAAGGAACAGGAACATGACGAGGAAGACGAGCACGACAGCCTCGACCAGCGTGTGGACCACCTGCTCGATCGAGAGGCGCACAAAGGGCGTGGAATCGTAAGGGAAAGAAACCTTGACGTCAGACGGGAAGTTCTTGGAAATCTTCTCAACTTCGGCCTTCACCGCATCAACCGTGTCAAGCGCGTTTGCGCCCGACGCAAGCCGCACGCCGAAGCCTGATGCCGGCTTGCCGTTGAACTGCGTATCGAAGCCGTAAGTCTCGGCGCCAAGTTCCACGCGCGCGACGTCACGCAGGCGTACCACTGCGCCGCCCTGCGTCGAACGGAGGCGGATGTTGCCGAACTCCTCAGGCGTCTGCAGGCGCGACTGGACCGATACGGTAGCGTTGAGCATCTGCTCCTTGGGAGCCGGCAATGCGCCGATCTGGCCCGCGGAAACCTGCGCGTTCTGCGCGGTGATCGCCGTCGTGACGTCGGCCACCGTCATGTCGTAGCTGCGCAGCTTCAGCGGATCGACCCAGATACGCATCGCATACTGGGTGCCGAAGATCTGCAGTTCGCCCACGCCGTTGATACGGCTGACCGGATCCTGCAGCTGGCTGACGATATAGTCCGAAAGGTCGTTGGCGGTGTGGCTGCCGTCCTCGGAATAGATCGCGGTGACAAGCAGGAAGCTTGCCGCCGACTTCTGTACCTGCACGCCCTGACGCTGCACTTCCTGCGGCAGCAGCGGGGTTGCGGCCTGAAGCTTGTTCTGGACCTGAACCTGCGCGATGTCGGGGTCGGTGCCCTGCTCGAAGGTCAGGGTGATCGTCACCGTGCCCGCCGAGGAGGAGGATGCCGAGAAGTAGCGCAGGTTGTCGATGCCCTTGAGCTGCTGCTCGATGATCTGCGTCGTCGTGCGCTCAAGCGTTTCGGCGTCCGCGCCCGGATAGGTAGCCGCGATCGACACCGTAGGCGGCGCAATCTCGGGGAACTGGGCGATCGGCAGGCTGCGGATGGCGATAATGCCCGCCATCATCAGAACGATGGCGATGACCCACGCAAAGATGGGCCGGTCGATGAAATAGCGTGACATGGCCGATTACTGACCCTTGTTCGCGGGAGCGCCGGCAGCGGGCTTGGCCCCCTGAGCCTGGCCCTGAGCCTGAGCTTGACCCTGCGGTGCAACCGGCTTCACCGGCATGCCGGGACGCAGCATCTGCGCACCGTCGACGACGACCTTGTCGCCCGCCTTGAGCCCGCCGGTCACCAGCCAGTCCTGACCGACCGTGCGGGGGGCGGTGATCGGACGCATCTCAAGCTTGTTCTGCGCCCCGACGACAAGGACGGTCGGATTGCCCTTTTCGTCGCGCGAAACGGCGGCCTGCGGGACCAGCAGCCCGTTGGCCTTGGTCGCCTGTGCGAACTCGGCGCGCACGTACATTCCGGGCAGCAGCAGGCCGCTCGGATTGGGGAACTGGGCGCGGATGATCTGGCTGCCGGTGGTGGGATCGACGGTCACGTCGGTGAACTTGAGCACGCCTTCCTGCGGATAAGTGCTGCCGTCCTCCAGCTTGAGCTTCACCGCAACGTTTCCGCTGGCGCTGACATCGCCCGCAAGCAGCTGCTGACGCAGCCGCAGCACGTCGGCGCTGGACTGCTGGATATCGACGAAGATCGGGTCAAGGCGCTGGATGGTCGTCAGCGCATCGGTCTGCGAAGCGGAAACGAGCGCGCCGGTAGTATACGTCGAACGCCCGATCCGGCCGGAGATCGGCGCGCGGATGGTCGTGCGCGCAAGATCGATCTGGGCCGTGCGCAGCAGCGCCTCCTGCGCGGAAACGTCCGCCCGCGCCTGCTGGGCGCTGGTCACCGCGTTTTCGTAATCCTGCCGCGAAATCGCGTTGATCTTGACGAGTTCGCCGTAACGACGCGCCAGCGCATCGCTTGATGCGATTGCCGCGCGCGAACGGGCAAGGGCCGCGCGCGCATTCGCCACTGCGGCCTCGTAAGGTGCAGGATCGGTGCGATAAAGCGGCTGGCCAGCGCGAACCTGATCGCCCTCTGTGAAAAGACGCGCCACGATCAAACCATTCACCTGCGGGCGCACGTCCGAACTTTCGTATGCGCTGGTGCGCCCCGGCAGCTCATTGCTGAGCGTGACCGACTGCTCACGCACCGCGACGACGCCCACCTGGGGCGGTCCCGCCTGAGGCTGCTCCTGTGCTCCTCCACAGGCGGAGAGAATCAGCACTAGGGCTGGAGCGATCTTTTTCATGGAGTTAATCCGCCAAGAGGGTTAAAGCGTGAGTGAGCGTTCACTCATGATTCGCGCGTCTGTTATTGCGTCGCAGCATGAAATGCAAGCCGGACAGGGACATGACAAACGAGAATACATTGGATCGCCCCCGGGCCGCGAAGTCTGCAGCACGTCGAAAACATCTTCTCGACACCGCGCGTAACCTTTTTGTCGAGCGCGGGTTCCATCAGACCGGAATGGCGCAAATTGCTGCGGCCTCCGGGATCGCCGTGGGCCAGATCTATCGCGACTTCGCAAACAAGGAAGCGATTATCGCGGCCATCTGCGAATCGGAAATCACGGCCTGGCTGGACGAGGAAACGCTGGGTGCTGCCGTGGCCGCCAATGACCGCGACGCCATTCTGGCCTGGATCGAGCGCGTCGGCCTTGAAGAGCCGGACTGCGAGGATCGTCGCCTGATGTGCGAACTGCTGGCGGAAGCGGGGCGCAATCCTGCGATCAACCAGATGCATGTGAAGGTTGATTCCCGCCTGCGCGAAAGCCTTGGCGCAGCCCTTGGCTCGCTGGCGCCGTCGGCCGCCGCGCAGCGCCACTCCACAGTCGCGGACTTCATCATCGCCATGTCCTGGGGAATGGTCGCGCTGCGCGAACTGTCTCCGGGCAGTGATCACGAGACGCTTCATTCACGCCTGGCCCAGTTGCTGCGGCAGGAGGTCATCGCACTGGAGGCATAGATCACACCTTTGCAATTGTTGCGCCGCACAAAGGTTTACGACAAGAGAACACTGTTCTTTTGGCACACTGGACATTGTTTCACGGTTGTATCATCCTGCCCTTCAACGCCGGCCGAATGGCCGCTCGAGAGGACTGGATGATGATCGAGAACAGTGAAGTCGATTCCGGCGAAAAGGCGATGATCCTGCTTCAGAGCCTGATTTGCTACCTGCGTGAAAAGAATGTGCTGTCGCGCGCCGACATCGAGGAACTGCGCGACCGCGTGGAGGCCCGAATCGCCGCAACCGAAAAGAACCTGCCCTGCACCGCGGCCCTTGCCGCAGCGGCAGCAACCGAAATGCGCGAACTGGACGACTATTGCGGCAAGACCTACGGCGGCAAGCATCGTCGTCGGGTAAACTGATCGCGCCCTGAAACGCTTCGGCGTCGATCCGCTCAAGCAGGGCCAGTACTGCCCCGCAAAATCATGGCGTGCGCCAGCATGAGCCGGAATGCAGGATCTGCGCAGTCCTTGCGGAACGCCGGATCGACAAGGATATCCACCGCAGCGGCAGCCATTTCCGCGTTCGGCTGACGGATCGTGGTGATCTGCGGCCAGGCTGCGCGCGACGAAGCCACATCGTCGAACCCGCAGATGGACAAGGCATCGGGCACTGCAACGCCCCTTTTCATGGCCGTGATCAGGGCGCCAAGCGCCATGTCGTCATTGCAGGCAAAGATCGCCGTCGGCGTTTCGGGCAGATCCAGCAGCAATTCGCCAAGTTCAAGCCCGGAACGGAAGCTGAAATCGCCGCGCAGCATGGCGTCTTCGTTCACTGCAAGGCCCGCGGCTTTCATGGCGGCGCGGTAGCCTTCCTCGCGCCGGGCCGATGCGCTGTGGCTTTCAGGCCCCTGGATGAACGCGATCCGGCGATGGCCGAGCGACAGCAGGTACTCGGTCATTTCCCCCGCGGCGGCGCGGTCGTCCATCCACACCGCGCCCGAATCGCGCGGAGGGTAGGAGGGGCCGATCAAAACGTAAGGCACGCCCGCATCGGCGAAAATCCCCAGTAATTCGGCATCGTCGCAGATCGGCGGCGCAAGGATGGCGCCGTCCAGCCGCAGCCCTGACAGACTGGCGCGCACGTGATCCTGCCATCCCGCCCGCTGCCGGTCCACCGGCTCCACAACAAGGTGATAACTGCGTTCGCGACATTGCAGCAGCGCGCCGTGCTGGACTTCGGCGGCGTAACCGGACACCGGGTCATCGATGAACAGGCCCAGCAGGTATGAGCGCGAGCTCGACAGGCTGCGGGCGAAGGCGTTGGGCCGATAGTTGAGTTCGGCGACCACGCGCTGCACCGTTTCGCGGATTTCGGGGCGGACGTGATCTTCGCCGTTGATGACCCGCGAAACGGTTTTCGGGGAGACTCCGGCGCGGGCGGCGACGTCCTTGATGGTTACGGTTTTCATGCCCGCTTCCCCTGACAGATCGACGCAAATCCGCCAATCAGCACATAGCAGAGGGCCGGCACGACCAGCGAGGGGAGCAGTCCAGCCACGTCGGCGACCATGCCCGTCACGACAGGCACCAATGCGCCGCCGACCACCGCCATGCACAGCCACATCGAGGCGACCGGCGCCGCGCGGGCATCCTCAGGCAGCGCGAGAGCGTAGATCGTGGGGTACATGATCGCGTTGCACAGCCCCACCGCGACCAGCGCGATGGCCCCTGCGGCACCGGGCAACACAACGGCACTCAAGGTGCACACAACGGCACCTAACGATACCCAAAGCAACATCCGCGCTTCTGAAATGCGCCGCATACCCCATGCACCGGCGAACCGGCCGACCATCGCGCCGCCCCAGTAGAGCGCCACCAGTTGCCCCGCCGTCACAGCGCTGGCGCCAAGCCGGTCAGGCCGCATCAGCACGCTGGGAAGCAGCCCACCGATCGCCACTTCAGCGCCGACGTAGACGAAGATCGCCAGCGTCCCCCAACGCAACCGTCGCGATTCGAGGAGAACGCGGAACAGCGCGTGCGTGGGCACGAAGCCATCGTCCTGCCCTTCCGTGTCCAGCCGTCCCGTTTCCAGAGGCTTGCGATGCCGCGCATAGGCAATCCCCAGCGCAGCGGTCACGAGCGCGGTCAGGATGAACGGCAAGGCAGCGATCGGTCGCCATTCGTGGCCGTGATCGACTTGTGCCAGCAGCAGCGGCGCGCTCACCAGCGGGCCGAGTACGGTGCCCAGCGAGTTGAACCCCTGCAGCAAAGTCAGCCGCCCTGCGGCCCCACGCGACGGGCCGATGACGGTGACCACCGTGTTCGACGCGATCTGCAGGAAGGTCTGCCCTCCGGAGAGCAGCAGCAGCGCGCCCAGCACCAGCGCGAACGACAGGCTGCCCTGCGCCACCGCAAGCGCCACGCAGCCTGCCGCCATGACCGCCAGCCCCAGTGAGATCGCGCGGATATAGCCAGCCGCGACGATGAAGGCGGTGATCGGCAGCGCGAACAGCAGGTAGCTGAGATGGAACGCCAACTGCACCAGGAAGGCCTGCGCATAGTCAAGCGTCAGCATCAGCTTCAATTGCGGCACCAGCAGGCTGACAGAAGACGTCAGGAACCCGCCGATGAAGAACACCCCCACCGACAGCCGGAACAGCAGCGTGGGTGCATCGGGTTTTTCCAAGGAGGTCAGGGCCTTCGCCATCAGGGCTGTCATGTCTGCCGGGCATCCTTAACGCGCTGTCCACTCTGGAGGAAGCCGCCCCGTCTGGATAGCAATTTTGACATCGATGTCAAAATTCGTTGACAACGATGTCAAGCTTTGGTCTATCCGCGATCGGAAAGCAGCGAAGGTCTGCTTCAGGGAGAGAGAGATGACACGGAACGCGCTTATCGCGAGCACTGCGCTTGCGGCCGCACTCTGCATGACCGCCACCGCCAACGCTCAGGATGCAGCCCCGCAAGCCACGCCGCAGGCCGACCGGCAGGCAAGCGACGGCGACATCATCGTCACCGCCACTCGCCGCGAAACGACCCTGCAGTCCACCCCGATCGCGGTGTCCGCCTTCGGCCAGGCGCAGCTTGACAAGCAGCAGGTCAAGGACGTGACCGATCTGGCGCGCTTCGTCCCCTCGCTGCAGTTCAACCAGCAGGGCGACCAGTCCGCGGTGCTGCTGACCCTGCGCGGCATCGGCAACGACAGCGCCTATACCGAAGTCGCCGACCCCGAAGTCGCGATCTACGTCGACGGCATCTATTCGCCGCGTTCGCAGGGCGCATCGGTGCTGATGTACGATATGGAGCGCGTCGAAGTGCTGCGCGGCCCGCAGGGCACGCTGTTCGGCCGCAACGCCACCGTGGGTGCGCTCAGCCTGATCTCCGCCAAGCCCAAGCTTGGCGTGTTCGAGGGCAACGTCGAAGTCGTCGGCGGCAACTACGACCGGCTGGGCATTCGCGGCGCCATCAACATCCCCATCACGGATACGCTGGCCGCCCGCGTGGCCTTCGTTTCCGACCGCCACGACGGTTACGCCGATTACCAGCCCGCGCCGGATATCGAAGGCATCAACAAGTCCGCCTTCGTCACCAGCGGCAAGAAGTATTACGCCGCCGATCAGAAGTCGCTGCGCGGCTCTCTGCTGTGGGAACCCAGCGACAAGTTCAGCTGGAACCTGTCGGCAGAGGGCTTCTGGGATACCGGCGCACCGGTGATCGGCCTGTTGCAGACCCCGCGCGAAGGGACCAAGCGCTGGTCCACGCTGTCCGACACCGCGCCCGACACCGATCGCTATTCCGCCGCTGTGCGCAGCACGATGAACTACGATATCACCGATGGGATCCAGCTGAGCTACATCGCCGGCTGGTCGCGCATCGGCGGTTCGACGCAGACCGATGCCGATGCGGGCGCCCTGCCCCCGACCGGCGAAGTGGACGCCAACGGCAACGACCTGCCGCTGGGCGCCTTTGGCGAGAACCGCACGCTGTCATCTCGCTATGACTTCCAGAGCCACGAAGTGCAGCTGAAGTCCTCGGGCGAGCAGGCGTTCGACTGGATCCTCGGCGCCTACTACAGCCACGAAAAGAACCGCATCCGCTTCGATATCGACCAGCGCAACGGCTACCGCGACGGCACGTTCAGCTGGGCGGGCAGCTTCATCCAGGCCAATCGCCAGATCGATTCACGCGCGGTCTTCGGGCAGGTCGTGTGGCACGCCACTGACGCGATCCGCGTCACCGGCGGCCTGCGCTACACCTCCGACAAGAAGGAGGACATCGGCGGCCGCAACGTGACCTATTCCGGCGACGGCTGCAGCCCGGCGGATCTTGCTCCCGGCGGCGCCTGTCAGGCAGGCATCTTCGGCGCCTATCCGGGCGCGACGGCGGAGGAACTGGTAAACCTGCTGCCCGGCTTCTCGATTTCCAGCAACGACGTGAAGGGCAAGTGGGACAAGCTGACCTATCTTGCTCGCGTCGATGCGGATCTGGCCGAAGACGTACTGGGCTATGCCAGCATCAGCACCGGCTTCAAATCGGGCAACATCCAGGACAACGCAGGCCTTACCGACCCGGAAACGCTGACCAACTATGAAGTCGGCCTGAAAAGCCGCTTCCTCGATCGCATGATCACCCTGAACCTTGCCGCCTATTACAGCGACTTCAAGGGATACCAGGTCAACCAGGCGGTCACCTTCCGCGACGATGAAGGCAACGTCACCAGCAGCCAGATGATCACCCAGAACGCCAAGGGCGCGACGGCCTACGGCCTGGAAGCGGAACTGACCGCCAACTTCACGCCCAACGACCGTCTGCAGTTCTCCGGCACCCTGCAAAAGACCAAGATGGACGATCTGGAAAGCGTCGACGGGCGCCTCTACGATGGCGGCAGGGCATCCTCCATCGTGCAGCTGAAGGGCAACGAACTGGCTCACGCGCCGCGCTTTTCGGCCAGCGTCAGCTACGAACACGATTTCGTGATGGCCAGCGGTGCCACGATCACCCCGCGTTTCACCACGCATTACGAAACCAAGAGCTGGCTGAGCTATTTCAACGGCGACGCCAACCCGTTCGTCAATGCCAACGATCCGGCCGACAACATGCCCGATCGCGGCACCAACGGCACTTCATGGGATCGTCAGAAGGCGTACTTCCGTTCGGACGCGTCACTGCGGTTCACTTCGGCAGACCAGAACTATTCGGTGGAGGCTTTCGTGCAGAACATCGAGAACGCGAAGATCCGCACCAATGCCAGCGCCTTTGGCGCGCCGCGCTATGAGCCGGTGTTCCTGTCCAACCTGCAGGCGCCGCGCACCTGGGGCGTGCGCGCGAAGGCGAACTTCTGATCGATCGATGTCGCGCCCTCGCCTTCATCCCTCCCGCCCAGGCTGGGCAGGGTGAAGGCGTGGGACACCCTTGATGACCCGCGCGCCGTGCACCTCCTCCGCACCGCGCGGTCAACTGGGCGGCGGCACGGCAAACCTGCCGGCCGCTGCCCCCTCCTTCCCCCCCGCACCTTTCGGCCACGTTCAGCCTCCTTCGGGTCGCCATCATCAGGTAAGGACGCAACTATGACCGCCGTCTCCCGTATCTCGCTTGCCGCCCTTGCCGTCGGCCTCCTCGCCGCTCCTCTGGCGGCCCAGAATCAGCAGCCGGACCAGCAACCGGCCGCCTCGATCGCGCACCCGGACCTATGGCCGAAGGTCAATGCGCAGCCCCGACGCGATCCGGCGGTGGAGAAGCGCGTCGAGGCCCTGCTCGCCGGCATGTCGGTAGAGGACAAGGTCGGCCAGCTGATGCAGGTGGACATCGGATCGATCACCCCCGCACAGGTCCGTGAAACACGCATCGGTTCGGTGCTGAACGGCGGCAACTCCGGCCCTTACGATGACGAATATGCATCGCCCGCCAAGTGGCTGAAACTGGCGGACGAATACTATGACGCCTCGATGGCCGGCTCCGGTCCGAAGATCCCGATCATCTGGGGCACGGATTCGGTGCACGGCAACAACAACATCGTCGGTGCCACGCTCTTCCCGCACAACATCGGCCTTGGCGCCGCGCGCGACCGTGACCTGATCCGCGAAATCGGCAAGGTCACCGCGCTGGAAACGGCCGCGGCGGGCCTCGACTGGACTTTCGCCCCGACCCTTGCGGTGGTGCAGGACGACCGCTGGGGCCGCACTTACGAAAGCTATTCCGAAGAGCCCGGAATCGCGGCCGACTATGCCGGCGCGATGATCGAGGGCGTGCAGGGTAAAGTCGGCACCAAAGGCTTCCTCGCGCCCGACCGCCTGATCGCCACGACCAAGCACTTCCTGGGCGACGGCGGCACCGGCGGGCGCGACCAGGGCGACACGCGCGTCTCGGAAGAAGTGCTGCGCGACGTCCACCTCGGCGGCTATCCCGCCGCGATCGAGGCTGGCACGCAGTCCGTCATGGCCAGCTTCTCCAGCTGGAACGGCGAGAAGATGAGCGGCAACAAGTCGCTCCTGACCGACGTGCTCAAGGACCGCATGGGCTTTGACGGCTTCGTGGTGGGCGACTGGAACAGCCACGGACAGGTCAGGGGCTGCTCGAACGAGGACTGTCCGCAGGCGATCAACGCGGGCCTCGACATGTTCATGTATTCCGGCCCGGCGTGGAAGACGCTTTACGCCAACACCCTGCGCGAAGCGAAGGACGGCACCATCCCCGCCGCCCGCCTCGACGATGCGGTGCGCCGCATCCTGCGCGTGAAGCTGCGCGCGGGCACGTTCGACCGGGGCCGCCCGTCGAGCCGCGCCTTCGCGGGCAAGTTCGCCAACATCGCGTCCCCGCAGAACCGGGCGATCGCACGGCGGGCGGTGCGCGAATCGATGGTTCTGCTCAAGAACGGAGGCGTGCTGCCGCTGAAACCCACGGCCAACGTGCTGGTGGCCGGCGCGGCGGCAGACAGCATCAGCCAGCAGGCGGGCGGCTGGTCGATCACCTGGCAGGGCATCGACGTGCCCAATTCCGCCTTCCCTAACGCCCAGTCAATCTGGAAGGGCATCGAGGAGACGGTAAAGGCCGGCGGCGGCACCGCAACATATGCGCCCGACGGCCAGTTCGCGAAGAAGCCCGATGTCGCCATCGTCGTCTTCGGCGAAAAGCCCTATGCCGAATTCAAGGGCGACATCCCCAATCTGGAATACAGCCCCGGCGACAAGCATGACCTTGAAATGCTGCGCAAGTTCAAGGTAGCGGGCATCCCGGTGGTGGCGGTGTTCCTGTCCGGCCGCCCGCTATGGGTGAATGCAGAGATGAACGCCTCCGACGCCTTCGTCGCCGCGTTCCTGCCGGGCAGCGAGGGCGGCGGCGTTTCCGATGTGCTGTTCACCGCAAAGGACGGCAAGCCGAAGTACGATTTCCACGGCAAGCTCAGCTTCTCGTGGCCGAAACGCCCGGACCAGTACGTGCTCAACCGCCGCGATCCGAACTACGATCCGCTGTTCGCCTTCGGCTACGGCCTGACGTATGCGCAGCCGGGCAAGGTCGGTAAGCTGGACGAGACGCGCCCCGCCGGGCTGGAGCAGGCATCGCCCACCGCCTTCTTCGAGCGGGGCCAGATCCCGCCCGGCTGGGAAATCGCCGCGCAGGGCGTGCGCCAGTCCGCCGTCGACCACCGCGCGCAGGAGGATGCGAAGCGCCTGACCTTCACCGGCGCCGGCACCGTCTCTTTCGTCGCTCCGCGCCCCTTCGACCTTTCGCGTGAAAGCAACGGCGAGATCAGCCTGGTCTTCGAATACCGGCTGGAAGGCCCGGCTGCCGATATGATGACCGCCGGGCTGCAGGCTGACGGCAAAGTGGTGGAAGTGCCCATCGCCCGCACCCTTGCCGCGACCGGACAGGGCCAGTGGGGGCGCCTTGCCATCCCGCTCAAATGTTTCGCCGCACGCGGCGCGGACATGACCGGCGTCACCGCGCCGCTGGTGCTCAAGACCACCGGAGCGGCAGATATCAGCTTCTCGGACGTGAAGCTGGACTACGTTTCGGTGCCGATGACCCAGTGCGGGGACGAAAAGTAATGCCCCCTCACGCCGCGCGGCGCTGTTTGCGCACGCTCGTTTCGTAAAGCGCGAAAAGGTCGGCGAAGTGGTCGTCGCTGGTGCGGGCGGGTTGCGGGCGATGCTCTCGCTCGAACAGCACTTCGACGATCGCGCGCGCCGCTGCCGCCGGGTCGCAGGCGGCGTAGGTGATGCCCCCGCCGTTCGCGGCATGGTCCACCGCACCGCCTTCGTCCGGCACCACGATCGGCACACCGCTGGCCCGTGCCTCGGCCGCAACCATGCAGAAAGTCTCCGCCTCGCTGCCGTGGACAAGGGCGTCGGCGCTGGCGATCACCCGTGCGAAAGTATCGGGATTGCGCTCCGGCTGGAACAGGCGGACATGCGGATTACCGGCAATGTGCTTGAGCACGGTTCTCTGTTCGCGCCCTTCCCCGAACAGCACGAAGCCCACCGGCCGATCGCGCGAGACAGAGGCTACCGCGTCCAGCACCAGCGGCCAGCGCTTTTCCGCAGCCAGCCGCCCGACGCCCAGCAGCAGGCGCGCATCTTCGGGCAGATCGCAGGCCGCCAACAGGCGCGCGCGCAGGGCCGGATCACGGTTCTGCGGAGAGAAACGGCCGGGCTGCACGCCCATCGGCACCGTCACCGTATTGGCGACCCCGCCGTCCGCCAGCCGCCGCGTCAGGCTGGAATTGGCACAGACGACATGGTCGAAGCCGCGGCTGTGCCGGCGCAGGTGGTCCCAGTAGACAGAGAATTGCCAGTCAATCGTGCGCCGCGCGAAAACCTGCCCGAACCAGCGATAGGCATAGGCGGAAAGCGGATCGGCATGCATGATCATGCTGCGCGGGGCATCCCCCTTCCAGTCCGCCACAAGCCGCGCGCTGCGCCAAGGTGATGCGGCTTCCACGAAGTCCGGCTGCAGTTCGTCCAGCGCAGCGTGCAACTGCGGCGCCGAGGCGAAATACCAGTATTTGCGATCGAGCGGGAAACGCGGGTTCTTCAGCGTGATGATGCGTGCTCCGGGGCCGCGTTCGATCACCGCGTCCTCGTCCCCCGGCGCAAGTATCACGATCTCGTGCCCCAGCGCCGCACCGACGCGCAGCTTCTGCTCAACATAGGTGCGCACGCCGCCGCCCTTGGGCGTGTAGAAGGCGCAGACGTCCACGATCCTCATGCTTTTGCCCCTTACTTCACGGCAAGCGGGGCGACGCCCAGCCCACGGCGGTAATTCATCACGATCGAGATCGTCTTCGGGCCGCTGCCCACGCTGGCGCTGGCCTTTTCCGCGCTCGGCTTGCTCCAGCCCAGCTTCGGGTTGCCCGCAAAGCCGATGCCGTCGATGCGCCAGCCGAACTTGCGGTTGTTGTCGCGATCGTGGAGCAGGCTCACCGCGTATTCGCCGGGACCGGGCACGCGCACGCACAGGCGCACAGGGCCGCTGGCGGGCACCGGCACCTCGACACGGCGAAAGGTCTTGCCCGCGCTGACCAGCACATTGTCGTCTGCGAGGAAATCGGCATTGTTGGCGGGGTAGACCTCAAGCTTCAGGTTGCCGGTGCGGTCCTTCAGGCCCTTCACCTGCACTTCGAAGGAGGAGCCTGCCTCATCCGGCCGACAGCGCCCTTCCGCCTTGCCGAGATCGGGGGTGGAAGGAATAGTTGCAGCATTCGCCAGCAGCAGCAGGGGCAGGATCACGGGCGTTTCTCCGGATTGGCGAGGTCGTTGAAGGCGATGAGCGCACCAAGCACGAGATGCGCGGCAGTGATCAGTCCGGCCATCAGCGCCATAAGCGTGCCGATATCGCGCTGTTCGCCCAGCACCACCACAGTGATCCCCGCGAACAGCAGATCCTTGTTCGGCACCAGCGGCAGGCGCGAAACGAGCAGGCGCAGTGTGGACAGGTACAGCCACCAACTCAGCGCCACGTCGGGCAGTACCATGTGCCACAACAGCGCAAGGAACACGGTGGAGACGACGATGCGCGCCAGATGGACGCGGGTGATCATCCACAGGTCATCGCGCGAAAGGGAGAAAACCTTGCGGCGGAAGGCCATGGCGCCCAGCGAGATCGCCAGGATCACACCCAGCGATCCGGTCAGCAGGCGCCCGTCGATGCCCAGCTTGTCGAAGCCGAGCGATGGCACCGCGAAGACCAGCAGGGCCATAGTCACCACGTTGCCGGTGACGGCGGAAAGGATCGACACGTCCTTGACGGTGCCGAACGGTGCGGCGGTCAGCGTGACGCGGCTGCGTGCCCAGGTGTAGAAATACGCCTCGCCAAGATAGCCCAGCAGCAGTTCGTTGTAGATCTTCTTGCGCAGCAGTGCGAGCACGCCGCTGCCCGGAATGCGCCACAGCTTCCAGTAGATCAGCCATTCGCTGGCGGGCGTGATCAGGTAATAGCCCGCGAAGATCAGCCAGAAACCGGGCGATGTCGGGATCATCTGCGGCAGGCGGCGCAGTTCCACGCTGTTCGTCTCGTGCAGCACGGCGGCGATCACCGCCAGCGACAGCAGGATGGAGAACACCGCATTGCGCCCGCGCTTGGCGGTGCGATCCTGCGGGGTCAGTGCGATGGTCGCCAGATCGACGCCGTCTGCGGTAGCGGCCAGGGTTGCAGGTTGAGACAAGGTCATCTCCGGGGTGACAGTCACTGCGAGCGCCGCAGCGACCGGCAGGGTGCAAGCGTGCTGAGGGCCAGATCGCGCCGCCGCTCCGCCTCGCGGCGCAAGGTGACCTCGCGCATGAGGTCGAGGTAGCGGCGCGCGGCCCCTTCGAGTTCGTAAAGCGCGGCCACGGCGCGGGCACGCTTGGGATCGCCGCGCAAGTCGCGCAGGGCCGCGATGCCTTGCGCAAAACTTTGCGTGCAGCGGGTGGGCACCATCAGGCCGGTGCGGCCGTGATCGATGAGGCCGGCCATGCTGACGCAGCAGTCGGTGGCCAGGATCGGCCTGCCCGCCGCCAGCGCCTCTACCACGACGCCGGGCAGGCCCTCGTAGTCGGAACTCAGCAGCAGCGCGTCATGGTCTGCCAGCAGCGGATCGATCGTCGCCACGTGGCCGATGAAGTCCACTTGCGTCGCAATGCCCAGCGATCCGGCGAGCGCTTCGAGGTGAGCGCGTTCCGGCCCGTCACCGGCAATGGTCAGGCGATCCTCTGCCCGCGCCCCGGCCGCGAATGCGCGCAGCATCAGCGCGAAATTCTTCTGCGGCGCCAACCGTCCCGCCGCCAGATAGCGCATGCCCCAGGCCGAGGGCGCGCGCCGTTCGATGCGGCCAAGCTGGATCAGGCGGCGACGATTGACGATCGGGTTGGCGATCACCTCCACCTGTCGCGGTTCGGCCAGCATGCATTCGCGCACCTCGCGGCGCATCGGCTCGGACAGCGCCACCAGCGAATCGAACATGCCGCCCTGTGCCCGCAGCCATGCGCCATAGCCGTGCCGCATGGCTGCGGACATATCCGGGCGGCGCAGCGCGTTGCTGATCTTGAGCATCATCGGCGGCGCGTGGTGGCCCATCAGCAGCCGCATCGCCGCCCCGATCACCGCGTAAGTGTTGCCCGGACAGAACAGCACGTCCACCCGGTTCTCGATCAGGAAGCTGTATAGCGTGTGGACCATCAACGGCGTGCGCCACGATGCCATCGGCAGTCGGCCGGGCAGGCTCCAGTAATCGAGCGCGGGCGCACTGCACAGGCCCGCGCCGCCCGAGCGGCCGAGCACCACGGTCACGTCATGCCCGGCGTCCCGCCATTGCGCAGCAAGCCCCAGGGCGACGCGTTCGACGCCGCCCGGCTCAAAGCTGTGAATGGGGATCGCGATGCGCAATGGTTCGTGCATGTCCTTCAGACGCCGCCAGTCGTCTCGTTCCGCAGGGCCACTATGAGCGGGTCATTTCGAGTTTGTGACGGTCCTCCGCCCGGTCATGCGCCGGACACGCGAACGACTTCGAAACGTCTCCGAACTGACTGCAAGGCGTCAGATTAAGCGCGCAGATGCTGCGCCGCACAAACCCGTGACAGGGCAAACGCTACCAGGGGGTATACCTAGCAATGCGCGCAACTGCCTTTCGCCGTCTCTGCATCCTCGGCACCAGCCTTGCGGCCATCGCGGCAAGCGCTCCCGCCATCGCAGATGAAGCCGCCGACGCCGCCGCTGCCGATGCTTACGACAATGCCGAAGCCATCGTCGTCACCGGCCAGCGCACCACCTACAACAACGCCGCGCTGGATGAGACGCTGATCGACGACAAGTCGCCCATCGCGTCCGCCATCGACCTGATCGGCACGCTGCCCGGCGTACAGGTGAACGAAGGCGACGCCTTCGGCTTCGACGACTGGTCCACGACCTATTCGATCCGCGGCTACCAGACCAATCTCGACACCCAGCAGGTCGGCATCACCATCGACGGGCTGCCCAACGGCGGTTCGGGCTACGGCGGCGGTTCCAAGGCCAACCGCTTCATCGATACTGCCAACATCGGCACCGTCGAGGTTTTCCAGGGCACCGCCGACATCGCATCGCGGTCCAACGAGGCACTGGGCGGCACCATCAACTTCGTCACCGCCGACCCGATCGACGACATGCGTGTGCGCCTGTCCGGATCTTTGGGCGACTATGACGCCAGCCGCTATTACGGCCGCCTCGACACCGGCCTGATCGGCGGCATCGCCAAGGCTTGGTTCTCCTATGGCCACCAGCAGGCGACCGACTGGATGGAAGGTTCTGCCGACAACCACCGCGACAACTTCGCGATGAAGTTCATCGTCGACACCCCGGTCAGGTTCACCGGCTACGCCAGCTACGACGAAGCCTCGGAACAGAACTACGACCAGATCTACACGCCCGAGGACTACGCCGCACATCCCCGCCGTGACGCCCTTGTCGGCGTGTGGACCGGGGTTCCGGTCGACGATCAGAACTATCGCGGGGTCTGGGGCACCCGGCGCAAGAACTTCTTCGGCTATCTCAAGGCGGAAACGAAGATCGCCAACGCGCTCGATCTCAAGGCGTCGGTCTACTACCACGACATGGCAGGCCGCGGCGACTGGGCGCCGCCCTACATCGTCGACGTGACGCAGGACAGCGGCGCCGAAAGCGAGATCAACGGCACCAGCACCGTCAGGGGCACCCCGGCATGGTGGGCCACGCTGCCCGCGGGCTCGCAGGTTCCGCCGACCTACACCGCCACCAACGCCGCCGGCGAACAGGTAGACCCGACCACCGCCGCCAACTACACCTGGCAGCAGTCTTACCGCCACACCCATTACCGCAAGGACCGCCTTGGCGGCACATTCGACGCGGCATGGAACACCCAACTGGGCGCCTTCGAGAATACCCTGCGCGGCGGCATCTGGTACGAAGACACACATCGCCGCGAATGGCGCGACTGGCATCACGTGACCGACACCAGCGTCGGCCCGGCCTATGACGCGACGCCCTACTGGACCCAGTACGACCGCAAGTATCCGCAGACCACCTTCAAGTGGTACGCCGAGGATCAGGTCCAGTTCGGCCCGGTCACCGCGAACTTCGGCGTCAAGCAGTTCATCAACCACCTCGACCGCACCGACCTGTTTGGCGAAAGCGCCGATGTCAGCGTCAAGTCCAAGTCGAAAGTGCTGCTTTCGGGCGGCATCCAGGTGGAACCGATGGCCGGGCTCGACCTGTTCGGCGGCTATTCGGAAAACTTCAAGGCGCTGTCCGACACGCTGCTGGAATACAGCGAAGACGCCTTCGAAAGCATCCAGCCCGAAACGGCCGAGAACTGGGAAGCGGGTGCGCGCTATTCCAACGGCATGTTCAACGCCTCTGCCACCTGGTTCAAGAGCAAGTTCTCCAATCAGGTGATCTTCGTGCCAAGTTCCACCTCTGCCGGACCGGACTACCTGAGTGAAGGCGACGGCAGCTTCTTCAACGCAGGCGGCATCGATTCCGAAGGCTTCGAACTGCTCGCCAACGTGCGCCCGGTCACCGGGCTCAGCCTCTACGGTTCGTATACCCACATCGATGCCAAGTACCGCGGCACCGGCAACCCCGAACTGGACGAGGAACAGGGCGTAACGGCGGGCAACCGTGTCGCAGGCATTCCGAAGGACATGTGGGTGCTCTCGGGTACGTACAACTACGGGCCGGTTACGCTGGGCCTCACCGGCAAGTACACCGGCAACCGCTTCGTCGATGCTGGCAACGCCTGGGTCGCGAAGAACTACTTCATGACTGACCTCTCGGTGGCGGTGAAGGGCGAGGGCCTGACCGACAGCCTCAAGGACCTGCAATTCGCCCTCAACATCACCAACCTCACCGACGAAACGTACATCGGCGGCATTTCGGGCAATTACGCCTTCCTCGGCGCGCCGCGCACGATGGTCTTCAGCGTGACCGCCGACTTCTGACCGTAGCGCGAAGGGCGGGGCGGCGTTCGGGGGGACGCCGACCCGCCCCTTTTTCTTTTCACGCCGGCACTCGAAAACACAGGATCACCCGCCATGACCACGCTTCGCACCCATCAGGTATCCCGCCGCGCGCTGCTTGCCGGCATGGCCGGGGGCGTGGCGACCATGGCGCTGCCGATTTGTGCCCTCGCTGCTGCGGCCGTGAACCCGGTCTTTCGCCACGGCGTAGCCGCCGGCGATCCGGACGCATCCAGCGTAGTGCTCTGGACCCGCGTGAGCACCGCTGCGGCAACCGACGTGCAGTGGGAACTGTCCGACAGCCCCGCCTTCGCGAAGATCCTGAAAACAGGCACCGTGCGCACCGACGCTGATCGGGACTTCACCGTAAAGGCGCTTGCAACCGGCCTCCCGGCAGGCGCGACGTTCTTCTATCGGTTCCGCATGGGCAAATCAGTCTCGCCCATCGGCCGCGCCCGCACTTTGCCTGAGGGACGGGTGGACACGCTGGGCATCGCGCTCGCCTCCTGCTCCAACTACGCCTTCGGCTTCTTCAACGCCTACGACGCGATCGCCAAGGACGCCGCGATCGACTTCGTGCTCCACACCGGCGACTACATCTACGAATATGGCGGCAAGGGTGGCTGGGGCGAAGGCGTCGCGCGCACCATCGGTCGCGAACATGCGCCCGCACATGAAATCGTCACCCTGTCCGATTACCGAACCCGCCACGCGCAGTACAAGACCGACGCCGGATCGTTGGCGATGCATGCGCAGCACACCCTGCTGGCCTGCTGGGACGATCACGAAAGCGCCAACAATCCATGGACCGGCGGCGCCGAGAACCACCAACCCGCCACCGAAGGCGATTGGACCGCACGCCGCGCCGCCTCGATCCGGGCCTATTACGAATGGATGCCGGTGCGCGAACCGGAATGGCTGGCCGTGAAGGGCCGTACCCGTGCGCAGTTCTGGCGGGCCTATCGCTTTGGCGACCTTGCCCTGCTGCACACGTTGGAAACGCGCCACACGGCGCGGGCCAAACAGATCGACTACCTTGGCCACGCGCAGGACATCATCGACGATGCCTCCGCCGAGAAGTTCCGGCGCGAAGTGCTCGGCGCCCCGGACCGTCGGATGATCGCGCCCGAACTGGAAGCCGACCTTGAAGCCGCGCTGGCGCAGTCGGTACGAGACGGCCAGCCCTGGCGCGTGATCGGCTGCCCGATGGTGATCGGTCGCCTCGACGTGCCCGATCTGGCAAAGCTGGGCGTGCTGCCCGACCCTTTCCCCAAACTCGCCGCCGCGAAGTCGAAGCAAGAACTGGCGAAGCTGGCCGCCGATCCGCACGTGTCGCTGGCATGGCGCGGTCGCTGGAACCTGCCTGATTACACCGACACCTGGGGCGGCTACCCCTGGGCGCGCGAACAGTTCTATGCGCTGTCCCGCCGTGCCGGTGCGGGCGACCTCGTGTTTCTCTCGGGCGACAGCCACAGCTTCTGGACCAACGACCTTGCCGATGCGCAGGGCCGCCCGGCAGGGATCGAATTCGGCACGGCCGGCATTTCATCGCCCGGCGACTTCATGGACAGCGGCTTCGGCGAAGAAACCGCGCGCAAGCTGGACAAGGCCTATGCCGAGCACATGCCCGAGGTCGTGTGGACCGACAACATGCATCAGGGCTACGTGCGCATGCAGTTCGGCCGAGACAGCGGCACCGCAAGCTTCGTGGCCGTCAGCACCGTCCTGTCGCGCGACTACACGATCAGTGTGATCCGCAAGGACGCCTTCCGCCGCGACGGCACCCGCCTCCGCTTCGCCTGACATCAGACCCGCAACCGCATGGACAGGACGTCATAGGCAGGGGAATAGCCCCTCATCCGTGTCGATACGTATCTATTTGCGGGAGCCCGCCAAGGCACCCTCAGTGTATGGCTATCTAACGAGGCTTCGGTGAAATTCTCAAAAGCTTAGATAGCTAGGCGGCGCCATCAGGAAGGTATCGGTCCAGCACGGCAAACACGCCTGCGGATTTCCAGAGTTGCCGATTTCCAATGACATATAGCGACGTCTTCGCGCGGGTAACGGCAACGTTGACAAGGTTGGGTCTGCCTCCAGCCCAGGCGCGTGCGCCGTTTTGCGAAGACATCTGAGCGCCGAGGACGAAGAACACAATCTCTGCCTCGCGACCTTGTACAGTGTGAACCGTGCCAACATGCTCCCAGACCCAAGCGCCTGGATTGTCTACCCATCCATGCAGCACACGGCTTTTGAGAATTTCCTGCCGCAGATGGTCCTGAACAATCACGAACGGGGTCACCACGTAGAGGTCAGGTTTCGCGCCGCCGTACTTCAACCTGTTCAGCCCATCGATGAGGATAGCGGCCTCATCTGCGCACCATTTATCAGGTCCTGGCTTACCCTGAACATCAATCCACTTGGACGGGCCGAGGATCGCGTTTTCAGGCGAGGCCGTTTTCGCCTGCACCATCAGGTTGGCATAGGCGATCTCGTTGGAGATATCGAACATCGGGCTGTTGCAGCGTCTGTGCACCAGAAGGGGTACGCCAACGTCGCGGTGACCACTGCCGATCGGAAAGCGCGCGCAGTACTGGCTGGCGCTATCGGCAACCGTCTGCACAGATGCTTCGTCGCGATTCCTGAAGACAGGCACGGACGATCAAAGTTTCTGGGTGGGCTTCACCGGTAAGGTGTCGCAGATCGCGGACGTCCACCAGCACGGCCTGCGCGATCGGCCGTCGCTCCGGGCAAAGGCTGTCTCGTATCCCAAGCGCGAACTGCTGGGGGCGACGATGGCTGACCGCGATCGACTGCTCGATACGCTTTACGAGCATCTCGCCAGCGCCTGACCGTTGAACGCATTTGGACGGGCGCCCTACCAAATGCAGGGGGATAGCGCCCGCCTGCCCGCAACCGCGACATGGCCGTCATGGCCGATCCCACTTTCACCGCTGTCGATCTCTCGCGCCTGCCCGCGCCGGACATCATCGAGACGCTCGACT
>NZ_LYMM01000074.1 GCF_002896965.1 Novosphingobium guangzhouense
GTTCATCACCGCCGCGCATCCCGATCCCTTCAACATCCCTCGACGGGATCCTGGAATCAGCAATGCCACATCAAGGCAAGCGCCTTTTTCCGCAGCCTGTTAGAGCCGGCGCCTCGACCGCTGACGCGTTCACGAGCAGCTCTCGCTACGTGCTTCCAGCGGGCTGGGAAAGTGCCGATCTCGCTCATCCGGGCAGGACAAGGGAGCGGGTTGAGGAGTCGCAAGAATGTGGCCCTCTAACAACTTCGCTGCGACTCCTTCTACGGCCATGCTCACTCCAATCCAGGCGTCGTTGTTTTCTCTTCTTGAAACCCCGCAATGCATCGGCGCGCACGCAAGCATCGGCGCGTCGTCGCGAGTCGCGAGCGTCGACCATCGAGCATAAACGCCGCTGGCGAAGGGGCAACCTATTTATGCGCATGCTCATTTTCCGTGAGCGCCGCCGCGGACTTTGGATGGCGGCCGTATAGACGGGTAGAAGGGGCTTGTGCCGGCTGCGCAGAGATGAGGGCTATAACGATAATCCGTGACGACAGCAGCCGTAAATTATACGCCAAGATAATTATTGACCTCGCTCGAATTGTGCCATAGCCAATCTCATCTACCCGGTTCGCAACCGATCTGGACGGCGTTGATCAAAAATATTTGCAACGTCGTTGAGGGAGCCGATGTGGCTCCTCTAGGCAGGCGGGGGGCTTTTGAGAATTCTGTTAGGGGAGAATCTTACATGCATGTTCCATATCCCTCGCGCCTGTCGCTAACAGCGCTCGCTGTGTCCCTTGGCACTGCAATGCCGATGGCCACTCATGCGCAGGGCACTTCGGCAGTCGCTACTGACGCTTCGCGGTCCGGGGCGCCGGCGTTCCAGTTGGCCGCTACCAGCGTTCCGGAGCCGCTGACGGGCGATGTTGCGCAGGAACAAGAAGGTCCTTCCCGGACTGCATCGGGGCCGGGTGAGATCGTGGTCACTGCGACTCGCCGAGAGCAACGCATCCAGGACGTGCCGATCGCGATTTCTGCGATTAGTGCAGAGGCAATCCAGGAGCGTCAGGTCACTCAGGTGTCCGATCTGATTAAGCTGTCTCCTAATTCGCAGGTCAACTACCCTTATGGAGAAGGTGGGCCGCCCAACTTCGTCATCCGCGGCATCTCGTCGACCGACTATTCGGCAAACCAGAGCAAGCCCATTGCGGTCTACGTAGATGAGGGTATTCGGAACCTGCAGGCTTTTGAAGCTATGCCTGTCTTCGATGTGGCCCGTGTGGAGGTCCTGCGCGGTCCCCAAGGTACCTTGTACGGGAAGAATGCCACCGGCGGCGCGGTGAACATCGTTACCATCAAGCCAGGGTTTTCCCCTGAGGGCTACATCACCGGTAGCTATGGTAATTTCGACCGGGTGCGCCTGCAAGGCGCAGTTCAGACACCACTGATCGAGGACATTCTCTCACTTCGTGTCGCGGGCTTGTACGTGCATGACAAAGGAGTTTTCCGAAATCTGACACGTGGTCTAGGTGATCTGAACCAAACGGACGTGCTTGCGATCCGGGCCGCGCTTCAATTCGAGCCATCCGACCGTTTTGAAGCTACCCTGCGCTTCAGCCACGTGAGCAGCGGTGGGCGGAATTATGCGCCGATCGCTGAAAATATCAATTTCAACGATCCTGCTATTCTCTTCCCTGGAAACAATCTCGCTAACTTGCCGGGCTCGGATCGGAATGGCTTGAGTTTCTTCGAAAGCGCCATAGCTAAGACTCCGAAGCGGGATATCCGCACCGATGGCTTTAATCTTCTCATGAGGTGGGATGCGTCTGATGTGCTCACGGTTAATTCCGTGACCACCTACGACTGGGGCAAGTGGATCGACAATGTAGATTCGGATGGCCTCGCTATCGAAGTTGAAGATCCAATCATCACCCGGGGCAAGAACCTGAAGCAATTCGTTCAAGAACTGCGGCTTGCCACTTCCTTCGACGGTCCCTTCGATGTTCAGGCCGGAGCGCTTTACACATACGACAGAGCGGACGCGGGTTTCGACTTTTCCCTCTTCACGGATCCAAACTGTGGACCGGCTTGCAACCTAGGTCTAACCCCCACCGGGCGCGGGTTGATCCAAACGAACGACTTCACGCAAAAGCGGAACAGCTACTCGGCGTATGTCCGCGGCGAGTTCGAGTTGTCCCCTACCTTTAGCCTGACTGGAGGGGTTCGCTTCAGCCGAGACAAGGTGTCCGTTAGCCGCTATAATGCATTCCTTGGCGACACCGCCAATCCGCAAGTAGTGCAAACCATAGTTGACGTCGCGGATCACCGGACCTTCACAAACACAAGCTTCGAGGTCGGCGCGAATTGGAAGCCGGTTGAGGACGTGCTCCTTTACGCATCGATGAGGGAGGGCTATCGCACTGGCGCTGTGAACGCCCAAGCGTTCAATGATCCTTCAGAGGTGACGTTCGCTCCGCCCGAGACCGCTAGGACATTCGAGGTCGGGTTCAAGTCCACGTTCCTCGATCGCGCGCTGACGGTGAACGGCTCGTTCTTCCAGACAGACTACAAAAACCAGCAGGTCATCGTTCCTGAGGGTGCGTTGCTGCCTCTTCGGTCCATCAGTGATGCACGGGTTCGTGGCTTCGAAGGGGAGGTGACGGCGAGGCCCAACGATCGAGTGACCTTAGGCGTGGGTGTTGGCGTCCTCGACCCTTCCTACGGCGATAACGCTGTCGTCACCGGCCTCAGCGGCATCGACGTGTCCGGCAACCAGATCGCCAATGCGGCCAAGTTGAGTTTGAACCTCAATGGCGACCTAGTGTTGGCCAGGCTTGACGATGCAACGATCGACTTCAACGCTGACGGCGTTTACACTTCCCGCGTATTCTACGATATCGGCGAGGCTCTCTCGCAGGAGGGCTACTGGCTCGCGAACGCTCGTTTGGCGTACAATGCAGAACGTTTCTCCATCGGCGCAGGCGTGAAGAACATCTTCAATGAGAAGTACATATCGTATGGACTGCAGCTGCGCGGATTCGGCTTCGATTTCCTGCAACGCGGCCTTCCGAGGATGTACAGCGCGGATGCTACATTCCGTTTCTGAGTAGGCAAGCCCTTGCGAGTGGCATGGTTGCAGGCGGAAGCGCTTGGGCCATGCCACTTTGCCTCTCTGAAGCAAGCGTGCACGAAGACTATGTTCCCTTTGCTCGGCGAGCGGACACTGGTCGCCGCGACAGAGTGGGGTAACCTGCCAGAACCGTCGGCCCGACTGATTGGCTTTTACTCGTTTTCGTTCGAAGTTTCACGACGCTCCGATGCGGCCCCAGCTTTGACCTTGGGCGCATTCTTGCCGAACGTCATCTCTCGAGCAGAAAGTTTGCCATCGCCCGAAGCGTCGAGGCCAGCCGGAGGCGAGGTGGCCAACTCTCGCAAGGTGACCGTGCCGTCTCGGTCACGATCAAGCTCTTCGAAATTTGCCTGAGGCATACTCTGCAGCCTCCATTCCGTGGACGAGATCCGGCCATCACGATCCGCATCCATCTTCGCCATTAGAGTGCGCGCCTTGATAGGCGATGATGACGGCGGGCCGTTCGCTACGGCAAGGGCTGCACCCGCCGCTGAAAACGGCAAGCTGATGGCGATTGTCAGCCAGCGGCGTGAGGTAATGATGCTCATTCGTAAGATCTCCTCTCTTGGTAGCTTTAGAACGCGTGAGCGTCGGAGTGGACCCAAGGAGGGTGCTTCATGTCCTTCAAATCGGCCTCATTCTGTCCCGGTTCAGCGCTTTCGGCAGTTCGGGCCCGAGGCCCGGATACAACACGCTTGGAGCTGCCAAAGCCGGCAAGGACCACGAGGAGCGGAAATTATCCATAAGCATAATAATTTGACATCTCGGGTTGAAAATGTTCAATAGAAACAGCACCTCCGGCGGGTCACGGGCTTTGTTGGGCTGGCTAGAGCGAGGCAACGTGTGGTCGGGAGGCTGAACCGTGAATGGTTTAGCGACTACGAGATTTCGAAGGCGGGGCGGTTGCGACGACGGAGATGGATTATGATGGTCGAAGTGCGAATGTTTCGTAAATCGCTCCGGCTCGCCCCTACATCTGCGATATCGCTTAAGGCGTTGCAGGGATGAACATCGAGCTTAAGGTAAATGGCTCTTTGATGCGCGCCGACGTTGATGATGACACTCCACTTCTGTGGGTGCTGAGAGATACGCTGAAGCTGAAAGGGACCAAATACGGCTGCGGCATCGGCCAGTGCGGAGCATGCACTGTAATCGCGGACGGCGAGGCTACTCGTTCATGCTCGCTCGCAGCTACCGCTGCAGTGGGCATTGAGATCACAACAATTGAGGGCCTGTCACCCGATGGTGGGCAGTTCGTGCAGGCGGCGTGGCAAGACCATCGCGTTCCGCAATGCGGCTACTGCCAATCGGGAATGATTATGGCCGTGACTGCGCTTTTATCCAAGACTCTGTTCCCGACAGACGATGAGATTGATCGCGAAATCACTAATATTTGCCGTTGCGGGACTTACGATCGCATAAGGGCGGCTATTCATGCTGCCGCGAACAACCGGAGCTGAATCACGATGGACACCGATCGGCGTTCAGTCCTTAAATCGATGGCCGCGGTTTCTGCGGGCATCGGATTCCCCGTGTTGATGACTGGCTGTGGCGTGGCTGATCGAAGCGGCCCCTCGCCCGTCGAGCTTATATCCTGGATAGTGGTGATGCCGAACAATACGGTTCGGATTCGAATTCCACAAAGCGACATCGGCCAAGGGGTGATCACCACACTGTCTCAGGTTCTCGCAGAGGAGCTGGATCTGAAGTGGTCGCTGGTGCGCCCTGAATTCTTTGATCCGCTGACGAACCTCAAGCGCGGTAACGTATACGTCTATACGTGTACTGAGAGCAGCTGGTCCGCTGATCGCCTGTTTAACCCCATGCGGACGGCAGGCGCACAGATCCGGCATATGCTGCTTGAGGCTGCATCTCGCCGGTCCGGGATCAGCATCGCCGACCTAAGGACTGAAGACAGCAGCATTATCTCACCAGGCGGTGGGCGGCAGAGCTATGCGGAAGTAGCGCTGGAGGCGTCACGCATTCGTCCTCCGCATCCCTCACGAGTACGGTTGAAGAACCCCGCCGACTATCGGCTAATCGGCAAGCCTATCAAGCGCCTTGACCTGACACCGAAGACGACTGGTGCGCTGGAGTACGGCATAGATGTCGATCTGCCGGGGATGCTTTACGCTACTGTGCAACAATCGCCTGTGTATGGCGGCAAGCTCGTGTCCTTCGACGAGAAGGCTATCATGGGCATGCCCGGCGTCGTGAAGGTCGTGCGGATCGCAGCCGGGCCTTGCGGCCTGAATGGGCCGATCGCAGATGGTGGCGAGGATTACGGCATGGATGATGCCGTCGCCGTGGTTGCGGACAGTTTCTGGCGTGCGAAGAAGGCGCTTCAAGCGTTGCCTATCCAGTGGGAAGAGGGGCAGTTCGCGGAAACCAGCAGCGAGTCGATCATGGCCGACCTGGGAGAGCGTGTCGGATTGCCCCAGCCAGTAGTGAGAGAGGCCGGCAACTTTGGCGAGGCCATAGGGAGGGCTCATCGCGTACTTGAGGCAGACTACTCCTATCCGTTCATGGATGCGATGCCACTCGAGCCGATCAATTGCACGGCTTGGTTGAGACCTGATGGGTTGCAAGTGTGGGCATCTACACAGTTTGCCCAGGACGCTCACCGACTTGCAGCCGTGACAGCCGGGCTGCCGCCAGATAAAGTTCAATTCAATCTACCGTACGCCGGTGGTGCGTTTGGACGGCGATGCCAGAATGAATACGTGTCTCAGGCGGTGCAGATCGCGAAGGCGGTTCCAGGCAGGCCTATCAAGCTCCTGTGGACGCGCGAGGAGATGATGGCGCGGGGCTATCCGCCCCCTATTACCATGTCCCGCTTCAAGGCCGGTCTAGACGACAAGGGGAAGGTGATCGCCTGGTTTAATCGGGTGGTAAGCGGCACGGCGCCGGACCAGAGTTACGGACCTGCCAGGCTGCCACACTACGTGCCTAACCTCAGGATCGAATACGCACGTATTAAGACGCCTCAGCCGTTCGGCTGGATGCGCGGCGTGGCCTTTACCCAGCACGTTTGGATGAACCAAGGTTTTCAAGATGAACTAGCGGTCGCTGCGGGCCGTGATCCTGTCGACTTGTACATGGAACTGTTAGATGAAAGCACCGTACCCGTCGATCTAGTGGATCGCGACGTCGCGGTTCGGCGCATCCGCCACATGCGGGCCGTTCTGAATCGTGCTACCGAAATCGCCGATTGGAAGCAACCGCTCCCACGTGGCCGCGGTCGAGGCGTGTCTGTGAGCGACTTTAGTTATTGGGTGACCTATCATACCGGCACAGCGGCCGCAATCGTGGATATAACGCTGGACGGAGTGGGTGGGCTTCGGATCGACCAAGTTGTTGTGGTGCTCAACTGCGGTCGCGTTCTTAATCCTGAGGTCGTCCGCGGCCAAGTTGAAGGAAGCGTTTTCTGGGCGATAACCAACGCATTGTACGGCAAGATTACATTAAAAAACGGTCGAGTGGTACAGCGCAACTTTCAAGACCATGACGTTGCAAGATTAGCAACCGCATGTCGTAACGTGCGGGTCGAACTCGTTGAGAGTGACGACCATCCCGCCGGGGTTGGTGAGGATGCCGTTCCGATTGTGATGACAGCACTGTTGAATGCGATCTATGCCGCTGGTGGGCCGCGCGTCCGCTCATTGCCCCTTCGGGATCACAATCTCTCGTTCAGACGTGAAGCGGTTGTGGAGACGAATGGCACATAGCGGCCGTTAGTCGAACTGGCCGTTGGCTCCCCGGGAGGAGAGCCAACGTATTCCACTCAATCAATAGCGCGGATCGCCAACTCTTGCGCCTTGCAGAAGGCGTTTTTGGATACGAGCTTATCATCGTCAAAGCGAAGAATGTCCAAGCCGTCAACCGCAGAGATGGCACCATCCGCAGCCGTCATCACCATCGTCCATGTAACTAGCGCCTGGTGCTTTACTTCATCAAGGATTGTCGACGTAACCTGATAGCTCACGTTCCCCAGAGTGCCATCGAATACCGACTTTAGCGAGGCTCCTATCTCTTCAACACCGGTGTGCTTGAGCCCGTTCGGATCGATGTAGACAGCGTTCGGCGAAAGCAGTCGAAGCATTTCGTTGTAGTCGCCGTCATTGAAGGTGCTCATAAAGGCGTTCGTGCTTGCTTCAAGGTTAGACATCGTGACTCCTGGGTTGATGTTAAGGCTTGGGTGGGAATCAAAAACTGAGGGCCGTTCGCTTTCGACTAGGCTCTGTATCAAGCGCGGATGAGAGCGTCGTCTTCGCCTCGCGTGCTGAGTGTTTCGCGGAAGGTTTGAGGCGAGCAGTCTGCCCATCGTTTGAAAGCATTCCGAAAGTTGCTGACCTCGGTATATCCGGCTCGATCCGCGACATCACCAATCGTCAGCATGGGATCGGCGAGGCACTGTTTGGCAAACTCAAATCTGACCTGTGCGATGGTCAAAGCGTAGGTGGTGCCTAGTGCATGGAGCCGTCGGCGCAGCGTTCTCGCGGAGAACCCGAGTTCGCGTGCGATGTCTGCTTCACTGGCGTCGAATCGAGGGCCAGACAGCACTGCGGCCTTGAGTCGTCTAACTAGCAGAGGCTCCTTGCCCGGTTCGACGAGCGAGGCGGCGGAGTGTACTTCGTCTATAGACTTCCTGCACTTCGATAGTCTGCTGTGATGCCCCGACAATGGCTGATTGATCGTTGCCTCAGAAGCAGGAGGGCGGCTCCAGGTGGGTCCTGCGACGCGCACATCGCCACATAAGCAACGAGCGCTCACAACCTCCCACCGCCCATTCTCAACCGAACCAACAACGACTTGGCGCTTGACGGACATATGGGAACGCTGCCTGCAACAGGTGCTGCCAGCTGCGTTGCTGAGGTCGGCTCTGATGCCATGTCGCGGCTTCTTCTTCTGTCAAAATGATCAGTTCCACGATCGGCTCGCGACGCAAGTTCGGTAGGCCGAGCCTTCAAATTGATACGTCGGGATGAACGCTCACCCCGGTTTTCAAGCGCTACCTGCATAGGAGGAAGGCTTGCTATGCTGCATGAGCGCCGCGGGAGCGCCCCGTTCTCGCGGATAAATTACACAGGTGAGGAAATCAAGTGGGAAGTTCGGTTTAGGCGGGCGGGCTTGAGGGGGCTCATTCGCGTGCATAAGGCAAGTGCCAGCTAGCTTTCGACTTCGGGAAGAACGGCGAGCATTCCGCAGCTTATGTCTGGCGCGCGACGGATGAAAGAGCATCTCCGCAGATTCACGGTTGTATTTCGTCGGCTGCAGAATTAAGGTTGGCTTCGCAGCAGAGGAGAGGGCGTTGAGAATCTACCGCATTGGGCAAATAGTGCCGAGCTCGAACGTAACGATGGAGACCGAGATTCCGGCACTTCTTCGTTCCCGCGAAGCAATATCGCCTGAGCGCTTCACGTTCCATTCGGCTCGTATGCGCATGAAGCACGTCACCAAAGAAGAGTTGTCCCGGATGGATGGCGCCAGTGACGCCTGCGCCGTAGAGCTGTCGGATGCAGCCGTTGATGTGATGGGTTACGCTTGCCTGGTGGCTATCATGTCGATGGGTAAAGGCTATCATCGGGAGTCACAAGCGCGCCTCCACCAAGCGACCGTCGAGACCGGTAATCCTGCGCCTGTGGTATCGTCAGCCGGTGCGCTCGTGGACGGTATCAAAGCGATTGGTGCGAAGAGGGTCGCCATCGTGGCTCCCTACATGAAGCCACTCACGGAGCTCGTAGTCGACTACATTCGAGCTGAGGGCGTCGACGTTGTGGAGTGGCGCGCGCTTGAGATCTCGGATAATCTCGCCGTCGCAGCCCACGACCCTGCCCGTCTTCCGGGGATTGTTGCCTCCATGGAGCATCTTGCGGAAGTCGATGCTGTGGTGTTGTCGGCGTGCGTGCAGATGCCCTCACTTCCGGCTGTCTCTATCGTCGAAGCGCAGATTGGGAAGCCGGTTCTGACCGCCGCTATTTCGACCACCTGGGCGATGCTGCGGGCACTCGATCTAGACACGCGTGTGCCAGGCGGTGGGACACTACTTTCCGGGGCTTTCTGATCATGAATGGCATTCCTTTGGGCTATAACGTTCATGCCAACGGCATCCGCCACCATCTCGTCCGTCATGGTGCAGTTGGAAAGCGACAGATGCTTCTTGTTCCCGGCATCACTTCGCCAGCGGTAACCTGGGACTTTGTTGCGGAGAGGTTGGCCAACACATACGAGGTCCATGTACTGGATGTACGTGGCCGCGGGCTAAGTCAGGCAGGTGATCTCGACTACTCATTGAACGCGATGGCCGATGACGTGATTGCACTCACGGCGGCGATCGGCCTTGAACATCCAGTTGTGTTGGGTCACTCCATGGGTGCGCGAACAGCTATCCGCGCCGCTCGCAAAGCTCCCGGGCTTTTTGGAGGGCTGATCCTTGCGGATCCGCCGGTGAGTGGCCCTGGGCGGCGGCCCTATCCGTCAGCATGGCCATGGTACGAGGACTCGATCTTGTTGGCGCAACGCGGTTGCTCGGCAGAGGAAATGAAGGAGTTCTGCCCAACCTGGACTGAGGGCCAGCGGGCGCTGCGCGCGGAGTGGCTCCACACGTGCGAATTACGCGCCATCGAAGAGGCGTACAAAGGGTTCCACTGCGATGACATCCACGCCGACCTACCTCTACTCGACCTTCCTATGCGGCTGGTCGTTGCAGGTGGTTCGCCGGTGATCCAGGACTCGGATGTACAGGAAATCCAAACGCTTGCGAAGGGAATTGAGGTCGTGACCGTCGCAGGCGCTGGTCACATGATTCCGTGGGACGATCTTGAGGGGTTCCTCCAGGCGGTAGCCGGATTCCAGCCTTATGCACAGGGGGGCGTGCCGGATGGATCGCGCTAGCTTTGCGGAGATCTGCCTTCATCAATTGAAGATGTCCGGTGTTCGCGCTGACGAGCGGCTCGTCGTGCTTACTCAGGGGGATGAGCGTCTCGACTATGCCGACGCATTCCTCGCAGCCGGTAGGGCGCTTAAGGCAAACATCTATCACATGCGCCTACCGGCGCCGCCTCCAATGGGCAACTGGGCAGTAGGATCAACGCCACTTGCGCAGATGCCCGAGGCGGTGGAAGCGTTGAAGAACGTTGATATGGTGATCGACTGCATTTTCCTGCTGTTCTCGCCTGAGCAGATGGCTATCCAGGCTGCGGGTGCTCGCGTCCTGACGGTTGTGGAGCCACCTGCCCTGCTCGCAAGGATGTTGCCTTCGAGAAAGCTGCGCGACAAAGTTGAAGTCGCTGGGGAACTTTTAAGTCGGGCGAAGTCGATGCACATCACCTCGCCGCACGGTACTGACGTAGTATACAAGCTTGGTGCCTATCCCACAGTAACTGAATATGCGTGCACCGATGAACCGGGGCGCTGGGATCATTGGCCTTCCGGTTTCGTATTTACAGGCGGTGAAGACGACGGAGTGGACGGGCAGATTGTTGTGGGTCCGGGGGACGTGTTGCTTCCTCAGAATATCTATGTGCGCGAGCCGATCACTTATACAATCGAGAAAGGGATCGTCACCTCTATACGTGGCGGCTTTGAGGCCGACCTCGTTAACTCGTATATGGCCGAATTTGACGATCCGCGCGGATTTGCGATGAGCCATATCGGATGGGGCATGAACCCTGACGCCAAGTGGCATCGGATGACCCCGGGCGAGTTCCCAGGTGGCATGGGAATGGAACCTCGCAGCTTTCTTGGAAGCGTGCTGTTTTCGACCGGCCCCAACAACGAACTTGGTGGTAGTAACGACACGAGTTGTCACCTCGACATACCGCTTCGCGGCTGCTCGCTGTTCTTGGACGACGAACCAGTCGTACTTCATGGGCATATCACAGCGAAGGAGCTCGTCGAGCACGAGCGCAAGGTGTTTGATGTCGCAGGATGAGATTTACGAGAAGGCCGGGTTCGGCCAAAATGGTCCGAGAGGTTCACGCCCGGCGATCGTGATCGTTGATTTCAGTTACGGTTTCACGGACACGGCCTATCCGACCGCAGCTGACATGAGCGTCGAAATCGCCCGCACACGGCGTCTGGCGGAGGTCGCTCGCGCACGAGGTTTCCCGATTATCTACACGACGATCGCATACCAGCCGTGGGAGATCGAGATACTGCCGTGGCTTCGTAAGGCTACAGGGATGAAGGCGCTCTTAGCGGGCAGCAGGCTTGTTGAAATCGATGTAACCACCGGTGTCGAGCCAGGCGACCCGGTCATAGTGAAGCACGGCGCATCTGCCTTCCATGGCACCAACCTAGCTGCGATGCTTACAGCCCAAGGTGTCGATACGGTTATCGTCACTGGGGCGACCACTTCAGGGTGCGTGCGCGCCACCGTCGTGGATGCTGTCCAATCCGGATTTATCGTTCTGGTTCCTCGCGATTGCTGCGCCGATAGGGCTTCGGATCCACACGAGGCGAGTCTCTACGACATTGCGCAGAAGTACGGAGACGTAACTGACGCAGCGGATTTGATCGGTTGGCTTGAGCGGCTGTAGGCGTGACACAAGGGTGCGGAAGCACTTGTACAATCGGGAGATATCGAAATGGCTCAGCATGTTATAGTCGTGGGCGCGGGGCCGATCGGCCTCTTGACCGCAGTAGGGCTTGCTAAGGAGGGAACGCGGGTCACGATCCTCGAGGCTGAGGAGCAGTTCAATGACAAGCCTCGAGCTCTGGTCTACCATTATCCAGTTCTGCCTCACCTCGACCGTCTTGGTCTTCTGCAGGATTGCGTCTCTGCGGGCTTCCTTCGTCAGAGCTTCGGCTGGCATGTGCATAGCACGGGCGAAATGATCGAGTGGAACTGGTATCCAGAAGGGATGGGCGGTCACGCACTGCACCTGCACCAAGGGCTTTTGTCCAAGATCCTCGCACGGCATGCCGCCGCTCTCCCGAACGTTGAGATACTACTACGGACTAAGCTCCTCGCCTGCAGGCAAACGGACGGAGGCGTCATCGCTGACATAGAAGGGCCTAACGGGTCCGCCGTGCTCGAAGGGGACTACCTTGTAGGTGCAGATGGAGCAAACAGTACAGTACGCAAGAGCGTGCTCGATCTGCAGTTCCTTGGCACTACTTGGCCGGAGCGGTATGTAGCAACGAACACGCGGATTGACCTTTCCTCGTCCGGCTATCCTAAATCCGTCATGCAAATCGATCAGAAGTATGGATCCATACTTTGTAAGATCGAGGAGCCGGATGTTTGGCGTGTGACCTTTGTCGAAGATCCTGAGCTTCCAATCGACGGCCTGGAGCAGCGCATCGATGCGATGTTTGCCGATCACCTACCAGACTTGCCGTATGAGGTGCTCGCCTACTCGCCGTATCGAATGCATCAACGGATCGCGGATCGCATGCGTGTAGGGCGAATTCTGCTTGTCGGCGACGCAGGGCACGTTACCAATCCCACAGGTGGTCTAGGCCTCACCGGCGGCATGTTCGATGCCTTTGCGCTGATTGGGGCCTTGAACCGGGTCATCCACGATGGGGCGGGCGATGCTATGCTAGAGTTTTATGAGCGTGATCGCCGGCGCGTCTTTGCCGAAGTCACGTCCCCGCGCGCATCGGCAAACCTGCGTGGCCTGTACCATCTCAAAGAGGGGCAGGAGAAAGAAGAGCGGATCAGCTTCCTGCGTAGCGTCGCTGGTGATGAGCGGCTGTTGGAGCGAGAGCTTAGCTTTACCAAGCAGATGGAAACGCACTTCTGATCGGTCGTTCACCTTTGAAGCTGGTCGATTTCGGCGGCGCTTTTCTGACATCTGAGCCGGTCCGCGTCGGTGACGCGGTTTGGCCAGGTACTAACGCTTACGTACAATGGTTCGTACCGGTGGATCCTCGTCCGGTCTCCGTCCTCTTTGTCCATGGGGGCGGCGGACAGGGTTCTGATTTCGTGACGACGCCCGATTGTCGGCCGGGCTGGGTTCATCGGTTCCTGCGGTCAGGTTACGCAACCTACGTCCTCGACCGTCCCGGCCACGGGCGGTCGGCTTGGAACGATAACGTGCTAGGGCCCGCGGTTCCCGCTAGTAACTACCATGCCCTTTATCCCCGTTTCGTGGAACCGGCGCAGCATAGGCTGTGGCCCGAGGCTTCGAAGCATACTCGTTGGCCGTCCGACCCGCTTGCGGGAGACCGGTTTATGGCCAGTCAGGGGCCGATGGCAGTAACGCTAGCCGCCAGTCAACTTCATGTTGAAGCGGTCGCCGCTCAGTTGTTCGAGCTGACTGGACCTACGATCATCGTGAGTCACTCCATGGGTGGCCCTTGCGGTTGGGCACTGGCCGCCATCGGAGGCGACCAGGTCGAAGCCGTCATAGCTGTGGAGCCCCTCGGATACCCTAGGATGGTCCACCCGCTTGGAACTTTTAACAACGGGATGGTAACCACCGAGTACCGCGGACGCCACGACCCCTTTGCGAGACCGATTGCTCTTGTTACGGGTGAGGCGACATGGATGCGGGAGGCGAACAGCCGAGCGGCCGATTACCTGCGCGTCAAAGCGCCCACATTCGAGCATTTCCTATTGGAAGAGCATGACATCACCGGGAACGGACACATGCTCATGGGTGAGTCAAACAGCGACGAGATCGCAGACATCATGATACGATGGTTGGACCGTGTTCTCGCGAGAGACCTGCGCTAGTGTAGCGCGACAAACAGGATGAGGATTCGCATTGCCTCGCCAGAAATGCTCCTTTGAATTGAGTGTTGCCTCATCAGAAATGTTCCCGAGCCAGCGGCGTCGGGAGAATCAGAATGAGGAAGGTGAGCATGGCAACACGGGAGGAGTTGATCTCGGCGGTCCGAGATCGATATCGGTCAGCGGGGCGCAGGGAAAAGAGCCGCATCCTCGATGAATTTGTCCGGATCACAGGCTATTGCCGCAAGCATGGGATGCGCCTGATGCGATCAGAACGGGCCACGCCCCAAAGCTCTCGTCTTGGTCGACGCCTTTACAATGATGCGGTCCGCGAGGCGCTGACGGTACTGTGGGAGGCCTCCGACCGCATCTGTTCGAAACGATTGAAGGTGATGATTCCGATTTTGGTGCGCGCGATGGAACGCAGCGGCCATCTCGAGCTCGACGGTGAAGTAAAAGAGCGACTGCTGCAGATGAGCCCGGCGACGATCGACCGCGCCTTGAAGGAAATCCGCGCGACGGCGACAGGCGCCCCGCGGCGCCGGACTGCCAGGCAATCCGCCCTACGGCGTAGTATCCCGATCCGGACATTCGACGACTGGGATGATCCGGCGCCCGGCCATTTTGAGGCAGATCTGGTCTCGCACAGCGGGCCAGTGGCGAAAGGGAGCTTTGCACAAACGCTGGTTTTGACGGATATCGCCACGGGCTGGACCGAATGCGCGCCACTGTTGTTCCGTGAGCAGAATTTACTGGTGGCGGTGCTCAACGAATTGCGCGGACAGCTGCCGATGGCGGTGCTTGGCTTCGACACCGACAATGACAGCGTCTTCCTCAACCCGACGGTGCGCGACTGGTGCGTGGCGAACTCGATCACCTTCACCCGTTGCCGACCCTACCGCAAGAATGACCAGGCTTGGGTCGAACAGAAAAATGGGGCCATTGTGCGCCGCATAGTCGGTTATCGCCGCTTCGAGGGTATCGCGGCGACCAGCGTGCTGGCCGAACTCTATGCTTTGCAACGGTTCTACGGGAACTTCTTCCAGCCATCCTTCAAGCTCGCGGAAAAGCACCGCGACGGCGCTAAGGTGACGAAACGATATCACAAACCGGCGACGCCGGCCCAACGCCTGATCGATGATCCCAGGACGACCGATGCGGTTCGTTCCCAGCTCGCCGAGACACTGGAACGCCTCGATCCCGTGAAGTTGCTGCGCCAAATCCGAGACTGTCAGGAGCGGCTTGTCGTGCTGGCCGACAAGCCTGGTGAGGCCGTCGTGGCGAATGACACAACGCTCGATCAGTTCTTTGTGGGTTTGCGGACTGCCTGGCAGCTCGGGGAAGCAAGACCAACGGCTCGAGCAAAATCGCAGACCAAGCGCGGCCGACGCCGGCCGGACCCGGTGGTGGCCGTCACAGATCAGCTCCACGCCTGGTATCGGGCCGAGCCATGGCGGACAGGGCGCGAACTTATGGAACGCTTGCAGCGGGAGCACCCTGGTCAATATCCAGACAAGCTTTTGCGGACCATTCAGCGCCGGCTCAAGATATGGCGAGCCGAAGAAGCACAGCGCCTGGTCTTCGGCCCCCGGACCGAGGCTGGCGAAATTTTTGCACATGTGGGGCGAGAGCCGGCTGCGCTACGCTTCGCCGGCTCTCGCCCCACATGTCCTTGAACTGGCTTGCAGAATACAAATCTGCTAAGGGAACATTCCGCTGAGGCAACCGAACCATCGGTCGGGAACATCTCTCAGTGAGGCAATACG
>NZ_LYMM01000075.1 GCF_002896965.1 Novosphingobium guangzhouense
TGACCCATGGCCGCTCAAGACGCGAACCCTGACGTCGGTCATACGGGACGAGTTCGATGGAATGCTGGTCGAGCCGGGCTGCCCGCTGCTACCCGGCCACTCGCCTGAGCCGCGGAACACAACCCCCCGCGTCCCTGCGTGGACGCTCCCGACGCCGACCCGATTTTACTTTCGGATTGCGTTGCCTTCCCCCGGCGTAACGGCCCGCACTCGCCAGCGGGCAATGGCGTATGCGCGTGCGGCGTGGGGCCTGCCCCCACACCGCAAACACCCACCTATGCGCGCCTACTTCCCGCCGCGATTGCGACAGTTGTCGGTCACTGTCCTGCTGCAAACCGGATAATCCTTGTCCATCGCGGTTGCAGGCGGCGGCGTCAGCGCGCCCTTGTAAGGGCCGCCCTGATAGTCTTCGTCCGCAGGCATCGCCGGGCGCGCGGCCTGTCCTGCGCTTTGCGGATCCGGCACGCCTTCGGTGGGGACGCCCGCTCCCGGAGGATTTGCCTGTCCCGGCGGCGTCGCAGGAGTTTCCCCCTTCATTTGCTGGATCACCGAATTCCACGCCATCTGCCGCTGCTCGGGCGTCATCTTGTAGATCTGGCCGCGCTGGTCGGGCGTCAGCGCCCAGTAGCCCTTCTGCTGGTCCGCGCGGAGCGTCCAGTAATAGACCTTGTAGTCATTCGGCCAGCTTTCGTAATCACCCTTCTGCGCGGGCGTCCACCCATCATACGCCGCCTGTTGTTCGGGCGTCAGCGTGGGGGCAACCGAAGGGGCGGCGGGAGGCGGCGGCATGTTCTGCGCAACGGCAGGAAACGCCGTCAGGGTCAGAGCAGCCGCACCGGCGAGCAGAACTTTTCGCATATCGCACTCTCCGTATTTGTTCGGATCGAAGGTCCTTCGTTCTGATCGAACGACACGCGGACACCGGCAATTGTTCCCCGCGCGCGACGAAGCGGGCTTGCACCGGGCCACGCCGTTCCCTAGTTGTTCACGGTGAACAATCTGCAAGATCCCTCATCTGATCCGCTGATCGACGGCCTCAACGATCCCCAGCGCGAGGCCGTGCTGACCACCGAAGGCCCGGTGCTGATGCTGGCGGGCGCTGGCACCGGCAAGACGGCCGCGCTCACCCGCCGCCTCGCCCATCTTGTCCGCAGCCGCCTCGCCTGGCCAAGCGAGATCCTGTGCGTCACCTTCACCAACCGCGCCGCCCGCGAAATGCGTGAACGTGTGGGCCACCTCGTCGGCCCTGCGGTGGAGGGGATGCCCTGGCTTGGCACCTTCCACGCGATCGCCGCCAAGATGCTGCGCCGCCACGCCGAACTGGTAGGGCTGCAAAGCAATTACACGATCATCGACACCGACGACCAGCTACGCCTTTTGAAGCAGCTGATCCAGGCCGAGGGTCTGGACGAAAAGCGCTGGCCTGCCCGCCAGTTGGCCGGCTGCATCGATCGCTGGAAGAACCGCGGCCTCAACCCGCAGGATCTCGATGCCGGAGAGAACGAGAGCTATGCCAATGGCAAGGGCCAGAAGTTCTACAAGCTGTATCAGGACCGGCTAAAGGCGGTGAACGCCTGCGATTTCGGCGATCTCCTGCTCCACATGCTCAACATCCTGCGCACCCACCGGGACGTGCTGGAACAGTACCAGACGCGCTTCAAGTACGTCATGGTGGACGAATATCAGGACACCAACCAGGTCCAGTACCTGTGGCTGCGCCTGATCGCACAAGGCCGCCAGAATATCTGCGTCGTGGGCGACGACGATCAGTCGATCTATTCCTGGCGCGGTGCTGAAGTGGCCAATATCCTGCGCTTCGAAAAGGACTTCCCCGGCGCGAAAGTGATCCGGCTGGAGCAGAACTATCGCTCCACCCCGCAGATCCTCGCCGCCGCATCGGGCCTGATCGACGAGAACACGCAGCGCCTGGGCAAGACCTTGTGGACGCAGCGCCATGCGGGCGACAAAGTGCAGGTCGTCGGCGTCTGGGACGGGCCGGAGGAAGCCCGCCGCGTCGGCGACGAGATCGAACGGCTGGAACGTCAGGGTGCCCCGCTCGACCAGATCGCCATCCTTGTGCGCGCGCAGTACCAGACCCGCGAATTCGAGGACCGCTTCATATCCATCGGCATGAAGTACCGCATCGTCGGCGGCTTCCGCTTCTATGAACGCGCCGAAATCCGCGATGCGCTGGCGTATTTGCGTGTCATCGCCCAGCCCGCCGACGACCTTGCGTTCGAACGCATCTACAACGCCCCCAAGCGCGGCCTTGGCGCCAAGGCGCTGGAAGCGCTGCACCGGCTGGCGCGCGCTCGCTCCATCCCGCTGTCGAACGCCGCGATCGAGATCGCCGATACCGACGAGCTTCCAGCCCGCGCGCGCAATACCTTCCTTGCCCTCATGCGCGATTTCGCCCGCTGGCGCGATTTGTCCGCCACCGAAGGCCCCGCCGACCTGTTGCGCACCGTCATGGACGAATGCGGCTACACCGACGCACTGCAGGCGGAAAAGACCGCCGAAGCCAACGGGCGGCTTGAGAACATCGCCGAACTTGCCCGCGCCATGGAGGAATACGACAGCCTCGGCGATTTCCTTGAGCACGTCAGCCTCGTCATGGACAACGAGAACGCGGCCGAGGAGGAGAAGGTCACGATCATGACCATGCACGCCGCCAAGGGGCTGGAATTCGACAACGTGTTCCTGCCCGGATGGGAAGAAGGCGTGTTCCCTTCCCAGCGCGCGCTGGACGAAGGCGGGCTTGCCAGTCTGGAGGAAGAGCGCCGCCTCGCTTATGTCGCGATCACGCGGGCGAAAAGGAAGTGCACGATCCTGCATGCCGCGAACCGGCGGATTTACGGCCAGTGGACCAGTTCGATCCCCTCGCGTTTCATTGCCGAACTGCCCGAGGATCACGTCGATAGCGAGACCACGCTGACCGGCGGCGCATCCTTGTGGCGGGCGCAGTGGTCGGAGCATTCCGATCCCTTTGCCGACGTGGCGCGCCAGCAACCTTCGCGCATCGTCACGCGCGGCCCCGGCTGGCAGCGCGCGGCTTCGCGGGAATACGACGCGACGCCCAAGCGCGTGGTCGAAAGCACCCGCTCCGCCGCCAGCTTCGCCGCCAAGCCGCGCACCGACATCGCCGTGGGCGCGCGCGTCTTCCATGAGAAGTTCGGCTATGGTGCGGTGGTCGCTCAGGAAGGCAACAAGCTGGAAATCGAATTCGAGCAGGCCGGCAACAAGCGCGTGCTCGACAGCTTCGTCAAACCGGCCTGAAGAGGTAAGGCACCCTCCTCACTTCCCTACCAATCAAGCCCAATTACCGCGCCCGCGATCACCGCAGGGCGGGTGGTGATTGCCTCCCCAACCTCACGCTATACACTGGTTCAACACGAACGAGAGTAACAGCGAGAGGTATTGGGAAGTGCTCAAATCAGCAGACGGCGGCCTGCGCCCCGTGCCATTCCCGGTCGATGATCCCGAACGCATCCCGGTAAAGCGCTACTACGATCCCGAATTCTACCAGGCTGAACTTGACCACCTGTGGCCCCACGTCTGGCAGATGGCCTGCCGCGAAGAGCAGATCCCCGAAGTGGGTGACTGGATCGAGTACGAGAACGTCGGCAAGTCCGTGATCGTCGTGCGTACCAGCACCGGGATCAAAGCCTTCAACAATGCCTGCCGCCATCGCGGCGTGCCCTTCGCGGGCGGATCGCCGCTGGGCTCGTCGCACGCGACGGCGCATGGCAACTGCGCGAAATCCGGGTTCGTCTGCCCGTTCCACGGCTGGCGCTGGAACATGGATGGCGAGAACACGCTGGTCTACGGCAAGCACTTGTTCTCGGAACGCCAGATGGACGAGGACGACATCAACCTGATCCCCTGCCGCGCCGAAGTCTACGGCGGCTGCGTCTGGATCAACCACGATGCCGATGCCCCCTCCGTTCGCGAAAGCCTTGGCCCGGTGGCCGAACGGCTGGAGGCACACAACCTGCACAAGCTGCGCGCAGAATGGTGCTACGGCACCGTACTTCCGGCGAACTGGAAGATCGCGATGGAAGCCTTCATGGAAGGCTACCACGTCATGCAGACACACCCGCAACTGCAGCATGCGGTGCCGACCATGTACGATTCGATGTACGCCATGGCCGACAACCCCGATCGCCATCCGATGATGGCCGACCCGGCACTCTCCCTTGAAGAGAACATCGCCGCGCAGATCAAGAACATGGAACTGCTCAGCGAAGGCATGGCGGGCATGCTCCACGAAAAGGAAGTGGCGATCGCCAAATCCCTCCAGCACGCCACGCAGGGGCTGCCGGAGGACAAGGGCCAGGCCATGATGATGTGGCTGGGAATGGTGATGCACCAGGTCTCGGCTCAGCTGAAGGAACGCGGCGAACCGATTCCCGATCTTATCGCAGTGGCACAGTCGGACCCCGTCAACGCAGTGGAGTTCCTGTTTCCGCACTACTTCCTGCTGCCCTACTTCAGCTCGATGTCGGCCTACCGCATCCGCCCGCTCGGCCCGGAAAGCTGCTTCTTCGAAATCTGGTCACTGACCTTCTTCCCCGAAGGCGAAGAGCCGGAACCGGTGATGGAGCCCATCGTGCTGCCGTTCGACAGCCAGGATTTCCCGCCCATCCCGCGGCAGGACTATTCCAACATCCCGATCCAGCAGAAGGGGCTGCATGCCTCCGGCTTCGAATTCATGCGCCTTTCCGGCCGGGTCGAAGGGCTGATCAGCAACTACCAGCGCATCATCGACGGCTACCTTGCGGGCGTCCCCGGCGAAAAGCTGGCGGCGGCGAACAACAAGCTGGGCGGCAATTTCGACGGGAGAATCGAAGACCTGGGCTTCTGAGCCCCGGTTCCGAAATGCAAACTGCCCCGCAGGCAGAACCTGCGGGGCCGTTTTCATGTCACGTTGCGGGGTATGGTGAGCCCGACAGGATTCGAACCTGTGACCCGCTGATTAAAAGCTGGCCTTAAACTCTCAGCAGATAGATGCAAATCGCATCAGAGGGGTCATTGGATCACAGAATCCTGCGATCCGAAAACCTTCATATCATTGCATGTGGGTGCAACAGCCATCAACGTAACCAACGCTCCTGATACCCCCCTGCGCCCCCGTTGTTTCTCTCATCGAATTTCAAATCGGTAGCGTTTCGATGAACCGCGAAAGCCTCGTCGCCTCTCGTTCCGTCATATCTATCGGAAGCGAGAAGAATACCTCTAGGTTCGTACGAAGTTGGAATGAATGGCGAACTAAAGGAAGGACGGTTGCTGCCTCTTCCGGGATTGAGCGCACGTTCTCTTCTTTAGCCTTATCGATAGCCGCTACGCCTGAGGCTCTTAGCCAGAACCGAGTGTCATGTCCGCGACGGCCGAGGATTCGGCGACCCCATCCGTATTTATGCCAAGCCGAAATCGTTCTTGTGGCCTCTGCTCGGTCCCATGCGAATTGGTTTTCGAGGTTACTTGCGAGGACAACCGAATCCTGACCGTCATTTGTGGCTCTGCGCAAATGACTCAGAGCTTCCTTTTCTTCTTTGGTCACCTTTTTCTCCAAGTCCCGAATCGGTTGAGCCCTAAAAGGGCTTATAGCGCTCAACTAAGACCCCTAAAAGACTAAAAGGCCGTATCGCGATTTGAGCACGGCTCGTCCCTCCGACCCCATCACGGCGTGCGCAATCGCATCTGGCGTTTTACCGTTTCGACCGCGCCCATTGCCTTCGCCAAAGCCACCTCAACGGCATGAACCTCGAAATTGAGACCAGCTTCATGGCGAGAGGAAAGCTCAAGGACCAAGCGCCATACTTCGTCCGAATGCTGCGCAAGGTGAATGAGGTGAAGCCCACTCATACCCCCGCCGCCATTGATCCATGTTCGCGCCGCTCGATCACAAACGCCGGTCCAAGACATGACGGTTTTCGTAGCTTGACGGCTGGTGCCCAGTTGGGATCGCAATGCGAAGCCTATCCGCTCAGCGAATTCTGCGGTTGTGAGGCGCTGCCCAGCGCGTACTTTTCTGCCGCTTTCAGGAAGCATTCTCCCGCTCCTTTCTTGTAGATTGAGAGCGGGACTTCAATGAGCCGATTTCGAGCGGAAAGCTCCATGATAATTCGTTGGGACGAGCCAGGTGCAGCTGAGCAGGACAATGCCCGAACACTGATTCGGGCCGCGCAATACGTGCGCATGTCGACTGAGCACCAGCAGTACTCCACCGACAACCAAGCCGAGGCGATCGCGCGCTATGCGGAATTTCGGGGCTATGAAATCGTTCGGACATACGCAGATGAGGGCAAGAGCGGGCTGAACATTTCGGGTAGGGCCGCCCTTCAGTCACTCATTCGAGACATCGAGAATGGGGAAGCCGACTTCGAGGCCGTGCTCGTTTATGACATCAGTCGTTGGGGGCGTTTTCAGGATCCTGATGAAGCCGCCAGCTATGAGCTGCGCTGTCGGCGAGCCGGCATCTCCGTCCACTACTGTACCGAGCAATTCGAAAACGATGGCAGCATAGGCTCCTCTATCATCAAGACCGTCAAACGGGCCATGGCAGGCGAGTACAGCCGGGAGCTTTCCGTGAAGGTGTTTGCGGGCCAAGCGAATCTCGTTCGCCTTGGTTTTCGACAGGGTGGAGCGGCAGGCTTCGGGCTGCGGCGGACGCTTGTCGATCAAGATGGACGGCAGAAAGGCCTTTTAGGACTTGGTGAACACAAAAGCATCCAGACGGACCGTGTCGTCCTCACGCCCGGTCCAGAGCATGAGCAAACGATCGTTCGCCAAGTCTATCTATGGTTTGTGCAAGACGGCAAAACTGAAGCCGAGATTGCAGCCTTACTGAACGCCAGGAGAGTTTTGACCGATTTGGGGCGGCAATGGACACGCGGCACGGTTCACCAACTGCTTATCAATGAGAAGTATATTGGTAACAATGTCTGGGCGCGCACATCCTTTAAGCTAAAGCAACAGCATGTCCTAAACCCTGCTGACAACTGGATACGGCACAATGGCGCTTTTTCGCCGATCGTGGACAAAGATTTGTTCGATCAGGCGCAAAGGATTATCGAACAGCGCTGTGCCCGTTTGTCCGATGATGAGATGTTGGCAAAATTGCGCGCAATTCTAGCGCTAAACCAGACGCTCTCGGGCCTGATCATAGACGAATTCGATAACGCGCCTTCAAGCAGCACCTATCGGCAGCGGTTTGGTAGCTTATTACGCGCGTATGCGTTGGTAGGCTTCGCGCCGCGACACGACTATCGATACATCGAGGCTAACCGTCGCCTCCGCGCTGCGCATCCCAACGTGCTGGCTGATCTCATTGGGGGGATCGAGAGGTTCGGTGGCACCGCGCGTTTTGACCCCGAAAGCGAGCTGTTACACATCAACGATGAATTCACCGTGATGCTGGCGATTGCGCGATGCTTTGCCACGGGTGCGGGTTCGCTGCGATGGAAGGTCAAGCTCGACTTTCCGACTAAGCCCGACATCGTTCTGACGGTGCGTATGAATGAAGCGAACGAAGCTGTCCGAGACTACTATGTCCTGCCGCGGCTGACTCTTGAAGCGGCGCTGCTGCGGCTGTGCGAACACAACGGGCTGTCGCTCGATGCCTTCCAATTTCCCACTGCTGACCCTGTTTGGCGCATGGCGGCACGGGTGCCAGTGCGGAGAGCAGCATGACATCGGCAAAACCGGCCCAGCGTATCGAATGGATTCCCATCGATCGGATTACGGTCGTGAACCCGCGCGTCCGCAACCAGCGCGTCTTCCTCGAAATTGTCGAAAATATAGCGACGATCGGTTTGAAGCGGCCAATCACCGTAACCCGCCGCATTGAATCGGACGGCCCTTTCTATGATCTCGTCTGCGGTCAGGGCCGTTTGGAAGCCTATCAACATCTCGGCCAGCGTGAAGTCCCGGCACTAGTCGTTGGGGCTGACGCGGAAGACTGCATGATTGCAAGCTTGGTCGAGAACTGCGCCCGCCGGCAGCACCGGACCATTGACCTACTGCAAGACATCGGCGGCATGGCGCAGCGCGGGTATTCGCACCAGGAAATCGCGCGCAAAACTGGGCTCTCTTATGACTATGTGCACGGCGTCGCGCGTCTGATGGATCAGGGGGAGCAAAGGCTGTTGCGCGCGGTCGAGGCTCGTACAATCCCGCTTTCGGTGGCCGTCGACATTGCTGAGTCCGATGACCAAGGCGTGCAGCGCGCACTCCACACGGCTTATGAGAAAGGCGAACTGAAAGGGAAAAAGCTCATCGCTGCCAGGCGTTTGATCGATGAGCGTCGGCATCGTGGGAAGCGCTTGAAGGTTAGCACTCAGAAGAGCAGCCGGCTTTCCACCGCGTCATTGCTAAAGGCCTATCGCGAAGATGTTGAACGTAAGCGAGCTCTGATTCGCCGCGCCAACGGTGCGCATGACCGCCTCATGCTTATCGTTGAGGCACTACATCGTCTGCGTATGGATGACACGTTTACGGGGCTGCTCGAAGACGAAGCGCTGGGAACGATGCCAGAGGCCATCGCAGACCGACTCGCGAGACGCGGACAGCCCTATCATGCGTAAGCCTGTTATTCCTGTGAAGCTTGGCTTTGAGGAAGCCAGCCTTCGCATCGCACTTGCAGCGATCTTGCCGTTGCGCGACGTGACCGATGCCCTTCGCAAAACCATAAAGTATAATCAAATCGCGGCTTCGATCAGTGAGGTTGGCATTATTGAGCCCCCTGTGGTTGTGCGCGATGCGCGCGAGCGCGAAAAATATCACCTTTTGGATGGTCATTTGCGGGTCGACATTTTACGTACGCGTGGAGAACACGAGGTTGTGTGTTTGATCGCGACGGATGACGAGGCATTTACCTACAATCGGCGTGTAAGTCGGATCGCGGCTATTCAAGAACATAAGATGATATTGAATGCCATAAAGAAGGGAGTTTCGGAGGAAAGACTTGCGCGCGCATTGAACGTCAACATTGACAGCATTAGGCATAAGCGAAATCTGCTCGTCGGTATCTGTCCGGAAGTCGCAGATCTTCTGCAGGATCGCCATGTCCCTCTCAATGTGTTTGGTGAATTGCGCCGCCTCAAACCAATACGGCAAATTGAAGCAGCGCAAGCGATGATCGCCATGATTCGCTTCTCGCTATCTTACGCAAAAGGCCTTGTTGCCTCGACGCCAGATGAATTTTTGGTCGCCAAAAAGCGTAATAAACCGCGAGGTCTCACCACAGACCAAATCGCTATTATGCAGCGTGAATCAGAAAATCTGGATCGCGAGTTCAAGGTTATCGAACAGAGGTACGGCGAGGATCACCTCGATCTGGTGGTCGCAATTGGCTATGTCGGCAAATTACTGAGTAACGCGCGGGTGGTGAGGCATATGGCCCAACAGTATCCTGAGATTCTCAGCGAGTTTCAAAAGCACGTCGAATTCAATCAGGCTGCATAAGGGCAGATGCCTAGGCGGAATTTTTACATAACGCCCGATCTCATCCACGCCCGACGATCTTCAGCATCGACATGGGATGTCCGGCAAAGTGACATAACCGCAATGTGAGGGGTGGCGAATTTCTGGCTTGATGTTTCCCCTTTTTCAACTTGTTCGGAGCATTTCGAAGGGGTTGTTATCCAGCCAGGTGTTTTTCATGAAATTACAATTCCTTGATGCCTCAAATGTGCGCTCGGTTCTGGCGGAATTGATGGATCATCATCAGGAATTTCATTGGGCGGTCGCATGGGGAAGCCTCACAGGCGTCGCGACGAAGCTGCTGAAATATCCAAAAAAGTTCCGAAATGTCACGTTCGGCGTGGCCTTCAGTCAAACCGATCCGAACCTGGTTGATGAATTGATAGGCGTGGCAGGCGCTAAAGTAGCGACGAAGTTTTCCGGCGGCACCTATCATCCAAAGGTTTATGGTTTCGTATCGGGTGAAAGCGCCGTGGCTGTGGTCGGAAGTGCCAATTTCACCTTTGGAGGTTTGGGTAAAAACCATGAAGCTGCGGTGCTGGTTGAGGGGAACGTCAGCGATCCGTTCTTTCGCGATCTGCTAGCATTTACCCGCAGCAGTGCTGATCTGGGTGAAGCTGTAACCGCCGACTTCGCAATCGCCTATCGGGCAAGCTGCAAGCGAGCCGCGCGAATGCCTAAGCCTCCTCACGATCCGTTTGAAGGTTTGCACAAAGTCAAACCCTCTGCGCTGTCATCGTCGCTTACCTCTATGAGTTGGTCGAATTATGTCAGCGAGATACAGGCTTCTCAATATCACGATGTCGAAGACAGTATCGAGCTGCTGCGGGTCGCTCAAGAATGGTTCGCTTCCCGGCGATCATTCGCCGACCTCTCACTTGGACAGCGTCAAGCGATCGCAGGGTTGGTTGTAGATCGAAACGAACGCAACGGGGCAGACCTAGCCCGTGATTGGGGGTGGTTTGGTTCCATGCGCGGCATGGGCAATTTTGCCAATCTGGTCATCGCCAATGATCGTCATCTTGCGCAGGCGATCGACAGTGTGCCTCAGAAGGGAGAAGTTCTGCGGCATCATTTTAAGACTTTTTCCCGCCATTTCACACGCGCGTTCAAAGGCGCTGACCGGGTTGGCGGTTATGCTACGGCCAGCCGTCTTTTGGCTATGAAACGACCCGATGTATTTCTGTGCGTGTGCAAGCCGAACATTGCCCAGGCAGCGGGGCGGATGGGTTTCGCGCGGACGACGCTGACCCTAGATGATTACTGGGACAAGGTCATCGAGATCGTGCGGCTTTCTGACTGGTATAACGCGGACAAGCCGGACAATGCCGAGGGTGAGCTTTGGGAGTGCCGCGTCGCCTTGCTCGATGCCGTGCTTTATCGGCCGGTGTAAGCTTATGAAAAAGCTGGAGGCATAATGCTTGTCGCTGCAATCGATGTCGGTAGCGCACTCAAGATGGGTTGGAGTACCTCAACCGGACTTTCTGGTTGCGGCGAGCCCACCATATTACTCGACGCCATCGCCTCTGCCATTTCTGCCGACGAGCCGGTTGCGATTGGTTTTGAAGCACCGCTGTGGGTGCCGCGAAGACGCCCTTTCCCGACGATGACGGCCAATCGTGGCGGGATCGAAGCGGCCATGTCGCGGCCGTGGTCGGCAGGCGCTGGTTGCGGTGCGATGGCAGCTGGCATCGCCAATATGGCCTGGATATTTGACGCATTGTTTGCTCGAATGGGAGCACTGTGCGCCACTACATGTACCAGCAGGTTCGCCCAAGGAGACATGCAGCTGTTGATCTGGGAGGCGTTCGTCTCTGGTCATCTCAAGGCACAATCTCATGCCGGTGATGCGGAACTAGCCGTAGCCGCTTTTGTCGCGGGATGGCCGCATCTTGAAACTGCGATCCGGCACGAACCATCGATCAATCTCGCAGCGGCTGCAGCTGCGGGCGCTGGTCATGCCATTGATTTTGCTGAATTAGGGAATCCAGGTTTGGTGATTGCCGCTCAACCAAGGATCGTGTTGGCGGATACATAGCCCACAACGCAGAGTTGCAGTAGGATAAAGAGCTTTGAAAAAATGGCGTGTCGTGGACGCTTTTCGACATCTCGGAGCGGAGACCCGTGACCGATATGCCTGGTCGGCGCAGAGCCCTGACGGTCAAATCACGGTCCTTACGTTGTGGGAAGATGAGATCGAAGACGACGGAACTGTGGTTCGCGTCGATTACCTCGATCATCCCAAGCTTGCGGTATGGGCCTCCCAGCGCGGTAACAAGACAAGACGGAATCACCTTGAGCAGGTCTGGCATGATAGTCGAACGTTTCAGGTGGTCATGTTGCGTGCTCAGGATCCTACCGCAATTCCACGTAAAGCTGTGATGCGATGGCCCGATGAAACGCTCACCATGAACCTGCTGGAATTTGACCCTGTCACTGGGGCATTCCGCGCCGAAGGAGCGCGGGCGGCTATTTCAAGGAAAGAGCCTCACGCCGGCTGGTCGCTTACCGAACTGGATGCGTGTGTTCGTGCGTACCGACAGTTGTGGCTTGCATGGCAAGAGGGCGCGTCGGTCAATAAATCACTGCTGCGGCGCAATGTGCTGCGCGAATCCCTGCCTAAGCGGGGGGAAGCGGCTTATGAGCGCCGAATGCAGAATATTTCAGCGGTGATCGAGGAGCTCGGATTGCCCTTCGTTGGAGGTTATCCGCCGCTCAAGAATGTTGGACGGGTTAAGGATAGCATTATAACTTTGATCAATCTGCATTGGGCGCGTGCGCAGGTTTGGGAAAAGCCAACAGCGAACGAGGTAGATCTAAAGACTAGAATTGCATCGGCGGCCCAGCGGATTGCCAAACTGTCACCGCCTTCGGGAAACAAATTGGTCTCCCGTGTCACAGTATCCAGTCAGACTTTTGTCCGTGACCCTAATGTGATTGCATGGGTCAACGAGAGCGCTGCAGGCTTGTGCGAAGCCTGTGGTGATGCTGCGCCATTCAACCGCCCCGATGGTCTGCCATATTTGGAAGTTCATCATGTTCGCCCTTTGTCTGAAGGAGGACCGGACACCGTGGATAATTCGATCGCAGCATGCCCGAATTGCCATCGCAGGCTTCATCATGCCGAGGATAAGAAAGAGTTCCGTAAAGCGGTGATCGCGCGCGTTAGTCGTTTACATGACTACCCTAAGCGCATCTTGGATTGACCAATTGCAGTGCCATTTGAATAAATTATCAATATTTCGTCAAATTTAGTCCGCCCCAAGGGCAGTAGAATTGAAAATCGGGATTCGTTACTATTGTTGTAGTCGTAATGATGCGCGCTATAAGGTGATTCCCTGATTGCTAAAATTTCAGATTTTATGAGGCGCGATCTGGTCGGGAGATGGGTGTGAAAGGTCGGTTTTCACTACCCCCGGTGGTCGGCATCTGGTTCCAACCTGAACTTTTCTGTTGCACGCTGTCGAGAGATTAGAAAATTCTTTGAGATTGGCTGAAAACCATGTTTTTTAAGGTGTCGTTGAAAGGAACGACACATGCGGAAAGCACTTACTGCAAAGACGATCGATGCTCTAAAACCTGCCGAGAGACGCTATGACGTTCATGACCTATTGTGTCCCGGCTTCAGCGTGCGTGTGGGCAAGCAGGGGCAAAAAACATTTACCGTGAAGTATCGATACGGTTTGAAGCAGCGCCGTCTTCATCTTGGGGTGTATCCACGTATCAGTCTCTTGCAGGCGCGCGAGAAGGCGCTGGAGGCCCTTCGTAATGTCGACGAGGGCATTGATCCTGCAACACGTCGCCGCCAGCTCAGCTTGCGTGTCGAAGCGGTTTGCCAGGATTTTATCAAGCAGTACGCGAAGCCGCGAAATCGCAGTCGGCAAGAAGCAGAAAGGATCTTGCAGCGCGAATTTGTAGCTGTGCATGGGCAGCAAGACATTCGCCGTGTCACACGCGCTATATTCTTGGCTTGATGGATGGTGCGATTGAGCGTGGCGCCGCGTATCAGGCAAATCGCATCCATTCAAACCTGCGCAAACTGTACAATTGGTGCGTTGAGAGAGGTATCGTAGATTCCTCCCCTGTTATGGGAATTAGAGCTCCGACGCGCGAGCAGGCACGTGATCGTGTTTTGAATGACAATGAGGTTAGGGCTGTGATGCGCGCTTGTGAGGTCGAGGCGTACCCTTTCAGGCAATTCGTGCTGTTGTTGCTCGCCACCGCACAACGTCGTGGTGAGGTGTCGCAGATGAAATGGAGCGACATCGACCTCGAAGGCAAAATTTGGGTCATCCCTGCACACTTATCGAAGAACGGAAAGCAACATGTCGTGCCCCTCAGCGGCTATGCTTTGAAGCTCTTGGCTGAAGCGCCGCGCTTCCTCGAATGCGACTTCGTGTTCACGACGACGCAGCGCACGCACATCAGCTGTTTCAGCAAGACGATAGGGCGCATTCACGAAACGTCTGGGACGAGCGACTGGCGGTTTCATGACTTACGGCGCACAGGTGCATCGGGAATGGCCCGGCTTGGCGTTGCGCCCCATGTCATCGAAAAGGTGTTAAACCACATTTCAGGTACGATTTCTGGTGTGGCTGCGGTCTACAATCGGTACGGGTATGACGCCGAACGGCGGGACGCATTGGAGGCTTGGGGGCACACGCTTGAACAATTCGACCGAGGAAAGTGACGAGCCCTTTAAAGATGCAGCCATCGCGAAGCTGGCAGAAATTGCCGGCGTCGCGAAAGACCTCGACGCTGTAGCGCGGCTTAAGCACGAACTCGTCCCACTTGGACGGGAATTTCGTCGCATCATCTCCATAACACCTTCGGAACTTGATCGTTCGCCCTCAAGCCATACGCTGACAGAACGCCTCGACTGGATCGACACGCAAGTCCTCAATCCACTCGATAAGCTGATTCCCGCTTTGGGTCCCGATTGTCGCCACCTGTTGTCCTTATGGCCCCAAGAAGTGGCACCTGACCTCATGCCCGATCTCGACGAGGTAACGCGGCATTTGGAGCATCTGCGACTCTTGGCCCGCCACGTCGCCGTCATGCTTGTTACTTACCGCAAGCACGATCTGCCGCATGGTCTGCTGATCCGGAACCATATCGTAGTAGCCTCAGCGGCGGCCCTGGATCGGGCGTTGCCGAACCTGAAACCAAGCAGGGGAACCTACGACAAGAAATCCAAGAAATTCGACGGAAGGTATCCCCATTGTTGATTGCCACTGAGAAGTGACCCGGGGTTTCCATTGAGAAGTGACCCGGGTGGGTGTGGTTTATGTGCTGCCGTTGAACGGCGGGTTCAAGATGCTGGCTTCTCCTTTCTGGCTTTG
>NZ_LYMM01000076.1 GCF_002896965.1 Novosphingobium guangzhouense
GCCCAAGTTGGACAGCGCTGGCGGAACGCGCAGTGAACACGAGATCGTAAGTACTTGATTTTGCTAGGGTCGAGTTTGGCAGCAAAACCGGGTGTGCTAACAACATTTTGGCTGTGACTAATGGTTTGGTTTATCTTTGTGGGTGCAGGCAGTAACAACGTGCCATGTTTGTCGTCGAACGAGTCGCGCGCGGGCACCGCTATCTTTACCTGGTCGAGAGCGTGCGCGAGGGCAAAACCGTCCGCCAGCGCACGATCAAGGCTCTTGGCCGCAAGGATGTGCTGGCCGCGAGCGGCGAACTCGACAGACTGGCCGCCTCGATCGCACGTCACGCGCAACGCAGCGTCATTCTGTCCGATATCGATGCCGGCCGGATCGCGGCGCGGCGGATCGGAGGCCCTTTGCTGTTCGGGCGCCTGTGGGTGCGGCTTGGCATCGATGCTGTATTGGAAGAGGTGCTGGAAGGCCGCCAGTTCGGCTTTGCCGTGGAGCGCGCCGTATTTGTCGCCACACTGCACCGCCTGTTCGTATCAGGCTCGGACCGAGCCTGCCTGGACTGGATGGAGAGCTACGCCATTGACGGCAGCGGGGATCTTGCCCTCCATCACTTCTATCGCGCCATGGCCTGGCTGGGCGAGGAGATCGAGGAGAAGGCTCAAGGCGCATTGGCACCTCGCTGCGTGAAGGACGTGATCGAGGAGAAGCTGTTCGATCGCCGCCGAGACCTGTTCACCGACCTTAGTCTTGTATTCATGGATACGACGTCGCTCTCGTTCTACGGTGCAGGCGGCGACACGCTAGGTCGGCGTGGTCATTCCAAGGACCATCGGCCCGAGCTTGCCCAGATGATCCTGGCCGTGGTGATCGACACCCAGGGGCGTCCGATCTGCACCGAGATGGTCCCGGGCAACACGGCCGACGTGAAGGTGCTTATGCCCATCGTCACGCGCCTGCGTACCCGCTTTGGGATCACCCGCTCGTGCGTCGTGGCCGATCGCGGCATGATCAGCGCCGAAACGATCGCCGCCCTGGAAGAGCTGGGGATGGAATACATCCTGGGTGCGCGAGAGCGTACCAGCAGCGTCATCCGCGATGTCGTGCTTGCCGACACTGCCCCGATGGTGCCCCTGGTCCTCGAGAGGCAGGCAGGAGACACTCAGCTGTGGGTCAAGGAAGTGCGCGTTGGCAAAGGCGCAGATGCCCAGCGCTACGTCGTCACGCTCAACGAAGCTGAGGCAAGGAAGGACAAGGCCGACCGGCAAGCGATCATCGATGGCCTCCAGAACCAGCTGAAGAAGGGCGACAAGGCCCTGGTCGGTAACTCAGCCTATCGCCGCTATCTCAAGGCCAGCGGCAAGACCTTCGAGATCGACATGGGCAAGCTTGCCGACGAGGCGCGCTACGACGGCATCAGCGTGCTGCGCACCAATGCCAGGATCACTCCGCTGCAGGCCGTCATCCGCTACCGTGATTTGCTTCAGGTCGAGGCCCTGTTCCGCGTCGCCAAGGCCAGCTTCGATACCCGTCCCATCTTCCATCAGTCCGATGCCGCTATCCGCGGCCATGTGTTTGTCTCGTTCCTCGCTCTGACGCTGGCCAAGGAACTCACCCGCTTGTGTCAGGAAAAGGGCTTGCAGCCCGAATGGCAGCCGCTCCTCAACGATCTCGATCGCCTTCAGGAAGCCACCATCGAAAAGGACGGCAAGGTCATTACCACCCGCACCCACGTTTCGGGCCAGGTGGGGAATGTCTTCAAGGCAACCAGCATCGCGCTGCCGGCCAATATCAGCGAACTGCCGCCGCGAACCTGAGCCTCTGCAAGCTCAACCAACCCCAAAAATGTAGTGGTAACACTCGCGCCGGTGCATGCATCTCATTGAATCACAATGCCTTTTCCAAAAGCACTGTTCAAGTTGGGTCATGGTCGTCGACATCGGGCGGCTCTCCTGCCTCCTGCAGTGACCTGCATGGAAACCAGGGGAAGCAGCAATTGCTCATCGTCGAAGCTGTCGGCATCGATCATCTCGCGGCCGCTACGGATAGCTGCAATGGCAACCGCTTCCATCAATCGAAAAATTCGGCCCGTTACCCCATCGGTAAGCGCAAGAACCCGTCGACGCACCTGGTCATCGTCCAGGTGGGAAGGGCGCCTCAGGGGAAGTAATCCAGCGAAGCTGGCCAACAACTGGCGCAGTGCATGATCGTTGCGCCACGCGCTCAACTCCAGGGCGCCAAACCGATCTGCAAGGTTGGGGTCAGTGAGCACGGCGATCCGTGCGTCTTCCGTACCCGCGCAGACAATGGGAATTCTAAGATCGTTGGTGAGGAAGCGGATGGTGTTGAGAAAGATGCGTTGCTGCCTCGGCGTCCCGGCGAGCATCTTGTCGACCTCGTCCAGCACGAGAATGCGGGCGCCAAATTCCGCGAGGGTTCGTCTCGCCAGAGCGCGCAGTGTGCGAAGTGATAGATGGCCGAACTCGGCGTAGTTCATGGCCAGCATGAGCTCGGTATAAAATTCCTCCTCGGTTGGCTCTGGCGGCATCTGAACTGAAACGACCGGCATGACGGTTATGCCTGCCCGTTCGTCAAACGCGGGGGCATGAAGTTCCGAGAAGCGGCTGAGGATTTCGCTCTTGCCCATGCCGGTTGATCCGAAGAGGAGCAGGCATGGCATGCGTCCGCGCTTGGGATAGGCCAGAAGATCTTCGAGCTGGCTCAACGCCGCCTCTGATTGCGGAAGGCCCATCCAACGGTCACGGCGTAGCCAATCGATCCTGGTTTCGTCGGGATAGTCCGCCTGGTCGCGATAGGCCGGAAACAGATGTTGGTTGAGAACAGTCATCCGCGTTCCTCGATGTCGAACGGCACAACCTTTTCGGTGGCAGCTGGCGGATCGGGCGGTTTGGGTAGGCGGGGTTCCGTTGGCGCAATGACCGGTGCTCCCGCGCTCAAGGCATAAACGGTTCGCTGCGCGGCCTTGCGAGCCGTCTTGGTCCGAGCGATGGCGTCGCGAACGATGGTCCGTTGCTCTTTGACCATCTCGAAAATTTGGTGCTCATCAAGCGCCATTCGACCGCGCTCCCGTAGAGCCTTCACAGCCGCATCATGCTCGAATTTCGTGATTGCCGGACGCCGCCGGTCCCGAAGAGGAACGGTCAGATGTTCGCCGTCTGACAGCTCCAGATAGACCGCCGAGAGATTGAGCGGGTTATACTTTACAGGCCGCTTTCGATCAGTGCCCACCGCGAGCGCGGCCAATGTTCCATGCCAGTAAAAGGCGTGAAACAGCTCAATTCCTTCGCGCCGGACTTTGCGCATCTCGAAAGGCAGAAAATTTAGAAGGAAGGCTGCGTCATTGATCGGGTACCGTAGCGCGGTCGGCCGTTTCGCCAGCGCGTCATGCCAGGCGGTCAGAGGCGGAACTCCCAATTCGCCATGGATCGTTGCGTGGTAGACTGCGATCTGGAGCGTGAGCCATCTCTCGAACTCCGGGAGGGTAAGGCAGGCCTTCCCCTCAGCGTTGTAGTCGCCCTTCGCCTTTACGTTGGAGAAGGTGGTGCCCGGAAGGAGGTGTATCTCACCGACGGTCGTGCCGATCAGCCGCTCGATATGGCCTCCGTAGTGGGGCGTCCGCACCGGTCGATATATCAGCTCGATCCCGTGTTGGCGGCAGCCCCGATTGAGCGCAAGTGAGTGGAATTCTTTGGCATTATCGAGATGAAGGGCGTCGGGAATCCCCGCGACAGGATACTCAACAAGGTCAAGATCCCTTTCCTGCAACCATGCGGTTTTTGGGAGCACAGCGTGGCGGATTGCCATACCAACAGACGTTGCTGATGGGTGCTCCAATGAGACATAGAACCCGGGGATGGTGCGAGTGGCCACGTCGATCTGGAGCGTGAGGATCGGCCGGCCAAGCGGCCTGCGGAAATGCTCATCGACGATGATGACGTCAGCAGGAGTGTGGTCCATCTGGACGACTTGGAGCGGATACTCAGCGTCGAATGAGCGGGTGACAGGGCGGAAGCGATCCGCAGCGGCCTTTGATCCGTCGCGCGCCGCGATGCTTCGTTTAGCATCGACTTCACGCGCCCGAGCGACAATCGTGTTACGTGAAGGCGCTTCGATGCCTTCCGATTGGCAGGCGTGTCTGACGCTTCGGACCAACTGTGCGAGCGACGGTTTAGGCCGTGCCAGATAGAAGCCGTCAATCTCCGCGCTTATTATGCCGTCCAATCTCGCGGATAGGCGGTGCTGACCTTTTGGAAAGCCCCTGCCTTGGTCAAGAAGGGAGCTCGCCACTGATTTGGCGCGATATCGGCCGACCAGTTCGAAGATACGGCTGCGACTAAGTCCGAGTTCCGCCGCTGCGCATTCCACCGCAGCGCGGGTCAGTTTGGGCCGTTCGGTGAGGGGCCGAATGACCGCTTCGCGTTCACAAGCCTCCTGCCAGGCGGCAGGTGGGATCATTGTTAGAAGTGTGCCCAAATCGGCCATGACCTATCCCCGACTGCTTCAGGGACTCGCCTTGCGTGGTCCGGTGTTATTGTAGCAAAATCGCGAAGTGCACGCGAGACAGGCTTGGAATTTGCTGACAGATGGCGTTTGAAAACCCTGCGTTTCCCAGTCCTGTGTTTTGTTGATACCGACAGAGGTCGCGCCGATGGAGCCCGATGCCGCGATCCCCGCAAACGCCCTGATTCCGGCCGAAACCGGCGTCGCGCGGCCGGCTGCGCCGGATGATCTGGCCTGGGCGGTGGTCAACATGCGCGCCGGCGAGGCGATCGTCGTCAACGAGGCGTTGCTTGCGGCGTACCAGGCGGCTTCGTCGCCGCACAGCATCCGCGCGCTGAAGTCGGACCTCGAGGCGTTCGACCTCTGGTGCCGCCGCGCGAAACGGATTGCGCTGCCGGCGACGCCCGAGGTGGTGGCCGACTATCTCGATGCCCGGGCGGGGCAGGGGAGCCGCCCGGCCTCGCTTGCGCGCTACAAGGCTTCGATCGCCAAGATCCACCAGCTCCTCGAGTTGAAGGATCCGACGCCGAGCGCGCTGGTCAAGCTGCGGCTTGCGGCTATCCGGCGCGAGAAGGGCACGGCGCAGAAGCAGGCGCGGCCACTCCGTTTCAAGGGGCCGGTGCGCGACGTCGAGCGCGATCGGCCGCGCGGGCTCAATATCCGCGCGCTGCTCGAAAGTTGCGGAGACGATCTGCCGGGACTGCGCGACCGAGCCTTGCTGTCGGCCGCCTATGACACCGGGCTGCGCGCGTCCGAGCTGGTGGCGGTCGCGGTCGAGCATATCGAGGAGGCGATCGATCCCGAGGCGCGGCTGCTGAAAATCCTGCGCCACAAAGGGGATCAGGACGGGGAAGGGGCGACCGCCTACCTCAGCCCGCGCACCGTCGCAGCGATCGCGGCTTGGACCGATGCGACCGAGATCGCAGCGGGGCCGCTGTTCCGGCGGGTGCAGGTGCGGCGCTACAAGGCGCGCGCAGCCGTCAAAGGGCGTCGCATCGACAGCATATCGAGCCGCGAGACGTGGGATCTGCGCAAGACGCTCTCGAAGCCGGCCGTGCCGGCGCGCGTCGAATATGACATTGGCACTACTGCGCTGCATCCGGGCTCGATCGGGACGATCTTCCGGGCGATCATCCGACGAGCGTTTGATCTCGGCGCCTTGCCCGATCTCACGGCCGAGGACCTGGCGCGACTGCTCAAGGGGATCAGTGCTCACTCGACGCGGATCGGGCTCAACCAGGACCTGTTCGCCAGCGGCGAGGATCTCGCCGGGATCATGGATGCGTTGCGATGGAAGTCGCCGCGGATGCCGCTAGCGTACAACCGCAATCTCGCTGCAGAACAGGGGGCTGCGGGGCGCCTTATGTCCAAATTGGAATGAACGCCTCGCCAATAGGCTGTTTGGGTCGCTGAATGCGCCGCTGTCGCGCTGCTGCGCGTTAGCCTAGGATCATGCGCGTCATCGTGGCTGCGATCGGCTGATGTAGCCAGAATTGATGGCAAGGCCTGCCGGTGACGCTTTCCAGAGCCTGAGCATACATGCCAGCCTGTCCCGCGAACGCCTGTAGCCGCTCTCCGTCGATCTCCAAAACCCCGGGGAAGCTCTTATGGTCAAAGACCACGAAGCCCCATCGACCAAGACCGGGTCGGTGGTGATGACCGCAGCCCAGCTTTCCATGCTATTGGAAGGTATCGACTGGCGGCGGCCAGAACGCACTTTCACCCCGTCACTTTCGGGCTAAAAACACCCATTTTTCGGCACTTTTACTGGCATATCAGCGGCTGTTCCGCTATAGGATCGCGGTGTCAGATGCAGGCCTTTCCACCGCTGACAAAGACGCTCGGATCGCCGAGCTCGAAGCTGCTTTGGCCGCCGCCCACGCCGATATTTCCGCCCGCGACATCCTGATCGATACGTTGCGCGTGCAGATCGCGCGCCTCAAGCGGATGCAGTTCGGCAAGTCCTCCGAGAAGCTCGATACCCAGATCGCTCAGCTTGAGCTGGCGCTCGAAGAACTCGAAGGCGAGGCCATCGTCGCCGCCGCGCGGCGCGGCGATCCAGTAGCCGTCGATCGGCCATCACCGGTTCGGACGCTGCGAGCTCATCTGCCGCGCGAGGAGCAGCGGATCGAGCCCGAGCAGGGTAACTGCACCTGTCCCGACTGCGGCGGCGCACTGCGGCCGCTGGGGCAGGATAGCGACGAGATGCTCGATGCCGTGCCGGTGCAGTGGCGCGTCGTTCGGACCATCCGCCCCAAATATAGCTGCCGGGCCTGCGAGAAGATCGTGCAGGCGCCCGCGCCGGTAAAAGCCATTGCCCGGGGCAAGGCGACCTTCGGCACGCTGGCCCATGTCGTCGTCTCCAAGTTCGATCATCATCTGCCGCTTTACCGCCAGGCAGAGATAATGGCCGCTCAGGGCATCGAGATCGACCGCTCGACGCTGGCAGGCTGGGTCGGCCAGGCATCCGTGCTGCTTGATCCGATCGTCAGTCGCATTCGCGAAGTCGGCCTGACCGCCACGAAGATCCATACCGACGACACGCCGGTTCCCATGCTTGATCCGGGGCGGGGCAAGACGGCGACGGGCAGGCTCTGGGCTTACGCTGTCGATGATCGCGGCTCCGGCGCCACGACCCCGGCGCTGGTCTGGTATGAGTTCACCACCGATCGCATCGGCGCACATCCCCAGCGGCAGCTGGCCAACTTCACCGGCTATCTCCAGGCCGACGGCTATGCTGGTTATGACAAGCTCTACGACACGAACCGCGTCACCGAGGTTGCTTGCTGGGCGCATTTCCGGCGGAAGATATTCGACATCCACGCCACCAAGCCGACGCCGCTCACCACCGAACTGCTGGAACGCATCGGCCAGCTCTATGAAATCGAGGCAGAGGTCCGCGGCCAGCAGCGCGATATCCTACGACGAAGCCGGCAGGATCGCACTCAGCCATTGATCGACGAGCTGCGCCAAGCACTCGATGATGCCCTGCGCCGTCTCTCGCCCAAGTCCGAGATGGCCAAGGCGATCGCCTATGGCCGCAAGCGCTGGGTGGCGCTGACGCGCTTCCTCGATGATGGGCGTCTGGAGATCGACAACAACATTGCGGAGCGCGCCGTGCGCTGCGTGGCCCTGGGCCGTAAAAACTGGCTGTTCGCTGGCTCAAAGGCGGGCGGCGATCGCGCCGCCGCTGTCTACTCCGTCATCGAGAGCGCCAAACTCAATGGCCTAGAACCGCAGGCCTATATTGCTGACGTTATCGCCAAGATCGCCGGCAACTGGCCTGCTGCCCGCTGGGATGAACTCATGCCGTGGAACTGGCGACCAGATCAGCAGCCGATAGCCGAAGCCGCCTGATCTGCGGCCTCCAGCCCACGCTTACGGATAGTCGGCGATAACGGGTATGGTGAAAAGAATGCGGCCGTGTCCGAGCTGGGTGCGCGTCATGTCGCTGAGCTGCTGGCGCTGCGGATCAGGCGGCCGATGGCCGACAAAGGTCTCCGCCTCCGCCGTCACGCGCCGGGCCGATTTGCCCAGACGAGATCCGAAAAGGGAACCGTTCCGTTTCCTTATCGTTCAAGCCGTCGATCTTGGTCAATGTCTAACAAAACCAACGGAGGATTTCGATGAAGACTGCGATATTTGCCGCGCTGCTTACCCTGGCGCCAGTTCCAGTGTTGGCTCAGGCTGTTTCGCCCGCGACTTCAGGAACGATGACCAGCGCCGACATCGGCGTCTCGCCGATCGCAAGCCAGAGTGGACCCAACTACGTGCTCGCCGCGGCCGACGCCAATCTTTACCAGATCAAGGCGGCGCAGCTCGCAGCGACGCGCGCGCAGCGTGACGACGTCAAGGCCTATGCGAAGCGCGTTCTGGCAGAGACGCTTAGTAGCCACAAAGCGCTGCTGGCGGCGTTGAAGAACGATCAGCGCACGATCAAGGCGCCGTCCTCGACCCTTTCCGCCGACCGCGCTGCCCTCCTCAAGCTGCTCCAGAAGGCGCCGAAGAGCGCTTTCGACAACCTCTATCTCACCCAGTCGGCGCAGGTTCAGCAGGCTGCGTGGGCGATGCATAAGGGTTATGCGCAGGACGGAACCGATCCGGCGCTGCAGCAAGTCGCCGGTACCGCGGTCCCGGTGCTGGAGAACGAGCTCACCACCGGCAAGTCGCTGACCCCCTCCGGGCTTGCAGGATAGGTGATACCCGCCGGGCCAGGTCGACGCAGCCCCCCCCGACCTGGTCCGGCACCTGTTTGCTGCCATTGATACTGGGAGTGTAGCCGGCAGTATTACTCGCCTGATCCGCCCCGCATGAGATGCTGCATCACGGTCAGCAGCCGTAGTCGATATGTTTGCTGCCCAGTAAGCATTCGCAAGGTTGTGCCTAAGATCCTCGAAAAGCGCTTGCGCGAGAGCACGCCCCTCTTCGGTGAGCGAGCGGAGCTTCTGCCGACGATTGCGCTCCCTGGCACGCCCGCAGTCCATCAGATCTAGTCCTCCGCTGATTGCGTCATCACGCAGATACCCGACAGGAGGAGGCAGAAGCGCGCCCGGCCTGGTTGCACAACGGTTACCGCTGGCTCCATCCAAGTCCCAACGCCTTTTGCAGGGCGACAAACGCACGATCAAGCTCGCCAGTCGCCTCCAGCACCGACTGATCGGCAGCCAGCGCCGCGCGTTCGGCGTCGATCGAGGTGCTCAGCGGTACAGCCCCCTGCTCGTATCGCTGCCGGGCGTAGGTCGCCGATTGCCTGGCACCGTCCCGGCTTGCGATGCTCGAAAACAGGTTACGGCGCTGATTACCGAAGCGAGTCAGGCTCGTTTCCGCGTCCGACAGCGCGCCGAGGACTGCCTTGCGGTATTGTGCTTCCGCCTCGTCGCGGTCGGCCCGGGCCTGCTCGACCCGAGCACGATTACGGCCGTAGTCGAGGAAGCTCCAGCTGATCCGCGGCAGAAGAAGGCCCGCGACGCTGTCAGGATCGACCACATCGGCAATATTGGGACCACCGAGGCCGATGATACCCATGATGCTGACGGATGGGAACTGCCGGGCGACGTTGACTCCGATCTGTGCGTTCGATGCCGCCAGCTGCCGCTCGGCTGCGCGAATGTCCGGCCGCCGTCGCAGCATGGCGGCGGGATCGCTGATCGCGACCGTCCTTGGGATCATCGGGATCGGCGCGGGGGTAGACAGCGCGGCGTCGTGTGCACCGGGTTCGTCGCCGGTGAGCAGGGCAAGCTGGTCGAGCGTCGTTGCGATCTGCCCTTCAAGCGGCAACAGCCCGCCCTCCGTGCGGGTCAGCTCGGTCTGCAGCCGGACCACCTCGTCGCGCGACGATACACCGCGTTGCTCACGCTGCTGAAGCAGCGCGAGTGATCGCTGCTGAAGCACCGCGGAGCGGCGGGCCAGGAACAGGCGCTGCTGAAGTTCCCGCAGGGTCACATAATTCTGGGCGACCTCCGCCGAGAGACGAACCTGCGCATCGGCCCTGCTGGCTTCGGCTGCCTGAGCCTGGGCTTCGGCACCTTCGGCGGCACGGCGTCGCCCGCCGAACAGATCGATCTCCCAAGACGCGTCCAGGCCGGCGTTGTAGAATTCGGCCCTGACACGATCGGATTGCTCGCCTTGAGTCGGCAGTGCGAGCGAGCCGGCGGGAAGATCGGCGACGATCGCAGTCCCTGACGCGGAGACGGTGGGAAGCTGGTTTGCGCGCTGTTCGCGCAAGCTGGCGCGCGCCTTGCGGATGCGCGCCTCGGCGATCGCCACGTCCGGATTAGAGGCAAGCGCGCGGTCGATCAGCATCGTGAGTTGCGCGTCGCCCATGCCTTCCCACCAGCGTGCGACAGGGGGCTGCGGTACCGTGACTGCCTGATCCACGCGGCGAAATGTCGATCCGGCGCGCTCGCCGCTCGCGACGCTCGGCGGGCCTCCATAGTCGGGTCCGACGACGCATCCGGTCAGGAGTGCGGGGAGAATGGCCCAGCCAAGTCGCTTCATCAGTGCATCGCCATCTGCGTGTCGGAGGAGATCGGGCGGAGGAACAGCGCCAGCGGTGTGGTGATCGCGATCGCGACGCCGAGCGCGAAGAACAGGTCGTTATAGGCCATGACGGTAGACTGTTCGAGGAGTTGACCGGCGAGCTGCCGATAGGCGCCGGCTTCGCCGGACGGCATGGGCATGGCTTTAGCGAACCATTCCTGCGTAGTGGCCGCATTAGCCGACACCGTCTCACCCAGCCGGTTGAAATGGAGGAATGTCTGCCGGTCCTGAAGGGTCGCCATCAAGGCAAGGCCGATCGATCCGCCGAGGTTGCGCCCCGCGTTGAACAGCGCGGACGCATCGCCCGCGTCCTCGGGCGCCACGGCGCTGATCGCGGCCTGGTTGAGGAACATCATGGCGAAGATCTGCCCGACGCCGCGGACGAGTTGGGAATCCGTCAGATCGCCACCGGCCGACTGTGCGGTTAGGTGCCAATCCATCGCGCAGCTGACGCCGATCAGCGTCATCCCGACAAATACCGCCAGCCGGACGTCGAGATATTTGAACGCGAGCGGCAGGAACGGCATCAGCATCAGGGCGGGGATGCCGGAGACGAAGACCACCTTGCCCGATTGCAGCGCGCTGTAATCCGCCATCGACGAGAGGAACTGCGGGATGAGGAAGGTCACCCCGTAGAGCACGACGCCGATGACGAGGCTGAGGACGAAAACGCTGCCGAAGGAGCGGCTGAAGATCAGCGACAGCTTGAGCACCGGATGCGCGGAGCGGACCTGTCCGAGCGTGATAAGCGCGAAGCCGAAGACCGTTGCGAGCGCGAGCTTCACGATCATGGCAGACTCGAACCACATCTCGCGCTGCCCCTCCTCGAGCATGACGGTGAGCGCACCCAGACCGATTGCAAGCCCTGCGATCCCGAACCAGTCGGCATGGCGTAGTTGGTCGAGCCGCAGACGCTCGTGCTTGAGCCCGAACAGCAGGAGCAGGACGAGCCCGGCACAGACCGGCACGTTCAGGAAGAAGGCGTAGTGCCAGCTGTAATTGTCGGTAAGCCAGCCGCCGATGATAGGCCCGAGCACCGGACCGAGGATCGCGGTGCCGCCGAACGCGGCGGTGCCGATCGGCTGCTGTGATGGCGGGAGCCGCGTCGCGATGATGGTCATCGCTGTCGGGATCAGCGCACCGCCGGTGAAGCCTTGCCCTACACGCCCGGCGATCATCATCGGCAACGTCGTCGAGATACCGCAAACGATCGAGAAGCCGGTGAAGCTGACCGCCGCACCCAGAAGGAAGTTGCGCAGACCGAACAGGCGCACGAGGAAGGGGCTGAGCGGGATCATAACGATCTCCGCCACGAGATAGGAGGTCGCGACCCAAGTGCCCTCGGTTCCGCTCGCGCCGATCTCGCCCTGAATGGTGGGCAAGGCTGCATTGACGATCGAGATATCGAGCAGCGCCATGAACGACCCGATCGTGCCCGCCGCGACGGCGAGCCAGTCGCGCAGGCCGGCGCGTTCGGCCGCCATCAGCGCGCGCCCTGCGTTGCGTCGTGCTTCAGCCGCTCGGTTTCCTGTTCGATCCGGTCACGACTTCCCTTTGCGCCGATCGTGTCGACAGTGACCTCGACCGACAGGCCGGGACGCAGCACCCGGCGCGCCTCAGGTCCCGCTTCGATGCTGATGCGCACGGGCACTCGCTGAACGATCTTCGTGAAGTTCCCGGTCGCGTTCTCGGGCGGGATGAGCGAGAACTGCGCACCCGTCCCCGGAGAGAAGCTCGCGACCCGACCTCGCAGTTCGGCGCCGTCCAGTGCATCAACCTTGATGGTCACTGGCTGCCCGACGCGCATCAGGGCAACCTGTGTCTCCTTGAAGTTAGCCTCGATGTAGAGCTGATCGACCGGCACCACCGACATCAGCCGGGTAGCCGGCTGGACATATTGCCCGGCCCGCACCGCCTTGTCGGCGACAACGCCGTCGATGCTGCTGCGGATCTCGACGGCACCGAGATCCGTCGAGGCGCGCGCAAGCTGCGCCTGCGCGGTGCCGCGCTGCGCCTCCGCCTGGCCGATGCGAGCCGCTTGTGTCGCGATACTGCGACGGGCGGCGAGGTAGGCGGCGCGCTGCGCGCGCAGATCGGCGGCGGTTCGATCACGCTGAAGGACAAGGTTTGCCAGACGCTCATGCGATTCCGCCCCTGTCCGAGCGAGGGGCTCGTAGCGTCTTACCTCGTTCTCTGCCGCTGCCGCGGCAGCCTCGGCGCTCGCAACCTGGGCGGCGGCCTGAGCGACAGTGGCCCGTTGCTCGTCAAGCGTCCGGCGTGCGGTCGTGATGTTGGCGCCGGCTGCGGCGATCTGAGCTTGCGCCTGATCGACATTGGCGCGGTAGTCACGAGGATCGAGGATGGCAAGCAGCTGGCCGCGGCGGACATGTTGGTTGTCGGCGACGAGGACACGCTCGACGTAGCCGCCGACCTTCGGTGAAACGGTCACAAAGTCCGCGCGCACATAGGCGTTGTTGGTCGATTGGAGGTACTGGCCGCTTGCGCGGTAATTCATATACCAGACGATGGCCGCGATGATGCCGGCGGCAAGCGCGGCGATGAGGACGTAGCGGACTATCGGGTAGCGCTCGAGAAGCGAGGGCTTCTTCTCAGCCTGGGTCTCCGGTTGCGCATCCTGCTTAGGGTCACTGCCGTTTTCTTCAGCCCGCTCGTCAGCCACTCTACAACCCTATGATATGTAAACCGCGCCGTATCATAGTGGGCTTCGGATATTATTCCACCTGTTCTGATTGATTGTAACCGTGGCGCCGAAGCCGCCTTGCGCGGTTGGTGGATGAAGGGCTGATTGCCGCTCGGATAGGGAGCGGCGATGGATAACGAGATCGAAGGTGGACCAGCGAGCAGTCATATGAGTGCTCATACGAGCGGTCGTATGAGCACTCGGATTGAGGTCGTTGCGGGTCGGCGCCGCTGGACAGTGGAGCAGAAGCTGGCGATCCTGCGCGATGCCTTCGGCCCCGAGGGTTCGGTTGGCGACGCCTGCAAGCGACACGCGATCGGCAGCGGGTCGATCTACACGTGGCGGCGGCAGGCGATGTCGGGTGAGCTTGGCGGTGCCAGACCAGCAGCATTGCCCACTTTCGCGGAGGTCGAGCTCTCAGCCCCGGTTCCGGCGTTACCGGCGCCCGGTAGTCATATCGGGATCGAACTGCCCTCGGGTGTGAAGCTGACCGTGGACGCCGGTGTCGATGCCGAGGCCCTGGCACGGGTCGTTGCCGTTCTCACGCGATGATCCCGTTGCCACCTTCCACCCGGATATATCTGGCCTGCGGCGCGACCGACATGCGCAAGGGCTTTGACGGTCTGGCAGTGCTGGCCCAGCAGGTGCTGGAGCAAAGCCCGCATTCTGGTGCGCTGTTCGCATTCCGGGGCAAGCGTGGCGATCTGGTGAAGCTGCTCTGGTATGATGGCCAGGGCCTATGCCTGTTTTCCAAGCGGATGGACCGTGGCCGGTTCGTCTGGCCAGTGACGAAGACTGGCAAGGTCGGCCTGACCTCGGCTCAGCTTTCGATGCTGCTTGAAGGCATAGACTGGAGACGCCCGGAACGAACAGCCGCGCCGCTGCTGGCGGGGTAAAAAGTACGGATTCCTGCGGGTTTATCTGGCATCAATGGTGCCGCTTTGATACTATTACAGGGTGTCGGATCGAGGCTCTTCCTCCGTCGATAAGGACGCCCGCATCGCCGAGCTGGAGGCAGCTCTGGCGGCCCGCGACACGCTGATCGATACCTTGCGTTTTCAACTGGCCCAGCTCCGGCGGCTCACCTTTGGCCAGTCTTCGGAGAAGCTGGACACCTCGAAGAACCGTCTGATTTCGGCATGATGGCGACGTGAAGGCGCGCAAATTGACGGTGAGCCCCGGTTTTTGGGTGCTGATCCGCTGATTTCCGTGTCGGAACCGGCTGC
>NZ_LYMM01000077.1 GCF_002896965.1 Novosphingobium guangzhouense
CACCATCGTGCACCCCGCCAAAGCGATCCTGTGCGAGAACATGAATCATAGCCGATTCCGTCGCAGCAATACCGCTGCGACCAGTGGAATCTGGCGTCGGACCACTTGTGGGTAATTGAAAGCGGTTGTACACCCGGCGCAATAACGGACCCATTCAGAGGGATCGCGCAAGCGGCAGGCAGCAAAGAGCGTGATCGTTTTAGGTTAGTGATGTACATACGCTCATCTTGCTCGACCACAACGGTCCGTCTGCTAACGGTCCAGTCCAAGGTCTGCAGAATGGGAAAGCTGCCGGTCCGCACCTGGGAACGCAAAATTGGCGGCTGAATGTCTTAGAAGGGTCGGTTTTTCCGAGCGTTTAACTCCGCGTTGTGGATCTCTCTCCGAAAGCCAATGTCGATATGATTCGCTTAGCGCCGTGTGGCAACCAGACGGCGCAGGTTTTCGATGTACATTCCGATGTTGGTTCGAGACATCTCCTTCAGCGATTCCGCCTCCTCCGGCATGAAGGGCTGGAACCGGGTTCGGATCACGAATATGCAGGCGTAAGAACCGGCGGGCGTCACCTTAATGTGACCGCTGTAGTCGGCCCAATTCAGCGGCCCGTAGTCGACCATGTCGTAGGCGATGGTGCGTTCCGCCTCATCCAGCAGGGTCAGCCGCTCGACAGCGGCTCCCCCACCCATACGATCGGCAAGGTGGTAGGTCCGCAGCGCGCCGAGCCCGGCGCCTTTCACCTCCACGCGGTCGACATAGCCGCCGGTCAGGCGATCGTTGCCGAAATCGCCCACCTCAGACCATACGCGCTGCGCCGAGGCTTCGATGCGGGTGGCCACTTCCACAAGTTCCATGACGGGGCGCTCCTCAGCGGATCCACTCGGCGCCGGGGTGCGCGCGAGGGTATTTGGACAGATAATCGACGAACGTGCCCAACGCCCTGTCGCTGCGTGTGAACATGCCGCGCGTGAAGCGGATGGAGTTCAAGATCTCTACATCCTGTCCCACGACGTCGATTTCCAGCTTCTGCGCGAAATCGAGCGTTTCCCGCACACGGGCGTCGTCCTCGGGCGTGCCGTCGGACTTGCGCGTCGCGATCACCACATAACTGCGCAAGGTGCCCGGGCGATGGATACCGCAAGGGTAGAGGAAAGCGAACCACTGTCCATTCACGCTGCCGCGCTGGTAGAAGATGTTCGATCCCAGGATTCCCACCTCGTACTCCAGCTGCGCGCCCGTCTCGCGAAACGTGCCGGTGAGGTGATAGTCGTATCCGAAATCGTGCCAGCGCATGTCGCCGCTCGGATCGGCCTTGTCGAGATCGATGCCGTGGACGCAGGTGATATGGTTGAAATCCGAGGTGTTGCACATAAACACCCAGGGATCGGCCAGGAGATCGATAATCGGGATCTCCTCGTGGAAGGTCAGTTCCTCGTCGGGCAGCCCCATGTCGGGCAAGTCGAACAGCGGCTCCTCGCCGTTGAACGCCCAGATGAGGCCGAACCGCTCCAGCACCGGGTAGCGAAACACCTTCATGCCGCTGGTGATCCTGTCATTGTTGCCGGTACGCAGGCATTTGCCCGATGTGTCGAACTGCCAGTGATGGAATGCGCAGACAAGCGCCTCGCCTTCCACCCGGCCGACCGAAAGGTCCGCTCCATTGTGCGGGCAATAGGCGCTGACGACGTTCGCCTCGCCGCTCTGCGTGCGGTAGACGACGACGCGACCGTCGAGGAAATTGCGACCCAGCGTCTTGCCCGGCTCCACGTCGGTGGACCGGCACAGTGGAAACCAGGTCTGGGTGAACAGTCCGTCCTGCCCTTCGTATGTCACGCCCCTGCCATTACGGCGGCGGTCGATGAGGTGTTCGGCGGCGATGTCACCGTTGAACAGGCGTTCGAGGTCGGTGGTGGTGCTGGTCATGGCATTCTCTCTCGTCAGAACGAATAGCTGGCCGTCACGCCGTAGCGGCGCGGCTGCCCGCGATATCGGATGTCGTTGGCGCCGGCGGAGAACCCCCGCGCGAAGAACTCCTCGGTGTATTTCGCGTTGAAGAGGTTGGAGGCGTAGGCGGCAAGCGACCAGGCCCCGACATCGTAGGTCAGCCGCGCGTTGACGAGGTCCACCCGGTCCTGCCGGTCGGCATTGTCGATGTGCCAGTAGTTGCCGCTCTTTCCCGAATAGTCGACGCGGCCGGTAAGGCGCGCGGATCCCAGTTCGAGCGATCCTTGCGCGTAGAGCGTGTAGGACCAGCGGTAAGTGAGCGGCACGCGGTTGCCCTTGTAGGTTTCGGTGCCGTCGAAATCCTTGATCGTCGCATCGATCCAGCCCAGCGCCGCGCCGAACTGGACGAGGCGCGTCGGCTTGGCCTGCGCCTCCGCCTCGATCCCGTAGATGTCGGTCTTGGCGATATTGACGATACCCTGATCGGCCACGTTGAGCAGGAAGACCTGCTGGTCCTTGTAGCGCATGTAGAACGCCGCGGCGTTCAGCGTCAGCACGTTGCCGAGGAGCGTGTTCTTGCTGCCCAATTCCAGCGTGTCGGCCACTTCGGGACGGTAAAGTTCCGGGAAGGAGCCGGTCGGCGGGTTGAAGCCGCCCGAGCGGAAGCCGCGCGCGGCAGTCGCGTAGACCATGTGATCGGGCGTCATCGCGTACTTGATCGAGGCCTTGGGCTGCCACTCGTCGAACGTGGCCTCGCGCTGCGGTCCGGGCGTCAGGCGATTGGTCTGGGTGCGCTCGTCATGATCGTAGCGCAGCGCAAGGGTCAGTTCGAGCTGGTCGGTCAGGTCATAGTTCAACTGGCCATAGACCGCCTTGGTCAGGATATCCTCAGTCGAACGGGCCGAGGGTAGTTCCAGATAGTCCTGTGGCGGCAGGCCGATCGCGGTGGGATCGGGAGAGAGCAGCACCACCGTATCGATCCTGCGGCGCGCATCGAGCAGGTACGCACCCGCCGTCCAGCGCAGCGCCTGCGCGGAAGGCGAAGCGAGGCGGATTTCCTGCGAGAAGCTCTCGTACTCGCGGAGTTGGGAAGCACCGAGAATGGAGAGCGGGGTCCAGTCCAGATCCTCGATGAGATCGATCTTGGTGCGATTGATCGCTGTTACCGAAGTCAGCGTAAGGGGATCGAAACGATAGTCGGCCTTCAGCGAGACATCGGTGATCCGGCGCGGGCTCTTGCCGAGGAAATCGTTCTGGATCGGCGTCCTCGTGTCGTTCGGATGGCCGTCCGCCAGCGGGATATACCACGAAGCGCCGCCGTCGAGGTGGCCGTATGCGCCCTTGAGATCGAAGGTCAGACGGTCGGTGGGCGTCAGCAGCAGGCGTCCGCGAACGTTGGTGTCCTCGACGAAGTCCACCTTGCGATCGAGCGTCACATTATGGAGCACGCCTTCGAACTTGCGGTAGTCCGCCGCCACGCGGAACAGCAGCAGATCGGGCACCAGCGCGCCGCTGAGCGAGCCGAACAGGCGACGATCGTCGCCGTTGGCATAATCCAGCACGGCCTTGCCTTCGAGTTCGTTGGTAGGCTTGCGGGTCACGATGTTGATGGCGCCGCCGATGGCATTGCGTCCGTAGAGAGCGCCCTGCGGGCCCTTGAGCACTTCGATCTGGTCGAGATCGAACAGCGTCTGCTTGATGCTGTCGGTCGAGGTCATCTGCACGCCGTCGACCACCAGCGCCACCGGCGCCTCGCCGTTGCGGACCTGGCCGATGCCGCGAATGTTGATGGCGACGGTCCCGGCGTCCTGCGCGTCCACCAGCGAGAGATTGGGGACGAGCGTCGTCACATCGTCGATCGAGCGGATGCCGGCATCCCTGATCGCCGCTGCGGAGAAGACCGACACGGCGTCTGGCACCTGCTGCACGTTCTCGGCGCGCTGGCGGGCGGTGACGACGATCTCGCCGCCGGGTTCTTCCTGTGCCTGAACCGGCATCGCCATCAGCGCGGCTGCCAGTGAAAGCGGCGTGATGCAGGCGAACACGCGCTGCCGGTGCGACCTGTGTGTCATGTGTGCTAGCCCCCTGAGCCTTTTGTTGTGAGGTCAGGCTAGGCAGCGGATCGGCACAGGGTAAATCAGGAGAAAAGGTGGAGGCGGGCCTGTAACGCGCCGGAAGGCTGCGATCAGATCAGCCGCAGGTTGCGCGCGGCCTGGATCGCGCGGGAACGGGTCGCCACGTCGAGCTTGCGATAGATGTTGATCCGGTGCGTCTTGATCGTGCTTTCCGCGACGCCGAGACTGCGCGCGATCTCCTTGCTGGAAAGGCCGTCCGCCAGCGCACGCAACACGTCCACCTCGCGCGGCGTGATGATGACATCGCCCGCCGCCGGAGGTATCGCGGCGCTCCGCTGGGGGCCGCCGCGCGTGCTGCGGTGAAGGCGCGAGACGACCGCGCGCTGCGCAGGCTCGAAGAGGTTCAGCGCTTCCTCGCAAGCCCCCAGCGCCACCGGCAGGAGCGCGCCGAACTGCGAGATGACGCCGATCAGGTCTTCGCTCTCGGTCAGTTCCAGCGCCTGTCGGAATGCGCGCGCTGCCTCGGTCACGCGCCGCCGCCGCGCATAAGCGGCCGCAAGAAGGACGAGCGCTTCGACCTCCAGCGCCATGGAGCCCACTTCCGCCACGATCTGCGACAGTTTCTCCGGTGCGGCGGGATCGCAGGTTCCGCGCTGAAGCGCGAGACAGAGCGTGGCAACGGCATGTTCGCAGGGCAGACGGGCATCGCGCTGCGCCATCTCTGCCGCCGGCGGCCCGATCTCGCGCAGCAAGTCCTGTGCAAGATCCAAGCGGTTGGAGCTGAGCAGGATTCGGACGCGTAGCAAGGACAGCTGGTACTGCAGCCGCACGAGACCGCGCCGGGCCGCGGTGTCACGTCCCTGCTGCAGCACCCGCTCCGCCAGCGCGAAGTTGCCGGTGCGGATCGCGATCCAACCTTGCGTTGCATAGCCGGCGAAGAAGACCTCGTGCCACCCTTCTCCCTGCTCGATCAGCGGCAGGGTGGTTTCGAGCAGGTCCGTCGCGTTCGACAGGTCGCCTGCGAGGTAGCGCGTGTGCGCCAGCAGGACGATCGCGACCGCAACCTGAACGCTGCCCTCTCCGAAATTGCGCCGGGCGAGTTCAAGACCGCGCCGGAAGAACAGCTCCGCCTCGCGCCGGTGCCCCGCGCGCATTTGCGCAAGACCCAGGTACTGATGCGCATAGACCTCGATCAGCGGCAGGTTATGGACACGCGCCAGCTTGCGCGCGCTGTCGGCCTCGACCCGGCACCATGCCATGTCGCCACGGTCGAAATGGGCAAGGCAGGTGAGGTGGCGGATCAGCACGCCGAGCACCGGATCGGCGGAGGGCGCGTCCAGCCGGCGCCGCAGGAAGGCGACGTGGCCATCGGGGATCGGCCTGTCCTCGTAGATGTGGGTGACGAGATCGTTGCACACGATCTGCACCGCAAGTCCGGGATCGGCCTGCTCCACCTCGTCAAGCGGGCGTACCGCCATCAACCGGTCGAGCAGCGCCCGCGCCGTGGCAAGCCTTCCCTCCTGCGCGGCCAGGTAGGCACGGCCCAGGGTGACGCGGGGATAAGTCTCGGCGCATACCACGCCTTCCGCATCGAGGTGCCGCAGCAAGGCCGAGCCGCCACGGAGCGCCACCTGCCAGCCTCCCGCTGTCTCCATGATCCGCAGCGCCGCATTCCGGTCCGCCATGCGCGCAGCATGGTTCAGCGCCTCGGAGAGCAGGTTCTGCCCGGCCAGCCAGGTCGCCGCGCTCAAGTGCAGTTCGTCGCGCCGCTCGCCGTGAAGGACGTCGAGCCGGTCGCTCAGGAACTCCCGCAGGAGCGGATGGACGCGCAGCCAAGTCCCCTCTTCGTCGAGCGAAGTCACCAGGGTATTCCGCCTGCGCAATCCATCGAGCAGTGCAGCGCTATCCTCCCGCCCGGTGATCGCCGTGCCGAGGCCCGCGCAGATCCGCTCCGCGACGGAGGTTTCCAGCAGGAACGCCTGAACATCCGGGGAAAGGTCCGCGAACACCTGTTCGGCAAGATAGTCCGCAAGGTCGGACGAACGGCGCGTGAGGTGCGTCAATGCCTCCACCCGGTCGCGGCCCTCCAGCCACAGGCGCAGCAATTGCAATGCGGCAGGCCATCCCTGCGTGCGGGCGATGACCTCCGCGCTGTCGACCTTTTCGGCCTCGCCGCCCAATACCGCCAGCATCTCGGCATCGGTGAAACGGATGTCGTCCTGTTCCAGGTGGAGGAGTTGCCCGCGTACCCTGAGCCGCGCCAGCGCGATGCCAGGCGTCCCGCGCAGCGCCAGCACGATCGCCGCATGGTCGGGCATCCGTTCGATCACGTAATCGAGGAACCCGTCGAGCGTGGGCGAGGCAATGCGGTGATAGTCATCGACGATGAGCCGCACCGGCTCCTCGCTCGCTTCCAGCGCTACGACCACCGCGCGCGCCGCCGCGTCCACCGCCAGGCCCGGCAGGCCCGCTGCGATGGCATCGGCGGAGTAGGGAAGCGGCAAGCCGGCACGGTGCAGCGCAGCCATGACATAGGCGAAGAACTGGTCCGCCTCGAACCGGGAATCATCGGCACTGTACCATGCGACCGCCACGTCGCCCTCGCGCCAGCGCGCGTGGCACTGGCTGAGCAGCGTGGTCTTTCCGTACCCGGCGGGCGCGCTCAGCACGGTCACGCGCCGGGTATCGGACGTGATCCGCTCCACCAGTGCATCGCGGCGGGCCGCATCGGTCATTCTGTTGGGTGGAGACAGTTTGGTGCCGATCAACATGGCCCCACTATGGCAGTCCACCGCCACTGTGCCATCCACCTTATTGATGGATGGCGCAAAAGTGCGGGGCCTGCCACCCCTCGCCGCCTTCACTATTCCTTCTGGGGGACATGCCTGATGAGCGGAACCATCTTGTTCGTGCTGACCGCGCACGAGGATCTCGGCGATACCGGGGCCAAGACGGGCGTCTGGCTGGAAGAGCTTGCTGCCCCCTATCGCGAGATCGAGGACGCCGGCTTTCGCATCCTGTTCGCGACGCCCGGTGGCCTGCCTGCGCCGCTCGATCCTGCCAGCCTTGCCGAGCCGTGGCTCCTTCCGGCGGGCAGCTGGTTTCTCGGCAATGCGGAGGCGATGCAGGCAATCGCCGCCCCTCTCGACGTCGCTGCGGTCGATGTGGAGCGGATCGATGCGATCTACCTCGTCGGCGGCACCGGGACACTGTGGGACTTTCCGGGGTGCCTCGCATTGGGGGCCCTAGCATCATCCCTGCTCGCCGCCGGGAAGCCTGTCGCCGCCATCTGCCATGGCGTGGTCGGTCTCCTCAACGCCCGGGACGCCAGCGACGATCCGCTGGTCGCAGGGCGCGAGCTGACCGCTTTCAGCAATGCCGAGGAGACCATGCTCGCATACGACAAGATCGTCCCCCTGCTGGCGGAGACCGCATTGCGGGAACAGGGAGCACTTTATCGTGCGGCGGCGCCCTTCGAGCCCCTCGTGGTAAAGGACGGCCTGCTGTTGACTGGGCAGAACCCGGCAAGCGCTACACCGCTGGCCAAAGCTCTTGTTGATGCCCTCATCTGATACGTTACTCCAGTAGCAGTGATGCCTGATTCCGGCGTGAGCCTACATCGCGCTACCGGTAATCGGACGACCTGAGTGAGGCGACACCTGTCGTAATTGCAGACCGTCCGCAGCTGGGCATCCGATTTTGGCCTCTGAACGGCAACAATGGGTCGAGGGCAGCAAGGGCGATTACGCGCTCATTTCGGCCCTAGAAGGGCGAGACAACATCTCCTCTAGGCGGCCGTTCGGGGCAACCAAGTCTGGGCGCCATTTATTGGCTAAACCTACCACCGGGACCACAATCAGCGCAGTCGAGACCTGCGCGGCATTTCGCGCGGTCGTTCTCGCACCCTCAGGTAATCCATTCTGGGCGCGACGGCGCACGACACTCCCATAGCCCCGGAACTGCCAGGCAACGATGACAGACATCCGCGCCGCGGTTTCACCGAACGAAACCGAAGATCGGGTTTGCTGTTAAAAAACGGGGCTCCTAAGAAAATCCGCTGCGAATCTGCTCTGGAACGCTCGGCCGCTCCGGCGGTTGGCTCCTCTATGTCCGGAAAGAAACGCCCACGTACCGACTTGTTTTTCACCCAATCGGAACGAGTGCCGTTTTCAGCCTGCCCGTCGTATCGCCAAGCTCGCTCATGGCGATAAGGCCGCGCATCGCCGGGCGCGAACATGCCCGCGCTGTCACATCTCCTATCTCCAGGGCTTTTTTGAAGAAAGTGGAACCGCTTTTCGCGGGCAACGAGATTTTCGGCGGGCCGATGCTGCTGGCAACGTTCGTCGCGCTTGCCTTGAGCAGTTCACCTCTCGCGTCGGGCTGGGAGGATTTCTGGGGCCTACCGCTGGAGCTCAGTCTGGGCGCGCATTCCGTTTCCCACTCGCTGGCGCAGTGGATCGACCACGCGCTCCTGCCTCTGTTCTTCGTCATCATCGGCACGGACATGAAACGCGAAATTGTCACGGGCGAACTCTCGCGCTGGCGTTCGGCCGCTTTTCCGCTGCTGGGGGCCATCGGAGGAATGATGGTGCCGGTAGGCCTCTTCCTCGCGATTGCCGGCCAGGGTCCGGAAGCGGCGGGATGGGGAACGGTTGTCGTCACCGACACCGCGTTCGGCCTCGCCCTGCTAGCAATCTTCTCCGAGCGGTTTCCGCCCGGTCTCCGCGCCCTGCTGCTGGCGTTTGCCGCCATTGACGACGTCGGCGGACTGCTGGTCATCGCCGGCGCCTATACCCGGCAGATCGAAGTCGTCGGGCTTGTCGTGGCGGCAGTCTCGTTCGGCATCATGCTGCTGCTGCGCAAGCTGCGCTGGTTTTCCTCTTTCCCTTACGTGTTGCTGTCGATAGCAACCTGGGCCGGGATATTCGCATCCGGCATTCATGCCACGATTGCCGGCGTCGTCATCGGTTTCGTCGCACCTGTCCGCCCGAGACTGGACAAGGGTGCCTTTTCACGCGGGGTGCAACGCAAGGTCGATGATTTCCAGGATGCCTACCGGCAGCTGCGCCAGGCCGATGGCGACGATCGCACAGGCCGCGCTGCCCATCATGAGGTTGAGGCGCACCTCGGATACCTCGACGAGATGACGGCGGCTACCGAAGTCACCGGCGATCGTCTCGTCGGGCTCCTGACCCCCTGGGTCAGCTATTTCGTCCTGCCGCTGTTTGTACTGAGCAATGTCCATGTGGCTATCACCCCTGATGCTCTTGCCGACGCAGTAGCATCGCCCCTCGCCCCGGCGGTCGTCGCCGCTCTGGTTCTTGGCAAACCGATCGGCTTTCTGATTGCTTCGTGGCTTGGAACCCAGACCGGAATTGCCCGTCTGCCGAGCGGCGTGACATGGCGCATGGTTCTCGCAATGAGCAGCCTTGCCGGTATCGGTTTCACGATATCCCTGTTCATAGCCGACCTGGCATTTGCAGACAGCAGATTGGTCGAGCAGGCATCCCTCGGGACGTTGGCCGCGTCGGCAGTGGCTGGTCTTGCAGGCTATGTCTTCCTTCGGTTTGTAGGTGATCGCCCGAAGACGTGAGCCGTAACCAAGGGCGTTGGAATCGCCGCTACCGTCGATCTTCGACCCGCGGTCGTCGATCGTGGAGGCCGCGTCCTCTCGCCGATCCAAACTGTTGCAGACGAGCTAGCATCACTGGGCTGGGCAGCGAGCTAATCTATTCGCTGATCAGCGCCACGATGGCGCGTGAACCGCAGCCCGCCCTCGCAGATTTCAACCCCAAGGGCAATGACCAAAGTGAAGGGTCCTACGCTCCGCCTAAAATCCAGATAGCTGCGTCGCTCATGAATGAAATTTCGGCAAAAGTCGAATGGGGAACTGTCTTTGCTAAAACCGACGCTCAATGAATTACGTATTGCTTCCCAGCGGGAAAGCGCAGTGTCCGCACCCCGGAAGAGATTGGGTGGCTTAACGGCTGAGGGTCGCGAATGAGTACAAGTCGCTAACCAGGATTAGGGCACCTTAAGTGCGAACGATATGAGTATGACCCCTCGCCTCCAACGGCGCAGATAACTGAAATGACACGCGGCGCCGATCGTGCAGATCAGCCCTGCGTCCTGCCTGGACGGCTGGCCGCATTCTCAGGGCTGTCCGACCGGACGCTCATCCGCCCCCGAATTGGGCGCCGGCTCAGGAAGCTGCTCATACGCAGGCGCTGCTTCTGCCATTCGCACCTCGCGCGTCACCTGTTCTGCCGATCGGGCAGCGGTCTCGGCCGAGTCCCCCGGCGCCGGCGGTTCGGCAGTGTAGCTGGTGGTCATAACTCCGGCCAGCTCATCAACGGGGTATTCGACATAGTCATAGCGATCCAACGGCAGCGCATAGTCATTGTACGACAAATCGCGATGGTCCTGCTCAAAATCGTGCGGCAGCGAGGCAGAATTGAAAAGCCACGTCGGCGCCACGTTGTCAGCGAGGGCATCGCTCTCGATCTCCTGCGAGCCGCCATCGTAAGTGACATCGCCCTTCCAGCCATAGCGGTCGCGCCAGGTGTCCTCGACTGAGCTGACTTGCGTGGGTACGGTGGTCGCGGCGATCAGTCCGAGTCCGGTCGCGCCCGCGACGCCAATGATCAGTGCGCCTGTAATGAAAGGGGGCGATCTCATCTCTCATTTCCCATCGACGCAGTGATGCAGGGGAAACGCGGCGAAACGCCTGGGCGTTCCTCATTCTCGTCAGTTTCCACGGAGGTGCAATTCTAGCGGCTGACAACCTGGCGGAGTAGAGCGATGCTTCCCATCTCCGCCCGCTCGTCGCTCCACCCACCACGAAGTGGAAGACGATCTATTGTCGGTTGCGGCGGTGGATAGAGGCTGGGGTCTGGAAGGCGGCGTCGGTCACGTTGGCCGGAACCATGGCTGACAGTGTTCACTTCGGCCTCTATAGCTCAATCGTTTGCGCTCATGTCTCGGCAGCGGGCGGAAAACGGGACTCATCAGCGAACTTCTGGCTACTCGCGGGTGCCGAGTTTGCCAGTGAGCTTTGCGGTCCGGTTGACGCGCGCTGCTGGAACGCGGGTTGCCTCCATGCATTTCGGATGCGTTGGGAGAAAGACATGGCATACAGCGATAAAATGACGGCGCTTGCCCGGCTCGGTTTCGCTGCTCGCGGGCTCGTTTACATCTTGATTGGATGGCTTGCGCTCAACGCATCGCGGACAGGGGCAGAACCGAGCGACAACCAGGGCGCGCTCGGCAGCCTCAGCGAAAAGCCACTGGGCCATGTCATGCTGGCGATTTGCGCGGTCGGTTTTGCAGGGTATGCCTTTTGGAGAATTGCAGAAGGTATCCTCGACCCCGAGGGTCGCGGCAGTACCATGAAAGGCAAAATGGAGCGCATCTCCTATCTCATCAGCGGAGCTGTTCACATCTCGCTCTGCCTCGTAGCGGGAAAACTTGCTCTACAGCAGACATCTGGAAGACAGGGTAGTCCGGGGGACGAGACCGCGCAAAGTTGGGCGGCGTGGGGACTCGACATGCCTGGCGGTCTGGCACTGTTGATCGGAGTAGGTATCGTTTTGTTTATTGTCGCCGCTGCGCAGGCGCACAAAGCATATCAGGCGAGTTTTGATGAACTGGGCGCAGATGTGCCAGCTCCGGCTTATGTGAAGTGGATCGGCAGGTTCGGATACGGCTCGCGCGCTGTGGTTTTTGCCGTGGTCGGTTGGCTTTTGATTGCCGCTGCGATTTATCATGATCCCGCCCGGGCTGGCGGTTTAGGGGACGCATTGAAAGAACTTCGCGCGCAACCAAAAGGCGTGGCAGTTCTATCGATAATTGGTGTTGGGCTAATGCTGTTCGGCGTCTTCAGTCTCGTTGAAGCCCGTTTTCGGCGCATTACCGTTCCGAAGGTACAAAGTCCCTTGCAGCTTTGAACATCGCCGGATCATATCGCTCGTAGTCTCGAAATCAACTCTACCGGCTAGACCACATGACCTGCTCCCCGAAAGGTCCCTCATTCTGATGTAGAGTCTGCCCACGAGGAAGGAGCAGACGCATGAGGAAGAGCCGTTTCACCGAGGCGCAGATCATCGGGATGATCAAGGAACAGGAGGCAGGGCTTGCAACGGTCGAGGTTTGCCGGAAGCACGGCCTGAGCACGGCGACCTTTTACAAGCTGAAGGCGAAGTACGGCGGCATGGAGGTTTCCGATGCCCATCGGTTGCGGCAGTTGGAGGACGAGAACGGCAAGCTGAAGCGGCTCCTGGCCGACAGCATGCTGGACAACGCGATCCTGAAAGACCTGCTGGGAAAAGGCTGACGACGCCAGGCCAGCGGCGCGACGTGGCGCTCGGTGTGATGCGGGACTACCAAGTCTCACAGCGTCGGGCCTGCGTGCTGATTGGCGTCGATCCCAAGACGGTCAGGCGCGAACGCCCGCCGGACCACGGAGC
>NZ_LYMM01000078.1 GCF_002896965.1 Novosphingobium guangzhouense
TGCCGCGCGCGCTCCGCTTGGCGCCAAGAAGGGCCCGGCCACGCCGGCCCGCCCGGCTGCGGGCTCGCAGAACGATCGCAACGCCAAGGGCGGCGATCGCCGCCAGGCCGGCAAGCTGACCGTCACCCGCGCGTTGAACGACGACGAGGGCGCCCGCGCCCGTTCGCTCGCCGCGCTCAAGCGTGCGCGTGAGAAGGAGCGTCGCTCCAGCTACAGCGGCCGTTCGCAGCCGCGTGAAAAGCAGGTTCGCGACGTCATCGTGCCGGAAGCGATCACGGTCGCCGAACTGGCCAACCGCATGGCCGAAAAGGCTGCGGACCTCGTCAAGTCGATGTTCAAGATGGGCATGATGGTCACCGTCAACCAGACGATCGACCAGGATACGGCGGAACTGCTGGTCGAGGAATTCGGCCACAACGTCCAGCGCGTGTCGGAAAGCGACATCGACATCGATCACACCACCGACGTCGATCCCGAGGATACTCTGAAGGCCCGTCCGCCGGTGGTCACGATCATGGGCCACGTCGACCACGGCAAGACCTCGCTGCTCGACGCGCTGCGCGGCACCGACGTCGTTCGCGGCGAAGCGGGCGGCATCACCCAGCACATGGGCGCCTACCAGATCAAGACCAAGGGCGGCGACTTCGTCACGTTCCTGGACACGCCGGGCCACGCGGCCTTCACGCAGATGCGCATGCGCGGCGCCAACGTCACCGACATCGTGGTGCTGGTGGTCGCGGCCGATGACGGCATCATGCCGCAGACGGTCGAAGCCATCAATCACACCAAGGCCGCCGGCGTGCCGATGATCGTTGCGATCAACAAGTGCGACAAGCCGGAAGCCAACCCGCAGAAGGTGCGCGAGCGCCTGCTCGAACACTCGATCGTGGTCGAGGAAATGTCGGGTGACGTGCAGGACGTAGAAGTCTCGGCCAAGACCGGCAAGGGTCTGGATGACCTGATCGAGAAGATCCTGCTGCAGGCCGAACTGATGGAGCTGAAGGCCAACCCGGATCGCATGGCCGAAGCCACCGTGATCGAAGCCAAGCTCGACAAGGGCAAGGGTCCGCTCGCGACGGTGCTGGTCAACCGTGGTACGCTCAAGGTCGGTGACATCCTCGTCGTCGGCACCGAGAGCGGCCGCGTGCGCGCCATGCTCGACGACAAGGGCCGCCAGGTGAAGGTGGCTCCGCCCGCGATGCCGGTGGAAGTCCTGGGTATCGGCGGCGTGCCGATGGCCGGTGACATGCTCACCGTGGTCGAGAGCGAAAGCCGCGCGCGCGAGGTTTCGTCGTATCGTCAGGAACAGGCAACCGCCAAGCGTACCGCGATGGCACCCGCCAGCCTCGACACGATGTTCTCTGCGCTGGCCGACAAGCAGAAGGTCATCGAGTATCCGGTGGTCATCAAGGCAGACGTGCAGGGTTCGGTCGAGGCGATCAACGCCGCGCTCCACGCCCTCTCGAACGACGAGATCAAGGTTCGTATCCTGAACTCGGGCGTTGGCGCGATCACCGAAACCGACGTGACGCTGGCCGCCGCTTCGGGTGCTCCGATCGTGGGCTTCAACGTGCGTCCCAACGCCAAGGCCCGCGAACTGGTCGAGCGCACCAAGACGCCGATGATGTATTATGACGTCATCTACGAACTGACCGCAGAGGTCGCGAAGCAGATGGCTGGCATCTGGGGACCGGAACGCATCGAAACGGTCGTCGGCCGCGCCGAGGTCAAGCAGGTCTTCCCTGCCGGCAAGCGCGACAAGGCCGCAGGTCTGCTGGTGCTCGAAGGCTACATCCGCAAGGGTCTGGCGGCGCGTCTCACCCGCAACGACGTCATCGTTTCGGCCACGACCATCGCGTCGCTGCGCCGCTTCAAGGACGACGTGGACGAAGTGCGTGCAGGGCTCGAATGTGGTGTGGTTCTGGCCGACACCAACGACATCAAGCCGGGCGACCACCTCGAAGTCTTCGAGATCAGCCACCGCGAACGCACGGTGGGCTGACGCTCCAGCCAATATCAACGCTAATTGGCGGCCACCGTCGGGGAAACCCGGCGGTGGCCGTTTTCGTATCAGGGCCTTAATCACGCCGGACGATCATGGTAGGCGCGGTCCGTCTGCAAACTTCGGAATTTCCAGGATGACCCGTTACTGCGCCTTCTTCGCCTCGATCAACGTGGGCGGCAATCGCCTGACGATGGCCGACCTTCGTTATGCTTTCGAGCGCGAGGAGTTCGAGAATGTCGAGACGGTGGTGGCCAGCGGCAACGTCCTGTTCGACTTCGATGAGCGACCGACCGACGGGCTTGAGGAACTGTTCGCGCACATGATGCTAGACCGGTTCGACATGGACACCTTCGCGGCGGTTCGCAATGCGGCACAAGTGCGCGCGGCGGTGGAAGACAACCCGTTCACCGGTGTCGGGCTGGATCACAATGTCCATACCCTGTTTCTCGAACGGGATGCCGAGCAGGCGCGGTTCGACAAGCTTGTGGCCGACCATGCGGATCGCGGGCCGGAAAAGATCGCGATCGGGCCGCGGTGCCTCTACATCGATTATGTCGACGGGGTGGGCCAGTCGCGGCTGAGCAATGCCTTCATTGAACGCAGGCTCGGTTGCCGCGGCACGGCGCGCAACGTGCGCTCGCTGGCGCGGATCGCCGCGAAGATGGCATGAAAAAAGCGGGCCGCGCGAACGGCCCGCTCTTTCATTGCGGTATCAGGACTTAGCGGAACTGGCCGGAGATCACCGACGCGACGATGCCGCTGGTGATGCCCACGAGCAGCATGTCATTGCCCGAACGGACGTAGCGGTAGCCCTTGGGCGGAGCCTTCACGTTGCGGTACTTGCGATAGTCGACGACCTGATAGTTGCGCGCATGGCGGCTGTCGAACTTCTCGCCCTTGCGGAAGGTCTTGTATGTGGTCTTCTGCGTGACAACGGTCTTCTTCTGGACCTGACGGTGATCGTCGTGGCGGGCAGGCTGGGCCATCGCCGGCACTGCGGCAAGGCTGGGGACCAGCAGGGCGGCGCTGAGCAGGGCGGTGGTGAACTTCTTCATGTGCTACTCCTTTGACGGCACGTTCTATCCGCGATAACGCCAAAAGTCGGGCCAGGAGGCGTAACGGATTGTTGCAAATTGTCGCGCCCGACCCACATGGACGCAGCAAGATGGCAAAACACCAGACAACTCCCGAACAGCACTCCGTCCGCCTGCTTAAAGTGGGCGAGCAGGTGCGCCACGTCATTTCAGAAATCCTCGCAAGGCAGCAGGTCCACGACGAGACGCTGAGCGCGCATACGGTTTCGGTAACCGAAGTGCGCATGACGCCTGATCTTCGTCAGGCCACCGTCTTCGTCAAATCCCTGCTGGGCGAAGACGAGGAAGCGGTGCTCAAGGCCCTGCGCACGAACACCGCGTTTTTCCAGCGCGAGGTCGCCCAGCGTCTGAAGCTCAAGTTCGCGGCGAAGATTCGCTTTCACCCCGACGAAAGCTTCGACGAGGCGAGCCGCATCGATGCCCTGCTCAACGACCCGCGCGTCAAGCGCGATCTTGAGGATTAATCGGTTTCAAAGCTCAGGCTGGCGGCCTGCCAGTCTGCGGCGAACAGGGCCTGTGCGCTGATACGAAAGCGCCAGGTCCCGGTTTCGTCCCAGGCCCATTCCATCATGTCGTCATAGCCAAGCTGGAGCAGCAGCATCTCATGCCCGTCGTCTGCGGCGTCGAGCATGCGGTGCTGGTGCACGGGAGCAAGGCGGTATTCGCGGTTGATGCGTGAAAGCACTGCGTCAGGCACGGCTGCCAGCGTTTCCGCCGGGCCGGATATCATGGCGCGCACCGAAATTGTGGCCAGTTCCGCCACCGTGCCGGGCAGGTAACCCTGCACGACTTCACCATAAGTCTCGTGAATTTCGGCAAGGATGTCGCCGACGATCGCAAGCTCGTCCGCGCTCAGGCGCTTGAGCGGTTCGCGTCCCGCCACGAACTGATCCAGCGCGGCGACCATTTCAGGCAGCGCAGCGCACTGTTCCTGCACTTGCGCGTATTCGCCCTCGATCTGTTCGGCGATTTCCTGTGCGTCTTCCAGCGCATAGGGGATTGCTGCGGCATCGGTCCGCAGGCGGGCGATTTCCGCGTTCTGCCGCGTCATTTCCTCGCGGCGGCGGGCCAAGAGGCGCGGCGCATCGTCAAGGGCTTCGTGCAGGCGATCGGTCAGGTGAATGACGCCGTACCACCACAAGGCTTCCACCGGCGCGCCGACGCCTGCGGCATAGAAGGGGTGGTCGCGCAGGGCCGTGCCGAACCGGACGGTCAGCGCGGCGTCGGTTTGCGGCAGGGATGGATCGAACGCCACCGGAGTGATCGGCCAGAACGGGAAGAACCAGCGCGTCAAACGTGTCTGGCGCAAGGGGAAGGTCCGGCCGCCCTCATCGTAGGCGGGAGGGAGATCTGCGGGCGGTTCGGTGAAATCGTGAACGCCTTCGGGCACGGCGATGACCGCTCCGGTGCCAAGGAAGAACGCCAGCGATCCGCTGCGCGGCAGCGGCATGTCGGGGCGTGCGGCGGCAAGCTCGGCAAGGTCGATCTGGGCTGCGAAGGGCAGCGGCGTGCCCGCTTCGTCACGCGGCCATGCGCTTTCGCCAAGGCGCGGCAGGCCGCCCAGCCAGCTGGTATCCCCGAACCAGTCCCGCCGACGTTCCCGCTGCTTGCGGACAAGTACGACGGGGGCCGAGGCGACGGTTGGCTGCGGGGGAAGGGGCAGGGCTTCCGGTTCGGTAGGAGCGCTTTCGGCAGGCGGTTCCTCGAAGGGGAGGGCATCGTCTGCGGCGTCTTGTGATTCTTCATCGGGCGGCGGGGCGGCCGTGCGCTTGCGGCGGCGGCCGAATTCCTGCGGGGCGACTTGCGGCTGATAGGTCAGGCGCGCTGCCGGTTTGCCGCGCACGGCGAGCGCCGCCAGCACGGCAAGGCCGATGCCCGCCATCAGCAGCGCGAAGACGGCCGCGTTGCGTCCCTGCATGGCGATGACGTGTTCGGCAAACGGGTCGAGCGAGGCATATTGCCCGCCCAGCGGCGCAAGCGCCAGCCATGCGGCGAGCAATGCGGGCAGCGCAAAGGCGGCCAGCGCGGCAAACAGTCTCTTCATGCGCCCCGGTTCTTCATGCGCCCCGTTCCTTCAAGCATCTGCCCCTCATCCGGCTCTCCCCTGGGTCTGCGGCGCTGATTGTTAAGGGCAATTGAGCCGGGGAGAAGACCGGGAAAGGCCGTGCGCCGCATTCAGGGCAGTGTTATCCCCAGCAACCGATGGCCAAGCTCTATTTCTACTATGCCAGCATGAACGCGGGCAAATCGACGACGCTGCTGCAGGCGGACTTCAACTACCGCGAAAGGGGTATGAAGACGATGCTGTGGACCGCCGCGATCGATGACCGCAGCGCCGGGATGGGGACGGATCACGCGATCGAAAGCCGCATCGGTCTGCATGCCTCGGCGCATCGGTTCGGGCCGCAGACCGACCTGCTGGAGCGCGTGCGCGCTGCTCATGCGGTGGAGCCGGTTTCCTGCGTGCTGGTGGACGAAGCGCAGTTCCTTACCCGTGAACAGGCGTGGCAGTGCGCCGATATCGCCGACAAGGCCGACATTCCAGTGCTGTGCTATGGTCTTCGCACCGATTTTCGCGGAGATCTGTTCCCCGGTGCGGCCATCCTGCTGGGCATATCGGACACGCTGGTCGAACTGAAGGCGGTCTGCCACTGCGGGCGCAAGGCTTCGATGAACCTGCGGGTGGACGATACGGGCAGGGCGGTCAGCGAAGGTGCGCAGACCGAGATCGGCGGCAACGATCGCTACGTGGCGCTTTGTCGCCGCCATTTCAGCGAGGCACTGGGGCGGTAACCTTGGGGGCGGTAACCTGTGGCGGATATTTTAATCCGGGTATATTGACAATTTAATCCGGGTCAATGTAGGCGCTGTCCTCGAAAGGAAGTGCCCATGGCCGTTACCGTATTCTACAAGGACGAGGTTATCGCGCGCGGCGCTCCGGCGGATTTCGTCGGGGCCATTCGCGATCTTGGCCCGCTTGCCCGCAGCAGCGATCTGCTGGCCTTCGATGACGATACCGGACGCCAGGTGGACCTTGACCTTGCAGAGCCGGCCGCGCCGCGTCCGCGCGGGCGCCCCTCGCTGGGGGTGGAAGCGCGGGAGATCACGCTGTTGCCGCGCCATTGGGAATGGCTGGCGGCGCAGCCGGGCGGCGCTTCGGTCACCTTGCGCAAGCTGGTGGAGGCGGCGATGCGGGCAGGGCGCAGCGAGCGCGAATGCCTTGATGCGGCCTGTCGCTTCCTGACCGTCATGGCGGGCGACCGGCCCGGCTATGAAGAGGCGATCCGCGCGCTCTACGCCGGGGATCGGGAGAACTTCGATGCCTTTTGCGTGCTTTGGCCGACCGCAGTCGCCGATCATGCGCGGATGCTGGCATGGCCGAAGGATGCGGCGTGATGGCGCACGGCTGGATCATTCTCGACAAGCCGCTGGGGCTTGGTTCTACGCAGGGCGTGGCGGCGGTGAAGCGCAATTTGCGCGAAGCCGGCTATGGCAAGAAGGTGAAGGTGGGGCACGGGGGCACGCTCGATCCGCTGGCCACCGGCGTCCTGCCCATTGCATTGGGAGAGGCGACGAAGCTGGCAGGGCGGATGCTCGATGCCACCAAGACGTACCAGTTCACCGTCCGGTTCGGTGAGCAGACCGACACGCTGGACCTTGAGGGCGCGGTGATCGCCACCAGCGATGTGCGTCCTTCCCGCGCGGATGTGGAAGCCGTGCTGCCCCGCTTCACCGGACCGATCGAACAGGTCCCGCCCGCCTACTCGGCGCTGAAGGTCGATGGCGAACGGGCTTACGATCTGGCGCGCGCGGGCGTCGACGTGCAGTTGAAGGTGCGCAGCGTGACGATCCTTGACTTGCAGCTGCAGGACTTCGACGCCGAAGCCGGTGCGACGCTGCTCGCCAAAGTGTCCAAGGGCACCTATATCCGCAGCCTGGCGCGCGACATCGCGCACGCCTGCGGAAGCTGCGGCACCGTGACCATGCTGCGCCGGGTTCAGGCTGGGCCGTTCGACCTGTCTCACGCGATTTCGCTGGACAAATTGAACGAATTCGGTAAGGGCGCGCCTCTTGAACAGATACTCTTGCCGCTGGAGGCGGGGCTGGACGACATCCCGGCCATCGACCTCACCCCGGAGCAGGCAAGGGCGGTCCGACAGGGCCGCGTTCTGACCGGAATGCCCCATGAAGACGGGCTTTACTGGGCAAGGCTGGGCACCGTCCCCGTCGCGCTGGTGGAGCTTTCGGACCAGGAGGTCCGCGTTGTTCGGGGGTTCAACTTATCCGATGTCGCGGAGTAAATGAAATGTCGGTTACCGCTGAAAAGAAGCAGGACATCATCACGGACAACGCACGCGTCGCTGGCGACACGGGCAGCCCGGAAGTCCAGGTTGCGATCCTTACGGAGCGCATCAAGAACCTGACCGAGCACTTCAAGGCTCACCACAAGGATAACCACTCGCGTCGCGGTCTGCTGGCCATGGTCAACAAGCGCCGCTCGCTGCTGGACTATCTGAAGAAGAAGGACGTGGCGCGCTACAACGCCCTCATCCAGAAGCTCGGTCTGCGCAAGTAAGAACCGAGACGACGGCCCGCTTCGGCGGGCCGTTTTGTTTCTGGCCCAAAGCTATGGTAATGGGTCTGCGAAATTCACGACGCAAATTCCGGGCATCCTGCGCAATCCGGCGAGGAAGCCCAGGGGCGACGAAAAAGCCCCGCACCGGACCGGGACGGTATCCCCGGCAGTAAGCCCCGCATGGCAATAGGGCCGCGCGGGTCAAGGAAATCGAAAATGTTCGACGTAAAGACCGTAAGCATGGAGTGGGGCGGCAAGACCCTCACCCTCGAAACCGGCCGCATCGCCCGTCAGGCCGACGGCGCCGTCCTCGCAACCTACGGTGAAACCGTGGTGCTCTGCGCGGTTACCGCCGCCAAGTCGGTGAAGGAAGGCCAGGACTTCTTCCCGCTGACCGTCCACTACCAGGAAAAGTTCTCCTCGGCAGGCCGCATCCCCGGCGGCTTCTTCAAGCGTGAGCGCGGCGCGACCGAAAAGGAAACGCTGACCAGCCGCCTGATCGACCGTCCGGTCCGCCCGCTGTTCCCCGAAGGTTTCTACAACGAAATCAACGTCATCGCCCAGGTCCTGAGCTTTGACGGCGAAACCGAAGCCGACATCGTCGCGATGATTGCCGCTTCGGCTGCGCTGACCATCTCGGGCGTTCCCTTCATGGGCCCGATCGGCGCCGCGCGCGTCGGCTTCGTCGACGGCGAATACACGCTGAACCCGAAGCAGTCGGTTGCGCTGGAAGACGGCCGCCTCGACCTCGTCGTCGCTGCCACCGGCGATGCCGTGATGATGGTGGAATCCGAAGCCAAGGAGCTGACCGAAGAGGAAATGCTCGGCGCCGTCGTGTTCGCGCATGACGAGTGCAAGAAGGTCGTGAACCTCATCATCGACCTGGCTGAACAGGCCGCCAAGGAACCCTGGGAAGTCGACCTGTCGGACAACACCGCCGACATCAAGGCGAAGCTCAAGAAGGCCGTCGGCAAGGACGTCACCGCTGCCTACAAGCTGACCGACAAGTCGAAGCGCTCGAACGCCCTCAACGCGGCGCGCGCCAAGGCCAAGGAAGCGTTCGCGGACGAAACCCCGCAGACGCAGATGGTCGCCATCAAGACCATGAAGAAGCTGGAAGCGGAAATCGTCCGCACCGCCATCCTCAAGGACGGCAAGCGCATCGACGGCCGCACGCTGGAGCAGGTCCGCCCGATCGAATCAATGGTCGGCTTCCTGCCGCGCACCCACGGTTCGGCGCTGTTCACCCGCGGTGAAACGCAGGCGATCTGCACCACCACGCTGGGCACCAAGGACGCCGAGCAGATGATCGACGGCCTCGAAGGTCTGTCGTACTCGTCGTTCATGCTGCACTACAACTTCCCGCCCTACTCGGTCGGTGAAGTCGGCCGCTTCGGTGCGCCGGGCCGCCGCGAAGTCGGCCACGGCAAGCTGGCATGGCGTGCGCTGCACCCGGTTCTGCCTTCGAAGGAAGACTTCCCCTACACGATCCGCGTTCTCTCGGACATCACTGAGTCGAACGGTTCGTCCTCGATGGCTACCGTATGCGGCGGTTCACTGTCGATGATGGACGCCGGCGTGCCGCTGGCCCGTCCGGTCTCGGGCATCGCCATGGGCCTGATCCTCGAAGGCAAGGACTTCGCCGTCCTGTCCGATATCCTGGGTGACGAAGATCACCTCGGCGACATGGACTTCAAGGTCGCGGGCACCGAAGCCGGCATCACCACGATGCAGATGGACATCAAGATCGCGGGCATCACGCGCGAGATCATGGCCAAGGCGCTGGAACAGGCCAAGGCCGGCCGCGCCCACATCCTGGGCGAGATGACCAAGGCTCTGGGCGCATCGCGCACCGAACTGTCGGCGCACGCTCCGCGCATCGAGACGATCCAGATCGACAAGTCGAAGATCCGTGACGTCATCGGCACCGGCGGCAAGGTCATCCGCGAAATCGTCGCGGAAACCGGCGCCAAGGTGGACATCGACGACGAAGGCGTGATCAAGATCTCGTCCTCGGACATCAACCAGATCGAAGCGGCCAAGAAGTGGATCCTCGGCATCGTCGAGGAAGCCGAAGTCGGCAAGATCTATCAGGGCAAGGTCGTCAACATCGTCGACTTCGGTGCCTTCGTGAACTTCATGGGTGGCAAGGACGGCCTCGTCCACGTCTCCGAAATGAAGAACGAGCGCGTGGAAAAGCCGACCGACGTCGTCAAGGAAGGCCAGGAAGTCTACGTCAAGGTGCTGGAAATCGACCAGCGCGGCAAGGTTCGCCTGTCGATGCGCGTCGTTGATCAGGAAACCGGCGCCGAGCTGGAAGATACCCGTCCGCCCCGCGAACCGCGTGAACCGCGCGGCGACCGTGGTGGCGATCGCGGCGGTGACCGTCGTGGTCCGCGCCGTGACGGCGGTGGTCGCGGTGGCGATCGCGGTCCCCGTGGCCCGCGTCGCGATGGCGGCAACGGTGGCGGCAACCCCGATCACATGCCGGCTTTCCTCAAGGAAGACTGATCGGCAGATCGATCCGCAAGGAAACAGAGAAGGGGCTGCGCGAGAGCGCGGCCCCTTTTTCGTGGGTGGGTGCAGGCAGGGCGAAAGCGGCTTGCCGGTTGCGCCCCCGGCGATAAGCTGGCGGGCATATCCTGAGTAGCCCGTGGGGGAAGTAATGCGGATAGTGGCTCTGGCGATCCTGATGGCGACGCCCGGTTCCACGGCGGCGGCGCAAACGGTGCAGGCGCCGCAGATACTTGTCTCGGCAAGCGGTACGGCAAAGACCGTGCCGGACATGGCGACAATCAACTTCACGCTGCGGGGAGAAGGGGCGACCTCGGACGAAGCCGCGTCGAAACTGCGCGATCAGGCGGCGGCCATGAGCGCTTCGATAAAGGGGTTCCTGCCCGGAGCCGTGGACTTCCGGTCATCCAGTTTTTCGATGGCGCAAGTGCGTTCGAGGGAATGCGATGCCAGCCCCTACGGCCAGCAGCGGCTGTCCACCGGAGCCTGCGCGATCATCGGCTACATCGCGACGATGCCGGTTTCGGTCGATACCTCGCGGCCCAAGGATGCCGGTACTCTGGTGAGCCTCATCGGCCGCTCGGGCGGGCTGGATGCGGCGGTGCAACGCTTCTGGCTGCGTGACGATGCCGCTGCCCGCAGCCAGGCGATGCAGGCCGCGCTGGCGAACGCACAAGCCAAGGCGAAGCTCATCGCACAAGGTTCGGGCACGCGGTTGGGCCCGGTCTTGCGCGTGCAGGATGCGGACTATCGCGAAGTCACCATGGAGCCGGATATCGTGCAGGCGGCGGGATCGCATGCCGTGGCACCCCCAGCACCGCCTCCGCCCCCGCCGCCGGTGCAGGTCGAACTGACGCCGCGGCCAATCGAGACGACGGTGCGCCTGATGGTATCCTATTCGATCGGAAACTGATGGGGGAGGGGCGCGTCAGCCGCCCGCAGGCGGTGCCTTGGTGCGCCGTGCGCTGATAACCTTCACCTCGGTCTCAAGGATCTGGCCTTTCATTACGCCTTCGCCCTTGGTGGCAGAGCGGGGAAGGTTCCACAACGCTTTGACCACGTCCATGCCCGCAGCGACGTGGCCAAACGCGGCAAAGCCGGCGCCCGGATCCTTGCCGTCGTTGCCGGGCTGGGCGTCGAGCGACGGCATGTCGGAAAGCAGGATCAGAAAGTCGGCCTGTGCCGAACCGGGCGCGAAGCGGGCCATCGACACGGTGCCGGTCACATGCTTGATGCCGGTCTTGCTGTTGGGTTCGTGCGCCACCGGGGGAAGCAGATTGGCGCCGTTGCGCACACCGCCCTGCAGCAGCCCCTGATTCGGGTCATGGTCGAGATGCATGGCGCGGTAGAACACGGCGCCGTCCATCTTCTTCGCATCCACGTATTTCAGGAAGTTCGCGGTCGTCAGCGGCGCGTGGGTCTTGTCGAGCGCAAGGGTGATGACGCCCTGCGGCACCGTCAGCGCGACATAGACATATTCGGCGGGGACAGGAGCGGGGACGGCCTCAGGGGCCGCAGCCGGTGCGGCCGGCGCGGCGTCCTGGGCGATGGCCGGGGAAAACGTGAGCGGCACCGCCAAAAGCGCGAGTGCTGCGCGGACGATCATCCCCGGCATGGAGTCAGCGGACTCGCGGGCCGCCGAAGGGCAGCGGCGGGGGCGCACGACGCGCACCGCGCGGCAGTTGGGCCTGATAGGCGCGGCCACAGTGTTCGACGCAGTAAGGAAAACCGGGGTTCACCTTTTCGCCGCAGAAGTGGAAGTCCGGTTCGCCGGGGTGTCCCATCGGCCAGCGGCAGATACGGTCGCTGAGGTCCAGCAGGCTGGTCTTGTCGGCGATTTCCGGGCTTGGCTTGGCGGGCACGAGACGGCGCGGCGGCGCGGGCGGGATCGGCTGCTGCTGATCGCCGGGGCCCTGGCGCAGGAAGCCGCCGGGGCCGACCGAAACGATGCGCGGCTGCGGTGCCGCA
>NZ_LYMM01000079.1 GCF_002896965.1 Novosphingobium guangzhouense
TCGTTGGGAAATCGAACGCCTGCACAAGCGCGTCGGACGTTCGTGCAGGACGATAGCATCACGCCCGACGCGCTTGTGCAGGCGAGCGTGCCGGAATATTCAACCGCAAGACTCTCGTTATGACCGAGGGACCGCCGGGGGGCAGGTCAATAGACAGCTTGTCCAAGCTCATAGAAGCGCGCAGCCGCTTCGCGCATGGGGCGCAAACCGACATTTTCGATGATCCCCATTGCCTCGCGATCGTGCGGCAGGGGACGGCGCAGCAGCCCGGGAGCGTTACGTTGCTTGCCAACGGCGAGGAGACCCAAAAGGCGATTCCGCTCGGACCTGATCATGCGGGCCAGATTTATCGCGATTTTCTAGGGCATTGCCAAGAAGAGATTGCTGCGGACGAGCACGGTACGCTCATCGCTCGGGTCAATGGTGGCAGCGTCAGCGTCTGGGTACCCAGCGACGCTTTTTGAGTCGTGAACGGCTATGCGCAAGAATTTATGGCGCCCAATCCTTGACTATCGTGCCTTTTGAGATTCTGAACTGTAGCGCTTTACGAAAGCAAATTCTGCCCATTGTGAGCAAATCTCTCCATTAATTCATATTATTCGAGCCGTTGATCGGCGAGGCTTTGAGTTTTGAAATGCCAAGGCGGTTGCGATAGCCGATATACGGAAGCGCGACATCGAACGGGAAAATCAGTTTAGGACTAAGCTCGATCCGTTTCGCCAACGTCATCGGGGTCGTTCCTTGCTCAGGAGGGCGGCGCGGCGCGCTGCCGCAGGATCGGATAAGATATCGACCTGCGGCAGGCGGCGGCGCCAGTTGGGATGCTCGTCGATCGTGCCCGGCATGTTAGTCGCCTCGGCTTGTCCAAGCAGATCCTCCAACGGCACAATCGCCAGCTCGCATGAAGCGCACGCGACTTGCGAGACCACTTTGTCAACGACGGGCGCTGGCTCGTCGGGCTCAGGCCTGTCGAGCTCCGGCCAAAGTCGTACCCGATCGATGGAACGCTCAGCCTCGCTTTCACCCGCCCGGCCGAGACGCTGCCGCCACTCGATATCGGTGCCAGCCCACCAGCCCGCAATCGGAATGAGATCATGGGTGCTGGTCATTGCTACGGCCGCCGGGGTCCACTCCGCCGGATCGACAAAGCCGCCCTCGGAATCGCGCTCGAACGTTGTGAGCCGCATGCCAAGTAGGTTACGTGCTTGCATCTTGTCGCGCAACCCGTCAGGCACCGTGCCGAGATCCTCGGCAATTACGAGCGCATGATGGCGATGCGCTTCCAGAACCAGCAAGCGTACGAGATCGTTGAAAGGCTGTTGAAGATACACTCCGTCGCGCGGATCCGCTCCGTCCGGGATCAGCCAGAGCCGCTCGAGCCCGAGCGCATGATCGACCCGTATTCCACCCGCGAAACTTAAAGCCTTGCGCACCGTTCGTAAGAAGGGATCGAAATCGGTCTCGGCAAGCGCAGTGGGCGAGAAACCGGTGATACCCCAGCCTTGCCCATCAGCTTGGAACATATCCGGCGGAGCCCCCAGCGTCAGCCCCTCGAGCAGCTCCGAGCGCCGGCTCCAGCTGTGGCTACCACGGGGATGCAGACCGACGGCGAGGTCAGCGACGAGACGAATGGCCATCCCGGCGTTCTTCGCCGCCGTCTGCACACTGCGCATTCCTTCGTTCACCCGCCATTGCAGATAAATCTGGAAACGCACGGCGTCGCCGTACTCCTCGGTGAAGCGACGAACATCGGCAGTCCCGGGTTGTCGGAAGGAGTAGGGCCAACTCGACCAGTCCGCCGTCAAACCGCGCTGCGTGAAATGCACGCTCAGCGCATCGAACAGGGCGTGGTCCATGACCACGGAATCTTCCGCAAACCGATCGAACTCTGGGCTGCCAGCAAAACCGCGATACTCGGCGTGAAGGTGGGCAAGCCGAGCGGCCGCGGCAGACGGCCAGTCTATGAGATCGCCGGAGTTGGCTTCGTCATCCCGATCAGGAGCAGCGTAAAGCGGGTTCAACGTCTCGCGGTTCGAAGGCGCGTAAGGGCTGCAGCGGGCCGGATCGGCCACGAACAAGGCATGGACGGGATTGATCGCGGCCAGATGTGCACCCGAGCGCGCGGCGGACTGCACGAAATGGGTGAGTGCCGCGATGTCACCGAACCCCGCCTCGCGTTCCCCACGCAGGCTGTAGATTTGCACCGCCGGCCCCCAAGCCCTCTCAACCCCGGTTATCGTGCGGACATCGGGCGCAGCGGCCGGCGCTACGGCGAGCCGGACAACCCGATCTGCCGTCTCGATTCGGTGATAGCCCGGTGTGTCGAGCACAATGCCTGCCGCGACATCATACGCCTCGCCCGATTCCAACACGAGACGACCCGCTTCAAGAAGCGGATCGCCAGCGTCTAGCGTGAGGAAACTGCGTTGCTGCTGCGCATCCAATCGATACAGGTTTTCAACGCCATCTTGCTCTGTTTCGCATGGAAGCCCGAGCGAGCGCAGCGCGGCGCGCAGCGTCTCGGGAGCAACCTGACGCGTGCGGCCGTCCGCATCCTCCCAGGTAGCGAGGAGCCCGGCCTTGGCGGCGAGCCTCCCAAGCGCGTCGTCCCTTATCCCAGCCATGCTTGGAGCGATCCGGGCTCTGGAATGCCACACGGGCTGTTACCTCGGGCGAGGAAGGACGCACTCTTAGGGGCATTGACCGCGACGGGTTGCTTGTCCAGATTGAAAACGGGATGCAATTCTGCGCCCTTAGCTAGCCTGCGCCGGGTAAAACGCCTCTCATATGGATCAGGCGCCCAGATCGGAAATCGCGCTTGGCCAGACAAAGCGATACGGCAGGCGCAGTGCGCAGGACGATTTGCCGCCTCCGCAATCATCCTGGACGAGCCGGGATAGCGGTACTGAATGAGTTTGGTGCTAGGTCTGTGCATGCGCTGGGCCGACCGCAGTCCTCCATCCTTCACCCCCATCTGTTAAATGAGTTCATGCTGCTAACGCTTGAGGTTCGTTCCTTGCCTGACCGGTCCGCCGTGCTTTCGCCACTACATTTTGAATGTAATCCAGCTTTGCGACGATCGCATCGGACAAGTGGAAGGGGTAAAGGTCAGGCTGTCCCATCGAACGGTTGATCGCATTCATTGCGAATGAAAGCGGACCCATAGCGTCCGCGAGGTCACGGGTGTCAGCAGTAAATGGGTCGAAGTCCACCTCGACCTCGAGCCCCTCCGCATCTCCCGGCAACGCGGCAAGAGAAAGATCGAAGCTGCCTGCCGTCGCGACGACATCAATAATATGTAAATAATGCGCGAACGTCTCGGCAAAATCTTCCCAAGGATGTGACGTAGCGTAAAAGCTAACGAAATCATCGGTCCAGAGCTTCGAGCCATTGTCGTTGTAATGTGCTTGCAATGCTTGCTGATAATCGAGCCGCTCATCGCCGAAAACCTTTAGGAACGCCTCGAGTTGGAGCTCGTCGTGTTCGATTAGGCGAGACCAGTAATAATGCCCGACCTCGTGGCGAAAATGGCCAAGAAGCGTGCGGTAGGGCTCACCCATCGCGTTGCGCATGCGTTCACGCTCTGCGTCGTCTGCTTCGATGAGATTGAGAGTGATGATCCCGCCATCGTGGCCGGTATAGATCTGCGGACTACCTGCCTGCTCCGCAGCGGCATCGTACAGAAAGCTGAAGGCGAGGCCCTGCTTGCCGGCAGATTCCTCTGCCTTGCTTTCGAGCGGCAGCCCTAGCTTGATCAGAGTGTAGATCAGGCGCCGCTTTGCTGCTTCAATCTTCGCCCATCGCAAGGGGACAGATGGTTCTGACAAATCCGGAATGATCTGATTGTGACGACAAGCCTTGCACATCGTCGTGCCACAATCGGCCTCAACCAGCCAATTGCAAATCTGAAACGCATCATTGTTGGCGCAAACGACAACATCTGCCCCATTACCATGAGCGTCCCGCCATACCGTCGCGCCGTCGGCGAGGAACCGAAAGGCATCTATACCCGGGTCAAAACCCAAAGTTGCCTGACAACCCGGGCAGACTCGCACTTCGAAATGGTTGCGGCGGCGGCAGTTGGGGCAGGCGAACGCGCGCATAAGTCACTCGTCATCAGTGGAGATATGCTGCGTTCAACGCCGCGATGTGAGTTTTCGTTTCCAGCCTTTCTGGCAGGTGTTGCTCAAATCACGGGTTGGCATAGCTGCATAGCTGGACAAAAAGCTTTCTGAGCGCTTCTTCGTCACCAACCCAGTCAAGCAGGGTACCTGTCTTGGGCTGTTCCGGTTCCGACAAAATGCACATTTGCGTTAGCGGAGTTACCGTGATTACCCCATGCATTGACGGTCGCCTGATCGACCCTGTTCGCTGCCCCACCTGCCATGCGAGCCAGTTCCAAAAAACTGCTGGCGGCCTCCTGCGCAATGACGAGATCAGCGTCGCTACGAAAAGCCCTTGAGCTTCTCGGGGGTCTCCGTCGGCACAGCACCGCGCTTGCCACTGTCCATCTCGGATTTCTTTACCCATTCCAGCAGCGTGTGCCCGGAACACCCGATCTTCTCGGCCACTGATGTGATCAGCCGCCCAGCGAGAAGGATAATCCCCCTCGTGATCCAGTACCATCCGGATCGCCCGCTGCCGAACCTCACGGGCAAACTTGTTCGTCGTCTTGCTCATCGTAGACCCTCACTCTCAGGAGCTAGGGCCTCCGACAATCCCGGTGCGGTTCTAAGCCTATGCTGACTGCGAAGACGACCGCATCAGTTCATGGTCACCGACGCGAGGATCCTTATCCTCGAGGACAATCAGCAGGTCGTGGATTTCGCCGCCCACCTGCTGGCTGACGTAGGTTATAGAGCACGCCGGGCCGGAAACGCGCGCGAGGCGCTAGCCGTTCTTTAGGCCGAGCATGACGAGATCGACATCGTGTTCTCCGACGTCGTCATGCCCGGGATGGAGGGGGTAGAGCTATGCCGACGCATCCGGGCCCACTGGCCGGGCCCGACAGTGGTACTCACCAGCGGGTACAGCCACGTGCTTGCGGAAGACATGCGGCACGGATTTCCCCTTCTGCAAAAGCCCTATTCGCTCGACGACCTCGTGCGTGTGATGCGCGATGCTCATGCGCAGAACGGAAACGTCTTTTAGAACCGCGCCCGATAGAGCCTGAAGATGATCACGCTGCCGCGCGCAGCAGGGCCTCGCGCAGGCGGCTGGGGGAGCAGGGCTTTGAGTAGACCTGGGCGTCGGGATAGCGGGTCTTCAGCTGATTTTCGTCGGCATGGCCGGAACGGAAGATCAGCGGCACACCAGCGTCCCTGAGCACGTCGGCGGCAGGAAACACCTCGCCATCCGGTAAGCGAACATCGAGAATGGCACACGTCGGAAGTTGCCGCTCGATCGCGGCCAAGGTCCCCGCAAGCGTTCCGCATGTGCCCGCGACGGAATATCCAAGCGCTTGGACTGTGTCTTCCAGATCAAGTGCTACGAACAGTTCATCTTCAACAATCAGGACAGCGCAAGTCATCCAGCAATCACCGAGCCAGGCAATTCCATCCGCTGCACCAGTTTGCCGCTCTCCACGGTGCGCTCAATACTTGCACCGAGCTGACGGGCCGACGTGGCCACAAGCAACGTCCCAAATCCCTTGCCTTCCGTCACGTCGATCTCATTCTTGCCTGCTTCGATCCATTCCATCGAGATGGTCCGTTCGCGTAACGTCCATGTGATCGAAAGGCTGCCGGTTCGGGCGCCCAGCACGCCATATTTTGCCGCATTGGTCGTCCATTCGTGCAGGATCAGCGCCAGCGAGGAGAGCGAGGTGCGCGTGACGGTGACGTCAGGGCCATCGATTTTGATATTTGCTTGACCCGAATAAGGCGCAATCGTCGTCTCGATCAGGTCTCTCAATGATATCGGTTGCGGCTCGCCCGCCGGCGCGGCGAGCGAATGCGCGTTGCCAAGGGCTGAAATCCGCTCACGCAGGTCCAGCGACAGGCTCCGGACATCGTCGTGAGTTCGGCTCGCCGCAGCGATCATGCCGCTGACCACCGCAAAGAGGTTTTTGACGCGGTGGTTCATTTCGCGCAGCATCAGGCCGCGCGCATCGGCAAGCGCGTATTCTGCAGTGATGTCGATTGCGGCACCCACCATGCGCAGCGGGTTCGAACCTCCTATGGCGCGCCCGAAGCTTTTGAGATAGCGATCGGAAATAGCCCCGTCCTTGTCCTGCTGAGGCACGCGGAACGTCACAGCGAAGTCTTCCGCACCCGATGCAGCGCGGCGTAGGCCCTCCTCAACCGCAGCGCGGTCATCGCTGTGGATGCGCGAGAGCACGTCCGCCACCGTCACTTCGCCTTTGACCGGCAAGCCCAACTGGATGCGATTGGTGCTATCGGAAATGAGTTCGCCGGTCTTCTCGCAGTACTCCCAGACGCCGATGCCACCCGCCGTGATCGCAAGATCGAGTCGCTCGCGCTCGGCAGCAAGATCGCTTTCCATAAGCAGCGCTACGGTGATGTCGGTCAGAACCAGTGTGGCGCCGTCCACCCCTCCGTGCTGCGTACGATAGGGAAGCACGCGCAGCGCCAGCGTGCGTCCCCCTTCGCGCGTGTGGACCCGGCGCTGCAGAGATTCTCCGGTTTCGGCAACCCGAAGCGCATCGTCGAGATAGCCGTTATCGTCGAGCCGCGTCGCGACGTCTGCGAGCAGGCGCCCCCGGTCGGTGGGGCGCAGCGGAAAGATACCGGTCGCGGCCTCGGTGAAGCTCCGGATGCGCAGGTTGCGGTCGAGAACGATCACGGCAAGGTCGGTAGATTCAAAGAAGTTGCGCAGGTCAGAATTTGCGACGGTAAGCTGGTCGACCTTGCTCTTGAGCTCGTCGTTGACGGTGGACAATTCCTCGTTCGTCGACTGAAGCTCCTCGTTCATCGACATCATTTCTTCGTTGGAACTCTTGAGTTCTTCGTTGGCCGTCTCCAGCTCCTCGACTGCCGTCCGCAGCTTGTGGCGGGTGAGGCGCAATTCCTCTTCCAGCGCCTCCATGTGATCGTCGCCGTCCTCGATCTCCGTGGCATCATGCTCATCGAAGGGGCGGAATGGCGCGCGGTCGCGGAATACGAGCAGAAGCGTGCCATCGGGCAGCGGCTCGCAAACCGCTTCGATCGGCTGCAGGCCGTAGTCCGACTTGACCTCAACTTCCCGCGCGACGGTGCGCTTCTTGCCGTTACGCGCCTGGCGCACAAGCGGCCCCAGCACGTCGCGAAGTCCAGGCTTTGCGAGTGAAATGGCGTTAGCGCCGCCGGTACGGGTTACGGGAAAGTCGAAGTAGCGGCTCAGCTTCCCGTACGCAGCCAGTACCGCGCCGTCCTGGTTCAGCACCATTGAAGGCGGTGCGTAGAGTTCTGTCAGCCGCTGGATGGCGATCTCACTCTCTGCGGCCCTGCGTCCGCCCTCCACCCGGCTCGACACCTGACGCTGCCGCTGGGTATTTCGGTCGCTGGCGGGAAGATCGATCGGATAGCTTGGGCTGCCGGCGCCCCGTTCGAAGATGCGGGCGTGATGATCGACGGGCGGGAATAAATGATCGAAACGGCCGATGCTCTCCGACGGACCAAGGAACAGGTAGCCGCCGGGCCGGATCGCGTAATGCAGGATCGGCATGACGGACTGTTGTAGGCGGTCATCGAAGTAGATCAGAAGGTTACGGCAGGATACCAGGTCTATGCGGGAAAACGGCGGATCCTTGACTACGCTGTGATTGGAAAATCGAATGAGATCGCGGATCTGGTTCGCGATCGAGAAGCGTTCGCCGTGCGGGTTCGTCCATCGTTCGCGCAAGGGGCTGGGAATGTCGGCAAGCGCGGAAGCAGGATAGCTACCCTCGCGCGCGATCTGCAGCATCTGCTCATCAATGTCGGTCGCGAAAATCTGCACCGGGTTGGCGAACCCGTTCTCGCGTGCGGCATCGGCGAAGAGCATGGCCAGCGTATAGGCTTCCTCGCCGCTGGAGCAGCCCGGCACCCAGACGCGAACTTCATCGTCGGTCTCGCGGTCGCGCAAGAGCGGGATGATGACCTTGGATCGCAACGCCTCGAACATCTCGGGATCGCGGAAGAAGCGCGTGACGTTGATCAGCAGGTCGCGAAACAGCGCCTCACATTCGGCAGGATCGATGCGTACGCGGTCCAGATAGGATCGCGCTGACGCAATGGACAGCACGTGCATCCGCCTTTCCACGCGCCGCACGAGCGTTGAGCGCTTGTAGCCGGAGAAGTCGTGCCCCACCGCCGAACGCAGGGTTCCACACAGGTCATCAACATGATCGGCGACAAGTTCAGCCTGCTGCTCGCGAGGCTCGCCGCTGCGACGTCCGAAGAATGCGGAAAGGCAGTCAATAATGTCCGCCGGCCGCTTGACGTAATCCACCAGACCAGTGCCAACTGCCGAGACCGGCATGCCGTCGTAGCGCGCCGTTTCAGGTTGCTGGACGACGCAGACGCCGCCATGCTCCTTGATGGCGCGCAGGCCCGTGGATCCATCGGCCCCGGTTCCCGATAGGATGACGCAGGCTGCATTCGCCTGCTGGTCTGTCGCCAGAGAGATAAAGAAGTCGTCGATCGGCCGACGCAGCCCTCGCGGTTGGGCGAACTCGGTCAGTTGCAGCCTGCCGTCCTGCAGGACCAGCCCCCGACCGGGCGGAATGATGTACACCCGATCGGGCAACAAAGTTTCGCCGCCCTCGCATTGCAAGACATCGAGCGGGCAGGCCCGGTCGAGCAACTGCGCGAGCATGCTTTCGTAATTCGGATCGAGATGCTGGACGATCACGAACGCCATGTTGGTGGGTAAGCGCGCAGCCGACAGCATCTCACGTAGCGCTTCAAGCCCACCGGCCGAAGCACCAATGCCCACTACCGGCACCGCTATCGGAGACGTGCCCTCAGACCGCAACGCCATATCATCAGGCTTGTCGTTTCCGCTCAAAGGATCGAACTCTCGTCGAGGTTGGCGAGGGTCAGTTTGGCCTGCGCAATGATCGCGGCCGAATTGGCAATCGTGGTCAAGGTGCCCTCGACGATGACGCCGCTTTCCGCGGCGACGGGGCTTAACCGGGTCAGCGTTTGGCTCAGTTCCTGATCATAACCCTGAAGACGCTCTGGCTGGGCCCTGCTGACGTCGAACTGCGACGCAAAGATATACCGTGTCTCGCCGGCGAGTGACCTGAGCCGGGACATGTAAAGCAGGTTGACGAAAGGCGTTCCGTCCTTGCGGAAGTTTAGGATCGGGGTGCGAACGTTGGGAGACAGGTCGTCGTCCAGAAAGGCGCGCAGCTTGGCCCGAGCTTCACTCTCGTCGGCATCGCGCTGGAGCACGCGGCAGTTGTGCCCGATCAATTCCGACGATGCGTAACCGGTCAGTTCCACAAATCTGCGGTTCACCAGCGCCAGCGGGTGGTCTCGGTCAGGGAGAGCGAGAGCAAGCGCTATCGGCGAATTCTCGAAAAACGTCTTGAGCTCGTCGGGTACGCTCAGGTTCTGCACTTCGATGTCTCCTGCAAGCGTCGCTTGCAATTTGTCTCTCATCAACCCATCGGTCCGATCAGGCTGCGCAGCCGTATGTGCCTGATTTTTGCAATAGTGTCACGGGCCTGCATCCAGGGTGATCGGACCGGCGGACGCACGCAACCTATCGCATCCTTAGTCTATCGCTCGCTGTGGCGCGTCGGAAATATCGGTCCTCGCACAGCCATTCGCGCGGCATCGAACGGTCGCTGGAGCGAGCGGACTTCATCGTACGACCCTCTCAGCCATACATCGACATCGCTCGGTTCGAGGATCGTCACCATCGCCTTGGGATGGATCGGCTCGACGAGCGAATTGGCATCACACGTGACCATCGCGAAGGCATTGCCAGCCTCGGTCGGCTGCCAGAACCCGGCAACCGCGAACACCGGCTGATCGATCACCGAAAACCACATCTCGCCCTTCAATGGCGGCTTACCGTCGCCAAGGTCATGCTTGTCCGGCGTGAACTCGCAGAACTCGGTCAGCGGCACCACGCAGCGGTTCTCGGGACGCTCGGCGAGCCGTCGCCATTTTGGCAGCGCAAGGTTGCGCACGTTGGTCATCGGCCAGGCGGCTTTGCCGCCAAGGACATCCCAGCTCATGACGTCCCAGCCGAACATGTTGCCCTGTTCGCGCATCACATAGGCCCGCCCCCGGGGGCGCAGTTCCTGCGGATCGAAGCGATTGTCGCG
>NZ_LYMM01000080.1 GCF_002896965.1 Novosphingobium guangzhouense
AGTGGTATCGGTCCACATCGTTGTATCCATGGTAGTTTTTGGCGAAACTCATGAATCAACGACAGGTCAGGCCGTCAAGCTAACCTGCTGATACCACTCAACTTAATTTCCGATCGGGCTCTAAGAAGAAGCGCGCCAGACTTATCCGTCAGGACGAAATGGTTCGATTGATGGATTATCTCGAATTGCCAGAACGAGAAGGGGGAGGGAAATCGGCGTATGCTCTCGCTATTAGACTTCAGTTTGCGTTTGCAGCGCGGGTGTCTGAAATTCTCCAACTGCGTTGGGCATGGGTAGACTTTGAGAGGCGGAGGGTCGATTGGCCCGACAGTAAGACCGGCCCAATGTGGAAGCCCATATCGAAAGAAGCGAAGGCGCTCCTTCAACTTGCAGCAGCTGCCGCTGGCGACTCCCCCTTTGTCATCCCGAATCCGAATGATCCAAGCCTCCCTGCCCAATACGCGGCGTACCATCGTGCATGGCGGAAGGCGTTAGCGGTTTCCGGGATCGAACATGTCGGGACCCATGGGATCCGTCACCGCGCTGCGACGGATATCGCAAATTCAGGAGTGCCGCTTAAGGTGGGCATGGCTTTGACCGCACATCGCCGCGTTGAGGTGTTTTTGGGGTACGTACACCTCGAGGAGCCAATGCTTTACGATGCCGCGGACCAAGTTGCCGAAAGTCGGATGGCGAAACTGAAGGCGGCCAGAGCCAATGTGACCTGCGGATTGTGACTTATTGGTTGACCTAGCCGGTATCGGCAGTTCTCCAAGGCAGCAAAAAAATCACACGATGGTGAGGGATAGAACTGTCGGCTGCGTATCCCGCGTATGACGCCGAATGACAGCTTCCATCGCTCCCTGCTTCAGCGCAGACGTTTCCTAGCCCTAGGCGGAGCTCTCGCCGGAAGCCTCGGCGTTGGTGGCCTGTTCCCAGCTTGGGCGCGAAGCGGTACGCCAGGGCTCGTTCATGCCAGTACCGATCCTGGCGTTCTGACAGGCAATTCCATTGCGCTTCAGATCGGCGAAAGTCATTTCACTACCGGTGGCCGTTCTGGGCACGCGGTAACTGTCAACGGCACTCTGCCTGCGCCGCTTTTGCGCCTGCGTGAGGGTGAAACGGTGCGCATCGCCGTCACTAACCGTCTGAAGGAGCAGACCTCGATCCACTGGCACGGGCTGCTGGTGCCGTTCCAGATGGACGGAGTGCCGGGCGTCAGCTTCCCCGGCATCAATCCGGGCGAGACGTTCGTCTACGAGTTCCCACTCACTCATTCCGGCACGTTCTGGTATCACTCACATTCCGGAATGCAGGAGGCGGAAGGCCTGTTCGGCCCGATTGTGATCGATCCCGCCGGCCGCGATCCGATCGCCTGCGACCGCGAGCATGTGCTGGTCCTTTCGGACTGGAGCCCGATCCATCCACACGAGCAGATGCGCCGTCTGAAAATGATGGGCGGCTATTTCAACCGCCAGCGCCAGACGCTTTTCGGTTTACTGGCAGGCAAGGACCAGTCGCTGGCCGACCGCCTCGCTTGGGGGAAGATGCGTATGGACGCGACCGATATATCGGACGTGACCGGATCGACCTACAGCTTCCTCGTCAACGGTCACGGCAATGCCGAGAACTGGACCGGATTTTTCGCGCCGGGCGAGAAAGTGCGCCTTCGCGTCATTAACGCATCGTCGATGACCAACTTCAACTTCCGCATTCCCGGTCTTCCGCTGACCGTGGTGGCAGCGGACGGTAATCCCGTGCAGCCGGTCGAGACCGATGAAGTGCAGATCGCGATTGCCGAGACATACGACTTCATCGTCGAACCGGGTGCTGCGGAAAGTTGTGGGGTGATCGCTGAGGCTATCGACCGTTCCGGCCTCGTCCGCGCGACACTGGCGCAGCGACTGGGACTTGTTGGCGAGATACCGAAATTGCGCGAACGGCCCGTTCTGACCATGCGCGACATGGGTATGGACATGAGCGGCATGGACATGGGCGAGGGCGGCGAAATCGACCTCAGCAAGCCCGCCAATAGTTCCATGAGCGGCCATTCGATGTCGATGCGCGATCCCTCGGTCGCGCCCAGCGTGAAGATGGGGCCGGGCGTTGCCACGCTTTCGCCGATGCCGGTGGACCGGCTTGCAGACCGGCCGACCGGGCTGGAAGCCGTCGACCACCGCGTTCTGACTTACGCGGACTTGCGCTCACGTGATCCCAATCCTGATCCACGCGTGCCGAGCCGTCAGATTGACGTGCATCTGACGGCGGCGATGGAACGGTATATGTGGAGTATGGACGGTGAGGCGATGTCGGAAAACCCGGCGCCGATCCCATTTCGTCTGGGCGAGCGCGTGCGCGTCAATCTCATCAACGACACGATGATGCCGCATCCGATCCACATCCATGGCCACTTCTTCGAACTGGTCAGTGGCGAGCCGGGGAGCCGCGCGCGCAAACACACCGTCAACGTGCTGCCGGGCGGCAAGGCCTCGTTTGATCTCACCGCCGATGCCGAGGGTGACTGGGCGTTCCACTGTCACATGCTGCTGCACATGCATGCAGGGATGATGCGCGTGGTGACTGTGCGCAAAGAGGCAGCGGCCTGATGACCCGTCTCTTTTCGATCGTCGCCGCGCTGCTGCTGGCGAGCTCCCCGCTTGCCGTTCGGGCGCAGGAAGCCGGCGCGCGGACGCCGCAGGCGGACGAGCATGGTGGTATGGACCATGGCGCTATGGACCATTCGCAGATGGACATGTCCGGCATGGATATCAGCGGGCAGGACATGAAGGGGATGGATCACTCCGATCACGCGATGTCTGCAAGTACCGTCTCCGACGAGCCGGGGGATGCCCCACCACCGCCGGTACCGTCCGATTTTCCTGCCGAACGCTTCTTTGCACCCGACCGCATGGCCGCCTCGCGCGCGGCGATGGTGAAGGAGATGAAGTTCAGTACTTTCGCGCTCCAGGTAGACCAACTCGAACTCCGTACCGGCAAGGGGGGCGATCGAATCGGCTGGGAGGGACAGGCTTGGTATGGCGGCGATATCGACCGGATCGTGCTCGCCAGCGAGGGCGAAGGTATCTTCGGCGAGCGGGCCGAACGCATTGAGCTAAATGCCTACTGGCGCCATGCGCTCGATCCCTGGTTCAACTTGCAACTCGGCATGCGAAGGGACTTCCGGCCTGATCCGCAGCGTACTTACGCGCTGGTCGGCATCGAGGGGCTGGCGCCTTACTGGTTCGAGCTGCAAGGCCAGTTGCTCGTCTCTAACAAAGGCGACCTCCATGCGCGCGGCAAGGCAGGTTACACGCAGCGCATCACCCAGTCCTTGGTGGTCGAACCCGAGGCTGAAGTCGATTTTGCTTTTCAGGACGTGCCGGCGCTGAACGTGGGTGCCGGCTTCGAGCGGCTCGAAATGGGGGTGAGGCTGCGTTACGAGCGCAACAGATCGCTGGCGCCTTATGTGGGCATCAATTGGGAGCGCAAGCTCGGAGGCACGGCGGATCTTGCACGCGCCGCAGGTGATGGGGTGTCCGGTGTATCGGCAGTGTTCGGTGTGCGTGCGATGTTTTGATTCTTCCCAAGGTGTATAATCGGAACAAGGATAAAAATGTCCTTCGTCAGACAATCATCTCGCCGTGGCGGTTTGACGTTGCGCCATTCTACCTCACTAATTGGTGAATTGAGTTATTGTTGCAGCGCTAACCGACTCAACGATTTGGTTGCGATATTCGAGTATGCGTGGAAGTTTGGTTGGCGCTGGTTTGGCTTCCCCGCCGACCCTCAAAATTGAGATGTGCTGTCGAACCTGCGATCTTCAGCCCATTTTTGCAAATCTGCTTGCGCGTAGAGGACGCGCCTTCCAAATTTTCTGAACGGCGGCCCTCCACCGACAACCCGCTGCTTCTCTAATGTGCGAGGGGACAGGCGAAGGAATTCTGCAGCTTCAGAATTGGTAAGGAAGGCGTTCGGGTTGCTATTTTCGTCGCGTTCCATCGTGTTTGAGAACCCTTGCTACTTCGAGAGGACACAGACCGCATTTATAGAGCCTGAGCTATTCGCACAGAAACGTATATAGGGTAGGCACTGAAGTGCCGATTTTGACATTTCGAGCCAATTTCTCGCTCCTCAGGTGCGGCCTGTCCGCTTTCATAAGCAAGCTGGTCAAGATTGGCCGTAAGGAGGAAGGCGGATGTGGGGTTACTGACGCACGATAGCAGTAATTGCGAGCCGTCAAAAAAGAAGACTGCCAATTGTGCCGTTCAACTGAGAATTCCCTAATCTTGTTGCGCCTTGGCCGCGATACGACAGACTACGATCGCTCCAACATCTCAGCGATCTTGCTCAATAGGTCCTCGATCTGAAATGGCTTCGCGATCATCTGCATGTTGGTGCCGAGAAAATCAGCCCTGATCGCCGCGTTTTCCGCGTAGCCTGTGATGAAGAGGATCGGAATTTCGGAAAGATGGTTTCGGACGATTTCGGCGAGCTGCCGCCCGTTCATGCCGGGCAAACCGACGTCAGTTATCAGAAGATCGAACTTCTGGCCGTCCGCGAGCAGGCGGACCGCCATCTCGGGTTCAGAGACTTCAGTCGCTTTATAGCCCAGCTCATTCAACACATCGCTAACTAGCATCCGGACGGAGGCGTCGTCTTCCACGAGCAGGACGCTTTCACCATCACCATGATGAATCTGCGCCGGTAGCTCGATGTCCTCTGCCAGGGTTTCGCCTGCGACCGGCAAGTACAGCGTGACGCGGGTGCCTTCACCGGGCACACTGTTGATGCGCACCTGCCCGTTTGACTGTTTGGAATGGTTTAAAGATTTCGCTCGGTAGTTATGGTCAGTGACGTCGACTGTCATATGTAGGGGGGGCGTGGCGTTCGAGCCGAAGCGAAGATAGTCGCACGCGTGCGCCTACGGCAAACGCGAGAAACAAAAAGCACAGGTCCATCGACTGCGGCAGCACGGGCATCAAGACTATCAAGAATCAGCCGTGCTCATCTGAAAGGTGAACCGCACCGGGATTGCCGGAGGCCAGTTTTCTTAAATTAGGCAGCCAGTGGGACGTCGTCCAGCATAGCGTAGTAGCGTTGCTCGGCTTCGACGGGCGGAATGTTTCCGATCGGCTCCAGCAGGCGGCTGTTGTTGAACCAATCGACCCATTCCAAGGTAGCGTATTCGACGGCTTCGAATGAGCGCCAAGGACCTCGACGGTGGATCACCTCGGCCTTGTAAAGACCGTTGATCGTCTCGGCTAAAGCGTTGTCGTAGCTGTCGCCGACGCTGCCGACGGATGGCTCGATGCCGGCTTCCGCGAGACGTTCGGTGTACTTGATGGACACGTATTGCGAACCGCGGTCGCTATGATGGACCAGGCCGCCGCGATGAACAGGCCGTCGGTCGTGGATAGCCTGCTCAAGCGCATCCAGCACGAAGCTGGCGTGTGCTGTCCGGCTGACACGCCAGCCCACGATATAGCGAGCGTAGACGTCGATCACGAAGGCGACGTAGACGAACCCCGCCCAGGTCGCGAGTGGAGTAGGAAGCGCATGAGCGCTTCCCCTCCCCGAACCGTACGTGCACCTTTCAGCGCATACGGCTCTCTATTCAACCTTGGCCCAAGGCCATGGCGACATCACGATAGCGAGAAGTGACGGTGTTTCGGAGTTCGTCCCGGAAGATGTAGGGATTTCGCTCCGGGTTCCGCCACCGGAACTGCAACTTCTGGCTGGTGACCAGTCGTCGTAGCGCCTTGCCGACGGCATTGCCCTGATTGCTTCGGCCGTAAATCAGCCACGTCTTTGAGTGGCCTATTTCCGGCACGCGGTACCATTTGCGCATCAAGGGCTTGATACGGGACCGGTATTTCCGCGCCAACCAGTGCGCCATTTTCCAGAACACGACAGTGTCGATGCGCCGGAATATGCGCGCCGTGAAGTCGGTGAACTTGTAGAACGCGGCCCAACCCGCCAGTTGGCGGTTCAGGCTGTCGATCATGTCCACCGTGGCAATCTCATGATTGCCGGAGAGGGTCTCGACCAATCGGCGAGCGAAGGTCTTGGCCTTCTCCTTGGGTATCGTCGAGACCACGGACATACGTCCGCTCGATCCCCGCCTGCGGATAATCCGGTGCCCGAGGAACACGAACCCATCGTCGACGTGGGTGATATGGGTCTTGTCCATATTCAGCGTCAGCTTCAGGTTGCCTTCCAGAAAGGCTCGGCATTCCGCGCGGATGGCCTCGGCATGTGCCTTGGTGCCCTTGACGATGACGACGAAGTCGTCGGCGTAACGGCAGTAGGCGACAGCAGGTTTCCATTGCCGGTTCTCGCGAACCGTGATGGGGCGTCCCTGCTGGATACCGAAGTTCCATGCCCAACGATCCTTTCGCGCCTTGTCGCTCAGGTATTTCGCCTCCAACCACGCATCAAACTCATGGAGCATGATGTTAGACAGGAGCGGCGACAACACGCCGCCTTGCGGAACACCTTCACTTGAGGCGACGAACAAGCCACGGTCGATGTGGCCTGCCTTCAGGAACCGCCAAAGCAGATCGACGAACCGATCATCCCGGATACGCCGCCGAACACAGCGAAGCAGAAGCCGGTGGTGTACCGTGTCGAAGTAGCTCGCCAGATCACCTTCGATGATCCAGCGGCCCCGCGTCCCGGCACTACCATCCTGCAACTGTATCTTCACTGTCCGGACAGCGTGATGCACGCTGCGTTCCGGCCGGAAGCCATAGGAGAGGCGATGGAAGTCGCTTTCCCAGATAGGCTCCATCGCCATCAGCATCGCACGTTGGATGATGCGGTCTTTCAGGGTCGGGATACCCAGTGGGCGTTTCTTGCCATTGGCTTTCGGGATATAGATTCGCCTGACCGGCTGCGGGGCGTAATTCCCCGTCAGCAAGTCCGTTCGCAGGCTGGCCAGATGTTCTGCCAATCCGTCCTGCATCCGTTGCTTGTCCATTCCGTCTATGCCCGGGGTCTTGGCACCGCTCGATGCCAGTGTAATCCGGGCGGCTTCGGCAAGCCACGCCTCGTCGGCAATGAGCCGGAGAAGCCGATCGAACCGGCGGTTCGGATCGCTCTCGGCCCATATCGCGAGCTTGTGCTGCATTTCACTGATTATCAAAGGTCTTCACCTCGTTTGGTCAGGTAGTTTGCACTTCAAGCAGATTGAACTGTCCCCCTTCGCCATGTGACAGGCTTTCCCTGTCGCGGACTACTACGGGGACTCCGCCAGCATGGTGGACATCGGGGCCAACTCCCTTGGCATTCCATCATGCCTTCCCTCGTTCATATGCTGGACTTTCACGCGCTGGGGAGGCTGCCGGTCGCAGTCCTTGTCCTTGCGTCCTGCAAGTCGATGCCGATGCCATGACCTGGCTGCGTTCTCTCCATGGCTCCATGCGGGCGAGCTACATGTACGACCGCATTCGGATGCCGCCGACATACGTGTCCGGCGCCATCATCAGCATTCCGCCTGTTAAGCCGTGTAGGCGAAGGCGACATTTCAGCCCTCGGATGCGGATTAACCGGTTCGTGTTCCTCAACCTTCCAGCGCTACAGCCTCGGGGACCATCTTGGCGTAACGGCTTCGCCTCAATCCCCTTTACCTGCGGGCTACGTCACCCTGCCAGTTGACAGCAGGTCACCGCCGCTTGGGCTCATGCCCCCTCACAGCAGAGGGCAAGGCATTCGCTCAATTCCTCCTTTCTCTTTTTGCATTCCAACATACGCCTCCCGGACCATCCGGGACGAGGCGCACCATAGGTGAAGTCGGAGACCCATAGCATGTTTGGCGCTGGAGCATGGAACTGGCGGTTGACCTGATCGAGCGGGCATGGCGCCGCCTTGTCCGCGATCGTGGTGCGAACCGGCTTGCCGCGGATCACCCCTTGCAAACCAAGATCTCGCATCAACCGCTGTACAGTGCAGCGTGCAACATCGAAGCCCTCGCGCTTCATCTGCCGCCACACTTTGCGCACACCGTAGACGCCGAAGTTCTCGGCAAAGACCCGCAGAACTTCGGGCTTCAGCTCTTCATCCTTCCGGGCACGAGCAGATTGCAAAGCCGGGTCTCGCCGCTTGGCAAGGCGCTCGTGATAGGTGGATGGGGCGATCGGCAGAACCCGGCAGATCGGCTCGACCCCATAGGCATCGCGATGTTCGTCGATAAAGGCGATCATCGTTTGAACGGGCGGTCGAGCTCCGCCTGGGCAAAATATGCCGACGCCTTGCGCAGGATCTCATTGGCTTGCCGCAGTTCGCGGACTTCACGCTCCAATGCCTTGAGCTTCTCGGCGGTCTCCGTCGGCACACCACCGCGCTTGCCGCTGTCCACCTCGGATTTCTTCACCCATTCCAGCAGCGTGTGCCCGGAACACCCGATCTTCGCGGCCACCGACGTGATCGCCGCCCAGCGAGAAGGATAATCCCCCTCGTGATCCAGTACCATCCGGATCGCCCGCTGCCGAACCTCAGGGGCAAACTTGTTCGTCGTCTTGCTCATCGTAGACCCTCATTCTCAGGAGTTAGGGCCTCCGGCAATCCCGGTGCGGTTCAAGGTGATGCGCGACAATCCGCCGAGTACCGCATCGGCCTCGAGCATCTTGGCCGACACCGCCGCGGGATCGCCGATAGGGTAGGCGCCTTCTTCGCTGGCCATTTTGTCGAACTATCGACGCGTTGGTGGCGGCCTCCGTGGCTTCCTCGCTTGTCTCCCCGACAAAGCCGACCGCGTGCAGACCAACACGCAGGCTCGACCGGTCATGCCCGACCCCTTCGCGCCCGCCTCACGGTAAAGCTCGAAGAGAGGACGAAACCGAGCAAATGTCTCTCCTATGATCGCGATCATCAGTGGCAGCCCTAACGTGCGGCACGCACGAAGGATGGCCGCGCAAAAAGATCCTATGCATGCCGTTGGTTTTGGGCGTCATTCTGACGGCAGCGTTATTCAGGAGATTGAACATCACGATCGGACAATCGACTTAGCTATCCGCCGGTCGCAGGCAATTGGCGTTGGCTCCGGGCGCCAATTCAGCCGGTCTGGTTGCGAGCCTTCGCCTGAAAGGCAAGGGACTATGACATTCGTCAAGCGCCCGCGGAGATGAACCGCATTCAAAATATTTGATGTATTACAATAATTTATGAATTGGCTGATGCGTGCAATTGCGACGTCTGATCATCGCTAGGAGCCATATAGGAGCCAGCCAGATTTCAATTCTGGCGAACCACGACGTACTTAGGCGCAGCATATGCCCACTTTACTTTAAGATTGTTGCTTTGGTGCTCGGACGAAGAAAGCGATTTGATAAACGATCGCAGGCCCGGTTGCTCTGGAGAGGGAACATTGCGGATATGGTAACGACGAGCGGAAAATGGGTGCGATTGCTAATCGCCGCGGTGCTGCTCGCGATCGGCGCAGTGCTGGTCGTCGGCGGTGCCGAGCTGCTGACCCTTGGCGGTTCGTTCTACTACTTCGCGGCGGGGCTTCCCTGTGTAATGTCCAGCGGACTGCTGGCACGAGGCAATCGGTGGGGACTTCTTGTCTACGCCGCCATGCTGGCCTTCACTGTGCTCTGGTCCTTCTGGGAAGTTGGCGCACAATTCTGGCAGCTTCTCCCTCGACTTGCCGGCCCAACGGTGATCGGTTTGCTGCTGGCGTTGCCGCAGATCCGCCGGCGCCTGACACCCGCTACCGATGCTGGGACGCGCTGGGGGCTGGGTTCGGTCGTCTGCTTGGCGGCACTTGTGCTGCTCGGCACTTTCCTGACCGTGCCGGTTTTCGACGTTTCATCCGATCGCACGATGGCGCTTTCCGCGCCCAGTCCTGCCGGCGCGGAATGGACCGATTACGGCGCGAACGTTTTCGGCACTCGCCATTCCCCGGCAGTACAAATCACACCCGCGAATGCCGCGAAGCTGGAACAGGCTTGGTCTGTTGATTGCCACTGAGAAGTGACCCGGGGTTTCCATTGAGAAGTGACCCGGGTGGGTGTGGTTTATGTGCTGCCGTTGAACGGCGGGTTCAAGATGCTGGCTTCTCCTTTCTGGCTTTGGG
>NZ_LYMM01000081.1 GCF_002896965.1 Novosphingobium guangzhouense
TAGGACGTCGCCAGGCATTGAAGCCGACGCGCTAAATCGTTGAAAAAAACCCATCACAATGACAAACGAAATAAGGGCCCCAAAAGGGCCCTTTTTGCGTCCATCAAACGACGCAAAAAAAATACGGTGACGCGGGGTGGAGCAGCCCGGTAGCTCGTCAGGCTCATAACCTGAAGGTCGTAGGTTCAAATCCTACCCCCGCAACCAACATCATGAACACCAAGCCGTCCGAGCAACGCTCAGGGCGGCTTTTTTGTATTTATTTTCTGCAGTTTACAGCCAAAATCGAGCCTTCTGTGATTGAGAGGCGGCTCGAAGAGTACCTTTCAGCACTTACCGCAGTGAGTAGGTGACCTGTCGTCTTTGTGGTGACCGCCTCAGTGCGTGACTGACCGATCCCCAGAATCGTAAGCGATGTTCTGAGCCAACGGCGGTCCATGGCATGAGTGGCGGGGCATCTTAATTGACTCTACGTTACACGCGAGGCTGACTTTTCGTTGCATGGTGACTTGGGTTTGCCACGAGCAATTAGCGCTACGGGAAGGCAGGATCAGCGAGGAGCCCTCATGCTTGCGCCGCGCTGATCCTGACCTGCACAACCTTTGTTGGAGGCGCTGATTGGCCCCGGCGCTCTGCGACGGCTCACCTCAATCAGGTCGCGCTCTCCATATGCCCTCTGTCTAACCCGCATATGGATTCCGCGCATTTCAGGGCAGAGAGTTGAGGGCCATTCTTTCGACGATTGTGTCCGTTATCTCCTGCCGGATGGAGGCGTCGACAGGCTGGTTATCGGCAGCTTCTGTTCGATCGGATCGGGAGCAGCCTTCATCATGGCCGGCAATCAGGGGCACCGGAGCGACTGGATAAGTACCTTTCCGTTGTTCTGGACGGCGGATGAGCACGCTTTCGAAGGGGCGGCCACCGGCTATGCGCCGTCGGGCGACACGGTAATCGGCAGCGATGTGTGGATTGGGTCGGAGGCCGTCATCATGCCGGGGGTCAGGATCGGGCATGGTGCCGTGATCGGAACCCGAGCATTGGTGACGCGCGATGTAGGCCCATACGAAATCGTCGGGGGCAATCCAGCCAAAGTCATCCGCAAGCGGTTCGACGATGCGAGCATCGCCATGCTTCTGGAAATGCAGTGGTGGGACTGGAACGAGGTGCAGATGCGCTCGGCGACCCCGATCCTGACAAGCGGCAACATCGATGCACTTCACCGCTATTGGCGCGAGGTTGTCCTTGATGCCGCTTGGAGTTTGGGACCGCCAGCGTAAAGTCGCTGAGAAAGACGACATTTTGCTCTGTCGATCCTGCTAGAACCGGCAAACCTCGGTGCTCGGTAAATGGCGAGTAGGGAGGCTGCACTACTCTACCGGTTGATTTTCGTGGCTTTGGCGATCGGCCTGTTGACGGGCCCGGTTCCGGGTGCGTCAGCGCAAAGCGCGGCCGACGATCGGACCGCGATCCGGCAATGGCAGAACACCGCAGCTCAGGCCGAGGCAATGCTAGATCTGCCGCTGCTGGCGACGCTGGGGGTCGGGATCGTTTCAGCCGGTATGGCGGTGATCTTCGCCCGCTGGCTGGCAAACAGCCTTGTCGCACCCGCATTTCCCGCAGCCCAACTGATCCGCCTGCCCGAAGACAAGGTGCCGCAGACGGTCTGGCTCGCTTCCGCGCTTGGACTTTGCGTGGCAATCGACGGCTTCCTTGGCGATGTCGATATCCTGCCGGTCACGCCGCCCGCGCTGACGGCACTTGCCGGCTTTGCCGTCGTCGTCGCGGCGGCCGTGCTGCTGTGGCGCAATGCGGTCAACGGCCTACGATATATAGTGAAAACGGGCGCGCCGTGGCGCTGGATGCCTCACGATTTGCCGGCTTGGGCTGCGGTGTATCAGCAGACGCGGCGCTGGCGGGCGGCAGGTCAAGCAGCTGGCAGACACGAACGTGCGCGGGTGGTGTGCGATCCACCCCGGATGGGGGTATCGGTGAAAACCCGTAAAGTACGGCAGCGCGCTTCTGAGGGGTGAGGGGCCCGTGATACGCGGCCGGCATCTTCTTGGGTCGGTGCGGTGGTGTTATGGGTGGTAACCCCGATGCCTATTGGACCGAGGATGCTCGACACTGGTGGCCGTTGCCATCACTCATCCGGAGTCCCCATGTCTGACATCGACCGCAGCAGGCTTCCGCTCCCCCGCCCCCCCTTCGCCGGCAAGATCGGCAAGACCTACACGGAATCGACCAGCGCCTGGCCCGAACTGCCCAAGCCACCCGAGGGCGCGCCCAACGTGCTGCTGATCCTGCTCGACGATGTCGGCTTCGGCCAAGCGGGCACCTTCGGCGGCCCGGTGCCGATGCCCACGCTCGACAAGCTGGCCGCCGAGGGGCTGCGCTATACCCGGTTCCACACCACGGCGATCTGTGGCCCGTCGCGCGCCGCGCTGATCACCGGGCGCAACCATCATAATTGCGGCACCGGCTTCCTGTCCGAATGGGCGACCGGCTTTCCTGCCTATAACAACATGATCCCGCAGACGACCGCCAGCCTGGGCCGCATCCTCAGGGACAATGGCTATGCGACCAGCTGGTTCGGCAAGAACCACAATACGCCCGACTGGGAATCGAGCGTCGCCGGCCCCTTCGATCGCTGGCCGACCGGCATGGGCTTCGACTATTTTTACGGCTTCATCAGCGGCGAGACGCACCAGTATTATCCGGTGCTGTTCGAGAACAACTCGGCTGTAGAGCCCGACCGGTCGCCCGAAGAAGGCTATCATTTCCAGAACGACATCACCGAGCGGGCGATGAACTGGATCCGCTATTCAAAGTCGGTCGCCCCCGACAAACCCTTCTTCTGCTACTTCGCCCCCGGCGCGGCCCATGCGCCGCATCACGCGCCGCGCGAATGGCGAGACAAGTTCAAGGGCCAGTTCGATCATGGCTGGGAAAAGGTGCGCGAGGAAACCTACCGGCGCCAACTGGCCGCAGGGATCATTCCCGAAGGAACCGAGCTGACGCCGAAACCCGAATGGGTTCAGGATTGGGAAGGGCTGTCGGCCGAAGAGAAAAAGTTGTTCGCGCGTTTCATGGAGAATTTCGCCGGGTATCTTGCCTATACGGACTATGAATGCGGGCGCTTGGTCGACGCGGTCCGGGAATTGCCCGACGGCGACAACACGATCGTCATTTATATTGTTGGCGACAATGGCGCCAGTTCCGAGGGCGGGCCGCAGGGCACCGCCAACGAGGTGATGAGCCTGAGCGGCTACCCCGTCTCGATCGAGAAGACGATGGAGATCTATGACGATATCGGCGGTCCGAACACCGAACCCCATTATCCGCTGGGCTGGGCCTGGTGCGGCAATGCGCCATTCCAGTGGGTGAAGCAGGTTGCCTCGCACTTTGGCGGATCGCGCAATCCGATGGTCGTGTCCTGGCCCAGGGAGATCGCCGACAAGGGCGGCATCCGACCGCAATTCACCCATCTGATCGACATCGCGCCGACCATCCTGGCGGCGGCCGGTATTCCCGCCCCGACCCATGTGGACGGCATCGAGCAGAAGCCGATGGACGGTGTGCCGATCCAGGCAACGTTCCAGTCGGCCGATGCGGCCGCCGTGCGCGAGCGGCAATATTTCGAGGTGCTGTCCAACCGCGCCATCTATGACAAGGGCTGGATTGCCTGTGCCCAGCATACGCTGCCCTGGCGGCAGGATCTGGCGCCGGGCAACTGGGACCAGGATGACTGGGAACTCTACAACATCGACGAGGATTTCAGCGAGGCGAAGAATCTGGCCACGGCGCATCCCGAAAAGCTTGAGGAGCTGAAGCGGATCTTCGACGAGGAATGCGAGAAGTACGGCGTCTACCCACTCGACGATCGCGGCGCTGCCCGCATCGCCGAGCCCAAGCCGACGCCGGGCGGAACCGATCCTGATCGCACCGAATTCACTTACTATCCCGGCGCCTATCGCCTGCCCGAAACCGCCGCACCCAACACCAAGAACCGCTCACACACGATCAAGGTTGAGATCGACAACGACGGCAAGGCCGAGGGCGTGCTGGTCGCGGCCGGCGGGGCTTCGGCGGGCTTCTCACTTTACGTCAAGGACGGCAAGCCGACCTACCACTACAACTGGTTCGATACCGAGCGGCTCGACTGCGTGTCGTCCAAGCCCCTGCCCAAGGGCAAGAGCACGTTCGAGGTCGTGTTCGCCTATGATGGCGGCGGCCTGGCCAAGGGCGGCGACGTGATCCTGCTGCTCGATGGCGAGGAAGTCGCCAAGGGTCGCGTCAACCAGACCGTGCCGGCGCGCTTCGGCCCCGACACATTCGGGGTCGGCGGCGACAGCGGATCGCCGGTCGCCAATACCTACAAACCTCCCTTCACCTTCACGGGCGGGCGCATCATCCGCGTCGATATCAAGCTGGCGCCCAAGGATCTGAGCGTGAGCGAGGAAGAGGAACTGCAGGAACGCTACCTGGCCTTCGCCCAGCATATCGAGTGATCGCAGCCGCCTCGAGACTTATCCCGATACATCACCACGCCCATCATCCTGCCAAGATGGCTCGATCGATCTGAGGAGACCCTGACGATGGCAAAGCAGCCCAACATCCTTTTCATCATGGGTGACGATATCGGCTGGTTTAACCCCAGCTGTTACAACAGCGGCATGATGGGGTACAAAACCCCCAGCATCGATCGCATCGCCCAGGAGGGCGCGCGCTTTACCGACTGGTATGCCCAGCAAAGCTGCACCGCAGGGCGCGCCGCTTTCCTCACCGGGCAATCACCCATCCGCACTGGACTTACCAAGGTGGGCTTGCCGGGGGCCGAACAGGGATTGGGCCCCGATGATCCCTGCATCGCCCAGGTGCTCAAGGCGCAGGGCTATGCGACGGGGCAGTTCGGCAAGAACCATCTCGGCGATCGCGACGAGCATCTGCCGACCATGCACGGCTTCGACGAATTCTTCGGCAACCTCTATCACCTGAACGCCGAGGAGGAGCCAGAGAACGAGGACTATCCCAAGGATCCAAAGTTTCGCGAAAAGTACGGCCCGCGCGGCGTGCTGCGGTGCAAGGCCGATGGCAACGGTGGCCAGACGATCGAGAATACCGGTCCAATGAACAAGAAGCGGATGGAGACGATGGACGAGGAGTTCCTCGCCGACGCCAAGGATTTCATCAAGCGCAGCCATGACGCCGGCGGTCCGTGGTTCTGCTACTTCAATTCCACCCGGATGCACATCTATACGCACCTCAAGGAAGCGTCGAAGGGCAAGACCGGGCTTGGTGTCTATCCCGACGGCATGGTCGAGCATGATGGGCATGTCGGCGAACTGCTCGACCTCCTCGACGAGCTTGGCGTCACGGAAGACACTGTCGTCGTCTACACCACCGACAATGGCGCCGAATGCTTTACCTGGCCCGACGGCGGCACCACGCCCTTCAAGGGAGAAAAGGCGACCAACTGGGAAGGCGGCTTCCGCGTGCCTTGCGTCATCCGCTGGCCCGGTGTGATCGAGCCCGGTCAGGTGATCAACGACATTTGCGCGCATGAAGATTTCCTGCCGACCTTGGCTGCGGCGGCGGGCGACAACGATGTCGTCGAACGCGTGAAGAAGGGCGGGAAGATCGGCGATCTCACGTTCAAGGTCCACCTCGACGGGCACAATCTGATACCGTTCTTCAAGGGCGACGAGGCGGAATCGCCGCGCAAGGGCTTTGCCTATTGGAGCGACGACGGCGATCTGATGGCGATCCGCGTCGGCCACTGGAAGGTGACATTCCTGGCGCAGAACACCGAGATCAATCCGCGCACACCTGTCGGCGTCTGGCAGGGCCAGTTTACCGCACTACGCGCGCCACTGATGTTCAACCTGCGGTCGGATCCGTTCGAACGCGGGCCCGAAAGCATCGAATACGCTTCCTTCATCGCCCACCGCATGTTCCTGATGGTCCCAGCGCAGGGGATCGTCGCCCACCTGCTGGGAACCTTCAAGGAGTTTCCTCCGCGCGCCAAGGCAGCGAGTTGGACGGTCAGCGACGCCATGGACAAGATCGGGACTGCGAGTCCGAACCAGAATTGATCCACAATCTGGATCAGGCATTTTCACCGGGCTGTTCTGACGGTTGGCGAGAGGCGCACCAATTGCCTGCATGGAAGGCTACACGCGCCTCTCGTCGAAGCCAAATGCAGGCTCGGCTCGGACGGTTTGAAGCGGAAGAGGACGATCAGCATGACAACGAACAAGCCCCGGCCCGAACTTAACCGTTATGTGCTGCCAATCCCGGAGCGCGTACCGCCGCATGACACGCCGATGAACGCCAAGGAGGCGCAGAGCCCGCCGGCCAAGGAGTTTTTGCGCCCGCCGGCCGGCGCACCCAATGTGCTGATCGTGCTGATCGACGATATGGGTTTTGGCGCCAGTAGCGCCTTTGGCGGCCCCTGCCTCATGCCGACGGCCGAACGGGTCGGGAAGGAAGGCATCCGCTTCACCCGTTTCCATACGACCGCGCTCTGTTCGCCCTCGCGCCAGGCCCTGCTGTGCGGGCGCAATCATCATACGGTGAACATGGGCGGCGTCACCGAAGTGGCGACTGCCATGCCCGGCAATACCGGTCTGCGCCCGGATACCTGCGCGACCGTCGCCCAAATCCTCAAATATAATGGCTACAGCACCGGCGCCTTTGGCAAGATGCACCAGACGCCGACCTGGGAAACCAGCCCTTCCGGCCCGTTCGACCATTGGCCGATCGGCGACGGGTTCGAGAAATTCTATGGCTTCCTGGGCGGCGACACCAATCAATATGCCCCGCCGCTGGTCGATGGCGTGACCCCGATCGAGCCGCCCAAGACCATCGAGGAAGGCTATCACTTGACCGAGGATCTGGTCGATCAGGTGCTCAACTGGACCGGCTCGCTACAGACCTTCACCCCCGACAAGCCCTGGTTCGCTTATCTCTCCTTCGGCGCCACCCATGCCCCGCACCATGTGCCCAAGGAATGGGTCGACAAGTACAAGGGCAAGTTCGACCACGGCTATAACAAGCAGCGGGAGATCACGTTCGCAAAGCAGAAGGAACTGGGCGTCATCCCCAAGGATGCGGAACTGACCGCGCCGACCGAATGGCTGCCCGAATGGGACGAACTGACCGACGATGATCGCAAGGTTTCCTGCCGCCTGGCCGAAACCTATGCCGCCTTCGCCACCCATACCGACCATCATGTCGGCCGGCTGCTCGACACGCTGGAGGCACGCGGCGTGCTGGAAGACACGCTGGTCATCTATATCCTGGGCGACAATGGCGCCTCGGCCGAAGCTGGCCCCTATGGCACCTTCAACGAACTGGCCTACCAGAACAGCATCGGCATGACGACGGCGGACATCCTGCCGCGGCTCGATGAGATTGGCGGGCCCAATTCCTTCAACCATATGCCCTCGGGCTGGGCCCATGCGATGAACGCCCCCTATCAGTGGAGCAAGATCGTCGCGTCCCACTGGGGCGGCACCCGCGTCGGCATGACGATGCGCTGGCCCGAGAAGATCAAGGCCAAGGGCGAATTGCGCCACCAGTTCCACCATCTGATCGACGTGGCGCCGACCATCCTGGAATTGGCTGGGGTGCCCGAACCCGATTTCGTCAACGGCATCCAGCAAAAGCCGCTGGAAGGCGTCAGCATGGCCTATCTGTTCGACGAGGCCGAGGCGGATGATCGGCACACGACCCAATATTTCGAGATCGGCTGCAATCGCGGCATCTATCATGACGGCTGGACTGCCATGACCATGCACCGCCTGCCCTGGCCCGACAAGCGCGAGACGGTGGGCGAGATCGAGGATGACATATGGGAACTCTATGGCCCCGACGACTGGACCCAGGCGCATAATATCGCCGACCAGAATCCCGACATGCTGCGCAAGCTGCAGGACCGTTTCCTGATCGAGGCGGCCAAATATAATGTCCTGCCGCTCGACCCGCGCCAGCGCGAACGCTTCGACGCCCGTGTCGCCGGCCGGCCGGATCTGCTCAACGGCCGCACCTCCATGACCTTCCTGCCGGGGATGACCCGGATGAACGAGAATACGGTCCCGAACGTCAAGAACACCAATTTCACCGTCACCGCGAAGGTGGAACTGGGCGCGGAACCGGCCAATGGCGCGATCATCGCCCAGGGCGGCAAGTTTGGCGGCTGGAGCTTCTACATGAAGGACGGCGTGCTCGCCTATGCCCATAACTGGGTGGGGCTGGAAACCTTCATCGTGCGCGCCGACGAACCGCTGGGAAAGGGCAGCCACGACCTGCTGCTCGACTTCGCCTATGATGGCGGCGGCGCCGGCAAGGGCGGCATGGTGACCTTCACGGCGAACGGCAAGGCGATCGGCGCGGGGCACATCGAAAAAACCGTGCCAGCCATCTTCTCCTTCGACGACTTCATGGACATCGGCCACGACAATGGCGAACCGGTGGTGGAAGATTATGGCCCGACCGGCGGCACCTTCACCGGTGCGATCGAAATGGTCCGGATCGACCTCAACGGCGAATCCCACCATGACCATGATCTGTCGCTGAAGGCGAAATACGCCAAACAGTGACGGTTCGGTCGGCAAACGAGATTTTTGCGTCCCGTTTGCCGGCGACTCTCGAAAAGATTGAAAAACGGATCTCGCAATATGCGGAAGGTTTCCTTCTCCTCGAGGCGGATGGCGAGATAGCGGGGTTCATCAACAGCGGCTGTGCCCATGGCGTCGTCATGTCGGACGAGGCGTTCATGGAACTCGTGGGACATGACCCGAAGGCACTCAACGTCGTGATCATGTCCGTGGTGGTCGATCCACGTCAACAGGGCAAAGGCTATGCGAAAAGGCTGATGGAGACATTTTCCAAGCGCATCCAGGCTCTTGGCAAGGAGACCAGATCAAGGCGGAAAAGTACCTGCTTTTCGCCACCGGGAGTGCAAATGCGTTGCTCGAGTATGGGCGATCAGTTCGTTCTGGGCAGTACGGCTTGGCCATTAAAGCATTCTACCGACCGCTCTGCGCCTGCCACCTGCACGGGTGTGGAGCAAGCGATGCGCACGTTACCGTGGGGGCCGCTGAATTGAAGCTGTGTGCTGGTGCCGAACGCGAGATGTGCGGTGACCTTCGCCAGCGAGTCGACCAAGGCCACGCCTGAGCGGCGGACATAGCTTGCGTCCACCACCGTGATTTCGTCAGGGGCTGTGTTTCCGTCGCTGCGCATGGGGTGGCTGACAGCCAGGATGTAGGCGTCGGTGTCGATCCCGGCCATCGTGGCATTGGCATTGCGATGGCGAAGTCGTCCGTCCGCCAGAAGGTTGAAGTAAACCTCGGT
>NZ_LYMM01000082.1 GCF_002896965.1 Novosphingobium guangzhouense
GCCGGCGTCCTGCACAAGTGGCTGGAGGGCGCCGGACTGGTCGAGACCGCACAGGCCGGGCTCGCCTACACCGTGCTCAAGCACACCGTGCCGGGCGACATGTGCCTCGTCGGCCCCGAAGAACTGAACGCCTTCTCCGCCAGCGGCGGCGACGTCAGGCGATAGGCCGGCCGACCCCGCCTCAAAATCTATGGAAGATCAATTTATGGTATCGATATCCACTTGCATCCGGAATCTGATATCGATATCAGATTCGCAACAACCAGACGCCCTCGGGAGAGCGCACATGAATCGCAACGCCTCGCTTCGCTGCCGCGGACGCGTATCCACGACCGCCAGACTGGCTTCTCTGCTTCTGGCCTCATGCTCGGCATTTCCGGCCTTTGCTCAGGACGCCGCCCCTGCTCCGCAGGATGCTTCGGCCAACGAGATCATCGTCACGGGCGTCCTCAGCCGCACGGCCAAGCGTGACGCCGCTGTCGCCATCTCGACCATCGATTCAGATACTGTGCAGCGCTCGGCCCCGGTCAGCGCAGCCGACCTTCTGAAGAACGTACCGGGCGTCTATGTGAACTCGTCGATCGGCGAGGCGCGCAACATCGTTTATGCGCGCGGCCTGTCGGTCGGAACGCAGTCGGCGACCTCGGGCTATTACTTCGTTGCATTGCTCGACGATGGCCTGCCGGTCATCGGCATTCAGGGCAGTGGCTTCCAGCCCGACAGTTTCTATCGTCAGGACCTGACGCTGAAGCGCGTTGAGGCGCTGCGCGGCGGCAGCGCAACCGTCACGGGGCCGAACGCGCCCGGCGGTCTGTTCAACTACATCTCCAAGAATGCACTTACCGACCATGACGGCGGTGTGGCTTCGATCCGCCTCGGCCTTGAAGGCAAAAGCCAGCCCTATCAGCGTGCGGACGCCTACTATGGCACCGAATTCGGCGAAAGCGGCGTCTACGGGTCGATCGGCGGGTTTTATCGCCGTTCGTTCGGCGCGCGGCCAACCGCCTATCCTTTCAACCGGGGCGGGCAGATCAAGGCATCGCTGGGCTGGAACTACGGCTCCGGTTCTCTGGTCCTCTACGGCAAGTACCTCGACGACCACAACGGGTCCTACGATTCCGAGCGCATCCCCTCGATCGGCTTCGACGATCCGCAGATCGCGCCCGGCCTGTCGCGCTACGACAACTATACGCTGGGCCGCAAATCGGCCTTCACCATTCCCGGATCGGGCGTCGTGGACAGCCAGCGCTTCGATCCGGACAATCTCGACCACACCGTCGCGCGGAGCGTGGGCCTCAAGTGGGAGCACGACGTCGATGACACGCTCCAGATCAGCAACCATTTCCGGTTCAACGACAACCGCCTGAAGCTCAACCAGAACGGCGTTGGCACGTTCGGTCTGGACAACCAGAACTTGTGGAACAACCTCGGCTTCAGCGCCGCGGGGCTCAGCCGCGTTCCGGGGACGATCACGGTGACCGGCAGCAACGGCCAGTTGCTTGCGCAGGTGGCCAGCGCCGCCAGCGGCTACACGGTGCTGACCAACAACCTGCCCAATCAGCAGGTGCTGACCAACGGCGTCATTTCGGGAACCGGCACCTCGACCGATTTCGACGAGCAGTCGTTCATCGATCAGTTGACAATCTCTAAGCGCATCGGCCGCCTGACCGTGACCGCCGGCGGCTACCTCTCGCGCTCGAAGTTCGTGCGCGAACTGTTGCCGCCCGGCGGCTACATCGCCCCGATCGAATCCGACATGGAAGCCGCGCAGGTCACCTTCACTGACGCCGCGACCGGCAATGTCTATCAGATGACCAATTCCGCAGGCTTCGGTTCGATCGGCAGTGCGCCGGTCCGCAACACCGTCAAGAACCGCTCTACCTCGCTGTTCGGCGGGCTCAACTGGAAGGCGACCGACAGGCTCACCCTGGATGCCGGCATCCGCTATGAGCGCTTTGGTTACAGGGGCACGAACCTGCTCGCCTCGGCGAACCCGCAAGCCCGCGACCGCACTTACGGCGGCGTCGACGGCGATCCGCTGACGATCTACGACAATCTCGTAGGCGTGCTGGACCGCGAAGTGCCTTTCGACAAGAAGCTGAGCTTCGTGAACTACACCGCGGCCGCCAACTACCGTTTCTCCGACAGCTTCTCGGCCTACGTGCGCTACGCCCGCGGCAAGAAGAACGGCGATGGCCTCTGGGGCGGATACGATACGGTGTTCAAGGCGCAGAACCAGCCGATCACGCCGCCGCTGATCACGCAGTACGAAGCAGGGTTCAGCTATGTGAGCCCGAGGGTGCGCCTGACGCTGACCCCGTTCCTCACCCTGCTCGACAAGGTCAACGTCGTCGGCCAGGGAACCGACCTTGACGGCACGACCTACGTTACCACGCCGGCCTTCAACAAGACGCGGGTATACGGGGTCGAGATCGAGGGCGATATTCGGGTGACACAGCAGTTGCGCCTGACGGCTGCCGTGACGCTCCAGAAGGGCAAGGCGCTCGAATGGTACAACTGGAACATGGGGCAAACGGGCCGGGCGGACGATCAGCTTGAAGCCTATCCTGACAGCAAGCTTGAGAACCTTGCCAAGGTTCAGGGCCGCATTGGCCTGGAGTATGCGACCGGTCCATTCACGGCGCTCGTCAACTTCACCTATCTGGGGTCGCGCCCGTCCAGCTTTACCGGTCTGACGACGTTCCCGACCCAGACCCAGACCGACCTCTCGCTATCCTATGATGTGACGCCCGACTTCCGGCTTGGCTTCAACGTCAGCAACGTGTTCAACGATATCGGCATCTTCTCGATCCAGAATCCGAATTTGCCGGTTTCCGGGCTGACGCAGACGCAGATCATCAGCATGTATCCCAATGCGACGACCGGCATCCTGACCACGCAGCCACGCTCGTTCTTCCTGACAGGGACAGCGAATTTCTGATGCGGTCGCACAGATCAGGAGCCACTTCGATGCGTAAACCCGCGATCCTGCGCCGGACCGGCATCAGCCTTGCCGTTATCGCACTGTCCTGCGCGGCGGCCCCCGTCGTTCTCGCGGCGGACGATGCTCTGCAGGTCTATCCCGTGCCGAAGGGCCTGCTCTATGCCGCGCACAACGACGACTTCACCGTCCGTGTGCGCAAACCGGGCGGACCATGGCAGGATCTTTACGAGTACCGCGTCCAGGTCGACACCGACACGAGGCAGAATGCCTCCATGGTGTATTTCGATTTCCAGGGCACCGTGGAAGTCGAAGTGCTGAAAAACAACGGCCGCTTCGACACGGTCACCGTCGCACCGCTGGCCAGCGCGGTGAAGCCGGAACGCAAGGGAAGCATCGTACGCATGACGCTGACGCGTCCCGAGAGCTTCTCGCTCCAGTTCGATGACGACCGGCTTCACAACCTGCACATCCTGGCCGGCGCCGTTCCCGCGGCTGCCCCGAACGGTCCGAACGTGCGTGTTTTCGAGCCGGGGCTCCATACCCCGCCAGAGGGCAGCGACGTGTTCCCGGTCAAGTCGGGAGAACGCATCTATCTTGCAGGCGGAGCCGTCCTGAAGGGCTCCTTCGCGCTGGAGGGCGTGAAGGACGTCAGTATATCGGGACGCGGGATGCTCTGGGATCCCGGACGGGGGATCGACCTTGAGAAAGCACAAAACGTCGCGATCTCCGATCTCATCCTCGTCAACAGCGACCGCAAGGACGCGGCACGGGTCATCAACATCCGCAATTCCAGCAATGTCGCGCTGCGTAACGTCACCGGCTTCACCTCGGGCAAGTGGTCGGACGGGATCAATATCTCGACCTCGCGACATGTCTCGGTCGATGGCGGCTATCTGCGCGTGTCCGACGATGCCGTGGTGGTGTACTCGGTGACCGATTGTCCGCTGTGCCGCCAGCGTGCGGCGCAAACCGGCATTCCCGACGTCAATCCGCCCGGAGACACCTTCGACATCACGGTCCGCAACCTGCGGATCTGGAACGACGTGGCGCACGCGCTCTACGTTGCGCATTTTGGTGACAACGCAAACCCGCGCACGATCCGCGATGTCACCTTCGATAACATCGACATCGCCAATCTCGACGAGGACGACCCCGACTGGGAAGGCGCGATCGCGGCCTATTCGGGCGACAGCACGCTGATCCGCAACATCACCTTCAGCAACATCCGCGTCGACCGGATCGAGGAAGGCAAGCTGATCAACATCGTGGCGGGCAACAACGCCCGGTACAACACGATGCCCGGACGCGGGATCGACGGGGTGACCATCCGCAACGTCACCTTCACCGGCGAGGGCATGCCCGGCCCGTCGATCATCGCGGGCCTGTCGGAAAAGACCGCCGTTCGCAACGTCACGATCGAAAACCTCGGCATCGGCGGCCGGCGGATCGACTCCCCCGAAGCGGGCGACATCGCCGTTGGAAAGCACGTGCAAGGCCTGATCATCCGCTGACGCCCGAGCCGGCGCATCTCGAGGGAGGAACACCATGAAGACCAACCGCCGCACCGTGCTTGCCGGGCTGAGCGCCGCGACAGCCACCGGCCTGGCCGCAAGCGCTGTGGAAGCCCGCAGCACTCCGCCCGCAACCGCGCAACGCCTCGCGGTCGCCTCGCCGGACGGGCGCATCACGGTCGAACTGCTGGTGCCCGCATCGCGCGGCGAGCACCCGCGCTGGGCGGCCCGGCATGGGGACACCGTGATGCTCGAACCTTCGCAGATGGCGCTGGTGCTGGGCGATGGCCGACGCCTCGGACCGGATGCGAAGTTCCTGGGTTCGGAGACAACCTCCAGCGACGGGTCCTGGCAGCCCCCTTACGGGATCGCCGGGAACTACGACGGGCGAGCGAACCAACTTGAGGCGCGGTTCGAGGATCGTCGCTCGCGCATCCGCTTCGCGATCCGCCTCCTGGCACACGACGACGGGATCGCCTGTCGTTTCGTACTGCTTTCCGCGCCGAAGAAAACGGTGCGGCTCGGCGGCGAGCAGATCGAGTTCCGCATGCCCGCCGGTACCCGCGTCTGGACCAGCCGCGACGAGGGCGAGTACGCCGTCTCCCCGGCTGGCCGGATCGCCCCCATTCCTCACCCCGAACTGACCGCCAGCACCGACAAGGGCGCGCTGGCTGATACGCCGGCAATGGCCCAGACGCCCGCAGGTCTTGCCATGCTGCTGTGCGAAGCCGACCGCCTGCATTACCCGCGCATGATGTTCGCGCCCGGTCCCGACGAACAGACGATGGTCAGCCGCCTGATGCATTTCCCCGGTCGCGCCACCGGCTTCTCCGGTCCGGGCGATACGCATGCAGCGCCCCTCTTCGATGTCGAAGCGCCCTTCACCACGCCCTGGCGGGTCATCATGGTCGCCGAACGCACTGCCGGACTGATCGGCAAGGCCGGGCTGGTTCCCACGCTCGCCACCCCCAACCGCCTCGGCGCGACCGACTGGGTCCGTCCAGGCCGGGCATTTCGCGTCCGTGCGCCCTATACGAACGAAAACGCTACAGCCGGCCTCGCCTTTGCCGTGGAACGCAAGATGGATTTCATCGTATTCGATGCGCACTGGTACGGCGACGGCACCGATCCCAGCGATGCCACCCACCCGATCGACGGCTTCGACATCGAGGGCATCGTCGCCGCCGCGCGGCAGAAGGGGATCGGCACGATCGTCTATGTCGATCGCGTGCCGGCCATGCGCCAGCTGGATGCGATTGTCGCCACGTACCGCAAGTGGGGCATCGCCGGAATCAAGTTCGGCTTCATCTGGGAGGGGCGTCAGGAGGACGTCGACTGGATCTACGACGTCGTGAAGACCTGCGGCGAAAACAACCTGCTGGTGAACCTGCACGACAACCTGCGTCCCGCCGGGCTGGAGCGCACCTTGCCGAACTACGTAGCGCTGGAAGGCGTGCGCGGGAACGAGCAGTTCCCCACCGCGCGGCACAACGTCACCCTGCCCTTCACGCGCGCTCTGTCCGGGCCGATCGACTACACGATCTGCTACGATCACTACAAGAACCTGACCACCAACGCGCACCAGCTGGCGATGGCGGCGGTCTACTACAACCCGCTCACGTTCCTCTACTGGTACGACACTCCGGCGAAGTACCGCACCGGAAGCTGGCCCGCGCTCCACTGGTTCGACGAATGCCCCACCACCTGGGACGAGACCCATGCGATCGATGGCGAGCCGGGTGAGTACGTTGCGGTAGCACGGCGCAACGGCGACCGCTGGTTCCTGGGCGCGATGACCAACGAGGAGGCGCGCACGATCCAGATCCCGCTTGCCTTCCTGGGCGAAGGCAAATGGCAGGCGATGGTCTTTGCCGACGGCGCGCGGGCGCAGGAGCCCCGACTGACCACGGTGGACATCTCCCGGCGCAATGTGGATGCCTCCGCCACCCTGACGGTCGCCATGCAGCCGAGCGGCGGCCAGGCGATCTTCTTCGAACGGCGCGCCTGACCGCCGACATTGGAGCTAGCGCCCGCTGCGCATCGCGGGGCAAGGGAATGGATACGATGATACGAACCGCGATGGCCGCAGCAGCCCTGACGATGGTGCCGACCTTGGCGCTCCTCCCCGCTGGGGCGCAGGCACAGGAGGTCGCCGCAGCCCCTCCCTCGCTTGCATTCAAGCCGGCCAACATCGCGCGTGTGAAGCAACTCATCGCCAGTGACCCCGAAGCCCGCACCCGTTGGAATGCCCTGCGCAAGACGGCGGACAGGGCGCTGTCCTCTCCCCCGCGTGGTGATCGCGAGATCGACAGTGCTCTGGAAGCACTCGCCCTCGCCTTCCGCGTCACGGGACAGGCGAAGTATGCACAGGGAGCCAGGACAATCCTGCTGCAGCGCGCGGCCAGAACGGACTGGCTGACCGACGCTCCCCTCGCCCGCCGCGACCCTCCGTGGAAATCCGACCTCGGGATGGGTTATGCCGCCGCCAGCACCGGCATTGCCTATGACGCCGTGCGCGACACTCTGTCGCAGGCCGATCGCCAGACCATCGTGCAGGGCCTCATCCGCGGTGCCATTCTCCCGATCATGGACGACTGGATCGATGGCGCAAAGCGCATCCATGCGCTCGATACGATGGGACACAACTGGTGGGCACACATCGTCTTCGGCGCCGGCGTTGCGGCACTTGCGGTGCGCCCGGACGATCCGCGCGGCCTCGAATGGGCGCGCCGCATCGACGAGGCGAGCGTGGAATGGTTCGAGTTTCCGGGCACCCGCATCGGCACCAAGCCTCCCACCTTCGGCCGCGACGGCGCCTATTCCGAGACTGTCTCCTATGCCGAACTGGCATTGCACAGCCTGATGCTTTTCCGCCGCTCGTGGACCGAGGCGATGGGCACCGCCCCCTCCCCCATCAAGGGTCTCGACAAGATCGCAGGCTATTTTCTCGCCACCAGCTATCCCCGCAGCGAGGGATGGGTGTCGCTCAACTTCGGTGACAGCCGCCCGCCCAGTTGCGGTTGCCACACCTTGGCTGACCTGTGGGCACTGGGCGACCACAATCCCGAATACCTGAAGTATATTGCCGGCTTCTCCGGCGTGCCCGCGAAAGATGCATGGAAGGATGCCACCAACCTTCCCTATTTCCCTGACGCCCCGGCACGCGCGTCAGCGTCGTCCTCCATCGGCGCATCGCGCACTTACGTATCGCGCGACCAGGGCCTGCTGACCATGCGCAGCGACTGGTCCCCCGACGCCACCCTTCTCGGGGTCAAGTCCGGCTTCACCTGGAACCACAACCATGCCGATGCCGGCAGCTTCATCCTCTACCACAAGGGACACACGCTGATCGCGGATTCGGGCCATTCAGGCTACTCGACGCCGGAGTACGATGGCTATTACCGGCAAAGCGAGGCCCACAACGTCGTCACCATCGACGGACATGCGGAGCCCGCCAGCGACCTCTACGACGGGTCGGCGTCGATGGGCACGATCGACCATGTGCTCGACACGCCCAACATTCGTTACGCCTGGGCGGATGCCACCGGGCCGACGAGCCGATACTTCCAGCGCAACTACCGCAACATCCTGTGGGTGGGAGACACGATCCTCCTCGTCGACGACTTGCGCAGCCGCGATGCCGGCCAGTTCGAATGGCTGCTGCATCACGGCGGCACGGCCACGCGCAAAGGCAGGACAGTCGAAATTCGCGACGGGGACGCCGGCGTCGACGTTACGCCGCTGTTCCCGGCGGCTCTGCCGGACGGCGGCTTGCCGACCGACTATCCTTATGCGCTGCGTCTCGTCAGCCATGAGGGCCTTGCCGATGAGGACCCGAAAATAAAGCAGGCCTACCTCGGGTTCCAGCCCGTCGGGAAAAGCGATCGCGAGAAGTTCCTGGTTGCCCTGCAACCCCGCAGCGAGGGCAAGCCTGCGTCAAGGATCGAACGCATTGAAGGCACGAACTGGATCGGCGTGCGCATCACCGGCATCGATCGCATCACCGAGGTTTACTTCAACCTTCTGGCGGACGGACGACTTCGCCATCGCAATGCCAATGCCACGATGGCCGGGATCGACACCGACGCCTACATCCTGGCTGTCAGCCACCCCATGCGCAGCGA
>NZ_LYMM01000083.1 GCF_002896965.1 Novosphingobium guangzhouense
AGCGGGACGCGGCGCAGCAGCCTGCGGAGCAGGCGCGGGCGCCGGAGCAGCGGCCGGAGCCGGGGTCGCTTCGCCTTCACCCGGCTTGCCGCCGGGCACCAGCTTGCGGCGCTTCACCTCGACCACCACCTTGTTGGTGCGGCCGTGGCTGAAGGTCTGCTTGACCTCACCCGCTTCCACCGAGCGCTTAATGCCAAGCGGCTTGCGGCCCAGGGTCGGTTTGTTGTCGGTCTCGCTCATATTTCTCGTCTTCGCCCTTCGCTCAATTCGTCGTCACGGACGCAGCCGGTGCCGGTCCGTTGTCATCATCATCCATGCCGGGCCCATTGGGGTCGCCAATCGGGTCATTGTGGCCGCCGCCCCCATTCGGGGCCTCCCGGCTGATGACCTGCCCTTGGAAATGCAGGAGGCGCTTTAGCAGCGTATCGACTCGGTCAGCCGCTCCGCGATCGTTCAGCGCCAGGTGAACGACGTTGTCGCGGCCCAATGCCACAGACAACGTGTCCCGGTCCAGAGGCAAGGTTACGCCCCTTAGCCCGGATCCTTCCGCCTCGCTCCCGACCCGCCAGGCCTGGTCGAGCTTGCGCGAGCCATCCTCACGCGCGTCGGCGGCATGGGCAAGCCATTCGACCCGGCCCTCACGCGCGTTCTGCGCGATGCGGTCCGAGCCCATGAGCAACCTGCCCGATTTCAGTTCGAGGCCCAGCCGGTCGGTCAGCGCGCGGGACAGTGCCGCCTCGATCCGATCCGCCAGGTCGTCAGGGATAGTGATGGCCGCGCCTTTATAGGCACGCGCCAGTGCTCCCTTTAACTTGTTCTTCGACACCGCAATTTCAAGGGCCTCGCGAGAAACGCCGATCCACGCGCCGCGCCCGGGGGCACGCGCGTGGACGTCGGGAAGCACCAGACCGTCGGGCGAAATCGCCAGACGGATGAACTCTCCGCGCACAGCCTTCTCGCCGGAGAGGATGCAGGTCCTCTCCGCCGAATTGCCGTCAATGTCGGAGCTTACGCGCTCATTGCGAGGATTCCGCATCGGCGGCCTCCTCAGCTTGCGGCTCTTCGTCGAACCAGTGCGCGCGCGCGGCCATGATGATCTCGTTGCCCTGCTCTTCGGTCAGGCCATATTCGCCGAGCACGCCGCCCTTGTCCTCGTCGCGGGCGCGCTTGTTGACCGAACCGTCGCGGCGACGCTGTTCCGAACGCTTCTTGGCGATGAGTTCGTCAGTGGCGAGGTCAGCCAGATCGTCGAGCGTCTTGATGCCGCCCTTGCCGAGCGTGACCAGCATCGCTTCGGTGAGGTGCGGCAGTTCGGCCAGCGCATCCTCGACGCCCAGCGCACGGCGGGCTTCGCGGTTGCCTTCCTCACGACGCTCAAGCGCTTCGTGCGCACGGCTCTGGAGTTCTTCGGCCAGCTCTTCGTCGAAGCCTTCGATGTTCGCCAGTTCGGCAACGTCGATGTAGGCGACTTCTTCCAGTTCGCTGAAGCCTTCGGCCACCAGCAGCTGCGACAGCGTTTCGTCGACGTCCAGCTCTTCCTCGAACATCTTCGAGCGCTCGACGAATTCCTTCTGGCGCTTTTCCGAGGATTCCGCCTCGGTCATGATGTCGATCTGCGAGCCGGTGAGCTGCGAGGCCAGACGCACGTTCTGGCCACGGCGACCGATTGCCAGCGAAAGCTGGTCGTCCGGCACCACCACTTCGATGCGGCTTTCTTCCTCGTCGATGACGACGCGGCTGACGGTCGCGGGCTGAAGCGCGTTGACCACGAAGGTCGCGGTGTCTTCGCTCCAGGGGATGATGTCGATCTTTTCGCCCTGCATTTCCTGCACGACGGCCTGAACGCGGCTACCCTTCATGCCGACGCAGGCGCCGACCGGGTCGATCGAGTGATCGTTGCTGATGACGCCGATCTTGGCGCGCGAGCCCGGATCGCGGGCAGCGGCCTTGATTTCGATCACGCCGTCATAGATTTCGGGCACTTCCTGCGCGAACAGGCGCTTCATGAAGTCCGGGTGCGCGCGGCTGAGGAAAATCTGCGGGCCGCGGTTCTGACGCTCCACGCGCAGCACCAGCGCACGCACGCGCTCACCGACACGGGCCGCTTCGCGGGGGATCTGCTGGTCGCGGCGGATCACGCCCTCGGCGCGGCCGAGGTTGACGATCACGTGGCCGAATTCGACCGACTTGATGACGCCGGTGATGATCTCACCCGCGCGATCCTTGAATTCTTCGTACTGACGGTCACGCTCGGCGTCGCGGACCTTCTGGAAGATCACCTGCTTCGCCGACTGCGCGTCGATGCGACCGAGGTCCACCGGGGGCAGCGGATCGACGATGAAGTCGCCAAGGGCAGCGCCCTTCTGCAGCTTCTGCGCCTGCGCCAGATCGACCTGCTTGAAGTAGTCGTCGACATGCTCGACCACTTCGACGACGCGCCACAGGCGCAAGTCGCCGGTGCGCGGATCGAGCTTCGCACGAATGTCGTTCTCGGCGCCGTAACGGTTGCGGGCCGACTTCTGGATGGCTTCTTCCATCGCCTCGATGACGATCGACTTGTCGATCATCTTCTCCGACGCGACGGAGTTCGCAATCGCGAGCAGCTCGGCGCGGTTGGCGGAAATCGCACTGGCCATGACTTAGTCTTCCTGTTCCTCAAGAATGTCGTCCGCACCGCTGGTATCCAGCGGGCGGCTTGCCGCGATCAGCCTGTCCGTCAGGATCAGGCGGGCCGATTGAATGTCTGCAAGCGGGAAGGAAACGCGGCCGGACTTCTTGTCCTCCAGCGTCACCACTTCGCTGCCGGGTTCACCGTCGATGCCGACGAGATCGCCGTGAAGCCCCTTGCGGTTGCCTTCCACGGGATTGATCAGGTTCACCTTCGCCTCATGCCCCGCCCAGTTGGCGTAGTCCTTGACGCGGGTGAGCGGGCGATCGATGCCCGGCGAGCTGACTTCGAGGCGATAGGCTTCCTCGATCAAAGTCTCGCCCGCTTCTTCCAGCGCATCCATGCGATCGGAAATGCGGTGGGACAGCGCGACGCAGTTGTCGAGCACGAGCTGGCCGGTCTTCGGGTCTTCCGCCATGATCTGGAGCGCGATTTCGTCGTCACCGACTTCGCTCTTTCCGAAGATGCGCACACGCACGAGATCGAAGCCCAAAGCATTCACTTCCGGTTCGATGACTTCGGTAAGGCGTGCGATATCGACCAATCCTGGCTCCATTTCGTGTCTGTTCAAGGCGTTTTCGATGCAACGCAGTTTCGCGCCGGCCCCTACCGGCGCCAGCCCGTTCGTTGTTTCACCAATTACGGGATGACGGCCAAATAGGCGCGATTCTGGAAAAATGCAAGGGCTTCCCAGCCGCTCGAATTCCACGCCGGCGGATGCCACTGCCTGCCGAACCACTATTTGGTCGCAAAACCAATGAATACGCGTTAATACCTAGCCCTTCACGCCCGTGACCAGGACGTCAGCCGGACCGCCCATATGACATCAAATAAAGCTGATATAACGGAACTTCATGAAATCGTTCTGGAATTGCAATCAGCCCTGAAGCGACTTGATCGCTTCGATTTGGCGATACCGGCGGCGTACATTCAGTCAGGCATCGATGCATTGCGCGCCATGGATCACGTCGAAGTTTTGCGCACGACCACTGACGACTGAATACTTTGCCGCGACAGCGCGATCGGCCAGATCGCAAGGTTAATTAAATTTAACCAGACTTTACAAAGAAATAGGATAGACGATCGCAACGGGAGAAGTGGAGGCGATTGGAATGGCGCAGAGATGGCAAATGCATCGGCCCGAAGAGGGGACCGGGGCCGATGCCGAACTCCTCAGCGACATAGCCTCGCAGGCGCTGCAACTGAACAGCCTGCTCAATACGTTTCTTGTAGCCACGCCGGATTCCCTGAAAGGCAGCAAGGAAACCGTCTCCGCCGAAGACATGCTGCGGACCGCAAAGCGGATATACGATAGCCGGCGCCTGCGTGAAAACTTCTTCGGAGCGGAAATCCTGGGCGAGCCGGGCTGGGATCTTATTCTCGACCTGTACATCAGCCACGCGGAAGACCGGCAGCTCAGCATTACCGCCGCCGCCATCGGCAGTTGCGCCCCCGCCACCACCGCACTGCGCTGGATTACCGCGCTGGAAAAGGCCGGCCTGCTGCTCCGGTCCAGCGACGTGAAGGATCAGCGCCGCACGTTTCTTCATCTCAGCCCGAAAGGGGTGGGCGCAATGGAAGATTTACTGCGCGCCATGGCCAGCATCTGAACCTCAAGGCAAAGCGTCAGCCGCCCCGCCCCTGATGCAGCCCATGCTTCTTGAGGCAATGGCGCAGCTGGTCATAGCTTAGCCCAAGAGCGGCCGCGACCTTGCGCTGATTCCAGCGCAACCGCTCAAGCGCGGACAGGACCAGCGCGCGCTCATGCGCCTCGACGGATTCGCGCAGCGACGTGATCTGCGCCAACGCAGGCACGGCGATATCGCGCACGATCGGCGCAGCCACCTCCGGCTCAGTTTTGGCCGGCCCAATTTCGGGAAGCGCAGTTTCTGCTGGCCCAGTTTCCCGAAGCGCCATGCCCTGCAGCCCCCAGGAACTGGCGAAGGGGTCGAACACCACCTCGCCGATCGGGCTTTCCGCATCGCCCCAGCGGTAGACCGCGCGCTCCACCACGTTGCGCAATTCGCGCACGTTGCCGGGCCATTCGTGCGCCTCCAGCATGTCCATCGCCCTGGCCGAGAAGCCGGGGAAGCGATCCCATTCCAGTTCGCTTGCCATACGGCGCCCATAGTAGTCGGCCAGTTCCGCCACATCCCCTTCGCGCGCGCGCAGCGGCGGCAGGGTGATGACCTCGAAGCTCAGCCGGTCGAGCAGGTCGGCGCGAAAAGAACCCTGCGCCGCCATGCGCGGCAGGTCCGCGTTGGTTGCCGCAACGATCCGCACGTCCACCGTAACCGGCCGCGAAGAGCCGATCCGCACCACTTCGCCATATTCGATCGCGCGCAGCAGCCGCTCCTGCGCCGCCATCGACAGGTTGCCCAGTTCGTCAAGGAACAGGGTGCCGCGGTCGGCCTCTTCAAACCGCCCTGCCCGCGCGCGAGTGGCGCCGGTAAAGGCGCCCGCCTCGTGCCCGAAAAGCTCCGCCTCGATCAGCGTTTCAGGCAGCGCCGCGCAGTTGAGCGTTACCAGCGGCTCCCCCCAGCGCGGCGACAGGTGGTGGAGGCGCTGGGCGATCAGCTCCTTGCCGGTTCCGCGCTCCCCGATGACGAGCACCGGACGGCGCACGGCGGCGGCGCGACTGGCCCGCTCGACCGCATCGAGGAAGGCGCCGGACTGGCCGATAAAATGCGTGTCGCGCTCCATTCCTGAAAGTTAGCGAAATTTCCCATTCATTGGCAATTCATTTTCCGGGCACTTTTGCACGAACAGGCTTAACCCACGCAAATCCGCCATTCGCGCAGTTTGGCACGGGGGTTGCAATTACCCTGGCAAGACCAAGTTCAGGACCAGAGGACACTTCGACATGCTCCCGATCACCGCTTCACGCATTGAGAGCACGACCGCCCAGGGACGCTCACCCAGCCCGCGCTCGACTTTGGCGCGCACCAAGCTCGACTGGGCGATCATCGCCAGCATTCTGGCCATGGGCGCGCTCAATCTGGTGGCGCTGGCCGACAAGGTCGCGGTGCCCGAAGCCCATGCCGCTTCGGTGCATTCGTGCGGAGCGCCGCTCGCATGAGCAGGCTCGACGCGGAGATCGAAGTGCTCCAGAATCCGGCCCCGAATTCACAGTCCAGTTCAGGGCGTGCCTACCGCTTCAACGCCGGGGCAACGCGCAGCTTCACCACAGGAACCACCGCCATGGGCATCTTCTCCCGCACCCGCGACATCATCGCCGCCAACTTCAACGACTTGCTCGACAAGGCGGAAGACCCGGCCAAGATGATCCGCCTGATCATCCTCGAAATGGAGGAGACGCTGGTGGAAGTGCGTACCAGTTCGGCCCGCACGATCGCGGACCAGAAGGAACTGCGCCGCCACGTCGCCAAGCTGGAGAAGCTGCAGGCCGACTGGGCCGACAAGGCGCAGCTGGCGCTGTCGAAGGACCGCGAGGATCTGGCCCGCGCTGCCCTGATGGAGCGCAAGAAGGCCGCCGACATGGGCGAACAGCTTTCGGCCGAAATACTGGTGCTCGACGACGCCCTGCGCGCCTACGAAGCCGATATCGAAAAGCTGCAGACCCGCCTTCGCGAAGCCCGCAGCCGCCAGTCGTCCATCGCGGCGCGCTTGCAGAGCGCGGAAAACAGGGTCAAGCTGCGCACGCTCCTGTCGAACGAGCGCGTGGACGAAGCCATGGCCCGGTTCGACCAGCTTGAGCGCCGCGTCGACTACGCGGAAGGCCGCGCCGAGGCGATGAGCCTCTCCGACCACCGCCAGCCGACGCTCGCCGAGGAAATTGCGGCCTTGGCCGATGGAGACTCGATCGACGCGGAACTCGCTGAGATGAAGCGCCAGATGGCGGAAAAGCAGTAAGACATTCGAGGGAAGGGAAAACAGGCAATGTCTCGCGGACAATTCTATCTCGACAAGTCGAATGCCAAGATTTCGGGCGTTTGCTCGGGGATCGCGGATTACACCGGCGTCGATGCGCTGTGGATCCGGCTGGGCGCGGTGCTGCTGCTCTTCGCCGGGTTCCCGATCGTGATCGCGATCTACTTCGGCGTGGCCTGGCTGGCGAACAGCCGCCCGATGGGCCTCTATTCCGAGGAAGAGGAAATGCGCCTGCTGCGCCGCATGGAGCGCCGCCGGAACCGGTCAGGGCATCGTCAGGGCCTGTCTGCGCCCTCCACGTCCAGCCGCCTGCGTTCGGACCTGTCCGACATGGACCGCCGTATCGCGGACATGGAGGCGCACTATTCCAACAGCAATTCGCGCCTCGCCGCCGAGATCGACTCGCTGCGCTGATACGCTCGCGCCGGGTAACAGGGACACCACGATGTTTCACTTCGCCGAACTCATCCCCATCGTCGCGCTTTCGATCCCATTGATGGCGATCTGGACGCGTCACCAGCGCAAGATGGCGCAATTGCAGGTCGATAGCACCGCCGAGAAGGCCGCGCTCTACGCCACCAGCAATGCCCAGCTCGAAGAACGCGTGCGCGTGCTGGAGCGCATCATCACCGATGGCGGCTACGACACCGCGCTCCAGATCGAGGCCCTGCGCGACACCCGCTCCGTCGAGGCGGCCCGCAGTCCCGAACCCAAGATCAACTGAGGAGACGCGCGATGCAGTGGGGCAGCCCTGAATTCGTGCTTGCCATCGTCGCCATCTGCACCGGCGGCTGGGTACTCAACAACCTGATCCGCGCCCGCCACGGCTATGCGCTGGAAGATGAATGGGGCGGCAAGACCGAACGCCCCGATCACGGCGCCGCCGCCCGCCTCGCCGAAGAGAACGCGCAGCTTCGCGCGCGGATCGAGGCTCTGGAAGGGCGCGCCGCCACGATCGAGGCGATCGTCACCGACAGCGCCTATGCCACCGCCGCGCAGATCGAAAGCCTGCGCGTCCCTCGCGAAAAGGACGCAGCCTGATGAGCTTTGGCGAATTCATGGGGCTTGCCGCCCTGCTCATCGCGATGGTTTCCGTGTTCGGCATCCTTGGCGAGATGTACAAGCGCCGCCTCAAGTTCCTTGAGCGCAAGCTTGAAATCACCGCCGGAGCCACCGCGGAAAAGGCCGCGCAATATGCCACGCACAACAGCGAGCTTGAAAACAGGGTGCGCGTGCTGGAAAGAATCATCACCGACGGGAATAGTGCCGGTGGTGGCAGCGGCCATGACATCGCGCTCCAGATCGAGGCGCTGCGGGCCGAAGGCGACAGGATAAGGGTGACAAAGCAATGAGTTTCTGGACTGCCGTAGTCGTCCTTTTCGCCATCGCCTGCGTCACCTGGCTCAAGTCCCAGCGCTACCGCGCGCTTGGAGAAAAGCGGGAACGCGAAGCAGGCGGCTATGACCACACCGCCCGCGAACACGAACTGGAGCGAGAGGTGGATGCCATGCGCAAGCGTATCGCCGTGCTGGAACGTATCGCCACTGACGAGCGCCGCGGCAAAGACCTTGCGCGTGAGATCGACGCGCTCCGCGATTGACATTTATAACCATATAGGCTATATGGCCCAGCATCCGGGGTGACGAGGTACACGTCGCCTTCGGTGTATCGGGTCGGCGTCGTGGGCCGGGATGCGGTTTCAAAAGCCGTGATCACGCACCCACGCGTCCGTTCGAAGACCCGAACCGTCCTCTCGGCTTCTGGAAAGGTGGCATCTGCCTGATCCTGCGACATACGGCGGGACATCGGATGTCCTATCCCGGATGACCCATGGCCGCCCAAGACGCGAACCCTGACGTCGGTCATACGGGACGAGTTCGATGGAATGCTGGTCGAGCCGGGCTGCCCGCTGCTACCCGGCCACTCGCCTGAGCCTGCGGAACACAACCCCCCGCGTCCCTGCGTGGACGCTCCCGACGCCGACCCGATTTTAC
>NZ_LYMM01000084.1 GCF_002896965.1 Novosphingobium guangzhouense
GTCGTCATCCTCCGCCTCGTCGTCAGCCCCAATTAGCCAACGAACAAAGATGACCCGGGGGTGGTCCCCGATTAGGCGCCGATCACCGAGTCAGGTGGGCACCACTTGCACGCCGAAACACACAAAACTATCGGACCCGGATCGCCTTCAGTTAGTACTTGAGCGCCTTGACGCTGCTGCAAAGAATGCTGCGACAGCGATGCTCATGATCAGTCCGCTGCAGGTTGCAATTCTGTTTCAGCTTGTGGACCAACGAGGCACGGCACCCACCTCAAGGTGGACGCTGTTTGCGGAGTATTTGTCTGTCGTTATTAAGCGCGAGCAGGAGAAGACGGGTCCTGGCGGCGACATTGTCCGACTGCACGAACCTCGAATACACGCGCTACTTTCCCGGCTTGGCCTCCTCCTCCATGTTGAGGCTGAAGTTGGCGGGAATTCCGAGGCGTTCGTGTCACGTGAGCGGCTTAACACGATAGCCAGTGATCTGTTGATCGAGGAGGGGTATGAAGGTGACGAACTGAAAAGTCTCGTCAATGACATCCTCGTAGCCTCTACCGACAGGCTCGTGTTCCTCGAACAAAGAACCGAGGGCCAAATTCAGTTCGACGTCAGGTCTCTCCAAGAGTTCATGGCTGCATCCGAACTGATGAGCGGCAATGATGAAGACGTCAGGGAACGCCTCAGAGAGATCGCAGGAAAAACCCATTGGCAACATGTTTATAGGATAGCTGCCAGTAAGGCTTACTCTGTGCATGACGCCAATAAATTCCGTGATTCAATACTAACTATTAATAGAGAACTCGACGATTCCTCTCAAGCAGCCAGTGCTATGCGCTGGGGAGCATTAACCTCATTAGATCTTCTTTTGGATGGCCTCGCTACGGGACAGCCTAAATTTCGCCACCTTCTTCTCGCTCACGCCCTAGAGGTGCTATCAACTGGCTCAAACCAAAATGACCACTTCCCCCCCATCCTTCAGAAGATTGACCATGAAGTGGCAAGGCGGCTGCTGGATCGCCACGTCAATTCGAGCTCGTCAGTTGAGCGCACTGCCGCCTGGGCTATCTTGATCCGTTGTATCAGTGAAGCAAGAGATTGGGCTGATCAGTTTGCCGCAAATTTCTGGCCGACAACAGGCGAGCGTCAACTTGATATCATTGCAGCTGCGGTACTACCGCCTGCCGGCAGCGCAACCGAAGGTCTGCTGGCGAAGGCTATTGCGGAAAAAGGACCACAAGCGCTTATCGAACGATGCAGACGGAACCGCACGGCCGAAGGTGACGCCCTACGACAACTAGCCGCCCGCTTCGAGTATCTACACCCGATCACGAGATCGAATTCATTTGAAGATCGCGAAATTGACTTCCTTACGCCTGGAAGTGAGCTTAGGCTAAAGATATCAACGCTAGGAGACGAGCAAGCGGCTAATATCTACAGCAGTGCTCCACAGATGGATTCTTGGAGAATTTTTCACGTGGTGGGGAATTTCATTGAAAATCCGTCTATCAACAATGCTGTTACCTTTGCTCAAACACTGACCGAACCTGAGTGCCTGGAACTTTCGCGTGAACTAGAGCTTCCGTGGATACTTAAAACCTTAGTTCAGATAGTTGCCGGGGGTGAAAACCCTCTCGACGTTGTAACAAACCTGCGAGCTGGCGATTATGGCGATTTCGATGAGTGGATAGACGGCGAAAATCGTCTTGGCGAAAAAGGAATGACAGAATCCGATCTCAGCCTCTGGCGCGACAATACAATCCTTAACGCTTCGATCGCCGATCTGGGGATGCCTTATCCAAACGCACTTTCGTTGACGCGTAGCAAAGGAATTCTAAATTGGCTCGAACCTTTGATCGAAACAGCTGCTGCTACGCCTCGAGGCCCAGCATTAAATCTTATGAACTGGATGCTGTCGTTCGTTCTGCGCTCGAAGGATAGGCAAAGAATTTCTGCTGACCGTTGGCTTCACATATTCAATTGTGGAAAAGACAATCTTACCATCTACACCGGAATTGTTCATCTTCTGGATGAAGTTGACCTAAGAAGTAAAGAGGTTATTGATTTTCTCGCGAGGGTCAGCGAGGATGGCAATATTGTCATTGCGGAAGGCAGTCCACGCTTCACAGAAATAGCGCAGTCCCTGCTTGATAGTAGCGATAGAGAAGGCATTTTAGTCTTCGCACTTGCGTTGGCTGGCTCTAACGCCAGCCAAGTGGTCGAGCTTGCGAACATCGCAAATTTGTCTGAACGGCGGTTTAGTACCCCAGCTGGACGGGATGCCATCGCCGCCTTGCAAGTCGCAAAAGGGCATGATGATATCGAATATGCTGCCCTTACAGCTGTCGAGGGCGATTCAGTTGGTCAACACGCGGTCCTTGCTGTGGCGCGTAGCGCCTTAATCACCACAGCGGAGATGAAAGCCGCGGTCGCCCATATCGCCACAAAGGTTGTTGATGGTGAACATGTGCGCATCGAGGCTGTGAATGTTCTGAAGCAAATGCTCGACAAAGAGCGTTCAGAACTAAGGAGTCGGCATTGCTGGGTGAGATTAAAGTTACCTGACACCCTCTTTCGTCGAATCGAAGCATGAAGAACAAGGGGTAATTATATTTTTTTAAGAATACCGATTCAGTTTAACGCCGAGATTTAGATAATTATAATATAGTTACTTATTTAATAAGTGCTGGGGAGAAAATTGCGCGACAACGCTATATATTTCCCGATTTTTACTTAGTTGAAGCGCGAATTATCTCGAGTTTAGAGCTCTCGGTGTTCGGTGGCTACTAAATGGGGCGATCTTGACCTGTCAACGAATTATCGGGCCGCTGCTTCTACCCGCCGGCTGGACTGCCGGGCCTGGGTTCCGACCCATACCGTCAAGAACGTTTTAGCACTCGCCGCCGCGAAATGTTCACTGACGTCAGCCTTCGAGAACGGCAGCTTATTCCAATGAGCCGTTCCTAAGCTGACATTCGGGTAAGTCCCAGAAGGTGCTGAGCGGCGTCTAACGTTCGCGGCTGCTTGGCGGCTGGGACGGGACGAGGGCATTGTCGGTTAATCGGAACCGGGTTCTACAGCGGTGGAATTCGGCCCCCGCAACCAACACCAATACAACTCTCTCAAAATCACCACCCAACGGCACACAATGCCCTGGATACACCCCCCACAACACAATCTGACGTGCGCGCGGGGCGGCCGGGGGGCGGCTGCGCGAGAATGTCCGTCTTGTCGGCGGACTGCGCCGCGCCTTTGCGCGCTACAGTCTAGGCGGCGATGAGAACCGAGCGGTTCGAAGTGTTGGTACAGCTGGCGGTCATGTGGAGGCTTCTGTGTGTCTTTGGGAGGCGCGCCGATAGACGGCCCTCCGATCCGACAGGATCGAAGAGCCGTCCAGCGCAGCGATTTTGCAGAGCTGAAGGAGTTTAGACCTGCGGGATCGCCTCGGGCACGATCGTCTTGACGATCGATGCGTCGAGCTCTTCGTAGTCGTGAAGGCCGATGACGTCGTAGAGTTCGGCGCGGGTCTGCATGGCATCCACCATGGCGTGGGTGCCGCCGTCCTTGGCGATCGCCGCGTAGAGCAGGCTTTGCGCCTTGTTGGCGACGCGCAAGCTGGAGACCGGCCAGATCACCATCTTGTAGCCCATCGCCTCGAATTCGTCGGCGGTGTAGAACGGGGTCTTGCCGAATTCGGTCATGTTGGCGAGCAGCGGCACGCCCGGCATTGCGGCGGCGAACTTCTCGAACATCTCGCGGGTGTTGAGCGCTTCGGGGAAGATCGCGTCGGCGCCTGCCTCGACATAGAGCTTCGCGCGTTCGACGGCGGCGTCGAAGCCTTCGACCCCGGCGGCATCGGTGCGCGCGACGATGACGATGTCGCGGCTCGCTTTCTTGGCTGCGGCGACCTTGCCGGCCATGTCGGTGGGCGAGACCAGCGCCTTGCCGTTGAGGTGCCCGCACTTTTTGGGCAGGATCTGGTCTTCCAGATGGACTGCGCCCGCGCCAGCATCCTCGAAGGTGCGGACCATGTGCATGACGTTGAGCGCCTCACCATAGCCGGTGTCGCCATCGACCAGCAGCGGAAGGCCGGAAGAGCGCACGATCTGCCGGATGAAGAACGCCACCTCGTCCACGGTGATGATGCCAAGATCGGGCAGGCCCATCGACGCGGTCATCGCCGCGCCCGAAAGGTACAAGCCATCGAACCCGGCATTGCGGGCCTGGATCGCGGCCTGGCCGTTGTGGGCGCCGGGCAGGCGATAGATGCCCGGCCGCTCGAGTGCGGCGCGAAACCGCTTGCCGGCGGATTCGGTGGGAAGGTCGTCAGCGAGAAGGTAGGGCATGGGTTCTCCTCAGGCCGCTTCGCTGCGCTGGGCGAGCGGCACGAATGTCAGGTTCTCGGGGCCGGTGTAGTTGGCCGAGGGGCGAATGATCTTGTTGTCCACGCGCTGCTCGATGACATGCGCGGCCCAGCCCGAGGTGCGGGCGATCACGAAGAGCGGGGTGAACATCGCGGTCGGCACGCCCATCAGGTTGTAGGACACCGCAGAGAACCAGTCGAGGTTGGGGAACATGTTCTTGGCGTCCCACATCACGCTCTCGATCCGCTCGGCCACCGCAAACTGGCGCTGGGCAGCGGCTTCGTCGGCAAGGCTCTTGGCGACGCGCTTGATGACGACGTTGCGCGGGTCGGAGATGGTGTAGACCGGGTGGCCGAAACCGATCACCACTTCCTTGGCCTCCACTCGTCGGCGGATGTCTGCTTCGGCCTCGTCGGCGGTCGCATAGCGCTTCTGGATTTCGTAGGCGACTTCGTTGGCGCCGCCGTGCTTGGGACCGCGCAGCGCGCCGATGGCGCCGGCGATGCACGAGTACATGTCCGAGCCGGTGCCCGCGATCACGCGCGCGGTAAAGGTTGATGCGTTGAACTCATGCTCGGCATAGAGGATCAGCGAGGTGTGCATCGCGCGCACCCAGCTTTCCGGCGCAGGCCTGCCGTGCAGCAGGTGGAGAAAATGGCCGCCGATGCTGTCGTCGCTCGTTTCCACCTCGATCCGGCGACCGTGATGCGCGAAGTGATACCAGTAGAGCAGGATCGAGCCGAGCGAGGCCATCAGCCGGTCGGCGATGTCGCGCGCGTCGGGCAGGTTGTGATCGTACGTCTCGGGCAGCACGCAGCCCAGCGCCGAGACGCCCGAGCGCATCACGTCCATCGGATGCGCGGCAGCGGGGATCGCTTCCAGCGCCGATTTCACCGAATGCGGCAGGCCGCGCAGGCCCTTGAGCTTGGCCTTGTAAGCGACGAGTTGCGGTGCGGTCGGCAGTTCGCCGTGGACCAGCAGGTGGGCGATTTCCTCGAACTCTGCGCTCTCGGCGAATTCGAGGATGTCGTAGCCGCGATAGTGCAGGTCGTTGCCGGTCTTGCCGACCGTGCACAGAGCGGTGTTGCCCGCAGCGACGCCTGAGAGAGCGACGGATTTCTTGGGCTTGAAGGGAGTCTCGGCATTCATGCGGCGTATTCCCGTTTGTGCGTGAGCGTGGTGAAAGTGAAGCGGCCGCTGGCGGCCATTGTGCGGGCACCGCCGTCCTGCGGCGCGGTGGCGAAGACGGAGACGACGATCGCCTGATGGTCGGCGCTGACCGACCAGGTTTCGAGATCGACGTCGGGCGTGGAAAAGCCCTCGTTCAGCTGGACCTGTTCGCACTTGGCGAAGCGGATCGTGCCGGGCAGATGGGCCGAAGCGCGCCCCGCTGCGGCGCTGACCATCGCGCCCAGCAGGTCGAGGCCCTTTTCGGGACGATTGGAGATCATTTTTCGTCTCCTGCGAGAGTGGCGGCAGGCACGCGAACGCGGCCTTCCATGAGGATGCGGGCGCTGCGGCTCATGATCGCCTTGGTCACGATCCATTGGCCGTCCACCTGCTGAGCTTCCGCCCCGACGCGCAGGGTGCCCGAGGGATGGCCGAACGTGACCGAGCGGCGCTCGCCGCCGCCTGCGGCAAGGTTGACCAGCGTGCCGGGCACGGCGGCAGCGGCGGCGATGGCGACGGACGCGGTGCCCATCATCGCATGGTGCAGCTTGCCCATCGACAGCGCCCGGACGAGGACGTCGATCTCGCCCGCCGCAACGGTCTTGCCGCTTGAGGTGACGTATTCGACCGGCGAGGCGACAAAGGCGATCTTGGGCGTATGCCGGCGCCTTGCGGCCTCTTCAGGAGTCTTGATAAGGCCCATCTTCAGCGCGCCGATCGTGCGCAGTGCCTCGAAGCGGGCCAGCGCGGCGGCATCGCCGTTGATCGCCTCGCGCAGTTCGGTGCCGGTGTAGCCGATGGCTTCGGCATCTACGAAGATCGTCGGGATACCGGCATTGATCAGCGTCGCCTTCAGCTTGCCGCCTGCGACGAGGGCCTCAGGCACGTCCAGTTCATCGACCAGATTGCCGGTCGGGAACATGGCGCTCCCAGTACCATTGGCATCCTCACCTTCGTCGGCAGGATCGACGAATTCCAGCACGATCTCGGCGGCGGGGAAGGTCACCCCGTCCAGTTCGAAATCGCCGGTTTCCAGAACCGCGCCGCCGCTGACGGGGACATGGGCCACGATGGTCTTGCCGATGTTGGCCTGCCAGATGCGCACGGTGCGCACACCGTCCGCTCCGGCATCGACATAGCCCGCATGGATCGCGAAGGCTCCAGCGGCGGTCGAGAGGTTGCCGCAGTTGCCCGACCAATCCACGAAATCGGTGTCGATGGAGACCTGCCCGTAGAGGTAGTCCACATCATGGCCTTCACGGGTGCTGGGCGAGAGGATGACGCACTTGCTGGTGCTGGAGGTCGCGCCGCCCATGCCGTCGATCTGGGCGCCGTAGGGGTCGGGGCTGCCGATCACGCGCTGGAACAGGCGGTCGCGAGCAGCGCCGGGAACCCGTGCCGCTTCGGGCAGGTCTTCCAGACGGAAGAACACGCCCTTGCTGGTGCCGCCGCGCATATAGGTGGCCGGAATTGCGATCTGGCCCATCAGACGGTTTCCGCTTCGGAAGCGAGGAAGTCGGCGGCGAAGCGCTGCAGCACGCCGCCCGCTTCGTAGATCGAGACTTCCTCCGCCGTATCAAGGCGGCAGGTAACCGGCACGCGCTTGAGCACGCCGTCTGATTGCCGGACGATCAGCGTCAGGTCGGCGCCTGGTTTGCGCTCGCCTTCAACATCGTAGGTTTCGGTGCCGTCGAGGCCCAGCGTCAGCCGGGTGGTGCCGGGCTGGAACTCCAGCGGCAGCACCCCCATGCCGATCAGGTTGGTGCGGTGAATGCGTTCGAACCCTTCGGCGACGATGGCCTCCACGCCTGCAAGCCGCACACCCTTGGCTGCCCAGTCGCGCGAGGAGCCCTGGCCGTAATCGGCCCCGGCGACGATGATAAGGGGCTGGCGGCGATCCAGATACGTTTCGATCGCCTCCCACATGCGCGTGACCTTGCCCTCGGGCTCGACACGGGCGAGCGAGCCCTTCTTCACCGCGCCGTCCACCACGGCCATTTCGTTGACCAGTTGCGGATTGGCGAACGTGGCGCGCATGGCGGTAAGGTGATCACCGCGGTGCGTGGCGTAGGAATTGAAGTCCTCTTCGGGCAGGCCCATTTTCGCGAGGTATTCGCCCGCCGCCGAACTCGCGAGGATCGCGTTGGAGGGCGAGAGGTGATCGGTGGTGATGTTGTCGGGCAGGATCGCCAGCGGGCGCATGGCCTTCAGCGTGCGCGGGAAGGCGGCCAGCGCGCCGACGCCCTCGGTGTCCCAGTAAGGCGGGCGGCGGATGTAAGTGGACTGCGGGCGCCAGTCGTAAAGCGGGCTGGCCTCGTCCTTCCCGCGCGGCGCGAACATCGGGTCGTAGACGTCGCGGAACTGCTGCGGCTTTACTGAGGTGGCGACGATCGCGTCGATCTCCTCGTCGCTCGGCCACAAGTCGGCAAGGCGGATGTCCCTGCCGTCCACTGTGCCCAGCACGTCGTTCTCGATGTCGAAGCGCACCGTGCCCGCGATGCCATAGGCGACCACCAGCGGCGGTGAGGCGAGGAACGCCTGCTTGGCATAAGGGTGGATACGGCCGTCGAAGTTGCGGTTCCCCGACAGGACGGCGGTGGCGTAGAGATCGCGCTCGATGATCTCGTTCTGGATCGCCGGATCGAGCGCGCCCGACATGCCGTTGCAGGTGGTGCAGGCATAAGCGACGATGCCGAAGCCCAGCGCTTCGAGTTCGGGCAGCAGGCCCGCTTCCTCCAGATAGAGCCGGGCGACCTTTGATCCGGGTGCGAAGGAACTCTTGACCCATGGCTTGCGGGTGAGGCCCAGCGCATTGGCCTTCTTCGCCACCAGCCCCGCTGCCACGACATTGCGCGGGTTGGACGTGTTGGTGCAGCTGGTTATTGCGGCGATGATCACCGCGCCATCGGGCAACAGGCCCTCGCGCTCCTGCGCGGCCGCCTTGTCGAGATCGACGGCGATGCCGCGTTCCTCCAGCGCCGAGGTTGGGAGGCGGCGGTGCGGGTTGGAAGGCCCGGCCATGTTGCGCACGACGGTCGAAAGATCGAACTCCAGCACGCGTTCGTATTCGGCCTTACGCAGATCGTCGGCCCACAGTCCGGTCAGCTTCGCATAGTCCTCGACCAGACGGACATGATCGGGATCGCGGCCGGTCAGTAGCAGGTAGTCGATGGTCTGGCTGTCGATATGGAACATCGCGGCGGTGGCGCCGTATTCCGGGCACATGTTGGAGATCGTCGCGCGGTCGCCGATCGAGAGGCTGTCGGCACCTTCGCCAAAGAACTCGATCCATGCGCCAACCACGCGGCTCTGGCGCAGGAACTCTGTGATGGCCAGCACGATGTCGGTGGCGGTGATGCCGGGCTTGCGGCGGCCCGTTAGCTTGACGCCGACGATATCGGGCAGGCGCATCATCGAAGCGCGGCCCAGCATCACCGTCTCGGCCTCAAGCCCGCCGACACCAATCGCGATCACACCCAGCGCATCCACATGTGGGGTGTGGCTGTCGGTGCCTACACAGGTATCCGGGAAGGCGACGCCATCGCGTACCTGAATGACGGGCGACATCTTCTCCAGATTGATCTGGTGCATGATGCCGTTGCCTGCCGGGATCACATCGACGTTCTCGAAGGCGCTCTTGGTCCATTCGATGAAGTGAAAGCGGTCTTCGTTGCGGCGATCCTCCACCGCGCGGTTCTTGTCGAAGGCAGCTGCGTCGAAGCCGCCGTATTCCACGGCCAGCGAGTGATCGACGATCAGCTGCGTCGGCACCACCGGATTGACCTTGGCCGGATCGCCGCCCTGATCGGCAATCGCATCGCGCAGCCCCGCCAGATCGACCAGAGCGGTCTGGCCAAGGATGTCGTGGCACACGACGCGCGCCGGATACCACGGGAAGTCGAGGTCACGCTTGCGCTCGATCAGCTGGGTCAGCGCCGCGTTCAGCAACGCCGGGTCGCAGCGTCGCACCAGCTGCTCGGCCAGCACGCGGGAAACATAGGGGAGGCCGTCGTAGGCACCGCTGCGGATCGCCTCGATGGCGGCGCGGGTGTCGAAGTAGTCGACGGCGGTTCCGGGGAAAGGTTTGCGATAGGCGTCGTTCATGACGCCGTTATTGGCAGCGCTGCCGCCCGTGAAAATGGCTGAAATGGCGAAGATTTGCGGATGAATTTCTGCAAATCCGTAAACTTTGCGAAGACAGCCAACCACGTGCGAGGCGCGTTGAAGAGGGAAGGTTGCGAATTCGGTGTGGGCACACGCCAAGGGGGGCTGCCAGGCACCGCCAGGGCCCGCCCGGTTCCCGGACGAGCCCTGCGGTTCGGTCAGCCGGCCAGTTCCTCTCTGACGATCCTTGCACCGGCGCCCAGTGCGTTCAGCTTGCCACGCGCAACGGTGCGGTCCAGCGGAGCCATGCCGCAATTGGTGGAGGGGTAGAGCTTGTCGGCATCCACGAACTTAAGGGCCTTGCGCAGAGTGTCAGCCACTTCTTCAGGCGTTTCGATCGTGTTTCTGGCAACGTCGATGGCGCCGACCATCACTTTCTTGCCCCGGATCAGTTCGATCAGGTCCAGTGGAACCCGGGAGTGATGGCATTCCAGCGACACGATATCGATCTTCGACTTCTGAAGGTTGGGGAAGGTCTGTTCGTATTGCCGCCATTCGGACCCCAGGGTCTTCTTCCAGTCGGTGTTCGCCTTGATGCCGTAACCGTAGCAAATGTGGACGGCGGTTTCGCATTTCAGCCCTTGCGCCGCCTTCTCCAGCGTGGCGATCCCCCAGTCGTTGGCTTCCTCGAAGAACACGTTGAAGGCGGGTTCGTCGAACTGGATGATGTCGACGCCTGCCGCCTCAAGCTCCCTGGCCTCCTGGTTGAGGATCGTGGCAAATTCCCAGGCCAGCTTTTCACGGCTGCGGTAGTGGGCATCGTAGAGCGTATCGATCATCGTCATCGGGCCGGGCAGAGTCCACTTGATCGGCTGATCGGTCTGTGCGCGCAGATACCGGGCATCATCGACGAAAACCGGCTTCGGCCGGGCGACCGCGCCGACGACCGTCGGCACACTCGCATCGTAGCGATTACGGATCCTGACCGTCTCGCGCTTCTCGAAATCGACACCGCTCAGGTGCTCGATGAACGTTGTGACGAAATGCTGACGGGTCTGTTCGCCATCGCCGACGATGTCGATGCCCGCCTGCCGCTGATCGTCCACGGCCAAACGCAGGGCATCGTGCTTGCCGGCGACCAGTTCCTCGCCTTCCAGCTTCCAGGGCGACCAGAGTTTCTCTGGCTCGGCCAGCCAGGAGGGCTTCGGCAGGCTGCCGGCGGTCGAAGTGGGCAAAAGTGTCTTCATGTTGGATGACCTTGTCTTATCAGAGGCTGTGGTTGGCGGCGTAGTCGGCGGACCAGCGTTTCAGATCGGCCTGGTACGGCCGGATGAAGTGCTCTTGCGCGAACCGGCCCTGCTCGATGGCGAGGCGGCTGCGTTCCTCACGGTCGTAGACGATCCGGGTGGACGAGAAGTCCTGATGGCTCAGGCTGGGCCGGAAGCATTTCCCGGCCGCTGAATTCGCATTGTAGATTTCGGGCCGGTAGATACGTTGGAACGATTCCATCGTGCTGATCGTGCCGATCAGTTCGAGGCTGGTGTAATCGCTTGCCAGGTCGCCGGTGAAGTAGAACGCCATCGGCGCCACGCTGCCGCGCGGCATGAAGTAGCGCGCCTGCAGACCCATCTTTGCGAAGTATTCGTCGGTGGGAGAGAATTCGCTCTGCCGGTACTCGATCCCCAGGATTGGGTGGCGGTTTTCCGTGCGATGGTAGGACTTGCTGCTCGATACGCTCAGGCAAATGACTGGAGCCTTCAAGAAATTGTCCCGGTATGCGGGCGAGGCAAGGAAGTGCCGGAAGAGGTTGCCGTGCAGATCGCCGAAGCCTTCCGGCGTCGCGAATGCGGTCCGGCCCTTGTTGTGCTCGGCCAGAAGGACGCTGAAATCGTAATCGCGCACGTAGGAGGAGAAGTTGTTTCCGGCGATCCCGGCGATGCGCGTATCGGTCTTTCGGTCGATGATACTCGGCTTCAAAATCTCGATCATCGGGAAGGCATCGCCGCCATCGCCGGCCGCAACCTGCATCTCGACCGAGACGATATCGAGTTCCACCTGATAGCGGTCACCCTCCGGATTGTCCCAATCCGCCAGATCGTTGAAGCGGTTGTCGATCATCCTGAGGGCTCCGCGCACGTTTTCCTGACGATGCTCGCCTCTGGCCAGATTGGCGAAATTCGTCGTGATCCGCGTGTTGTCGGACGGGCGATAATTCTCGTCGAAGCGGATGCTGCTGATGGAAAATGTGAGATCGTCGTCTGTCATGGCCGGTTGTCCTGAAGTTCGCCCGATCGTGGACGCCAGCGGCGCGCCGGAGGCGATGGGGAGGGCAGGGCGTGAAAATGTCGGGTTGGCGTGTGTTGCGGGCATGCACGGTGTCCTGCGGGTCCGGCGCGAACGCCGCCCGTTTTTGCGGTTCGGAAATGGGTGTGGATCTGCGGCGCGCCGCGTCAGGTGGGCCTCAGCCCGATGACACGGCGCGCGAACGCATTCGTCGGTGTGCGAAGGGCGGGAACAGAACTGCAAACATCGACCGAACACCTGCTTTGGCCGGGCGAAAGGGTCGAAGGAAGAACGCGCAAGGCACGAGTGGCCCGAACGGCAAATAGAATACGGGCCACGCTTCAAGCGCGATCCACCGGAGGAACCCCCGTCCGAGGAACGTTATGGCGCCGAAGGCAGGTCTCCTGGCTTGCGGGTCATTGCGGTGGTTCCGGCCTTCCCGAGCCTTTTGCGAAGCCCAGTGACACGAAATGGAACCGCCACTCGCCGCTTACAGTTGCGGGGGCAGCGCCGGACTCTGCTCCTGAGAGCACCACCGGCTTCCCGTCTTAGCCCCGCTGTCATGCCTGAAGCGGAGAACCTCGACAGGCTCTCTCAACACCATCGGAGCGCCATTGTCAATGATCATATAAAGATATCTTTATATGATAGTTCTGAGCGATTGGCTGCAATTCGACATCGTCGTGTCTCTGGCCACAAATCCCGCGCGCGCCAGAGCTCCATTGCCGCAGCGAGCCCTGTGCCGATTGCAAAGCGAACGTTCCGGATTGAAAGGATAGAAGCTTCAAGGATCCCGGTGCCGCTATTGAATGCGGCACCGGGTTGACGACGTCAGAAGTCGGCCTGAACCGAAAGCTGGACCGTGCGCGGCATGGACAGTCCAAACGTTGTCGAGCCACCACGCCCCATCCAGTAGCTCTTGTCGGCCAGGTTGATCACGCTGGCGTTCAACCGGATGGGCATGGAGCCGACCCGCATCCGATAGTTGGCGCCCGCGTCGAATGACACGAAGGCGGGAATACGCGTGCGTCCGCTGGTGCCGGAATCGATGAAGGCCTCACCGTTGTAGATGGCGCGGCCGGTGAAACCGAGGCTTTCGAGCGGACGGAACTCGAACCCTGCGGTGCCGCTCCACTCCGATACGCCATTGACGAACTTGCCGTCCGTCAGTCCGCCGTTGGTCTTCTGGCGCTCTGCATCGAGGTAAAGGCCGCCCAGCGTCACTGTCCACTGTCGGGCAAGTTGACCGACAGTGGACAGTTCGACACCGCGATAGCGGTTCTTGCCGTCCGCATCGCGGCGGAAGGTCGTGGTGCTGACGGGAACGTCGATGAGGTTCTGCTGATCCATGTCGAAGACGGCCAGCGTCGTCAGCATGCCGCCCTTCTGCAGCTTCATGCCGATCTCGTTTTGCCTGGAGCGCATCGGCGCCAGCACGGCACCCGCGTTGACATAGCGGCTGTCGTTGCTGACCATCTGACCGCGAGAGAAACTCTCGGTATGGCCGGCATAGATCGAGAAATCAGGCGTGACGCGGTAGGTCAGGCCGCCTGTCGGCAGTACGTTGTCGTTCCTGATCCGCTTTCCGGTGAGTTCGTTCAGGAAATTCTCGTCCTTGAGCGATGCGGCCAGCAGAAGGTCGAACTTGCCCAGCGTGATGACGTCGGTCAGCGTCACGCCGAGGTTCTTCTCGGTCCACTGGAGTACGGGCGTGCGCAGGGCCGGCAGCGGGTAGAACGTGGAGCTATAGGCAACCCCGTCATAGAGGTTTCCGCCGATCTTGCCGGTCGCGGTGTTATTGGTGTCGTTCCAGTACTTGGCGAAGGCGTAATCGACCGCGAGCGCAATCTTGTGCGCCAGCGGGCCGGTCCTGAAGGCGCCGCGGATGCCCAACTGGGCGTACTGGTTGAGCGTCTTCTCGTTCTGCGCGTTGGCGACGTTCGCCGTCACGAAGGCACCCGCATCGTTGAAGCGCAGAGCGGAGCTGGAATTGTACTTGTACCCTTCCTTCTCCTGCGCGCCAAAGTTCGCGAAAATGGTCCAGTTATCGCTGATGTGCTGTTCGTGGTTCACGGCGACGATGTAGCCGTGCATCAGCTTGGTGGTTTCCGGGAAGTCGTAGTCGGTGTCTGCCTTGGGCACCTTGGGTAGTTCAGCACCGGTCCCGCTGAAGGTGAACCAGCGCTGGCCGCCATTGATGCGCAAGTCGAAGTAGCCACCGAACAGATTGGTCGTGCTGCTGGCGCTCTTGTGGTCGATGTTGACGAAGATGTTCTTGCTGTTGTTCTCCGCACCCTTCAGCGAGAGACCGCCATCCATGTATTCGGCGTTGGCGCGGATGCCCCATTCCTTGTTCTCTCCAAAGCGCCGGGCGACGTCGAAATAGAGCCCGACGTTGCTGCGGCCGGAGAAGGTGCCAGTCACGCGATTGAGGTCTTCGTTCGGAGCGGACTTGGTGATGACGTTGATCGTGCCGGGCGCGGCGGTGGCGCCGCTGTCGGTCCCGTTGTTCGACATGGCCACGCCATTGACCGCGGCGTTCGGACCCGAGGCGATGTCGATCCGCTCGATGATGTGCGACGGCGGCGTGGTGAACTGCGAGAACAGGCTGGGAATGCCGTTCAGCAGCATGTGATTGCCGTTCATGTTGACACCGCGCATGCTGAAGTCGGTGTACATCGGCGAACTGGTGCTGGAGCGGATCGAGGGATTGTTCTGCAGCACGTTGGCCAGCGGCAGGCTGGGGTTGTGGAACAGCTCCAGCGATTTCGCCGACATGCTTGTCAGCGAATAGGGGATTTGCATGATCGAGGTGTCGCCCAGGATGCCAAGCCTGCCTTCGTCCTGAAGCAGTCCGCCGGGAAGTGGGCGAGATCCGGTAACGATGATGGTTTGCTTGCCGTCACTGGTGCGCGTTTCGGCGCTCGTGCTCTCATCCTGCGCGTGGGCCAGCGCCGGAGCGAGCGCCGTCAACGTGGCAATTCCCAGACCGCGAATGATAACCTTGGACATATATCCCCCTGTTTGAAAATCGAAATGCCGTGAAACTGTGATGGTGAGTGGCTGTCAGGCGCTGCCGTTGCGCAGCCGCTGCTTGCGGCCGTCCGCCGGGTAGGCGTAGGCCTCCGCCGTCTGGCCGCAGAGGATGTGCCGTTCGATGATCGCATCGATGCCTGCCTCGTCGACGCCGCCGTATGTCGTCCCGGCGGGCCAGACCTGAACCACCGGGGCGAGGCTGCATGGGCCGAGGCAGGTGCTCTTGGCGCTCATCATCCCCTCGCCGCAGGTGCGCAGGGACTGGCGGGCCTGTTCATTGCGCAGATGGCCCCATACCAATGCGGCGCCCGCTGCGGTGCAGGGCGCGCCGTGACACACCAGCACGCGATGTTTCTGTGCCGGAACGATGGACCCTTCCGTTTTCAGCACCGGTTCGGGTGGCTGCGCCCAGTCGTCCGTGGTAGCGACCGCGCGCGCAAGAAGCTCGGCGGTGCCCGGCAGCGTCATTGGTGGCGGTGCCAGCAGGACCGGTGGCCAGTCTCGCTCATCGGCTGCGCGCCATCGCGCCAGCGCTTTGGCGATCCAGTTGGCGAAGCTGGCTTCCATGGGGACCAGCAGCGGCACCAGCACGATCCGGTTCGCCCCGGCCTCGATCCGTTCGGACAGGCTTTGGCGCAAGGCGGGTTCGCCCTGTTCGGTGAAGGCGAAGGAGGTGTGGGCTGCAATGCCGCTGCTGGCTAAACCATCGCACAGCGCCTGCATTTCGGCGATCGGCGCGGCGGCGATTGCGGACCGGGCGACGACGATCACATCGGGCTTGTTCATCATGCCGCAATTCCCATGGCGGCGGCGATCAGAGCGCAGGAGCGCTGCCGATCGGCGAGGTCGTATGTCCAAGTCGTGAGGACGAGTTCGGCGGCATCGTAGCGGCGCGCCAGCGCGGTCAGCCTCCGCGCGACGTCGCCCGCTTCACCGACGAAGGAATAGTCGAGCGTCCGCTCGATCCTCTCGCGTTCCGCCGCCGAGTAGTCCTGCGCGGCGGCTACATCGGGCGACACCATCCCGCCGCGCGCCTTGCGGTCCAGTTGCAAGCGCCAGTGCCCGCGCGGACCGTAGAGGAACCGCGCCTCATCGGCGTTGTCGGCCGCCAGTGCGAAGACGTTGAGCGACAAGTGTGGCCGGTCCCCGAACGGCCCGGCCCTGAAGTCGCTGAAGTAGCGGGCCACCGCTTCGTCCAGCAGGCCGTGGTTGAGGTCGTGCGAGGCGTTGAAGCAATAGGGTAGTCCCAGTCTTCCCGCGAGTGCCGCCCCGCGCGGGGAACTGCTGAGAATCCACGGCTCCGGCGCGCGTGAGACGATGGGATAGGCGCGAATATCCCGCTCACCCTGTCCATCGTCGCGCAGGAAATCGAGCAGGGTTTCGACGTCCGCATCAAAAGTGGCCTGTCCTTGACGCCCCAGCGCGACCGCCGCCGCATCGCTGCCTCCCGGCGACCGGCCCAGACCCAGATCGATCCGTCCCGGTGCCAGTGCTTCGAGCACCCGAAACTGCTCGGCAACCTTCAGCGGGGCATAGTGCGACAGCAGCACGCCTGCCGTGCCAACGCGAATGCGGCGGGTCATGGCGGCGATCGCAGCGGCGAGGATTTCCGGCGCGGTGCCGATATTGGCGGCACCATTGTGATGCTCGGCCAGCCAGTAGCGCTTGAAACCCAAAGCCTCGCAAGTCTGCGCGAAGGATACCGCATCGCGGATCACCTCTTCGTGGGCCATGCCTTTGATCGCGGGCGACTGGTCGAGGTAGGACAGCGCGATCATCCCTGCGCCTCCGGAATGACGAAGGGCAGGCCGTCGACGGTGCCTACCCGCGCCTCGATGCCGAAGGCCCCGCGCAGATGCTCGGGCGTCAGGACGTTCTGCCAGGCCCCGGCCGCGCGGATGCGCCCCTGTTCGAGCAGGACAAGCCGATCGGCAAAGCGTGCCGCCGCCGACAGGTCGTGGATCGCGATCAGGGCGCCGACCTGCAGTTCATCGACCATCTCGCGCACCGTCCGCAGCGCTTCCAGCTGATGCCGCAGGTCCAGTGCGCTGGTCGGCTCGTCGAGCAACAGGTAGCGTGCCTCCTGCACGAAGGCGCGGGCAAGCAGGACGCGCTGGCGCTCGCCCCCACTTAACTGGTCGAAGGCGCGGGTTTCCATGCCATTCAGCGCGAAGCGGGCCAGCGCCGCCTCCACTTTCCGGGCGCGCAGGCTTACCGTATCGGTTGCCCGGTGCGGCGCGCGGCCAAGCGTGACCATTTCGCTGACTGACAGCGACATGGTGTCGCCACCGGCTTGCGGGACGTAGGCGATGGAGCGCGCCACTTGCGCGCGCGTCAACGAAGGCAGCCGCTTTCCATCGATGCTGACTTCGCCGCTGCCCGGCCGCCAAAGGCCGTCGAGGCAGCGGATCAGACTGCTCTTGCCCGCTCCATTGGCGCCGACGAGACAGACCAGTTCGCCCGGCTCCAGCGCAAAGTCGATGCCGGACAGGACGGTTCGCTTGCCGCGCGTTACGCTCAGCGCTGTGCAGGACAGGCTCATGCGCGATGCCTCGCCCGGCCCAGCAGCAGATGCAGGAAGATCGGCACACCGAGGTAGGCGACGACGATACCGGCCGGGACGACCACGGGGGCGAAAAGCGTCCGCCCGGCCAGATCGGCAAGCAGCAGCAGCAGGGCTCCTACCAGCGCCGAGAAGGGCAGCAGCACGCGATGGTCGCCGCCGACGATCAGCCTGCCGATGTGGGGTGCCACCAGCCCGACGAACCCTATCACGCCCGCGTAGCTGACGATGGCGGCGGTCACCAGCACGGCCGCTACGGTGATCACGATGCGGGTGCGAGCAACGGCAAACCCCAGCGAACTGGCGACCTCATCCCCGCCCGCAGCGAAGGCATTGAGCGCCCAGCTGTGCGCGGCAAGCACAGGGAGAACGATCCCCAGGATCAGGCCCGTCACCGTGACCGCCTGCCATGTGGCGCCGTTCACCGAACCGAAGGCCCAATGGACGATCACCGCCAGCTGCTGCTCGCTCGCCACGAATTGCAACGTGGAGGACAGCGCGCCGAACAGATAAGACAGCCCCACGCCCGACAGCACCAGCACCGTGCCCGTCACCCCGCGCAGGGCGGACAGACCCAGCACCAGAAATGCGCAGAGCAATGCGGCAGCGAAGGCCGCCACGACCACGGGGGCATAATTGCCCGCGCCGCCATCGCCGCTCGCCAGAATGGCGATCGAGGCGCCGAAGCTGGCGGCGGGAGAGATACCGATGGTGTAGGGGCTGACCAGAGGGTTGCGCGTGATCCCCTGCATCGCCACGCCCGCCACGGCCAGCCCGGCGCCGGCGATGATCGCCAGCAGGGTGCGCGGCAGGCGCAGGGTGAGCAGGATTGCCTGATAGGAAGGCGGAACGTCGGCGCGCCACCCCGCGGGAAGCAAGGGCGCGATCATCGCCTTGAGTCCCGTCGTAAGCGGCATGTGCTGGACCCCGTGGAGAGTCGCAAAGCCCGCGACCGTCACCAGCAGCAGGCCGAGCACCGCAAACGCGCCGGTTCGCCGGGCGAAGGCCTGCGCGATCATTCGCGCACCTCGCGCAGACTGGCCGAGTAGCCATGCCGGGCGGGTACGTGCTGGAAGCGCGTCAGCCATTCAGCCATCACGGCTTCGGGATCGACGTCGCGAAAGCGTTCGGGATAAAGCCACTTGGCCACCTGCAAGGCGCCGACGATCTTGGAGCACCCGCCTGCGAGGTAATAGGAGACGTGGTAGACCTGACCGTCACGCACGGCCGGGATCGTCCCGAAGCCCGGGCGTTCGGCGATCCGCTCCAGCACGGCGCGCGAGAACGTGCGCGGGTGCGGGGCGTACTGGCCGGGCTGGAGCTTGATGATGACGTCGGGCTTGCGGGCGATCACTTCCTCGGGATCGACGGTGAAGCCCTGCGACGTGCCGCGCGCGGTGTTGCCGGCGGAAATCGTGACGTCGCGGAACACGTTGATGCCGCCGCCCGTCTCGATCATGTCATGCCAGCCCGATCCCGGCAGCAGGGTGCGGTAATCGCCGACTTCTTCGAGATAGACGCGCTTGCGCTTCACGCCCTTGAGGCGCTCTGCCAGCAGATCGCGCCAGTGCCGGTAGAACGCGCTCAGCGCCTCGGCTTCCTTCGGTTTTCCGAACAGGCGGCCCAGCAGTGTCGCGTTCTGCTCGTGCTTGAGCACGTCCCATGCGGTGACCACCGCCACCGGAATGCCCAGCGGCGTCAGCAGCCGGTCAGCCTCGGCCCAGGCACCATTGCGGGGCACGATTACGAGATCGGGCGCGAGATTGGTCACGGCGTCGTAGTTGGGGGTGGACTGGCCCTGTCCGACGATCGCCACGTGGCGCAGTTCGGGCCAGTAAGCTCGTTCCTTGGCGGTGCTCGCATCTATCCCGATGATGGGGGCGGTCCCGGCAACGGCCCGCACGAATTCGACGTTGTAGCGGTTGAAGACCACAACGCGGCGCACCGGGGTCTTCACCGAAACTGTGCGCCCTACATCATCGACGAAGGTAAAGCCCTGTGCGGTCGGGATCGATGCGGTCGGCGCTGCGCCATGCCACCATGCGACGCTGCCGCCGATCGCCAGCAACAGGGCGATCAGCAGCGGCCAGAAGAACCGCCTGGAAAGGGCCATGTGAACTCCCCCGGTCGCGTCGAACGGCAACTGGCGGGGCCTGCCGTGCTTGCAACGCACAGCGAAACGCGCACGGCCGACGGACGCCCCGGACAGGCGCCGACCCTGCTCGCCCTGCGGCCCGGCCGCATGGTCGTCGCTCTAACGGAAGAGTTCCCGTGCCCCGGCCATCCCCTGGACCAAGACGATAGCGACCAGACGCCGGCAGGTCTCCTGGCTCACGGGTCATCGCTTGATGCATGGCCTTCCCAGACCTCGCTTGTTTCAGCGTCCGGCCCAGTGGCTGCGACAGGGCACCTTGGCCTGCCGAATATGCATCGCGCTCACCGCTTACAGTTGCAGGGACAGCCTCGGATTCGGTCGGCCGTTCCTGACGGAAAGGCCATCCTCACCGCGTTCCCTATTAAGCCCCTTTCGGGACACCGGCGCGATCTTGCCCGACGTTTGTGGCGTCGGACGCGCAGGCTGTTACAGGGTGTGATCTCGGGTCGCAAGCCATCGGACGGAAATTCTTACGCCGATTTGCCCTTTGATGCATTGGCCGAACTTTGTCGGGGGCGCGCAGTTCGATCGCGATCCCGAGGCGTTAGATCATTTTTCCGGTCGGTAACGCTGAGCACCGGCGCTTAGGACGCAAACGTCATTTCCTCGGCGATGCCCAGTATGCGGGCGCGGTCCGCCATCAGCCGCGATAACGCAAGGTCTCCACGAACAATGCGAACGCCGGCGATGCATGGCGACGGCTCGGATAATAGAGGTGGTAGCCGGGAAAGGGTTCGCACCAATCCTCCATGACCCGGAGGAGTTCTCCTCGCTCGATGTAAGGCATCACCTGATCCTCCGGGAGATAGGCAAGCCCCAGCCCGTCAAGTGCCGAGTTCAGCCGCAGACTGATGTTGTTGAAGACCAGCTGCCCCTCGATCCGGACATTGACCTCATGCCCGTCCTTGTCGAGATCCCAGGGGAAGATACCGCCATAGGTCGGCAATCGGATGCCGATACAGTTATGCGCGGTGAGATCCTGCGGCGAACGGGGCACGGGATAGCGGGTGAAGTAGTCCGGGGAGCCGACAACGGCCATGCGCAGGTCTGGACCGATGCGCACCGCAATCATGTCCTTGGCTACCTGATCGCCCAGGCGCACTCCGGCATCGAAGCCTCCCGCAACGATATCGCTCAGACCATAATCGACGACGATCTCGACGCTGATATCGGGATTGTCGGGCAGCAGTTTTCGCAGCGCGGGCTGCAGAACCGACACTGCGGGATGCTCTCCGGCGTTGATGCGGATCTTGCCGGAAGGCTTGTCGCGCAACTGGCTCAGCGAGGTGAGTTGCTGTGCGATCTCTTCAAAACGCGGCGCCACCGTGTCGAACAGGCGGTGTCCCGCCTCGGTCGGCGAGACGCTGCGGGTCGTCCGGGTCAGCAGACGCAGGCCCAGACGTTCCTCAAGCCCCCGGATCGTCTGGCTGAGCGCCGACTGCGAAACACCCAACTGAGCCGCCGCGCGCGTGAAGCTGCGTTCGCGCGCCACCATCACGAAGGCGGCCAGCTCGTTGTAGTTCTCGCCCGCCATTGATTAGACCACCTTATAGCGACATGCCGATTATGGCGTCTAATCGCATCCCAGAGCGCGGGCTATATCCAATCCGACAATTCCCTGTGCTGCCTGAGCCCAATCGCCGGACAGCCTGATGAGAGCTTCGGACCGACCTCACGATGACGCAGCGCCTTCAGCCTTCCGGAGAACCGCACAAGAGCGCCATTCTGGCAATCATCCTCGTGAGCTACGTGATGATCGTTCTCGACATCAGGCTTTCGCCGTCAGGCGCATTGGCGCCGCGTTCGACACCGGCACGGTGATGCTGGTCGTCGCCTTGCTGGTGGCGCTCACCACGATCGTCGCCGCAGACAAAGTTTCGCAAACCAGACCCTTGCGCGCCACCGGCGCTGCTTGAACAAAGGACAGTCCCATGAACACACGCGAACTCGGCCGTAATGGCCTCAAGGTTTCGGAGATCGGTTTTGGCTGCATGGGCCTCAGCTTCGGCTATGGCCCCCCGATGGAGCGCAGCGCAGCGGTAAAGCTGATCCGCGATGCCCATGAGCGAGGTGTGACCTTCTTCGACACGGCCGAAGCCTATGGCCCCGGTCTGAATGAAGAAGTGGTGGGCGAGGCACTCGAACCCATCCGCGACGAGGTGGTGATCGCCACCAAGTTCGGCTTCGTGAACGGCGTCCCGGCGCAGGGTCTCGACAGCCGCCCGGAGCGCATCCGACAAGTTGCCGACGAAGCGCTGGCGCGCCTGCGTACCGATCGCATCGACTTGTTCTACCAGCACCGCGTGGATCCCAATGTGTCGATCGAGGATGTGGCAGGCACCGTCAAGGACCTGATCGCAGAGGGCAAGGTCAAGCATTTCGGGATGTCCGAAGCTGGCATCGATGCAATCCGCCGTGCCCATGCCGTGCAGCCGGTGGCAGCGCTGCAGAGCGAATATTCGATGTTCTGGCGCGAGCCGGAGAATGCATTGCTGCCGGTGCTTGATGAACTGGGGATCGGCTTCGTCCCGTTCGCACCGCTGGGCAAGGGCTTCCTCACGGGCAAGATGAGCGCCGATACGGTGTTCGCCAAGGATGACTTCCGCAGCACGGTTCCGCGCTTCCAGACTGATGCCCTTGAGGCCAACCGCGCTCTCGTCGAACTGGTCACAAGCCTTGCGGCTGAGAAGAACGCCACCCCGGCGCAAGTCGCCTTGGCATGGCTGCTGGCCCAGCGCCCGTCGATCGTGCCGATCCCCGGCACAACCAAGCTGCACCGGCTTGAAGAAAACCTCGGCGCGGTGGCCGTCGAACTGACCGAGCCGGATCTGGCCCGTATTCGCGACGCACTGACCGCCATCGAACTGGTGGGCGAGCGTTATCCGGCGTCCGCACAGAGCCTCGTCAACCGCTGATCTGGACCGAAGGATCTCCCATGTCCCAATCTGTTCCCACCGTCACGCTGAACAACGGCGTGGAAATGCCCAGCCTGGGCTTTGGCGTTTTCCAGGTTCCCGACCCGGCAGAATGCGAGCGCAGCGTGCGTGACGCTATTGATGTCGGCTACCGCCTGCTCGATACGGCCACCTCCTATGGCAATGAAGAGGCCGTCGGGTACGCCATCCGTAGCCACGGCATCGACCGCCGCGAGTTGTTCGTCACCACCAAGCTGTGGATCGAGGACGCCAGCTATGACGGCGCGAAGGCGGCCTTCGAGCGCTCGCTCAACAAGCTGCAGCTCGACTATCTGGATCTCTGGCTGATCCATCAGCCCTATGGTGACGTCTATGGCGCGTGGCGAGCCATGCAGGAACTGCACCGCGAAGGCCGCATCCGGGCCATCGGCGTGAGCAACTTCTATCCCGATCGCCTGCTTGATTTCGTGCTGCACAATGAGATCGCGCCCGCCGTCAACCAGATCGAGATCCATCCCTTCCACCAGCAGGACGATGCGCAGGTGCTGCTCCAAGAATACAAGGTTCAGGCGGAAGCCTGGGGGCCTTTCGCCGAAGGCAAGAACGGGCTCTTCAGCAATGAACTGCTCGCCTCGATCGGGGCCAAGCATGGCAAGAGCATCGCCCAGGTTGTCCTGCGCTGGCTGCACCAGCGGGGCATCGTCGCGATCCCCAAGTCGGTCCGCAAGGAGCGCATGGCCGAGAATTTCGCGATCTTCGACTTTGCCTTGGACGACGAGGACATCGCCGCGATCGCCACGCTCGACCAGAAGGCCAGCAGCTTCTTCGACCATCGCGATCCGGCGATGGTGAAATGGCTCGGCACCCGCAAGCTCTGATCGAAAGGCGAAAACCATGTCAGTTGAAACAGCATCAGGGCAGGTCAGCCGCCGCGGCCTGCTTGGCGTGGCCGGTACAGGCGTCGCCCTCGTCGCACTCGGAGCGGGTACAGGAAGGGCGACGAGTGCCACAGCAGCGACGCCGCCGGGCATGGCGGCGCAGGTCGGCTCGCGCCGCAAGCTGGGGTCGCTTGAGGTCTCCGCCGTCGGTCTCGGTGTTCAGAACATGCACCGGACCTACCAGACGACTATCCCCGACCGGGCCGAAATGCACCGCATCATCGCCAGTGCCCATGACCACGGCGTCACGCTGTTTGACACCGCCGAAGCCTACGGGCCGCACGAGGACGAGCGCATCCTGGGCGAAGCAACACAGCCCTTTCGCAACGACATCGTCATTGCATCGAAGTTCGGCTGGAACATCGATCTGGAAACGGGCGAGCGCCGCCCCGGCCTGAACAGCCGTCCCGAGCATATCAAGCTGGCGGTCGAAGGCTCGCTCAAGCGGCTGCGGACGGACCGCATCGACTTGCTATACCAGCATCGCGTCGACCCGACTGTGCCGATCGAGGATGTCGCCGGCGCGATCAAGGACCTGATGGTCGAAGGCAAAGTTCTGCACTGGGGCCTGAGTGAAATGGGCCTCGGCACGCTGCGCCGCGCCCATGCCGCGCTGCCGCTCGCCGCAGTTCAGAGCGAATACTCGATGCTGTGGCGCGGCCCCGAGGCCGAGGTGCTGCCCCTGTGTGAACAACTCGGTATCGGCTTCGTATGCTGGAGCCCGCTCGGCGTCGGCTTCCTGAATGGCGCGATCGATGCGCAGACCCGCTTCGCCCAAGGCGACATACGGGGCGGCGAAGGACGGTTTTCACCTGAGAATCTGCCCCATAACCTCGCTCTGGTCGAACTGTTGAAGCGGTGGGCGATCCGAAAGAACGCGGCGCCGGGGCAAATCGCGCTTGCCTGGCTGCTTGCGCAGCGCCCGTGGATCGTGCCGATCCCAGGCACCACCCAGATGGCGCACATGACCGAGAACAGCGCCGCTGCGCAGGTGCGCTTCTCTCAGGAGGAGATCGCCGAATTGAACGCGGCAGTGCGCGCCATCGAGGTGCAGGGCGCTCGGCTTCCCCCGCCAGTCCTGTCCTTCTCTGGCGTCGAGGCGCCAACCCAGGAACTGGGGCGGATACCAAGCTGACCGGCAGGTTCTGGTGGAGGGATTCATCAGTGCGAATGACTTGGTTGGAGCGCTCAGGTCGCTTTGCCCTTCAACGTATTGCGAGAGCAATAAATAGACGCCCGAAAAACGGCGACGAAGCACGTTGCGAGAGGGTAGACCCATCGCATGTTGTTCGACCTGCCTGACCACCAAACTCTCTATTCTGCACTGCTTTCGCGCGACACCCGTTTTGACGGACAAGCCTTCGTCTGCGTGTCTTCCACCGGAGTTTTCTGCCGGCTGACCTGCCCGGCGCGTAAGCCGAAGTCGGAAAACTGTACTTTCTTCCCTACGATCGCGGAATGCATCGACGCGGGATATCGCGCGTGCAAGCGATGTCACCCGCTTCAGGCCGCTGCGCTGGCGGACCCGGCGATCGGCGCTCTCCTTCAGGCACTGGACGCGCGTCCGGACCTGCGATGGTCCGAAAGTCACGTGGAGCGACTTGGCTATGACCCTTCGACCGTGCGGCGCAGTTTCAAGCGACAGTTCGGTATGACTTTCCTGGAAATAGCACGCCAGCGACGCTTGAGAGCGGGCTTCGATACATTGGCGGCTGGTGGCAAGGTGATTACTGCCCAGCACGACGCCAGCTTCGATTCCCCCAGTGCGTTTCGTGCGGCCTTTGCGCGCTTGCTCGGTTGCGCGCCAGCAGACCTGCGCACGGATCGGCTGTTGCAGGCGACATGGATACCGCCCCCTCTGGGTGACATGATTGCCGTTAGCAGCCGCCATCACCTGCACTTGCTGGAATTCGTGGATCGCAAGGGACTTCCGGCCGAACTGGCAAGGCTGCAAACTGGATCGAAGGAAGGGATCGGAATCGGTTCTTTGCCTCCTGCCGAACAGGCGGAAGCGGAGCTGGCCGATTATTTTGCCGCACGTTCCGACCGCTTCCTGACGCCGCTCGCGCTGAGCGGAAGCGCATTCACGCGTCAGGTGTGGGAAGCTTTGCGCGAGATCCCGGCAGGAGAGAGACGCAGCTATTCCGACATTGCGCGGCAGATCGGTCGTCCAGCGGCCGTGAGGGCCGTCGCCTGTGCCAATGGCGCCAATCAGATCGCGCTCATGATCCCATGCCATAGGGTCATCGGCGCGGACGGTTCTTTGACCGGCTACGGCGGTGGTCTTTGGCGCAAGCAGCGCCTGATCGAGATTGAACGGCAACTCAGGACAGGCCGGCGGGAAACAGCAGCATGAATTCGCAGATCGAAAAGAGCCGCCTGTTCCGCGGTCTTCACATGCCAAATGATCCGCTCGTCCTCTACAACATCTGGGATGCTGGCAGTGCCTCGGCTATCGCGCGAGCCGGCGCAGCAGCGAATGTGGAGCCTCCCGTGGGGAAGGCCCTGGCCATCAATACAGATTGTCCTTGTAGTCCTTTTCCAGCCCCTTTTGCATCAGCGTGCTCATGCCCGGCACGGCAATGCTGGCACGGGCCAGCGCGGCGGCCCAGCCACGGTTCCTGTTCAGCTTGATATGCGCGATGAAGAGCTTGGTCGGCTCGATGCTCTTTTCAGGCGTGACCGGCCAGAGTGCCGCACGCTTGAGGGCAGCGCTTTCGCGCAGTTCAAGACCGGCGATCTCGACCCCGATCGCCAAAGACGGGACTTTGCCCTGCACCGCAAAGCGTTCGCGAATGGCGGGATCGGTGGTGATCCGTGCGCGCCCGTGAATCCGTGCGACACTGGTGGAGCCGGGCACCAGCAACGCCAGCGCAACCCTTGGCTGTTCGATGATGTTGCGGAAGCTGTCCATCCGGCGGTTGCCGGGGCGATCGGCGAACCATAGAACGTCGCGCTCCAGTTGGACCATGCCCCCCGCCGGATCTCCCTTGGGGCTGAGGTCGGCCCAACCCTGCGCGCTCATCGATGCCAGGGCTACGAAACGGACCGCATCGGTGAACGGTGCCGCTTCTTGAGGTGTTTCCATAGCGGCCGCGTCCCAGAACCGGGAGCGGATCATCGCCTTTGCGCAATGGCCGTAGCATTCGCCAACCTCGACCTGCACCGCGCCGTCCTCCAGCCCCGATACCCGGCCATTGACGCGCAGCGTTTCACCGACGCCGGGCAGCAGGAACAAAGCGCCGACAGGTGCGCCGATCGCGGGCAGAGCGGGATCATCGAGCATGGCCAAGGGAATGCGCAATGTTCGGGCGTCTCCTTCCGCGAACCCGGCTGCGCCTCCGGCCAGCGTCACCCGCAGGCCTTCCGCGCTCCCGAAGCCCGCGAAGCCCAGCGGTGAGCGAGAGAGCCACGCGAGAGCGCCGGTGTCGAGATGATCGATGACCTTAAGGTGCATCGCCGGTGGGGTTTGTCCCAGCACGGCTTCCAGCGCCTCTACGGAGGTTATGTCGGTCGAGCCGGTCATCCCGATATCCTCATTGTTCGAACGACGTGTGCGGCCCAGCGCGCGGTCCGCGCTGCGGAAAGGGCGAGGCCGAACTGCGGGGCAGGATAATACCGGCTACGGCATTATTGCAACTAATTATCATTATATGATACGGGGCAGCAAAAGTGTGGGGGGAATCATGAAGACATTCACGCAGCTGAGCCTGGCCGCATCTGCCATCGCCATGGCTTCTAACGCGCAGGCGCAGGACACCGAACCGGGCAATCAGGACCCGATCCTTGTCACCGGCACGCATCTGGAAGCACCAGTGGTGGCCGGAAAAACCGCAATCCCGATGTTGGAAACGCCGCAAGCCATATCGGTCGTTTCCGCCGATGACATCGAGGCGCGAGGTGTCACCCGCCTTTCGGAAGCGCTGCGTACAGTCGCGGGCGTCTCTCGCAGCACGACTTACGGGTTCTACGACGCCTACACGATCCGCGGCTTCGATGCGGCCTATGGCAGTGTCTATCTCGACGGTCTGGTCAACGAGGCCGGCGTGGGTTTCAATCAGGAACTCTCGGCGGTGGAGCAGGTCGAGGTGCTCAAGGGCCCCTCATCCATGCTGTTCGGGCAGGCGCCGCTGGGCGGCCTCATAAATCTTGTCAGCAAGCGGCCGCGTGAGGAGGCGTTTCTCAAAGTCACGGCTTCGACCGGCTCGTGGAATCTGGTGGAAAGCACGGTCGATGCCAATGCGCCGCTGAATGCCGCAGGCACCTTGCTGGGAAGGATCAACCTAACTTATCGGGATGCTGACAGCTTCGTGCGCAATGCCGGTATCAACCGCATCTTCGTGGCGCCTGCGATCACCTGGCGGCCGGGGCCGGATACGACCCTGACGGTGCTGGGTCGCTACCAGCGCGACCATGACAGTCCGATCTCGCCCATTCCGGCTTATGGCACCGTGCTGCCAGGCCTCGTTTCCATCCCGGACGACTTTGCCATCAACAATGCCGGCAGCCAGCGCGTCGTCAACAATCGCGACCGGATTCAGGCCGGCTATATCTTCGACCATCGCTTTAGCGAGGTGCTGAATTTCTCGCAGACCCTGCGTTACACGCGCCGCAAGGAATACTGGAACCGCTGGATGTTCGCCGCCGGTTTCATCGACGCAGACGGCAATTATTCCGATGAGCCGACCAATACCATCGGCCGTTATTTCTACGGACCTTACAATGCCACGGACAAGGATTTCGCCGTAGACAGCCGTTTCACGGGGAAATTCCACACCGGCAGCATCACGCACGAATGGCTGGGCGGCATCGACTATCGTCAGAACCGCAGCACCTATTTCAGCGCTGGCGATTACGATCCCACGCATTTCCCGCTCAACATCGCCAATCCCGATTATGATGAGGTTTACGATACCAGCTTCGTCCAGGGTGCGCCGGGCGGCAGCAAGGCGCATCAGACCGGAATCTACCTGCAGGATCACCTGAAGTTCGGGGATTTCGCCACCGTGACCCTGGGTGGTCGTTACGACTGGGCGGAAGCTGCCGGGCAAAAGGACGATGCCTTCAGCCCGCGGATCGGCGCCACCGTGAAGCTGGCAACCGGCGTCAATGCCTATGCCAGCTGGTCGAAGTCGTTCCTGCCCCAGCTATACAGCCAGCAGGTCGTGGGATTTGATGCGGACGGCAATCCCATCGGCGGCCCGGTTCCGCCGGAGCGCGGCAAGAACATTGAACTGGGGGTCAAGTTCGCGCCCGATGGGACGCGCCTCAGCGGAAGCCTCGCCATCTATCAGCTGACCCGGCAGAATGTCACAACTTCCGACCCGGTCTACCTCGACTTCTCGGTCGTGACCGGAGAGCAGCGCGCGCGGGGCATTGAGGCTGAGCTGCAATGGCAACCGATTGGCGGCCTGAGCCTCAACCTTGCCTACACGTTTACCGATGCCAAGGTGACGAAGGACAACTTCTTCACCGTGGGCGCGCCACTCTCCAACGTACCGCGGCACAACATCGGGGCCTTTGCGCAGTACGAGGTGCAGGAAGGCCCGCTCGCCGGACTGGGTGCGACACTGGGCGTCAGCTACAACAGCAGGCGCAACGGCGATATCTATTCGGTCAACCCGGACGGGTCGGTGCTGCTCTGGTTGCCGGCTTATGCCCTGGTCGATGCGGGGCTCTCGTACAGGCGTGACGGCTGGGGCCTGCAACTGACAGTCGCAAACCTGTTCGACGAGAGTTATTTCCCCGACACGGGCGGCATCGATCGTGTGACTCCCGGCAATCCCCGCAACTGGAGACTGACGCTTTCACGCACGTTCTGAGTGGCAGGTCGGCTACAACCAGGCGAAGCTTTATCCCGGGCTTCGGCGCAACGTTGCGCGGGCACAACCACACGGCGAGAGGCAGGCGGGGAGCCGGGCCTGTCTCTCGCCGGGCCTCCGCGATCAAGCAAACCGGCAAAGCAGCGCCATATCATAGGCGCTGTCAGGACCAGGGCCCCAAGCCCTGAACGCGCGGCGATCTACCGCAGCCGGCGCAAACGCATTGAGTTATCATGATTTTCCGAGCATGGACCTCTCCCCGAAGGTAAGCAATGACAGCCCGTTGGGCGCGGTGCGGGAGGGTGGCGACGATGCGCGCTTTGCCCTCGTTCAGCCGAACCCCAGACTACCCTGGCGACAGCCGCTCATTGCAAGCACATGAGTTGTTGCGACTAATTATCAACACGCCTAACAGGTCGGCGGATATTCGATGCTGAACAACGCCGCCGCCCTCACGCGCCTGCTCCTGCAAGAGCGCACGTCGCTCCTGCGGCTTGTCGAAAGCATATTGCGCGATCGGCCGGCAGCGGAAGACGTGACGCAAAGTCTGTGGTTCAGGGTGCAGCGTATCGAGGACGATCCGCCAATCCTAAACAAGCGGGCTTATCTTTTCAGGCTGGCGGCCAATCTTGCAAAGGATCGCATCAGGGCGGATGGCAGATATTCTGCCCTGTTCCACGCCGCCGATACGCTGCCCGAAGAAGTACCCGCTCATATAGTTGGTGCCGATACGGAAATTTGCGATCGCCAGCGCCTGGCGGTGACGATGGCCGCCATCGACGAACTTCCTGCGCGAACAAGGGAAATCTTCATCCTGCGCAAATTTGACGAACTTACTCTGGACGAGATTGCTCAGCGGGTAGGGATTTCTCGCAGCATGGTCGTCCGATATCTCCAGCAGGCTTTGCGGCATTGCATGACCCGACTAGGGGAAAGCGAATGAGGCGATTTGTCGGCTCGCGGAGTGTCCGGATGCCGCTTTCGAACGTCATTGATTATGGAGAGTGTGAAATTCCCATGGTTGAGGCGGGAAAAGCGATCGGAATGCACTATGGCCGCTGACGACGATGCCCCTGATCCGATCGAGGATGCGGCCGCCCGCTGGGCGGTCGAGCAGGATGCAGGCCTGACCGATGAGGGTATTGCGGCTCTTGAGCAGTGGCTGGGCAGCGATTCCCGTCACCCGCCCGCCTTTGAGAAGGCCCGTGCGGCGTGGCGTTTCATGGGACATCCGGCCATTCGCTCGGAAGTGGCGCAGCGCAGGCTGAGTGAGCCGCCATTGCCGGGCTATCCGCCTGTCGGCCGACCGGGCGGCAAACGAAAATGGATTGCGCCGGCCATCGCGGCCAGCATCGCTCTCGTTGTCGTGGGCACGATCAGGGACTGGCCGACAGCGTTGCAGTCCGATGCCATGACGGCGACAGGGGAACAGCGCACCTTGACCCTTGCCGACGGATCGCAGGTCCGGCTCAATACCGACAGTGCCATATCCATCGATTATCAGACAGATCGTCGGATCGTGCATGTGCTGAAAGGCGAAGCCGCCTTCTCGGTGGCGCGCGATCCGCAGCGACCTTTCTCGGTTGAAGCGAAGGGCGGATCGACCACGGCGCTGGGCACCCGGTTCATCGTCGATCGTCATGCCGACACGACGCAGGTTACCGTTACTCAGCACAGCGTTCGCGTGGCAGCGCCGGGCTTCGGGGCTTCCACTGCGATCGTGAAGGAAGGACAATCCGTCGCATATGGCAAAAGCGGCATCGGTTCCATTCACGCCATCGATGCAAATGCGGCCTCCGCCTGGACCCGCAAACGGCTTGTTTTCGTGGATCAGCCGCTGCGAGATGTGGTGGCGGAACTCAATCGCTATCATCCGGGATTTATCGTCATCATTGGTACCGATCTGGGCGATCGGCGCGTCAGCGGGATTTTCCGCACCAACAATCCCGTTGCCGCACTGGATACGCTTCAGGCATCCCTGAAACTGGGCTCCACCCGTCTCACCGACAGGGTGATCTTCATTCACCGCTGACCTTGCAAAAAATTTGGCTTCTGCGGTTCTCACTTCGAGATTTGAGACGTCAGGCTATTGAAGGCGCCTCGCATTAGCGAATTGCCATCGACATCTGATGCTTGAATTCTGGGGGTTAAGACGTGAAGATTGTACAGGCCGGCAAGGCTGTTGTTGCGGGATTTCATACGGTAATTCCGGCGACGCTGCTTGCCACAACGGCGCTGGGGGCCGGGATCGTCATGCCGACGAGCGCCTATGCGCAGGTGCGCAGCTATGTCGTGCCCGCCGGGCCGCTGGCGGTTGCGCTCAACCGGCTTGGCGAGGCGGCCGATATCGAAATCATCTATGATGCCGAACTGACGAACGGCATCGCCAGTTCGGGACTTCAGGGCAGCTATAGCCCGGCCGAAGCGCTGTCCCGCCTGCTGGTCGGAACCGGCCTTACCTTCCGGCAGAGTGGTGCGCGCTCCTATACGCTTGAAAGAGCGCCGCGGTCCGCCGAGGGAGCGGTCCAGCTTGGGCCGGTGAGGGTCGAGGGCGCAAATGCAGCCGCGAGCGCCAACGGCACCGATGGCGCGGATCTCGCCCTGACGATGACCGAGGGCACGAAGTCCCTGGCCGGGCAGTATGCCCAAGTCGGCGGCAAGTCGGCGGAACGGCTGCGCGACATACCCCGCAGCGTCACTGTCCTGACCGCGCAGGAGATCGAGGACAAGGACATCACCACGGTCACCAGCGCGCTCGATCAGGTGACCGGCATTTACGTGGCCTCATATAATGCCCGTACCCCCGTGTTCTATTCCCGCGGCTTTCTGATGCAGAACCTGACGATCGACGGCGGCAGCCCGATGCGCATGCATGACGGCCTGCAATCGATCATCAACGGCGTCGGCCTGCCCAATCTGCTTGCCTATGATCACGTCGAGGTGATGCGCGGTGCGGATGGGCTCTATTCGGGAAACGGGGACGCCAGCGGCACGGTGAACCTTGTGCGCAAGAGGCCCACGGACAAGCGACAGATCAAGTTCGCCGCCTATGCGGGAAGCTGGGACAATTACCGCGCCGAGCTTGATATGGGTGGGCCGCTCAATGCTTCGGGCACATTGCGCGCCCGCGTGGTGGCGGGCTGGCAGGACGCGGATTCCTATTTCACCGGCGCCTATACCAAGGACAAGCTCGGCTATGGCATCATTGAATGGGACGCAGGCGCGCACACAACGCTCTCGGCGGGCGTGAGCTATGACGATCTGAACACGCAGAAATATGAACGTACATTGGCATGGCGCGCGGGCAGCCTCGGCACGCCGGAGAACCTGCCGATCCTGTCGAAGCGGGATTCCTGGATGCCGGAATGGGACTATGACAAGGCGCAGACCCTGCAATATTTCGCGAAGGCGAGCCACGATTTCAGTCCCGACTGGAACCTGACCGTCAACGTCACCCGCAACGAAGTCGATTCCGACGAACTTTACGGATACTATGGCATCGGCATCAATTCCGATGCGGCCGTCCCCAGCGGCTTCTTCATGCGCTGGATGTCGCACGGCTATTCCCACCAGACGATGGCGGACGCCAACTTGAAGGGCAAGTTCACCCTGTTCGGCCGGCAGCACGACGTTGCCGTCGGTGCGAACTGGTCGCGCAGCGCCGCCAATTCGACCAACCCGATTGGCAGTATCGCCGGCGTGACGGTCGATGATTACCTGACTTATTATCGTTACACCAAGCCGACTGCGGCCGAAATATCGACCTGGAGCGGCTATGGTGAGTGGGGCAGCGTCTATGGCGAAGACGGCTGGGTTACGAGCCGTTACGGCTTCTGGGGCACGCTGGGCATGCACATTGCCGATCCGGTCAAGGTGACCGTCGGCGGCCGCTACAGCCGCAACGAGAACTTTCGGGGCCAGACGATCGGCAAGTTCGTGCCTTATGCGGCCGTCACCTATGACGTCTCGCCCGACTGGACGACATATGCCAGCTACTCCGAGATTTTCGAGCCGATGCAGAACATCGTGCCGATCGGCCAGTGGCACGAGGATGCCACGCAGATCAGCTTCTCGGACAAGCCCACCACCGGCCGGAACTTTGAGGGCGGCGTCAAGGGTGACCTCAACGGAGGTGCATTGCAGGCCGCGTTTTCGGTGTTCTACATCGAGAAGAACAACGTTTACGTGAATGACGAAACCCAGGGACAGGTCGTCATTCCCGGCTACGGCACCACTTATATGCAGCGCGTGGCAAAGCTGCAGACCAGCAAGGGGTTCGACGCCGAACTGAAAGGTGCTCTGACGCAAAACTGGCAGATTTCAGCCGGTTATACGTTCAACGTGACCAAGAACAAGGAAGACGATGAAGGCGGCCCGATCCTGCTCTGGGCGCCCAAGCACTCGGCGCGGGTGTGGAGCACGTACCAGCTTCCTGATGCGCTGGAGGGGCTGCGCCTTGGTGCCGGAGTGCGCGTGTTCGGCAACTCGGACTTACGCAAGGGCTATGCCGTGATCGGTGCCAGTGCCGACTACGAGATCAACCGGCATCTGACGCTGGGTGTCTATCTCGATAATCTGGCAAACAAGACTTACCGCGTTTCCACCAGCAGCGCGGCGACTTACGGCAATCCCCGCAATTTCATGGTGACGCTGCGCGGAACCTACTGAGCCGATGAACAGGGCGAAACCTGCGGCGTTTCCAGTCGAAGGTTTCGCCCCTGACATGGCTGCGAACGCCCGCCCAAAGGTGCGCTTGCGCGGTCAAGCAAGCCTCGCGCGGGAATGGATCATGTGACGTTGCGAGAGAAAATGTGAAAATCCGCAGCGTTCAAACGTCTATCTGACAGACGTTGTGCAAACAGTATTGAAAAGCAATCGCATGAAAGACACATTGCGCCAGTCGATGGCCTGGCTGCATACCTGGGTGGGGCTGGTAGCAGGCTGGCTGCTGTTCTTCGTCTTCGTGACCGGCACGGCGGGCTATTTCCAGCAGGAGATCACCCGCTGGATGCAGCCCGAGCGGGTTGTCACGGTGGCGCCTGCCGAGGTCGATCGCACGATCCTGGCCGAGCGGGCCGTCGCACGCCTGATCGCCGTCGCCCCCATCGCCGCGAGTTGGCAGATCACCTTCCCCTACCGGCAGCCGGGGAACCGCGACTGGCAGAATTTCTCCATTCGTTGGGAGGAAATGCCGAGCGGGGCGCATGACTACGGCGCCAGCGCCAGCGAACGCCTTGACCCGGCCAGCGGCGCGGTCCTGCCGCTTGATCCCGAGCCGCGAGAGACGGCGGGCGGGTCGGGCCTCTACCGGATGCACTACGCGCTGCATTACATGCCTTACGACTGGGCGATCCGGATCGTCGGCGTGGCCACGATGCTCATGCTGCTAGCGATCGTCAGCGGTGTCATTACCCACAAGAAGATCTTCAAGGACTTCTTCACCTTTCGCCCCGGCAAGGGCCAGCGTTCCTGGCTGGATGCGCACAATGTCGTCAGCGTGATGGCGCTGCCGTTCTTCCTGATGATCACCTATAGCGGGCTGGTCTTCTTCCTCTTCGCCTATATGCCGGTGGGCAAGGACGTGATCTACGGCACCGACCCGGAGACAAGCGGCGCTTATTATGACGAGCTTTATGAAGGCGGCGAGCACAAGCATGCACCCATAAGCCGCCCGGTAGCCCCGCTTGCCTCCATGATTGCACAGGCGGGCAAGGCCTGGGGCATGGACCAGATCGCCTGGATCACCGTCGAGCGGATGGAGGGCGAGGTGCCGACAGTGGAACTGACCCACGTTCCTGTGGGTCTGGGACGCACCGATGCCGCAACCATGCGGTTCAACGCCGAGACCGGCCGACGCCTGCCCGATGAGCCGTCCCCCAGCGGCGTTCCGGGTGCGACGCAGAGCGTGCTGTTCAACCTGCATGAAGGCCTCTACGCCGATATCTGGGGGCGCTGGGTCTACTTCGCGTCCGGCCTGCTGGGCTGCGCGATGATCGGCACGGGACTGGTGCTGTGGACAGTCAAGCGGCGGCGCTTCCATCTCAACGAAGACCGCGGGCATCAGGAGCACTTCGGGCTGCGGCTGGTCGAGAGCCTGAATGTCGCCACGATTGCCGGCCTGCCGCTGGCGGTAGCGGGCTTCTTCTGGGCCAGTCGACTGCTTCCGGTCGGCATGATGGACCGTGCGGCCTGGGAATATAACAGCCTGTTCGCGCTGTGGCTGGGCACGCTGTTCTACGCGCTGGGCCGTCCGCTGCGCCGGGCGTGGATCGAACTGCTGTGGGCAGGCTGCGCGGCCTTCGCCTGCGTACCGCTGCTCAATGCGCTGACCACCGGGCGGGGCCTGCCGGCGTCGCTGCGTGACGGGGACTGGGTGTTCGCCGGCTTCGACCTCACCATGCTGGGCCTCGCGGGGGGCTTGGCCTTCACTGCCCGCAAGGTGCAGCGGCGTTTGCGCCCGGCAGCACCGGCTCCAGCGCCGCAACCCGTGCTGCGGGAGGCGCAGGCATGAGCCGGGGCAAGGCCGTTCCGGCTGGCTACCGCTGGGCGGTGGCGTCGCGGGTGGCAGGCGCATTTATCGGCGGTTACGCGCTGACGTCTGCCGCAACCGTGCTGCTCGCGCTCGTCTGGCCGCTTCCCAAGGCACAGGCGGTGCTGAGCGCATCCATGGCAAGCTTCGCGCTTTACGCGGGGTTCGTCATCTGGGCCTTCCATGTCCGTCGCCTGCGATGGATCTGGGGCGTCGTGCTGGGCGGCACAGCATTGCTGAGCGCGGCGGCATGGATGCTTGATGCGGGAGGCGCGGCGTGAGCGGCGTACATCTCGCCATGCTGGCGCTGAGCTTCCTTGGCTTCGTGGCGCTGGCCGTGGGGACCGAGCGCCATGCCAAATATCTGCTGCATACCGTGCCCGCAGCGCAATGGCGGCTGGCGGCGCGGATCGGGGGCTGGGCGCTACTGGCAGGCGCACTGGCGCTTGGTATCACCGGGCTTGCGACGGCCGGGGTCGGTATTGCCATCTGGACCGGATGGATTTGCCTCGCTGCGGTCGCGCTCGTCTTCGCTCTGCCTAAATGGCCGTGGCAGCCGCCGGTCAAGTCCAGCGCGGAACGCAGCCCGCGCAAGAAGACCGCGCTGGTGGACGAAGCGCCGACCCGCCAATCCCGGCGCTGGATTGGCTGGCTTCTGCTGGCATCGACCGCCGGGGCCTTCACAGTTGCATTCGCTCAGGTCGAAACCAAGCCATTGCAACGCGAGGATGCGATACATGATCAGGTCGGCCCCTGGGCTTTTACCTTTGCCGAGACTGACCGCGATGGTCCCGAACTGGTCGACATGGATGTGCCGATGAAGGCCTATCGCCTGCGCTTTTGCGAAAGCTGCGATAACCAGATCCTGCGCGTCACCCTCAAGGTCAATCGCCCGCGCGCCATGCGCGCTTCGGGCATCGCGTTCGAGGGCGCACGCTGGGAGCGTTCGGCACAGATCCAGTTGCCCTCCAATCTCACCGGCAAGAGCGAATTATGGATGACGGTCGTGGGCAAGGATGGCACGGTTCATCAGGCATCGTGGCCGATGGCCGCCGTCTCGCCTGCTACAGTTGCCTGGTTCGCCAGGCAGGAGCACACGAAATGACAGCGCTAAGGAGATCACTCGCCTGTGTGCTGGCCGTCATCGTCGTCGGCTTCTCCACGCCTGCGCTGGCACATGAGCCGATCCTCAAATGCGTGTTGCTGGACGCGGCGACTGTCCGTTGCCGGGGAGGCTATGCCGAAGGGGAGACAGCGCAGGGCGAGCGCCTGGAGGTGATCGATCATGCCGACAGGACGCTGCTGGCCGGCAAACTGGGCAAGGATGGCACGCTGACCTTTGCGCGGCCAAAAGGCCCCTACTATGTCCTGTTCGATGTAGGGCCTGGCCATCAGGCGATCGTCGAACATGATGAGATCGGCCTGCCCAGAGCAAGCGACCGTGCCCGTTGGGTGAGGAAATGAGCGCATGACGGTCAATCGCGGCAGCGTGCGTCTTGCTCATCCGGCCTATGATGCGCCGGACGATCATGCACGCCGGACGGGCCTTGCCGAGATGGAAGGGATGTCTGCAGCGTCAGGACGGCAGGCGTCGGGGCGCTACGCGGACCAGCCGATGACCTGGCAGACGCGGCTGTTCGGGATGGGTGGCGTTTGCGGCGTCGCAGTTGTCTTGGCCGCAGGTCTGTTTCTTTCCTGGCAAGTCTATACCGTTGCCAAGCCCAAGCCGGCACTAAGCGTGTTCGACGTTGCCGCCCCTGCCGCACCGCCCGAGCCGCAGCGTGAGATGCCGCCCGGCCCTGAACAGGTCCAGAAGGAGAAGGCGCAGGTTCCGCCCGATCGCCCCAGGATCGAGGTTCCCGAAATCCAGATCCCCAGCGAAAACCCGGTTACGCTGGTTGCGGCCAAACCTGTCATCGATCCCGGCCCGCCGATCGAGAAGACCACAGCGCCGGAAACCAAGCCGGCCCCACCCGCGCAGAAGGCCAGCGATGCCAAGCCTACCTGGGAAGGTCTGGTGCTGGGCGCGCTCAACAAGGTGAAGCGCTACCCGCGCGAGGCGTCGTTCCGGCGCCAGCAGGGCGTGCCCTACATCCGCTTCGTCATGAACCGCGATGGCAAGGTGCTTTCCGTGCGGCTGGAGCGGTCGTCCGGCGTCCGCTCACTCGATGCCGAGGCCCTCAGCCTGCCCAGGCGCGCTTCGCCGCTGCCCAAGCCGCCGGAGGAGGTGAAGGGCGACAGTATCGAACTGGTGGTTCCCGTCGAATTTTTCATGTCCTGAAAACTCCATTGGGAGAGTGTCTCGTTGGCAAGAATTGCCCAAGGGTCGCCGCGTCGAACGGTGATGGCGCTGAAGCGCCGCTCGTTTACCGAACAGCGCGTCATCCGTATGCTGCGAGGAGATCAGACCGACGATCGGGCTCTTTTCCTTTATGAAGAGCAATTTGGTCGACTACGTGATCTGGCGCACCGCGCGGGCATGCGCGTCAATCCGCCGGGCACCGCCTGGCTCGGCAGTGACGAGCTTTTGGTACTGGCATGGTTGGCACAGGCCCAGCGGGTTTTGGGCTATACGAAATCATTCCACCGCGACGCCACGCTCACGCTCACCGTAGTTCACTGCGCCGGCACCCTCAACGCGCTGGGTATACAACTGCCGCCCCTTACGCTCCAGCATGCGTCGGCCCAGCCATCCGAGGAAACGGAATAGTTTCGCCAGCCGGGACTGCGCGCGCGACAAAGACGACTTTTCCGCGTTCGAAATCCGGAAATCTGCCGTTCTCCTTGTTGGCCAGTCATGGGCATTCGGATGGGAAATCCGACGAGCCGCACTTGGAAACGGAAAAGCAGGGGGCGAGGGACCGGAAACGCTAGCTAGTTCCTGTAGCGGTTGTGCAGCCAGCCGATCCCGATCAGGCTAAAGCCGAGAGCGAGGAACGAGGCGATGCGCAATAGTCCTTGCAGTCCCGATGCATCTATCAGGAAGACCTTGCCTGCCGCACCGAGCATCAGCACCAGCGAAGTAAGGCGCCAGTCGCTCAGGCCCTTGCGGATGCCCCAGAGCAGGAACCCGACAGCCAACACAATGGCGAGCACCGACCGCCCTATGTTCTCCAGTTCCGTCACGTTCCCGAGAACCAGGACCGAGCCTGCGAACAACTGGCGCAATGTCGCGAAAGCGAAGAGGAGAACAAGCGCCATGCGGAGCCCGTCGCCGACCCGCCGCAAGTTGCTGGGGAACTCGGGCACGATGCGTTCGAGGATCGATACTCCAAGGAACGTGATGCCGAATGCGGGCAGCAGCAGGTTGGCCAGGGGCCATGCGCCGACTGCCTGCTTGGCCCACAAGGGATCATGCAGCGCGACGGTGTAGACGAGGTTATGCGCCATGCCTGCCAGAACAAGCCCGATGGCTATGCGCCGCGCCGCCAGATAGCGCCATGCCAGCGTTCCCGCTGCCATTAGCACGGTTTCCCAAAGGCATCTTTCGGCAAGTCCGAGGCGGACGAAGGCGGCGTAGTCACCGATGGCAAAAAGCTGCTTGTACAGGACGTGCGCGCCGATGAGGGCAAGCCCGCTCGTCAACGCCGCGCCGCCCATACGGGCGATATCAGTCAGGCGCAAAGGCATGCGCCACAGCATGAAAGCACCCGCGATTGCCGGCACCACCAGCCTTCCGATCGCCATGCCGACCGACGGCAGTTCTCCAACGTACACCGGATTTCCACCCAGCGACATCATGCCAGCCAGAAGCCAGTGGCCGATCGGCTGAAGCGCCCACAGTGCCAGCAGGCCGGCCACCGTCGCCCATGTCGGCTCCAGCGCCAGAACCTGCCGACGGCGGCCAGCCTCGACCAGAGCGATCAATGCGGCGCTGGTCACTACCGCAAGCCACGGGGCCGGGACGATCTGTGCAACCAGTCCATAGCCGAGCACGGCCGCCACAGGCTGCAACACGAACCGTAGCATCGTGCCGCAATTGCGCCAGGCAAAGGCCGCCGTCACGGCGCAGAGCAAGCTCCATCGCAGCACCGCCCGCGCGGGATGCGGAACCGCCGCAACTTCGAAAAGACGCGCCAGTTCGGCTGTAGTCTCGATCGTCACCACCAGCGCGATGACAGCCATGACAAGGAAACCGAGAGCGCCCTTGGCCACACGCTGATCCTGCGCCATGACCGAAAGCCCGAGCAGCGTCGCCGCCACTGTGGCGATGACCATCGGCGCGCACCATTCGGGCAGGCCGACCAGCCCCGCCAGCGCCACCAGCACTCCAGAGCAGCACGACAGCAGCGCGAACCGGGCATCGCCGCCACGCTCGCCGTTACGCCATCCCAGGCCGGCGCCAAGCATCGGCACGGCCGAGAACGCCAGCGCCAGCAGCGCGAACCGCAGATCCTGCCCCGGATGGCCTGCGTAGAACTGCCCGAAGCAGACGACATAGCCGCCGAGCGCAATGGCGCCGAGCAGCCCGACTTCAACGAGGCTGCCGTCTTCACGCCATACCCGCCAGAGCGCATAACCACCGTAGATCGCCGTGATCCCGGCCACGACAGAGGCAAACAGCCCCGCACCCGGCGTTGGCCAGACCGCGACGAGCCCCAGAGCGGTCAGTAAAGGCACGGCGACTGTGCGCCGCAGAACCGGCGTGCGGCCGGCCAGCCACACGAACGCCAGCGAAAGCAGTCCGTAAAGGCCCCATGTCAGGGGCGCGAACTCGCCCCGCGCGATGATCAGCGCCAGTTGCAGCGCCCCGACCACGCCTGTCACCCCCCGCAGTATCGGCGCGGTGCGCCCTTCCACTGCCAGAGCAGGCAGGCCCAGCCCCAGCAGGAGCACCAGCAGGCCCATCGCCAGCGTCGATCCGCTGTCAAGATCGCCCATGGCGATGGTCAGCAGGGTCCAGCCCGCGCCGCCGGTCAGCGCACCGATGCCCAGCCAGACCCAGCGCTGGCGTCGCGAAAGCAGGGTGATCGCGCCGATAACGACTGCGAGATATCCCGCCAGCAAGGGCACGCTGGGGCTTTGCGATTGGACGACGGCCGGAGTTGCCAGTCCCCCGACAAGGCCAAGCACTGCGCAAGGGGCCCCGAACCGCAGCGCCAGGCCGAGGGCGAACGCGGTGATCGCGGTCAGCCCGACGAAAGCCGTGCCGGAACCGATCAGATCGTAGAGATTGGCAGCGGCCAGAACAGCGGCATAAAGCCCGCCCACACCGGCACCGACAAGGGCTTGAGCGACACGGGCATCGCGCACGACGTTCTCGCGCCGACGCGCAAGTTCACCCAGGCCGATGAGGGCGCCGCTGAAGAGCAAGCCCATCGCCACGCGCACGACAGGCGACAGCAGGCCGGTGTCGATGGAGTATTTCACCATCAGCACAGCAGCCACGATCAGCGTGATGCCGCCCGCCCAGATCGGCAGCCTGCGCCCGAACAGATCCTCGAATCCGAAGCCTGACGACGCGGGCTTGTCCTCCACCTCGGTGGCGGATGCCGGTTCGGGCTCCACTTCTTCGGCAAACGGCATCGGTTCGGGCGCGACCGGCACGAACTCGGCTACCGGATCGAGTTCGAGATCCGGGGCAGGAGGCGTTTCAGCTTCGACGTGCGCCTGCTGCACCGGCTCCTCCGGCCCGGCATATGCTGGTGCCAGGGGCTCGGCCAGCAAGCCCTCCACGCGGATAAGGCGTCGCCTTGTGTCGTAGAGCAGCGCGCCCAGTATGATGGTCGCAAGCAGGAGGATCCCGGTCATGAATCGCCTTTCGATCTCATTCACACCAAACCTATCGATAAATCGAACGCTGTACAATAAATAATTAGACAGCGTTCGATTGTCGCGGTAGAGAGCCTCATCGACACTGGAGAAAGCCGCCCATGACCGGGTTTCTGAAAAAGCTTGTTCGCGATCTTGAAGCCCCGATCGAAGCGCGCGGCTTCGGCACCGGCTGGTTTGCGGGATTCTTCGCGCTGCTGTTGGCCGCGGCCGGACTGTGCTTCGTCATCGCGCTGCGCTGGCCGGACTGGTTCGCCACGCCCGAGCTGGCGGTCGTACTCAAGTCGTCCGCCTTTCGCATCGTCGTTCACGCCACGCTGCTGGCATCCTATGCGCTGGCCCTGCTGAGCCTGCTGCTGCGCCCGCGCAAGGTGATGGGGATGACCGCGCTCATGGTGGCGCTCGCAGGGACGATCCTTGGCGGTGCGTCGGTACAGCCGCGCGAAATGCATGACTGGGGTGTGTTCTTCGGCGTCGATTTCTTCGCTGTGAACCTTGTCGCCACCGGCCTTATGTTCGCCCCGCTGGAGCGCCTTGTCCCCCATCGCGACAAGCAGCGCCTGTTCCGGCCCGAATGGCGCGAGGATCTGTTCTACTTCCTCATCAGTTCGATGCTGGTGCAGCTCATCACCTTCCTGGCGCTTGCGCCGTCGAGCTATCTCAACGCGCACGGCACCGCGTTGTCCGGCATTCGGGCAGTGGTGGCCGGTCTGCCGTGGGCCGTGCAGTTCATCCTCGCGATGTTCCTGACCGACCTGACGCAGTACTGGTTCCACCGCGTATTCCACCGCATCCCGTTCCTGTGGGGCTTTCATGCGGTGCATCACTCGGCCCGTTCGATGGACTGGCTGGCCGGGGGACGGATGCACTTCGCAGAGATCGTGCTCCTGCGCGGCGTGACCTCGCTGCCGCTGCTGACGCTGGGTTTCCTGCCCTCGGTCATGCAGGCCTACATCGGCATGGTCTATGTCTATTCCTCGCTCGTCCACGCCAACATCCGGGGCGACTTCGACCGCCTCGGCCGGTTTATCGTGGTGCCGCGCTTCCACCACTGGCATCACGCGCTGGAGGCCGAGGGGATCGACAAGAACTTCGCGATCCACTTCCCCTGGCTCGATCGCCTGTTCGGCACCCATTACTTCCCCAAGGGCCAGTGGCCGCAAGGCTACGGCGTGCCAGAGGCGGTGCCGAGCGGCTACCTCGCGCAGATGCGCTATCCCTTCGTGCGAAAGGCGAACTGACGATGGGCAGGCGATCTGATCATGGCCGCGAGGAACTGGAAGCGCTGATCCTCGACACCGGGCGGGAGGTCATGGCCGAAAGCGGCTACGCCCGCTTTTCCGCCCGCGAAGTGGCCAAGCGCATCGGCTATTCGGTGGGCACGGTCATGCACGTCTTCGGCAACGTCGACGGGCTCGTCATGGAAATCAACGCGCGGACCTTCAGGCACTGGAGCGAGTGGCTGGAAGACCGCCTCGAAGGCACGGAGGGTCGCGGGCGTATCCTCGTCCTCGTGCGCGGCTACTTCGACTTCGCTGAAACCCACCGCAATCTGTGGGCGGCGATCTACGAGCACCGCGTACCGGAAGGCATGGACATGTCGGAAACGCTGGCGGCGCAGCGCGTCCGCCTTACCGGCGTGATCGCTCGCGAGGTTGCGGCTGTCCTGCCCCCGAACGATGCCGGGGATGCGGCGGAACTGACGAGTTCGCTCATCGCCACTGTCCACGGGCACTGCGCCTTCATGCTCGGCGGCACTTTCGCCCTGCTGGGCGTCGAGCACCCTGCGGAACTGGCAGCAGCGCGCGTCATGGAGACGCTGCAGGCAAGAGGGGCTCTAATCGGCGCTTGACCGGAAAAGGGCATGCATAAGGTCAAAGTGATGCACGTTCTGACTTTGTCGACAACATGGGAACTGGACTTCAGGCCGGGAAACGGGGGGCTGAGAGGCCGTATTGGGCGGGCGTTTGGGGCCGGCCTTCAAGACTTGATGTTGATCGATCAAGCGCGGAAGAGAGGTCCTGTTTTCTTAGCCGGCGACAACGGCTAAGCGGTGTATATGACGGCATCCGAACTCGAAAATCTGCTTGTAGCTCGCCTTGTCCGGGAAAAAGGCGGCACCTCTCAGACATGGCGCCGGGCGCTTGGCAAGATCATCGTGCGAGACGTGAAGACACATCCTCATTGCAACTGGGATTTCAGGCTTAGCGGTACTGATGCGCAGCATGCTGCGATCGAGCGCGTGCTTGATGACGTGCGACTTGAACATTCAATCGTGGCAGTTGGCTGAGCGCCCGCATCGGTGACAGCCGCCGCGCGAATTCAGCCTGATGCTGCGGCCAGCGTTGCCGCCACATGCGCGCGATTTTGCGTCCCCCATTCGCAAAGGGGCTGCAGGGCCTCCACCAAGGTCTTGCCAAAAGGCGTCAGCGCGTAATCGACCATCGGCGGCACACGCTGGTGGTCACGGCGGATGAGTACGTCCATCGCGACGAGTTCGCGCAACTGCTGGATGAGAACTTTCTCGCTGATGCCCGCCACACGCTGTTTCACCTGGGAAAAGCGGGTCGGACCATCCTGGATGTGATAGAGGATCAAGGGCTTCCACTTGCCTCCGATCACCTTCAACGAAACGTCGAGACCGCAAGGGCCATCCGTTGTGTCCATGGGCAATTTCCTACTTACCTTTAGGTAGGTACTGCCATAATTGTAACTTGGTGTCTATCTGGAGTGCCCGGCGTCGCCCATGGCGGAGTGATGCCTGCCTCTCGCAACGAAGGACACTGGGGATGACGCAGAATATTCAGACTATCGAAAAGCTCTATGCCGCAGCTGAAGGCGCCAGTCTGGACCTTGCCGGCTTCCTGTCCTGTTTTGCGCCGGACGGCTATGCGCGCAATGTCCCTGCCGGGATCGATTTTCGCGGAGAAGACATCGCACTGGTCGCAAGTGGAATGGCTGAAGCCTTTCCGGACGTACATCGGGAAATCCTGCATGTCGATGCGACCGACAATCTTGTCGTCGTCGAACTGGCCATTCGCGGAGAGCATCGCGGCACCTTGATGACGTCGGCCGGTCCAGTGCCCGCCACCGGCAAGCGTATCGACGTGCCGTGCTGCGACGTGTTCCATATGAAAGAAGGCAAGGTTACCGCATTTCATTGCTATAACGCGGCCAATATTCTGCAGGAACAACTCGGCTAGATCGCCATGGTAGGGCTGGTGGCGAACGTCAGGTTTCCGCAGTACGCGTCGGGGATGGCAGATCGAGCACCAGAAGGAGGCGCGCGACGCCGGTTCCTGCGATCGGGGGCGAGCGGTGAAGGATTGCAGGAGTTTCAGCCCAGATCCGTCCTTTGAATATTCCGACGTCGCCGGCTCGCAGGTGGTTGATCGGCTCCTCGGGCCCGGCCTCTGCCTCGATCCATTGTGTGCCGGGCTCAGTCAGCGGCATCAGCAGGCGGGCCCTGACGTTGTCCATGTGGAACTTGCGGCAGGCATCGGTTTCGACGATCTCAAGCCGCATCCGGATGGACTTGGTTTGCATGATCCGGGCGTACCTAAGGGCGAGGGCGGTGATCTCATGGCCCAGCGCGGAATGCGGACCCTCGGGATAGCCTGCTTGCAGCAATTTCGCAGGCAATGTGCAGGCCAAGCTTTCCACGGGCAGGGTCTCCTGCACGTCGTCGATCCCATCGTAATCTAGGCTGTCGAGCCAATCGAGGTCACGCGGTCGGGCGCGCTGCCACACGGCAAGATGAACATGACTGTCACGGATGCGGCCAAGTACGGCGGCATCTTCATCCGCGATCCACGCGGCGCGGGTGCGTTCGAGCGTCGTGATGTTCACTCTGCCGCCTCCAGCTGTTCGCCCCAGGCGGGGAACGGGTCGCGCAGACCCTGCCACCGGGCGGGGACGAAGGTGTCGACCGGCAGCAGGCATGCGTCCAGCCGGGTGCGGATGCGGGCCTCGTCCATGCCGATGCCGATGAACACCAGCTCCTGCCGTCGGTCGCCCCAGATCTGGTCCCAGTGCCGGGCGACGAACTTCTCGAAGCGATCGTCTTCGGGCCACTGGTTCTTGGGGATGCTGCCCCACCAGCGCCCCATGCGCGAGGTCATGGTCTGTGCGCCCGCGACGGCCAGTTCGCCGACCCAGTCGGGCCGCGTCGCCAGCCAGAAATGCCCCTTGGCACGAACCACTGCATCAAGCCCGTCGCCAGTCAAGAAGGCATGGAATAGCGCAGGATCGAAGGGGCGCCGGGCGCGGTAGACGAAGCTTTCGATCCCGTACTCCTCGGTCTCCGGTACGTGCCTAGCATAGCCATAGAGTTCCTTGGCCCAGAGCGGGTTTTGCGCCGCCTTCTCCTCGTCGAACAGGCCGGTATCAAGGATCGCATTGAGCGGGACGCGGCCCTGATCGCAGGTCAGGATACGCGCATCGGCGTTGAGGCTGGCCACAAGCTTCCTGACCACCGCCAACTGCTCCGCAGTGACCGAGGAGGCCTTGTTGACGATCACGACGTCGGCAAACTCGATCTGCTCGACCAGCAGGCCGACAAGGCTGCGCGTGTCATCCTCACCCAAAGCCTCACCGCGATCGGCAAGGAAGTCCTGGCTGGAATAGTCTTTCAGCAGGTTGATCGCGTCGACCACGGTGACCATCGTGTCGAGGCGGGCGACATCGCCAAGCGACAGGCCGGCCTCGTCGCGAAACGAGAAGGTGCTGGCGACGGGCAGCGGCTCGGAAATGCCGGTGCTCTCGATCACCAGATAATCGAAACGGCCCGCGTCGGCGAGCGCGCGGACCTCCTGCAAAAGATCATCGCGCAGGGTGCAGCAGATGCAGCCATTGGTCATCTCGACCAGCGTTTCTTCGGATCGCGCCAGCGCCGCATCGCCGCCGCGGACAAGGTCGGCGTCGATGTTCACTTCGGACATGTCGTTGACGATGACCGCCACGCGCCGCCCTTCGCGATTGGCGAGGATATGGTTGAGCAGCGTCGTCTTGCCCGCGCCGAGAAAGCCGGACAGGACAGTGACGGGCAGCTTCCCGCTATTTGCGGGCGAGGGAGTGCGAGAGAGTGTCATGGAGCCTCTTGCGTTCAATGATACGGTATATCATTACAATGCAGCAGGGCAGATGGAAAGGCTTATGTTGAAAATGGATTCCCGACCCGCCGTGGGCAACTGGCTCGACGGCGCCGCGACTTGCGCCTCCGCCGCGTGCCTCATTCACTGCCTCGTGCTGCCGCTGATCATCGCCGCATTGCCCAGCCTTGCCGGAAGCATCGATCCGGGAGAGCGCTTTCATGCGCTCGTTCTGGCTTTCGCGATTCCCACCAGCGCATTGGCACTTGTTCCGGGCTGGCGCGCAAGTGGGGCAGCCGGGCCGCTGTCCTGTGGACTGGTGGGGCTTGTGCTTCTCGCGATCGGTGTCGCCATCGAGGGCAGCGAGGTAGTGGAGACTTCAATGACCGTCGTGGGCAGCCTGTGTCTGGCAGGGGCGCACTTCGCCAACTGGCGGCTGCGGCGGGCACAATGCCTTGGAGGGGACGGCTGCCCTTGCTGACGGGCGGCACCCGGCATGTCAGGCCGGGTGCTGCGCTATATCCGGTAGGGCTGGTTCAGCCAAAGACCATGGCGCGATGGGCAGAGGTTCCGGCGGTAACCCCATCGGCAACGGCCCAACTGACACTATGCGGTGCGCGCGCGATGTCGCCCGCGGCATAGATGCCCGGCACACTGGTCATCTTTTCCCCATCGGTGCGGATGACCGGGCCCATCGGCGTTTCGTCGATGGCGAGGTCCAGTTGATCCGCCAGCGGACTGGAAAGACACGATCGCGGCGCAATGTAGAGCGCATCGATGGCTGCGCGTCGTCCGTCGTCGAGGCGGATGGAAGACAGCGATGTGCCTTGCCCTTCAAGTGCTGCCACCCGACCGGCTTCGACCTTGATCTTGCGTTCGGCGAGCTTTTGCGCGGCTTCCGGTTCAAGTTCGGCACCGTCAAGGTAGAGCGTCACAGGCCCCCATTCGGCAACGATAAGCGCCTGATGGACGGACATTTCGGTACGATATAGTACGCCCAACTGCCGGTCGCTGAACTCTATGCCGTGGCAATAGGGGCAATGAAGGACCGTCTGACCCCAACGCTCCTGCAGGCCCGGAATCTCGGGAAGTTCGTCTCTAAGCCCGAATGCGAGGATGATCTTGCCCGCGCGCAATATGCGCCCGCTTGCCATGGTCACGGCAAAACCGGCATTCTCGCGGCTGGCCGCGACCGCTTCGTCCTGAAGAAGCGCTGCGGTGGGGTAAGCGTCCAGCTGCTTGCGCGCGGCGGCCAGGATCTCCAGCGGATTGCTGCCGTCCTGGCCCAGAAAGCCGTGAGACGCCTTTGCGAACCGATTGCGCGGTCGGCGGGTATCGACGACGCAGACCTTGCGGCGAGCGCGTGCAAGGTAAGTGGCGGCGGCCAGACCGGCAAAGCCGCCGCCGATGACGATGGCATCATGATCCATGTTCGTTCTCCAGAGTAGGAAGGGCAGTGCGCCCAGACATGCGGGCGTGGAAATCGGCACTGAGATCGGCCAGCGTCACTTCGCCGAAGCGTTGCAACAAGATGGCCTCGGCGGCATCGAACGCCTGGCCCAGCGCCGCATTGACCGCCTGTTCGACAAGGCAGCCGGGGGCATCGGTCCTGTTGCCCATGGCAAGGATCTCCGGCTCTCCCAGTGCGTGATAGATGTCGCGCAAGGTCGTGCGGGAAAAGTCGCAGGCAATCGTCCAGCCACCGCCATGCCCCTTCTGCGAGCGAAGGAACCCCTGTTCGCGCAGCCCTGCCATGATCCGGCGGATCACGACCGGGTTCGTTGCCATCGCCGCAGCCAAAGCTTCGGAGGTGTGTGGGCCGGGCTGTTCGGCCATGTGCAGCAGCACATGGAGAACACCGGAAAGGCGGCTGTCTCGTTTCATGTAATAATATATGTTACGTGATTATCCCGGCGTCAAGAGCTGGCCGGTTGATGTGTCTAAATATGATGATATAACATCACTCGAATCGCTGCCGTCCTGTACGGATCAGACGGCTGGTGCGCGATGTCATCGCGGCCGTTCGGCGATGTGGGCCGCATATTCGGGGGTTTGATGAAGAAGCTGGTTATTGCAGCGGCTCTGCCGCTGGCCGTTGTCGTGCATGGTGCGCAGGCAGCGGAGCAGGATGATTCCGCGACGATCAGGAACGAGCGCCGCGCTGCCGTTTCCGGCCGCGAGATCGTGGTGACGGCGACGCGCACGCAGCAGGAGATCGCGCAGGCGCCGGCATCGATGTCGGTGGTGACCGGCCCTGAATTGCGCCGCCGTCCGGTGCAGGATCTTGCCGAGGCGCTGGAGAACGAGCCGGGCCTTACCATCAATGGCGTCGGCATGACCCGGCGCGGCATCTCGATCCGTGGCATGTCGAACGAGCACCTGCTGACGCTGGTGGACGGACGCCGCATCACCGATTCCTCGGCCAACATGGCGCACGTCGATTTCGATCTTGGTTGGGTGCCCAGCATTGCGATCGACCGCATTGAAGTGGTGCGCGGCCCCCTTTCGGCGCTTTACGGTTCCGAGGCGCTGGCAGGCGTAGTCAATGTCATCACGCGCCGCCCGGAAACGCGGCTGGAGGCGAGCGCGCTGGCGCTGCAGGGCTTCCGCGATGGCAAGGGCGGCGATACCTCTCAGCTTTCGGCCATGGTCGGCGGGCCGATCATCGAGGACACGCTGGGTGTCGTGGCCTGGGGCGAGTACCGCCGGCGCAGCCGCACGACGAGCGAGGCCGACCCTCTCCAGAGCGAACTGGAGGCGCGCGAGGCGCTGAGCGGCAGCGTCATCGCCTGGTGGAAGCCGGCGCCGGGCCACCGCATCGAGATCGGTCAGGCCGTCAGCGATGATGATCGCGCGCGCGATACCGTCACCACAGGCACTGTCCCGGTCTATTACGAGTATCAGGACCATGTCACCCGCGCGCAGACGCACGGCAGCTATACCGGCACTTTCGATTGGGGCGAAGTGCAGGCCCGCGTCTATCGATCGGTGCTGGAGCGCGATAACGAGCGCGACCGGAACCAGACGCCGACCCAACCGACCCGCGCAGTCGATTTCGTGGCCGATGCGCGCGTGACGCTCAATGCGTTCGCGGGCAACAAGCTGACGCTGGGCGCCGAACATCGCAATGAGTTCCTGCGTGATTCCACCATCAACACCGCAGGTGAAGACAGCGTCAATCATGACGCGCTGTTCGTGCAGGACGAATGGAGCTTTGGGGGGCTGGGTTCGCTGACCGTCGGCAGCCGCTTCGATCATCACCCGGCCTATGGCTGGCAGACCAGCCCGCGCGCTTACCTGACGCTTACGCCGGTCGAGGGGCTCGTGCTGCGCGGCGGTGCGGGCAAGGCGTTCAAGGCACCGAGCCTCAAGCAGCTGTCGCTGGGCTACATCACCGTTGCAGCGGGCGGGCGGTTCATCATTACCGGCAACCCGGATCTCAAGCCCGAAACCAACACCGCCTATGAACTGGGCGCGGCCTATTACGGGAAGGGCTGGCATCTTGGCGCGACGCTGTTCCAGAACGACCTCAAGGGGCTTGTCCAGACGATCTGCGTGGAAAGCTGCAGCATTCGCGGGCAGGAACGGCGCGCCTATGTCAACGTCGACAAGGCCCGCATCCGCGGGGTCGAACTGAGCGGGGAATGGATGCCGTTGGAAAGCCTGTCGCTTTCGGCAAGCTACACTTACGTCGATCCGCAGGATATCTCGAACGATCAGTCGCTGGCCGAACGGCCCAACCACAGCGCCAAATGGAAAGTGGCCTGGGATTTCCTGCCTGGCAGTACGGTCAACCTGCGTGGCCGCTATATCGGCAGGCAAACGATCTACAGCGGCACCACCGCGATCCGGCTTGACGGCTATGACTTGTGGTCGGCCGACGTCAGCCACGACCTGACCGAGCGCGTCACGCTGAAGGCCGGTGTCGATAACGTGTTCAGGAAGCGGCTCGCGGAAACCTCGGCGCTTTATACTTATGCCGAGCCGGGACGGGTGTTCTTCGTCGGTCTTGGCGCGAACTTTTGATCCGATGCAGCGCTGGTTGACCCTGCTGCTGGCTCTGCTGGCGCTTGTTCCTTCTCCATCGGATGCAGCGGATGTGCCGCCTCCGACCGTGCGTATCTTGAGCACCGGCTTCGTGCTGCCTGCCAAGTTCGCCCGTCTCGCGCAGTGGGCCGAGGCGGAGGGCTATCGCCTCGAATGGCGCTATGTCGACGATGGCACCGATAGTGCGAAGGTGGCTGCGGCAGGCGCGGACCTCATCGTCATCGACGCTCCGCGTCCGAGCGACCGGGCGGCCGTCGAGAAAACGCTGGGGCCGCTGGCCGACCTGCAAGGCGCATGGATTGCGGTGGGCGGCGGCCCTCCTGCATCGGGCGGGCTGCCGCAGGGCGCTGCCCGGCGCCTGATCGGCTATTATGCAGGGGGTGGCGAGGCAAACCTCAGGGGCTTCGTGAAGGCGGTTCCTCTGGCGTTGGCGGGTGACGATCTGTCTGCGTTGCCGCCGCCGCAGCCTTTGCCTGCTGGTGGGCTCTACCATCCGCAGGCCCCGTCAGTCTTCGCCGATGCAGGTGCCTTCGCCGCATGGAACACGCCGCGAGGAACGCGCCCCGTGGTCGCCTTCGCCATTTCCGAGGGGCAGATCCGCGACATGCAGACAAGCGTGATCGACGCACTTGCCCGCAGTGCCGAGGCGCGAGGACTGGCGCCGGCGTTCTTCTGGTACGACGAGCGCGATCCGCAGGCGCTGACCAAAGTCCTGCGCCCGCTTGATGCGCAAGTGCTGGTGAACCTCACTCACATGCAGGACGGTGATGCGCGCAAGGCCGAGTTCGAGTCATTGGGCATCCCTGTGCTGCAGGGCCTTGTCGATCGCGCGATGACGCCGGGGCAATGGCGCGCAGCCTCCTCCGGCATCTCGGGGGCGAGCGCGGCTGTGATGCTGACCGGGCCGGAAAGCTGGGGCATCTCCGACCCCCTCGTCATCGGCGCGGTCGAGAACGGCGAGCCGGTGCCGATCCCCGAACAGATCGAACTGATGACGGCGAAGCTGGCGCGGCTGGTGGCGCTGCGCCACGCCCCGGCATCGGACAAGCATATCGCGCTGTTCTTCTGGAACTACCCTGTGGGTGAGCGCAACCTTGCTGCCTCCAACCTCAACCTGCCGCTCAGCCTTGCGAAAATGTCGCGCGATCTGGCGGCGGCGGGATACGATGTGAAGCCCGGCGAGGAGGCTGACCTGATTGCTGCCGGACAGGCGATGCTGGGCGGGCTCTATCACCCCGAGAAGCTGGCTGAGCTTGCCGCGCGCGGTCTTGCCGATCGCCTGCCGCTTGCGCAGTACAAGGCGTGGTTGGCAACGTTGCCGCAGGCGCAGCAGGCGGCGATCATGCAGCATTGGGGGCGGCCCGAGGACAGCCCTGCGCTTGGGAACGGGGCGTTCCTCATCCCGCGCCTTGCGCTGGGCAAGCTGTCAGTCCTGCCGCAACCGCCGCGCGGGGGTGATCCGGCCAGGGCCTATCACGATACCAAGGTTCCGCCCGACCACCGCTACCTTGCGACCTATCTGTGGGTGCGCACGCGCGGGCAGGCGGATGCGATCGTCCATTTCGGGACGCATGGCACGCAGGAGTGGACGCCCGGCAAGGATCGGGGCCTCTGGTCGGGGGACTACCCGATGCTGCTGGTGGGCGACATTCCGGTGTTCTACCCGTACATCCAGGACAACGTGGCCGAAGCGATCCAGGCGCGTCGGCGGGGCAGGGCGGTGACCGTCAGCCACCAGACACCCGCCTTCGCGCCGTCCGGCCTCTATGACGAATTGCGCGACATTCACGCGCTGATCCACCAGTACGCCCAGCTTGACGCAGGGCCGGTGCGTGAGCGCGTGGGACGCGAGATCGTGGCGCGGGCAACAGCTGCGCATTTCGATGCAGACCTTGGCTGGGACAAGGCACGGATCGCGCGCGATTTCGACGGCTATTATACCGCGTTGCATGACCGGCTGCATCAGATCGCCCGCGCGTCGGTTCCGCTGGGGCTGCATACTTTCGGCGAACCGGCGCAGGAGCAGCAGCGCCTGTCGACGGTGATGCAGCAGCTCGGCCCGGACTATCTCAAGGCGCTTGGACTGGACCCCGCAGAAGCCTTTGCCGAGGATTTCACCCAGATCGCCCGGACAGAGCCCTACCGCGTCCTCCATCGCTACCTGCGCGAGCGGGAAGATCCTGCGACCATCACCGATCCGGTCCTTCGCGCGCAAGTGGACAAGGCCCTCGTCTATGACCGCAACCTCGCCGCGCCGGGCGAGACCGAGGCGCTGCTGACCGGCCTTGCAGGAGGCTTCGTGCGCGCAGGGGCGGGCGGCGATCCCGTGCGTGAGCCCGACGTGCCCAGCGGGCGCAACCTCTATGCCTTCGATGCGCAGAAAGTGCCGACGCCTGCCGCTTATGCCGAAGGGGGCAGGGCGCTTGACCGGCTTGTCGCGGCCTATCGCGACAAGCACGGCGGGGCATGGCCGCGCAAGCTGGCGTTCTCGATGTTTTCGGGCGAGACGATCCGCACGCTCGGTATCGGGGAGGGGCAGATCCTGCAGGCGCTTGGCCTGCGTCCGGTCTGGGGACGCGGCGGCAGGGTGGAGCGGCTGGAGATCGTACCTGCGCAAGAACTCGGCCGCCCGCGCATCGACGTGCTGGTGCAGCCAACCAGCGTCTATCGCGATCAGTTCGATGTCTTCATGCGCCTGCTGGCAGATGGCATAGACCGGGTTGCCGCGCTCGACGAAAACACAGGCCCGGCCGCGAATGCGCGCGCCCTCGAACAGCGGCTGATCGCTTCCGGCATTGCGGCGGATCGTGCCCGAGAACTGGCACGGCTGCGCATCTTCACCAATGCACCGGGCGATTACGGTACGGGCCTTCCCGACCGCGTGGTCGCCGACGGGAAGGGAAGCTGGAAGGACGAGGCAGAACTTGCCGAACCCTACATCGCCCGCCTTGGCCATGCCTACGGTGCGCGGGACTGGGGCCTGTCGCTGGAGGGTACGAACCTTTTCGCCGAACAGCTGAAGGACGTCGATGCGGCAGTGCTGATGCGTTCGTCGAACGTCCACGGCCTGCTGTCCACCGATCACCCCTTCGAGCACCTTGGCGGTCTGTCACTGGCGGTCCGGGCGGTTTCAGGACGCACGCCCGACCTTTTCGTCACCGATATGCGCGGGAACGAGGCACGGGTGACGAGTGCGGGCGGTTACATTTCCGAGGAACTGCGCGCGCGCTACCTCAATCCGCAATGGATCGGGGCGATGCAGCGTGAGGGCTATGCCGGGGCCAATGCCATGGCCGGTATCGTCAACAACCTGTGGGGCTGGCAAGTGACTGATCCCGCCAGCGTGCGCGCTGACCAGTGGCAGGCGATGCACGACACATATGTGGCCGACAGTCGCAAGCTGGGGTTGTCCCGTTTCTTCGCGCAGGTTCATCCCGGCGCGCAGTTGCAGATGGTCGATCGCATGCTGGAGGCCGTTTCGCGTGGATACTGGCAGACCGATGCCGCCACCCGCGCGTCGCTGGCCCGGCGCCGCGCCGAACTGGCACAAGCCGTTGCAGAAGCGGACAAGGCCGCGCGACAACGGCTGGAAGGCGCAGGCTTTGGTCTTTCGGGCAGTCCTGCAACGTCGCTGGCCGCAAGCCCCGTTGCGCGTGCCGCACGCCCGCAACCGCAGGCCGAAAAGGCGGCACCCATGCCCCCGATGCCACCCGTGGGCCGCGTGCTGGAACGCCAGCGGCCCAGCCCGATGCCGGAACAGCCTCATCTTCGCGGACAATTGCCGGCGCTGCTTCTTATCCTGACCCTTTTCCTTGCCGGTGCGGTGCTTGAAGCCATGGCCCGCCGTGCCGCCCTCTCGCGAAAGATCCTCAATGCCAGAGCTTGAAGCCACTCTATACGATGCCTCGCGATTGTTCCTCGTGCCGGTCATGGTGCTGATCTTGCTGGCACTTGCTTACGCCATCGTCAGCCTGGGCAGCTTCGCCTTCGAAGCCGCTGTGCGCGGAACGGGCCGAGGCAGTCGCCCCCTCCATGCCTATCGTGCGCGCACCGGCGGTGCCAGCGAGGATCTGGAGCTGCAGATCATGCGCCGTCTCGAATGGCTGCGCATCGTATCGCGCAGCGCGCCGATGCTGGGGCTGGTGGCGACGATGATCCCGATGGGGCCGGCGCTGCTGGCGCTGGGCAACAATGATGGCGCGGCAGTGGGCAAGAACCTTGTCGTCGCGTTTTCCTCGGTGATCCTGGCGCTGGTGGCAGCATCGATCAGCTTTTTCGTCTATACTATCCGGCGCCGATGGCTGCTGGAGGAACTGCGCGAGCTAGAGACGGAAGGAGCCGCCTGATGCGCTTCCTCGAAGATGACGAGGCGGATGATCCGATCCTCTCGGTGGTCAATCTGGTGGACCTGTTCCTGGTGATCTGCGCGATCCTGATGGTGCTGATCGCGCGCAATCCGCTCAACCCGTTCCAGTCCAAAGATGTGATCGTCATCGAGAATCCGGGCAAGGACGACATGACGATTACCGTCAAGAACGGCGAGAAGCTTGAGCGCTACACCTCCACCAGCAGGATGGGCAAGGGCGGCGGGATCAAGGCAGGGGTTACCTATCGTCTGCCGGATGGAAATCTCGTTTACGTGCCGGAATAGAGATCGCGAAATCGCGCCGTGCATCGTTCGCTCAATTCGCAGACCGCAACGACAAGCAAGGGCATCCTGTCAGGGTATGCCCTTGCCATCATGACTAGAAACGCAATTCCAGGTTCGCCTTGAGCATGCGCCCGGGATAGAAATTGTAGCCGAACGTGGTGGGCTGCGCGTCCATCCGGTTGGTGACGTTCGCGGCGTAGACACCCAGCTTGATGCTGTCGTTCACCTTGTAGTTCGCGAAAAGGTCGAACTTCATGACCGACGGGAACAGGTTTGCGACCAGCCAGCCATCGCCGTCGGGAAGCGGTGCGGTGGAATTGAGGCGGTTGTTGTTCGTCTGCATGACCTCGATGTAACGGTACACGGCACGCTGGCGACCGCGATAGTGCGCGGCGCCGCCCAGTTCCAGCTTGTCGCCCATCGGCGTAAGCGTTGCGGTAAGACTGCCGGTGATGGGCTGGATCAGGCCCGTCTGCATCCAGTTCCAGCTTGAGTAGCACAGCTTCCTGCCATGCCCGAGTTCGGTGTAGATGGTGTTGCTGGTGGCGTCGTCATAAGTCGACAGATAGGCCTTGCCGCTGGGGGAGTGCCAACTGCAGATATTGTTATCATGTCGCAGCGGGATCGTCAGGTTGCCGCGCAGGTTGAACAGCGGCTGCCGGTAATCGAGGTTCAGTTCGAACCCCTGCCGGATGTATGGCGTCAGGCTGTTGACGTTGGCGATCCCGCCTGCCGATGGCGACAGCAGATGCGCGCCGGTATCGGCATCGCCGTAAGGATCACTCGTGAGCGAGTTGCGCGAGATGATCGGCCCATAAGTGATATAGTCACTGATCCGGTTGCGATAGAACAGCACACCCAGCTTCAGCCGGTCCGATGCTGCGAACAGGCCCGATTTCGTATAATCGACACCCAGTTGCAGTGACAGGTTGGCTTCGGGCCTGAGGTCCGGGTTCGCGGTGAAGGTCGTCATGTTGTAGACGCCCGCCATGTACATCTCGTTGCTGGTCGGCGCGCGCTCTGCGTAGTTGAGCTTGGCGTATCCTGTCAGCCCGCTGCCTTGCGGAGTGTATTGCACCGCAAGGTGAGCGGACTTCAGGTTGAAGCGGTGATGCTCGTTCCCGGAGGTATAGAATGAATTGCCTGAGTTCGGGATGATATAGAACTGATCGGCGTAGCCTTCGAGATCCGCCGAGGCCATCTGCCGCGCCACGCTCGTCGAATAGCCCAGCGATCGGTAATAGGTGCGCAGTTCTATCAGCTTGGCCGAGTAATCGTTGACGCCAGCCTTTGCATGGTTGCCCGTGACGTAGCGCGGTTCGTAGACGCTCATCCGCACATGCTGCCAGCCCACACCCGCGTTGGCCTGAAACGGGCCGCTGCCTTCGGTGCTGAAGGACAGCGCGGCGGCAAACGTGTCGTTGCGGGATTCCGGATCCCACTTGGGGATGGGATAATCGATGCCGAAGCTGGCCATGTACTGCGCGTAGTATTCCTGCTCGGAAAGGCTGTCGACGGTCTTGTCCATGCGGCGCAGATCGACGCCGAAGTCCATGCGCATCGGCCCGGCGAACGGCATGGTGAAGTGCGCGGAGTTGTCCAGTCTCAGTCCGTAGGACCGGTTGGTGACATCGTAATGCAGCGGCTTGTTGGCCGAGATCGAGCCGGGCAGCGCCAGCCAGTTCTGGCGCCGGTTCTGGTCTTCGTAATAGACCTGCGCCTGCGGGTTCAGCCAATCGGAGAAGGCGCCCGAGTATTTCAGGCTGGCGATCGTGTTCTTCATGCGCGTGCGCACGGACCACGGGTCGTCCCGCCAGTAAGCGGGATCGCCGACAGTGCCCCCGTCCCATTCGCCCGGCACCAGGACGACCGGTGCCTGCTCGGTATAATAGCGTGCGCCACTATGGACGGCGAACAGGTCGATCTTCTGGTCGTGATCGTCGCCAAAGTCGTAGCGCAGGCGCAGTTCGCCTGAATATGTGCGCTTGCGCGTGCCTTCCAGCGCGCTCGATTTGGCGGCCTGCTTCAGGTACTTCGCCTGCTCGACGCTGAGCTGGCAGTTCTCGAAGCCACCCATGGAACTGCCCAGGATCGGGATGATGGCCTGATAGCGGCACGTTCCTTCGGGCACGCCGCCCGCACCATCGGCGAAAGTCAGGTTGTTGGCGTGGAAATTGCGCATCATTGCATCGGTGTCGAAACCGCTGCCGACGCGGTAGTCCTTATTGTCCGAATAGGCGCCGCCCACCAGCCATTCGAAGCCACCGTGACGGCCCGCAAGGAACGCCGAGCCTGACGGCCGCTGGCCGTTACCGATGTGCCCGATCCCGGTAGAGGCGCGCGCAAGGGCGCCGATGCTGCGACCGGGTTTCAGCACATCGTCCACGTCCATGTAGCGAAAGTTCACCGATGCGCCGAGGCCCCCGATCGCTCCGGTGCCGGTGGACCCGCCGCGCGTCACATCGATGCCGGCGAGCATCATCGGATCGACGAAGATCGACCCGGTCTGCGCGATATTGGCGCTGAAGGCGCTGAAACCCTGGCTGATCCCTTCGATCTGCTGAGTGATGCGGTTCTGCCCCTCGATCCCCTGGACGCCCACGGCCACGTCCGCACGCGAATAGAGGCTGTTGATGTGCAGGCCCGAGATGCTCTCGATCAGGTCGGCCATGTTGCCGGCATCGCGGCGCTGGATCGCTTTGGCGCCAAGGTCCACCTGCTCGTCCTTGTCACGCAGGCCAGTGACGGTGATCGCCTTTTCGCCGTCATCCTTGTGCGGCCGGTCTTGCGCGAATGCCGCCACGGGCACGAGCGCGGTGGAGGCCAGCAGCAGTGCTGCGGCCAGGGGCGAAGTCCGGCATTCCCGGAAACGCGGGCGGTACATTCTCAACATCTCCTGCACACACAAAAGTGATTGCCCCCGATCACCTGCATATCCGTTGAGTGCTAACCGACTGGTTTGATTGGGTTGCACGAAGCGGGAGGTGCCGAGATTGACTCGACAAGGATCGTCGCGTCGCTATAAATGATAGTGATTATCAATTGCAAATCTGCCCGAAGCGGGTTTTTCTCTACCCGCATCGGATCGCCGGGGAGTAAGGCCGCATGTCCGCAACACCGCCATCATCGATCCTGCAAACACCGATTTCCGTGCTGCTGGGCGGCGATGCCGACGTCGGCGCCTGCAGCTTCGCGCGGGTGGAACTGCAACCGGGAATCGATCTGACGGTGTGGGAAGGCGACCTTGCCCAGCCGATCACGTTCGATGTCCACGACGACTGGCACCGCATCAACTTCTCCTGCGCGCTGGCGGGCCGTTCCCAGTTTTCGACGCTCGACCAGCAGCGTAACGAGGCGCACCAGCTTGATGGCGGGATGAGCTGCGTCAGCTTCACCCCCGATGTGCGCGGGCAGGCCAGTTATCGCGGCCGGATTTCGAGCCTGCATGTCTCGATGGACCCGGCAATGCTTGAAGGATTGCTGCCCGACGCGCCTGCGCAGTTGCATCGTCGGCTGGGCGAGGGGCGCTTCTATCGCCAGAACGCCGCCGCCGCCGAGATGAGCGCGACCGCGCAGGCAATGACCCAGGCGATGCAGCGCGCCCGGATGCGGGGAGATACCGCGCTTGCCGGAGCATCGCGGATGTGGATGCTGGGCCAGGCCTTCGTGATGGCCAGCCTGGCGATCGAGGCGGGTTTCGGCGATGAGCGGGCAAGCGCCGACCTCAGCCTCGAAGAGATGCGCAAGCTGCGCCGCGCGCGCGATCTGCTGCTGGCCGATCTGACGCAGGCGCCGACCATCGCGATGCTGGCAGCCGAGACGGGGCTGCCGGTGATGAAGGTCAAGCGCGGCTTTCGCCAGCTGTTCGATGACAGCGTCTACGGCCTGTTCCAACGCGAACGGATGATCGAGGCGCGGCGGCGTCTGGTGGCGGACATGCCGGTGATGCTGGTCGCCAGCGACCTTGGCTATACCAACGCCAGCCACTTTGCGGCAGCCTTCCGCAAGCAGTTCGGTATCGCCCCCTCCGACCTCAAGCGGCGGAAGTGAAGTTCACCGATCCGGGCAACATCCGCACCATCTCGGGTAGAGAGGGGCTGCTGCAAATGATTAGCATCCGCAAACTTTTCCATCCTTCGCGGAGTGCCTTCATGACCCTGTTCGTCGATACCCGGAGCTGGCCGATCGTGCGCCTGACGATGCCCGAACAGGTGCCCGATGCCGAAGCTCAGGCGCATGTCGAACAGTTGCAGGCGGTCTACGCGCTGGACGAGCCGTTCGTGCTGTTCATGGCCGGGGCGGAACTGCCGCGTCATTCGCCCGCGTTCATGCAGGCCTATGGCGCTTGGGCCATGGCCAGCATGGACGTGCAGCGCCGTTTGTGCCGGGGGGCTGTGCGGATCGAGCCCGATGCCGGGCTGCGTGCCGCCTACCGCGAGCGCGCGGCGGCTGCGGCAAGGGCCAATCCGCAGCCTTACGCTTATGCGATCGTCGCTGACGAAGTCGAGGCTGCGGAACTGGCCGGGCGCTGGCTGGCAAGTGCGCCGCAGCCGTGATGACCCGCTCCGTCCTGTCGCAAGGGAGATACCCCCCGTGTCCTTAGCTGAAGCGTCATTGGCCGAAACCACCGAAAGCCTCACTCCTGAAGCCGCGCAGGGGCCGGATTACCTTGCCCCTTTGCGGCTCATGCGCGGGCATCTGGGGGACTCTTCCGCACGGCTGGCTTTCGCGATCGGGCTGGCGACGCTGGGTGTCTTCGCCGAACTCGTGCCGGTCTGGGCGGTCTACCGGCTGGTCGCGGCGGCAGTGGCGGGTACGCTCGACTGGCCGCTGGTGACGACGCACGCCGCGATCGCGGCGCTGGGCGTGATCGTCGGCTTTGCGGCGATGGGGCTGGCGCTGGGCCAGTCGCACCTTGTGGCCTTCGATGTCATCCATCGCGTGCGCCTCGCTGCCGCGCGGCACATGGCGCGCCTGCCGCTGGGCTACTTCGCCGAGCGGCCCAGCGGCGATGCCAAGAAGCAGGTGGTCGACGAGCCCGAGAAGCTGGAAGCCATCGTCGCCCATGGCCTGCCCGAAGGCGTCAGTTCGGTGGCGACATGGCTGGCGGTGTCGATCTGGCTGTTCGCGGTGGACTGGCGCATGGCGCTGGCCGCGATCGTGCTGACGCCGGTGTCCTTCGTGCTGCTGGGCATCGGCATGAAGCGCGGCGGCACTTATGCCACGGCTTATCAGCGCGCCAATGCGCGGATGAACGCGGCGATCGTCGAATATCTGGCGGGGATGCCGGTGGTGAAGGTGTTCAACCGCACCAGAGACAGCTTTGCCGAGACGAGCGCGGCGGCACGTGCCTATGCCGATATCGAGACGCGCTGGGCGCGCGCCTACCTGCCGCTGGGCGGGGCGTTCTACATGCTGGTGATCGCCAATATCGTGGTGATCCTGCCGGTCGGGCTGATGCTGGTGAAGGCCGGGACGCTCGACCTTCCGACGCTGCTGCTGTTCGTGATCCTGGGCGCCAATTACAGCCAGCCGCTGCTCAAGCTGTTCAACCAGTTTCATGGTCTTGCGCATATCGCGATGGGCTCCAGCGCCGTCACCGACCTGCTGGCGCAGGAACCGCAGGCTGACAGCGGCAGGCGGGTGATCCTGCGCAATCACGATGTCGCGTTCGAGAAAGTGCGCTTCGGCTACGGCCAAAACGACGTGCTCCACGGCGTCGGCTTTCTCGCCCGCACCGGCGAGGTGACGGCGCTGGTCGGGCCTTCGGGCTCGGGCAAGAGCACGATCGCCGCGCTCGTCGCGCGGTTCCGGGATGTGCGCGAGGGCAATGTGTCGATCGGCGGGGTGGACGTGCGCGACATGGCCATCGACCAGTTGATGGAGACGGTCGCCTTCGTGTTTCAGGATACCTTCCTGTTCTCCGACACGATCGCCGCCAACATCCGCTTCGGCAACCCCGATGCCAGTGACGATCAGGTGCGCGCAGCGGCCGAGGCGGCGCGTGCGCATGATTTCATCATGGCGCTGGACCACGGCTACGACACGCCGCTGGGCGAGCAGGGCCGCACCCTGTCCGGCGGCGAGCGGCAGCGCATCGCCATCGCCCGCGCCATCCTGAAGGATGCGCCGGTGATCGTGCTCGACGAGGCGACCGCCTTCGCCGATCCCGACAACGAGGCCGCGATCCAGGACGCCATCGCTGCGCTGACGAAAGGGCGCACGCTGATCGTCGTCGCCCATCGCCTGCATACGATCATGGCGGCCGACCAGATCCTGTGCATCGACCGGGGCCATGTGGCCGAGCGCGGCCGCCACCGGCAATTGCTGGAGCAGAACGGCCTCTATGCGCGGCTCTGGGAAGATTACCTCCACGCCCGCAACACGCCCTTGCGGCCCGCAAACGCCGCAACCATCACACAGGAGGCCGTATGACGGGCCAGACCACCATCGCCCCGTCGCAGGACGTGCGCTCCGACGTCGACAGCCTGCGCCGCGTCTGGGCGCTGGCCGGGCTCCAGAGGGGCAAGGGACTGCGCGGCAAAGTGCTGCGTGGCATCCTCTACCGGTTCTTCCAGTCGCTCTCGCTCGGTCTTGCCTTCGGGGCAATGATCTGGGTGGTCATCGACCTTGCCGCCGGGCAGGTGCTCGACTGGGCGCGGATCGGGCAGGTCTGCGCGATCGTCGCGGTATCGCTGATCGGGCAGACGGTGTTCAGCTACCTCTCGGCGATGAACGCCTGGCTCGCCAGCTTCGAACTGGCCAGCGACCTGCGGCTGGCGATCCTCGATCACTTGCGCCGCCTGCCGATGGGGTTCCACCTCGCGCGGCACAAGGGCGATACGGTGACGGTGCTGACCAGCGACATGCAGATGCTGGAGAGCTTCCTGTCGGACGCCCTGCCGCGCATCGCGCAAGCGTTCGGGCTGCCGGTGATCGTGCTTGGCTACCTTGCGTGGCGCGACTGGCCGGTGGCGCTGGCGGCGCTTGTCTCGATCGCGCTGGGCTTGCCGCTTTTCGCATGGACCAGCCGCAGGCTCGCGCTGCTGGGCATCCGGCGACAGGACACGCAGGCCGAAGCGGGCGCACGGATGATCGAATACGTGCAGGGCATGGCCGTGATCCGCGCCTTCAACCGGCTGGCGAAGGGCGAGGAAAGTTTCCGCGCCGCGCTTGCCGATTTTCGCGACATCTCGGTGCGCATGGTGATGCAGTTGACGCTGCCTCTGGTACTGTTCGGTGCCGTTGTGTCCCTCGGTGTGCCGCTCGTGATGCTGGCTGCGGGAGCCAGGAATCTGGACGGCGCGATCGACACGGGCACGTTGGTGACGGCACTGGTTCTGGTCTTTTCGCTGTATTCTCCATTACTTGCGCTGATCTCCGTGATGGAGCTGACGCGCATGGCGGATGCCTCGCTAACCCGGATCGACCGGATCATGACCGCGCAAAGCCCGCCGCTTCCGGTAAGCCCGAAAGAGCCTCAAGGCTTCGCAGTTCGCTTTGAAAACGCAGGATTTTCCTATGTTGCGGGAAAGCCGGTGCTGACCGACATGAGTTTCGCGGTTCCAGAGCGGACGATGACCGCCGTGGTCGGTCCATCGGGGTCGGGAAAAAGCACTGTTCTCAACCTCCTGGCGCGGTTCTGGGATGTCGATGAAGGGCGCATCACCATCGGCGGCGTCGACATCCGGGAGATGAGCGAGGAACGCCTCAACAGCCTGATAACCGTGGTATTTCAGGACGTCTTCCTGTTCACCGGAACGGTCTTCGACAACATCGCCTTCGCCCGCCCCGGCGCCACCCAGGCCGAGGTCGAGGATGCGGCAAAGGCGGCATGTGCCCATGATTTCATCATGCTACTGCCGCAAGGCTACCAGACCCGTATAGACGAAGGCGGCGGTAATCTCTCAGGCGGAGAGCGCCAGCGCATCTCGATCGCCCGCGCTATCCTCAAGGGCGCACCCATCGTCCTGCTCGACGAGGCGACCGCCGCGATCGACCCGACCAACGAGCGCGCGGTGCAGCAGGCCCTTACCAGCCTCGTTGCGGCCAAGACGTTGATCGTCGTCGCGCATAAGCTCGGTACTATCCGTGCTGCAGACCAGATCCTCGTCGTCGGCGAAGGTCGCATTGCCGAAAGTGGCTCGCACGATGCGCTGATGGCAGCGGGCGGGCGTTACAGCAACTTGTGGAATGCCCGCGCTCGTTCGGAAAGTTGGCGGATCGAAGGGCACTCATCAAATCTCGCGACGAGGGCACACTGAGATGGCAGAACATGGTGCAACAACAGGTCTGACCGGCGTGCCGGAGACATTGCTGATAACGCTGGCTGCGCGATTGCTGGCCAGTCGGCGCAATCCGGACCTGCGATTTGCCGATCCCGCCGCTGAAGCAGTCGGCGCAGCGCTCGGTTTCGATCCAGACCGCTTTGCGCACGACAAGGCGAGCATGCGCGGCTGCGTGGTGCGGGGGCAGTGGTTCGACGCAATCGTTCGGCACTTCCTGCTGTCCAATCCGGAAGGTCTGGTCATTTCGATCGGCTCGGGCCTCGATACTCGCGCCAACCGGATAGCACCGCCGCCGGGCGTCGACTGGGTAGACATCGATTTCGCTGAGGTGGTGTCTCTGCGCCGCGCCCATGTTCCGCCATTGGTCAACGTGCGGTCGCTGGCCGGAGACGGCACCGCCGTTTCCGACTGGATCGATGATGTGCCCTGGCATGAAGGTCGCCCGGTGATGACCATCGCGGAGGGCGTCTCGATGTATCTCAAGCCGGAACAAGCGTTCGCCTGGCTTGACGCAATGACGGCACAGGCACGCACGCGCCAATCCTCGATGACGATCGCGCTTGACCTTGCCTCGCCGTTGATGGTCAGCCAGTCACACCGCCATCCAAGCGTGTCGAAGACCGGCGCGGTCTTTTCATGGGGTGTGAAACATCCCGCCGACATAGCGAAGAAGGTGCCATCGCTTGAACTGACCGAAACCTACGATATTGCACGCCAATGTGGATTGCCATCCTACCTGGTCGCATCCGCTTATCGGCTGCTGACGTTCGGACGGCCGATATACAGTTGTGCCGCATTCCGCATGTGAAGGTGCTATATCAAAGCCTCTCGTCGAGGCCGGCTGTTCGCTGCGTCTGGCCGGATGATGATGGGTGTTTCTGTCAGGATTTCTCCAAGGCAAGGGAAGCGGTGCCAAGGCTGTGCCAGTTCTTTTCCTGCCGGGTGAACTTTATCTCGGTCATCTTGAGGATCGTTGGCAGGATTCCGCTGTTCAGCGCGGCCGAAAATGCTTTCTTGATCACCGTGGCAAATCTCATGTCCGGGACGGCGATAAGGATCATGCCCGGATCTGCAATCTTGATGTAGCTCGCCAGCACCTGGCCAAGATGCGCGCCGGCAGTGTCGAAAACGGCGCACGCATCGCTGTCGCCTTCGCATGCCCGGTCGAGAAGCTTGATGAACAGCGCTTCCACTTCGGCCTCGTTACGCGGATCCAGCCGGGATACCTGAGCGCCAAACCCGCGCAAGACCATGCCGTAGATCGAGGCGTAGGTCGTGGCGCAGCCACGCGACCCGCAGTAGCACGGTTCGCCATTCTCGATGTCGCCGGTTTGCACATGCGCAAGTTCGGGGCCGAAGCCGTGCGTGCCGACGCGCGGCAGGCCATCACTGTATGCCGCTGAGTCCAGCGACAATCCCACATTGATCAGCGTGAAGGTATCATGGCCCTGTGCCGCACCGTGCCAATGCTCTGCGCGCGCCTTGTAGGTCGTGCCTTTTTCTATCGTCACGGGCAGGCCGATCCTGTCGCCCACGACGGCGGCAAATGGATATGGGGTGTCCTCGAAAGTCGCCATGAAATGGACAACGCCGTCCACGCTGTCGACGAGCGCCGGAACGCCGATGCCGACGTGCTCGATGCGCCCCTTGGGGAAGCCGCTGGCATCGATCGCCTCGGCGATTGTTTCGGCTACCCGCTCGGCCAGTTCCGCAATCGAACGGGGCCCGGAGAAGGGCAGTTCACTCTCGCTGCAGATGGCGCCGTTCAGATCGACGAACGTGATCAGAAGCGTGTTGAGGGTTGATATGACCGCACCCAGCACCAGCGGGCCTTCACCGGCGATCGTGAGGTAAGTCCGCGGTCTTCCAGAGCGTTTGCCGGTTTCGCGGGCTTCGACGACGTACCCGCGCGCCACGAGTTCCCCGGTCGTCTGCGAGATCGTTCCGGCTGCAAGGCCGGTCAGCCGGGGCAAATCGCTGCGAGACACAGGAGCATGGGCGCGAATTGCCTTGAGCACTTCGAGCCGGTTCGTGCTTGGGCTTCTTCTACGCATTGCAACTGCCAATAGGATGCCGTCTCGGCGATGGGAAGTGCAGAGGTTATTTCACAGCATGAAATAATGTTTGACAGAAGCCGGCGCCCTCTCAACAATCGGCCTCGGGAAACAAGTGCGGTCGCCGGCAATGGGCGCGCCGCCGCGCCGAAAGAGCGTCGAAAAAGCGTAGAAAAAGCAGGGGGGGAGACTGATGAGGCACCACGGGAAAAGTGCGCGCGCGGATCATGCAGCGGCCCGGTCAAGCTGGCGCGCGCTGGCAGTGGCCGGCCTGCTCGCGGCGGGCTTGATGCCCGGCGTGGCATTCGCACAGGAGGCCGACCAGGAGGCTGCCAAGGACGCTGGGCAGGATTCCGGGCAACACGATATGCCGACGGTCGAGAACGAGATCGTCGTAACCGGCACGCTGCTTCGTGGCGGGGCGCCTGTCGGGTCCAACGCCGTGATGCTTGGGCCAGACACCATTCAGAAGACGGCCGCGATATCGTCCAACGAACTGCTGGCATCGGTGCCGCAGGTTTCCAACTTCTTCAATCGCGTGCCGCTGGCCGATCTCGCGATCGCGACGAACCAGATCCAGGTGACCCGCCCGAACATCCGCAACCTGGCGCCGGGCGGGAAGACCAGCGTGGCGGCAAGTTCGCCAACCCTGATCCTCGTCGACGGTCATCGCATTGCCTCGGTCGGTGTGAACCAGGCTTCCATCGATCCGGACCTCATCCCGATCGGCGCGATCGAGCGCGTGGACGTGGTCACCGAAGGCGGATCGGCGACTTACGGCGCGGACGCGGTCGCGGGAACGATCAACTTCATCACCCGGCGGCGGTTCGACGGGCTGAAGGTCGACGGACATTACGGCTTCGCCGACGATTACTGGCAATGGGACGCCAGCGCCACGGCCGGAAAGGACTGGGGCAGCGGGTCGTTCTATGTCTCCTACAGCTACTCCAAAAGCGACAAGCTCTATGGCCGGGAGCGCAGCTTCATCCACGATCTGGACTACACCGCGCAGCCCTATGGGCCCCGCGACCTGACATGCGCATCGCCGAACCTGTCATTGAACACCGTGATCCCCGCCTTCGGTGCGACGGTCGCCTCGGTCAACTACGCGGCTCCCGACTATGTCGCCGGCACACGCAACCTTTGCGATAATTCGCAGGACGACGTCTACATCCCGTCGGCAGAGCGCCATGGCGTGCTGGCCAGCCTGTTCCAGCAACTGGACGACCGGACCGAGGTGACCGTGAAGGCGTTCTACGCACGCCGATCGACACTGAAAACGGGCGATCTGACCGGTGTAGTTGCTGTCAGCCCGGCCAACCCTTACGCCGCAGCCAGTCTGCCGCCGGGGTTGGCGCTCGGCCCGACGACCGTTGAAATTCCGGGGCTCGGGACATTCCCCGCAGTCAATCTGGCCTCGGTCAGCTTCAATCTGCGACCGCTCCTCGGCCCTGACGCGCAGCGGGAGCGTACCCGTCTGGAAGAGTGGGGCTTCAATGCCGAACTGGTTCGTGATCTCGACGACAACTGGCAGGCACGCCTTCTGTTCAACTGGAGCGAAAGCGACAGTTCTTTCGCGCTGACCGGCATCAGCAGTGCGCGGCTCAACGCTGCCGGCGCGGGCACAAGCCTTGCCACGGCCTTCAACCCGTTCGACGTCACGAATAACGACCCGGCGTTGATCGCAGACCTGATCGACAGCCAGATCGGGGGACAGGCGCGCGACAACCTGGTCGATATCCGGGGCATCCTGGAGGGGCGCCTTGCAGAACTGCCCGGCGGCGACCTGCGGCTGGCGATCGGCTACGAATACATGAACGATCAACTGCAGCAGCGCTATCTGAGCGACATCCGCATCGGCACGCTGTCGAACTATCCGTTCGCCCGCTATTCGCGCAACATACATTCGTTCTTCGGTGAGGTGCGGGCGCCGGTACTGTCCGACGGTGAGGGCGCAAGCATGCTTACCCTGTCGGCATCGGGTCGCTATGACAAGTACAGCGACTTCGGCGGAACGTTCAACACCAAGTTCGGCGGGACGTTCAAGCCGGCGCAATGGCTGTCCCTTCGCGGCAACTGGGGCACTTCGTTCACCGCACCGACTCCGCTCGACCAGCTGGGGTCGCAGCGCAACACGATCAGTTCCTACGCCTTCGTTCCCTTCCCCAACCCAGCCGATCCGCCACCGGGCGGCGCCTATACCGTTTCCATCCAGGGATCGACCGCGAACCTCAAGCCGCAGACTGCGGATACCTGGTCCGTCGGCGCCGACCTCACGCCGTTTCGGGGCTTTCGGGCCAGCGTCAACTACTATGACGTGAAGTTCCAGGACATCCTGCAGACGCCGCTCGTCAATGCGGATATCCTTGCCAACTATCCCAGCCAGATACTGACCCGAAGCACCGGGTTCTCCGCCGCCGAACTCCTGGCTTTCGCGGCCGGTGCGCCGAACGGACAGGCTGTCGTCCAGCCGCTGATCGACAGCGGTACGCTGGTCTATTCGCTTGTCGACTTCCGTGTCGCGAACTTCGGGATCCTGCACGTCAAGGGCATCGATTTCGACGTCAATTACGCATACGATACCAGCTTCGGCAGCATCGATGCATCGGTCAACGGCAACCGCCCGCTTTCGCGCAAGGCGCAGGCGAGCCCGACTTCCCCGGTCGTCGACGAACTCGCGCTTGAAAGCCCCAAACTGTATCTGCAGGCGGCCCTGGGGGCCACCATCGGGGGTCTGCGTGCGCAGGCGACATGGAACCACACGGGTGGCTATGCCATCGCGCCGACCAGTTCCGTGCCGGTTCAGGACCGCGTCGGAGCGTTCGATACGGTCAATCTCTTCTTCAAGTACGATGTGCCCGGCCAAAGCGCGCTGATGAAGAACCTGAGCTTCACGCTCAACGTGAACAATGTCTTCGATCAGGATCCACCGCTGCTGCGCCGAAACCTGCCCAGCGAACTGGGCTTCGCCAATGGCTTCACCTTCGGGCGCATGTTCATCCTCGGGGTGAGCAAGCAATTTTGACCTTGTAGCAGGGTGGGCATCGAGCCGCCCGGGAGACGATCATGAAAAACACGTTCATCAGCGCCGGAGCCTTCGGTCTGGCCGCGCTGGCGGGATCGACCTGCCTTGCAACTTCAGGCGCGGCCGCAGCGGAATGCCGGTTCGCTCCGGTTCGGCAGATCGACAGGGATGTCGGCGTCGACCCGCAATTGCTGATCGACGGCACTTGTACCGACCCGGACTACAACGAAGGGACATTCGTTGTCGACAAGACCGAGCAACTGACGTTCGAGGTGCCCGGCGGACCGACGATCCCCTATACACAGGTCACAGGCCATTTCCCGGCGACCCGGACCACCGCGACGCTGCCGCCCTACGTGCGCCAGAGCCCGACGCTGTTCCGGCAGGATTACGTGTTCCGCTTTCCCGCGAAGGAATTCTGGAAGCACCGTTCCTTCCAGCAGCAGCATCCTTCGGGCGGGGGCGTCGTTGACAACCGCATGGCCTTCACCAACGGCGCGTTCTCGGTGAACTGGATGAGCGCAAGCACTGCCAATTCGGTGGCCAGCCATCGTCACGAGGCCGCAGCCACCAAGGTCGCCAAGGCTTATGCCAACAAACTTTATGGCAACTCGGCGAAGATCTACAGCTACTTCTGGGGTTGCAGTGGCGGCGGCATCGTCAGCATGGCGGCTGCCGAGAATACCACCGGGGTCTGGGACGGAGTCCAGCCGCAATGCCTGGGCCCGAAAGGCGTGGCGACCTTCCATTCGTTTCAGTGGCAGGCGCATTACACCATGGCGATCCCGCAGGCGAAGCGCGATGCGATCGCCGCCGCAGCGGCGCCCGGCGGCACCGGCGACATCTACGCCGGACTGAACGATGAAGAGAAAGCCGTCCTCGACGAGTTCATCGCCGCCGGCTACCCGCTGCCCGCCATCGGCAACCATTTCAAGAGCCTGGTGCCGTTGGTCGATCCGATCGACATCCGCATCGCGGACCCGACTTACGAGGACGATTTCTGGTCGAAGCCGGGATATGCGGGCGCCAATCCGCCCGCCTACCTCAAGGCGGCGCTGATCGATGACTGGGCGACGATCACCGGGATCGATCGCGGCGCGGACGGCGCACCGGCCACGATCCGCTTCGATGCGGCGACGCTTCCCAAGCTTGGCGTCATGGGCGACAATTACCTTGAATTCTTCGTCTACGGTGCAGACGGCAAGACGCGACTGATCGATCCCGAACCCGTGGTAGGCGAGCCGAGCGATAACCGCCGTCGCTACAGCCTTCAGGGCAAGTACGATCCCGTAGCCGGTACGCTTGCACTGACCGGGACAACGACCAATGTGTTCGGCAAGACATCGCCGCTGGTCAACAGCAAGCTCCTGCTAGACGGCCTGAAGGTCGGTGGGAAAGTGCGGATCAACAACCGCTTCATCCTCGCGATGTACTACTATCCGCGTTACAGCAACATTGCGGGCGCGCGCAGTTACGACCAGTACCGTAATGCCGACGGTTCGCCCAAATACCCGCAGCGCGCGGACATCAGCGTTCTGTGGGGCGCGAACTATCGCACCATGGGTGGGCGGGTAGAGACCGGCGACGTCAAGACCAGGACCATGATCATGGAGGGCATGAGCGACAACCTTTCATGGCCGATCTTCAATGCCAGCTATGCCGAGCAGATCCAGCATACCCTCGGCGCGGCCAAGGCCAGGAGCACGATGCGTTTCTATCTGCACGACAACGGCAACCACAGCACGGGCGGCGGCGAGCCGGGCATTTTCCAGCAGTCGATCCAGGACCTGATGGCCTGGGCGGAGCGCGGCGTGACGCCGCCGCCTTCGACGCAGTACACAATCCGCAAGGGGCAGGTGGTGCCCGCGCCGCGCGCCGCCGATCGTGGTGGCCTCCAGCCGGTGATGACGCTGGCGGTGGACGGGGCAAACCGCGCGACGGTGGCCGCGGGTCAGCCCGTCAGGCTGGCCGGCGCGCTGGAAATGCCCCCCGCCACGGGTAAGATCGTCCAGTATTTCTGGACGATAGCCGGGGCGGACGAGGCGCCGACGAAGCTGCCTTCGCCGCAACAGAAGCTGGACGTCGAGCGCACGCTGAGCTTCCCGGCTGCCGGCTCCTACCTTGTCCGGCTTACCGTGAACGGCCAGCGCAACGGCCAGATCGATCCGTTCGACAAGACGCTGCTGCGCAACTTCAAGGAGGTGCGCATTCTTGTGAAGTAGGCGTTGTCGCCTACTTCTTCATGCCCTGCACGAACGCAAGCGCGCCCTTCACGTGATCGCGAACTTCGTCTTCGGTGTGAACGAAGACGATCTTGCCGGAAGGCGCGATTACGTAAGTCGTGCGGGTATTGAACATCGCGCCGTCGTTGACGTCGAAAGCGTTCACAAGGCTTTCGTCTGCACTGCCCAGAGCGAACTTTCCATGCGCCGCGCCGGTCGAAAGTCCGCTCAGCGATCCGACGGAATCGCGCGACATGCCGACGATGGTTGCACCCGCGGCGCGGAATTGATCGGCCTTCGCCGCAAACTCTTCCGTTTCTGCGGCTTCCGTGAAAGCCGACGGGAAAAAGTAGAGCACGACCGGACCGTCCTTGAGCAAGGTTGCGAGTTCGACCTGCCTGGCCGCCCCATCCTGCACAGCCTCGACCGTGAAAGTCGGGGCCTGAGCGCCGACGGACAGTGCCGCCTGTGCCGGGGTTGCGAATAAAAGGCTCAGGATACCAATTGCGCACGCGTGTTTCATGGTCTGTTTATCGCATGGGAACCCTTTGGGCGGCCATGAGAAACGCCCTTGAGGAATAGTCATCGCGGGCACGAAGCCAATGGTGTTCGGTCGTCGATCGTTTCTGGCGACTTGCGTTTGATCGACCGGATACGGAAAGGCCGAAGACAGGCCGAACATGCCGGGCTCTTAACCACTATTGCGATTGACTTGCAATAGTGGTTAAGAGCCCGGCATGGTTGGATTCGCCAAATCGCTGAGATTGTCGGAGGAGCGCTCATCCGGCCGCGGCGCGTTGCGGTTGCCGGCCCTGGCGATTACCGGCGTGGTCCATCTGCTGGTCATCGCTTTGTTCGTCTGGTGCGGGGGAAGGCCGCATCCGGCGGGAGCGCCCAGAGATGCCATGCATCTGGTCCTGCTGCCTCCGACTTCCAGCACCCCTGTCGAACGCAGAGCAAAACCCGCACGAGCAGCGGAACAGCCCATCGCGACGAAGAGCAAAGCGTCACCGCCAATACCCGCGACGGCGCCCTCCGCAGCGGGGCTGCAGCAAGCAACTGCCCTGCTTCCAGACCCGGATGTGCCGGACGTGACAATAGCGCAAACGGCGACGCAGGTGCCACACCGCTCGCAAGACGAAATCGCCACCGACTATCGGCAGGTGCTGTTCGAGAGCCTGGCGGCGCAGCGTCACTATCCTGAAGCTGCCCGTTTGCAGCACTATCAGGGCCAAGGTGCCGTGATGTTTCGCATCGATCGCGATGGAAGACTGCTTGAAGCATCGATGGAAAAATCGACCGGCAAGCGCATCCTTGACCGCGCCGCGCTGATGCAAGTTCGCAGAGCGGCGCCCTTTCCAGAGATTCCGGGCGAACTGCCGGATGAACTGATTGTCTCCATGTCGCTCCAGTTCCTCATCACCCAGCCCGGAAGGCAGATGGCTGCGCGGTGACGGGAACGGCGCTCTCCCTGCTTGCCCGGCATCGCAGCGCCCTGCTGGCGAGCGTGCGACGGCGCGTTCGTCCGCCGGTAGAGCCTGCCGACATCGTGCAGGAAGCCTTTTTGCGGGCCATTCCCGCGATAGAGGCCGGCCGGGTCGTGAACGTGCAGGCGTTCGTTCACGGAATCGCCCGCAATCTCAGCGCGGAGGCGATGCGCCAGCAGCAGCGCTGGTCCCGCTGGCTGGTGGACGCGGACCGGACGGACGATGTGGCCGACGACGCGCCTTCGCCCGAGGCTCATGCCGCGGGTCGCAGCGAACTGGATCGCCTGCACGACGCTATGGCCACGCTGCCGCCGCGCTGCCGCGAGGTTTTCGCCATGCGCCATGTGGAACTTCTCGAAAAGGCGGAAATTGCGGATCGGCTCGGCATTCATGTCAAGCAGGTGGAGAAGCAATTGCGCCATGCCCTCATGCTGTGCGCCCGCGCCTTGAGCGAGCAGGGTCAGGACGATTAAAATGCAGATACCAGGGCTCCATATCGGCATGCCATCCGACAATCCTTACGAGACTACAGACCAGGGGCGCCTCGCCCCGCGCAGGCATGAGGTGAGCGATGTCGATTGAAGACGACGCGGACGCTCCGCTCGAGACGCCGGAGGAGCAGGCTGCAGACTGGGTAGTCCGGCAGGACGGCTCTGCACTGGACGAAGCCGGGCAGGCTGCCTTCGCGGCATGGCTGGCAGTGCCGGGACATCGCGCCGAGTTCGATCGACAGCACGCGGTCTGGCAGCGGTATCGCCGTCTGGCGTCGCTTCCCGAAGAGGAGCCCGGCGGCCGCATATTCCACCGGCCAGCTCGGCGCACGCCCGCCTGGCGCTTTGCGCGCGTGATGACGGGGCACCGCATCGCCATTCCAGCCATCGCAGCAGCCTGCGTTCTGGCGATGGTCGGTGCAGCCGAGGATTGGCCCACCCGTCTGCGTGCCGATTACGCGACCGGCGTGGGAGAGCGGCGCAACGTCACCTTGCCGGATGGTTCCACCGTGACGCTGGCGGCAAGTTCGGCGATCGCGTTCGATCAGGCGCATGGTGAGCGGACCGCAAGCCTGCTGGCGGGCGCGGCGCAGTTTCAGGTCGCACCTGATCCGCACCACCCCTTTCGCGTCAAGACGGCTCAGGGGCGCGTCACTGCCCTTGGCACCGTATTCACGGTGCGCGAGGATGCGGGCGGCCCACAAGTCGCCGTGCTCGAACATTGCGTCGCCATTCTCACCGCGAGTGGGGAAAAAGCGGTCGTCCACGAAGGTGAAAGCACGCGCTTCACCGCTGCAGGGATAGCACCTCCGGTCCGGTCCGATGTTCAGACCGCGGCCGCATGGACACGTGGCAAGCTGATCGTGTTCGATCGTCCGCTCGGCGAAGTCGTCGGCATCATCGGCCAGCAGCGACGGGGCTACTGGACCGTGACCGGAGACGCCGCGAACCTGCGGGTGAACGGAGTGTATGATCTCGATCACCCGCTGGACGCACTGGCGGCGCTTGAAAAGACCTTGGGCCTGCGGTCCTTTCGCATTTCGAACCGGTTCGTCGTCATCAGCCGCTGATCTGCCGCGCGGCGTCAGTACGGCCATCTCGAACGGGCCGCTTGGGATTCGGCCCGCTTCGATTTTTTTCGCACCGGTAGGCTCCAAACCCGGCAGCGCTCCGTCCTACCTTATGAGAGTGCCTCGCAACAGCATTTACGGGCGCTCGGGGTTATGTGGGGTTTTCCGAAAAATGAAGCGATTTTCCGTGCGTCCGCTGCTGGCAGCTGCCTGGGCCGGCACGACAATGCTGACCTCAGCAGGTCTGTGCGTTCCGGCCTATGCCCAGCAAGCCGAAACCATGCGCCATTATGACATTCTGGCCGGGTCGCTGGCGCAGGCACTCAGCCGCTTTGCCGACCAGAGCGGCGTGCAGATTTCCTATGAAGGCAGGCTGACCGAAGGCCGGACGACCTCGGGCCTGCGCGGCACCTTCGTTCCCAAGGAAGCCCTTTCGCGCCTGCTTGCAGGGACCGGCCTTGTGGCGCGCACCCCGGATGCGCGCACGGTGACTGTGGTGCCGGCCACCGTGGGGCGCCTGGAACTCGACCCCATGCGCATCCAGACCGTAGCCTATGCCGATGGCGATGATACAGGATCGGACACGGAAGATCAGACGGGGCGTGACGGCTCGACGATTATCGTCAACGGCCAATCGACCACGATCGACAAGGTCGCCGGTATAGGCCCCTGGGGTTCGCGAACGCTGAACGATACGCCCTATGCGATCAGCGTCATGGGGAACGAGCAGATCCGCAACACCATCGCGCGCGATCTTGATCAACTCTACAAGATGAACCCTGTGGTGCAGGAAAGCACCCCGACCAGCGTGTTCGGCTACCCGGCTGTCACCATTCGCGGGTTCATGCAGACGGCAGGCATCGTCGACGGCGTCAGGCTCTCGTCCTACACGTATGGCCTCAGCACCGAGGAAATCGAGAAAGTCGAGGTCATGAACGGCCTGTCCGGCTTCCTCTACGGATCGGGCAACGTCGGCGGCGTGGCGAATTACGTGCTGAAGCGCCCCACTTACGAACCGTTGCTGACGGCGACCGCAGGCAATTACGGCGGCAGCCAGTATTTCGGTCATGTCGACGTGGGTGGCAAGATCACCAGCGACAACACGCTGGCCTATCGCGTTAACGCTTCCTATGCCAACGGCGGTACCGCGAAGGACGACCAGCACCTCAAGAAGTGGATGGTCAGCGGCGCGCTTGACTGGAACGTGGCGGACAACCTGCTGCTGCAGGTCGAAGGCGCGCACACGTACTGGCATCTGGATCGCGTGGACACCCGGTTCTACACGTCCGGCCTCGATTACTGGCCCGATGCCTACGATGTCGAAAAGACCTATACCCCGGACTGGACCTACAACCAGACCAAGTCCGATCGCATCGGCGGCAATCTGAAGTACACCATAAACGATGGGCTCACCCTGCGTTCGGCGTACATGCACAAGACCGACGAACGCGAATACGTCATCATATACCCGATCAGGACGGCCAGCGGCTGGTCTACGTACAACATCACTAAGACGTTCCCGTACAAGACCGTATCCGATGGCGCCTATACCTATCTGGATGCTGCGTTCGATACGTTTGGCATCCGTCACAAACTGACGGTTGGCGGTTCGTGGGATACCTACAAGGAACTGCGCCGCACCGTTGGCAACGTGCAGGGTTACAAGAGCGACGGCACGATCTACTCGCCCGCGGCCAATGTGACGCTGGAAGAACTGCTCAACCTTGAAACGCCGGTATTTCCGGGTGATCCGGGCCCGCTCTACAAGTCCATGGTGGCGACCAACACCAATGTCGTCATCGGCGATGACATAACGTTCACCGATACGTTCAGCGCGCTGGTCGGCTTCAACTACAGCACGATCAAGACCAGGGCCTTCAGCACCGCCAGCGTACAGACATCGGGATACAACGAGTCCGCACTGACGCCTACGGTATCGCTGATCTTCAAGCCTGTTGAGGGCCTGACCACTTACGCCAGCTACATGGAAGCGCTTGAAGCAGGGACGATCGTGGGCAACGACGAAACCCTCTACACCAATCCCGGCATGGTCTTCGATCCGATGATCAGTCGCCAGTACGAAGTGGGCGCAAAATATGCCCTTTCGGAAGGGCTGATGCTGACATCGGCGCTGTTCCGCATCGAAAAGGCCAATTCGTACCAGGAGACGGGCAGCGACAACATGATCACGATCAGCCAGGATGGCAGGCAGGTGCACCAGGGCATCGAGCTTACGCTTGCCGGCAAGGTCACGGACAACCTGAGCGTGACGATGGGCGGTACGCTGATGGATCTCAGCATCCAGAAGGCCTCCAGTGCGGCACTGAAGGGCAAGGAGCCGACCGGATCGGCGCCGCTGCTGGCCAAGGCTTTCGTCGATTACACGATCCCGGGTATCGAGGGGCTGACGCTGTCCGGGGGCGTCTATTACACGGGATCGAAATATTACGATTCCGCCAACCTCTACAAGATCGATGCATACACACTGGTCGATCTGGGCATGCGCTACAGGACAGAAGCACTCGGCCGGCCGCTGACCTTCAACCTCTACGTCTCGAATGTGACCGACGAGGATTACTGGGCGACGATCAACCAGTTGGGCACTCCGCGCAACATCGCTTTCTCGGTCCGGGCGGAGTTCTGAGCACCGTGGGCAAGGCAGCATCGGCGCTCGCGGGAAAAGCCGCGTCATGAAGCAGGGTTTTCGCCAGTCGATGGCGTGGCTGCACACCTGGGCCGGGCTTGTTCCGGGCTGGATACTGTACATCGTCTTCCTGTTCGGGACTGCAGCGTTCTTTCATCACGAGATCGACGCCTGGATGCGTCCCGAACTGCCTGCCCGCACGGCAGTCAGTCCGGGTGCGCTGGCGGCTGCCGACACGCTCCTGCGCCAACGCGGCGAAGGAGCGGAGAGCTGGAACGTCGCCCTTCCAAACGCGCGTGGCGGCAGCGGGCTGAAAGTGTCATGGAGCTTGCCGGGGCAGGATCGGTACGACCGGGAAGAGATCACGCTGGACCCGCAGACCGGGCGCGAACTGGCGGTCCGTGACACGCAGGGCGGGTTCTTCCTCTACCGCATGCATTTCGACCTGCACTACATCTCCGTGCGCTGGGGCCGCTATACGGTATGCGTTGCGGCGCTGGCGATGCTGGTGGCGATCCTTTCGGGCGTGGTGACGCACAAGAAGATCTTCACCGACTTCTTCCAGATGCGGCTGGGCAAGGGGCAGCGCAGCTGGCTGGATGCGCATAACGCCACCGGCGTGCTGGTCCTGCCGTTTCACATCATGATCACCTATACCGGGCTGGTCACGTTGCTGTTCATGCTGATGCCCTGGGCGATCACCGCGAACTTCGTGGATCAGGATACCTTCTCAAAGACACTGAACCCCCGGCCCGAGGAGCGCGCCGCCAGCGGCGTCCCGGCGCCGACCATGCCCCTGGAGCGTCTGCTCGCGATCGCTGAAAGCCAGTGGCAGGGCGCTCCTGCCAGTTACGTCATCATCGAGCATCCAGGTGACGCCGGAGCGACCGCGCGGCTCATTCCCGAGCGCAGAGACTGGGGCAGCGGTCGTCGCGAGAACCTGTATCTGAACGCCGCGCAAGGTCGGGCCGTCCCGATACCCGCGCAGACCAAGGGCGGTGCCAGCCTGACGCGCGAGATCATGGTCGACCTGCACACCGGCTGGTTTGCCGGTGTCGGGCTGCGCTGGCTCTACTTCCTGTCAGGCATCGGCGGCACCGCAATGTGCGCGACAGGGCTTGCCCTGTGGTGCGTGAAGCGGCGCACCAAGCTGCCCGATCCGGCGCGCCCGCATTTCGGGTTCCGGCTCGTGGAACGCCTAAACATCGGTTTCATCGCCGGTGCGCCGGGGGGAATGGCGGCCTACTTCCTCGCCAACCGCCTGCTTCCCGTCGATCTGGCGGAGCGCGATCAGTGGGAGATCGACAGCCTGTTCATCGTCTGGGGCCTGATCTTCGTCTGGACGCTGGCGCGGCCTGCCAAGCGCGCCTGGGTGGAAGCCCTGTCGGCAAGCGCCGTGCTGTTCGCGCTCGTCCCGATCGTCAACGCCGCCGCAACGTCCCGCGGGCTGGGGCCAAGCCTTTACCGGGCTGATTGGACCTTCGCTGGTTTCGACCTCACGATCATCGCCTTCGCAGCGGGTCTTGGCTACACCGCCTGGAAAGTCCTGCGCCACCAGCCGAAGGCCGCTCCTGCACGCCGCAGGCGCAATGCGGCGGAGGCCCCGGCATGATCCACCTTGCCATCGCCGCACCGGCACTGCTCGGTTTTGCGCTGTTGCTCATGGCCATGACGCGTCACCAGCAGGACTGGCTGCGGCGGAAACTTTCCCCGCGGCTGTCGAAGTCGATGCGCTGGAGCGGCCTTGGCCTGCTTGTACTGGCTTTCGGCGTCGCCGGGCTGGCTATGGGCTGGGCCTACGGTTCAGTCGTGTGGTTCGGATGGCTGAGCGTGGCTGCCGCGCTGGTGCTGACCGGGCAGACCAACCGCGAACGCATCCAGCGCATGCTGCGTTTGCAGTCGCACAAATCCTGACCCCTTCTCGCCGATAAATGAGATCGCCATGAGCAATTCCACAAAACAAGCCGCAGCAGATGATCCCTCCCCCTTGCTTCCTGCTGCGGCGGTCAGTGCGCGTCGTCATCGTCGCTCGGTGACGGCGCGCACGCTTGCCGGCACGCTTGGCGCTTATGGCGTGACCGCGCAGGCCACGATCGTCCTTTCGTTCATGCTCGCGCTGTGCGGCATGGATCGTGCCGAAGCGGTCGTCGCCGCAACGCTGGCCAGCTTCGCGATCTTCGCGCTTGTTTCGATGGCGGTCTTTCATACCGGCAGCGCCAGCCGGGCATGGATCTGGCTTGTGACGGCGTCCGTTCCGCTGGCCTTTCTCCAATGGGTGCTGAGTCCGCTTTGATGAATTCCCTTTCCCTGATGCTTGCCGGCATGGCCGCCACCGCCACGCCGCTGGACGAAACACAATCCCTGAAGCGAACAGGGCAGGAGGCTCCGCCGGCCGTCGTCCCCGCCGGTCCCGACCCGGTCTATCCGGCCGACTTCTACAAGCCCTTCCAGCCCCAGACCGCGCTCGACATGCTGGAGCGCACCCCCGGCTTCATTCTGAGTGAAGGCACTTCGGTCCGTGGTTTTGGCGGTGCTGCGGGCAACGTTCTGATCGACGGGCAGCGCCCCACCGTCAAAGGCGGCGGCATATCCGAAGTGCTGCGCCGCATCGCAGCGTCGCGGGTGGAACGCGTGGTCCTGCTGCGCGGCACCGATGCCGCCGAAGCGCAGGGACAAACGCTTGTCGCCAATCTGGTGCTGCGCGCCGATGCCGGCGGGTCGGGCAATGCCTCGCTTACTCTCAGCCATACGGCGGACGGCGTGATCTCTCCTTCCGCACGCATCAGCCACGCACGGCGCATCGCCGGATGGCAGACCAACATCGAACTTTCGGGCGAGATGGTACGCTTTCCTACCGACGGCACCTATCTCGACCGGAATGCGATCGGTGCTCTCACCTCCACGCGGCAGGAGCATATCGCGGGCAAGGCGCCTGAATATGGGCTGGCGCTCAGCACGTCCGGTCCGCTGGCGGGTGGCACGCTGACGGTGAACCTGAGGCTCAACAAGGACGGCTACTCCTCCAGACGCGGGATCGACATCTTTGACGGCGCCGCTGACGACACCCCCGATGCCCGGCGCGACATCGCCTATGACGAAAAGGGCCGCAGCGGCGAACTGGGGCTGGACTGGACCCGCCGGATCGGCGCGGGCTGGACCGCCAAGCTGGTGGGGCTTGGCCGGATCGAGCGCTACACCACGGACGAGGATTACGTGGAAGCCGACTATCGCGGCCTTTCATCGCAAGTGGAAAGGCCAAGTGAATTCGTGGCCCGGACCACCATCACGCGCGAAGGCAACCACACGCTGCGCCCCGAATTCGGAGGCGAGATCGCCTATAATCGCTTGTCGAGCCATCTGGACTATGCCGAGGACACGGGCAGCGGCCTTATCGCCATCCCGCTTGCCAACGACCGGACCCGCGTTTCGGAATTGCGCGGCGAGGCTTTCGCCAACCTTACCGTCAAGCTGACAGGGCAGATCAATCTGGAGACTGGACTGGCGGTAGAACTCTCTCGCATTCGGGTGACCGGCGAGGCAGCGCAGGAGCAGAGCCTGTCGTACCTGAAGCCGTCAATGGCCCTGGTCTGGTCGCCTTCGGGCGCCACGCAGGTCCGGCTGGGGGCCCGCCGGACCGTCGATCAGTTGTCCTTCGGCGATTTCGCGGCCTCGGTGAACCAGGCAGACGGCCGGCCTTTGGGCGGCAATTCCGGCCTGCGCCCGGCGCGTGTGACGCGTGCCCTTCTTCGCATCGACCATCGCTGGGGCAAAGGCGGCGCAGTCGCAATCGAATCCTACCATCAATGGCATACAGGCATGCTCGGCTATCTCGTGCTTGCCAACGGGGATCAAGCGATCGGTACTATCGGCAATGCCCGGCAGTGGGGCATCTCGATGCAGGGCACATTACCGCTGGAGAGTGTTCTGAAGGGCGCCCGTCTGACAGTGGACGGAACCTGGCGCGGCTCGCGGTTTCACGATCCGATAATTGGGCGCTACCGTCCGATGGACGATGTCGCAGCCCAGTCCCTGACGGCAGAATTCCGTCAAGACGTGCCCAGACTGAAATCGTCATGGGGCGTGACCTGGACCGCTCCGGAGGAAGCCAGGGTCTTCTACACCGGCGAAGTCCTGCTCGCCCGCGACAGGGCACTATGGGGTGCCTACATAGAAACCACTGCACTGGCCGGTTTCAAGGCGACCCTGCGCGCAACAGCCTTCAATGGACAGGACAACTTCCGGATGCGGCAGTTCTACAGCCCGGACCGGGCAGGCACCTCCAGCGGCAGCGAACGACGCGACCAGCAATCGGGAGCGGTAGTTTCGCTGGCCCTTGCCCGCACCTTCTGATCTCACATAGTCGGGCGCGCTATCGCCTCAGGTATCGGTGCAGCGTTCGTCCATCGAGCGCTGCTTTTCACACTCGCCTTTCACGGCGGATACAGCTTGCCAGAAAAGGGTAGAGCATGCCCAGACCCACGGACAGCCAGAGCAGGTCGATGCCATTTGAAGTTGTATTGCCCAGTTCGTTGCCCAATGCGTTGATCGCCATGTGGCTGCAGGCCAGCACCAGCAATGCAATGCCTGCCATGGGGCGCAGCAAGCGGGCGGGGGGCAATCTCTGCGGCAGAGCCAGCACGACGAGCCAGACCAGCAGCGTCACGGCCCAGTATGTCGGCAGGGCGGGGGCGAGGCCCGCGACTTCACCAATGGCAGCCAGCGTCAGAGCCAGCGGCTGGCCCCAGAGCAGCCCGCTCCACAGCCGTTCGAGGCGCGGGGCAGGGCGTCCCTGATCCCGGCGCCGGGCCAGCCACACATTGCCGCCCGTCGCGACGATGAGCGTCAGTCCGCCGCCGAGCAGTGCGTAGATCACCTTGAGCGCAAGCCCGCCATAAGTGCCGTAATGCAGCGGCGTCAGCATCCCGTAGATGCGCATGCCGACGTTGCCGTCGGTGAAGCCCGCCTTCTGTTTCAGCGTGCCATCGGGGCTGAACACATAGCTTTCCGCGCGCGTCAGATGGCCCGGCGCGGCGACGGATACGGTCACCTGCTGACCGGCCGTGCCGACATGCTCCAGACGCAGCTGGCTGACGCGGGCGCCGGGCGTCTCGGCGTCGATCAGGGCGAGCATCGGGCGGATGTCGGGCACCGGCGCGGGGCGGCTGTCCTCGCTCGCCTGCGGGCCCAGCAGCGAGGCGATGGCGCGGGTCTGGTCGCCCTTGAAGGCAACCATGGCAAGGCCGAAGATGATGAGGCCCGAAAGCCCCAGCAGCGATCCGGTCAGTGAGACGATGAGGTGGAAGGGCAGCGCCCACACGCCGATGCGGTTGTGCAGGTCCGCGTTGGTCAGGCGCGTGCTGCCGCCCCAGCGCAGGCGGAACGCGTCCTTGAGGATGCGGCGATGCGCAAGAATGCCGGTGAACAGGCTGGCCAGCAGCAGGGTGCCGAAGATGCCCACCAGATAGCGGCCAAGCGCACCGGGAACGGTGAGGTTGAAGTGCAGTTCCTGCACGAACACGACCCACGGCACTTCCAGCGCGGGGCCCAGCTTTCCGTTGGCGTCGGCGCTCCATTCGCGGTGGTTGTCTGCCTCGCCGCCCTCGCCGTAGGCATAGATGTTGAGCAGCGGCAGTTCGGGCGTCGGCGCGTTGATGAAGATGTCGTGGGCCACGCCCGCCGCGCTGGCGCGGGCATAGGCGTCCTCGCTCACGCGCTGGAGCATGTCGGGCGACACCGCGCGCACGATGGTGGCCTGCGGGCGCTCCCAGATGGTCAACTGGTCCACCAGCACGATCAGCGAGCCCGACAGGCACAGCATGTAGATCACCGCGCCGAAGATCACGCCGATCAGGCCGTGCCCGTCCAGCATCGAACGGGTGAAGGCGTTGGGTATCCTGAAACGCGCCATGGTTCAGGCCCCCGCCAGCAAGGTGAGGCCGATCCCTGCGGCGCCGATGGTGGCGAAGGATGCCGCCTGAACCGCAAGCCGCCGGTGGCACACGACCCATCCGATGCCTATCGCCCAAAGCGTGGGCACGATCAGTCCGGCAAGGATCAGGCGGGTCTGCTCCGCCATCGGCGTGCGCGTGGCGATGACGACGGCAATGGCCATGGCGGCGATCAGGCCGAGCGGCCCCGCCACCAGCACCCGCACCGTGCCAAGGACATAGCGCCTCCACGACCCGCGCGAGGAGGAGGCGGCGGCATCAACAATGGCGGCCCGCTTGCGCGCAGGCCGCTCCTCGCGCCGCTCCATCCGGGTGAGGATGAAGCCGAAGGCGACGAGCGCAGCTGTCTCCAGCGCCAGCGGTATGCCGATCTCCGCCCCGAAGCGCCAGATCCAGATTGCCGCCGACATGCTCCACAGCAGGGCCACGCAAGCGGCGCGCAGTCGCATGTCGGCATGGGTCTTCCAGCCATGCCACAGCAGGAACAGACCGCCCAGCGATGCCAGCAGCGCCGCTCCGATCGTGACAAAATCCAGCATTACATTCCCCCGTATCCCTGCCCCACACGCCGTTAGCTTTAACGCTATTGACTCGCAATATGGATTATTTGTAGCGGCGCTGTTACATTTTCGGGGGAATGTGATGAATTGCGTGCGCCCGGGCCGCACGCTGGTCAACGCCAAGCTGGGCTGGCAGGGCGAAAACTTCGGCGCCTTCCTGCTGGTTTCGAACATCTTCGACGTCCAGAAACCCGCCGTCTTCTTCCTGGACTTCGACGGCCGCACCCGCGGCTTGCTGACCGACCCGCGCACGTTCGGCCTCAGCTTCGAGGGCCGGTTCTAGCGAAGCGTGGCGAGCGGCTCCATCGGGAAAGGCCCTCCGGGAACCTACTGTCGAGAGCCGCTCAGGTCGAGACGTCGTCCGTATTGGCGCGGGATGACCAGATAGCTGCCTGTCCGCTCTGACATGAGCGTCGCGGGCAAGGGCGAGCAAGCTGCCGGGCGTACATGGCCCGTTGCGGACATTAGGCATAAGTGTCATCGTGTTTCGATGACGAACATGCGAGTGAACCGGCGAAAATCGAAGTCGCGTCTTTGGCTGGCCGTTATGTTTTTCGCAATGGCTGGGTTCTCGACCCAGTCTGTAATTGGCGGAATAGTTCTTCTTTTGGTGGCGACGACATTCTGGCTGATTGAAGCACGCCTGCAGCGACCAAAGCGCACGCTTGGGCACTTAGCCCTTGGGTCGACTATTTTGCTCTCATGCCTCGTTTATATTTCGTGGAAGGGTGAGTTTTTCCTCGCTTTTTTAACATGGTTAGGTGTCACCGCGTTGGCCCTTTTCGTAGCTATTTCTTATGAGCGTACAGCCGGGAGAATGTGATCCGCTCACAACTTCCGCTTCCGCCCCGTTGCGGACGTTTGATGCCACTGGCATGTGTATGGCATGCGAGGTTTAGACAACTATCCGATAAGCGTTTCGGTCACAGCAGGCTGCTTAGCTTTTGTTCTGGCCTTACTTGCCCAAGCGACCATGGGCGCGTTTGGGTCGTTGATCGGCCTTGCGCTGGCAGTCTTTTCGGTCAGCCTGTTCGCATCAGCAATCAAGCGTTCTAGGAAGCAGTAACGCTTCGGCGGAGCGGCAACTATCCACCCAAATCAGACATCAAGCCCGCACAGCCTGCGCGTGTTGGGGCGCCGTGTCATGGGCCGATTCTGGCGTCTTGAGCGCCAACCGGCTTGCAAAGCCTCATCCCGCTGCGCTAACAGAGCGCCAATCGCAAGGACCCGGTGAAATTCCGGGTGGCTATTCCGGCCGCCGATCCGCCGGACAACATCACACATTCGCTGAAACCTTGGTGCCATCTGGGCGCCCGTGGTTGTGTAATCGTGCCTTGTTGTGGAATTTTCCATGTCTGACAAACTTTCCCGTTACCGCCGGGAGTGGTTCGGCGATGCAGCCTTCCTGCGTCGCGAAGTGCTTGCCGGTATCGTCGTTGCCCTGGCCCTGATCCCGGAGGCGATCGGCTTTTCGATCATCGCCGGGGTGGACCCGCGCGTCGGCCTCTATGCCTCGGTCGCCATCGCGATCGTCATCGCGCTTGTCGGCGGGCGCTCGGCGATGATCTCGGCTGCGACCGCATCGGTGGCCGTGCTGGTGGGATCGCTGGTGCGCGACCACGGCGTCGAATATCTCTTCGCGGCGACGATCCTGATGGGGCTGATCCAGGCGATAGCCGGGCTGATGCGGCTGGATCTGGTGATGCAGTTCGTCTCGCGCTCGGTCATTACCGGGTTCGTCAACGCGCTGGCCATCCTGATCTTCATGGCGCAATTGCCGCAGCTGACCAATGTGGGCTGGCAGACGTATGCGATGGTCGCGGCCGGGCTGGCGATCATCTACCTGTTCCCGCGCGTGACGAAGGCAGTGCCTTCGCCACTGGTCGCTATCCTGGTGCTGACGGCAATCTCGATCGGCATGGGCCTGCCGGTCAACACGGTGGCCGACATGGGCAAGCTGCCCGAGGGGCTGCCCAGTTTCGCCCTGCCGCACGTGCCGCTGACTTTCGAGACGCTGCGGATCATCGCGCCCTATTCGCTGACGATGGCGGCCGTGGGCCTGCTGGAATCGCTACTGACCGCGCAGATCGTTGATGACATGACCGATACGGACAGCGACAAGCGCGTCGAATGCGTCGGGCAGGGCGGGGCCAATGTGGTGGCTGCGCTGTTCGGAGGCATGGGCGGTTGCGCGATGATCGGCCAGTCGGTGATCAATGTGACCTCGGGCGGGCGCGGCCGGCTGTCCACTTTCGTCGCCGGCGCCTTCCTGCTGTTCCTGCTGGCGGTACTGGGACCGTGGGTCGGCCGGGTGCCGATGCCCGCACTTGTTGCGGTCATGATCATGGTTTCGATCGGCACCTTCAGCTGGGCATCGATCGCCAATCTCAGGCGCCATCCGCCGACGTCGTCGGTGGTGATGCTGGTGACGGTCGGCGTCGTCGTGGCAACGCGCGACCTGTCGCTGGGCGTGCTGGCGGGGGTGCTGCTGTCAGGAGTGTTCTTCGCGGGGAAGGTCCAGCGCATGTTCGCGGTGGAGCGGCGCGAGGAAGACGGCATCGCCACGTACCGGGTATCGGGCCAGATCTTCTTCGCTTCGGTGGAGCGGTTCACCCGCGCGTTCCAGGCAGAGGCCGTTGCGGGGCACGTTGTCATCGACGTGTCGGCGGCGCACTTCTGGGATATTTCGGGCGTGGGCGCGCTGGACAAGGTCGTCGAGCGGCTGCAGCGCGACGGGCGCAGCGTCGAAGTGGTCGGCTATAACCGGGCGAGTGCGGACATCGTCGATCGCTTCGCCCTTTACGACAAGACCGGCGTGGAAACGGGCGCGGTGCCGCACTGAGAATGACCCTGGCGCGGCACTGCCCTGTCTTGTCTTGTCCTGCCCTGCCCTGTTCAGGGGGCTGCGTAGAGTTTTGCTTCATCCGCGCGGCGGTTCTTGAGGCCGTTCATCGGCTTGCCGTCGTTGTAGATCCACTTGCCGAATTCGGCCTGCGCCGCAGGGAATTTCCCTTCCTTGTGGCGCTTGCCGAGCGTCGAGCTGGCGATCTTGCCGGTGTTGTAGTGGAATGAAACGAGTGCATCGAACTGGTTCTGCGATGTCGGTGCGGTGCCGATGAAGGCAGCCACTTCCTTTACGTAGTCGACCATGTCGATATCGAAGCGGGCGTCGCACTGGGCCTGCGTCCAGATGACGCCCTTCTTCACGTCGGGGCCGGTAGATCCCCAGCCAATGGTCCAGGGCTTGCCGTCGGCGCTGCCCGGGTCGGGGTAGGCGGCAAAAGTGCCGTCCGCGAGCCGCCTTGCACAGCCCTCCCACTTCTTGATCAGCTTGCTGCCCGCGGCGCCGAGGGTGCGGCCTGACACGCCGGGGGAAGAGGGGGGAGAGGGGGCGGCAGGTTCGGGGGGCAGGCTGGCGGTGAGGCCACCGGTGGCAAGGTCGATGGCCTTGTCCAGCGCGTTGACTTCGGCCTGCGTGAACGAACGACCCAGCATCTTGCGGACGGCGTCGAAGATCGGCTTGCGATTCATGTACGTTCCCTTTCGCTACAGATATGCGCGTAGTATCGGAAGGCAGAACAACTGCCCGCGATGCGCCCGAATGGAAGGATGTGCGCCTTGTCCAAGACGCTGTACTGTCCCGTCTCTTGCGGGGTTGCGAATCCAGTACATCCGGCGTGATCTTGTAGGAAAGCGGATTTTTGCAGCCTGCCCGCTGCTATCCGGATTTGTCATCCTGGGCGCGGCAGTAACCCTGAACGCGAAAGGGGCGCCCGGATTGCTCCGGACGCCCCCACTCGGCGAACTGGTCGCCGCCTGATCGAAAGGATCAGGCGCTGTAGTACATGTCGAATTCAACGGCCGACGGCGTGGTTTCCCAACGCAGAACTTCGGGCCACTTGAGTTCGAGGTAGGCTTCGATCTGGTCTTCGGTGAACACGCCGCCTTCGAGAAGGAAGGCGTGGTCGGCCTGAAGGGCGTCCAGAGCTTCACGCAGCGAACCGCAGACGGTCGGCACTTCGGCGAGTTCGGCCGGCGGCAGATCGTAGAGGTTCTTGTCCATCGCTTCGCCCGGATGGATCTTGTTCTTGATGCCGTCGAGGCCGGCCATCAGAAGCGAGGCGTAGCACAGGTAGGGGTTGGCCATCGCGTCGGGGAAGCGGAATTCCACGCGCTTTGCCTTGGTGCCCGCACCGTAGGGGATGCGGCACGAGGCCGAACGGTTGCGCGCCGAGTAGGCGAGCAGCACCGGTGCTTCGTAACCCGGAACCAGGCGCTTGTAGCTGTTGGTGGTCGGGTTGGTGAAGGCGTTCAGGGCCTTGGCGTGCTTGATGACGCCGCCGATGAAGTACAGGCAGGTGTCCGACAGACCGGCGTAGCCGTTGCCGGCGAAGGTGTTTTCACCTTCGTTCCAGATCGAGATATGCGTGTGCATGCCCGATCCGTTGTCCTTCATGATCGGCTTGGGCATGAACGTTGCGGTCTTGCCGTAAGCCTGTGCGACCATGTGCACGACGTACTTGTAGATCTGCATGCGGTCAGCGGTGGTGACCAGCTTGCCGAAGGTCAGGCCCAGTTCGTGCTGCGCCGAGGCCACTTCGTGGTGGTGCTTGTCGCAGGGGAGGCCCATTTCGATCATGGTCGAAACCATTTCGGCGCGGATGTCGACAGCCGAATCGACCGGAGCGACGGGGAAGTAGCCGCCCTTCGCACGCGGACGGTGAGCGAGGTTGCCCACGTCGTAGTCCTTGTTCGAGTTGGTCGGCAGTTCGATGTCGTCGATCTTGAAGCCGTTGCCGTCGTAGCCGTCGTAGAACTTCACGTCGTCGAACATGAAGAATTCGGCTTCGGGGCCGACGAACACGGTGTCGCCGAAGCCGGCCGACTTGACGAACGATTCAGCGCGCTTCGCGGTCGAACGCGGGTCGCGGGCGTAGAGTTCGCCGGTCGAGGGTTCGACGATGTCGCAGAACAGGATCAGCATCGGCGTGGCCGAGAACGGATCGACGTACACGGCGTCGAGGTCGGGCTTGAGGATCATGTCCGACTCGTTGATGGCCTTCCAGCCTTCGATCGACGAACCGTCGAACATGAGGCCGTCTTCCAGCTCATCTTCGCCGAGGACGGTCGAGACCATGGTCAGGTGCTGCCACTTGCCCTTGGGGTCCGTGAAGCGAAGATCGACCCATTCGATCTCCTCGTCCTTGATCTGCTTGAGGACGTCCTTTGCACTTGCCATTTTCTTGGTTCTCCAGCGTTACTCTTCCGATCCCGAAAGAGGATAGGGTAGTCTTGTCACGGGAATGCGACGGTCCCCACCATCGCAGCCCAATCCATCGGATACTTAGAGCGCGTCGTCGTCCCGCTCGCCGGTGCGAATCCGCACTGCGGTTTCCACGGGCACGACGAAAATCTTGCCGTCGCCGATGCGGCCGGTCTGCGCGGCGTCGGCGATCGCTTCGACCACGCGTTCGGCCAGCGCGTCGGGCACGACGACTTCGAGCTTAACCTTGGGAAGGAAATCCACGACGTATTCGGCGCCGCGGTAGAGTTCGGTATGGCCCTTCTGGCGGCCAAAGCCTTTCGCCTCGGTAACGGTGATGCCCGAGACGCCGACTTCGTGCAGCGCCTCCTTCACTTCGTCGAGCTTGAACGGCTTGATGATGGCTTCGATCTTCTTCACGCCTGCCTGGACCCCTGCACTTGCACCCGGACTGTATTCTGAGGGTACCGGTCCGGGAACCAGATGCCTCGCGCGCGATTCCCATCAAGAATCGTGCCAATGCGGTCGGCCTACTGATAGGCCGAGTGTGCGCCTGCGAAAAGACCGGATTTGGGCGATTTACCCGGTCAGTAAACAATCTGTCGCATATGATGCGGCGGGTTTGGGAAATCTTGTGTTCAATATTCGGGCAAGTGCTGCCTGAAAATTGTGCATTGCTGCTCGCTTGGGCAGTTTGCCCCTGTGGCGGGCCGTCGCGCTGACGCCGCTCCGACGCCGCGCTGACGCCGCGGGGAGCGCAGGCATAACGAAACGACCCGCAAAAAGCGGCGCGGGCTGCTTTTTGCGGGTCGTTTCGTTGTGCCGGTGAGGGTGGTTGCGGTCGATTTAAAGCCGCAGGCCCGCCGTTTCGTCGAGTCCGGCCATGATATTGAGGTTCTGCACCGCAGCACCGCTTGCACCCTTGCCGAGATTGTCGAGAATCGCGACCAGGCGCGCCTGCGAACCGTCCTTTGCACCCAGCACGCGCAGGGTCAGGGTGTCCACCGGCTCCATCGAGGCGCGCAGCAGCAGTTCGTCGGGCTGGTCGGCCTCGACCTTCACGACCTTGCTGTCCGCGTAGAATTCGGCCAGCGCGGCGCGCAGGGCATCAGCCGAACCGGCCTTGCCCATCATCGACAGATGCAGCGGCACTTCGACCAGCATGCCGCGATGGGCAGGGACAACGGCGGGGGCGAAGATCGGATCGTGGCCGATGCCCGCCTGCGCCTTCATTTCCGGCACATGCTTGTGGCCAAGCGCAAGGCCGTAGGCGCGGAAGGCGATGTCGGCATCGTCTTCGAACCGTGCAATCAGGGCCTTGCCGCCGCCCGAGTAACCCGAGACGGCATGGCAGACATAGGGCCAGTCGGCGGGCAGCAGACGGCTGCGCACCAGCGGCGCGACGAGGCCGATGAAGCCGGTGGGATAGCAGCCCGGATTGCTGACGAAGCGGGCCTGCGCCACGGTGTCATGGCCGACGATCTCGGGGAAGCCGTAAGTCCAGCCTGCCGCGACGCGGTGGGCGGAAGACGCGTCGATCACGCGGGTACGATCTTTGGCGATCATGCCGACGGCGGCCTTGGCGGCATCGTCTGGCAGGCACAGGATCACGACATCGGCATCGTTCAGCGCTTCCGCGCGCGCGGCGTCGTCCTTGCGCTTGTCATCGCCAAGCGTGATGAGCGAAAATTCGCTGCGGCCCGCCAGCCGGTCGGCGATTTCGAGGCCGGTGGTGCCCGCTGCACCGTCGATGAAGACGCTGGTGGTCATGCCGCTTCCAGATCCGAGAGAGCCACGTAGCCGACCGCGCCGTCCTCACCCAGCTGGCCCCAGGACCAGGCGCCGGCGATGTCGAGCACGTTGAAGGTTTCGCCCGCCGGCAGATCGATGATGGCGTCGGCATCGTCGCGGCCGAACACGCGCAGGACCGCGCCGTCCTTCAGCGTGTGCGGCATCGGCACCGCATAGTGCGGCACGAAGTAGCGGCCTGCCAGCTTGATGTGGGCAAGGTCGCCGCGCACGGGCAGGTGACCGGGGTCGGCGCTCACACTGGGGCCTGTCATCGCCAGCATGGTCTGGGCAGGCATGCCGTCCGTCATGTCAAGGCGAGTATACGAATCCACAGATGCCAACGCGGGTGCGTCTCCAAAGTCAAAGATGCGCGCGCCTAGCCGAGACACGCGGTTTTCGCAAGGTTGGGAGTTTGCGTGCCGTGTTCAGCCATAGCGGCCCTTGAGCATGTGCCAGGCGGCGCGCAGGCCCAGAGCCTCGCCGCCCTTGGGACGGCCGGCCTTTGCGGTGGGGCGCCAGGCGAACGTGTCGAAGTGCGCCCAGTCCATGCCCTTGGGCACGAAGCGGTCGAGGAACAGCGCTGCCGTGCTGGCGCCTGCGAAGCCGCTGGAACCGGCATTGTTGATGTCTGCCACGTCGGACTTCAGGTATTCGCGGTAGCCTTCGTGGAGCGGCAGACGCCAGCACGGGTCGTCCACCGCCTTGCCCGCTGCCAGCAGGGCATCGGCCGTCGCATCTTCCCGCGTGAACAGGGCGGGAAGGTCCGGGCCGACGGCAACACGCGCGGCGCCGGTCAGAGTGGCGAAGTCGATGATGAGTTCGGGCTTTTCCTCCCCCGCGCGGGTGAGCGCATCGCCCAGGATCAGGCGGCCTTCGGCGTCGGTATTGCCGATTTCCACCGTGATGCCGGCACGGCTGCGCAGGACGTCGCCGGGGCGGAAGGCGTTGCCCGAGATCGCGTTCTCCACCGCCGGGATCAGCACGTGCAGACGCACCGGCAACTGCGCGTCCATGATCAGGCGCGCAAGGGCAAGGGCGTGGGCCGCGCCGCCCATGTCCTTCTTCATCAGCAGCATTCCGGAGGACGGCTTCACGTCGAGGCCGCCCGAATCGAAGCACACGCCCTTGCCTACCACCGCGATGCGCGGGTTCTTCGGATCGCCCCATTCCAGTTCGATCAGGCGCGGCGCATGGCTGCGGCCCGCCGCGCGGCCGACCGCGTGGACCATCGGGAAGTCCCGTTCCAGCACCTCGCCGCGGGTCACGCGGATTTCGGCGCGGAATGCCTTGTGCAGCGCTTCGGCTTCGGCCTCCAGCTGGGCAGGCCCCATGTCCTCGGCCGGGGTGTTGACAAGATCGCGCACCAGCATGACCGCTTCGGCTTCGGCAGTGAGCGCGGCGATCTGCGCGGGCTCGCCGGTCAGGAGCACGCGCGGGCCGTGGTCTTCCGCATCGGCCTTGTAGCGATCGAAGCTGTACTGGCCGAGAATCCAGCCGAAGATCGCCGCGCCCGGTTCCCCGCCGGCACGGCGATAGGTTCCGGCGGGCAGCTTTTCGGCCAGTCTGGCCATGCACCAGCCGCCGAGTTGCGCGGCGTCGGCAATCCCGGCAGCCACGCACCAGCCGTCATCTTCGGGAAGAATGACGTATTCCCCGGCACTTGCGTCAAACCGCGCAGCCTCCAGCATGGCGCGCTGGGGAACGGTGAGGCCCTTGGTGAATTTATCCAGTCCATCCTTGTCGATAAGGTGGATGGAGACGGCCTGCTGGCCCCGGTCGGGCTGGATCAATGCGTTCTTGTCGCTCATGGCCTGATTCTCTAGCCTCCACCCGAGCCTGAGTGCGAGAGGAAATTTGATGCGATACTCCGGTATGGTTGTTGTTCTGGCCTTTGCGGCTGCTGCGTGCAGCGGATCGGGCAACAGCGATCCGCAGCCGAGCGCCACCGTTGCCGCCAGCGAAGAGGCGCTGCCGATGGCCTCCACCGATGCCCCTTCCGAGGCGCCGCCGGTCAAGGGCCGCGCCGAAAAGGAAGAGAACGACCTTTACGAGTTCGGCTATTCCTACCCCGATGCGGCGGCGGCGCTGCCGGGGCTGCGCGCGATGCTTGACCGGAAGCTGGACGATACCAAGGGCGAACTGGTTTCCTCCGCGCGCAGTGACAAGGCGGAGATGGCCAAGGATGGCTTTCCCTATCACGCCCATTCGATGCAGGTGGACTGGAAGGTCGTGACCGATCTGCCGGGCTGGCTCTCGCTTTCTTCCGAGATGTACCAGTACAGCGGCGGCGCGCACGGGATGAGCGGGTTCGATACCCTGTTGTGGGATCGGGGCGCGGATACCGCGCGCAAGCCGCTGGATCTGTTCACCAGCCAGGACGCGTTGCGCAACGCCCTGCGCGCGCCGTTCTGCGACGGGCTGGACAAGGCGCGTGAGGGCAAGCGCGGAGAGCCGGTACAGCGTGACAGCGGGCAAATGTTCACCGAATGCATCGATCCCACCGCGCAGACGCTGATCCTGGGCTCTACCAACGGCAAGACCTTCGACCGCATCGGCGTGCTGGTGGCCCCTTACGAGGCGGGGCCTTACGCCGAAGGCAGCTATGAAGTGACCGTTCCGGTGACGGGCAAGGTGATGGCCGCGCTCAAGCCGCAGTATCGTTCGGCGTTCTCGGTGAAACCCTGATCTCGCAATTCCGCCCCCGATGCGCTATCTGGGGCGGATGACCGAATACCAGATCGTAGAGCCCGGCCAGGAAGCGCTGCTGCGCGACGGCACCATCAAGCTGCATGGCCCCGAAGGCTTCGAAGGCATGCGCCGCGCAGGCGCGCTTGCCGCGAAGATCCTTGATGAGATCGCGCCGATGGTGCAGCCGGGCGTCACCACCGCCGCCATCGACGACAAGGTGCGCGAACTGACGCTGGCGGGCGGCGCGGTGCCGGCTACGCTTGGCTATCGCGGCTATGCGCATTCGTGCTGCATTTCGATCAACCATGTCGTCTGCCACGGCATCCCTTCGGAAAAGACGCTCAAGGACGGCGATATCGTCAACATCGACGTGACCCCGCTGCTGGACGGCTGGCACGGCGACACCAGCCGCATGTACCTGGTCGGCGACGTGGCGCTGAAGGCCCGCCGTCTGGTCGACGTGACTTACGAATGCCTGATGATCGGCATCGAGCAGGCCAAGCCCGGCAACCGGGTGGGAGACATCGGCGCGGCCATTCAGGCTTATGCCGAAGCGAACCGTTATGGCGTGGTGCGCGAATTCTGCGGCCATGGCTTGGGCCGTCTGTTCCATGATGCGCCCGAAGTGGTCCATGCCGGTCGCCCCGGCACCGGGCCGGAACTGCGCCCCGGCATGTTCATGACGATCGAACCGATGATCAACCTGGGCAAGCCGCCGGTGAAGCTGCTCAACGATGGCTGGACGGCGGTGACGCGCGACAAGTCGCTTTCCGCGCAGTTCGAACACTCGATCGGCATCACCGAAGACGGCTGTGAGATCTTCACCACCAGCCCCACCGGCCTGCACAAGCCGCCTTACGCCTGAACGGCGCCTGCCTGGCGACTGATCGCCCCGGCGCGCGTCTTGGCGCGTGACCGGGGGCGCGCTGCGTGACAGCTTCCTTTTCGAAAGAAGAGGGAGAGCGATCATGGCGGACCTGTCGGGCGGCATCCCGGTCGAGCGCGAATATGTCGTGGCGCAGCGGCCTGATGACGGCATCCGCGATGCGGTGAACGTGTGGGTAGAGGAGGAGAACGGCCTTTTCGCCATGCGCGTGGGCGTGGAAGCCGTGGGCGCGCAGTGGGACCGGCACGAACTGTGGCTGGACATCGCCTTCACGGACGGGCGGCTGTGGTCGCGTCGGGGCGACGGGGATGCGCACTCTGCCCATGACGCACAGGGGCGACCCACGGTGCGCGGCACCGGACCGCTGCGCTTCGAATGCACAGAGCCGTTCCATCGGTGGACGGCGGCCTTCGAAGGGCCGGTGGCGCGGACCAGCGCGCAGGAAATCCTCGACAATCCGGACTTCACAGAGACAGCGTGGAGCGACATTGCCTTCACCATCGACATGCAGATGGCCGCGATCCCGTGGGAGCCGGGCACGATCCTGCCCGAAGCGGCAGAGGCGCTGGGCGGCAGGCAGGGCGATTACATGAGCCCGCGCTACGAACAGCTGTTCCGCTGCACCGGCACGCTTGTCATCGACGGAGAAGAGCGGACCTTTCGCGGCAATGGCCTGCGCATCCGCCGCACCGGATTTCGCGCTTTCGCGGGCTTCTGGGGCCATTGCTGGCAATCGGCGGTATTTCCTGACGGCCGCGCTTTCGGCTTCAATTCCTATCCCCCGCGGGAGGGGGAGGCGCCCAGCTATTCGGAAGGCTGGATCGTTGAACAGGGCGTGCGCACTGGGGCGCGGCCAGTGGGAATCCCGTGGCTGCGCAGGCTTTTGACCGGCGGAGAAGACGTGTCGTGCGTGCTGGAGACGGTGGACGGCCGCCGGGTGGAGATCGCCGGGCGGACTTTCGCCAACACCCGTTCGCGCGGGGGGCATGTGCTGCCGCCGGACTGGCCCAAGGACTGGCCCATCGTCCAGCAGGCCCACGCGGTCTACACCTGGGACGGCGTGGAGACGACCGGCATGATCGAACGGTCAAGCAAGCCGAGCGTGATGGACCTGTAACGAAGAACGGGGGCGCCTTGCGGCACCCCCGTCGATCGATCAGAACTTGTAGTTCGTGCTGACCATGAAGCTGCGCGGTTCGCCGTAGCGGTACTGGCTGAACGGGCCGACCTGGCTGTAATACTTCTTGTCGAACAGGTTCTCGACGTTGCCCTGCAGCTGCAGCGCCTCGGTCACGTTGTAGCGGGCCATCAGGTTGACCAGCACGTAGCTCTTCTGTTCGAAGCGGAAGGGCAGCGGGGTGGTGTTGCCTGCGTCGTCAAGAATGGGATCGCCATTCGCGTCCGTCTCGACGAGCACGGGGTTGTTGCCGTCCCGATAGACCTTGCTGCGGTAGTTCACGCCGCCGCCGAAGGTCAGGTCGCCGACGGTGTAGGTGGAGAACAGCTTGAGCATGCGGCGCGGCTGGTTGGTGTTGACGTCGTTGCCGAATGCGTCGCGGATCTTGAACTGGCTGTAGCCGGCATTGATGTTCCAGCCGGGCAGCGGTTCGCCGGTCACTTCGATTTCGAAGCCCTTGCTGACGGCGCCCTTGGCGGCGCGATAGGGCTGGAACAGCTGGCCGCCGCCCGGGATCGGGATCTGCACGCCGTCGATCTGGCCAAGGTTGTCCTGCTCGATGCGGAACAGCGCAACCGAGGTCTGCAGCGCTTCGTTGAAGAAGTTGCTCTTCAGGCCGACTTCGTAGGACTTGCCGGTGACCGGATCCAGCTGGTTGTAGTTTTCGTCACGCAGGTTCTGCGGCTGGTAGATCGTGGTGTAGCTGGCATAGATGCGGTGGTTCGGCGTGATGTCCGCCAGCACACCGGCATAGGGGATGAACACGTTCTTGTCCCCGTACGTCGTCACGACGTTGTAAGCCTCGCCGTTGCGGCGCCAGGTCGCCAGGCGGCCGCCGCCGATGACCTTGAGCCAGTCAGCGACGTTCACGCGCAGGGCGCCGTAGTAGCCGATCTGCTTGATGCGTTCCTGTTCCACGCGGGTTCCGGTTTCAAGGAAGCCGGGGTTGGGGTAGGAATTTTCGTCCCAGTTGTTGAAATCGCCTGCCGCCGGGAAGTTGTACGAGCAGATGGGATCGCCGTTGAGCGGGCAGAAGCTGTCCGTGTGACGGTTCAGGGTGCTGTTGAGGTAGCCCAGCACCAGATCGTGATCCCGGCCGAACACCGTCAGCTTGCCCTTCAGCTGGGCGTCGTAGCTGTTCTGGATGCTGACGCCGTAGGCCGAATAGGGGTTGCTTGCCAGCCCCAGCCCGGTTTCGCGATCGACCACGCCCGAAAGGTACAGGATCTCGGTGAATTGGGTGTTGCGCTGGCGGTTGTAGTTGCCCTGGATGCTCCAGCCGTTGCCGAAGTCATGGCGCAGCGAGGTGAAGAAGTTCTGGTTGATCGTCTTCCAGGTCGTCCAGGGCTGCGTCGTGGTCTTCGAACGGCGCCATTCGGCGACCGTGCCGTCGCTGTAGAAGGTCGGCAGGCTGCCCCAGAAGACGCCGTGCGGATCGTTGCGCTGGTGGCTGAAGCCGACGCGCAGCAGGGTATCGGGCGTGATGTCCGCTTCCAGCGTGCCGTAGAGCACCAGCTTCTTGTTGCTGTAGTAGTCGGTGAAGGCATCGCCTTCTTCATAGCGCGCCACGCCGCGCACGCGCAGGCGACCGTCGGAGGTTACCGCGCCGCCGACATCGCCCGACAGGCGCCACGTGTCCCAGCTGCCGTAGCCGGCGTTGACATAGCCGGTCCAGTCGGTGCGGTCGGCATGCTTGCGCACCAGGTTGATCGATGCGGACGGATCGCCCACGCCGCTCAGCAGGCCGGTGGAGCCGCGCACGATTTCGACGCGTTCATAGATCGAAAGGTCGGCCAGCGTTTCACCACGGTCACCGCCCAGCGCCCATGCCGTCGGCACGCCGTCGATCTGGGTGTTCTCGATCTCGAAGCCGCGCGCGAAGAACGAGTTGCGCACATCGTCGGTTTCGCTGACTGCAACGCCGACCCCGTTGTCGACCACGTCCTTGATGCTGATCAGGTTCTGGTCAAGGATGCGCTGTGCAGTGATGATGCTGACCGACTGCGGGGTTTCCTGAACCGAAAGGCCAAGGCCGGTTGCGGTGTCGATCTTGTCTTCAAGGGTATACTTGCCGGTGACGACGATCTGGTCGCTTTCGGCCCCTTCACCGGCGGTCTGCGCCATGGCGGGAGCAGCGAAGACGCCGGCGCAACCCAGCATCAGAGCGAACTTGAACTTCATAGGTAAATGACCCCTGATTGCGAGTGTCGGGCACTCGATTGCAGGGGCCGCTAACGGCAATGCGGATCATTCGCAATAGCAATATTTGCGCTACGATTTCATTTGTCGCCGAATGTTGCGAATCGGTATCAGTAACCGAACCGTCGGCCTGGCCGTCGATGGCTTGTCCGCGACTTTCCGGCGCTTTCCCGCAATCAGAAAGAGACGACCGCCTCGCCGATGGCGTTCCACACTTCGTCCAGCTGATCGTCGGTGATGCAATAAGGCGGCATCACGTAGACGGTGTTGCCCAGCGGCCGCAGCAGCACATCGCGGCTGCGGAAGAAGGCCATGAGTTCGGGGGCCAGGCTGTCCATGTAGCCGCCTTCGCCAAGGGTGCGGAAATCCAGCGCGGCGATCGTGCCCAGCGTGCGCGGGTTATCGAAGTGGCAGAACCGGCCCAGCTTCTCCAGCCATGCGGACTGGCGCCGGGCCAGATCATCGATGCAGGCGCGCACCGGCTCTTCGGCCCAGATCGCCAGGTTCGCTGCGGCTGCCGCGCAGGCCAGCGGGTTGGCGGTGTAGCTGGACGAATGGAAAAACATCTTCGCCCGGTCGGTGGACCAGTGCGCGGCGAAGATCGCCTCGGTCGCCATGGTGACGGCCAGCGGCAGCGATCCGCCGGTCAGGCCCTTGGAAAGACACAGGATATCGGGCACGACATCCGCCTGTTCGCAGGCAAGCAGGGTGCCGGTGCGGCCCCACCCGGTCATCACTTCGTCGGCGATGAACAGGACGCCGTATCGCGTGCAGATTTCGCGCATGGCGCGCAGGGTTTCGGGGCCGTAGACCAGCATACCGCCCGAACCCAAAATCAGCGGCTCAAGGATCAGCGCGGCGATATCCCCGGCGCGGCACAGGGCCTCAAGCGCATCCAGCGTTTCCTGCTCGGCCCCGGCGGCAGGGTAGGGGATGCGGCCCACGTCGAACAGCAGCGGCGCGTAAGGCTGGTTGAACACCCCGCGCGCGCCGACCGACATCGCGCCGATGGTGTCGCCATGATAGGAATGTTCCATCACCACGATCCGATGGCGCGGCTCGCCCCCGTTTTCTGGCCCGCGGGCATGCCAGTAGCCGAGCGCCATCTTGATCGCGACTTCGACGCTGGTGGAGCCGCTGTCAGAGAAGAACACCCGCGTCAGTTCGGGCGGCATGATCGCGGTCAGCCCGGCGGCGACCTGTTCGGCGGGTTCGTGCGTCCAGCCCGCGAAGATCAGCTGGTCCAGCTTGCCCGCCTGTTCGGCGATGGCGGCCATGATGCGCGGGTGGCAGTGGCCGTGCGTAGTGACCCACCAGGAGGATATCGCATCGATCACCGTGCGCCCGTCCGCCGTGTGCAGCAGCGCGCCTTCGGCATGGGTGACGAGCGGGATCGGCTCTCCCAGACCATGCTGGGTGAAAGGATGCCAGACGGGCGAGGAGGCGGGCGGCAGGGTCACGCGAAATCCTCCACGCGGAAGTTGGCGGTGAAAGCGGCGGCCAGCGCCTCGGGCGTCAGCGGATCAAGGCGGGGCAGGCGGCCAAGGCGCTTTACCTTGCCCATGGCGCAGATGGTCGTCTCGCTGTCCTCCACCGGATCGCCCACGAAGGCGACGCCCAGAATCTCTACGCCGCGCGCGCGCAGCGCCTCTATCGACAGGAGCGAATGGTTGATCGTGCCCAGCATCGTGCGCGCCACCAGCACTACCGGGGCACCCCAGCGGGCGAACTGGTCCGCATAAGTTTGCGTGCGGGATATCGGGACAAGTGCGCCGCCTGCGCCTTCCACCACCAGCGGCCCGTCGACCTGTGGCAGCGCAAGCCGGGCCGTGTCGATCGTCACGCCGTCGATCTCTGCGGCAAGGTGGGGGGAGCAGGGCGTGGTCAGGCTGTAGGCTTCGGGCAGCACCTTGCCTGCGGGCAGCCCGCCAAGGAAGCCGACGCGCTGGGCATCGGGGCCTTCTTCCTCGATCCCGGCCTGTACCGGCTTCCAGTAATGTGCCTGCAGCGCACCGGCCAGCGCAGCGGCGAACACGGTCTTGCCGATGCCGGTATCCGTGCCGGTGACGATCAGGGGCCGGGAGAGAGTGCGCTGGGTCATTGGGGGCTCACGTAAGGAAAGGTCGTGGCCCGATGCAAGTGGCAGGTCACGACCTCATAGGTCACTTCGCATCCGCTTTGGGCGAACCGGGCCATGACGCTGCGCAGTTGGGCCGGGGTAAGCGGGCGGTGAGAGGGCGCCGACGTGCCCGCACCGATGGCCTTCACCGCGCGCAGGAAGCTGCGCGGGTCGGGGTGACGCTCGGTCACGTCCTCGACGATCAGCGTTTCGGGCGACAGGGTCGCAAAGGCGTCCACGGCGGCGAAGGCGGGGGTGCCGGGGGCGATCCCTTGCGCAGCGTGAGCGGCGCGCCATTCGCCGAAGCTGCGCGGTCCAAGCGTGGTGATGACAAGGTGCCCGCCCGGCGCCAGCCACTGCGCCAGTCGCGCAAGGGCGGCGGGGGTATCGTCGAACCACTGCATCGCAAGACTGGAGCAGATGAGGTCGAACGGCGCACCTTCGGGCGTTCCGTGCTCTCCGTCGAGGGTGGCGAAGCGCAGGGTTCGCGATGCATCGCAAGGCGGCGCGGCGGCGCGGCAACGCTCCACCATTTCGGGCGCAATGTCCGTGACCAGCCAGTCGCCGCCGATGCCCCGTTCGATCAGGGCGCGGGTAAGGAACCCGGTGCCGCAGCCGATTTCCAGCACGCGCGGGGCCGGGGCAAGGTCCAGCCCGGCGATGCGCGCGGCCAGCGTGGCGGCCACATCGCGCTGGATGCGGGCGTGCCCTTCGTAATCGGGTGCGGAGCCGAAGGCGCTGCGGATGCGGTTGCGCTGGCTCACGGTGCCATGATCCCGCGAACGGCCGCAGCGCACAGGTGAGGCGCTTCAACGGGAAGCAGGTGGCCCGCGCCGGCATGCTCGATGCGGTGGACCCGGCTTCCTGCGAAAGTGGCGGCGCGCATGTCCGGCGGCAGCAGCGGGTCCGCGCCGCCATGGACGGCGACGATGGGCACGTCCCCCGGCAGGTCCCTCAGCGCAGGCGCCGCGTCGCGCAGGCGCAGCAGGTCGGCGGCCAGCGGTTCGGCGTCGATTTCGCCGAACGCTTCGCTTGCACCACAGGTCTTGCGGAATTCGGCAAGCACGCCGCGCGGGTCCGTCGCGAAGCGGCGTGCCATGCGGTCAAGTACGCGTGGCGGTATGCCGGGGCGGCCGGTGACGGCCGTGAACCGCTCGAACCCGTTGATCGCCACGATGCCGACCAGCCCCGGCGGCGGCGCGGCAAGGACGCGCATGGTGCCGAAGGAATGCGTCACGGCAATGCACGGTCCTTCGACGGCGGGCGCGTGGGCCGCGCCGAAGTAGCCGCGATCGTCGATTTCATGCGTCCATTCGGGCAGCAGCGCGGCCAGCGGCGTCCAGAAATGGCGGTCGAAGCCCCAGCCGTGGGCGAACAGCAGCTTCACCTGTCCGGTCCCGCAGCAGCCTCGATCGCGCCGAGCAGGGCGTCGATGTCCGCCTCGCTATGGCCCGCACGCAGGGCAAGGCGCAGGCGGCTGGTGCCTGCGGGCACCGTGGGCGGCCGGATTGCGGAGGCAAGGAAGCCTGCCTCCTCCAGTTGTGCCGACAGGGCCATGGCCTTGTCCTCCGGTCCGATCACGGCGGGCACGATCTGGGTCGAGGACGCGCCGTGGTCCAGCCCTAGGCGGGCCAGCCCCGCACGCAGCCGGTCGCCCAGAGCGGCAAGGTGGGCGCGCTCTGTCCCCATCCCCGGCAGCAGGTCCAGCGCGGCATCCACCGCGCCCAGCACGGCGGGCGGCGGGGCGGTGGTGAAGATGAAGCCGCTGGCCGCGTTCGTCAGGTAGTCGATCAGCACCCGCGATCCGGCAACATAGGCACCAAAGCCGCCCAGCGCCTTGCTGAACGTGCCCATGACAAGGTCCACCTTGCCCGGCACCAGCGCCGAAAGGCCGCGCCCCTCGGGACCAAGCACGCCGGTAGCATGTGCTTCGTCGACGAACAGCGCGGCGTCGTGGCGCTGCGCGATATCGGCAAGACGCACCATGTCGGCGCGGTCCCCGTCCATCGAGAAGACGCTTTCGGTCAGGATCAGGCGAGCGGGGGCATCCGCGCCCTTTTCCGCCAGCAGGGCTTCGAGGTGGTCGAGGTCGTTGTGGCGGAAACGATGCTGGCGCACGCCCGCCATCGCGATTCCGGCGTGCATTGATGCGTGGATCAGCCGGTCGGAGAACACCGCAATCCCCGGAACGGCGGCAAGCAGCGCGGGTATCACTGCCGCGTTGGCTTGCCAGCCGCTGGCGAAGATCAGCGCCGCCTCGCAATGCTTGAACGCGGCGATGCGCGCTTCGAGAGCAAGGTGCGCGGCGCTGGTTCCCGTGACCAGCCGCGATGCGCCCGAGCCCGAACCGTCGCGCCCGGCCCATCGGGTAGAGCGTTCCACGAGCAGCGGATGGCGCGCCAGGCCAAGGTAGTCGTTACTGGAAAAGTCGAGCATGGTGCGTCCGCCGCGCTCTATCCGGCCGTCGGACAGCAAGGTGGTGGCGCGCAAGGTCCGACGCTGTCCGGCGCGGGTAATGCGCTCCAGCGCTGCCTCGAGGTGTGAATCGAGCCGGCTCATGCCCCGCCCGGTATGGCATGGCGCCGCGCGGCACAATGGGCGGATTGTCCGGGGCGGGGTATGAAGAAGGCGTTCGGGGCAGCGCAAGGTTGATCTCGACCCGGCGAGCCTCGCACGATAAGGCGCATTCCATGGACCTCGAAATCGATATCGAAGAACCTTGGGATGCTGCCACGGACTGGGCCGATCTTGCGCAGGCCGCGCTTGATGCGCTGGTCACGATGGCGCCGGAGCTGGACAATGAACGGCTTACCGCCAGCCTGCTGTTCACCAGCGACGCCGAAGTCCATGTTCTCAACCGCGAATGGCGGGCGAAGGACAAGCCGACCAACGTGCTGTCCTTCCCGATGCTTGAGCGTGATGCCCTGCTCGATCTGGACGGGGCCGGGCCGCCCGAAATGCTGGGCGATCTGGCGCTGGCCTGTGAAACCTGCGCGCGCGAGGCAGCCGAAAAGGGCATCCCGGTAGAGCACCACGCCACTCACCTGATCATCCACGGCCTGCTCCATCTGGCCGGCCACGATCACGAGACGTCGGACGAGGATGCCGAGGCGATGGAGGCGCTCGAAACAAAGGCACTTGCAGTTTTGGGCATTCCCGACCCATATGGGGACCGCACTGAGGCAACAGGGATTTAACCGTACATGGCCGACAATGGCCGCCACGCCGACTCCGCGTCCGGAGAAGGAGACAGTACCAACACGCTTTGGCGTGCTTTCAAGCGGCTTTTCTATGCAGAGGGCGACCAGTCCCTGCGCGCCCAGCTTGAAGAAGCCATCAACGAGCACGAAGGCGATACCGACGAAGGATCGACCGCGAAGGGCGATCTTTCGCCGATCGAGCGGCAGATGCTGCGCAATCTCCTGCATTTCAGCGAACATGACGCCGACGACGTCGCTATCCCGCGCAGCGAGATCGTGGCCATTCCCGCGTCGGCCACATGGGCCGAAGTCGTGGATGCCTTCGCCGAGCACGGCCACAGCCGCATGCCCGTCTACGGAGAGACGCTGGACGCCATCAGGGGCATGATCCACATCAAGGATGTGTTCCCGCTGCTGGCGCGCGGCGATCCGGCACCGGAAGACTGGACCACGCTGATGCGCCAGCCGCTCTACGTGCCGCAATCGCGCGGCGCGCTGGACGTGCTGGCTGACATGCGGGCGCAGCGCACACACCTTGCGGTCGTCATCGACGAGTACACCGGCACCGACGGCATCATCACCATCGAGGATCTCGTGGAGGAGATCGTCGGCTCGATCGAGGACGAGCATGACGATGCGCCCGAGGAATTGCTGGTTGCAATCGACGCAGGTATGTGGGACGCGGACGCCCGAGCGGAACTTGACGATGTGGCCGAGCGGATCGATCCGCGGCTGGCCGAAGTCGAGGAATCGGTTGATACTCTCGGCGGCCTTGCTTTCGTGCTGGCCGGGCAGGTGCCTGAAGTGGGTGCCGTCCTGGACCACGACAGCGGCTGGAAGATAGAGGTGACGGATGGGGACGAGCGGCGCGTGACGCGGTTGCGGCTCCACCCGCCGGTGGAAGAGTTGGAGAGCGAGGCCGAATAACCGCTGCCGCCGAATCCCCGGCGGTGGCCCCAACTGAGTGAAAAGACAGAAGAACAGTGCCTGTACGCCGTTTACCCCCTCTTCGCGCGCTTGAGGCTTTCGTGCGCGTGGTGCGCCTTGGTTCCGCCAAGGCGGCCGCCAACGAACTCGCGCTCAGCCCTTCGGCCCTGTCGCGCCGTGTCGCCGCGCTGGAGGACTTTACCGGCAAGCGCCTGTTCACCCGCCAGCATCAGGCAATGAAGCTGACCGACGAAGGCCAGGCCTTCTACACGGCCATCGCCCCCAAGCTGGAGGAACTGGCCGAAGCGGTGGAAGCGCAGATCGATCGCGGCCAGGTGCTGCGCCTGCATCTGGGTGTGCCTTCGCTCTTCGGCGGCCAGCGGTTGTTCCCGCGCCTGCCCGAACTGCGCAAGCTGCATCCGCGCCTGCACATCGACATCGATACCGGCGCGCATCTGGAAGACCGCGTCGGCGATACGCTGGACGCCGCGATCATCCTCGCGAAGGAACCCGACCCGCAGTATTACCGGGTGCAGCTGGACCATAACAAGGTCTACGCGATCACTTCGCAGGCGCTGGCCGAAGAACTGGGTTCGGTGCCGGATGAGGCCAAGCTGTCTCGCCAGACTTTCCTGATCCATCAAGATTTGCCCGACAGCCTCGATGCGTGGAAGAGGGCGATCGACCTGCCGGACCTCGATCCCGCATCGGTGGACCGTTTCGATTCTGGCCAGCTGGTGCTGGAAGCAGCGGCGCAGGGCCTTGGCATCGCGATCATGCACGACGATCACTTTCGCCGTTCGCATGATACCCGTCTTGCGCGGCTTTACGATATCGACGTGGAAAGCCCCTATCGCTACTGGTTCGTGTGCCGTCCCAAGTCGCTGGAAGCTCGGCCGGTCCGCATCTTCCACGAGTGGCTGCTGCAGGCTGGGCTCTGATCTTTCGACAAGCTGAGGGCGAGGGGAGGATTTGCAGCCTCCAGCCCCGCTGAGGCCAAACCTGTCGAAGCCCTATACGACGGGATGCGCCTGAAGCCTTCTGCGACCGACCGACATTTTCGTTTTTCCCATTGCGGCGAACGGGATATGCCCTGCGGCGTCCCGTTCGTGCGAACCATGGGAGTTTTCTGATGCGTTTCGTTCTTGCCGCCTGCTCCGCCCTGCTGGCGTCCGCTTCGCCCGTTCTTGCCGCTGAGGCTGCGCCGAACGCCGTTTCTGTTCCCGTCACCGATGCGGCGCGCCTTGCCGCTGCCAGGCAAACGGTGGACTATGTTTTTCCGCTCGGCACTTACGGGCGGATCATGAACGGCACGATGGATAAGATGATGGATTCCATCATGGACTCCATGATGCAGCTGCCGCTCAAGGATCTGGCCGGCATCAGCGGCGTGGACACCTCGCAGCTGGGAAGTGGCACGATGGCGCAGATCATGGAAATCTACGACCCCGCCTTCAAGCAGCGCATGCAGGTTTCGACCCGCACGATGATGACCGACATGATGGGCCTGATGACCCAATTCGAGCCCGATATCCGCGATGGCCTTGCCAGCGCCTATGCGGGACGGTTCGATACGAAGCAGTTGCAGGAAATGAACGCTTTTTTCGCCACGCCCACCGGCAGGGCCTATGCGGCGGATTCGTACATCATCATGATGTCGCCTGAAGTCATGAACAAGATGCAGGCGCTGATGCCCCGGCTGATGAAGGAAATGCCCGCCATCGTCGAAAAGGTGAAGGCATCGACCGCCAACCTGCCGGCTCCGCGTAAGTATGCGGAACTCAAGAGCGCGGAAAAGGACAAGCTGGCTGGCCTGCTCGGAATTTCGCGCAAGGAACTGGATGAGGGTGAGGCGAAGAAGGCCGCGCAGTAACGCCGCGTGCCGGGGCTTTTGATGCCGCTCCGTTGCGAGCGTGCCGAAGGCCCCGGCAAGGGAACGTTACTCGGTCGGCCCTTCGTAAGCCTCGACGATGCGCCCCACGATTGGGTGGCGCACCACGTCTGCTGCGGTGAAGCGGGTGACGGCGATGCCTTCCACCCCTTCGAGCCGCGACACCGCGTCGGCAAGGCCGGAATGGCGGTCGCCGCCGGGGATATCGACCTGGCGCGGGTCTCCGCACACCACCATGCGGCTGTTCTGGCCGAAGCGGGTGAGGAACATTTTCATCTGTTCGCGCGTGGTGTTCTGCGCTTCGTCAAGGATGACGAAGGCGTCGGCCAGCGTGCGGCCGCGCATGAAGGCGATCGGCGCGATCTCGATCTCTCCGTTCGCCAGACGGCGTTCCACCTGTTCGGGCGGCATGCAGTCGTACAACGCATCGTAGAGCGGGCGGAGGTAGGGATCGACCTTGTCCTTCATGTCACCGGGCAGGAAGCCGAGCTTTTCGCCCGCTTCCACCGCCGGGCGTGACAGGATCAGGCGCTGGACCGATCCGGTCATCAGCTGACTGACCGCCTGCGCCACCGCCACATAGGTCTTGCCCGTACCCGCCGGGCCAAGCGCGAAGATCACGTCCGACTTGGCCAGCTGGCGCATATAGTCGATCTGCGTGGCAGACCGGGGCACGATCGTTTTCTTGCGGGTGCGGATCATGATCGGCGGCGCGCCCGCGTCACCGGTAATGATGCCTTCGAGGGTGGGTTCAGTGCTCATCGCGATCAGCGATTCGATGGCGCCGGAATCAAGCGCCTGCCCCATCTCCAGCCGGTGATACATGCCTTTCAGTGTATCGCGCGCGCGGGCGACGGCATCGTCCGGCCCTTCGATCTGAATCTTGCTGCCCCGCGCGGAAATGTAGACGCCAAGGCGGTTCTCCACTTGCACGAGGTTTGAATCGAACTGGCCGAACAGGGCCCCCAGCAACACGGGTTCGTCGAAATCTATTTCGACACGCGCCCGACGGTGAGTTTCAGGGCGGAACTGCGCCGGGTCAACGGCACGGGCTGCTTTGCGGGCCATGTGCTCCTTTCATGCGAGATTGATGCCTCGTTCTATCGTGAAGATGGCTCCGCAGGGCTCATGCTGCAAGGAGGGGCAATGCAAATTCCCAGCGTTTCGTCGGGGATAACTGCGCGTTTCGGCGCTCCGGCATGAAACTGTCGCAGGGGTGCGACACTTATGTCCCCACGCTGCACGCCGCATTCCCGGGTCGTTCAGGAGCGAGCGGGCAGTTTTGAACCAGAAGGCCGGATACGGTCCTTACGAAGAAGGAGAATAATGGTGCGCAAGTTCTTCATGATCGCCCTGGCGGCCGGTGTGGCCCTGCCGACCGTTGCGGCTCCGACAATGGCTTCGGCGCAGAGCGCCCGCGAAGTGCGCCACAGCGCGCACGAGGTACGCCGTGACGAACGCGATCTGCGTCAGGCCCAGCGCTACGGCAGCCGCCACGATGTCCGCGAGGCGCGCCGCGATGTCCGCGATTCGCGTCAGGAGCTGCGCGAGGACTGGCGCGATTATCGCCGGTCCAACCGCAACGTCTATCATCGCCCGGCCTATGTCGGCCCGCGCGGCTATCGCTATCGCCCGGTAAGCGTGGGCTACCGCTTCCAGCCCGCCTATTACGGTGACCGCTACTGGGTGCGCGATTACGCCCGCTATCGCTTGCCCGCGCCGCGTGCCGGCCATCGGTGGGTGCGTTACAACAACGACGTGGTGATGATCAATGCTCGCACCGGCCGCGTCGTGACGGTCCATAACGGCTTCTTCTGGTAAGAAGCGCATCCTCTTGCACGAAGAGCCCCGGAGCGTCAGTTTCGGGGCTTTTTCGTATGCGGTGGGCCGTTCAGGCCGAAAGCCAGTCGCGCAGCGCGGCGTTCACTGCATCGGGCCGCTCCATCGGAGCCATGTGGCCGCATTCGGGGATCGCCACCAGCGTCGCACCCGGTATGGCCCCGGCGATGGTGCGCGAATAGCGCGGCGGCGTGGTGCGGTCATCATTGCCCACCAGCACCAGGGTCTTCACGGCGATGGAGCCCAGTCCCGGCAGCGGATCGGCTCGGGCGATGATCGCGCCCTGTTGTCGCTCGAACGCCTTGATCCCAACGCGCAGGGCCATCGCCACTACCGCATCGCCGATCGCCGGATCGGCCTGAGGATGGACGAGCAGGCCAAGGCTGCCGCGCAGCACGGTTTCGAACCCGCGTTCCTGCGCCGTCTTCACGGCGGCGCGGCGCACGGCGGCATAGTCGGGCGCATCGGCAGTGGCGCTGGTGTCGAGCAGAGCAAGACGCGTCACCCGTTCGGGAGCGCGCGCGATCACTTCCATCGCCACGTAGCCGCCCATCGAGAACCCGGCGAGGGCGAACGTATCGGGGGCCTCGTCCAGCAGCCGCTCGGCCATGGCCGCGATCGTGCCGTCGCTCAGCGTATCGGCCACGGTCATGTCGGCCACGTCCGCCAGCCCGGCCGTCTGCGCGCGGAAAACTTCCGCGTCGCAAGTCAGGCCGGGGACGAGGACCAGTTGCTGGCGGTTCACGCCACTTCTGCGGAGAGCGGAACCGCGCCAAGGCTGTTCGGCCCGGCGCTGGTGATCTCCACGCGCACGATCTGACCCACTTCAGCTTCGCCGGTGAAGTGGACCGACTGCAGCCAGGGAGACTTGCCCAGCCACTGGCCGGGGTGCTTGCCCTTGCGCTCCACCAGCACGTCGCAGGTCTTGCCCAGCGTTGCGGTGTTGAATGCCAACTGATCGCGATTGAGCGCGGACTGCAGGCGCTGCAACCGCTCGTCCATCACGGCGGCGGGAATCTGGTCGCCCATAGTTGCGGCGGGGGTGCCGGCGCGCGGGCTGTACTTGAAGCTGAAACACTGCGCATAGCCGACCGCATCGACGAGCTTCAGCGTGTCTTCGAATTCGGCGTCGGTTTCGCCGGGGAAGCCGACGATGAAGTCGCCCGAAAGCGCGATGTCGGGCCGCACCGCACGCACCCGCTCAAGGATTTCAAGGTAGCTTTCCACCGTATGGCTGCGGTTCATCGCCTTCAGCACACGGTCGTTGCCCGCCTGCACCGGCAGGTGAAGGAACGGCATCAGCTTGGCGTTGTCCGCATGGGCATCGATCAGGCCCTGCGCCATGTCGTTGGGATGGCTGGTGGTATAGCGGATGCGCGCGAGGTCCGGGATTGCGGCGAGTTCGCGCGCCAGCCCGTCCAGGCCCACGGTCTGCCCCTTCGCGTTCTCTCCGGTCCATGCATTCACGTTCTGGCCCAGCAGCGTGATCTCGCGCGCACCGGCTTCCACCAGCAGCTTCGCTTCGTCGACAAGCGCGGCATAAGGGCGCGAGACTTCGGCGCCGCGCGTATAGGGAACCACGCAATAGGTGCAGAACTTGTCGCACCCTTCCTGCACCGTCAGAAACGCCGTGGGGCCGGACCGCTTGCGGCGGGGCAGGGCGTCGAACTTAGTTTCGGCGGGCATGTCGGTATCGGTGACGCGCTTGCCTTCGCTGGCGGCGCGGACCATTTCGGGCAGGCGGTGATAGGCCTGCGGGCCCACGACCATCTTCACGGCGGGCGCGCGGGCCATGATTTCTTCACCCTCGGCTTGCGCAACGCAGCCGGCGACCGCGATCAGCGGCGAAGTGCCATCATCACGGCGCAGACGGCCGATGTCGGAATAGACCTTTTCTGCGGCCTTTTCCCGGATGTGGCAGGTGTTGAGCACGACGAGGTCCGCCTCCTCGCCTTCCGGCGCGGCGGTGATGCCCTGTTCGGCCAGCAGTTCGGCCATGCGATCGCCATCATAGACGTTCATCTGGCAGCCGAAGCTCTTGACGCGGTAAGTTTTCGGAGTCGCGGTCGTCGTTTGCATCCGCGCGCCGTTAGCGGAAACGACCCGGTTTGGACAGGGGGCAGGACCATGAAGGGGCCAGATCGGTTCTACTGTCCGTTCATGAAAAATGGTTGCAGCCAGAGCCAAAGCCGTCACCCCGAACCATGTCAGGAGGGCGAGCAGATTCGCGGCTCCCATCCCCACCTGCAATTGAACGCCGAATCTACGAGCGTTGCGCCCCACATGAATGTGAAAAGGCTCGCAAACAACACGAAGATGTAATTTAAACGCTTTCGGTTTTTAGTAAGGCTTTTCAGAACTCGTCCTGCATGCATTCTATCATATCGACGTGTCGGCAATGGACGGGCCTTGATGTCGTCTTCGGGCGTAAACCTTGATGGCGGCTTTGAGCATCGCGGCGCGAATAAGCGGGCCTACCGATTTGTCTTCACCCTCTTGCGATAAAGGGCGGTCGGTCCCTTAGACGCTTCAAGTCGAATACGTCGATGCGCAATACCGAACATCAGCGGCACGCCAATCAGACTGACACCTACCATTGCTTCTGACACGTTTGGCCGCCAATCCGCCAGCAAGGCCGTGCTGTAAACAAGAACGAAAAACAGCGCCCAGGTTAGCGCTGCGAGGTCTGTCAGGCTCGACAGCGATTTGCTGTGATAGTGTTTATGCGCGAACCGCCAGAATGCTGCTTCCATCTCACTCACCTGGGGCAAACCGTGTCTCTGATGTTGGCCGCGTACGCGTAATTCAGCAAGCCATTCGAAAGCTCACAGAGGGGCGCCTTTGGAACTGCCTCATAGCGATCGATTATCCCCTTCGGTGTGAGCGACATACCTGCGCGTGCTCGCGCGCCAGCGGCGACGACGAGTTCCTTATTGATTGCAGTTCGCAATTGTCTGGTTCATCTGACTCCTTCTAGCCGCACCGTCGCTGATCTCGCAGCTCAGGGGTCAGGGGGCGGCTATGGCGTTCTCGCCGGTTGTGCAACGCATCGTCACCGATGCCCGAATGGCACAGGTCGAACGATACAGGTTGAACTATAAGGGTTGAGCTGATGGATGCACATTTCGTAGACGGAGCCTTTTTCGCCGACGAACTCGTTCGCGAAGCAGCCCATCAGGCGCTGGCGGCCGCCGACCCTGTACAGAAACAGCGCCAGCAGATGGCCGGCGCCTTCGAAGGCTGGTTCTGGGTCGAGGATGTCGTGCCGCACCTTTTCGCCTCGGCATGCGAACTGCGGTGCCCAACCGGCGCGGCGATCTCGCAGCCGGTGGAGCGCTCTGTGATGATCACCCTTCTGCTGGAAGGGGCTAACGGGCACTTCGTGGCGGAAGGCGAAGACCCGGTGCACAGCGAACTTGAATGCGCCCATATCGTCGGGCTGGGAGAGCCACGGCTCTGTTCCCGCGTGCTGGCACCAGGACAGGGGTGCAAGCGGGTTGAACTGGGCGTGCGGGCGCCGTTTCTTGAGGCTAATGCCGATGCTCTGTCGGCAGCGGACCTGGAGGCGTTGGACAAGCTGATGGCGCCGGGCTTTCGCAGCCACCATCTGCCGCGCACGGAGACGATGACGCGCATGGCGGCCATGCTGACCGAAGAGCGTTATCACGGATCTCTTGGCCACCTGTTCCGCGAGTCCATGGCGGTGCAGTTGATGCTGCAATCTCTTCGGCTGTTTGCGCAGATCGGCGAGAAAGCGTCCAGGGGCCGGCCGCGCAGCCACGACGCGGTGATGGCTGCGCGCGGCATTCTGGACGAGGCGCTGCTGGCGCCGCCGGGCACGATCGAACTGGCGCGACGGGTCGGGCTTAACCGCAATGCCCTGCAGGCCGGTTTCCGCAAGGCCTTCGGCACCACCGTCTTTGGCTACGTCCGCGATCGGCGCATGGCGATGGCGCGAGTCATGATCGAGGAGCAGGGCCTGGGCGCCGCAGAGGCCGGTTACAAGGTCGGCTTCGCCAGTCCTTCGGCCTTCACTGCCGCGTATCGCCGTGTGTTTGGTGTTCCGCCGATGCGTGGCAGAGGGTGTGCCTGACGCGACAGTCTTCGTGCCCCGCGCGACAGTAATGCCCATTGGAGCAGGCCCGGCGCGCTACTATTGAGAGCCGGTCGCATTTACGGCGATACGATCATCTTTTCGAGCAAGGGCAGAATCGGCGGAACGGCATAGCCTTTCCGCCGGGCGCAGTGGACTGCGCGTGCGGCCCGATCCTTGCCCGATATACGGCACGAACAGGGAATTCATGACCAGAATCTGCTTGCTCTCCGCGACCTTGCTCGCGGGGACGTCCGGTATTGCCCACGCTCAGGCGGCTGATGATGTCGAGGCATCCAGCCGGGTCATCGTGGTTACCGCGACGGGCCAGTCATCGGCCACGTCGACGACCAAGACCAGCACTCCGATCATCGAATCGCCGCAGTCGATCTCGGTCGTCAGCCGTGAGGAAATGGACCTGCGGGCCTCGCCCACGATCTCGGACGCGCTAGCCTATACGGCAGGCGTTCAGGCTGCGCCTTCGGGTCTCGACAGCCGCGTGGACGAAGTGACGGTGCGCGGGTTCGCGGCGGGCGGCTTCTCTTCGAACAACAACTTCGTCGACGGCATCCGCCTGCCCACCGGCGGGCAGTGGACGCGCACCTCGTTCGACACCTTCGCGATCCAGCAGGTCGAAGTGCTCAAGGGGCCTTCGGGAACGCTCTATGGTCAGAGCGCGCCGGGCGGAATGGTCAACATCGTCACCAAGCGACCCACCGAGCAGTTCCACGCCGAAATGATGCTGCAGGCGGTCGGCATTACCGATCTTGGCAAGTGGAACACGCAAGGCTCTGTGGATGTCGGCGGACCGGTAACATCGGCGCTTTCGGCGCGGGTGGTCGGTCTGGCGCGCTACGGCGATACGCAGGTCGATAACGTGCGGAACAGCCGCTACTACATTTCGCCAAGCCTGACCTGGCGGCCGGACGACCGGACCACCTGGACCCTCCTTGGCCAGTACCAGCGCGACGAGGGCGGCGCGACTTTCCAGTATCTTCCTGCCGCCGGCGCCCTGCGCAAAAGCAACGGGCAGTACATCAAGCTGGGCGACAACCTTGGCGAGCCCGACTGGAACACCTACGATCGCAACCAGTACCTTGCGGCCAGCTTCTTCGAGCACAAGTTCGGCGATGCGATCACGGTGCGCAACAACACGCGCTACACCCACCTCGACAGCCTGTACAAAGTGGTGGTGCTAACGGGGAATACCTATGGCACGGAAACCGGCCTGACCCCTTGCTCCAGCTCGATCACCGGCTGCATCAACGGGGCCACGATCGGCCGCCGTGCCGTGCAGGGCAACGGCAAGAGCGACGGCATTTCCACCGATACCCAGGTCGAGGTGCACTTCGCCACAGGACCGGTCAAGCACGTGGTGCTGGGCGGCTTCGACTACTTCCACACCAAGTGGGAGCATTACCGTTACTACACCGCCACGCTGCCGCTGCTCGACATCTTCGACCCGCAGCCGCGCGGCGCCTCGACGATCGCTGCCAGCCTTGTACCACAGACCTTCGTGCAGACGGTCAGCACGCAGGCGGGCCTCTACCTGCAGGACCAGATCAGCCTCGATCGCCTGCGGGTGACGATCAGCGGGCGGCAGGACTGGTACAAGGATGACCAGTACAATCCGCGCACGGCAACCGGCTTCGTGTCGAAAAGCGATGCCTTTACCTGGCGCGCGGGCGCGGTCTACTTGTTCGATAACGGGCTTGCGCCGTACTTTAGCTATGCCGAGAGCTTCCAGCCGCAAGTCAGCGATCCCGCGACGAACCTGACGGGTGCGGTGTTCAAGCCCACCACCGGACAGCAGTTCGAAGGAGGGCTGCGCTATCAGCATAAGGGCATCTACCTGACACTGGGCGCCTATCAGATCACCCAGCAGAACATTACCACCTCTTCCAGCACCGAGGAGCTCGCCGCCTATCCGGGCCATTCCTGCGACGATGCCAACTGCCTGGTGCAGACCGGCGAAGTGCGAATCCGCGGCATCGAGTTCGAGGCCAAGGCCTCGCTTCCGTGGAACATGGCCGTGGTCGGCAGCGTGACCCGCAGCGACAGCGAGATTACCCAGACCAACACTGCGGCGCAGCTGGGCAAGAAGCTGGCGGCGGTGCCGGACTGGATGGCCTCGGTCTTCGTCAGCCAGAAGCTGGAGAATGGCCTGAGCTTCGGCGGCGGCGCGCGCTATACCGGCAAGAGCTTCGGCGATAACACCAATGCCGCCAATCTCGCGATCCCGGACTACACGCTGTTCGACCTCTTCGCGCGCTATGATCTGGGCAAGCTGAGCCCGACACTCGATGGGGCATCGTTTTCGCTCAATGCGCGCAATGTGGCCAACAAGCGCTACGTCGCCACCTGCATCGCCTTGTCCGCCTGCTATTACGGCGAAGGGCGTACACTGACGGCTCGGCTGCAGTTCCGGTGGTGATGGTTCCCGTGGCGGGCGGCGCGTGTGTAATGCTTGCCGCCATCGCGCTCTACCTTGCCGCGCCGCACCAGCGTTGGGGCGCCTTGCCCGCGGAGCCCGCTGCTCTCGGGTGGGGCGGGGCGGCAATGCTGGTCATCGGCCTTGTCCTGCTGCTGAGCTGGGCGGGGCCGGCGACCACGCTGTTTATCGCGGCCACGCTGCTCATGACGACCTGGTCGATCGTGCCGGTCGCCATCGCTTGGGCCCGGCGTGAGCGGGGAGGTTCCCGATGACCCGCCCCCTTTCGAGCCGCGACTGGGCCGGCAAGACCGGGGCGGGGCTGGTGCTGGGCTTCACCTTCGCGCTGGCGCTTTCGGGGCTGTTCCGGCTCGGGACCGGCTACGGCGATGCCTATTTCTCCGCGCAGGGACAGTTGGGCATGTGGATCATGGCACTGATCTGGCCGTTGATCCTGGGCTTCGTCTTTCTCTTTCGCACATCCTTGCGCGCCTGGTTGTGGCTGGCGCTCGCCAATTTCGTGACCTGGGTGCCGCTGGTGGCCTTGGGGGGACTGCACGCATCATGAAACTGCCCACCGACCTTGTCCGCATGTACAAGGAAATCCACGGTTGGGTCGGCATAATCGCCGGCCTTGCGCTGTTCATCGCCTTCTATGCGGGCGCTCTGACGATGTTTGAGGAGCCGTTGCAACGCTGGGCCTCGCCACCATCGGCTCTTGCTCCGCCTCCGTCGCTGAAGCGCACGCCCGAACTCGTCGCCAAAGTGAAGGCGGCCTATCCGGACGCCGCACGCGGTTACGAGGTCAACCTCGTTATCGACGCCGCGCATCCGGGCCGCGTCAGCTGGCGCGCGCCGGGCGGCAAGCGCGGCGAGCATGGCGGCGGCGCGACGTACTTCGCCTCGCTCGCGCCCGATGGCTCGCTGCAGGTGGAGACGCAGCAGCGCTCGCAGGTCGCCAACTTCATCGATGTATTGCACCAGCAGGTCGGCCTGCCGTTCCCGCACTGGCTGGCGATGCCGATCATGGGTGGCCTCTCTCTCCTCTATGTGGTCGCGATGATCTCGGGCATCGCGGTGCTGATGCCAAGCCTGGTGAGTGATCTGTTCGCCCTGCGCATCGGCCGCAACGTCAAGCGCATGTGGCTCGACCTGCACAACCTGCTGGGCCTGATGAGCCTGCCGTTCCACATCATCATCGCGCTCACCGCGGTGGTTTTCGCCTTTCACGACGAGTTCTACGGGGCGCAGCGCCTTGCGTTCTCGGACGCGGCGAGCCGGGCTCGGCCGATGATGCGCGCGGAAGCATCCATAGAAGGGACGCCCACGATCACGCCCCTGCAGATCGTCCAGCGGCTTAGGCAACAGGCCCCCGGTTTCACGCCGCACCAGATCGTCTACGGACAGGGGGGCGGCATCCTGCCTGCACTGCGAGTCCAGGGCAGCGATCCGCGTTATGGCCAGCGGGGGCCGACCTACGGCATCGCGGGGCTCGATCCGAACACCGCCGAAATCGTCGATCGCAACTTCATGCCGGGTATGCAGAACGGCTGGGCGGCCACTACCACCGGGTTGTTCACGCTGCATTTCGGAAGCTTCGGCGGCTATCCGATCCGATGGGCCTATTTCCTGATGGGACTGGCCGGCGCCTTCCTGTTCTACACGGGTAACCTGCTGTGGGTGGAAAGCCGCCGCAAGCGTGAGCGCAAGTCTGGTGCGCCTCAACAGACCCGCGCCACGCGGGTTCTGGGCGCGCTGACCGCAGGAGTTCCGCTTGGCTGCGTGGCAGGAATTGCGGTGACGCTGGCCGCGGCGAAACTGCTTGGCCCCGCTGCCACATATGGCGTGCACAGCGCCCTCTATTACGCCGTCTTTGTGGTCTTCACCGTCTGGGCGCTTGCACGTGGAGCGGCCAAGGCGGGATCGGAACTCTGCGTCTTTGGCGCCATCGCCATGCTTTGTATCCCTGCAGCAAGCATCTTGGGCGGCAAGAGCCTTTACGATCATTCGGAACTGGTGCTGGTGGATATAACGGCGGTGCTGATGGCAATCGCATTGCTTGCAATGGCATCCGCAGCACGATCCCGTGCCCGGACCGGGTCTCGCGATAGTGTTTGGTCGTCCTTGTCGGCCGAACCTGCACCCCGGTTCGTGCCTTGACGAAAACCCGCTCCCTGAGCCGACGCCCGCACGTGGAACGGCAGGTGCTTGCCATTCTACGAGGGCATGAGGGGGCAGCCGGCGGCCGCGGCGTAGCGGACGACTTTGCTCGTCTGCGCGATCTGGCACGGGCGGGCGGGTACCCCGTCCTGCCGGTTGGCACCCCATACGTCGGCGCCAGTGAACTGATGCTGCTGTCGTGGCTCGCCGTCGCGCAGCGGGTCGTCGCTCCCGGATGCCAGGCGCCATCGCAGGATGACCTTGCATCGGTGATATCGACGTGCGCCGAAAGGCTGAGTGCCAAGGGTCTGCGGCTCTATCCGCTCACGTTATACGCGCACCGGCTGCGCGAATTCGCCAAAACCTGAGGATTGCGAGTTTATATTCGCGAATGAAAAAGAAACTGCTTGCATATGAGAATGTGTCGCAATAGCATTTGAATCGTAGCTTGTCTCTCTCGTCAAGCCACAAGCCCGCAAGGAACGCTTGTCATGGGGCGTTCCTTCATCCTGTGACCCTTGGTCGGGGCGGCTCCTTGCCTTGCTCGTCCCGACCACCTTTTCCGCCCCCGTGTCGTGTCACGTTCGGCCGTTAAGAAAGGCGCAGGCCCGCAGATCGCTTCGAACGAGGCATAGCGGCTGACGCGGAGCGTCATGGAAAGGAGATCGTCTGTGATGTTCGATCAGATCGACGTCGCCTATTATCGCCGCCTTGCCCGGGAAGAGCGCGACAAGGCGACCAGAGCTGTCGGAAGGCTGGCCGAACGCTGCAGGCAACGTGCCTTGCACTACGAAGCCAAAGCCTGTGCACTCGCGGCGCCCCCATCCTGAGCGCATGCCGCGATCCGCGCCTGCGTTGCCTCCATGTCCCGTCTATCTTTGTCCGAGGATCATCGAATGACCGAATCCACGACCGCCCCAGTCAGTCCCGCATCCCGCCCGTCCAGCGCGCTGCGGGGTGAGGACCATGACAAGGGCCTGCATGATGTCCTTGCTGTGGTGGAAACAATTGAGCGTCCCGGCTTCTCGGTCCAGCGCATCGGAGTGCGGCTCCAGGGCTCGACGCAAGACCCGAACTGGTGCGTGCCCAATGTTGCCTTTCGCTTGCATTTTCGTCACGAAGGAGAGGAAATTTCACGGATTTATACGGTACGTGACAGCGACGGAGCGGGGCGTTTTCGCTTCGACGTGGTGCTGCACGAGGGCACGAGCCCGATGATGCAGTGGGTCGCGGGCGTGAAGGTTGGCGACAGTTTCGCCCTGACGGGGCCGCGTCCGCATATGAGCCTGCCCGAGACAGGGGGGCGCAAGATGGCGCTGTTTCTTGATGAGACTGCGATCCCGGCGCTATATTCTCTGCTGCAGCGCTGGCCCGATGGGGTGACCGGCGAAGGCTGGGTGGTTACGCGTGATCCGGTTGCGTTTGCCGAACTGCCCAGAATCGATGGGCTGCACCTGGCTCATCTCTATCCTGTCGAGGGAGAGGATATGCTCTTGCGCTACGCCAGGGAACTGCCGGATGCCCCGGACCGGGTGGTCTGGGCCGCTGGTGAGCGCCGCGAAATGCGCGCGATCCGCCAGCACTTCACGACGCTTGGTGTTTCCAAAAAGGACGTGGCGATCACCGGCTATTGGGGCCGCGGTCTAAGCAATACGCAGATCGATGAGCGGCGTAAGGCCGATTACGAAGCCGTGTTGGCCCGTGGCGGGACTCTGTCTGATTACGACGACCTCGCTGTCGAAGTCTGACGGCGGTTCCTACCGGCCTTATGGTGTTGCGCGCGACAGCGCTTTGGCGAGCTGGTCGATGTCTTCGGCCGGGATGCGCCGGGCGATCACCGCCATCGGTTGCCGGGGCTTGTGCACATCGATTACGGTGTCGTCTCCGCGCCATTGGCGCAGGCGTTCGGCGAGGTATTCCGGTCTTTGCCCGGCGATGCGGGGGGGCGGCTTTCCTTCGGCGTGGCAGCTTGCGCAGGCGGGAAGTTGCGCCTCGGGCAGCCCTTGCGCCGCGATGGGGTGCAGAGGGACGATGGAGGTGCGCGGAAGTCCTTCAAGCCCTGCATAGTATGCGGACAACGTGCGGATAGCGCGGTCGTCGAGCCCGGCGGAAGCGGCCTGCATTGCCGCGCTGCCTCGCTTTCCTGCGCGGTACTGGCGCAAGGCTTGCGCGATGTAGGCGGTATCCTGTCCGGCGATGACGGGGATGTCGGGCTGACCCCTGCCCATTCCGTCCGCACCGTGGCAGCCAGTACAACCGGCGGCGGCGGACGGCGCGGCGGCTGTCAGGGCCTGCTCCGTGAAGTCGCGGTACTGCTGCGTAGTCATCGTCGGCAGGCGACGCACGAAGCCGACCATGCGGCGCACTTCGTCGTCGCGGCCCGAGGCAGGCCATGCGGGCATGCCGGTGTACTTGACCCCGTGGCGGATGATCCAGAACAGTTCGCGGTCGGTGTAGTGGCCTGCCGTCTTCGCAAGATCCGGCGCGGGTGGGGTTGCCGCCTGCATGACCGGGGATGGCGGTTCGCCCGGCGCGCCGTGGCAGACCTGACATGCCTGTCGGAAGTGGCCGGCCGCGCTGACGAGGCCGCTGTCGTCGCGCACCGACTTCGGCGTTTGCACCGCGCTGTAAGTGCGGGCGGAGTTCTGCATGGTCCAGTGGAGGAACCAGTCGGTGATCTTCCAGTGGCCGGAGGACGCGGCAATCGGCACCAGCCCTGCCGCAGCGACACCAAGACCCAGCGCTACAAGCGCACAGAGGACGAGCACGACGCGCCCGATCGTGATCTTTACCATCATGCCGAAGCGCTCCTTTCTCCGCGCAGCAAGGCGCCAAGCAGGGCAAGGCCGCCGACCATGTAACTGATCCCGCCGACCACCAGCATGACCACGCCGCCAAGCTGTTGGTCCGCCAGCGGGTCGAGCTCGCCGGAGTGGTGCATCCCATGATAGAGCGGGCGAGGCGCCAGGCCGATCAGCACGCCAAGTAGGGTCATGTGCATCGAGGTTAGCAGCAGCGCACCGATGCCGCTGACCCGTGCGGGGCTGTGGAGAGCTGCGCTCCACAGCAGGAAACCGGCGGCAAGGAAGCTCAGGTGTTCAAGCGCTGCCAATACCGACGATGCATCAGCAGCGGCGCGCAGGGTGGGGAGGTGCCAGCCCCAGACAGTCAGGAGGTCCAGCAGCATCATCTTCATTGGCGTTATGACGCGGGGCCAGCGCTGCGCCGGATCTGCGTGGTTCCCGGTCGTCGCAAGCGCCAGCAGCGGTGCTGCCACGGCCACCGCGATCATGTGGCCGGCCATGTGCCCGGTCATGCCGTGGTCCGACAGCGCCCAGCCCACCGGCATCAGAACAAGGCAGGATATCAGCGCCATACGCCTCATCGGCAGTCTCCGATGAACACGACAGGCAGTGCGCTGAACAGCACCGACACGAAACTGAGGCCCGCCAGCAGCAGGGTCGATTTCGCCAGAAAGCGCAGCCGGTCGACCTCGGTGCCCTGCTCGTGTGGAGGCGGGTCGCCAACGGTGCGTTGCTGCTTCCAGGCGACCCAGCCGGACAGCACGATCAGCCCGAGCGCGATCACGGTGCCGACCGTGAACAGCATCGGGAACTTCGCGAAGCGCCCGTCCTTGGCGCAGGAAATCGCCGCCCACAGGTAGCTGAACAGGAAGTGTCCGGCCCAGACCGTGGGCGGTACAATCAGCGTCCAGAGCGTGACCTTGAGCCTTTCGTGCCACTTGCGCCGCTCACCCATCATGCGAACTCCGGGAACAGACCGATGGTAAGGTAGGTCACCGCCACCGTCAGCGCGAGGAAGTGCATGTAGACCGTGACGTTGCGGATGTCGGCGTCGTGCTGCGGCGTCATCTTGCCTGCCAGGCTGCGGGCGAGCACGTAGGCGAGCATGATCGCTGCAACCCCGCAGTGCGCCGTGGTCCAGATCGCCAACGTCCAGACGATCGCGGGGTAGCTGTGCGCCTGCGGGTCCATACCCGAGAGCCATGGTCCGGCAAGACCTGCGTAGATACCGGCAAGGCTGGCCGCGATGCCCAGCAGCACCAGCACGCGGGCAAGACCGATCTTGCCGCGCGCGTGTATTTTTCGCGCCCCGACTGTTGCCAACCAGCTTGCCAAGCCGACTGCCAACGCCGCCATCGGCCAGAGGACACCCGGCCCATCTGCCATCGCCATCGGCGGAAAATCCGCGTGCCGGGTCCAGAAGAAGTAGTATCCGAACACCAGCCCCGAAAATGCCGTCGCATCGGCCATCATCGTGATGAACATCGCCCACCACCCCGGCGCTGCATCACCCGAGATATAGAGCGGCAGTTCGATGCCGTGGCCGATCGGCTTGCAGGGCTTTTCAGGAATCTCCGCAGTCCCGGTCCATAGCCATGCTAGCACCAGCGCCAGTGTCAGCATGCCCGAGACGAGCGCGGCCCAGTAGAAGTGGTAGGTCGTCAGGATGAACACCCCGCCCAGCGCCACCGCCGTCAGTATCGGCAGCCAGCTCGGCCCGCCAAGGCGGATGACGGAAACCGGCCGCGCGTCCAGAACCGAGGTCACGATCGTTTCGCGCCGGCCCTCCTCAGCATCGGGCAGGAAATAGCGGCCTTCGTCCACCTTGCGCACGAAATCCTCCTGATCCCAGATCGGATAGCGGCTCTCGATCAGCGGGATAGATCGGATGCCCCAGTCCTCGTCATCGGGATGGGCGAGCCACTCCAGCGTGCCCGCAGCCCACGGATTGCGCGGGGCCTTCTGTCGCCACGGCGAGCGGCACAGGTCCAGCACGATCACCGCCACGCCCGCCGCGATCACGAACGAACCGATAGTGGATGCCAGGTTGAGCCCGCCAAGGCCAAGCTCCTCCGGGTAGGTGAAGACGCGGCGCGGCATCCCCTCCAGCCCCGACAGGTGCATCGGAAAGAAGCACAGGTTCGCGCCCACGAAGATCAGCCAGAACGCCGTGCGCCCCAGCCTGTCGGACAGCTTTTTGCCCGTAATCAGCGGCCAGTAGTAATAGAGCCCGGCGAACAGTGGCATCAGCGTACCGCCGATCAGCACGTAATGCAGGTGCGCGACGACGAAGTAGGTATCGTGCGCCTGCCAGTCGAACGGGGCCACGGCCACCATCACACCCGTCAGGCCGCCGATGACGAAGATCGCAAGGCTGCCCGTCGCGTAGAGCAGCGGCGTCGACCAGACCACGCGGCCCGCCCAGAGCGTCACGATGAACACGAAGATCTGCACCGCCGTGGGTATCGCGACCGCCTCCGACGCGGCGGAGAAGAACGCGAGGCTGATCTTGGGCAGCCCGGTCGCGAACATGTGGTGGACCCAGAGGCCAAAGGACAGGAACGCGGTGCCCACCGCCGCCAGCACGATCCATGGATAGCCCAGCAGGTGCCGCCGCGCGAAGGTGGGCACCAGCATCGCGAACAAGGCGATGGAGGGCAGGAAAACGATGTAGACTTCCGGGTGACCGAAGATCCAGAACAGGTGCTGCCACAGCAGTGGATCGCCGCCGCGCTGCGCATCGAAGAACGGCCAATCGAGCAGGCGCTCCATCTCGAACAGCACGTCACCCGCGATCAGCGGCGGGAAGGCGAACAGGATCATCACCGCGACGACGAGGATGTACCAGGCGTAGAGCGGCATCAGGTTGAGCCGCATTCCCGGCGGACGGCACTTGAGCACGCCGACGATCAGTTCCACCGCAGCGGCGACCGAGGACACCTCGATGAAGGACAGCCCCAGCATCCAGATGTCGGCACCAAGGCCGGAGAGGTCCGTGCGCGTGGTCAGCGGCGGGTACATGAACCACCCGCCATCGGGCGCGGCATCGAAGAAGATCGAGCCGGAAACGAAGACCCCGCCGATCAGGAACGACCAGTACCCGAAGGCGGAAAGACGCGGGAACGGCAAGTCGCGCGCGCCCAGCAGCTGCGGCAGCAGGATGATCGAGACGGCCTCGAACATCGGCACGGCGAAGAGGAACATCATCACCGAGCCGTGCAGCGTGAACAGCTGGTTGAATGTCCCCGCATCGACGAGATCGTTGTCCGGAACCGCCAGCTGCATGCGCATGATGAGCGCGAGCACGCCTGCGAACAGCATGAAGCCGAAGGCGGTCAGCACGTACCACACGCCGACGCGGTTGTTGTTGGTGTCGGTCCAGCGCAGGAACAACCCCTTGGGCGGCTCCCACACTTTTCGGAGCCGCGCTTCCTGCGCTTCGCGCAGTGCAACGTCGTCCTGATCGTAGAGGCTCATCGTCCGTGCTCCTTCAGCCAGCGGGCGATGGCCAGCGCGTCCGCTTCGGGCATCGCGGCGTAGGCTGGCATGCGGGCTCCGGGCTTGGACTTGTGGGGATCGCGGATGAAGGCGGCGGTGTTCGCCACGGTCGGAGGAAGGATGCCTGCGCCCAGCGTGCGGCGCTCGCCGAAGCGGGTGAGGTCGGGGCCGATGCCCTCGCCGCCGTTCAGGGAGTGACATGCATTGCAGCCACTGGCCTCGAACAGCGCGGCGCCGCGTCCCTCCGTGCGCATCGGCGGTTCGCGGCTGGCGGCGAGCCATGCATCGAAGGCGGCGGGCTCCATGGCGATCACGTCGAACGCCATCAGCGCGTGGCTGAGGCCGCAGAACTCCGCGCAGATGCCGCGATAGGTGCCCGCCTTGTCGGCCTTTACGACGAGGCGGTTGGTGCGTCCCGGGATCATGTCCATCTTGCCTGCGAGGCCGGGTATCCAGAAGCTGTGGATCACGTCGGTCGCGGTTAGTTCGAACACCACGGTGCGACCCACCGGGATGCGCACCTCGTTGGCGGAGATCAGGGGCGGCTGGCCTTGCGGCTTGTAGCGCACGCGCCACCAGAACTGCTCGCCCTCGACATGCACGCGCAAGTTCTGCACGGCGTCAGGCAGCGGGCGCATCGCGGGCAGGGCCCAGACCAGCAGCGCCGTCAGCACCACCGTCGGCACGATCGCGCCGAGCCAGAGCACCATGCGCATGCCGCCCGCGTGATCGAGTCGCCCCTCCGGCGCGCGCACCGCGAGGACAAAGACCAGCGCTACCCCCAGCGCGATAACGACAGCGCCGATCACCAGCACCGTGGTCATCGTCAGCGTCGAGCGCGCCTCCAGCCCGAACGGCGCCAACGCGGACTGATGGCTGTTGCAGCCCGCTAGCAGCAGCGCGCCAACGATGATCGATTTACGCAAGCATTCTTCCCCTGTGTTGCGCAAGGCAACGCATGGGGCGGCCGGGGGTTCGATCCAGTCGCGTTACAAAGGGTTTCTGCTATTCAGCGCGCGGCGGAGGGCGTGATGCGCCATACCGTGTTGGACAAGTCGTCGGCGACGATCAGCGCGCGGCGGACCGGATCGTACGTCACGCCGACCGGACGGCCCCGTGCCTTTCCATCGGGGCCGATGAAACCGGTCACGAAATCACGCGGCTTGCCGGAAGGGCGGCCGTTGGTGAAGGGAATCCACACGACCTTGTATCCGGCCAACTGGCGACGGTTCCAGCTCCCGTGCTCACCCACAAAGGCGCCGTCAGCGTAATTGCCTCCGAAGCCGCCTCCGGTCAGGAATGTCAGCCCGAGCGCGGCGACATGCGAGCCGAGCGCATAATCGGGGGCGATGGCCTTGCGCACCATCTCCGGCTTCTGCGGACGGACGCGCGGGTCTACGTGATCGCCGTAATAGCTGTAGGGCCAACCATAGAACGCGCCCGGCCGCACGGAAGTCAGGTAATCCGGCACAAGATCGGCGCCCAGTTCGTCACGCTCGTTGACGACGGCCCAGAGCGCCTGTGTCGCGGGATTGATCGCCAGCGCTGTGGGATTGCGGATGCCCGAGGCGTAAGTACGGTGCGTGCCGTTCTCGCGGTCGATTTCCCAGACGACGGCGCGTTCTTCCTCCAGAGCCATGCCGCGTTCGCCAACGTTGCTGTTGGAGCCGATGCCGACATAAAGGCGGGTGCCGTCGGCGCTGGCGGTGAGCGACTTGGTCCAGTGGTGGTTGGGATTGGCGGGCAGTTTCGTCACCACGTCGCCGGGACCGTCGATGTGAGTCGCGCCATCGCGATAGGGGAAGCGCAGAAGCGCGTCCTGATTGGCGACATAGAGGTCGCCATCGACCAGCGCCAGGCCGTAAGGTGCATTAAGGCCGTTGATCAGCACGGTCTGCAATTCGTATCTGCCGTCACCGTCGCGATCGCGCAGAAGAGTTACGCGGTTGCCGCCCTTGCTGCCGCTCTTGCCAAGGCTCTTGATATAGCCGGCGATCACGTCCTTGGGGCGCAGCTTGGGAGCGCTGCCGCCGAGGCCCTCGGAAACCAGCACGTCGCCGTTAGGCAGAACCAGGGTCTGGCGGGGGACTTTGAGGCCCGTCGCGATCGGGGTGATCGTAAAGCCCTGCGGGACACTGGGCATGGCGCCGTTCCAGCCCGTGGGGCGCGCGATCTTCATCGGCGGGAGCAGCGTTTCCTTCTGTCCCGGAAGTTGGGGGCGGGCTCCGGTCTGGTCGAGATTGGGCGCCTTGTCGCAGGCGGAGAGGGCCAGCGGGACGGCTAGCGTCAGCACGGCATGTCGAAGTGTGGTCATGCGTGCGCCTCCTTCGGCACCGAATAGCCGATCCAGCCCGCAGCCAGAGCCAGCACGGTGGAGATCACGGATAGGGCAAGACCGGTTGTCCCGACCGAACTCCAGCCGTCATGGCTGTGCTGGAATGCGTTGATAAGGCCGACAACGAACAGGGCACCCAGAATTATCGCAAGCCCGCGGCTTCCCGTGTACCGCATTACCGCCCGCACGAGCGCCCATGCCAGCGACAGTCCGGTGAAGACCAGTGCTCCTGCGATCAGCCAGGCTGCGAAATTCGACCACTGCATCTCGGAACTGTTGAGATAGGTTGCGTCCGCCGCCAACGCTCCGGGAAACAATGCCACCGGGAATGCGAGCAGGATTCCGTGAAGAGGATGCAACGCCGTGGGAGCGTTGCGTGAAAAGGCTGCGGGCAAGTCGGGTTCCTTCAATGCCTCGGGTCAGGATACAATCTGCAAATGCGCCGGGTAGCGATGAGTTGCCGACAAAGCCCTGCAGCCCGATATCGCAGGTGAACACCGCTCGGTCTGCGCTTCCCTTTCATCGAAGTAGTCAAGCGCGACAAACTGGCGTGTAATCCGCACCGGTCTCGTCCGGTCCTGGCAGTTAGCTCTCCTGTGGTGTTTCGGCAGCCATATGGCGTTGCAATATGTCACTAAAGCCGCTTGTTCACCGTAAGGCGCTGATTATTATACTTTTGGGCGATGACAATAATGCGATTGATTCGCATAAGCGATATCACTATTGCAATGCAGCATTTTGCAAGGGGGCGCGTCATTCGTAAGTTTGTAGTTCTGAAGTCACTGGTGCTGGCTGCTCCGATCCTCTCCACCCCGGCTTGGGCGGAAGGAGAGGAGAATGACGCTATCGTCGTTAACGGGCGCTCCGAAAGCCTCTACGGGATCACGAATGCCAGCACCGGCATGAAGATCGACGTACCGGTGCTTAAAACACCGCAGTCGGTCACGGCGATTTCCAATCAGGTAATTCTGGAGCAATCGGCTGAGACGCTGACCGACGTTCTGCGCAATGTCAGCGGTATCACAGAGGCGAATTCCTTCGGCAACACTGGCGACAATTTCATCATTCGCGGGTTTGAAAGCGGGCAAGGCTCAGTGCTGCGCGACGGCTACCTGAGTGTTCAGGTTCGCGCGCTCAATGCCTCTACCGAGCGGGTGGAAGTGCTTAAGGGGCCAGCCTCACTGCTCTATGGGCGGTTCGAGCCGGGTGGCCTTGTTAACGTTGTCACAAAAAAGCCGCTGGACACCTTCCACTATACCGTCAGCGGCAATTTCAGCACGCGCGGCCAGAACCGCCAGATGGCAGACGTTACCGGTCCGCTGGGCGGCGGTTTTGCCTTCCGCCTGATCGGCGAGCGTGAAGACAGCGATTACTGGCGCAAGCACGGCCACGACATAGAGCGCACGTTTATAGCGCCCAGCCTGTCGTGGAGCGGTGGCGCCCTCAGCATGCTGGCGACCTACGAATACACCGATAGCACCCAACCGTTCGATCGTGGCCGGGTCTATTACAACGGAAAGCGGCTTGATACCCCCGCCACCCGCTACTTTGGCGAAGCGTTCACCACGCTCAAGCAGAAGCTTCATTCAGGGAATGTGCTGCTGGCTTACGGCGTTGCCCCCGGCTGGCGGGTCGAAGCGAAGTACGCCATCCAGCGGACGTCCGGCTCGGACCTGCAGGTCCGTCCGCGCAGTCTGGTCGTCGGTCCCGATGGTCAGGCGACCGGCGAGCTGATCCGTAGTCTGGATGGCAACCGGGATCTGCACGACAACCGCGACTACTTCTCGCTGAACCTGCACGGTGACGCGCGGCTGTTGGGTGTGCGCCACAAGCTGCTGTTCGGCGCGGATTACGAAACGTTCGAGAGCCTGCGCGGCTTTCAGGTGGACTCGCCGCGCCGGGGCGGTTTCAATGTCTTCGATCCGGTCTATGGATTGTTGGATCAGAACTACGCCAATCTGACCGTCACGCCCAATTCGTCGACGGTGGACCGGTACAAGACGATCGGTCTGTATGTCCAGGATCTGGTGATGCTGGACGACGCCTGGACGCTGGTGTTTGGCGGGCGGTATGAGACGTTCAAGGACTTTACGCGCAGCGGCTCCAACATCAGTGATCGCTCGGAAACGGACACGTTTCTGCCGCGCCTTGGGATTGTCTATCAGCCCCAGCCCAATGTCTCGGTCTATGCCAGCTACTCTCGCGCATTCGCGCCCAATCCCTCGGTTCCGGCGGAGGGCAGCCAGCCCGCTTCCGGTCCATTCCCGCCGGAGCGCAGCCGAAGCTACGAGGCGGGTGTTAAGGCGCAGGTGTTCGCCGGCGTCACCACCACGCTGGCGGTCTACGACATCCGCAAGAACAACGTGCTGGAGACGGTCGATATCGGCGATGGCAACACGATCACTGAGGCCCGCGACAAAGTGACGTCACGCGGCGTGGAGTTTGATCTCGTTGGTGAAATTACGCGCCGATTGAGCGCCATAGTGTCCTATGCCTATACCGATGCCCGTGATCCGCAGAGCACCTTCAGCGACAGCGTCATCAACGTGGCGAAGCACACCGGTAGCATCGCGCTGTCCTATCGGCCCGGCGGAGTACTTGAAGGCCTGTCGTTGGGCGGGGGCGCTTATCATGTCGGACGACGCTATGGCGGCCTTTCGCAAGCGGCAGATGGCTCGACAACGGTGCCGTTCCATCTGGACAGCTATACGACGTTCGATCTCAACGCCGGCTATACGCTGCAAGTGGCAGGCGGTCACAGTGCCTATGCGCGCCTTACCGTGCGCAATCTCACCAATCGGAACTACGACCAGTCCGCTGGGAACGCCCTACGCGTCGTGCCGGGGCAGGCTCGTACTTTGTTCGCGACGATCGGCATGAGGATGTGAAGTCAACCTGACCGTGGGCTCAGTTCTTGGTCAGGGAGCTGCATCCACTTTCCTCAGGTCAATGTGGTGTCAGAACTCTCTTCTAGGCAGGCAGCCCCGAAGTCGGACGATCCAAGGCCCTCAGCCGCAAGCGTGCTGTTGCAGGTACGGTCAGTCCAATCTTTCATCCGGCGCTGCAAAAGGCTTTCGAAATGGCGTGTTCAGCAAGGAAATGCAGACGAAGTTGAGCGGCGCCTGCATGTCATGCGTGGTTCGCGTCGGCGAACCGGTGCTGGCGACCAGCGGTATCGAGCCGACGCTTGACTCGATCAACGACGTCCAAATGAAGAATATGCAGCAAGAGGCGGAGAAAAGCCTGAGGAACATCGCTTGACGTGCCGCCTCGCAGCCGGTCGATGGACCGGCTGACGAATTTGAGGAACCTGGTGCGGGGGCAGCTGTAGACTCCGCATAATTTCAACGCTGCCCGCACGAAACGAAAAATTTGGCCCTATCCGTCTCGGTGAGACAATCGGGCAAAAGCGGAGATGTTTTCCTATAGCCAATGCGGTTCGGACCCGATCTTCTCAATACAGAGCGCCTGCACCGCCGATATCGGGGATCGGTGCAGCCGTCCGCACTTGATCAGATGTTGAGCGAACTGCGTTTAATCGAGGAACGCTCTCATGATGCGTGAACGGCTTGGGTGTTTGAGCTTGCGCAGTGCCTTGGCCTCAATCTGACGGATACGTTCTCGGGTTACGGAGAACTGCTGCCCGACCTCTTCCAGAGTGTGGTCGGTCGGCATGCCGATGCCGAAGCGCATGCGCAGCACGCGCTCTTCACGCGGCGTCAGCGATGCCAGCGTGCGAGTGATCATTTCCTTCAGGTTGTTCTGAATCGCCGCGTCCACCGGGATCACGGCGTTCTCGTCCTGAATGAAGTTGCCGAGGCTGCTGTCTTCCTCATCGCCGATCGGCGTTTCGAGGCTGATCGGCTCCTTGGCGATCTTCAGGACCCTCTTCACCTTTTCGAGCGGCATCGAGAGTTTCTCGGCCATTTCCTCAGGCGTAGGCTCGCGGCCCTGATCGTGGAGGAACTGACGGCTGGTGCGCACCAGCTTGTTGATCGTCTCGATCATGTGAACCGGGATACGAATCGTGCGGGCCTGATCCGCGATCGAGCGGGTGATCGCCTGCCTGATCCACCAAGTCGCATACGTCGAGAACTTGTAGCCGCGGCGATACTGGAATTTGTCGACCGCCTTCATCAGGCCGATGTTGCCTTCCTGAATGAGATCCAGGAATTGCAGGCCACGGTTCGTGTACTTCTTGGCGATCGAGATCACCAGACGCAGGTTCGCCTCGACCATTTCCTTCTTGGCGATGCGCGCTTCGCGCTCCGCCTTCTGGACCATGTTGACGATGCGGCGGAATTCGGGAAGCGCCATGCCGGTGGCCGTGGCGATGTCCGAGACTTCGAGGCGGATGCGCTCGGCAGGGCCAGCCTCGTTTTCCGCGAAGGCAGCCCACTTCTTGTCCTTCCCGGCCACTTCGGCGACCCAGGTGTCGTCCAGTTCGCGGCCCGTGTAGGCTTCGAGGAAGTCGGCACGCTTCACCTTATGACGTTCGGCCAGACGCAGCATCTGGCCGCCCAGCGTCGTCAGGCGGCGGTTGAAGGAGTAAAGATTGTCGACCAGCTGTTCGATCTTGGTCGCATGGAACTGCACCGATTCCACTTGCGCGGTAAGATCCTCGCGCAGTTGAAGGTACTGGTCTTCCTTCGCGGCTGGGAAATCGATGCCCAGCGCCAGCGCTTCCAGGCGATCGCTCTGCAGGCGTTCGAAGGTGCGGAACAGTTCGGTGATAAGCGCGAACTTTTCCAGCGCCTCAGGCGTAAGTGCGGCTTCCATCTGGCTGAGGGAGAGGGTGTTGTCCTCCTCATCGTCCTCGACCCTGCGCTTGGGGATCGGGTTGCCGTCCTCGTCGACTTCCTCCGAGTTGTCCTCGCCGGAATCGTCATCGTCCTTGAAGGTAGGGCCGGCCGTGGCAGCGGAAATCTCGCCGTCGGCTTCACCGTCCTCGCCCAGATTCTCCGGCTGCGGCTCCTTGGAAAGCATCGCGTCGAGATCGAGAATCTCGCGAAGTTGCATGTCGCCGTTGTTGAGCGCTTCGGACCAGCCGATGATCGCGTGGAACGTCATTGGGCTTTCGCAGAGCCCCATGATCATCATGTCGCGGCCGGCTTCGATGCGCTTGGCGATGGCGGCCTCGCCCTCGCGGCTGAGCATCTCAGCGGCGCCCATTTCCTGCAGGTACATGCGGACCGGGTCGTCGGATCGCGCGGCCGTGTCGGCCTTGCGGGTCTCGCCGGGGCGGCGCCGGGAATTGCCTTCGTCGAAATCGGATTCCGAACCCGAATCATCATCGCGACCATCGATGGCCTCGGCGTCGCCTTCCTGCTCGCCGTCCTCGTCGTCATCATCGTCGTTTTCGATGATCTTGACGCCCATTTCCGAGATCGCGGCCATGATGTCCTCGATCTGGTCGGTGGTCATCTGGTCCTGCGGCAGAGCGGCATTCAACTCCTTGACCGTGATGACGCCCTGGCTTTTGGCGCGCGCGATGAAGCGCTGGACCGAACCTTTGTCCAGGTCGAGAAGGGGAGAGTCGTTGTCGCCGCTGCGATCGTCGTTGGTCATGCTATCCATTGTCGTCTTATTGGCCTGCCCATGATGATTACGCCAGGACAAGGCTAGGTTCCGAGGTCATCAGCCAGAAATGAAACGTCTAGGGTCTGTGTTTCAAGCACTGTGGGCGGGTATCGGTTCCGATCGGATCAGGTCCGCCCTGTTTTTGCGCATTTGAAGCACGAGATGAAACCATGGCCACCTGAAGCAAGGTGGCCATGGCCAGGTTGGTCAGCGCTGGACCAGATTTACGGCCGACGCCTTGCCGCGGCGATCGATCTCGATCTCGAATTCCAACTGATCACCTTCCGCAAGGCCATGCAGGCCGGAGCGCTCGACGGCGCTGATGTGCACGAACGCATCAGGCTGGCCATCATCACGGACGATGAAGCCGAAGCCCTTGGTGCCGTTGAAGAACTTGACCGTGCCGGTGGCCTTCTCGCCAGTCGACTGGCGCTGAGCGGGAGCCGGAGCACGCTCGCGACGTTCGGCGACGATGACTTCGCCAACGATGGTCAGTTCGGATGCGGAAACCTTGCCGTTGCGCTCGACCAGCTGGAATTCCAGCTGCTGCCCTTCCGCCAGCGTTTCGAGGCCGGCGGCCTGCACCGCGCTGATGTGCACGAATGCATCGTCGCCGCCGTCTTCAAGCTGGATGAAGCCGAAACCCTTGTCGGGGTTGAAGAACTTGACCGTTCCACGGCCCTGACCCACGACCTGGCCCGGACCGCCACGCGAACCGCCGCCGCCAAAACCACCGCCGCGCGATCCACCGAAGCCACCGCGCTGGCCACCGCCGAAGCGATCACCACCACCGAAGCGATCGTTGCCGCCGCCCCAGCGATCATCACCACCGCCGAACCGGTCGCGACCATAGCCGCGATTTCCCCTGTCGAATGTCATATTCTTAATACCTTAAGCTACGTCCGAAGAAATCTATCCTCGCGAGTGAACGTAGCACGCAAGGCCCCGGAGCCTGTTTCTGGATCCAGAACAAGGGCCGTAGCAGCACAATCGCGTCTTGGCGACCAGAGTTCTGCGGACGGTTCGATCTAGCACGCAGACCGCCTTTTCAAGGCGGCGAGAACACTTTCGTCCAATCTGGATGAATAGTCCGGTCGCCGTCGGCGGGCTTCGGCCGAGCATCCCGCATTCCACGATGCCGGTTTTGCGGCAATCTTGTTGGATGGGCCGGTATACTGCGTTAGAGACCCATTATGCGGGGGCTGAATATTGCGATTGCAGGCTGTGGGCCATGCGGACTGGCGACGGCGCTGATGTTTCGTCGCGCGGGGCATCATGTCACACTGTTCGAGCGCTTCGACACACCACGGGCCCTAGGGTCTGGTTTGATGCTGCAGCCCACGGGCATGGCAGTCCTTTCTCGAATAGGATTGCTGGATGACGCGCTGGCGCGCGGTGCACGCATTGATCGGTTGTTCGGCAAGGCTGGAAAGCGGGTCGTCCTCGACGTTCGTTATTCCGCGCTGCGCCACTCAGGCATGTTCGGCATCGGCATCCACCGCGCCAGCCTGTTTGCGATCCTTCACGAGGCAGTTCGCCATTCGGGCATTGTAATCCACACCGGACACACTTTGGTCGGGAGCGCCTTGGTCGGGACGAAGCGCAGGCTGAACTTTGCCGATGGCGGCACGAGCGATGTCTATGATCTGGTGGTGGACGCGCTTGGCACGCGCACGCCACTGGCCCCGCCGACCGGCCGGGAACTGGCCTATGGAGCGCTGTGGGCCAGCCTTGACTGGCCGCAGGATGCCGGGTTCGATCCCCATGCGCTTGCGCAGCGTTACCAACGCGCAAGCATCATGGCAGGCGTCCTGCCCATAGGAACCCCGCCGGGCGAAACGACCTTCAAGGCCGCATTTTTCTGGTCCCTTCGTGCCGATCGCCTGGAGGACTGGCGCCGGGCGGGTCTGTCGCCATGGAAGGCGCAGATTGCTGCGATCTGGCCTGAGTGCATGCCTTTGCTTGATCAGATCCATGATCCCGACCAACTGACATTCGCACGCTATGCACATCGAATTCTTGCGGTGCCGGCGGAACCGGCGCTGGCTCATATCGGCGACGCCTGGCATTCGGCCAGCCCTCAGCTTGGCCAGGGCGCCAACATGGCCTTGCTCGACGCCTGGGCGTTGGCGAAGGGCCTTGCGGAGCATGACAGCGTCGATGAAGGGGTTCGGCACGGTATCAGACTGCGCCGCCGCCATGTGCTGACCTACCAGTGGCTTACGGCGCTGTTCACCCCGGTCTATCAGTCAGACAGCCGCTTGCTGCCGTTGATCCGCGACTGCGTCGTTGGCCCGCTATCCAGGCTTTGGCCTGCCACGACGATTCAGGCCGCGATGGTCAGTGGGCTCACAGGCAATCCGCTGCCGCCACTGGAGTTGGCTGATGACCTGCAACTCGGAGCCCTAACCCGCGCGGCGTAAGGATTGGGTTTGAGCGAAAAACTGCTTCCTTCGGCCAGATGCTGGCCTTCAGAGGGCGGTGAGATTGGTGCCAGCGCGCCCTTCTCGGAGTCTTGCAGCACAAATTCGGTTTGCGATTGAACCCTGATGGAAGGCTTGTCCCGCGCAGCGTCCACCCGGCGCTGTTTTCCACACATTCAGATGAATTGCATATCCTTCGCAATAGCATTAATGGGCGCGCATGAGTGGAAATGCGGCTGCTCTTTCAAGCCTTATCATCGCCGAGCGCAACGCCTTGCTTCGCAGGGCCGAGCGCCTTGTCGGAAACCCGGCCGATGCGGAGGAGGTCGTCCAGTCGATGTGGCTCAAGGTACAGGGGCTGACGGACGATCAGCCGATCCTGTCCAAGCGCGCGTATCTGTTTCGGCTGGCGCGCAACCTTGCGTTCGATATGCGGCGCTCGCAACAGCGGCGTGGGCGTCTGGCCGATGATGTACAGGGTATTCTGACTGAAAGCGATGATGCCCCCGGGCAGGATCGAATTCTGGATTCCGCGCGCGTGCTGGAGCGGGTACGTCAGGCGGCGCTTGCGTTGCCGGAACCCACGCGCACCATTTTCCGCCTTAATCGCTTTGAAGGTGAAACACACAAGGGCATCGCGCGAAGGTTGTCGATCAGCACCACGACTGTGGAGAATCATATACGTCGCGCGCTTGAAGCGTTGGCTGCCGCGCGTGACGGGTACGATCCGGCGGCGTAGTAGGTCTTAACAACTGACGGGTTGGGTGGCGCCGCCGCCCGTGCGTCTAGGCAATATCATGGGCGGAGCGATCAGGACCATCATGACGGTGCAGGGGAACGACACTGCCGAAACGCGCGGCGAGAGGGCGCGGGCATGGGTGGTGCGGCTGGCGTCAGGCGACATGACGGCGGCAGAACTGGACGAATTGAGCCACTGGAGCGCTGCCGACCCGCGCAACCGGGCTGCATTTCTGCACGAAAGGCAGTGCTGGCAGGACCTTGCTTCGCTGGAGAGCGCCTTCGCGGCTGACCCGGAAGTAGGCGTGGTGCCGGGGGCCCGATCCGCAAAGTGGGGGCGAGGTTCTGTGCTGTTTTCTGCTGCCGCAGCAGTCGCGATTGTCTGGTTGGCTGGGCCAGCAGCTTATGTGTGGCTGAATGCCGATGCCATCAGCGCTCCAGGCGAGATCCGGCACGTCGCTCTGCGTGATGGTTCTCAGGCCGTGCTTGACAGCGACAGTGCGATCTCGATCGATTACGGCAGGGGCGGGCGCAAAATCAGGCTGCTGAAAGGGCGAGCCTGGTTTACGGTGCGTCACGGCGATACACGGCCGTTTCGGGTAGACACTGCCGGTGGCACGGTGCGTGACATTGGTACGGCGTTTGAAGTAGACGATACCGAAGCTTATTCGCGCGTGGGCGTGACCGAGGGCGCGGTGGCGCTTGAAAGTAACAGGCCGCTTGTCCTTCATGCAGGTCAGCGAGCGCGGTTTGGGGCTGGTGGACAAGCGGTACTGCTGAACGGACTGCCCGTTGATCGGATCGGCACCTGGCGTCGAGGCGAATTGCTGCTGCGCCAAGTGTCGCTGGAAACCGCAATACGCGCCGTGGCTCGTTATCGCCGCGCGCCGGTGTTCATTCTGGCCAATCTTGCGGATAGCAAGCCGATAAGCGCAAGTTTTCGCACCGATCGGCCCGACGAAGCGCTTGATACTCTGGCTGCCATGCGGGGGCTGGAATTGGCCCGCCTGCCCGGTGGAGTGCTCCTGCTGCGTCGCGCAACGCGCTGAATTTTTACTCTGCCGCAGATTTTTTGTTTTTCAACTTGGGTGCCGGGCATGCCCGGACGTCAAACCCTGTGACGCGATATTGCAAGTCGCTTGCAATATCGCCCCGCGTCCTTCCGGGAGGCGGGGCATGATCCGCTTTACGGGGGAATAGATGAATTCGGTTTCCAAACGTCTGGCCATGGGGTTTCTGGCCAGTACCACACTGCCGCTTGGGGTGATTGTTCCGCAAGCGGCAGCGGCTCAAGGAGCGCAGGCGCGTTCATTTGACATCGCGGGGCAGCCGCTTGAAGGAGCCTTGCTGGCGTGGATGCGGCAGGCCGGGATGCAGGTAGGCTATGAGCCGGGCGATGTCGCCGGGCGCACTTCTGCCACAGTATCGGGCACCTATTCTGCGCAGGAGGCACTGTCGGTGCTTCTGGCCGGGTCAGGGCTTGGATATCGGCAGACCGGCAGTGGAGCGGTTCGTCTGGTTCGTGCGCCTCAAGGGGCTGAGGCTTCGCCGGGCGGAACGGTGCTGGGCCCAGTCCGGGTGCAGGGACAGGGTGCACGCAGCGCGAACAGCGATGTCATCGAGACGGCGACAGGCCCGGTTCCCGGCTATCGCGCTACGCTGAGCGCTACGGCAACCCGCACCGACAGCGTCATCCGCGACGTGCCGCAATCCATCCAGATCGTGCCACGCGTGGTGATCGAGGATCAGGCGGCGGTACGCCTCACCGACGTCATCCAGAACGTATCGAGCGTTCAGTTGAATGGCACCGCAGGCAATCGTGCCGAGACATATAGCATCCGCGGCTTTGTCAGCGCCCGCTATGCGATCAACGGCTTTCCCCTGACCAGTGGCATGGACCGGCCGGAAGCCTTCTTTGACCTTGCCAACGTCGAGCGCGTCGAGGTGTTGAAAGGCCCGGCTTCGGTGATGGTAGGGCTTAGCGAGCCGGGCGGCGTGATCAACATCGTCACCCGTGCGCCTGCGAAAGAATTCCACTTCGACGGCAGTTTCCAGGGCGGCAGCTTCGATTTCTATCGCGGCGAAATGTCGGTAACCGGTCCCCTCAATGCGTCAGGCACGCTGGCAGCGCGGGCGACTGGCGCCATCCAGACAAGCAACGGATTTCGCGATGGGGCCCGTAAGAGCGAGCGTGCCTTTGGCGCTGCCGCCTTGCGCTGGCAACCCGATGGCCTGACGCAAGTGGATCTGACCGCAGACTACGTCGATCAGAAGGTGCCCTTTGATCGCGGATTGATCGCGGATGACGACGGCAACTACGTTCACGATGCGCGCACTTATTACGGTGAGAACTGGTCTACCACCGGCGCTGAGAAACTGGTGCTGGGGCTTGCCGCACAGCGGCAGATGAATCCGTGGCTGATGCTGCGCTTCACCGGGCGGTACACCGATGCGCTGGTAACCGACAGCAATGCGGTCGACCTGCAGGGGATCGCAGATGGCATGGTGCGCAGGCGCATCACCAACCGAACCGAGGATTCGAAAGACCTGACAATGCGATTCGAGGCACTGGCGGATGCCTTCACCGGCCCGCTGGAACATCGCATCATGGCAGGTGTCGAGCACAATCGCGGGGATTTCGCGTTCTGGTCCGCCCGGGCCAACATCTCCTCGATCGACATGGTCGAGCCGATCCATGGCGTAACGCCGACGCCGGTAGCCACGGTCAACAACATCTACGATTACGAAGGCCGCAACTGGGGCTTCTACCTTCAGGACCAGATTGCCCTGGGCGAGAAGTGGAAAGCATTGGCCGGGCTTCGCTATGACCGTGCCCGTTCATATACGTGGGACAGGCTTGACGAGAGCGAGACACCGACCCACGATAACGCGCTGACCTTCCGCACCGGCCTAGTCTATCAACCCAGTGCGTCCGTTTCGCTATATGCCAGCTATACGCAAAGCTTCCAGCCACAGCAGGGGCAACTGGTTGATGGCACGCTGCTCGATCCCGAAAAGGGCGAGCAGTACGAAGCAGGCGTGAAGCTGGATATTCTGGATCGCCTGTCGATTACCGCCGCGGCATTCCAGATTACCAAGCAGAATGTTGCAACGGAGGATCTGGATAATCCCGACTTCTCGATCCTGACGGGGGAGCAGCGGGTGCGCGGCCTGGAGATCGACCTGACTGGCGAAATCCTGCCGGGCTGGAATATAATCGCCAATGCCAGCCATCTCGATGCTGAAATCACGCGGGACAATACCTTTGCGGTGGGCAATCGCCTGAACGGCGTGCCGGCTTTCAGTGGCCGACTCTGGACGAGTTATGGCTTTTCGTCGGGGACGATGAAGGGCCTTACACTTGGCGGTGGCATCCGCGTGGTCAGCAAGCGTGAAGTCGATCTCGACAATCGCTTCTCTATCGCCGGGTACGAAACGTTCGATGCATCCATTCGCTACGCGTTCAATGAACATTGGGAAGTCTCGGTCAATGCAGAGAATCTTGCCGATCGCTTCTTCGTGGAGGCGGTGCAGGGCGACAACAACCTTTACCCAGGAACGCCGCGCCGCGTGATCGGCACGCTGCGGGCGCGGTATTGACACTATGTTGATGCGCACGGGGGCGGGAGGGGAAACAGTCATCGTCGTAAGGGGCTATCGCCCCGAACGGCAGCGCGGTTTCGCGCTGGCATTGACGGCGCTTGTCTTCTGCCTGCCCCCGCTATGCATCGCTCTGCTGAGTTGGCATACGGTGACGCAAGGTGCCCCTGCAGCGCCGCATGTTGCAACCTTTGACGTGGCGGATCCGGCCCCGCAACACGATGAGCCGGTCCTGCAGGAACAGGAAGTGTCAGAGAAGTCGCCTCCTGTTCCGCAGGCCGTGCCCGAGTCCACGCCACGTCCGCTTGTCGCGCTGCAAAGTCCGGTCTCCCCGAAGCCCGCACCGTCGCAATTGCCCAAGGTTGCCGCAGCGGTCCTTCCTGAAAGCGCTCCGCCGCCGGCACAGAAGCCACGTCCGGGCGGCAGAAGTGAAGCTCCCGAAACCTGGCATGCGCGGGTCCTGGCTCGGCTCAACGCCAGCAAGATTTACCCCTCTTCGGCACGCGCACGCAGGCAGCAAGGCGCGGTGTGGGTGAGCTTCACCGTCAACCGCCAGGGGCAGGTCCTGAGCGTGACCCTGAAAGAGTCTTCCGGCTTTGCATTACTTGACCGTGAGGCACTGGCGCTGCCTAAGCGGACATCCCCATTGCCGGCGCCGCCCGACGATGTGGTCGGCCGCGAAATCGAACTAACCGTGCCTGTCGAGTTCTATTTTTAAGCCATCAGACGCGGTCGTCCGCGGATTGCTTCGCATTCGACGTCCCACTTCGGTGCGCAATCGCATTTAAGGGATGTGCCATATCGGGCCAGCCAGCGCGCGTCCGAGGCATCTTTGGGGCTCCGGGCGCAATCCGCACCCATCTCATCCGAACTTACATAAAATGTTTGTACGGACAATTTACAATCTGTCTCACATCGGCAATGACGGCCCCTCTCAGCCCGCACAGACGGGCGAACTCGACAGAGGATGATTTGATGCGGGTACGTCATGCCATTTTAATTTCCAGCGTCTTTCTATCGGTAGCGCCACAATATGCCTTGGCGCAGTCGGCGCCGGAGGCTGACACGACATATCGGACCCTGGTGGCATTGATCGACGAGATGGTTGCCAACAAACTCATCACTAGGGAAAAGGCAGATGCCCTGCTGGCTAGCGCAAAGGCCAAGGCAGGGGAGCCGGTGACGGCACCAGTGCCATCGACGCGCTCCACCCCCGGTCAACTCGCAGCGCAGTCCGGCACGCCGCCGCCGCCCGCGCGGAATAATACGGCTTCAGAGGCCAAGGTTGCGGCGGTAGAGGCCGGTAACGCACAAGTCCAGGACGGCGCCGGGGGCGTCAACATCCCGGCCGACCTCAATGTCGACTGGAGTCGCGGTGCACCGGTCTTCTCCAGCAAGGACGGCAACTTCACCTTCAAGCCGCGCGGGCGCATCCTGGCCGATATTTCTTCCACCAGTGGATCTGACTACGACAGGCGTAACATCACCGTCTCGACCCTGCGCCAGTTCCGCTTTGGCGGCGTTGGCACGGTGGGCGACCACCTGTTCTACCAGTTCGAGGCGGATTTCCGTCGTAACTCAGTGGAAGTCGTGAACACATTTCTGGGCTATAAGACCAAGTTCGGAAAGGTTAATGCCGACATCCGCGCGGGTAATCTCATTACGGATCGCGGCATCGACATCGGCACCGCGGCTACGGCGAACCCTTTCATCACAACCAACATTAACACGATCGCACTGGCGACCCAGGGTGGGCGGGCCTACCTTATGGGGATCGCCGCAAGGGCAGGGCAGAAGAATTGGCACTGGAGCGTTGCGGTTCACGGCGATGCGCTGGATTCGGACTTCACCCGCAACGACCACCGCATGTTCCTCAGCCGCGCGCACTGGAATCCCGTCCTGACCGACAAGGCCATCGTCCATGTCGGCGGCTGGGCTTATTCCGAGCACATTCCCGCCGCAACGGCATCCGTGTCGGTCAACCAGTTCATCTCGGGCGCGCTCAACAACAGCGTACAGGTGAATGTCGCGACGCTCAACGGCGCTACTGGATCTAAAGCGTTCGGTGTCGAGTTTGGCGGCGTATATGGCCCGGTCTACGCCTTCTCCGAATATGGCGAGCGCCACGTCAAAGGCGGTCCGGCGGCTGCTTTCGACACGGCGAAGTTCAAGACACTTTCCGTGAATGGTGGCTTCTGGCTGACGGGGGAGAAGCCTACCTACACTTCGGTCAGCGGCACCTACGTAGCACCCAAGGTGCTTAACCCGATCACCGAAGGCGGATCGGGCGGCATCGAACTGGTTGCTCGCTACGAGCATCAGGACAGTTCCGGCGCACCGCTGGGCGGCACCGGATGGGCCGCAACCGCAGGCGTAAACTGGTATCTCACCAACTACTTTCGCCTGATGCTCGACGGCATCCACTGGGAAACCAACAACCTTACCGGATCGTACCTCGGCAAGGATTCCGGCAACACGATCGCCGCACGCGCCGAAGTCGCTTTTTAACGTTCAGACGCTTGCGCCAAGGCATGTCTGTGATAATGTCCGGACAAACATACAAGGAGAGTCGATAACATGACCTTGACCGCGCAGAAGGTCGGTGAGAACCGATACCGCGCCAGCTATGGCCGCTATCTGGAAGATTTCACTGTCGGCGACATCTACGAGCATCGCCCCGGTCGAACGATCACTGATGCAGACAACATCCAGTTCTCGTTGATGACGATGAACTACCATCCGATGCATTGCGACGCGCATTTCGCGAAGGAGAGCGAATTCGGTAAGTTGCTGGTCAACAGCGGCCTGACCCTGGCGATTGTGCTGGGCATGACGGTCAATGACGTCAGCGGCAAGTCGCCCGCCAACCTGGGCTGGACCGACATCAAGCTGACCCATCCGGTCTTCGCCGGGGATACTCTCTACGCCGAATCCGAAGTGCTGAACGTGCGCGATTCCGCATCCCGTCCCACGCAGGGTATCGTCACCACGCGCACGCGTGGTTTCAATCAGGACGGTAAAATGGTGATGGAGTTCACCCGCAACTCCCTGATTTACAAGCGCGGCTACGCGCCGGGTGACGTTCAGTCAGCAGCGGGCGCGTAATTCCAGCAGGCGACGAGATAGCGCCGGTCGCCGTCCGAACGACCTCTACAAGAGGCGGGAGGCGCCCGGTGGTAAGGAGAGGATTAACGTGACTTTGATGCCAAGAACCGTTCATGCAGGGGCCAGGCTTGATCGCTTGCCGGTCTCGCGTTTCCATTGGCGTATCCTTGGCCTAATCAGTGCCGGTGCGTTCCTTGATGCTTTCGACGTCTATCTTGCAGGCGGCGTGATGGCCGCAGTGAAGTCCGAAGGTTTCGGGACCTTGCCGCAAGCCGCAGCGTTCATGTCCATGACGTTCCTTGGAATGCTGCTGGGCGCCGCGATGGCTGGCTACGTGGGTGATCGGTTCGGGCGTCGCTATTCCTATCAGTTCAACCTCGCGCTCTTCGGGTTCGCATCCATCGCGGCGGTTTTCTCTCCTTCGATGACATTCTTGATCGTCTGCCGCTTCATAATGGGCCTAGGTCTAGGGGCGGAACTGGTCGTCGCGGCAGGCACGTTGGGTGAATTCATTCCGCCCAGCCATCGTGGCCGTTGGGGCGCGATTCTGGGCGCGATCATCGGTTCGGGCCTGCTGATCGCAACTTCGATCGGCTATCTTGTCATCCCCAATCTGGGCTGGCGATACATGTTCGCAATCGCCGGAGCGGGTGCCATCGGCATCTGGGTCCTGCGCAAGAACATGCCGGAATCCCCGCGCTGGCTGGAATCGATCGGCCGCGCCGAGGAGGCCGAGGCAGTCCTGAAGGAGATTGAGGCAGAGATCGCAGCCGAAAAAGGACCGCTTGCTCCTTACCCGAAGACTGCAAGCGCCGCTCCGGCCCATGCGCCGCTGTCGCGCCTTTTCGCATCGGACATGCGCGGACGGCTTGCTGCCGCCACGCTCACGGCGATTGCCGCCAACGTCTCGGTCTATGGCTTCGTTGCATGGCTGCCCACTTTCCTGGTCAGCAAGGGGCAGACGATGGTGCAGTCGCTGGGCTTCACCACGCTGATGTCGTTTGGCAGCATCGCCGGTTCGCTGGTGGCTGTGGCCATCGCCGACAAGGTCTCGCGCCGTGCTTCGCTGATTATTGCGGGGCTTCTCATCATCCTGTTCGGGGCGATCTACCCCAACGTCGAGGGCACCGTGCCGCTTGCGATCGCCGGCTTCCTGCTGGTGAGCAGCATCTACATGCTGACCGCCATCGGCCTGTTCCTCTACGTGCCCGAGATGTTTCCCACAGCCTATCGCCTGCGGGGCACCGGTTTTGCGGGAATGTGTGCCCGCGCGGGTTCGATGCTGACGCCGTTCATGACCGTTTGGCTGTTCGAGCACTTCGGTCTTGAGGGTGTTCTCATGATGGTTGGTACGGTTCTGGCACTGATGATGATCGCCGTGGTGGCCGTTCGGGTCGAAGGACGCGGTGCCTCGCTTGACGAGATAGCGCAGGACCCGAGCGCAACTTCGGAAAAGCACGCTGTCGGCTTTGCGGGAGAGTGAACATGATTGCCCGGAATTACGCCGATTTCGCTAGCCGTCTGACGCTTGACGCCGTGCCGGAGCGGGTACGCGAGCGCGCCTGCCACCTGATGCTGGATTCGATCGGCACCGGCATCGCGGCTCTTGGCGAAACCTGGGAACAACGCGCCTTTGCAGCTGCGCAGGATCTCGGGAAGGGGCGCTCGGCCGTCCTTGGCCATGGACGGTCGTTGGCTCCGCGCGAGGCGGCGCTGGTCAACGGGTTGCTGATGCATGGCCTGGATTACGACGACACGCATTCGCGCGGCATCATCCACGCGACGGTAAGTAGCCTTCCCGCTGCCCTTGCTGCCGCCGACCATGCCGCCGCCGACCATGCCGGAGCGAGCGGCGCCGATCTGCTGCGTGCCTACATCGTGGCCATGGAGGTTTCCACCCGAGTTGCCACCGTTGCAGCCGGCGGCTTCCACCGTCACGGCTTCCATCCAACGAGCCTGTGCGGTGCCTTCGGGGCGACAGTGGGCGCGGGGCTTCTGATGGGGCTTGATGCGCAGCAGATCGGCATGGCCCAGGGGATTGTCCTGTCGATGACGGGCGGCAGCCTCGAATTCCTGGAGGATGGCGCCTGGACCAAGCGTCTGCATCCCGGCTGGGCAGCCAGTTCCGCGCTGACCGCCGCGACGATGGCCAAGCACGGGTTCGTCGGCCCCAAAGCAGCTTATGAAGGACGCTTCGGGCTCTATTCGCTCTATCTGCGCGATGGTGCGCCTGCCGGTCTGGCGGATGCCTGTACGGGCCTTGGTGAAAATTGGGAGATCGAAAGCGTCTCGGTCAAGCCGCTGCCGGCCTGCCACATGACTCACGCCTCTGGCGATGCGGCCGCTGCGATCTGCGCCGAGCATGGCTTGGCGGCCGGCGATATTGCCCGCGTCACGGTACTGGTCCCTGAAGCGGTGATCCCCATAGTGTGCGAGCCCGCCGCGCCCAAGAAGGTGCCAGCAACCAGTTACGATGCGCAGTTTTCGATCCCCTATGTCGTGGCGACAGGGCTGCTCAGGGGCCGCTTCACGCTCGACGAACTGGATGGCGCGGCTCTGGCCGATCCGGAGGTGCTCAGACTGGCGCAGAAGGTGGAGTACGCAGCCGACCCCGACACAGACTATCCGGTGCACTTCACTGGCGAAGTGATCGTCGAGACGACAGGCGGCCGTCGCATCACGAAACGCGAGGCGGTCAACCGGGGCGCGGCCGACCGCCCGCTTTCCAATGCCGAAATCCGCGCCAAGTACCACGACAACGCAGCCCGCTGCGTGACGGCTGCGCAGGCCGACGCGATCGCCGATGCCGTGCTGGACATTGCCAACCATCCCGCAGCGCGCCTGAGCGATTTGCTCGCCGCTGCCGCCCCCGTTGAAATTCTGGAAGGAACCCCCGCGTGAACATGGAAAGCCCGATCACCAGCCAGGGCGCCACGCCCGAAGAGGAACAGATGATCCTCGACACTGTCGAGAAGTTCCTTGAGGCTGAAGTGAAGCCCCACGTCCACCAGTTGGACCACGATGACGAATATCCGCAGGCCATCGTCGACAAGATGAAGGAGCTGGGCTTCTTCGGCCTGATGATCGATCCGGAGTTCGGCGGCTTCGGCATTTCGACGCTGACCTATGCGCGCATCATCGAGAAGATTTCCGCGGTGTGGATGTCCGTTTCGGGCATCATCAATTCGCACATGATCATGGCGATGACCGTCCAGCGTTGCGGCACCGAGGAGCAGAAGGCGCATTACCTCCCGAAATTCGCGACGGGCGAGCTGCGCGGCGGCATTGGTCTGACTGAGCCGGATGCGGGCACCGACCTGCAGAACATCCGCACCGTCGCCAGGCGTGAGGGTGACGAATACGTCGTCAACGGCAACAAGATGTGGATCACGAACTCTGGTTCGGGCAACTGCATCCTTCTGTTGGTCAAGACCGACCCGACAGCAGAGCCGCGCCACAAGGGCATGAGCCTGCTGATCGCCGAAAAGGGGCCCGGCTTCGTCGTCTCCAAGAAGCTGGAGAAGCTGGGTTACAAGGGGATCGACAGCTGCGCGCTGGCCTTCGAGGATTACCGTGTGCCGGTGGAGCGCCTTGTCGGCGGTGTCGAGGGCAAGGGCCTGAAGCAAGTGCTGGGCGGTCTCGAGCTGGGTCGCATCAACGTGGCCGCGCGCGGCCTTGGCATCGCGCAGGCGGCTCTCGAAGAATCCGTCGCCTACGCGCAGACCCGCAAGACCTTCGGCAAGCCGATCTGCGAACATCAGGCGATCCAGCTCAAGCTGGGCGAGATGGCCACCCGCGTCACCGCTGCGCGACTGCTGACCGAGAATGCGGCAATGGCCTATGACCGTGGCGAGCGCTGCGACATGGAAGCGGGCATGGCCAAGTACTTCGCCACCGAAGCTGGCCTTGAGAACGCAACCGAGGCGATGCGCATCTTCGGCGGCTATGGCTATTCCAAGGAATATCCCATCGAGCGCCTCTACCGCGATGCCCCCCTGCTGACCATCGGTGAGGGCACCAACGAGTTGCAGCGGATCATCATCGCCAAGCAGATCATCGCAAGGAACCCGGCATGAACGCCCCTGCTTCCGAAATTATGGCTGACACTCTGCAATCCGGCCTGCAGCCGCTGGCGGGCCTGCGCATCGTCGCGGTCGAACAATACGGCGCCGGTCCCTTCGGCACCCAGCAACTGGCCGACCTCGGCGCCGAGGTCATCAAGATCGAGAACCACAAGGACGGCGGCGACGTGGGCCGTCATGTCGGCCCGTACTTCTTCGGCCCGGAGGACAGCCACTTCTACGAAGCGTTCAACCGCAACAAGAAGAGCCTGGGTGTAGACCTCAAGAGCGCTGAGGGCCGCGCCGTGCTGGAACGTCTGGTCGCTTCGGCGGACGTCGTCTTCAACAACCTGCGCGGCGATCTTCCCGCCAAGCTGGGCCTCGATTACGCCAGCCTTTCGGCCGTCAATCCGCGCATCGTCTGCGCACACCTTTCGGCCTACGGCCGCACCGGCAGCCGCGCCAACTGGCCGGGTTACGACTATCTTATGCAGGCAGAAGCGGGCTATCTTTCGCTGACCGGCGAGCCGGAAGCACCACCCTCGCGCTTCGGCCTTTCGATCATCGACTTCATGACCGGCACTACTGCGGCCATGGCAATCCTTGCCGGTGTCGTTTCGGCGCGGGCACAGGGGGTGGGCCGTGACTATGACGTCAGCCTGTTCGATGTGGCGCTGTCCAATCTCAACTACGTGGCCGAATGGTATCTCAACGGCGGCGTCACCGTGGGGCGCACACCGCGTTCGGGTCACCCGTCGTTGACCCCCAGCCAACTTTACACCACGCAGGACGGCTGGATATTCATCATGTGCAACAAGGAGAAGTTCTGGCAGGCCATGGCACCGCTGATAGGCAGGCCGGAATGGGCATCTGACCCGCGCTACGCGACCTTCAAGGCGCGCCTTGAGAACCGCGACGCGTTCAATGCAGACCTCGACGCCGTGCTCGCTACTCGCACCACCAATGAGTGGATGGAGGTTTTCGCGGGCAAGGTGCCTGCCGCCCCTGTGCTTGACGTGGGACAAGCGCTGGAGAACCCCTTCGTGCGCGAACAGGGCCGGATCATCGACTTCGCTCATCCCGAGCATGGCGCGCTGCCCGGAGTGGCCGCGGCGGTGCGGGCGGGTGGCGCGGCTCATCCGGCCAAGGCTGCGCCTGCGCTGGGTCAGGATACCGACGAGGTGCTTGCTTCGCTTGGTTTCGGCGCGCCGGAAATAGCGTCCTTGCGCGAAAATGAGATCATCCGCTGACATCTGCCATATCCTTGGGCTACGGAGAGATTGTCCGGACCATCGGACATAGCGTGCCAAAGGATATGAGATGACGCCGCCGCTTCAGCAGCAACCCCGCTATCTTCAACTCGCCCAGACCCTGATTGCAGAAATCGAGTCCGGGCGGTTCCCCGTTGGCGCGCTCATCCCGACCGAGTTCGAGCTGTGCGCGCAGTTCGGGGCGAGCCGCTTCACCGTGCGCGAGGCGATCAAGCGGCTCGTGCAGTTGGGGATGGTTACGCGGCAGGCCGGTGTCGGCACGCGCGTTGTGGGTCCGCGCCAGCAGAGCGGCTATGTGCAAGTGATCGAAGGGCTGACCGACCTTCATCGCTTTACGTCCGAAACGCGGCTCGACCTGCATGGACGTGAAGTGGCAGAGGTGACGGGCGACCTGGTGGATGCATTGCAGGCGCGGCCGGGCGAGGCATGGTTGATTCTCGACGCTACCCGTCGCACCGAGGCCGGGGTCGCCATTGCTCTGTCACGGATTTACATACACCCCGCTTTTCGAGGTGTAGCGCTACGGGAAGGCGAAGATCACACGCCGATCTATACCCGCATCGAACAGCAGTTCGGGGAACAGATCGTCGAAGTGCGACAGACCATCGAAGGTATCGCCGTCAACGCCGCCTCGGCCGAGCGGCTGGGAGTAAAGCGCGGGACGCCCGCCCTGCGCGTAACCAGAACTTACTACAACCGACGCGGGGAGGTGGTTGAAATGGCCGTCAGCACTCATCCCGCCGACCGTTATTCCTACTCGCAGACTTTCCGCCGCGACGATCGCGGCAACCTAACCTGAGAGGACCTTTCATGTCGTTGCCCGCCCGTTCCATCCTGTTCGTTCCCGGCGACCGGCCCGAGCGTTTCGAAAAGGCTGCCGCCAGCGGGGCGGACATGGTAGTTGTCGATCTGGAGGACGCTATCCTGCCCGAGCGAAAAACGGAGGCCCGCGACACTGTCTATCAGGCCCTGGCGATGCTTTCCGCACCGCGCTTCGTGGTGCGCGTGAACAGCGTGGGATCGCAATGGCATGAGGACGATGTCTGGGCGCTGTCCGGTCTGCCGGGCCTTGCCGGCCTGATGCTGCCCAAGGCGGAAAGGGCTGACGATTTCGCCGCTATGCGGGCTGCCGGGGTGCCGCTGCACGGGCTGGTGGAGACAGTGCGCGGCGCGCTTGGCCTTCCGGGCCTTTGTGCGGCCGAGGGGCTGGTGCGGCTGCATTTTGGCACCGTCGATTTCCAGGTCGATGCCGGGATCGACGGCGACCGTGAGGAGATTGACGCGATTCGTACGCAAATGGTGCTACATTCGGTGGCTGTGGGCTTGCAGGCCCCCGTGGATGGCGTTTCCACGGATTTGTCCGACGAGGGGCAACTGATTGACGACGCGGCACGCGCGCGGCGGTTCGGCTTTGGCGGCAAGCTTTGCGTGCACCCGCGCCAGGTTGCGTCGGTCAACGCGGCATTCTCGCCCAGCGCGGCCTCGGTAGACTGGGCGCGCCGCGTGGTAGCGGCGCTTTCGGGCGGGCATGGCGCGGTGGCGGTTGACGGCAAACTGATCGACAAACCGATCGTCGATCGTGCGAACCTGGTTCTGGCGGCGGCCGAGAGTTACGGCGTGCCTGCCTGAACCGTCAGGGTGTGTGAGGGACCGTTCCGCCTGCGGGACGGTCCGGCCGCAGGCGGATGAGGCCTTCCTGCACGGTGCTGGCGATCAGTCGGCCGTCGCGGGTGTAGATCGAGCCGGACGCCCGGCCTCGGCCACGTCCGGCCCAGTTGCTTTCGGTTGCGTAGAGCAGCCAGTCGTTCAACGTGGGTTCTCCATGGAACCAGACCGCATGGTCAAGGCTGGCGGTTTGCATGCTGGTTTCGAACATGTTGATGCCGTGCGGGATCAGCGCGGAACTGAGCAAGGCATAATCCGACACATAGGCAAGCATCGCCCGTTGTACCGTGTCATCCGCCATTACGGGTGCGCGCAGGCGAAACCATGTGCGCGAAACCGGTTCGTCCTTCCCTTGTTGCAGAAATGAGGGGTAGCCGATCGGGCGCATCTCGAACGCCGATCGGCGTTCCAGATATGCGCGCGCCACGTCATCAATGCTGTTGCCGTAAGTCTTGGCGAGTGCGTCAAGCGGCAACACCTCTTCCGGGGCGGGTACTATCGGCATCGCCGTGGCATGCTCAAGGCCGTCTTCGCTCTTGTGGAATGAGGCGGTGAGGCTGAGCAGGCGCACGTCGTTTTGCTCCACTACGACGCGGCGCATCGCGAAGCTGCCACCATCGAACTCTCGATCGACCCGCAATGCAAGCGGTTCTGCCTCGCGTCCGGGGCGCAGGAAATGGGCGTGCAGGTTATGCGCGGACTTGCCTTCGACCGTATGTTGGGCAGCGTTGAAAGCCTGCGCCACCAAATGGCCGCCGAACGTTCGCCCTGTTGCTCCGGGAATGGGAGGTGCGATGAACAGGTCAGTGTCCTTACGTTCAAGCATGAACTGGCTGACAAAGGCGTGCACCAGGTCAGCATCGGTTGAATGTACGGACAAATCTGTCATCGGCGTTTGGTATAGGATTTTGAAGCGCTGCGCTAACTGAATTCCTGGCTTCTTTCAGGGCGGATCAAGGTCGGTGCTGACCGCTTCCTCGATCGCTGAACGAGGTCTCATTGCCTTGAAGGGCCTTGCGCATGGGGCCTGTCGTTCCGGCCGCGAATTGTCGAGCGCCAAAAATACCACCTTACGCAATATCATCAATGACATGCGACCTTTGTTTCGTGGCGATAATCCCGGCCATTTGCGGTGAGTGCAGAGTCGATATGTAGTTCTACTCTGCTTATCGCATACGTACTTGCCTTATTGAGATACTTTCGTAGTCTACGTACTTATCCATATTGAGGGGCACCAAAATGGATAAGCGCGTTGCGTTGCTGGGCAGGTCGTCACATCGGCAGGCTACCAATCTGTTTCTCGGATCCGCTCTGGCAAGCATGGCCGTTGGCCTTGCCGCGCCTGCGCAAGCACAGCATGCCTGTGGGTCGCCGGAAGATGGCGTAGTGATCTGCGCGCAGGCTGGAAATCCTTATCCCGATGGGATCGAATATTCGGCGCCTGCTGCCGATCCGGCGCTTGACCCCGGCCTCGATCCGTCCGCGCCGGTGCTTGACCTGACGGTCGTGCTGGAGTCGGGGGTGCGCATCGCGCCCACCAGCAGCGTGCCGGGTGTGGCGGTGATCGGCTTCAACGATGGCTCGGTGACTCTGGACGGCGGCAACAATACGACGATCGAGGTGAGCGGCACGGGGGCGCTGGGTGCGTTGGGGCTCACCAATTATGGCGATCTTACGATCAACACTGACAGCATCGTCGCCAATGGGCGCGCCTCGGGCGGGATCAACGCCAACTCCAACGAAGGCGACATCACCATCACCGCCAACACCATCGTGGTGACGGGCAACAGCGGGATGGGCATCAGCACCAATTCCTATCGTGGCGACGTGGCCATCGACGTCGGTACCGTATCGTCCTCGGGATACTATGTCGGCGGCATCAATGCCTATGCCGGGCATGGCGATATTGCGATCACGGCGGATGAAGTCCACACAACAGGCGGCAGTTTCTATAGCTACGGCTCCACCGCGATCGAGGCGCGGGCCTACGGCGGTTCGGTCGGCATGGATCTTGGAGTCGTGTCGACCGAAGCGGATTACTCGAACGGCATCACCGCAGTGTCCTTCGCCCCAGATGGCGTGGTCGATATCTCCGCTGACACGATCACCACTGCCGGCTTCGCTTCGCTGGGCGTGCTGATGCAGGGCGACATGGCTAACCTCTCGGTCGAGAATGTCAGAACAAGCGGTGATGGCGCGTATGGCGCTGTGATGTTCAGCACCGGTGCCGCCGGCGCCAGCTTTACTTCCACCGGCACCGTATCGACCAGCGGTGAGGACGCGGCGGGCGTCTTCGTGAAGTCGTATTATGGCGGTAGCACCGTGATCGACGTTGCCAACGTCACCACGCAGGGTGCCAATTCAACTGCCGTCTACGGCTATTCACAAGTAGGCGAGGTCACGATTACGGTCCATGACGCATCGACCGTGGGCAACAATTCGCCGGCCGTGGAAGCGATAGGCTATAGCGCTGCCGTCACCGCGACAGGTACGGTCGCGACGCAGGGCGACACTTCGCAGGGCATCGTGGCGGTGGGGTTGCTGGGCGACGCCACCGTCGTCAACACCGGATCGATCAGCACCAGTGGGGACGGTTCGACAGGTATCTACGCAGGCGCCTATTACGACGTGAGCGTGAGCGGAGCGGGCTCCGTACAGACGAGCGGGGACGGCGCGATCGCCATAGAGGCGTTCAGCCTTTACGGCGGGATCAACGTCACCGCAGGTTCGGTGGCGACGAGCGGTGAATACGCGCAGGGCATTCATGCCTATGCGGCAAGCTTCTACGGCGGGAGCGATGTGACTGTGAACGTCGGCTCGGTAACGACCAGCGGAACACTGTCGGACGGTATCGCCGCACTTTCTCTGACCGGCAACGTCGATGTGGCATCGACCGGGGCGATCTCGACGGCGGGAGACGGCGCGTTCGGTGCCTATGCCTTCAGCCTGCTGGGCGACGCCTCGATCACCGTGAATGACGTGACCACGACCGGAGACGATGCTGTCGGCGTGCAAGCCTATGGCTATAATGCGCAGGTCACCGTCAACGGCGATCTGTCCACCAGCGGAACCGACGGCGGCTTCTACTTCGGTGCGGACGGCGTGCAGGCGACAGGCTCGTTCGGGACGGCTGCCGTCACCATCAACGGGTCAGTCACGACATCGGGGAACTACGCCACGGGCGTTTTCGCAAGCGGTTATTACGGTGCAACTGTCACGAATTCCGGTGCGATCGCAAGCAGTGGAGATTTCGCCAACGGCGTTACCGTGCAGGCGATCTACGGACCCGGTGTGGTAGTCAACGAGGGCACGATCGCGACATCGGGAGAGAGCAGCGCGGGCATCATTGTCGACGGTTATGACGATGTTGGTGTGCAGGGCTCAGGCTCAGTGACAACTTCTGGCAATTATTCGGCAGGCATTGGTGTATCGACGATCTACGGCACAGCGACGGTAGCCATCGGCTCGGTTGCGACTACCGGTGAAGTGGCGACGGCAATCAATGCCTATGGTTCGCAGGAAGCCACGGTAAGTGTCGGGACGGTTGCCACGCAAGGAACGAATTCGCTCGGTGTGTTGGCGGGGAGTTATGGCAACGTCAGCGTGACGGCCGGTAATGTCTCCACCACCGGAGATGATAGCGACGCGATCCGCGCGGCGGCGTTCGGTGCAGGCAGCACGATCAGCATCAATGCCGGTACGCTGAGTACGACAGGCGCGAACAGCGCTGCGATCACCGCGCTCGGGTTTGGCGGCGATGTGGAGGTCAACCTTACGGGCGCGGTTTCGGCGGCGCAGGGTACGGCGGTGACGATCCAGTCGGCAGGCGATGTGACCGTTGTAATCGGCGCGGCATCGTCGGTAACGGGGGGGAACAACGGCATCGACACCGACGTCGAGGGCACTTCGACAATTACTAATGCAGGCACGCTCAACCCTGGCAGCGGTTATGCCATTGCCGTGGCGGGCGGCCCTGCCTTGATCGCCAATTCCGGGACAATCAACGGGCGCGTGCTGCTATCGGCAGGCGATGATCGCTTCACCAATACTGGTCTGTTCCGCGCCAGTGCCGGCAGCGACTTCGGCGCGGGCTATGACGTGTTCACCAATACCGGCACAGTGCTTGTTGATGCGCCGGGTACCATGCCGGTCAGCGTGTCCTTCACAGGGCTGGAGACATTCGCCAATTCGGGCCTCGTCGATATGCGTAACGGAGTGGTAGGCGATCAGTTGACGCTGCCCGGCGCCTTTACCGGATCGGGGGCGAGCCGGCTGGGTCTGGACCTTGTCTCAAGCGAAGCGGGCGTGATGACGGCCGATCGGATGAATGTGGGCACGGTGACCGGGACGACGCAAATCCGGCTGGCGCTGAACGGCACATTCTATGTCACTCCAGGGCTGACACTGGTACAGGCTGGTGCAGCATCCTCACCCACCGCCTTTACCCTTTCGCCAGATACTGCCGAAGTCGGTTTCGTGGCGCTCGATCTTGTTTATCGGCCGACGACGTTTGCATATCAGCTTGTTGGCACGCCGGGCGCGGGAGCGTATCGCGCGGCCAAGGCGCTGGAGGGAGCGCAGAGCCTTTGGTATCGCTCGGCAGACGCGGTAACTGCCCATCTTTCCTCTGTGCGTGACGGGCGGTTGTCCAATGGTGCAAATGCGGGAGGTTTCTGGCTGCAGATGTCCGGCGGCGTCGACAAACGGGACGAGATGCGTGCTGTCAGCCAGTTCGGCATCACGCGCAGCTACGACCTTGATTATCGGCAGGATTACTTCGGTGGCCAGCTTGGCTTCGATATCGGCACTATGGGCGAAAAAGGCGGCGTCGTCTTTGGCCTGACGGGCGGCTATCTTTCATCCTCCTTGCGCTTCAAAGAAGCCACGCGGTTCGATTATGACGGGGTTAACCTGGGTGCTTACGCATCGCTGCAGGCGGGTGGGTTCTTTGCCAATGCGCTGGTCAAGTATGACCATTATTGGATCGATGCGCATGGCGGATCGACTGGCTACAAGGCCAGCTTCGGCGGCGATGCCATCGGGGCTCAGGCAGAGGCCGGGGCGCGTTTCGGATCGACCGGATTTTTCGCTGAACCGCTGGCAAGCATCGCCTATGTGCGCACCAGCCTCGACGATCTTGATGCGCTTGGCCAGGTGCTCGACTATGGCCGCGCTGACGGGCTGCGCGGCAAGGCGGGATTGCGCATCGGCGGCACCAGACCTATCGGCGGCGGCAACATGCTTACCTTCTACGCCAGCGGCATGGCGGTGAAGGAATTCAAGGGCAGGGATGGTGCGACCTTCGTGTCCGGCCCTTACGCCCTGGCGCTCGGCAATCGGCGCATCGGCACTTATGGGCAGGGCTCTCTGGGCCTGAACGTGACGACGCCGGGCGGCATCAGCGGCTTCATCGAAGGGACGCTCGATGCCAGCGGAGAATATAGCGGTGTAGGAGGGCGGGCCGGGATCAAGATCCCGTTCTGAGGCATCCCGACAAGTAGGACATCATGACAGAGACAGACAAGGCTCCGGCGAACGGGCCGACCAACATCTCGGTCTCGCGCGGGCTGGCGGACTGGCTCGTGCGGCATCGCGCCAGCTTCGCCTTCACCTCCTACCAGACGGGGCAGCTTTTTCTGACCGGCGTGCTGGCGAACGGCACAATCTCGTTCAACCAGCAGAATTTCACCCGCGCCATGGGGGTCTGTTACCAGCCGGGGCGGCTTTATCTCGGTTCGCTTCATCAGGTCTGGCGGCTGGAGAACATGCTGAAACCCGGACAAGTCGCCAACCAGCAGTTTGACATGACGCTGGTGCCGCGCAACGCGCAGACGACGGGCGATGTGGACGTTCACGAAATCGGCACCGACCGGGCGGGGCGGGTCATCTTCGTCAATACGAAGTACAGCTGCCTGGCCACGCTGGATCTCAATCACAGCTTCCGTCCGATCTGGAAGCCCCCTTTCATCTCGAAACTGGCGCCAGAGGATCGTTGCCATCTGAACGGAATGGCGTTTCACGATGGGCGCCCCCGCTACGTCACGGCCGTCAGCCGCAGTGATATCGTCAACGGCTGGCGTGAACGACGATACGAAGGCGGGGTGCTGATCGACGTGGAAACCGACCGAATCGTTACCGACCAGCTTTCGATGCCGCACAGTCCGCGCATCGATGGCGCGTCGGTACTGGCGCTTGACAGCGGGCGTGGACAAATCATCCGCATCGATCCGGCAACCGGCGTAAAGACTGATATCGCCTTCTGCCCCGGCTTCCTGCGCGGTATGGCGCTGCATAACGGGCATGCGTTCGTCACCGTTTCCAAGCCGCGCAACGGAACGTTCGCAGGGCTCGAACTTGATGGCGAGATGAAGCTGCGTGACGCCGAGCCGTGGTGCGGTGTTCTGATAGTGGACCTTGCCAGTGGCAGCATCGTCGAGTGGATCAAGCTGGAAGGCGTCATCACGGAACTGTTCGACGTGGCGGTGCTGCCGGGTGTCCGCTGCCCGATGTCGATCGGACCTGAGACGCTGGAAATCCGCTCGACGATCAGTTTCGATGATATGGTACGACCGCTGGATTGAAGATCGGCGGCACGTCCGCAGACGAATTGCAGGTGCGGTTGGACGTCCGGCACTGTGCCTGTGTTGGATCATTTGGGTGGAATCGGCCTAGTCCGGTCATATTGATCGGGAGCGGTTTCGATATGAAGAGCAACAACGGACACATGAAGCTGGGTGCCTTCTGCGGGGGGAGCTATCATCAGGCGGGATGGCGCCATCCGGACGCGGACAATGCGTTCGGTCATGACTTTTCTCGCTGGGTCGAACTTGCGCGCAAGCTGGAGGCCGCGAAGTTCGACATGATGTTCATCGCCGACACCGCCTCGCCCAGCGATGCGCAAAACCCGGAGGTATTCCGGTCCATCAGCGGCGGCGACAATTTCGAGCCGATGACCCTGCTGGCGGCCTTGTCGGCGCATACTACGCATCTGGGCCTCGCAGCGACGATCGCAACGTCGTATCGCCCGCCCTACGATGCCGCGCGCGAAATCCTCTCGTTGGATCGGATCAGCGGAGGCCGGGTCGGCTGGAACATTGTCACCGGCATTTCGCCGGACGATGCCGCCCAATATGCGGATCAGACTTTCGTGCCGCAGGAGCAGCGCTACGACCGGGGCGAGGAATTCGTCGACGTCGTGCTCAAGCTCTGGGGGAGCGTGGAGCCTGGAGCTTACCCGCGAGATAAGGAGGGCGGTGCCTACAAGGATCTTGACCGCATCCACCTCATCAACCACGTAGGCAGGTATTATCGGGTGCGGGGGCCGTTGAAGGGCGTCGCTTCGGAGCAGGGGCGACCGCTGCTGATCCAGGCGGGCCAGTCCGAGGAAGGGCGCGCGATGGCCTCGCGCGTCGCGGAAGCCATCTTTACGGCGCAATCGACGTTCGAGCAGGCAAAGGCGTTTCGCGACGACATCCGCCGCCGTGCGGCTGCCTGGGGACGTAACCCGGATCACGTCAAGGTCATGCCCGGCGCGCTTGTGGTGGTGGGGGAAACGCGCGAGGAAGCGCGGGACAAATGGGCGGAACTCGACACCCGCATCGATCTGCGCGCCGCACAGGCAAGGCTTCAGCTGGCGCTGAAAGCCCATGATCTGAGCGGACACGATCTCGACGCACCATTCCCCGACGTCCCGCCCGAATCCATCGTCAGCCGGGGGCGGCATCACGTTGAGGCCGCAAAGCGCGAGGGTCTGACATTGCGGGAGGTGCTGATCCGTTCTTCCGCCTCCAACGCACATTTCGCCGTGATCGGGACGGTCAGGGATGTTTCCGACGAACTGCAATACTGGTTCGAGGAGGGCGCGTGCGACGGGTTCAACATCATGCCTGCCGTCAATCCGGTATCGTTCGAGGAATTCATCGCATACGTCATTCCCGAACTGCAGCGGCGCAGACTGTTCCGCACCGAGTACGAGGGGAGCACTCTGCGCGAAAATCTGCAGGTGCCGGTCGATCCGCTGCCATTGATGGATGCCTGCAGATGGGAAGAAGCAATGCTGGCGAACTGACAACTACGTCTTTTCAGCCGAGAACCGCAATTACAGAATGGCCCGCCTGGATGAATTTCGTTCATCCGGGCATGTAAACGTCGAGTTTGTCTCCTTGCATTTGGTTGTGCGGTGGAGCGCGGCTTCGCGGTCAACCTTGGCGGCAACCCCGGAAGCGCAGGGCTTTGCAAGATCGGCATATTCTACAACAACACCGGATCGTGCGGGGAAGCTGGGCTGTTGGGCGCTTCCTCGGTAAAACATCCTATTATTGCTCAATGGCTTAGCGTTTGACGGGACAACTTCGAACGAACAGAAAAGAGGCGGCGGGGCGTGCAGTTCTGAGCGATGCAGCAAGGTCAGGCCTGATCGTGGGCAGGTGGCTACTGGCGCAGTGGCCACCTGAATATCGCAACACGCCAAGTTGCTCATGGATCAGGGCCGCAGCTTTCGCTTGAAGAGAAGCGCCAACACCTATAGCCACGGCGGACCAGGGAAAACTCACTGATAATCGCCAGGAAAACGTCGGGGTGCGTGCTTGCATCGGGATCGCCATCGGTGCGATCGCAGTTATCACTGCATCAGACACGTTCGCACGCGAAGCCTCATCTGTCATCAATGTGCCAGCTCAGCCACTATCGGTCGCGATTGCAGCTCTGGGGCGGCAAACTGCAGTCGAAGTCCTCCTGAACGTTCCGGGAGAGGAGCGGCGTCACACGCGGGCGGTGCGGGGACGCATGTCCGTAAAGGAGGCTCTTTCCCGCATGACGCAGGGCCTGGGGCTGGCCGTCCGCGCGGTGGCGCCCGGAGTCTATCTAATTTCCAGAGCGCCCGAGAGAACGCGCCAGCCATCAGGCCAAAGTGCTGCTGCGGCGGCAGAAGCCCCTGATATCCTCGTTTCCGCCCGCCGCCGTCCTGAACTGGATCTCGACGTGCCCGTACTGGTGAGTCACCTTGATGCGTCCGCGCTTGAAGGCGGAGCGGTACGAACCCTTGCCGATCTGGCACGAATGACCGCTGGCTTCGTTGCTACCGGCCAGACCAGCAGCGCCACGCCGTTGCTGGTTATGCGCGGCCAGCGCCGGGCGATCAGTGATGAGAACCGTCTGCCACTGGTGGTCTGGTATTCTTTCGATACGACCTTTCGATGAGGATGTAGCCCGATGAAATCCCGTCTTCGTACCGCCCTGCTTTCCCTGTCCGCACTCACTTCCACTCCGGTGCTTGCCGAGCCGCTGGCCGATGCCGATCGCACCGCGATCCTTGCCGAAGTCGATCGCGGCGCGCCCGCCATGGCCCGCAACGCGCTGCAGATCTGGTCATGGGCCGAAGTGGGCTTTCAGGAGACGAAAAGTTCCGGGCTTCTCCAAAAGGATCTCAAGGCAGCGGGCTTCAAGGTAACCGCCGGTGTTGCCGGAATGCCCACCGCATTCGTCGCTAGCGTCAGGACCGGGGAAGGCCCGGTCATCGGCATCCTTGCCGAATAAGACGCACTTCCGGGGCTTGCGCAGGCGGCTGAGCCGGAGCGCCATGTCATCGACGGTATCGCCGGTCATGCCTGCGGCCACAATCTGTTCGGTGCCGCCTCGGTTGCTGCTGCCATCGCCACGAAGAACTGGATGGTCGCCCACGGCATCAAGGGCGAACTGCGCGTCTACGGCGCGCCTGCCGAAGAAGGGGGCTCGGGCAAGGTCTTCCTCGTCCGCTCGGGGCTGACCAAGGACGTTTCCGCGATGCTGCACTGGCATGCGGGTGACGGATACAGCGCCATGCAGGGCCACGCGCTTGCCAATGTAAGTGCCAAGTTCCGCTTCAACGGCCTTGCCTCTCACGCCGCCGCCGCGCCGGAGCGCGGCCGTTCGGCACTGGATGGCGTCGAGGCTATGGACAACATGGTCAACATGATGCGTGAGCACGTGCCGCAGGAAACGCGCATCCACTACGTCATCACCGATGGCGGCAAGGCACCTAACGTCGTGCCCGATACGGCAGAGGTCTACTACTACGTGCGCCACCCGGATCAGCAGCAGGTGGCCGATATCATGGAGCGGGTGAAGAAGGCCGCCGAAGGTGCCGCGTTGGGCACCGGCACGACAGTCGAATACAACTAGATCGGCGGCACCTTCGACCTGCTTCCCAACGATACGCTGGGCCGGATCATGTACGACAATCTCAAGCAGGTGCCTTTGCCAACCTATACCGCGCAGGAACAGGCTTTCATCGACAAGATCGAGATGACGCTACCCAAGGGCGGCCGCAAGCGCACTACCGGGGTGGAGCCCTATTCCAGCGGAGAGATCATGTCGGCTTCCACTGACGTCGGCGATGTAAGCTATACCACGCCCACGGCGGGCATGTCCGCCGGCACCTGGGCTCCCGGAACGCCGCCCCACAGCTGGCAGGCGGTTGCTGCCAGCGGGAACAGCGTCGGCACCAAAGGCGCGGAAGTCGCCGCCAAGACCCTGGCGCTGACGGCGGCGCAGTTGTTCCAGAGCCCGGACACGCTGGCCGCTGCCAGGAAAGAACTGGATGAGCGGCGCGGGCCAGATTTCGTCTATCGTTCCCTGCTCGGGGACAAGGCGCCTTCGCTTGACTACCGCAAGACGCCTTCCGTCAAGAATTGACACGAACCCATCCTGACCCCGGTTCCGCCTTCCTCTGGCGGGACCGGGTCTTTTTTGAGATTCGGCCTTCCTTCAGATAAGCGGTGTGGACACTGAATTCTCATGCGTCAGCCCCGTTGAGCAATGGCTCTCTGCAGCGCGGCGCGTAGCTGAGATGGTGAACTCGGCTTCGGGCAAATCTGGGCTTCCGGGTAGCGCGATCGCAGAGCAGCTTCGTTTGCGTGGCCGGAATGGAAGATGAGCGGGACATTCATTTCGCGCATACGGTCTGCGGCGGGGAACACCTCTCCGTCCGGTAGCCGAACGTCAAGGATGGCGCAGGCGGGGCGCTGCAGATCGATCGCACGCATTGTGGCGGCAACGGTGCCGCAGTGTGCGGAAACCGCGAAACCTTCTTCGGAGATCAGGTCTTCCAGATCGAGAACGACAAACAGTTCGTCCTCGACGATCAGTACGGTATCGGTCATCGCGCCATCACACCGTCAGGCAATCGCAGCCGCAACGTGAACAGACCATCCCGCGTTTCATGAGAGATGTCGGCGCCAAGTTGGCGTGCAGACGTCGTGACGAGAAGGGTTCCGAACCCGGACCCTTCGACCGCATTAATCGTATCTTCACCGTCCTCATCCCACAGCAACTCGATCCCATCGGGCACTAAAGTCCAGATGATGCGCAGAGTTCCCGCCCGCGGTCCCAGCACCCCGTATTTCGCGGCATTTGTAGTCCATTCATGCAGGATCAGAGCGAGCGGAGACAGGCAGTTCCTGTCGATGTCCACATCGGGGCCCTCGATTTCAATCCGCGACTGCCCGTTATAGGCCGCAGTCGTCGTCTGCAGGAGTGTACGCAGCGAGAATGCTTGCTGATCGTCGCCTGAAGGTGAAGCCAGCGAATGCGCCCGGCCCAGCGCTGCTATGCGTTCGCGCAGATCTTCGCCATAACTGCGGACGTTGTCATGGGAGCGGCCGGCAACAGCGATCATGCCGCTGACCACGGCGAAGAGATTCTTCACCCGGTGGTTCATTTCGCGCAACATGAGGCCCCGCGTCTCGGCAACGGCGTACTCGGCCGTCAGGTCGATCGTGGCACCTACGAGGCGACGCGGGCGCGAGCCTATGAGCCGGCCATAGGCTTTGAGCTGACGTGCGCCGCCTTCGCCATCACGCCGCGGACTGACACGGAACGCGACTTCCATGTCCCGATCGCTGTAGAGGGCATGGGCAATGCCATCTTCGACAGCGGCGCGGTCTTCGGGGTGTACCCGTGCCAGCACGTCGCTCAGCCCCACTTCGCCCTGCACGGATAATGAAAGCTGTGTCCTGCTGGTGCCATCAAGGATGACGTTGTCTTCATCGGGGCGGAATTCCCAGACCCCAATGCCACCTGTCCGCACGGCCAGGTCGAGCCTTTCGCGTTCAGCGGCCAGATCGTCTTCCATCAGAAGGGCTACCGTGATGTCCGTCAGCACAAGGGTGGCGCCATCGATTTTCCCGTGCTGCGTGCGATAGGGCAGCACGCGCAGCGACAACGTCCGGCCGCCATCGCGGGTCCGGACGCGGCGCTGCAAGGGCTCGCCGCTTGCCGCCACGCGCTGTGCGTCGTCGAGATAGGCCCCGTCGTCAAGACGGGTGGCAACGTCTGCAAGCAGGCGGCCCTTGTCTGTCTGCTGCAAGGGAAATATCGTGGTGGCTGCTTCTGTGAAACTGCGAATGCGCAGCCCGCCGTCCAGGACTATGACCGCCAGTTCGGTGGACTCAAAGAAATTGCGCAAGTCGGAATTGGCAACGGTCAGCTGATCGACCTTGCTCTTTAGTTCGTCGTTGACGGTGGAAAGCTCTTCGTTGGTGGACTGAAGCTCCTCGTTCATCGACATCATTTCTTCGTTGGAGCTTTTCAGTTCCTCGTTGGCGGTTTCCAGTTCCTCTACCGCCGTGCGCAGCTTGTGTCGGGTGAGACGCAGTTCCTCTTCCAGCGCCTCCATATGGTCGTCGCCGCTTTCGATTTCGGAGAAATCCGGGCCATCGAAGGGCAGGAAGGGACCACGATCGCGCAAGATCAGCAGCAGTGAGCCGTCAGGCAATGGCTCGCAGATGGCCTCGACCGGCTGTATGCCGTAGTCCGAACGCACCTCCACCTCGCGGGCTACCACCCGCTTGCGGGCATCGCGAGCCTGGCGGACGAGGGGGCCCAGAACGTCGCGCAGGCCCGGCTTGGCGAGAGAGATCGCGTTGGAGCCGCCGGTGCGGGTTACAGGAAAATCGAAATAGCGGCTAAGCTTGCCATAAGCAGCCAGAACTGCGCCATCCTGATTGAGCACCATGGCAGGCGGCGCGTAGCGATCCACCAGACGTTGGATGGCGATGCCGCCGTCGGATTGCCTTTGACGATTTTCCCGCTCGCCTCCCGCTTCCCGCCTGCGCGGAATGCCCCGTTCTCCCGCAGGAAGGTCGATGGGATAGCTGGGGTTGCCGGGGCCGCGCTCGAAGATACGGGCGTGATGATCCAGCGCCGGGAAAAGGTGGTCGAATCGGCCGATGCTTTCCGACGGGCCAAGGAAAAGATAGCCGCCCGATCGGATCGCGTAATGGAGTATTGGCATCACCGATTGCTGCAGTCGGTCATCGAAATAGATGAGCAGATTGCGGCACGACACCAGATCGATGCGCGAGAACGGCGGGTCCTTGACTACGGAGTGATTGGAGAACCGGATCAGATCGCGGATCTGGCTTGAAATCGCGAACTTTTCTCCATGCGGAATGGTCCAGCGCTCGCGCATCGGTGAGGGAATATCGGCAAGGGCCGATGCAGGATAAATGCCTTCCCGTGCGATCTGGAGCATTTGCTCATCTATGTCGGACGCGAAGATCTGCACCGGATTGGCAAGGCTCATCCGTCTTGCCGCTTCGGCGAAAAGCATGGCGATGCTGTAGGCTTCCTCGCCGCTGGAGCAGCCCGGCACCCAGACGCGGATGTCGTCGTCGCTGGCCCGGTCGCGCAACAGCGGTTCGATCACCTTTTCGCGAAGGGCGTCGAACATTTCCGGGTCACGGAAAAAGCGGGTTACGTTGATGAGCAAGTCGCGGAAAAGCGCCTCGCACTCACCTTGGTCGGACTGTACCCGTTGGAGATAAGCACTGGCCGAATCGATATTCAGCACGTGCATCCGTCGTTCTACCCGACGCACCAGGGTGGAGCGTTTGTATCCCGAAAAGTCGTGGCCGATCACCCTGCGCAAGGTGGAGCACAAGTCGTCTACATGATCGGCGACAAGTTCGGCTTCGCGCTCGTGGGGTTCTCCCCGGCGGCGGGAGAAGAACGCGCTCAGGCAATCGAGGATTTCAGCCGGCTCCTTGACGTAGTCGACCAGTCCTGTGCCGACGGCCGACACCGGCATTCCATCGTACCGAGCAGTCTCCGGCTTCTGGGCGACGCAGACACCGCCGTGCTCCTTGATGGCGCGCAGTCCTGTCGATCCGTCTGCCCCGGTGCCGGAAAGTATCACGCACGCCGCGTCGGTCTGTTTTTCTGCGGCCAGAGAAATGAAGAAGTCATCGATCGGGCGGCGAAGGCCGCGCGGCTGGACAAAGTCGGTCAGTTGCAGCCTGCCATCCTGCAAGGCAAGGCCGCGCCCCGGTGGAATAATGTAGACGCGGTCGGCCCGCACTTCTTCGCCGCCTTCGCATTGCAGCACGTCGAGCGGGCTGGCCCGGTCCAGCAACTGGGCCAGCATGCTCTCGTAATTGGGATCGAGGTGCTGGACGACGACGAACGCCATCTGCGTCGGCAGTCGCGCCGCCGAAAGCATCTCTCGCAGGGCCTCAAGCCCACCTGCCGATGCACCAATTCCGACAATGGGGACGCCGGGTGTTCTCTTGCCGGTGCTCACAGGATCGAACTGTTGTCTAGATTGGCCAGGATCATTCTTGCCTGAGCGATGGCAGCTGCGGAATTCGCGATGGTGGTGAGAGTGCCTTCGACGATGATGCCGCTTTCCGCGACGACCGGGCTCAGGCGGTTGAGTGTCTGGCCCAGGTCGCTGTCATATGTGCGTAGCCGATCGGGCTGCGCGCGACTGATGTCGAACTGGGATGCAAAGATGTAGCGCGTCCTGCCGGACAGATCGCGCAATCGCGACATGTAAAGCAGGTTCACAAACGGAGTGCCGTCTTTCCGAAAGTTGAGGATCGGGGTACGAACCGTAGTGGCAGCGTCATCGCGAAGGAAAGCGCGCAATCTGGCGCGGGGCTCGTGGTCTTGCGCGGGCCCTTGCAGGATGCGGCAATTGTGCCCTGCCAGATCTTTTTGCGAATAGCCCGTCAGGTCCCCGAAGCGGCCATTCACCATGATAAGCGGATTATCGCCTTCCGCAGCGCCCAGCGCCAGGGCGACTGGCGAATTTTCGAAAAAGGAGCGCAATTCGTCAGGCATATTCAGATCGGACACGTCGATACTCCGGGCCGCCGCAGGTCGCTATAAGAAGCTGATTTACCCGGCCAAAGATAGAAATTCATTCCCCGCCGTGCACCATTTATACAGCCGGGGTAAGCACGGACCGGCTTTCATGGCCCGGAAATTTCCGTCATGTTCATTCTGTCGGAGGCGCCGAGATATACGGAAATGTGCAAAGCCATGCACGGCGCAACGATTGAAAGGACAGTGTGTTGCATCAAGGGCGTCATCGGCATTCAGGCTTTGCATCGCGGCGTTTGCGCGATAGGCGAATGCGATGATGAATATTCCCTGGGATCAGCCCGCGACGCTGATCGATCTTGACGGCAAGACGCCGATCATCGGCACAATCTCCGATTGCGTGCGACACTTCTCGATTTTCAAGCCCTTTGCCAAGGCGCAGGCCCGCATTCTCCTGACCCGCCCCGTGTTCCGAGAAGGGCAGAGAACCCGGACATGGGTGCTTAACCCGAACGAAATCGATGCGCTGGCACAGCGTTGGGCAGCCGAATACGGGTCCGAACAGTAGGGTTTCCGGGTGACGCCCAGCGAAAACACGCGTTCTACGCGGATATGTCGATAACGGTCGATGCGGTCAGGTTGCGCCTGCGCGATCGGGACGGAAGCAAAGCTCCGCGCCACTGGATTCTGGAAATCGACCTTGTCTCGCCCGATCGCAGCTTCCGCGGCTTTTACGAACGCTTGCTTGAAGGCTGACCGCCACCGGCAAGGAAGTGTGCCTGCCTTGCCGGATGAATGGTCATGCCGCGAACCCGCCGTCGATGGTGTGAAGCGCGCCCGTTACGATCCCGGCTTCTGGGCCGGCAAGGTAAGCAACCATGCCTGCCACTTCTTCCGGGTGGGCGTGGCGTTTGATTGCCATGAACGTATGCATGAAGTCCTTCATGGGTCCATCGCCGGGGTTCATGTCGGTATCGGTCGGCCCCGGCTGGACTGTGTTGACGGTAATGCCTCTTGCACCGAAGTCACGCGCCAGTCCTCGCGTCAGCCCCTGGATGGCGGACTTGGTGAGCGCGTAAGCCGCGCCGCCCTCGAAGGGGATGCGATCGCCGTTGGTTGACCCGATGAAAATAATCCTCCCATTGTCCGGCATGCGCCGTGCTGCTTCCACAGCGGCATGGTAAGGGGCACGGATGTTGATATCCAACATGCGATCGACGACATCTGCTTCCTGTTCAAGTGGGTCCCCGAACACCAGGACACCAGCGTTGACGACGAGAATGTCGATCGGGCCAGCTTCTGCCACCAGACCGATCACCGCATCGCGGTCTGCCGCGTCCGAGCGCACCGCCCTAGCGCCCGTTTCGGTCGCAAGGGCATGGGCGGCGTCGGTCGCTCCGGAATAAGAGAACGTAACCGCCGCCCCATCTGCGGCGAGCCGTCGCACGATGGCGGCTCCGATGCCCCGGCTACCGCCGACGACAAGGGCTGCTTTTCCTGAAAAGTCTGTCATTGATAATGCTCCTGCCTTGTAAGGAATCGCCTGCGTCTGAAGGAGAGAGCGGCAGCCCGAACAAGGGCCGTTCGGTTGCCTCTTTCATCCTCCGCCTGCTGCGAGTGGTCGACGGCAAGATGATTTCAGGTCATCGTGCGCACTAGCCGCCAAATTCCGGAACCGGCTTTCGGGAATGCCGAACGATGATGAAGCTGGATGGAGTGGCCGCGTTCATTGCAGTGGCCGAAGCAGGGTCGATCAGCGAAGCGGCGCGCCGTCTGGGGCTCGCGAAATCGGTGGTCAGCGAACGTGTAGCCGAACTTGAGCGATTGCTCGGCGCCAGCCTCATGCAGCGCACGACCCGCAAGCTGTCCCTGACCGGCGAAGGGGAGCTGTTTCTCGACCGGGCACGAAAGATCATCCGCGAAACCGTAGAAGCGCAGGCGGAAATCGCCGAACGCCGCGGCTCCCTTTCCGGACCGTTGCGTCTGGCCGGGCCGATCGGATTCGGCACGTTGCATCTTGGCCGGATGTTGAACGCGTTTCTGGCCGTTCACCCCGCCATCGATCTCAGCCTCGATCTTGATGACAAGTTCGTCGACGTGGCCGCCGATGGTTATGATGCGGTGATCCGGCACGGGCCCATTCAGGATACGCGCCTGATCGCCAAGCGCCTTGCATCAAGCCGGCGTGTGCTTGTTGCGGCGCCTTCCTATCTGGAAAAGCACGGCGCCCCTACGTCGCTGGATGAACTTGGCCGGGCTTGCGCGATCCTTTATTCCAACCGCTCGGCCGACTGGCGGTTCAGTGCCGGTGTTCGGGAAACCGTGCTGCGGCCCCGGGCGTGCCTACGTGTGAACAATGGAATCGTCATGCGCGACGCAGCACTCGCAGGGCTTGGTATTGCCTTGCTCCCGACATTCTTCACATATCAGGAACTGGCGAACGGGACGCTGCAGCAGGTTCACGTAGGTGCAGAGGCGCAGGGCGCTGAACTCTACATTGCCTATACGCGTAACCGCAGTGCTTCAGCCAAGCTCGCCGCTCTTACCGAATGGCTGCGCGCCGAGATCGGCACACCCGCTTATTGGGAACGCCCATTCATCGAACCGTAGCGGGCTAGCTGTCGGGCTTTTGCAGCGGCCCATTTAGCCAAGCGAGGCCAGGCAATCGCGGTTGATCTGGTCGACGCGTGTTGTGCCTGTCAGCGCCATGGCGACCCGCATTTCGGCTTCGATCAGCTTGAGCATCTTTGCCACGCCTGCCTCTCCATTGGCAGCCAGAGCCCAAGCCCAGGCGCGCCCCAACAGCACGCCCTTGGCACCCAGCGCCAGCATACGCACCACATCCAGCCCGGATCGTATGCCGCCATCGGCAAGCACGGTCAGGCGATCGCCAACTGCCTCGGCAATCGGCGCCAGGGCGCACGCGGTGGAAAGTACGCCGTCCAACTGGCGTCCGCCGTGGTTGGAAACGACAATGCCGTCCGCTCCGAGGTGAACGGCCTCCTTTGCGTCTTCAGGATCAAGGATGCCTTTGATCACCAGTGTCCCCTTCCATTCGGACCGGATGAAATCGAGGTCGCGCCAGTTGATCGAAGGATCGAAGTTGTTGCGCATCCATGCAAAGAAGTCCTCGATCCCGGTCCGGCCTTGCAGCACCGTCGCGACGTTGCCCAACGTGTGTGGGCGGCCGTTCATCCCCACATCCCAGGACCATACGGGGCGCATCGCGGCCTGACTGAAGCGCCACAGCGCGCCCTTCATGCCGCCGGCACCTGCAAGGCCCGTGTGGTAGTCCCGGTAACGACTGCCTGGAACCGGCATGTCGACGGTAAAGACCAGTGTGGAGCAGTCAGCCTCCACTGCCTTCGCCAGCAGGTCCTTCATGAAAGCGCGGTCGCGGATCATGTAGAGCTGAAACCAGAACGGCTTCCTTGCGGACCGGGCCACCTCATCGATGGTACAGACCCCAACGGTCGAGAGCGTGAAGGGCACGCCTGCGCTTTCGGCTGCCCGCACCGCCTGCACTTCGCCCCTGCGAGCATTGAGCCCCGCCAGCCCGACTGGGGCGAGAGCCAACGGTAGGGAGAGCTTCTCGCCGAACAGCTCCGTAGACAGGTTAAGGTCCGACACGTCGCGCAGCACGCGCTGCCGCAGGGCCAGTTCGGACAGGTCGGAGACGTTTCGCCGCAGCGTGGTCTCGGCATACGAGCCGCCATCGATGTATTCGAAAAGAAAGCGCGGTAGCCTGCGGCGGGCCGCTTCGCGAAAGTCCGGGATGGAAGCAGTGATCATGGATTCGCTTTCGGAGATGAAGCCCTTTGTCGTGTCAGTCTTTCGCAACCCGCGCGAAGATGCCAACTACGCCAAAACAGACGAGCGGCAGCAGGAGCGCCGTCTGAAGGTCAGTCCATTCACTGAACAGACCCATCAATGGCGGGAACACGGCGCCGCCGATGATAGCCATGATGATCAGCGAGGAACCCAGCGCAGTTCCTTCACCAAGATCGCGGATCCCCAGCGCGAAGATCGTTGGAAACATGATCGACATGAAGAAGCTTGTCAGAGCAAGCATCGCCACCGCGAGCCCCCCGGCGAACGACATGGCCAGTATCATGAGTACCACGTTGATTACGCTGAAGATGCCCAGAAGCCGGGTCGGTCGCATGCGGTTCATAAGCGCGGCGCCTGCAAAGCGTCCGGTCATGAACAGGATCAGGCTGCCGGAAAGCAAGTAGGCTGCCGTTTTTTCAGGGGTCTCGGGTAAAAGGTGCTTCACGAAATCGACGAAGTAGCTCCAGACGCAGACTTGCGCACCGACATAAAAGCATTGTGCGATAACCGCGCCGGTCAGTTGCCGGTTGCGCAGGATCACGCGCGCGCTGCCACTTGTGGGGTCAACGCTGCGCGGGATGGCAGGCAGCCGCACTTTGGCAATGGCGATTGCAAGCAGGAGAACGAACAGCGCAAGGGCCACGTAAGGCCCCTGAACCATTGCCGCTTCCGAGGCGCGGTAATCCGCAAGCTGCTCCGTCGGCATCGCGGCGATAGCGCCGCTGGAGTGTTCGATCCCCGAAAAAATGAAAAGCCCGCCGATCGTGGGTGCGACTACGGCGCCAAGCCCGTTGAACGCTTGGGCCAGGGTCAGCCTTTGGGATGCGCGTGACGGATCGCCGAAGCGTGCGATGAAGGGATTGGCTGAAGTTTCCAGAAAGGCTGCGCCAGATGCCAGTACGAACAGGGCAAGAAGAAACGCCCAGTATCGTTGAACCTCTGCAGCCGGGTAGAACAGGGCCGCACCGGCTGCGTAAAGCGTCAGGCCCAGCAGCAGGCCGGCACGATAACCCAGACGCCGCAGTACTAGCCCTGCCGGGATCGCCCATACGAAATAGGCGAGATAGAAGACGAACTGGATGAAGCCGGCCTCTGCGCGGGAAAGCGCAAGCGCTTTTTGGAACTGCCGGATCAGGATGTCGTTCAGGTTATTCGCCAGCGCCCATGTGAAGAACATGGCAGTTACCAGCACGAAGCCCGCCCGAAAGCCGGGGGTGACGAAGGGGGCGGCCATGGCTTTGGCTGCGCTGGTTGCAGCAGGTTCGTCCGGCAGGCTCTCCATTGCAGCAGGCGGCGTGCTGATACCCATGCGTTCCTCTCCAGTCTTCCGCTCACCCTGTCGCGGTGCGCTTGTGAAGACAATGACATCCGCATGCCGGTGATATTTCCGGCTTGCACATGCTTTGATATAGCGCTAACTTTCACATATAGAACAAACTGTCAAATACGGCAGCTTAGCGGGGCGACGGATGATCGAAGGCCGGATTGATGCGCACCACCATTTCTGGCGATATGACGCTGCGCGTTACCGCTGGATCGAACCCGGCTCCGTGCTGGCGCGGGATTACACTTCGCGCGATCTGCGGAATGAACTGGATGCGGCAGGCGTCGCATACAGTATAGCCGTTCAGGCCCGGCAGACGGAAGAAGAGACGCAATGGCTGCTTGACCTGTCCAGGCGCGATCCTTGGATTATTGGTGTCGTCGGCTGGATCGACCTGAGGGCAGAAGATATCGCCTCTCGTCTGGATGCCTTGTCCGGGGAACCACGGCTGATCGGTTTTCGCCACGTCGTTCAGGATGAGGCCGATCCGCGGTTTCTCCTGGATATGGCGTTTCAGCGGGGTGTCCGCTGCGTGCTGGAGCGCGGGCTCGCTTACGATCTGCTCATCCGCGCGCCGCAGTTGGAACATGTGCCGGCCTTCCTCGATGCGATCGGGGCGAAGGGCGCTGCAGGGTGCTGCGTTGTGATCGATCATGGGGCGAAGCCGGCGATCGTCGATGCAGAGTGGGAGCCTTGGGCCGGGCGCATTGCAGCCATTGCCCGTGCCTATCCGGTCTATTGCAAATTGTCCGGTCTTGTCACCGAGGCGGACCCGGCTGCGTGGGAGGAACAGCACGTCATGCGCTACATGACGCACCTCCTCGAATGCTTTGGGCCGGATCGGCTGATCTACGGTTCCGACTGGCCGGTTTGCCTGCTCGCAGCGCCATATGCGCGCGTGCACGGGCTGGTCGAAAGCCTGCTCGCGTCGCTGACTGAGGATCAACGCGAAGCGATCATGGGTGGCAATGCGCGGCGCGCTTATGCGCGTATCCGGGCACGAGTTCAGGGAGAAATAATACAGTGAGCCTTGAAGATTTCGCCGTTTCCCGACGTGCGCTGCTGGCTGGCGGCTCCACCGTCACTGCGCTTTCGCTGCTGGGAACCCCCTCGGTGGAGGCGGCAACCACTCAGTCGCACGGCAGTGACGATATGCTGTGGTATCGCCACCCGGCAAAGGAATGGACCGAGGCGCTGCCTGTCGGCAATGGGCGCATAGGGGCCATGGTCTTCGGCGGAATAGCCGAAGAACGCTTGCAACTGAACGAGGATACGTTGTGGGGCGGCGGCCCTTATCATCCCGTCAACCCCGAGGCGAAGGCCGCACTTCCTCAAGTCCAGCGGCTGATTTTCGAAGGGCGCTACGATGAAGCGCAGGCGATCGCCAAGGAAAAGCTGATGGCGGTGCCCGTGCGACAGATGTCGTACCAGGTACTGGGCAATCTTCGTGTCTCCTTTCCGGGGCTCGGCGAACCGACGGAGAACAGTTACCGTCGTCAGCTGGATATAGACGCGGCGTGCCATACCACACGCTTCACCGCAGATGGCGTGGACTATGAACGCAGGGTCGTCGCTTCTCCGGCGGATCAGGTGATCGCGGTGCAACTCAAGGCGTCCAGGCCGGGCACGCTGGCGTTCGACCTCAGATTGGAAGTGCCTCAGACCAGGCATGACGTGCGTACTCTGCCCGGTAACGTGCTGCTGCTGGAGGGCGAAAACAATGCCCAGCACGGGATTTCCGGTGCGCTGAAGTTCCAGGGACGGGTCAAGGTGATCGCGCGGGGGGCTAAGATATCGGCCGCGGCGGATAGTCTTTCGGTTCGGGGTGGGACAGAGGCGGTGATCCTGATCGCCATGGCAACCAGCTATCGTAATTACGCCGATGTGAGCGCCGATCCCGATGCGATTACCAGCGCACAAATAGCCGCAGCTTCACGCAAGAGCTTCCGCGCCATCGCCGACAAAGCCGCAGAGGATCATCGCGCGATATACCGTCGTGTTTCCATTGATCTTGGCCGCAATGCCGAAGCTGACAAGTCAACGGATGAACGTATCCGCCAGTCCGAAACCGCCGATGACCCGGCACTTGCGGCGCTGTATTTTCGCTATGGGCGCTACTTGCTCATTGCATCGTCGCGGCCTGGGTCGCAGCCGGCGAACCTTCAAGGCATCTGGAACGACAGTGTCAATCCGCCGTGGGGATCGAAGTACACGATCAATATCAATACGCAGATGAACTACTGGCCGGCGGAACCTGCCGCGATGCCCGAAATGGTCGAGCCGCTGATAGCGCTCGTTCGGGACATTGCGCAGACCGGGGCTAGGATGGCGCGCGACATGTATGGCGCGCGCGGTTGGGTGTGCCATCACAATACGGACCTGTGGCGCGCTACCGGTCCGATCGACGGACCGCAGTTCGGCCTCTGGCCGATGGGCGGCGCGTGGTTATGCCTGCACTTGTGGGATCGCTATGATTACGGCCGCGATGCGCAGTACCTTGCTACTGTCTATCCCATTCTGAAGGGGGCGTGCGAGTTCTTCCTTGATACGCTGGTTCGCGATCCGAAGACCAGCTGGATGGTCACCAACCCCTCTCTCTCGCCGGAGAACAATCACGGGCATGGCGAAGGCTCGCTTTGTGCGGGCCCCACGATGGATATGCAGATCCTGCGCGCGCTCTTCACCGCCACCGCGCAGGCTGCAAGCGTGCTGAAGACCGACGCTTCATTCGTGGCCGAAATTGCGACGATGAAGGGTAAGCTGATTCCCAATCGGGTGGGTGCCGAGGGGCAACTGATGGAATGGAAGGATGATTGGGATGCAAGTGCGAAGGACCTGCATCACCGGCACGTCTCACATCTCTTCGGCCTGTTTCCCGATGCTCAGATCAATCTGGACGATACCCCGGACCTTGCAGCCGCAGCCAGAAAGTCTCTGGAAATCCGCGGCGACAAGGCAACCGGATGGGCCACCGCATGGCGCATCAACCTGTGGGCGCGCCTGCGCGATGGCGATCATGCGCATTCCATCCTGCGCTTCCTGCTGGGGCCCGAGCGGACCTATCCCAACATGTTCGATGCACACCCCCCTTTCCAGATCGACGGGAACTTCGGCGGCACTTCGGGCGTGATTGAAATGCTGCTGCAGAGCATCGGCACGAATATACACCTCTTGCCTGCCCTCCCGTCTGCCTGGCCTACCGGCTCGATCAGGGGGCTGCGCGCGCGAGGTGCTTGCATGGTCGATCTTTCGTGGAAGGGCGGCGCACTGGCGCAGGCACGGGTCGTATCGACGATAGGGGGCAGTCACGAAATCCGTTGCGGCGACGTGCGCCGGACCATCAATTTCCAACCGGGGAAGGCGGTCTTGCTGACCGGCCCGGAATTGCGCAGCGCATAAGGAGCTAACATGAGACTTGCCGGAAAGAGGGCGGTAGTGACAGCTGCCGCCGCCGGGATCGGCCGCGCCATCGCCGAGCGCTTCGTAGCCGAGGGGGCGACTGTCCATGCGGTGGACCGCAACGCCGATGAGCTTGTGACGCTGGCCGGCGTGACCGGGCACATCGCAGACCTGACAGCCTCCGACGCCGCCACGATGCTGGCAGAGGCCACTGGCAGGGCGGACATATTGGTGAACTGTGCCGGGATCGTCTACCCCGGCACATTGCTGGATTGCACGGAAGATCAGTGGGCGACCTCGCTTGACCTCAATGCGACAGCCATGTTTCGGCTCATCAAGGCATACCTTCCCACGATGGTAGAGCGGCGCGCGGGATCGATCGTCAACGTCTCCTCGGTCGCATCCTCGATCATCGGCGTGCGCAACCGCTTCGCCTATGGTGCCAGCAAGGCGGCGGTAATCGGTCTTACCAAGTCTGTCGCAGTGGATTTCGTGGCGGACGGTGTACGTTGCAATGCCATCTGCCCCGGAACCGTCGACAGCCCGTCGCTGCGCGTCCGAATGCAGGCGCAGGCGGAGGCTGCGGGCGAGAGCTTCGAGGCGACGCATGCGGCATTTTCGGGGCGGCAGCCGCTCGGTCGCCTCGGCCAGCCGAACGAGATCGCTGCGCTCGCGCTTTATCTGGCGTCTGATGAAAGCGCCTTCACCACAGGGACTACAGCGGTGATCGATGGGGGGTGGACGGTCGAATGACACGCATTACCGGTCTGCGTACCGCAGATATCCGCTTTCCGACCAGCCACGCGCTGGATGGTTCTGACGCGATGAACCCGGACCCGGATTACTCCGCCGCTTATGTGATCCTTGATACCGACGATGGGCTGGAAGGGCACGGCCTGACATTCACCATCGGGCGGGGCAACGAGATCTGCGTCGCTGCCATCGAAGCGTTGCGCCCTCTTGTGGTCGGCCTGGACCTTGACTGGGTACAAGCCGATCCGGGGCGGTTCTGGCGGCACGTAACCGGCGATAGCCAGTTGCGATGGATCGGTCCGGACAAGGGGGCGATGCATCTGGCGACAGGCGCGGTAGTCAACGCCGTTTGGGACTTGTGGGCAAAGGCGGTGGGCAAGCCGGTGTGGCAACTCGTCGCGGACATGAGCCCGGAAGAAATCGTGCGTTGCATCGATTTTCGCTATATGACCGACTGCATCACCCCAGAAGAGGCTCTGGCCCTGCTGACCGAACGGGCTGCTGGCAAGACGCAGCGGCTGGAGCGTCTTACCGCGTCCGGTTACCCCTGCTACACGACCTCGGCAGGTTGGCTGGGATATTCGGATGACAAGTTGCGGCGGTTGGCAACGGAGGCAGTCGAAGCGGGGTTTCGTCATGTAAAACTCAAGGTGGGCCGGGACCTTGAAGACGATATTCGCCGCGTCAGAATAGCGCGCGAGGCTGTCGGGCCGGACTGTCGCCTTATGATTGACGCGAACCAGATCTGGGAAATCGGGCAGGCCATCGAATGGGTCAAGGCGCTTGCTTTCGCTGACCCCTGGTTCATCGAGGAGCCGACCAGCCCTGACGATGTGGAGGGGCATCGCGCGATCCGCGAAGCCGTGCATCCGATCCGTGTCGCAACTGGCGAAATGTGCCAGAACCGGGTGCTGTTCAAACAGTTCATGATGCGCGGTGCGATCGACGTGGTGCAGATTGACAGCTGCCGCATCGGCGGCGTGAACGAAATCATGGCGGTGCTGCTTATGGCGGCGAAGTATGGTCTGCCGGTATGTCCCCATGCGGGCGGGGTGGGGCTTTGCGAGTATGTTCAGCACTTGTCGATGATCGACTATTTGTGCTTCTCGGGCACGCTGGAGGATCGTGTGGTCGAATATGTCGACCACTTGCACGAGCATTTCGTCGACCCCTGCGTGATCCGCGATGCCGCCTACATGCCGCCATCGCGGCCCGGCTTCTCGATCGAGATGAAACCGCAATCCATAGCGCAATATCGGATGGACTGATGGATCTGGAACTTCAAGGAAAAGTCGTCGTCGTAACCGGCGGGGGAGCGGGTATCGGGGGCGCAGTGTCCCTCGGGCTGGCTCGTGAGGGAGCTATCCCGGCGATCCTTGGTCGCAGTGCTTTGACGGCCGGGTTCGAGGCTGAAATCCAGCAGTTGCAACCTGAAACGATCTTTCTGCAGGTTGATGTCACTGACGACGATGCCTGCCGCGATGCGGTTGACCGGATCGCGGCCGAGCGCGGCGGGGTCCATGGCCTTGTCAACAATGCCGGGACCAATGACGGTGTGGACCTTGACGCGGGGACGGCGGCCTTCATGGCCTCGGTCCAGTCGAACCTCGCGCATTATTACGGCATGGTACACCACTGCCTGCCGCATCTGCGGGCCAGCAAAGGGGCCATCGTCAATATCTCGTCCAAGACTGCGGTGACGGGGCAGGGCAACACCAGCGGGTATGTTGCCTCGAAGGCGGCGCAACTCGGGCTTACGCGTGAATGGGCGGCGGCGTTGCTGGAGGATGGGATTCGCGTCAACGCCGTTTTACCTGCGGAAGTCATGACGCCGCTCTATGCCCGCTGGATCGAAAGCTTCGACGATCCGCAGGCGAAGCTGGACGAGATCAATAGCCGGATCCCGCTAGGGCGGCGCATGACCACGGATCGCGAAATTGCCGATACGGTGCTGTTCCTGCTTTCGGCGCGGTCCAGCCACACGACCGGGCAATGGATATTCCCCGACGGCGGCTACACGCACCTGGATCGATTGCTGGCTTGATGGGGCGAAGCGCTTCCGAGGCGCTTTCACAATAACGCGTACTCTCAATCGAGGCTCGCCGGGCGTTGCTTGGCGGGCCTTCCTTTGTTTTGCGTGCCGCGCGCAAGGCGTGTTCGGCCACTTACCCAAGCTTTCAATAATTCTGCATATAAAAATGTATTGCATATATGGTAATATCAGTTGTACATCGCTTTTATCAGCCGGCAAGACCTGGCGCAGAATCGGAGGGGTTCTTTGCAAAGCATGGCGAGGATCAGTTGCGTTGAGCCGGGCCAGTTGATGCTCGATGCCTGCGCGATGCCGGTTCCTGTGCACGGGGAAGCGCTTGTCCGCATTCGCCGCGTCGGCATCTGTGGCACCGATTATCACATCGTGCGCGGCACCCAGCCGTACCTCACCTATCCTCGGGTGCCGGGCCATGAACTGGCCGGAGAGATCGTGGCAGCAGGGGAGTGCAGCGAATGGCGGGCCGGGATGCCGGTCTGCATCATGCCTTACCATTCCTGCGACACATGCATTGCCTGTCGGCAGGGCAAACCCAACTGTTGCACTGCAATCAGCGTACTCGGCGTCCACAAGGATGGAGGCTTGGCCGAATATCTTGCGATCGACGAACGATATCTTATCGCCGCTGATGGCCTGTCGCTTGACGAGATCGCGATGGTCGAATTCCTCGCGATAGGCCGCCATGCGGTATGTCGTTCCGGAACAGTGGCGGGTGAGCGCGTACTGATCGTAGGCGCCGGCCCGATCGGCATGGCAACGGCTTTCTTCGCGGCGCGCAGCGGAGCGGAAGTGACGGTGCTTGATGGCAATGCGGATCGTGTGAGGCTGTGCGTTGACCGACTTGGCGCGTACCGGGGCGAAGTGCTTAATACCGATACGGCTGACCGACTTGCGGCCCTTACCGACGGCGATTTCTTCGATTGCGTGTTTGACGCTACCGGTAATGCCGGGGCGATCGAGGCAGGTTTCGCCTATGTCGCGCACGGTGGGCGCTATGTCTTGGTGTCGATCGTTACAGCCGATATCCGGTTCAGTGATCCCGAATTCCACAAGCGTGAGATGAGCGTGATCGGCAGTCGCAACGCCACGCATCAGGACTTTGCGGACGTCATCGAAGTGCTGCGCGCCCGAGCGTTTCCGCTGGATGCGGTAGTCAGCCATAAGCTGCCTTTCGCCGATGTCCCCGAGGCAATCTGGCGGCTGATGGAGCCGGGCACGGGTGTCATCAAGGCGCTTGTCGTTCTGTGAAGGAGAGTATTGCGTGAAGTTGCTCAGGTTCGGTGAAGCAGGCCATGAACACCCCGGCGTACTCGATGCGCAAGGTCGCGTCCGTGATCTTTCGGCCCACGTCGACGATATTGCCGGGGATGTGCTAAGTGTCGAAGGGCTGGCCAGACTGCGCGCTCTCGATCTTTCGACCCTGCCGGTGATCGACAGCACAGCACGCCTTGGTGCCTGCGTTGGTCGCATCGGAAAGTTCGTGTGTATCGGCCTCAACTATAGGGACCACGCAGCCGAAAGTGGCATGTCGATCCCGACGGAACCGGTCGTCTTCAACAAGTGGACAAGCGCGGTCTGCGGTCCCAACGATGATGTGATTAAGCCGCGTGGTTCGGACCGTCTCGACTGGGAAGTCGAACTGGGCGTGGTTATCGGCAAGGCCGGAACCTACATCGACGAGGCGGCCGCTCTTGATCACGTCGCCGGCTATTGCGTTGTCCATGATGTCAGCGAACGCAGCTTCCAGTTTGACCGTGGCGGCACCTGGGACAAGGGCAAGGGCTGCGACACGTTCGGCCCTATCGGCCCGTGGCTCGTCACCGCCGATGAAGTCCCCGATATCGCCGCTGCCCGCATCTGGCTGGAAGTCGATGGCGAGCGACATCAGGATGGCACGACCGCAGACATGATCTTCACAGTCCCGCAAATCATCGCACATTTGTCGCAATTCATGAGCCTGCAGCCGGGTGACGTGATTTCGACCGGTACGCCTGCAGGTGTCGGTCTTGGCCTCAACCCGCCGCGTTACTTGCAGGCGGGCAATGAAATCCGTCTCGGCATCGAAGGGCTCGGGGAACAGCGCCAGCGCGTCGTGGCAGCGAGATAACAAGCATCAAAATGCCGGCCCTGCAAAGACTGTGGCGGTAGAGGAGAGGAATAGGACAATGAGGTATCTCTACGAAACCGTATCGCTGACCGCCCTTCTAGTGGCTGGCGTTTCCGTGCCTGCGCTTGCGCAGGAGGCGGCGCAGCCGGAAATCACTGCGTCATCCGAAAATGATAGCGCTACCTATCAGGAGATTATCGTTACCGGCATTCGCCGAAGCCTTGAGGACGCGGCGAACATTAAGCGCGCGGCGCCTAATCTGGTCGAAGCGATCTCTGCTGAGGACATCGGCAAGTTCCCCGACCGCAACCTGGCGGAATCGTTGCAGCGCGTGACCGGCGTGCAGATCACCCGCAACAAGGGAGAGGGCAGCGGCGTTAGCGTGCGCGGCCTATCGGAGAACTTCACCCGCACGCTCTACAACGGCCGCGTCCTTACCTCGCCTAATGGAACGCGCGGCTTCTCGTTCACGTCTATGCCGACCGACTTCGTCAGCACCGTGGAAGTCAGCAAGACCCCCACCGCCGACATGATCGACGGCGGCCTGTCGGCGACGGTCAATGTCAGGATCAACCGCCCGGCGGATGTGGGCAAGAATGTCGTCACCGTGGTAGCCGAAGGGCTTTACGAAACGAACCCGAAGAAAGTGACGCCGCACGTCTCGGCCTTCGTCAACCGTGTGTTCGGCGATGGCAGCTTTGGCGTGAACCTTGGCGTGAACTATGAGAAACGCAAGGTCATCCAAGCGGGCTTCACCGGTTACGGCATCGAGCAGCGCAAGGAGAACGCCAGCGGCGGCTACGACTACAACCTCGACGGTACGCGTTCCGACACGGCCTATGGCTTCGATCACGCGACCACGTTCGTGTCAGACGAAGGCGACTTCGAGCGCAAGGCCGTGGTCGGCGGTGTGCAGTGGAAGCCGGCGGACAACGTCAACCTTTACGCCGATGGCCTCGCCACCTGGTTCACCGACGGCTTCAACCGCTTCGAGCACCAGCTGCGCTGGACCAATATCGGCGGCCCGACCGGCGCCGTGCGCGGCAGCACCGTGGGCGAGAACAACCTGCTCACCTTCCTCGACGCGGACGGGGTGGATCACCAGTCCAATAACCTCGACTGGGTGACGAAGGATCGGACGCTGAACTTCGCGGTGGGCGGCGATGCCACTTTCGATCGGCTAACCGTTTCCGGCGAGGCGACTTATGGACGATCGGTGCGCAACGTATCCGACCGTAACTCCTTCGCACCCATCTCGCGCGCTTCGGCGTCCTATGACATTGGTGGCGATATTGGCGGGGTGCCGGACATCGAATACACGCGTGGTTACGACCCTCTTGATCCGAGCACATTCTACTTCCGCAGCTTCTCGGCCATCCGTGGCCAGAAGACCACCGAAACGAACAAGAGCGGTCGTCTTGACCTCACATACGATTTCGACGCAGGCTTCATCCGCTCGATCAAGCTGGGGGGCTATTATGGCGAAGATGAAGTCGAATTCGGAGCCCGCCCGCGCTATTTTGTGAGCCCGCAAGTCCTGTCTGAAATCTATGGTACGCCTTATCTTCCGGGCGTTGAAGGCGGCGCCATTTCTGCTGAAGACTTGCTCAAGGTGGTCGATTATTCGCGCTTCATAGGCGACGGTCTGGGCGTATTTCTAGTGCCGGACTATTCCAAGCTGTTCGCCAATGTCAGCCTGGACGATGTGCTGGCGCGGGGCACCCTTACCATCGATCGTACCAACCAGTTCACGGTTGGGGAGAAAGTGCTGGCCGGCTATGTCCGCGCCGACTTCGCCACTGCCGACGATCGCCTTTCGGGCAATATCGGCCTGCGTTATGTGCGCACTAGGGTTACGTCGGATGGTTTCGGCGCGGATATTGCCAATGCCGAACTTCAGAACGACAGCATCACTCTGATCGTGCCGGACAGCGGCCCGATCGCATTCAGGAACTCGTATTCGAATTGGCTGCCCAGCTTCAACGCTCGCTTCAATGCAACTGACAATCTCATCGTGCGGGTGGGTCTTGCGCGGGCGATGACGCGGCCTGACCTTAACCGCCTTTCGCCCTCGGTCGCGATCAATGCGAACGTGCGCACGATTACCACTCAGAACCCGTTTCTCAAGCCTTACCTGGCCGATCAGGCAGACCTTTCGCTGGAGTATTACTTCGGCAAGACGGGGCTGCTTTCGGCAGCCTTGTTCTACAAGGATGTGAAGAATTTCATCGTCGACACTACTTCGGTCGAAACGCGCACGATCAAGTCCACGCTGACGGGCACCGTGACGATGGATTTCCGCACCTTCCGCCCGGACAATGGCGAGGGCGGCAAGATCAAGGGCATCGAACTCAGCGCGCAAGTGCCGCTGGACATGCTGCCCTCGCCCTTCGACGGTTTCGGCGTGACTTCGAACCTTACCCTTCTTGATGTGAGTGACGTGGCAACGACTGAAGGTGGTCCAAAAGTGCCTATTCCGGGCGTTTCCAAGCGCAGCTACAACCTTGGCGCCTATTACGAGAAGGCAGGGTTCGGTATCCGGGCCAACTATTCGTATCGTAGCGCGGCAGTGAACAGTGTCGCAGGCACCTTCGGCGATGGCGATCGCCAGAAGCCCTACGGCCAGCTCGATATCTCGGCGAACTATGACGTGACCGAGTTTCTTTCACTTACTTTCAACGCGAGCAACGTTACCGGCTCAACGCTCAAGCGCGAAACGCTGCAGGGTGTGCTCCTGAGTGAATATGACTTCGGGCGCCGCTTCACGGCGGGGGCACGCGTAAAATTCTGACCCGGCTACTCCCCCTGTCGGCCGCAGCTTATCCCCGCTGCGGCCGATCGTTTTGGCTGAGACCGGCAGCCCCCAACCGAGTTGCACGCACCCGCGCGCTCCACTATCCGCAATACCATGATCCAGACAGATGAAGATGGCGATGAAGGCACCCCCGGCGGCAAGCGCGCCTATTCCGCGCCTGCGTTGGAAAAAGGCATCCAGATTCTGGAACTGTTCGCGACCGAACCGCGCGGGCTCACGATAAGTGAGATCGCGCAGAAGCTGGGGCGCTCGATCAGCGAGGTATTCCGCATCATCATCGTGATGGAGCGCCTTGGCTGGCTCGCCAAGGACCCGGTGAACGATCGCTATGCGGTGACCTATCGTGTGCTCGACGTCGCCTTTCGTGCGACACCTGCGCAGACGCTCAGCAACGTTGCCGCACCTGTGATGTATGAACTGTCGAGCGGGACGAACCAGTCCTGCCATCTTGTCGTCGGGACCGGCGCAAGCGCTACGGTTATTCATCGACAGGAAAACATGGGGCCGGTAGGCTTCGGTATCCGGCTGGGCACGGTAGTGGATCTGGTTACAAGCTGCTCTGGCCATGTCCTGCTGGCCTTTGCGGCCGAGGACCGCCGCGCACGTGCGCTGGCCGGATTGGCAATGCCCACCGATGTTCGGGCACGGCTGGAGCGGCGGCTGGATGCCGTGCATTTGCAGGGCTATGAAATGCAACCCAGTGCGCGAACGGCGGGGGTCACCGACATCAGTTTCCCGGTGTTCGGGTTCGATGGCCATGTCTGTGCGGCACTGACGATACCTTTCCTCGTTACCATCGATGGTTCGCAGAAGACTGGTCTGGACGAAACACGAGAGTCGCTCGGCCGGGCAGCGCAGGATATTTCTCGTGGGCTGGGGTGGTCGGCTGCTGATTAATAACAGTCCGTTTCAGCTTCCGACCTTTCCCCGACGGTCGCCGTCATACCACCATTGAGACCTGTATTCCATTGATGGCAAAAGGCTTACTGGAATGGCCCGGCCCTAGAACGCATACCGCGCGCCGATACCGACCTCACGCTTAGGCGCGAATTTGACGCTGTCTCCGCGAACGTTCGGGACATAATCGGTGTAGTATTCGGTGTTGGTAAGGTTGTTGCCCCAGACCGAGAAGGTGAACCGCCCACCGGGTTCGGTCCAGCCCAGGTTGGCGTTGACCAGTACGAAGCCACCCTCGCGCGAGAAATTGCCGGGCTGCCAGTTCTTGGCAGACGCATAAGAGGTCGAGATCGAACCGTCCAGGGCGCCGCCAGCGATCTCGCCAGCATAATTGAGCCGCAGGTTGGCGGTAACCTTTGGCGTGCGTACCAGACGACTACCGGAGGAGTCGTAAGGCACCAGTACTTGCGAGATGACCGGTCCCGTCGCGCCGGGAATGGGTGCCACGACCTGAGAGGTGGTGAAGCGGCTGTACCGGGCGGTCGGCTCCCAGCCCATGCCCGCGTTGAACGAGAAGCCCGCACCAAGCTTGCCGTCCGCATTAAACTCCAGACCACGCATCTTTGCGCTTGCCGCGTTGCTCAGGGTCAGTTGCAGAGTGGGCGGAGTGCCGACGAACGAATAGGCGCTGACCTGAATGTCGCTGTACTTATAGGCGTAGGCTGCGAAGGTCAGGTTTATGCTGCCGACCCGCGCCTTCGTCCCGGCTTCGAAGGCTGTTACCTTTTCGGGGTCTACGGGGATGCCAAGTGGCGAATAGGCGTTGTAGACGCCGCTTTTGAAGCCGGTGCTCGCCGAGACATAGATGTTGGCGTCACCGGAGATGTCATAACGGGCGATCCCACGCCAGGTGGTGCTGTTCCAGGTCTGCTCGCGATCTACAGGTGCTGCAGCGAGGTTGACAAGGTTCTGCCAATGGAACGTCTTGGTCTCGGAATTGTAACGCAGACCGCCGGTTACATGGACCTGCCCGAAGTTTGCCGTGACATCCGCGAAGCCGGCGTAGGCTTCGCTTTTCATCTTGCTGGTGAAGTTGGAAACGATGGTGCCGCCGGGAGAATCGCCGGAGATCGTCCGGAAGTAGGGGTTGCCGGCGTCTGAGTGCCAGTAGAACGCTCCGATCAGCCAGGTGATACGCCTGTCTGTTCCGCCGGAGAGATTGAACTCCTGACTGAACCCGTTCTGATACTGGCTGAGCTGATTGGAGCCGGTGGGCAGGTTGGTGCGATCCGTATCGGACTGAGACTGCACTTCCACGTGACGATATCCGGTGAGCGAACGCAGGCCGATATCTTCACCGAGCTGCCAGTTCATGTCGAGGCTGAACCCATACCCCTTCAAATCCGCCTTCGGCTGTGTGACGCTGGCATACCGGTAAGGAGTATTGGCCACCGATCCTGGGTCGGGGAAGGGGTTGAGGCCATCCTTGACCATCGAGATGAAGACAGAATCGTTCTGTTGCTTCCAGCTGTCGGCAGACAGGACCGCCGAAAAGTCGCTTGTCGGTTCAATCAGCAGTTTGCCGCGTACCATGTAGTTCTTCGGAGCCCCGTAATACTCGCCCTCGTTACCGGCGATGCCCTTGATGAAGCCGCGCCCGCGTCTTACCGCTCCGCTGATCGAACCGGCGACGCCATCGGCGATTTTTCCGGTCAGGTAGGCATTCGCCCGTAGCTCTCGATAGTGGAAGCCATAGTCCAGAGAAAGCGAGCCCTGCGTGTCGAAAGAAGGCTTTCGCGTAACGATCTTGATGGCGCCGCCAGTGGCATTGCGTCCGTAGAGCGTGCCTTGAGGGCCTTTGAGGACCTCTATACGCTCGATATCTGCGAGGTCGAAGAAGCCTGCGATCGGCGTGCCGAGCGATATGTCATCCAAGTAGACGGCGACGTTGGTTTCATCACCCGGCGAGGTTCCTGTCGACTGGATGCCGCGAATGATCGGCAGGAACCCGAAGCCATTGTTCACCGTAACCACGCCGGGCGTGGTTTGCTGGAGGTTGACCGTCGAAAAGACACCGGATGAGGTGAGCTGAACGCCGGAGATCGCCGAAACCGACATAGGCACATCGAGAAGACGTTCGCTGCGCTTTTGAGCCGTCACGACGATTTCATTCGTCGCCTCATTTGGGATCGCCGCTTTGTCCGCAGACGTCTGAGCAGCTGCAACGCTGGCCTGGCAGGCGAGGACAGCACCGGCGAAAAGTGTTGATTTACGCACTTGAAAACCCCTCCCATTGTCCGCTGCCGAGGCGCTTCGTTTGTGAAGTCATCCTTCAGCCGTCAGGTGGAGCGAACGGGAAGACTCTGCGTTCGCGGGAAGTGTCGTGTCCAGATTCTGATTGCTGATACCGAGCATCCAGGCAGGTTTACCGCCCCGGCGTTTTGCGATCAGCTCTGCACGAATGCCAGCAGATCGGGATTGAGGATTTCGGCATTGACCGTGAGCATGCCGTGCGAGCAGCCCTCGTAGATCTTGAGGGTGGCGTTGGGCAGGATTTCGGCTTGGAGCACCCCGGCGTTCTTGCAAGGCACGACCTGGTCGTCATCGCCGTGGAGGATTAGTGTGGCGACGGTGATCGTCTTTAGATCGTCGGTCTGGTCGGTTTCCGAGAAGGCCTTGATACCCTCGTAGTGAGCCTTGGCGCTGCCCATCATGCCCTGGCGCCACCAGTTGTCGATCGCTGCGCTCTGTACGTCCGCGCCATCGCGGTTGAAGCCGTAGAACGGGCCGGCGGCCACGTCGCGGAAGAACTGCGCGCGGTTGGCGGCAAGGCCGGCGCGCGGGCCGTTAAAAATCTCGATCGGCGGGCCGCCCGGATAGGCTTCGGTCTTGAGCATGATCGGCGGCACGGCGCTGACCAGAACGGCCTTGGATACGCGGCCCTGTGGAATGCCATAGCGGGCGACATATGCCGCCACTTCGCCGCCGCCGGTCGAATGTCCGATGTGGACGGCATTGCGAAGGTCGAGATGTTCCATCACGGAAGCGGCGTCGGCTGCGCGTCCTTTGGCCCTCAGTCCTTGTAGAAGATATCGACGCCATCCGTGGTGGCTACATATGCTATCGTTCTGATGCTTTTTGGTTGAGAGGATGTCTTCTTTCCAAGTGCTTTGCAGTTTCAGTCTACGCGGAAATGGTACGGTAATATAAATCCCCGGGTCTGAGCTGCTGGAAATTCCTCAGGCCAGATTGAGGGACGGGTGAAGTCCGGGATGAGACGTTACCGGTACTAAAGCGAAGGTGTATTTAGTCGGCGTCGACGAGGACGATTTCACTGTCTTCGATTGCGGTGACGCGGATCAATCCAGGTCGCGGATTGCTGCGCCGTCGCGGGCATTTACCTGGACGTCGTCGGCTTCGGTGCGCCCCCTGTTGCCTAGGCATGTCGATGGCCTGCGCGCCAAAGTGAAGGGCATGCTCGACGGGCTTGAGTCTGAGGTCAATCTCACTCGATAGCGCCTTCCGGCAGGTTCCAGCCTCGCATCCTGACCGTGGCAGTGCCGCGTGAAGCCGGATATCTTACGGATATACGTCGGGTTTCGCCGGCCAGCAGGGACACGTAGTTGTCGCTAAAATATGCGGGCAGGATCTGCTCTCCCTGGCCGTCGAAAAGCGTCAGTTTCGTTTGCAGCGCGGGATCGGGACCTGCGTTGCGCAAGTCTATTGTGATCATGCGTTCCGTGTTGCCGGCGGGCTCATCCGCCACGCGCTGCGCGGCGATTGTCGGGCGGGGCAAAGACGCCAGCGCCTTGAGATCAGCCGGTGTCGCGGCCTGCCAGTAGAAGTTGTCGGAAAGCCGCGCGCCATCGGCATTGAAGGCTTCAAGCCGTACCAGCACCGGCCCCTTTTGAAGCGCCGCGTCGATATTCAGCGCGAAGACTTCGATGCTGCTTCCGGACGGAAGATCAAGCTTGGTTTCCTTTGCCAGAACTTCGTGCCCGGAAAGGTTGGTTACGCGCGCAACCACGCGCACGTTTGCTACCATTCCACGGGTGGTGTTGACCATCCGCACATACCGGCTGGGCTGATCCATCTGGACGTGAACCGGCTCCGAACCTTTCATGGCTCCGTAGAAAGCAGCGTGCGTGTCGTAGTCTGACGAATACATCTGGAAGTCGGCGGAGGGCCATGCCGGGTGCGTCATCCACAGCATCCGCGCACTGTTGGTCTTCCATAGTCCGGCATTAAAGCCTTCAAAGATGGCGCGATAGGATTCGTAGTTGAGCATCTGCGCCTTGCTTTCGAAATCGGCGAGATCTTTGGCGGGGCCGAATTCAGTGTTCATCGCGGCCATGAAGCTTGCCATCGAGACGCCGCGCTCTTGGTGCCAGTCATGATAGACCCATGCATCGCTGATGGGCCAGCGGTCAGCGGCGGCGGGAACGGTCCGCTTCCATGATTCCAGCGTCGGGAAGCTGGACGTACCTACTTCCACGGCGAAGCCATGCGGATAGCTGGTGAAGTAATCCTCGGGCGGGTGCCATTCGTAGGGACCTGAACCCGCGAGGTTGATGATCCGCGAATTGCCTTTGTAAAGCCGCGTACCGTCCTCTTCCCAGACGAGGTTCTGGAGAGCCTCCTGTAGCACAGGTTGAGGCACGCCTTCATTGCGGCCGAACCACAGCACGATCGAAGGATGCGTGCGGTAACGCCGCACGACATCGCGGGCATTGGTGACGAACAGCGGGACGTCTTCCGCCTCGGCATCATTGTCCTGCGTCGATTCCCAGAAATCGTTAAGCACCATCAGCCCGTAATGGTCCGCAAGGCTATAAAACGCCTCTTCCGTGCTCTGCCCCATCCAGTTGCGGATGATGTTCATGCCTGCTTCGCGGTGAAGGCGGAAATAGGGTTCGAGCCGGTCCTGGCCAACTCGTTTCATCATGTCATCCATGCCCCAGTTCCCGCCCCTCGCGGCGATCCTTACGCCATTGACGCGCAGCACCATCTGGGTGCCCAGCGGATCGTCTGGCAAAGTCTGGACGGCAGACGAGTGCTCGGCACCGGGCATCAGCGAGTTGGCCCAGCCCCCGCGTACCTTGCGCAGTGCAGCATGTCGTTCATCCATGACCGGGGAGCCCAGTTCGCGAGCCTTCGCAGAGTCCACCAGAACCCGGCGTAGGGCGCCTTCGTCGTCGAGCGAGGCCAACTCGTAAGTCACCGTGCGCATCCCGAATTCGAGCGAGCGCGTGTCCGATGGACGCTCGCCTGCTGAGGTGGTCAGGTGCAGCGTATGAAGGGCAGGGTCGCCGTAGCCATTGGGCCACCACAGCCGGGGGTTTCTTACCTGCAACTGCGGGAATTCGGCGGAGCGGAAGTGCACGGTGGAGCTTTGCCCAGCGGCAAGGGTGATGGTGCGCGCTACCGAGATGTCGTCGAATTCGGCGCGGACTTGCGTGGTTATCGATGCATCTGAGTGGTTTGTGACAGGTACGTCTATCGATACTTCCGCAAGCGAATTGTCAGACTTGGGCAGAGCGGTCGAGATTGCCGGATCGCCGATCGTTACGGCGCCGGTGCGCGCCAGTTCGACGCCTAGCCAGAGCCCGGTATTGCGATCGCGCACGCCGGGGATCCAGTCCCAGCCTTCGCTCGCGCCAAAGGTGGGGCCGTCGACCATCAGTGCCCCGCCGTTGTCACCGCGTCCGCCGGTCAGCGATTGTTCGTGAGCGATCCCCGGGTGCGGCGGTGGTGAGACACGCACGGCAATGGCGTTGCGTACCCCCGGAACGAGGTAGCGCCCCATGTCGAACCGACCGCGCACGAAGGCGCCTTTCATCGTGCCGACTGGCTTGCCGTTGACCCAGACCTCTGCGGCGTAGTTGATGCCCTTGAAAGTCAGCGTCAGCCGGTCATCATGTGTCGCGTCGCTCCCGGCAGGCAGGACGAATTCGGTGCGATACCAGTAATCCTGGCGCGACAGGCTTTCGGGGATCGCCATGTTGTTCAGGCCGATCGTGGGATCGGGATAGACGCCGCGATCGACCAGCGTGGTCAGGACGGTGCCGGGGACGGTAGCGGCATACCAGTTGCTTGCATCGTAGCCTGCCTGGGAGAGCGTTGCGCCGTCCCTCGCGTCGCCACTCGGAAGGCGCGGGGCTTCGATCAGGCGCCAGCCATTGATCGTGTAGCGGCCATCACCTTCGTTCTGCAGCGCGGGGACCTGTACAGGCTGCGTGGCGCGTGGAGTGGGCAAGGGCGCCTTGCTGACGGGCAGGGTCCATGCCGGTTGCGGGGTAGCAAGACCGTACTGGGTCTTGATCTGGAGAGGCCAGGACGGGCTTGCGTCCTTGAACCGCAGAAGGGTTTCGTCGGGTAGTGTCCGGGCAAGGCTTGCCACGGCCCGCGCGTCTTTCAGGCTGGGTGAGAGGGTTAGTCCGGAAAGGTCGCCTGCGAACCCTGCGGTGCCTTCGCCACGCGGTCCCATTGCTATCAGCGCCGCGACCGGCCCCGCTGCGGCAGCTTTACCGGATCCGACCCGCCTGCCGTCTACGTAGAATTGTAAAGCCGCCCCATCGCCAGTTGCGACCAGCAGGTGCCAGTGTCCAGCCTTCAGTGCATCGCCTGCGCGCAAGACCGCACTGCCGAGGGTGAAGGCCGGCCGGCCGTTTTCCAGCACGAACTGGCGTGATGCTGTGGACTCTCCCGCGCCGAAGCGTGCGATGACCGCGCGGCCTTTTGGCAGGTGTGAAGGCTTGATCCATACCTGCATCGTCCAGCGCGGCATGGCGGGCAATGTTTCGCCCTCCGCATAGCCTTGGGGCAGATGCTCGATCGTATCCGATCCTTGCAGGAAACGGGCATCGTAAGGACCGATGACATCAAGTTTGGGGTGAGGTATACGGCTGCCGGGCCAAGCGATCTGCTGCGCCTGGGCGCATGTCGTCCAAGCCCCCGTGCCCTGCGCAAACAGAGCACATGCGATCAGTCCTGTCGTGTGGACCGTCTTCCTCTTCATGCTGTACTCCACCTTCGATGGTTCAGCGCGGCATGACCTGCCGTTCGCCGGTGATGGTCAGGTCGGCCCAGACGCCGGGCGCATCTCCGGGCTGGCCGCCCCCCAGATAGAGCCGATAGGTGCCGGGTACGATCGCACGCTCGCCTTCAGGGGAAACAGTGCTGAGGCTGCGCGGATCGATGTCAAAGCTGACGTCGACGGTTTTGCCTGCCTTCACGTTGACTCGTCGAAAGGCGACGAGTTGGCGTTGCAGCTCGGCAAGCATGCGCGCCTTGGGTTGCGGTGCCGTCGGGACCAGATATGCCTGCACCACTTCGTCGCCATCGCGCTTACCTGTATTGGCGAGCTTGACCGATACGTGCAGCGGCTGTCCTGCAATCACGCTGGCGGCCGCCGCGCCGGTATAGGCGAAGCGGGCATAACTGAGGCCATGACCGAAAGGGTAGAGCGGCGTGCCGGTAAAGAAGCGGTAGGTGCGCTCCTTCATGTTGTAGTCGATGTAGGGCGGAAGATCGCGCGTGGCGGCATAGAAAGTCACCGGCAGGCGGCCCGATGGGTTTACATCGCCTGCCAGAACTCTTGCGATGGCGGTGCCGCCGGCTTGACCGGGATACCAGGCATTGAGCACGGCGTCGGCATGGGTCTTGCTCCAGGTGTCCGCGATCGCCGAGCCGGTCAGCTGAACGACAACGACAGGCTTGCCAGTGGTGGCCAGTGCGGCGAGCAAGTCCCGCTGCGGTGCGGGCAGTTCGATCGCAGTACGGTCGCCGCCATTGAAGCCGGGAACCTCCAGCCGAAGCGCCTCGCCCTCAAGCGTGGGAGACAGGCCGGTGAAGACTATGATGACGTCCACGTCGCGCGCGGCCGCAAGGGCTTCGGCCTGCTGGGCTGCCGCTGGAGCGACCCAGCGCAGGCCGATACCGCCGTCCTGGCTCTGGTGCACGTATTCTATACGGATATCGTGGGGCCGCGTATCGGTGAAGGAAATGGTGGCTTCGACCTTGCTGTCGTCGCTTTCTCCGGCACCGGTCATGTCGGCGATCAGCGGCTTGCCGTCGATCCACAGGGCGACCGGGTCGTGCCCATCGCAATCGAAGCAGCGCGGCACGTCGAGGCGCAGGCGGTATGTGCCTACCGAGGGCGGCGTCAGTTGGCCGGTCCAGCGCACAGCGTAACGTTCCTGCGCCAGACCGGCGGGAGGAGCGCGATCCCAATCGAAATCGATCTTGCGGTCCTGCCGGCTGGCCAAAGGCGTTCCGATCATCGCGGTGCCGCGGAAATATTCGCCTTTGAGGCCCTGCCGGCCACCGGAAGAGAGGGCGGTTTCAGGCACAGGCAGTGCAACGCCCTCGGCAAGCCCGCTTCCTTGTGCATAACGGACCATGTTCGCTCCGAAACGTTCGCGCAACCCCTCAAGCGGGGTCACCGGGGCGGCGGCGGTGCCGTGGTAATTGGCTTCGAGCACATCGAGGGTGTCCGCGTTTGGTCCGATTACCGCAATTCGTGTGCCGGACTTCAGCGGCAGGCGATCGCGGTTTGAAAGCAGCACGAGCGACCTTTCCGCAGCCGTAAGAGCCAGGGCGCGGTTAGCCGCAGTATCGGTCTGCGAAGGCTTGATCCTGTCCCACGGGCTGGACTGCCCGAATGCAATGCCGAGAGCCGCGCGCGAGGCGAACGTGCGCCGCAGCGCGGCATCGATCGTGCTTTCGGAAACAAGACCGCGCTTCACCGCTTCGGGGAGGGCAGAGTAGCTGGGGCCGCAGTCGACATCGGTTCCGGCCTTGAGTGCGGCGGCGGCGGCGCTGGGCAGGTCGGGCGTGTAGTAATGGAAAGTGGTGATATACCCCACCGCGTCGCAGTCCGACACGACAAGGCCCTTGAAGCCCCAGTCCCCGCGTAACCGGTCGGTGAGCAGGGCCGATGAAGCGCAGGCGGGCACGCCATGCAGTGAATTGTATGCGCACATCGTTGAGAGCGCCCCGCCGTCGGTCAGCGTCATGCGAAAGGCGGGAGTGTAGGTGCTTACCATATCGCGCGCGGGAATGTCCGCATCGAAGCTGTTGCGCCCCACTTCCGGCCCGGAATGTGCGGCAAAGTGCTTGGGCGTGGCGATGACGCGGGGATGGGTGGGGTCGGGCCCCTGCAGACCTTTCACGAATGCCATGCCGAGATGGCCGGTCAGATAGGGATCTTCGCCGTAGGTTTCCTGACCGCGGCCCCACCGTGGGTCGCGGAAGATGTTCACGTTGGGAGACCATATATGCAGGCCAGCGAAGCGCGAATGATTTGCCTTGCGGGGTACGGCGTTGAAGTGCGCGCGCGCTTCGGTGGAGACGACCTCGCCAACCCGGTGCATCAGGTCCGGGTCCCAACTGGCGGCAAGGCCGATCGCTTGCGGGAAGACGGTGGCGATACCGTCGCGTGCGAAGCCGTGCAGGCCTTCGCTCCAGTAATCGTATGCGGGGAGATCGGCCTTTGACAGCGCGGGTGCGCTGCTGCCGAGTTGCTGCGCTTTCTCTTCCAGCGTCATCGTCGCGATTGTCTCGTCGATGACGATGTCCGCGCTCGGTGCCTGCGCAGCGATCAGCAGTAATGACAGCATCGGTTCCCCCTGGCGTCGTATTCTGGCGGCAAGACCGTAAGCAAGCCCGGCCACGAGGGATCGTGACCGGGTATTTCACGATCAGAAGTTGGCGCGCATCCCGACGCGGAAGGCTCGGCCGATGACGTCGTAGAGCGTTGGCGTCGTGACGTTGCCTGGAACGTTTTCAGCGTCGCGATTGAACAGGTTGTCGACCTTGAAATACGCCTCAACTTCGGGAGTGACTTGCACCGAGGTGCTGAAATCGACGTAGAATGCGCCGGGGACGTGGTTGTAATCGATGGTTGGGTTATTGACGGTGGAGACCGGGCAGTTGCTCGTGCACACGACGTATTCGTTGGAAAGTACCCCGGCGCTGAACCAACGTTCCTGGAAACGAACCGAGAACTTGTCGGTGCTGTAATCCTGCGACAGTAGCAGTTTCCACTTCGGGGTCGCCGTTGCCTCGATGTTCACGCCGGCCAACTGGTGCGGGATCGTGCCCGGCAGCCCGGTATCGGTGATGTAGTTGCGGGTATTGGTTGCAAGTCCGCGCAGAGTCAGGCGACCGGGCAGACCCAGCCCTTCCAGATCGGTCTGATAGCTTGCTTCAATGTCGAAGCCGTCAGTCATGATCGACGAGAAATTAAACGGCTGGAGCGTAACGTAAGCAGCATTCGGATCGCTGAGATCGAACGAGCCGCAGGTAAATTCCACACCACCGTAGCACAGGTTGATCTGAGTCTGCGCATCGAGCGATGCGATGGCGTCGTCGATCTTGATGTGGAAGTAGTCCAGCGACAGGCTGAGGCCGGGCAGCCATTCAGGCTGTGACAGGACGATGCCGACTTCGGTGTTACGGGCGATCTCCGGCGTCAGGTTGGGGTTGCCGGTGGTCGTCTGCAACACTGTGACGACGCGGTTATTGAAGGGGTCGACGGTTCCCGTGCGGTTGCTGGTGACCGGCGCGGCGTAAAGTTCGCTCAGGTTCGGTGCGCGGATATCGCGGGATGTCACGCCGCGAAGGGTGATCCCGTCGAGCGGGGTCGCCCAGGTTCCGCCGACCTTCCAGGTCCAGACCGTGCCAGAGGTGCTGTAGTGGGTGCCACGGCCGGCGGCGTTGAGGTTAGCCGATCCTAGTGCGTCCGACTTGAAGATAGGGACATTGACTTCAAGGAAGCCCTCGTAAACGTCATAAGCGCCCGAGCCGTTGCGGTAGTTGCCAGCGTACCAGTTGCCGCCATTGGTATCGAGCAGCGGATCGGCGGGATACTCTTCCGAGTAGGACGAGCCGGTGGCACCGTTGACGCCATTGCCGTAGGGATCGGCGGTGACGCGGTAGAATTCATGGCGATACTCGCCGCCAAAGGCGATAGAGACAGGGCCAGCGGGCAGGGCGAAGGGCTCACCATTGAACGCGATGCTGGCTACGTCCTGGGTCTGTCGAGTATGTTGATACGGCCCATAGGCGGGCTCGATGTAACTGGCCGCCGCCGCGCTCGGCGCGCTGCCGCCGAAGATGTTGAGCGGGCTGCAGCCGCTTGCCACTGCTGCTGCGCTCGCGCAGGTGATGGTGCCATCAGGTCCCGCGACAGCATCGATCGCTGCGCGATATCGCGGCATCAGCGCAATATTATAGACGTTGATGTTCGTGATCTCGGTGCCGTGTTCGTAATAGGCGTCATAGCGCCAGTCCGAACCGAATACAGGGAACTTGCCCTTGGCTCCTGCAACGAAGCGGTACTGCTCGCGCTGGGTGTGTACGTCGATGTTGTCGAACATCGCGTTGTTCACGCCATAGCCGAAGCTGGTGATCTCGTTTTCGGCACAGGCCTGCTGGATTGAGGCCGGCACATAGGGGTTCGAGCACTGCATCGTGAGGTTGCCGAACTGCGCGAAGCCCGGGTTCGGCGTGTTACTGGTGCGCACGCGCGCTACGTTGACGGTGGTATAGATCTCGTTGTCGGGGTCGATGTCGAATCCGATCCGGCCGTAGCTGTTAAGGCGCGTGATCTCCGACATCAGGCTGTTGCCGTTTGCCACGCTGCCCGAAAGGTCGCCACCGACGCATGAACCGTTGTAACATTCGTTGCCGTACTGGAACTGGTAGGGGTTCCCGTTCCTGTCGAACGCGGTTCCTGCCAGCGGGCCCGAGGTGATCAGGCCATACATCGAATTGAGGCTCGACTGGACATGGTTGCGATAGAGGTACTGCGGCGAGCCATCGTCGGTGATGCCGCGGTTGATCAGACCTACCGCCGTCATCCAGTCGCGGCCGTTGGGGCCGTCACCGTCAGGGCTGTTGCCGACGCCGAAGCCGGCGCTGGGGATGCCATCTTCGTGGCTGTATTCGCCACTGACGATGACGTGCAGGCGATCGTCCATGAACGCCTTGCCGGCTGCTGCCTGGAACGTATAGTTCGCGTTGTCGCCATAGGTGCTGATGCCGCTCATCGCGTTGGCGCGAAAGCCTTCAAAGCGGGTATCGGTAACGAAATTGACGACACCGCCAACCGCATCTGAACCATACGAAGCAGATGCCCCGCCTGTAACCACGTCGACGCGCTTGATCAGCAATTGCGGGAACAGGCTGACGTCTGCCACGCCCGTCACGTTGGCGCCAACGACGCGTTGGCCATCGAGCAGGGTCAGCGTGCGGATCGGCTGCAGTCCGCGCAAGCTGAGGGTGCTGAGCCCCTGAACGCCGGTTGAGGTGCCATTGGCGCCAACCGACGCGCCGGTGCTTCCCTGGAGTGAGGGCAACTGCGCAATCGTGGTGAAGACGTTCGGCTGCGCGCCTTTGGTGAGGTCTTCGGTTGAAAGGACCTGCGTGGGCGTCGGAGCAGTAAAGCCGCTGGCGGTGATGCGCGAGCCGGTGACCACGATGTCGCCTTGCGGAGCAGCGGTATCCTCGGCCGCCGGCTGCGGGGGGGCGGATGGTGCGGCCTCCTGCGCCAGCGCAGCCGTGGTGAGCAGGGAGGACGCCAGCATCGTCGACGCGGCAAGGGACGTGCGCAGCAGGTCCATGCAGAAATGTCGCCTCATAGTTATATCCCCCTCAATTGGGCCGGTGCGATGCCGGGCCGGATTCACTCTCTTTCAGGCAGGATAAGTCGAAATCGCGACGACCCGCAAGATACATTTCGCAATTTTATTTAATAAATCGAAATGCGCGGAAAACTTAGGATTTCTGCGTTGTTCAGAATGGCCGTTTGGCTCAAAAATCGCACGGTTTGCCCTTGCCGGCACCATGCGAGTGGTTGTCTAGCCTGCGGCGCAATCAACTTTTGTTGCTGCCAGCGCGAGGGCGATCGGGCCGAGCGGACCTGCTTTAACGCCGAGTCCCGGTGGGGTGATGAAGTCTGTCTGCGGAAGCGTGAGATAATCGCCGATCAGAGAGCGCACGCGTGCTTCGATCCGCTTGATCAGTACCGGGCGCGATGAGATCACACCGCCGCCGAACAACACGCGGCGCGGTCCTGCAATGGCGATGATGGCTTGTGTCATCTGGGCCAGCGCTTCGACCACTTCATCCCACACCGGATGATCGTCATCCAGAGCATCGCCTGAGACGCCGGCGCGTGCCGCGATTGCAGGGCCGGACGCAAGTCCCTCCACACAGTCGCCATGGTATGGACAGGCCCCGTGCCAGCCAGCGTCATCCGCAACGGGCAGTCGGGCGACGCGCATGTGCCCAGCCTCGCAATGGCCGATGCCGCGCGTCGCCATGCCATTGACGATCAGGCCTACCCCAACGCCCGTGCCGACGGTGACGTAGGCCAGATCGTCGAGTCCCTGTGCCGCACCCCAGCGACGTTCAGCAAAAGCGGCGCCATTGACGTCGGTATCAAAAGCAGCGGCCAGGCCGTACCGTGTACTTAACCGGTTCGCGACTGATGTGTCGCGCCAACCGGGTTTTGCGGTGCTGGTGATGCAACCATACTCTGGAGAAGTGGGGTCAAGGTTGAGAGGACCAAAAGAGGCCACGCCGAGCATATCGAATGGCGCCTCAGCTGCCCACGCGTCGAGCACCGCTTCTATGCCACAAAGCGTTGTCGCAGGTGCGAGCGTGGGCACAATCTCTTGCCGGGAGATAGTGCCATGCGCATCGGCCAGGACGACGATGCATTTGGTGCCGCCCAGTTCAACTCCCGCGATACGCCTCATCATCTCTCCTGCTGTCGTACAAAGCCCGATCGCGGCGCGTCGTCTGGAGGAGTGACGGGAGGCGCCGCGGCCGGGCCGCAGCGTCGGCGGATCGCTCGAAAGAAAGCCGGGGGGCATTCGAAGCGGAATCGCGCTGACGAAGACCGTCCTACCCGCCCTCCACATTTAATCAAACAATTTTCTTTTTTTAATTTTGCAGTGCGGCGGACGAGACAAGTGCGGGCGACCAGACCAGATGCGGGGCCGCGTCAATGAAACGATCCAGCACGCCATCCCCCATCCTGATCGGACCTTGCGGACGGGTCGTGCCGGGGATTGTCGTGGCGGCCTTCGCGGTGGCGACATCGTGAGCAGCTGCGTCGAAATGCGCCCGCGCAGAAGGATCATCCGCCAGCGCGGCGATTATGCCGTTGGTGCTCGCACGCAATGCCTTGCCCCAATGCTCCATCGCGTCCAGCCATGGCGCCGTTTGCGCAAGAAAGCCGGCATCCTGAACTCCGGCACGGATCTGTTGCGGCGCTGCGGTGATGCGGTTGGCAAGCGTCGCAAGTTCACGCAGCCTAATCTCGCGATCGCTGGGAGGAGCGTTGGCAATGGCGTCTGTGACGACGCCCAGAGTGCGTGCCAGTTGCGGTGATTGCGGTTGCCAGGGGGCGCCGCCGAACGTCGGGGCAAGATGCTCAAGGTCAAACAGTAGCAAAAGTGCCCGCGTCGTTGCCGCATCGCCTCCTGCAAGTTCGCGTGCAGCCCAAAGCGCTGTGGCACGCGGATCGTAATGGCGATCGTTCCAAGCGAAAGCGGCGCTGCCGGAAACTCCGATGCGATTGGGCGCTTCCTGGTTCATGGGATTTGCAAGGACACCGTCCAGTTCATCGGCAAGTCCCGGTTCGCGGCGATCGTAGGGAGCAAGCAGCAGGCGGCCGGAGGATTTGGCATAGTCGTTTACCGGATAGTTGTCCCAAAGCAGGGGCTTGCGGCCGAATGCCTGTTGCGCCGCCTTGGCATCGCGCAAGCCGATTGCGGCGGGAACCACGTCAGGGCCGGTCCGCTGAACCCGTACGCGCGGATCGAGCGCGCGCAGTGCCCCTTTGTAGGGGCTGTCGGTGGCGTTGTAGTATTCGGTCGGTACGATCATCAACTGCGCCTGCGGTCCGTACTGACCGACCAGCCAGTCCATCATAATGCCGGCCAAGTGCGCCTGTGCCTCCCCGGCGGCAGCCTCGCCGGGCTTGCCCAGCGCCGTATGGTCGGCTTCACAGTTCCATTTGTCGTAAGTGATATCGTCGAAGGCAATGTAGAATGAGCGCACTCCCAACGCCGCGAAGGTTGCGAACTTGCGTTTGAGCGCTGCAAGGTCGTCGGGATTGGAGTAGCAGATCGAAAGCCCCGGAGAGATCGCATAGGTAAACCTCACGTGATGCGATCGAGCCACGGTGACCAGTTCCCCAAGCTGTGCCAGCGTATTGGCCGGGTAGGGGACACGCCAGCGGTCGCGCGCGTAAGGGTCGTCCTTGGGGCTGTAAATGTAAGTGTTGCCCTTTACGCTGCCCAGAAACGCAATGTGAGCTAGGCGGTCGTGCATTGACCATGGCGCACCATAAAAGCCCTCAATTACCCCGCGGACTGCCATACGGGGCTCATCGAAGATTCGCAGCGCGGGCAGCGTGCCCCGCTTTGCTGCCTGATGCAGCGTCTGTGCCGCGTAGTACAGGCCGTCTGCGTCCTTGCCTGCGAGTATGATCAGCGTGCTGTTCACAGTCCTGGCGATACTGGCGATCGTATAGCCCTCTGCCTTCGTCGGAGCCGGGCTTCCCGATCTTGCCAAAGCTTCGGTGACGGCAGGTGAGGCAAGTGTACCCAGCACGACCAAAGTTTCTTTGGCCGTTGTGGGTATCCGATCAACTACTCGCGTGCGTTTCACGCCAAGCGCAGTCAGCGCGGCGCGGGCTAGGCGCAGTGTCTCGGGGTCGTCAGGCCCCATGACGGCGATCGTTGCCGATCTGCTGACCTTCAACTCTCCGCCCGTCAGTTCCATTTGCGTGGGCTGCGGGATGATTTGCGGCAGCGTCGTCGCGGCCGAAAGCGGTGCAGTGCCACCGATTGTCAGGAGCGCGCCGAAGGGTAGGAGCGAGGGGGCAAGTCTCACGGCCATTTCACCATATGATATCGATGGTTCTTGGGCGTTCGTCAGAGGAAGTGCGGATGCGCAGAACTCCGTCGGCGAAGGTTGTATTGGCCAATCGCTCGCCGTCGCATAGGACGCGCTTCGGCGCCGATTTGGCGACGATGGAAATGAGGGCGGTGGTCCCTGCGTTGCCCCGCATGCCGCTTTGCTTGAAGCTCAGGTGTCTTGCATCGGATGTTACACCGGTGATGCGCGCTCCGGCGGCAGCGATCGTGTGCGTTGCCAGTTGGTCGAGATCGACCAGCAGCCGACGGGAGCCTGCGCTTACATTCACTTCACGGATCAGCGGCTGCTCAGCATCGAACAGATCAAGATAGCGGCCGCTAAGGACGATCGGCCGGGCATGGTCCGCGACTTCGATCCCGGCGGCAATTATGTAAGGTCCACGCCTTAGCACCAGCGCGGGGGACTCGCGCCATGGCAGGCCCACGGCAACGGCCGCACTGCGGGCCAGTGCACGCACGGTGTCGCTTCCGCCCATTGCCCGCCCGAGAGCAGATGGTGAACGCAAGGCGAAGTGCACCCATCCCTTGCCTGTCGCCACTCCATGCTTCGCTGCCGCGTCGGTTATGCCAAGAGTCTCGAACAGGTGCTGGCGAGGCGTGGCATAGTCATTGGCGCCGGTATTCCACCAGTCGCTTGCACGATGGTAGGGCTCGGCATCATCGTCGACCACGACCAGCGCGCCGCCACGTCTGACCCAGTTTGCAAGTTGCGTGTGGAACGCGGCGGAAGGGGGCTTTTGGCCCTCGTAAGTCAATACGAGAAGTTTGTAGGCGTCAAGCGGGTCATGGTTCGCGCGCGGGTGCGAGGTTTCGACCTGTACCGGTTCCACCGGTATACCGCGCATCAGCAAAGGCAGCGCGAGGCCATAGAAATTGCCAAGCGCCGGGTCGGACGGCGCGGGGGCGGCGCGCTGAAACATGATACTGTCGCTGACAAGTACGCCTACACCCGATGTACCTGCCGCCTGCCATTGTGCCGTTGTGCCGGGCAATTCGCTCAGCGCATGGAAAACTGTCTGCAGTTCCGCGAAGTAGGCAGGTGGTATCAGGGATTTGCTACTTTTGCCGGCGCTCGTCGGGGTGTGCTCGGCCGTGGGATACAGGGCATCTGCGCCGAAGATGCGGTCGGGCCAGGGCAGGACTTCGTAGTTGGCCACATCGGGTTGCATCAGCGAAGCCGTGAGAGTGGATTCCCAGTTGCGGCGATAGTCGATCCAGGAATGGTTCGGGTTGTCCTCGATCGGATCATTGAGATACCAGATCGTCTTGCCGGATGAACGGGCGATATTCTGCAATGCCCCGTATTCGAGGAATGCGGATTCGAAAGTCCGTTCTGCCTTCACACCTTCATAGACCGTCGGAGTGCGCGCCGTTCCCGTCCAGACTTGAGCGATGTAACCGTCCGCGCCGACATCGAGCAGTGAGGATTCAGGAGAAACGATCTTCCACTGCGCATAGTTGAGGACGGAATGCGTGGCGACGTAGCATGGGATCATGCGCCCGTGCGCCGCGCCCCACTCGCGCACGAAGGTGAAGACCTGGGCCAAGGCATCGCGGTACAGTTTATACTTCAGACGTGAAGCACGGTATTGTGCGTCCGGCGAGGAATCGGGCGCTTCCCATGATCTGCCGTAATGTGCCCGCCATGCTGCCTTGAACGCGCTGGACCAGCCGGCCTTGGCCCAGAACTCGGGCTCTTCCAGGTAGATTGCTTCGGCCCCAGCTTCCAATGCGCGCCTGATACCTTGATTGAGGTAGCGGCCATATGCTTGGGTTGGCACCATGTAAGGAACTTCACGGCCTGTGTGCAGCAGCAGTTTGCCGCCTTGCGCCTCCTGCGTTTCGTCCCAGTGTTCACGTCCATCGAAGTCGCCTCGGAGGTAATCGGCATAGAAGCCCCAGGATACCCCGGTCATCACCGCGACGCGGTAGCCGTGTTCGCGCCAGCTACGGATGCGCGCGCGCAGGCTTTCGTCAATGCCGTAAACCATGACCGTGCCGGCATCGACGTTGACGCGGGGCGACCAAGGCTTGTCGGTCTGGAAGATGAGGTTGCCGGAAGGCCGGGCGCTCGTCGGGACTTCGGCCAGTGCGGTGGCGGACAGGGTCAGGGCGCATAGCATCAGGGTCAGATTCTTGCGCATAGGGTCAGCACACCAGCGAGAGGGCCAGCGCCAGCGCCAGCGCGACCAACGAGATCAGCGTTTCACACACGGTCCAACTGCGCACGGTATCGGCCATGCTCAGGCCGAAGAACTCCTTGACCAGCCAGAACCCGCCGTCGTTGACGTGGCTGAGAACTACGGAGCCGGCTCCGGTGGAGATCACCAGAAGTTCCGGCCGCACACCTGAAATCGGGACAAGCGGTGCGACGATCCCTACCGTGGTCGCCATCGCTACCGTAGCCGATCCGGTGGCAATGCGCAGCAGCGCGGCAATCAGCCAGGCGAGCACCAGCACGGGGACATGCGCTTGCCCGGCGGCGGTGATTATGGCGTCGGATACTCCGCCTGCGGTAAGCACTTTGCCAAAGCCTGCGCCGACACCGACGACAAGGGTGATCATCGCCGTTGGGGCGAGGCAGTCGTTAGTGTAATCGCGCAAGGTGCCGAGTGAGAGCCCGCGTGCAAGGCCCAGCGTCCAGTAGCTGACCAGCACCGCGAGCAGCAGCGCCACCACCGGGGTGCCGATGAAACGCAACCCTTCGTCCAGCGCGGAATCTGGGGAAAGGAACAGGCTGGCAAGGCTGCCTGCAAGCATCAGCGCGACGGGCAGCAGCAGCGTGAATAGCGTCACTCCGAAGCCGGGTAAGTCGCGATGGGCGCTCTCGTCCGATGCTGTAGGCGGCTTTGTCGGTCCGGTCAGTCGAGGGGCTATCCAGCGAGCGTAAAGCGGCCCGGCGACCATTGCCGTCGGGATACCGACGATGAGCGCAAACGCGATGGTAAGGCCGAGGTCAGCGCCATAGGCCTGTGCTGCCAGCATTGCAGCGGGGTGAGGGGGCACCATTGCGTGAACCACCGAAAGTCCCGCAGCCATGGGCAATGCAATGCGGATCGGATGCGCGTTTACGCGCCGGGCCAGTGTGAAGACGATCGGCACCAGCAACACGAAGCCAACTTCGAAGAATACCGGCAGGCCAACGATCAGTGCAACCGTCATCATCGCCCAGTCGGCACGGGCAGGGCCGAACCATCCGACGATGGTGCCCGCCACCCGCTCCGCTCCGCCCGACTGGACGAGCATCCGGCCCAGGATCGTGCCAAGGCCGACCACCAGCGCGATATGGCCAAGTGCGTTGCCAACCCCGCCTTCGAAGGTACTGACTATTGCTGCGGCTGGAATGCCCACCACCCATGCCAGCCCCAGCGAGACGAGGATCAGGGCAATGGCGGGACTGAGTTGAAGCCGGACGATCAGCGCGATCAGGATGACGATCGCGATCAGCGCCTCGATCAGCAGCAGTCCGCCATGATTCATGTCAGGGCCGCTTCCAGGCGACGCAATCCACTTCTACCTTGCAGTCCACCACCATGGGCGAGACGACGCAGGCGCGTGCCGGAGGATTGGTGCCGAAGTATTCTTTGAACACGCGGTTGAACGACTGAAAATCGCGCGCATCATCAAGCCACACGCCACAGCGCACTACATGTTCAGGGCCGTAGCCTGCTTCCTCAAGGATCGCGATGACATTGCGGATCGCCTGGTGGGACTGGGCGACGATGCCGCCATCGATCACTTCGCCCTCGACCATAGCCACCTGGCCGGAAACGTAGAGCCAGCCGTCCGCCGCTACTGCGCGTGCGAAGGGAAGGTGCTGGCCGCCGGTACCGGTGCCGCCTTCTACGCCAAAACGTTTAATGCCGTCTGTCACTTGATCATTTCCTCGGTTTGTTGGGAATGGGATTGGCGGCGCAGCATCGCGCCGCCGCGCCGGCCGGTGGGGCTTCCCGCCTTGACAGTGGCAACGCCGTTGACCCACACGCCATAGATGCCTGCGGCCGTCTGTTGCGGATCATCATAGGTTGCACAGTCGGCGATCTTGGCAGGGTCGAACAACACGAGATCGGCGGCCAGCCCTTCGCGTACATAGCCCCGGTCGGTAAGGCCGAGCGTGTCGGCGGTGAGGCCTGTCATCTTGCGTACCGCCTTGGAAAGGGGAAGCACCGCGCGCTCGCGCACGTAGTGGCCGAGAACCCTTGCGAAACTGCCCCACAAGCGCGGATGGGGCTGGGGGTCGCAGGGGAGCCCGTCCGAGCCGATCATGGTAAGTGGGTGCGAGAGGATACGATCGACGTCCTCTTCGGTCATGCAGTGGTAGACCGCGCCCGCCGGTTGCAGTCGAGACGCCGCTGTCTTGAGGTCGACGGCCCAGTCGGCTGCGATTTCGGACAGCATACGTCCTGCCTGGGTTGGCTCCGGGTCGGACCAGGTGATCCGGATCGGGGTTTCGGGAACGACCTGCTTGATATCGAGTGTCGAGGAACTGGCGCTATAGGGATAGCAGTCGCACGCGACGCTCTGCTGGCGTGCAGCGGCTTCCATGCGTGCAAGGATGGCGGCGCTGCGGCCGTATTGCGCGGCGCCTGCACACTTGAGATGTGAGACGATCACCGGGGCATTGCCATGACGGGCGATAGCGAAAGCTTCGTCCAACGCTTCGTCGATCGCCGCACCTTCGCTGCGCAAGTGGGTACAGTAGAGCGCGCCACTATCGCGCAGCGCATCGGCCAGCGCCATGACTTCTTCGGTCGAAGCTGCGTTGGCGTTTGCATAGGCAAGGCCGGTGGAAAACCCGAAGGCTCCTGCGGCGAGGGAGGCGGCAAGTTCGCTGCGCATCGCTTCGCGTTCGGCCTGTTGCGCGGCACGGTCGAGCCGGTCCATGTGGCGGGCGCGCATCGCGGTATGGCCAACCAGGGCAATCACGTTGGTCGCTGGCCGAGCCGTCTCTACCGCGTTGGCGTAGGCGGTGAAGTCTGCATAGCGGAACTGCGCGGCCGGCCCAAGCAGCACCAAGGGGTCAGGAAGTTCCGCCTGCGACGGGAATGGGGTTGTCGCGCTGATCCCGCAATTGCCGACCACGACAGTGGTGACGCCCTGCGTGACCTTCGCGGTCATTTCGGGGGCGACGATTACCGCTAGATCATCGTGCGTGTGAACATCGATGAAACCGGGCGCCAGCGTGAGGCCATGGGCTTCGATCACGATGTCGTCAGGCTGGGGCGAGACTGTGCCGACCGTCACGATCACGCCTTCGGCAAAAGCGACATCGACCTGATGCGCAGGGGCGCCGCTGCCGTCCAGCACATGGGCTCCTATTATGATAGTACGTGCCATGCTGCTGCCGCCTTTTGTAACGGAGGGCATTGTCACTCAGGGCAAAGATAATGTAAATAAATTTCTTTATTTAATGGAGGTCTGCCGTGAGCCCCGCTGAGAACGCAGTCGCAATCGATCATCACAAGGGCGTGGGGCGAGGCGATCCCAGGCAGTGGAACCTTCTTCGCGGTGATGTGCCTTTTCCAGCTGCGGTGCTCAGGGAATCGCGGATCGCCCACAATCTCGAATGGATGCGTACGTTCATGCAGGCGTATGGGATGGCGCTGGCGCCGCATGGGAAGACCACGATGGCACCGGCATTGTTCCGTCGGCAGGTTGAAGCCGGAGCCTGGGGTGTCACCGTGGCGACCACGCAGCAGGCAGAGGTTGCGGCGAACGCCGGGGTCGACCGGATCCTGATCGCGAACCAGGTCGTCGGTGCGGGCAACATCGCGATGCTGGCAGATTTGCTGAAGCGACCGGAATTGCGGGTGATGTGCCTTGTCGATTCCCCGCAGGGAGTGGCCATGCTGGGCGCCGCATGTCGTTCGCGCGGGCTTGTGCTTGAGGTGCTGCTTGAACTTGCGCCCGAACCTGATCAGCCCGGCTTCCGTACCGGCGTGCGAGAAGAGGCGGGATTGCAGGCGGTCCTTGCGGCGCTGGATGATTGGCCGGATGCGCTGCGCCTTGCAGGCGTAGAGTTCTACGAAGGCGTACTGCCCGACGAGGCACAAATCCGCCGCTTCATAAGCCGCGCCGTGGCAACGACCGACCGTCTGATCGCCTGCGGGGCGATAACGGGAGATAAAGCCATCCTCTCTGGCGCGGGTTCTGCGTGGTATGATGTGGTAGCCGAGGAGACTGCCGACCTTGCGCGGCGTGGCGTGGCCGAAGTGGTCCTGCGGCCGGGCTGCTACATCAGTCATGATGACGGCCTTTACCGCGAGGCGCAGGCGCGCATTCTTGCACGTAACCCTGTAGCGCCGACGCTGGGGACGGCTTTGCTACCGGCCTTGCAGGTCTGGGCGGTCGTCCAGTCCATTCCCGATGCGGGCCGTGCGGTCGTTGCGATGGGCAAGCGTGATGTCGCTTTCGACGCCGGGATGCCGCGCCCCGCGACGCAGTTGCGCCCTGGCCGTGATACCACGATACAGCCGGCGCCTTCGAACTGGGAAGTGACCGGGATGATGGATCAGCATGCCTATCTGACTTTTGCGCCCGGCGATGACATCGCCGTTGGCGACGTCATCGCGTTCGACATATCGCATCCATGCCTGACTTTCGATAAGTGGCGTCGCCTGCTTATCGTGGACGACGCCCTCAACTGCATCGAGGTTGTGGAGACGTTTTTCTAGGGGTTGGGGGTTTATGGGGAAGTGTGGGCAGCGCGCGCCTCACTTTCCGGGCGGGGAGGGCGGGCGGTCTTCCTTGGCCGTGCCGAAGCGCGAAGGCGAAGCGCCCATCGTGAATTCCAGATCACCGCCTTGTGCCAGATCGCGGTGCGAGATCCAGTTGTGCTTCCACGGCTTGCCGTTCCATCGCACGGACTGGACGTAGGGGCGGTCAGGTGCATTGCCGACCGCGTGCACGCGCAGCGTGCGGCCTTCGCCCAGTTTTACCTCGGCCGTATCGAACAGCGGAGAGCCCAGCACGTAAACTCCGGTGGTAGGGTCCGCGGGGTAGAAGCCCAGCGATGAGAAGATGAACCAGGCGCTCATCTGGCCGCAGTCGTCGTTGCCGATGACGCCGTCGGGATCGTCCTTGTACATCTCGGTGCATAGACGGCGCACCATCGCCTGGGTTTTCCAGGGCGCGCCGACATAGGCGTAGAGGTAGGGGACGTGGTGCCCCGGCTCGTTGCCGTGCGCGTACTGGCCAACCAGTCCGGCGATATCCGGCGGCGCGTTGTCGGGCAGGGTCGAGGGCGCGTTGAAGAACGAATCCAGTTTTGCCTCGTAAGCCGCGTCGCCACCGAAGTGGTCGATCAGGCCATAGAGATCGTGCTGGACGAGGAAGGTCGCCTGCCACCCGTTGGCCTCGGTATAATCACGCCAGCGCGGCTGGGGCATGTGGCCCAGTTGCACCGGATCGTAGGGCGCCCACCAGCTTCCATCGGCGAAGCGCGGGCGTGCGAAGCCGATTTGCGGGTCGATGACGTTGCGCCAGTTGCCGCTGCGGCGCCGTAACTCGGCAGCGTCCGCGCCGGCGCCGGCAAGGTCGGCGATCACGGCGGCGGCGTGGTCGTCATACGCATATTCCTGAGTGCGGCTGACGGATTCCTTGACCTTGTCCGCCGGGATGTAGCCCTGCTCCATGTAGGGGGCGCGCCCCTGCGTGGCGAGCGTGTCCGGGTACTGCACGTCGAATGCGCGCTTGCGGATGTTGGGCCAGGCAGCCGCGTAATCCGCGACAATGCCCTTGGCGTGGGCTTCGGCCAGGACGACGACCGAATGCCACCCGTTCATGCATCCGGTTTCACGCCCCTGAAGCGGCCACGTGGGCGGTCCGAAAGGGCTGTCCTGCGTCTGGCGGATCAGGTCGTGCACGAAGCGCTGCGCCATGTCCGGGCGGATCAGCGTCATCAGGGGATGCAGCGCGCGATAGGTGTCCCATAGCGAATAGGCGCTGTAGGCTCGCTCGCCCGCGGGCAGGGTGCGCACCTGCTGATCCAGTCCGACGTAGCGCCCGTCGCGATCGCTGAACAGCGTGGGGCCCATCATCGTGTGATAAAGCGCGCTTGCAAGAATGGTGCGCTGTGCCGGCGTACCGCCGGTTACCCGCACCGCATCGAGGTGGCCGGCCCAGATGCGCCGCGCGGCGGTGACGGTGCGGTCGAAAGCCCAACCCGGCGCTTCGTCCAGCGCGGCGCGTGCACCCGCCACGTCAACTGCGGAGATGCCGGTCTTGATCTCGATCGGGGCTGCGCCGGCGTCATCGAAGAAGAGCGCAGCCTTCAGCCGGTGGCCGCTGACGCCACTGGCGCCGGCGGTTGCGGGGACATCGTCATCACCGAAGAATTCGATGCGGTCTGGCTTACGCGAAAGCTGCATCGCGAAATGGATACGGCGCCCCTCGGCCCAGCGGAACACCTGCCGACTGCCGGTAAGCACGCCATCAGGGCCAAGCACCAGCGAAGCATCCTCTATGCGGATCGGCTCGTCGGCGGTTTCCTGCTTGCAGTGTGCGAAGTCGATCAGCAGATGGCCGGGCCCCTTGGCGAAGGTGTATCGGTGCAGGCCGGTGCGCTCGGTGGCTGTCAGTTCGGCCAGAACGCCGGATTCAAGGCGGACGCGATAGTATCCCGGCTCTGCATGTTCATCGCTGTACGTCTGGCGATAACCAGAGGCCGGGTCCTGCGGTGTGCCGGAAACCAGTTTCAGGTCCTTGCGGGTAGGCACGACCAGCACGTCAAGCATGTCGCCGATGCCGGTGCCGGACAAGTGCGTATGGGAGAAGCCCATGATCGATCGATCGGACTGGTGATAGCCGGAACATGCGTCCCAGCCCGCGTTGTTGGTGTCGGGGGAAAGCTGCACCATGCCGAACGGCAGCGTCGCGCCGGGGAACGTGTGACCGTGACCTCCGGTGCCGATGAACAGGTCCGGCGCGCTCGCCTGGGGCGCGGTCGATGCGCGCGCGGCGGCGGGGAACGCGCCCATGGCGGAACCCAGGGCGGCAAGGGTCGAGCCGGCCAGCAGCCTGCGACGGGTGGTTCGGGTCATGGAATGTCTCCCTGATTATGCGCGCGATGCAATTGTGTCCGAAAGGATCGGCTGCGTGCTTAGTAGCGTTCGGCCAGAAGCGCCGGGCGGCGGCGTTCGAGGTCGAGGATCAATTCCCCGAACAATCCATTGGCCCAGGCGAACCATGATCGCGAGAAATGCGAAGGGTCGTCCTTGTCGAAGGATTCGTGCATGAAGCCCGTGCCGGCGTGCGTGGTCTTGAGCCAGCGCAGGCACTGACGGATTTCGTCGTCGTCCTCGGTGGTCATGGCGCGTGTGATGATTGACATCGGCCAGATCATCCCCAGCCCCTTGTGCGGGCCGCCGATACCTTCTGCTGCCGTGCCTTTGAAGAAATAGGGGTTGCGCCCGGACCAGGCGAGCGCGCGGGTGCGCTGGTAGGTCGGATCGCTCATTGCGCAGACGCCCAGCAGCGGCAGCGCCGAAAGGCTGGGTACGTTGGCATCGTCCATGAAGAGAGTGTTGCCGAACCCGTCAGTCTCGAACGCCCAGACCTTGTTGCCGGCACCGTCGTCCATCACGCCATAGATTTGCAGCGCCGCCTCGACTTCGGCGGCAAGGGCGAGGCAATCCGTTGCCGCCGCCGCGTCGCCGCGAGCCTCGTTCAGCACGGTCGCCAGCATACGCAGGGCCGCAACGGCGAAAAGGTTGGACGGGATGAGGAACGGCAGCGTGCAGGCATCGTCCGAAGGGCGGAACATCGAATGGATCAGTCCGACCTTGCGCGTCGGCGCCCCCACTCCCTTGAGCATCAGCGTCTCAGTGGAGCGGCGGGTATCGCGCTCGAATGTGTAGGGGCCGTCGCCATCCTTGCGCTGCTGTTCGCGCAGGGTGCGTACTACGGTGCGCATCGCATCGGCCCATTCGTCATCGAACGGAGCTTTGTCATGTGTCGCCTGCCAGTATGCATCGGCCAGGCGCAGCGGGTAGCACAGCGAATCCAGCTCCCATTTGCGCTCCGCGACACCGGGTTTCATCTCGGTCGCGTCATGGACCGCGCCAAGGTTAGACCCTGCCTGCGGGTCGTGCATGAAGGCATTGGCGTAAGGGTCGATCAGGATGCAGCGCGCCTGCCGTCGGATCGCACCGCGAAACAGGCGGCGCAGGGCCTCGTCCTTGTCTGCAAGGTGGACGTAGCTTTGCAACTGGGCGGAACTGTCACGCAGCCACATCGCCTCGATATCGCCGGTGATGACGAACGTATCGGGTTTGCCGTCGAGCGTGGCGACGTGGACCGTGGTGTCGAGCGTGTTGGGATAGCAGTTTGCAAAAAGCCATGCGATTTCAGGATCGGCGATGCGCGCGGTTACGCGGGCGATTTCCTTTTCCACCGCCATGCTGGTGAAGTTGCGCCGGGCGATATCGGGACGGCGGCTCTGGAAAGAGTTCGAGGCTGCCATCGCCCGAGGCGCAGAGGCCAATGCGAGCCCGCCTGTAGCTGTCAGCGCGGCGCGGCGTGTCAGCCGTATCTCATTCACAGTTCCCGCCACCCTGGTCCCTTCCATTGATTTTCGCCCCTGCTGCCCGTCGCTTCCGGCAAAAGGCTACGCGACGCAATCGACGCTAACAATACAATAAATAAAATTATTTTTTATTGTGGAGATGCACCGTCCCTGCTTGGCGTGCGCCGGGCTTGCGGATAGCATCGCCAGTTCGGCTCCGCTAAGGATTACCCGTGTCGGGAAAACCTGTTAACTGGCGCCGGAAAGGCGCATCAATGACCGTAGACGTAATTCCCGAAAGGCGCGGCAACCGGCTGTCGGTCACTTTGTCCGGCACCAATCTTGCGCGTGCGGGGGATTACAATCAGCGCGTTGTGCTGCAGGCAATCCGCACCATCGGTGAAGCGACGCGGGTTGAGTTGTGCCGTACCACGGGTCTTACAGCGCCGACCATTGCCAATATCACGCGCCGCTTGATCGATGCAGGGCTGATCAAGGAAACGGGCCGTCTTCAGGGCGCGCGGGGACAGCCGGCGATCCAGCTGAAGATCGAGCCGCTGGGATGCGTGGCGATCGGCCTCAACATCGATCGCGACCACGTGACGATGGTGGCGATCGACCTTGCCGGACAGGTTCGCGCACGGGCTATGCGGGAAACGGAATACGCATCGCCCGAAGACGTAGTCGAGTTCGTGGCGGGGGCGCTCGATACCTTGCTTGCCGACGCGGGAGTAGGGCGCGAAAGGGTGCTGGGCGTCGGCGTGGCCTTGCCGGACGATCTGGGGGCGATTGCACTGCCCGGCCGGTCCCAGCCTTTCGCGCGCTGGGCGGAATTGTCGATCGCCGACCTGCTGGCGCCGGTGCTGCCCTGGCCGGTGCTGGTTGACAACGACGCCGCCGCCGCCGCCGTGGGAGAGGCGCAATCAGGCACGGGTCTGACGCTGCCCAGCTTCTTCTACATTTTCATCAGTTCCGGCCTGGGAGGCGGCCTGATGATTGACCGGCACTATGTCGAAGGTGCGAACCGCCGCAGCGCCGAGCTTGGCCTGCTTCCCGACACCACCAACCCGATTCCCGGAGCCGTGGTGCAGGATGTCGTCTCGCTTTCAGCACTGATGCACTATCTGGCGACCGCCGGAATACCTGTCGCTCGCCTTGCCGATCTGGACCCCGAAGATCCTGCATTGCAGCCGGTGCTTGACCGGTGGCTGGAAGATGCGACGCGTGCGCTGACGCCGCCGCTGCTGAACATCAACTACCTGATCGATCCACATGCGATCATCCTTGGCGGTCGGCTTCCCGACTTTCTGGCGGATGTGCTGATTCAGCGCCTGAATGAGCGGCTGGCCTCCATGAGCCTTCCCGCGACCGCGCCGATCATGCGCGCTGCAATGGCTGAGGATGCGGCTGCGATTGGCGCCGCAATCCTGCCGTTCCTTGACCAATTGCTTCCTTCGGACGCGACGCTGATGCAGGCCGGCCGGGGGTAGCCTGACGTTTCCCGTTGCGGTCACCAGGCAGCGATTTGAGATAGCGGGCAATGGTGCCCAGGTCATCGGTTGGGCGCGACAAATTCCGTCCTTTACGTGACTTGTTGAGGGCTGCTCATCGCTGCATGAATTCGGGCGAAGGGTGACGATCGGGCCTTGCGAACGTTAGATCGCGACAGACGCACATTCGTTTTTTCGTCCGTTGCAAGGATCACGTCATGAAGCTTTTCCGCGCTGCTTCGCAGCCGTCCCAGAAGGGGCCCGCCGAATACTTCACCGGCAGCGTGCGCATCGATATGCTCAACGCGCCGCCGGAACCCGCCCGTCACGCCTGCGCCGCAGTAACCTTCGAGCCCGGCGCGCGAACCAATTGGCATACGCATCCGCTTGGCCAGACGCTGATCGTTACCGCCGGCTGCGGATGGACTCAGTGCGAAGGTGAAGAAATCGTCGAGATTCGGGCGGGTGACGTGATCTGGTGCCCGCCGGGGCATCGCCACTGGCATGGTGCCACCTCTACCACTGCGATGACTCATATTGCGGTACAGGAAGCGCTTGATGGCAGTCCGGTCACGTGGATGGAGCCGGTTACTGACGCACAGTATCTTCGCATTGACGCCTGAGCCTTGGAAGACAACGCTTCGGGGGCCTGATTTTAGAGGAATGGCAATGAAGTTGCTTCTGCCGGGCATCGCGCTTTCCATCGCTCCTATGGCGGTGGGTGCGCAGGTCGTGGAATCCGGGAAAGTCGAGGCTCAGCCTGCGCCCGCAGCCTTTTTCACCGGCAAGGTCTCCCTGAAAAGACTGACCAGCGCTGTAGCGCCCGGTCAGGCGGGGACGGCGCTCGTGATGTTCGAGAAAGGGGCTCGCAGTCATTGGCATGTGCATCCCGCAGGCCAGACACTTTATGTGACTGAGGGTTGCGGGTGGACGCAGGAGGAGGGAGGACGTGTTCACCGGATCTGCGCGGGTGACGTGGTTTATGTGGCGCCGGGTGTTAGGCACTGGCACGGCGCCTCGTCCGACAGCGCCATGACTCATCTGGCAATCAGCGAAGTCCTGAATGGCGGGAACGTCGATTGGGCCGAGGCCGTTGATGATGATCAGTACCGGGGGCCGTCATTCTAGAGCATTCTCCAATCAGGTGACGTCATCTGACAACTCGGAGAGCAGGAAGAGTTTTTATATCGAAATGGCTTGTCGTGCCTGACCGACACGGATGCGGCGCTGAATCAGGTTGTCGGAGCCTTGGCTGCAACGATCGAAAACCATGCGATCAGGGATAGCAGTGCACCTGCGGCCGTGAAGCTCAGATCACCGATCAGACGCCATGCCAGCACCCCGGCAACGCCTCCGGTGCAAAAGGACAGCACCGTGCCGGCATGGAGGCGCAATTTGGTGATGATCGCTGCTCGAACGGCAAGAGGCACTTTGTCCGGGCCGCGGTCGAGCAGCCGCGCAAGGCCGATGCCGATATCGGTGGCCATGCCCGAAATGTGGGTGGTTCGTACACGCGCATCCGAAATATGGGTGACTATCGCGTTCTGCAGACCCATCAGGAAACTCAGCGCAAGGACGAGCAGCGGCACGCCTGATGCCCGGTCGGCCGTAGCGCGTACAAGCCAAAGCCCAAGCCCAAGCATGGCAAGGCAGGCCGCTTCGGCCAGGATGATGCGTGCATAGATCGTGACTACGCCGCGCCTCAGCCCGGCGGCAATCGCCAGCGTCGATACAGCAGCGCCCACGATGAAGGCGACGACGATGGCCAGGTAGCCAAGCCCGTACCACCACTGCCCCGTAGCTATCAGGCTGGACAGGGCAGAGACGTTTCCGGTCATGTTCGCTGCGAAGAAGCCAACCTCGTGGAAGGCCGCAGCATTGAGGCCGCCGGCGACCGCAGCAAGGGCAAAGGCAAGCTTGCGATCAAGGCGGCTGTCTCGCGCGTCTCCCTGCCGGATCAGCACCGTGCCGTCACATTCTGTGCGACGGCACGGCATGGTTCAGCGCTGGCAATCATCAGCGCTTGCGGACGAATTCCGCCCTGAGGACGAGGCCCTTGATCCCGTCGAATTTGCAGTCGATCTCCTGACTGTCACCGGTCAGGCGGATCGATTTGATCAACGTGCCGCGCTTTAACGTCTGGCCCGCCCCCTTTACGTCAAGATCTTTGATCAGTGTCACCTGATCGCCGTCCGCAAGCACATTGCCAACGGCATCACGCACCTCGGGCTGAGCGGCGGCACGCTGGCGTTCGGCCAGTTCCGAGGCGGGCATCCATTCGCCGCTGTCTTCATCGTAGACGTAATCGTCGTTGGCGTCTGTCATATCTTCTTGTCCGTTTCCGGCCCCCGAGCGGAGGGGGCAATACTGCGCAGGCGCACGCCGCGCCCGATGCCCTGACTGGGCGCGTTGTCACCGATCAGCTCGATACCTGCAGCTTCGAGGGCGGAGATGACTTTGACGAGCGTTTCCACGACGCCGCGCACCTGCCCTCCGGAGGCTTCCATCCGCTGGATCGTGGGCAGGGAAACGCCGGAAAGGTCTGCCAGATCTTTCTGGTCAAGTTCGAGCATCGCCCGGGCAGCGCGCATCTGCTGTGAGGTGATCATCAATCAATAGTGATGTATAAAACATCAGTAATCAAGATTTATATATAACTCTTCCATCTTTTTCGGACCGTCCGGTGAAAGCTTCGCAGGCGATCACCGGGCTCAGTCGACGATCAGCGGCAGTTGCAGCAGGAACGTTGCGCCGTGCCCGGTTTCGCTTCGGCATTCGATGCGCCCGTGATGACGAACCATCACCGTATGCGCGAAATTGAGGCCAAGCCCTGCACCGCTTTCTCTCGGACCCAGACCGACCGGCCCTCGCCGGAATCGTTCGAAGATCGTCTGCCGCAGCGCGGGTGCGATACCCGGTCCCTGATCCTGGATGGCATAGACCGCACACAGCACGCCGTCGCCGCGCACCTGCGACGAAAGCGAGCAGGTGATCGTCGTTCCTTCTTCGCTGTACTTGATGGCGTTGCCGATCACGTTGACCAGTGCCCTTGTCATCAAGGACCGTTCTACCGTGGCCACAAGCCGTTCTTCCGCCTGCGTCACGATGTCGATCGATTTCGCACGGGACTGCGGCCACAGATCGTCGATCGCGTCCATCAGCATGTCGCCCAGGTCCGTCTCTTCAAGCGCGTATTCGAGGTTTTCGGCGCGGGCCAGTTGAACGAAGCCGTCCGCAAGTTGCAACGTGCGTTCGGCGTAATAGCGGATGGAGCGGGACTCCTGGGGCGCGATACGGTCGGCGGGCGCGGTTTCAAGCACGGCAAGGATCGACGCCTGCGGCGATCGCATGTCGTGAGTGAGCAGTTGCACCACGTCATCGCGCTGCTTTTGCGCAGCCTTGGCTTCGCTGATGTCCACGAAGCGCACGACCCACCCGACATGCGCGCCGTCCGTGGAAGTCTGCGGCGCCATTCCGAACAGGAAGTATCGGCCCTGATCAAACTGCACTTCGCAGGCCGAAGGCGGCGCCATGCCCGGACAAAAGCGCAGCATATCCCCGCTCCCGGTAACGCGGCAGCGGTTCAGGATCGGGCCCAGACCGGCAGTTTCCGCAAGGGCCTCAGGCTGATCGGCGAACAATCTTCGCGCCGCAAGGTTCGTCAGAAGGATGGTTCCGGCAAGGTCCGCCACGATCGTCGCGTCGGGTAGCTGGTCAAGCCGACCCGCGACGAAATGACGCATTTCGCGGTTACGGGCGATAGCGTTTCGCAACAGGGAAATCGTGTAGGCGACGCCTCCTTCGCGGCGGATGAAGGCGGTGCGGGGGACAAGCGCGGGTTCTTCCTCCAGCCGTTCAAGCTGCGCGCGCATGAAGCGTTCAGCCGCGGCCAGCTGCCGCCACCCCCACACCGGATATGCCAGCGCAAGGCCCGTCAGCGCTGCGGACGGTGGCAGCCATACGCGCAGCAGCATCAGGGCGCAGACCGATGCCCCAAGCACCAGCGCCGAACACAGCCCCAGGCAGGCGAGCGCCGGAAGCCTTCGGAAAGGGCCCAGCCCCATCATGAGCATGCAGAGAGGCAGGAGTGCGATAACAAGGCATGCCGTCAGGCCGGCCCGCGTCATCATTGCATTGCTGCGCAGACCCTGAAGAAGATAAGCCTGAATTTCGAGGCCCGTCATCACGCCGCCTGTGGGCGTGGCATAGCGACTGCCCAGCCCCGGAGCGGTCACACCGACAAGCACGATCTTGCCTTCGATCAGTGCGGCAGGCACTTGCCCGGCAAGGATCGCGGCCGCCGACACTTCCGGCCAGCGCCCCTCGCCACCGCCGAACGGTATCAGCCGTGCATCTGATGGCACATGGCCGGAATGCGGCAGGGATCGTGCCATTTCCGCCATGAGGTGCCCCGGCCGACCCGGTGCACCGTGCGAAGCGGCTGCACCGCGCACTACGCCATCCGGATCGGGTGCGATGGTGGCGACCCCGATCCCGGCGGCGGCATCCCGGAACCTGTCGATCGGCAGGATGGCGGACCCGGCCCCACCTTCGTTCAAGGCGCCCGACGGCAGGGCAGGCAGAAAGACCGGACTTGCGCCCGCGATCGCACGGGCAAGCCGTTCGTCATCTTCTTCCCCGGCAGGTTCGGTGAACAGTACGTCATAGCCGATCGCCTTGGCACCGGCAGCATTCAGCCGATCGATCAGCGCGGCATGAACGCTGCGGTTCCACGGCCAGCGGCCCAGCCGCCCGATGCTTTCGTCATCGATTTCGACGAGCAGGATCGCATCGGATCGCGGCGATGGGGCAAGTTGCAGCAGGTGATCGTAGATGGCATTGTCGAACCGCTCAGCCGTGCGGTCGACCGTCATAAGCGTGACAAGCAGGCTGGTGGCGAAAAGGATCAGCCACCATTGGGTGCGCAGCCTGAGATGCCGCCTTGGGCACATCAGCGGCTTTCGACCCGAAGTTCGCCATAGTCCGACCATTCGGCGCTTATCTTGCCTTCCACCACGCGGCTGGTCTGGACCCGCCAGCGATAGCGGCCGCGCGGAATGTCGATCACCGTCTGCGACGTGTTCGAGAGTTCCGGCATGTCGACGATCGGGCGTTCTTCCTTGCCCGCCTTGGCAAGCTGGAAGCGGAACCGGGCACTTGTGGCATCGCGGGTATCCCACCAGAACAGGTACTGGCGGTAAGGTCCGACCCAGCCCATGTCGATGCCCATGCGCATTCGTTGCAATTGGCGCTGGAACCGGTATCCCGCGGGCTCTCCTTCAAGTTCGTTGCTATCGATGGCGGTCGCCCGCACGAAGTACGCGCCGTCGGGCAGCGAGGCGAAGCGGACCTGCGAAGAGGTGCTTGTCGCTTCGTCCACCACTTCAAGGAACCGGTCGTCCCTTGCGATCTGCACGTGGTAGGCCACGGCGCCGGGCAGCGGCTTCAACGCGAAGAACAGCCCATCGGCGGTTTGCGGCGTGCCGGGCATCAGGAATTCCGGGGCGGGCAGCAGGGCCACGGGGCTTGCCAGTTCGCTTGTCGTGCCGAAACCTGCAGGCAGTGTCTGTGTGCTGTCCTGTCCGGTATCGAAGCCGACCTTGCCTTCCAGAACCTCGCTTGTCGCCAGCCCGGCCTGCGCATCATAGCCCATGCGAAAGTGCGTACCCCGCACCGAGGTGACGGCCCGCGGCGTGGAGAACCGAAAGTCGCTGAGGGGATCGGTCATCGGCGTGACGGTGGCGCTTGCGCGCCCATGCTCGATCGCGAAAAGACGCTCGACGTGGCTTTCGAACACAACCCTGCGCAGGCGCTGGACGCGTACCGCCGATTGCGAGGGCAGGGCGATGGTTGTCGCATCGGGCAGCGTAAGCGTAACGAACGACTTCTGCCCGGTTTCGATGAGCATGCCCTCGCCGACCGCCATCCCGACTGACGCAGGCTTGCCCCCGATGCGCACCGCGCCGCGCATGCTGTGGACGGTCCCCTTAACGGCTTCGTGGCGCAGCAATCGACGCGGAATGACAAGCACCATACCGACAGGCAGGCGCAACGGATCGGCCACGCGATTGAGCTTTTGCACGATGCGATAGTCGTCGGTGCGGACAAGGTAGTTGGCGGCAAACCTGAACAGGTTGTCGCCCGGGCGCACCACGTATCGTACATCGGGGCTGGCAGCCTCTGCGGCACTGGTGTGATCGGGGGCGCGATCAGCGGCGCGATCAGGGGCGGCAACAGCGCCGTTGCCCCCGATCGCGGCCAGCAGCAGCAGGGCGGCGGCTGCCGGCTTGCGAATTCTACGAGGCCAGGGCTTCAAGTCGGTATCCATACGAATAGATCGGAACCAGCTTGACGCCATTGTCGGGCCGCAGGTTCAGCTTGGTCCGGACGTTCGAGATATGCACGTCGAGCGTTCGTGTGGGCAGGTTCGGATTGCGGCCCCATACCGCCTCGAAAATGTAGGCCCGTGCCAGCGCGCGATGCATGTTCCGGAACAGCAGCAACGCCAGCGCGAATTCCTTTGCGGTAAGCGCGATGCCTTCACCCGACAGTTCGACCGTTTCCGCGCGGGTATCGAAACGGTAACGTCCGTACTGTTCGAACCCGGACAGGGCGGTCGGGTATGCCCGGCGTGCAAGGGCGTTGACCCTGGCCTTGAGCACTGCCGGGGCCACAGGCTTGATCACATAGTCGTCTGCCCCTGCGGTCAGGCCGGCAACGATGTCCTCCTCGGCAGATCGGCTCGTCAGCATCAGCGAAGGCGGCGCGACGTCGAGATTGGCCTTGATCCAGGATATCACTTCCAGACCGGTCAACCCCGGTACGTTCCAGTCCAGGATCAGAACGTCATACGTGGAACGGTGCAGCGCCCGCACGAGGAACTGGCCTTCGCCGAAAACCTCGCAGGTATGGCCTGCATCGACCAGTGCCATTTCCACGAGGCCCGCAAGAGCCACATCGTCCTCAAGTATTGCTATCCGCACGGCTGCCCTTTTGTACCCCCAGCACAGGGCTGTATTTTTTGCATAGCAGCGTCGTCGTCGATTGCGAGGCGGACCGGCGGGACTTTGCAATGTTTTACAGCAGGTGTCTCGAAGGTGGGCAGATCTGATTTTGCATTCATTTACATGACAGCGTCCATCGCCCGCGCCTATGCGACTGCGCAAGGCACCGGGAGGCAATCCCGGCAGAGCAAGGATATGGCACCACGGCCAGGCCGTGGCCGCTCAGCATTCCATTGCAGTGCCATGGAGGATCGTGAAGCACCTGTTCGGATCGACGTCGCTGGCTGTCTGCATGATTGATCGCAGTCTCGGGATCAGCAAGGCGAGCGAGGCAGCGGCCGCGCTCTTCGATCTGCCGACGCTGGCAGGATTGCAGGCGCGTGATCTGATCCCCGAAGCGGAAGCCGTCCTTCGCGAATATTTCGACCTTGCAGGGCGCGGTCTGCCCTTGCCGGATAGCCGCTTCATCGCGGACGGGCGCCATTACGCCGTCACGTTCCATGCCGTCACGGATCCGGATAGCGGCGCCGAAGCGCTGCTGGCCATCGCCATGGACGTAAGCCCCAATTCGCGGATAGAGCAGGCGCTGCGCACGTCCCGGCGGCGGCTGCTGCGGGCATCGCGCCGGGATCATCTCACCGGGCTGCTGAACCGCAAGGGCTTCGACATGGCCCTTCACCGCGAGCTTCGCCGGGCTCGCCGTGCGGCCAGTCCGCTGTCGCTGCTGGTCATCGATATCGACTGGTTCAAAAGCTACAACGACAGTCTGGGCCATCAGGAAGGCGACCGCTGCCTGCGGCTTGTCGCGGGTGCGCTGGAAACATGCCTGCGCCGGGCAAGCGACCATGCCTGCCGCTATGGCGGGGAGGAATTCGCCATCATCCTGCCGGACACGGTGGCAACCGGCGCGGCCTCGGTGGGGGCTGCCTGCCTGCACGCTCTGGAGGCGCTGGATATCCCCCATCCGACCAGTCCCTACGGCCGGCTCTCGGCAAGCATAGGGGCCGCGAGCTTCGATCCCGGAGCGGTTCCGGTCAGTGCCGAGGCCCTTTTCGCCACGGCCGATGCAGCCCTTTATCGCGCGAAGCAGGGCGGCAGGAACCGGTGTGAACCCGCTGCTGCGCCAACTCAGCCCTGACCGTCGGTTTCCGCAATCGGAAGCGGAAACTCCATGTCAGCCCGCAGTCCCGGCTCCGCATTCGACAGCCGAAGCCGCCCGCCATGCACTTCGGCCACAGCCTGCACCAGATGCAGCCCCAGGCCATAGCCCGGAGTCCCGCGCGACCGGTCCCCGCGTGTGAAGCGCTGCGTCAGTATTTCTCGCCTTTCCTCAGGCACGCCGGGGCCGTTGTCGGTGACCGACAGCAGCACTTTCCCGCCCTCCGTACCCAGCACCACCTTCATGCGGGAACCGGGAGGGGTATAACGCAGGGCGTTTTCCAGCAGGTTGACCAGCGCCTGCGACACCAGTTCCACATCGCCGGTGATCAAGACGGCCGGAGCCAGACGGCATGTCAGCGTCCTGTCGCTGTCCTCGGCGACGGCAACGTAGCTGTCGCAGACCCTTGCGACGGCGGCGCTAAGGTCGAACATCCGGAAATATTGCCGCAGCGCGCCTGCCTCTACCTCGGCGATGCGCAGCAGGGCGCTGAACAGGGAAAGGGTCGTGTCGATTTCAAGGATCGACCGCTCGACCTCATCGTGCAGCGGGCCTTCCACGGGGCCCAGCACCATCATCCGTTCCAGACGCTGGCGGACTTTGGCCAGCGGGGTGCGCAAGTCGTGCGCGATGTCGCTCGAAACTTGCCGCAGGTTCTCGATCAGCGCGCTGTTGCGATCCAGCATGGCGTTGAGAGTTCCGGCCAGTTGCCCGAATTCGTCATCTGGCCGAGCGATGGGCATGCGCAGGTTCATGTCGCCCGAAATGATGCCTTGCGCCGTGGAATTCATCTCGCGCAGGCGGGACCGGATGGCACGGGTCAGCAATACGCCGCCGATGATGCCGCCCAGCAAGGTCGCGCTGACGCCCGCCAGCAGGAGCAGTGCTGTAGTGCGGCGCAGTTCGCGTTCGGGGGCCATTTCCATCGCCACCGTCAGGCTGTTGCCATCCGGCAGGCGGACGGTAAGCGCATGCGCCACGTTGCGGCGGTCATCCTGATCGAGAAATTCAATCTGCGCCCAGCCGGCAGGAGGGCGATCCGTCTTCAGTTCTCCGCCCAGCCTGCGCCCGGAGGCGCTCGTCAGAAGATAGCCCAGCGCGTTGACCCCGCGATCGTCGCGGCGCTGCAGCGTCTGGCGCAGCCCGCCCACCCCCATGTGCCGATGGACGTCGACCAGATACGCGCTTTCGGCGAGGATACGGTCGTCCATCTGTTCGCGCAGAGCCCCTTCGCCGATGACATAGATGGCGGCGCCCAAAGCCAGTGTGGCAATCGTGTAGAAGACCACGAACCACCCGGCGATGCGTGTTATTGCGCCCAGCCGCCCCGGACGCAGATCAGGCATCGCTGCGCAGCTTGTAACCGACCCCGCGCACGGTCTGGATCGGATCGCGTTCAAAGTCCGCGTTCAGCTTTTGGCGCAGGCGGCTCATATGGGTTTCGACGATGTTGGTCTGCGGATCGAAATGGAAGTGCCAGACCTGTTCGAGCAGCATGGCACGTGATACCACCTGATCCTGCTGCCGGATAAGCTGTTCAAGCAGTTCGAACTCTCGTGGCTGAAGCACGATCCGCTGCCCTTCGCGCCACACCTCGCGGCGGACACGGTCGATCTTGATGGTTCCGCACACGGCCGTGTCGCTAAGCCCGCCGCGCCCGCGGCGACCGAGCGCATCGATGCGTGCGCACAATTCCGCCATCGCGAAAGGCTTGACGAGGTAGTCGTCCGCACCGCTGCCAAGCCCTTTGACGCGGTCCTCGATGGCGCCGAGGGAGGTCAGCATCAGGATCGGCTCCGACAGCCCAAGCCCGCGCATTTCCGCGACAAGGTCTGCGCCGTCGATATCTGGAAGCATGCGATCCACGATCAGGACATCGCAATTCTCGCTCTGGGCGCGGCGCAGGCCGGGGCGTCCTTCGGGCTCGATCAGGGAGACATGGCCTTGCGCGGCAAGGCCATCGGCGATGAGCCCCGCCATTTCCGCGTCGTCTTCTATGACAAGTATGCGCATTGCAGTTGCCCCGCTTGTGGTGCCGTAGCCGTCGTTAGCGCGGGTTGCCTGCCGACCCAACCCGTCGCGACCGGTTGCGCTGACGCCGTCTGGACCCGCCCAGCAGACGGGACGCGATGGCCATTGCTGCAATAGTGATCAGCACTATGCCTGCACCAAAGGCGAACAGGTGGAGTTCGGTGATGCCCGTGCCGATGACCATGATACCGGCCTGCGCAAGCCGCGTGGCAAGGATGCCGGGCAGGAACATCGCCGGCACCCACAAGGCCGCAGAAGCGATGTTCGCGATCTGGAAGGGGCGGCGGGGCATGTCCAGCACGCCTGCGACAAGCGGGACCGTGGCACGGATCGGGCCAAGGAACCGGCCAAGGAATACGGCCATGAACCCGTACTTGCGGAAGAACAGGCGGGTGCGGGCCACCATCGGGCGATAGGCCCTGAGCGGCCAGCGGTGGTAGACCGACGGGCCGATCCAGCGGCCAAGGCCGAAAGATATCCAGTCCCCCAGTACCGCGCCGCCGATGGCCCACAGCACGATCGGCAAAGGGGCCAGCACATCGCTTCCCACCAGCCCGCCGATCGCCAGCATCACGGCCGTTGCCGGAATGAACAGCCCCACGACGGCCAGTGATTCCCCGAAGGACAACAGGCCCACGATCGGTCCCGCCCAGACGCCGTGCACGGCCACGAATTGCGTGACCCGCGAGATGAACTCTTCCATTGCCTTGTTCCTATGTCCTGATCGTCAACAGCGCAGGCGCGTGTCGGTTGCAGAACATCGGGGGTGGACCATGGCGATCGGCGTAAGACACCCGCCGCTTATACAGCGGTGATCAGCGATCCGGTCAGCATACCGGCGCGACATTGGGAAGAATCAATGTTGCCGATGCGGAAGCGCGGGCCCTGCGCCCCTATCTCCCAAGCATCGTGAGCTTTCATGCGATCGGCGGGCTGGCTGTCCAGTTTCCGCACCGGGTCGAAGGCTCTCCGGGTTCTGACTGAGTGACGACATGCATCTGGATTTCGAAAAGACCGACTTCTCCACTTACGCGACGGATATCTGCATCATCGGCGGCGGCGTGGCAGCCATCACGATGGCGCGTCGTCTGCTTGCAGCGGGCAGGACGGTGACCATGCTCGAATCCGGCGGCATCGACTACGAGCCGGCGACAGCCGATCTCAACCAACGTCGGTGAGGATTATTACGAACTGCATCACGCGCGGCTGCGCTTTTTCGGGGGAACGACGGCGATCTGGGGCGGGCGGGTCGCCCAGCTTGACCCGATCGACCTTGAGCCACGCAAATGGGTGCCGCATTCCGGCTGGCCGATCACGATGCGCCAGTTGCAGCCCTATTATGACGAGGCTGCAGGCGTCTTCGGACTGCCGCCTGGCCGACCCTCTGCCCAGGCGCTGCGGGAAGCGGGCGTGCAGATGCCGGATTTTGACCCCGACGAGATCGCGCTGAAGCTCTGGTCGTTCGACCCCAGTTCCAGCCGCTTCACCATGAAGGCCTGTGCGGATCTGATCCGCCATCCCCGATGCACCGTATTCACGCATGCGACGGTGACCTCCATCGATACCGACCATACGGGGCGGAGCGTGGCCTCGGTGCGGGTTCGCAGTCTGGGCGGGCGCGATGCCCTTGTCCATGCGCGCACTTTCGTTCTTGCGGCAGGCGGGATCGAGAACCCGCGGTTGCTGCTGGCCTCACGCTCCGTTCATTCCGGCGGGATAGGGAACGGGTGCGATCTGGTGGGGCGTTTCTTCATGGAGCACCCTCATGCCCGTGGCGGCAAGGTGCTGTCGGCCAAAGCGTGGTCGCTGCTGCGGCTCTTCGGCAATCGCCATGCGGTTCAGGGGCAGACGGTGGCAGCGCTGGTATCGCCGGGGGAGAAAGCGCAGAGGCGCGAAGGAATGCTCAACAGCGCACTCACCATCGCGTCCCGTCAACCGGCCAGCGCCGCGCAGTTCATGGGTATGCGCGCCTACAACCGGATCAAGCATGATCTTGATCCATCGCGCGGTGCGCGCACCTTATGGCTCTATGCCAAGAAAGCGGCGATGATGGCGCAAAAGGTCATCGATCCGGCGCGGCCGTGGTTGCTGCAAAAGCTGGGGTACAGCGAAATGGCGCTGGTCATCCGGGCAGAGCAGGCTCCCAACCCGGCAAGCCGCGTGACGCTGGGCACAGAACGCGATGCGCTGGGCATGCCGCGCGCGCAGTTGGACTGGCGGCTGAATGACCTGGACATCCATTCGGTGGACCGCCTCGTCGATCTTCTGGGGCGGGAAATGAAGCGGCTGGATGGCGGCAGTGTCGTCCCGGCGGAGTGGCTGCTTGAGCCCGAGCGTCGCTGGCAGACCGATCCCATGATCAGCGCGCATCCGATCGGAGGCTACCACCACATGGGCACCACGCGCATGTCGGACAATCCGGCGACCGGCGTGGTCGATGCCGATGGGCGCGTGCATGGCGTGAGCAATCTTTACATCGGCGGAAGTTCGGTGTTCCCGACTTCGGGCTGGGCGAACCCGACCTTCACGATCGCGGCCCTGGCCCTGCGCACTGCCGACTGTATCCAGCGCAGCGCCGAAAGCGAATTCGTGATCCAGCGCCAGAACACGGCATCGCGCAAAGGCGGCGCGTGAAAACGCCGGGTCAGGTGCGCTCCCAGATCGCAGCGATGCCCTGACCGCCGCCGATGCACAAGGTCGTCAGGCCGTAGCGGCCGCCGGTGCGGCGCAGTTCGTGGAACAGCTTGGTGGCAATGATCGCGCCCGTTGCGCCTACCGGATGGCCCAGCGCTATGCCGCTGCCGTTCGGGTTGACCTTGTCCGGGTCCAGCCCAAGTTCGGTGGCCACCGCGCAGGCTTGCGCGGCAAAGGCTTCGTTGGCCTCCACCACGTCAAGATCTGCGACCTGCAATCCCGCCCGTGTCAGCGCGGCGCGTGTCGCCGGGACCGGGCCGATACCCATATGGGCCGGGTCCACTCCCGAATGGCCGTAAGCCACCAGCCGCGCCAGCGGGGTCAGCCCATGGTCGCGCACTGCCTGTTCACTGGCAAGGACCACCGCCGCCGCGCCATCGTTGATGCCCGATGCATTGCCCGCCGTGACGGTGCCGTCGGTCTTGCGGAAGGCGGGGCGCAGTTTCTCGAAGTCTGCGGGGGTAGCATCGCGGCGCACGTATTCGTCGGTATCGAACAGGCGCGTGCCGGAACGGGTGCGCACTTCGAACGGCGCGATCTGGTCCCGGAAGCGACCCTCGGCGATCGCCCGCGCGGCGCGTGTCTGGCTGACAAGCGCCAGCGCGTCCTGCTGTTCGCGGGTGATGCCGTAACGCGTCGCCACGTTTTCGGCAGTCACGCCCATCAGGATTTCGTGGAAGGGGTCGGTGAGCGCTCCGTTAAGGCCGTCGATCGCGGCGGCGTCGCCCATCTTGCGGCCCCAGCGCATGTCGGGAAGATAGAACGGCGCCCGGCTCATGACTTCGGTGCCGCCCGCGATCGCGACGGCGCAATCGCCCAGCATGACCGACTGCGCGGCAGAGATGATCGCCTGCAGGCCCGATCCGCACAGCCGGTTCACCGTCAAGGCGGGCGTTTCCACCGGCAATCCGGCGCCGATCCCGGCGATCCGGGCAACGAAGTGATCGCGCGGGTGGGTGGGGATGACGTGGCCGAATACCACGTGCCCAACCGCATCGGCGGCAAGGCCGGACCGGGCAAGGGCCGCGCGGGCCACATGCGCGCCCAGATCTCCGGGTGTCTGGTCCTTGAGGGAGCCGCCGAACGATCCGATGGCGGTGCGAGCGGCGGCAACGGCGTAGATGGTGGTCACGGGGCAGTCCTAATCAATGTGTGGCCTAATCAATGCGCGGCCTGATCAATGCGCGGGGTCGAGGTGATGGCGGTACTGATCGCGCAGCTCTGACTTCAAGACCTTGCCCGAACCGGTGTGCGGCAGTTCGTCGACCACGACGATGTCGTCCGGCAGCCACCAGCGCGCGACGTGTTCGCCAAGGTGGGCCAGCATCTCGTCTCGCGATACGTCCTCGCCGGGCTGGAGGACCAGCAGCAGCAGCGGGCGTTCCTGCCAGCGGGGATGCGGCACGCCGATGACCGCGGCTTCCTTGACTGCCGCGTGGGCGACGGCGGCGTTTTCCAGGTCGATCGAGGAAATCCATTCGCCGCCCGACTTGATGACGTCCTTCGAGCGGTCGGTGATCTGGACGAAGCCATCGGCATCGATGCGCGCGATGTCGCCGCTGTCGAACCAGCCGTTGGTATCGAGCGCAGATCCGGGAGCCTTGCCGAAGTATCCGCTGGCCACCCAATGCCCGCGTACCACCAGAGCGCCTACCGTGTCCGCGCCGGGGCCTGACACGTTGCCGTCGGCGTCGGCTATACCGACCTCGCAGCCGAACAGGCAGCGCCCCGCCTTGGCCCGCAGTTCCAGTTCATCGTCCCACGACTGGCCATGATGGCGCCCCATCGGGTGAGTGACGGCGACGACCGGGCTTGTTTCGGTCATCCCCCAGGCCTGCATGGTTTCCACGCCCAGCAGGTCGCGGAACCGTTGCACTAGCGCGCGAGGGGTGGCGGCGCCGCCCATGAACACGCGCTCCAGACGCAGGCCGGCGCGTTCTTCGGGGGTGCAGGTGCGTTCCACATGGTCAAGCACGCTGAACCAGACGGTGGGCACCCCGAGCGAGAAAGTGATGCCCTCATCACGCAGCAGGCCATGGAGAGAGGCGCCGTCGAGCTGTGCGCCGGGAAGTACCAGCCTGGCACCGCACATCGCCGCGCCGTAAGGCACGCCCCACGAATTGACGTGGAACATCGGCGGCAGCAGCAAGGCATTGTCACGTGCGGACAGCGCCATTGAATCCGCCGTCATCAGCGACATGGCGTGCAGCACGGTGGAGCGGTGGCTGTAGAGCACCCCCTTGGGCGCGCCCGTGGTGCCCGAGGTGTAGCACAGGCTGGCGGCGGCGCGTTCGTCGAGTTCGGGCCAGCAGGCCAGCGGGTCGGCCGCTGCCAGCAAGTCTTCATAGGCGATAAGGTCCGTGCGGGCGGAGCAGGGCATATCGCCTCGATCGCAGAGCACCACCACGGTGACCGGCGCGTCGTGGATCGCCAGCACGCCTTCGGCCAGCGCGAGGAGATCCGGGTCCACGAACAGCACGCGCGCGCCGCCATCGGCAAGAACGTAACGGATCTGATCTTCGAACAGCCGTGGGTTCAGGGTGTGCAGTACGCGTCCGCTGCCGGGGACGCCATAGTAGAGTTCCAGATGCGGTGTACGGTTCCAGGCCAGGCTGGCCACGCATTCGCCCCGCGCCACGCCCAGCGCGTCAAGAGCGCTGCCCAGTCGGCGCGCCCGCTCGGCGACTTGCGCCCATGTCGTGCGCTCCAGCGATCCATCGACGCGGCGGGAGACGACTTCGGTTGCGCCGTGGTTGCGCTCGGCATGATCGATCACGCTGCCGATCGTCAGCGGCAGGCACTGCATCAATCCCATCATCGCAGCCTTGCTCCTTTCCCGCGGGTTTTCGGCTCGGCTCCGCTGGGTGCCGGCTCTCATCACGGCAGGGGTAGACGGCGGCCATGGCGCAGTGGAACCTGATGGCGACGCTGCGCGCGAATATCACAGGAGGAATATGCCCTTGTGGTGCCGGGTTGGCCTAAATGGCTGTCATCCGGGAAATTCTCCTGCCGCTCCATCATCACATATGTGATATGACTCGGCCGACATTCCGTTCGGGCGCCGGATGGGATTAGAACGAAACCAACAAAGCCGCGCATGATGCGGCCGCATATGGAGAGGCGGATATGATCCGGCGGACTGTCAAATCGGCGTCGCGGACCCTTGAGGTTCTTGAGCTGTTTGCGGAAGAGCGCAGGCCCATGCGCCTGCATGAAGTCTACACGACGCTGGGCTACCCCCAGTCAAGCGCCACCAACCTGCTCAAGAGCATGGTCGTGATGGGCTACCTCAACTACAACCGCATGACGCGCACGTACCTGCCGACGATGCGGGTGGGTGCGCTGGGCAACTGGTTGCCGGGCTACGTCTATTCGGACGAGAGCTACCGCTGGCTGGTGGACGAACTGCAGCGCCGTACCGACGAGACGGTGGGCCTCAGCACCCAGAACGACCTGTTCGTGCAGTACATCATCCTGAAAGCTCCGGACCATGAGTTCAAGCTGCCGCCCCCCGTCGGCACCATGCGTCTACTGGTCGATTCCGCGGGCGGTCTGGCCCTGATGAGCGAGATGAAGGATCGTGAGATCGACAAGATCTGCCGCTACACCAACTACTATCAGCTGGCCGAGCGTCAGCGCTTCGACCTTGTCGACCTGATGCGCGAAATCCGCTGGGCGCGCCACACCGGCTACGCGTACATGGCCAACAAGCCGACGAAGGAAGTGTCCTCGATATCGATGACGCTGGGAGAGAAGATCCACGGCATTCCGCTTGCGGTCGGCGTGGGCGGTTTTGCCGATCGCATCTCGCGCGCTCAGTACGACATCATCGAAGCGATGAAGGAGTGCATCGCCGAATTCAAGGCGATCCGCGAGGAACAGCACTACGCGCAGGCTGCCGAGTAGTTTGCCATCACGCTGATGATTTTCGCGCGGATCGCGCGCGTGGGAATCGACACGGCTACGCCTCGTGCGTTCATCCTCCCGCCTTGATGGAGAGAGGATCAACGGTGAAGACCGAAGCGGAAAAGCAGGCATTCAAGCACGCCTACATCGAGGCGCGCGGGTATTGGGCCGAATTCAACGACGGCCTTCTGGAATACAGTCCCGAATGGCTGGAAGCCTACCTTGCCTATTCCTCCAGCCCTGCATGCACCGGCCCGCTTTCGGCGCGGATGCGCGAACTGATTTACGTGGCCGTCGATGGTTCGACCACGCATCTGTTCCAGGCGGGGCTTGAGGTCCATATCCGCATCGCGCTGGATATCGGATGCAGCGCGGCCGAACTGGTCGAAGTGCTTCAGATCGCCACGATGCAGGGGCTCGACAGTGTGGCCATGGGCATGGATGTGCTGGTGCAGGAACTGGCGGCGCGCGGAACACCGCTGGCCGGGCCGCAGGACTGGCTCTCGGCCGCAGCGCGTGTGTCGCCTGAATGGGCTTCGGCGCTGGCGAACCTTCAGGTGGTCGCGGAGCGGACCTCGCGTCTCACTCCTTGCGAGCGGGCGCTGATCCGGTTGGCGCTGGCCGCGTCGCCTACGCATCTCAATGAAAGGGCCGTGCGCATCGAAGTGCGCGAGGCGCTTGATGCCGGCGCCTCGGCAGAGGAGATCGCGCAGGTTTTCCAGCTTGTGGCGCACCTTGGCCTTCATGCCTGCACGGATGGTATCCCTGCGGTGATGCGCGCCGTGGCAGAGCCTAAGGGTGACTGACGGGATGGACATCCGCTTCTTTACCGAAGTCGCCAATGACCTTGGTGAAAGCCCGGTCTGGGACGCGCGGCGGGGCTGGCTGTGGTGGGTCGATATCCGCCATAACCGCGTCATGGCGGCAGATGCCAGCGGCCGGGTTCAGCGCGAATGGACGTTCGCGAGTGCAGTCGGATCGATCGGCCTGGCCCAGCACGGCCTGGTTGCCGCGTTCACCGACCACTTCGCGCTGATCGACGCACAGGGCGCGGTGCGGCCGCTGGTATTCCCGCCGATCGGCAGCGGAGCGATCCGCTTCAACGATGGCAAGGTCGATCGGCAGGGGCGGTTCCTTTCGGGAACGATGCAGCACGGCGGGCAGGAGCAGCCATTGGCCACCGTCTGGCGGCTCGATGGCAGCGGCAATGCGGCGCAAGTTGAAACTGGCCTGAAGCTTTCCAACTCGATCTGCTTTTCGCCATGCGGCCGCTGGCTTTATCTTTCCGACACGCTCGAAGGCGTGATCCGCCGCTATCCCTACGATCCTGAAACCGGCGCCCTGGGTGCGCGCGAGGATTTCTTCGACTGCACTGCAATCGGCGCCCCCGATGGCGCGACCGTTGATACCGAAGGACGCCTTTGGGTGGCGCTGGTGACGACGCAGCGGATCGGCTGCATCTCGGCGCAGGGCCGATTGCTGCGCAGCATCGATGTGCCGGTGCCCTACCCGTCGTGCCCGGCTTTCGGTGGGCAGGATATGGCGACGCTCTACGTTACCACCATCGCCGATTCCGGGCACAAGCTGAAGTCCGACCATCCCGATGCCGGGCGGATGCTGGCGATCACCGGGCTTGATGCGCGCGGTATTGCCGAGGCGATCCACGTTCCGGACAATCACACTTGAAATTAGCGGGGCTGCAAGGGCCTCAGGCTGGAACTGAGCAGGCCCCTCAAGGCAGTCACCTGCCCATGGACCTCGATTTTACCCCCGCCGAACTGGCATTCCGCGACGAAGTGCGCGCTTTCTTTGCGAAGACGGTGCCTGCCGAATGGCTTACCCGCGTGCGGGCCGGGCTCCGGCTCGAACCGGCCGAACTGATCGCCTACCAAAAGGCGCTCGCCGCGAAGGGCTGGGGCGCGCCGACCTGGCCCGTCGAATACGGCGGCCCCGGCTGGACCCCGGCGCAGAACTACATCTTCGAAAGCGAATCCGCCCGCGCCGGGGCGCCGATCCAGTTCCATCAGGGCCTCGAACTCATCGGCCCGATCATCTTCACTTACGGTTCGCAGGAGCTGAAGGACCGCTACCTGCCCGGCATCATCAATGCTGACGACTGGTGGTGCCAGGGCTATTCGGAGCCGGGCGCGGGGTCCGACCTCGCCTCGCTGCGCACCACGGCGGTGCGCGACGGCGACCACTACGTCCTCAACGGGCAGAAGATGTGGACCAGCTATGCGCAGGTCGCCAGCCACATGTTCGTGCTCGCCCGCACGTCTCAGGAACCCAAGCGTCAGCAGGGGATCTCGCTGATGCTGGTCGATATGAAGACGCCCGGCATCGCGATCCGCAAGATCGAGACGATGGACGAGAAGTACACCACCAACGAAGTCTTCCTCGACGACGTGCGGGTGCCGGCGGGGAACCTCGTCGGCGCCGAGGGCAAGGGCTGGGAATACGGCAAAGTGCTGCTGGACCGCGAGCGCATGGTCTGCTCGGCCACCGCGATCCACCTGCCGCAAGTGCTTGACGGCGTGCGCGATGCCGCGCGTGCCCGCAAGGTGGGCGGCATGCCGCTGATCGAGACGCCGGCCTTCGCCGCGCAGCTTGCGCAGCTGGAGATCGAGGCGATGGCGCTTGAAACCATGGTGCTGCGCCTGCTGGCAGACCTTGCCTCAGGTGCCGATTCCGGTCCGCGCGGGTCGATGGTGAAGCTGCGCTGGTCGGATCTCTATCAGCGCGCCACCGCGTTGTGGATGGACGCGCTTGGCCCCGAGGCCGCGCATTTCCGGGCGTTGGACGGCGAAGGCCCGGCCGACATGCCCTACGGCATGCAGGGGGCGCTCTATTCGCGCGTCACCTCGATCTACGGCGGATCGAGCGAGATCCAGCACAACATCATCGCCCGCCGCGCGCTGGGTCTGTGAGGCTGCCATGAACTTCGAATATTCCGACGAACAGCGCATGCTGGCCGACAGCGCCAACCGTCTCGGCGCGGACCTGTGGCCGTCCAGCGACCGGCTCAAGCTGCTGGAGCATTTCGATACGCTGACCGCGCATACCTCTGCGCAGATGGCCGAACTGGGCTGGCTGATGCTGCCGATCGCCGAGGAGGACGGCGGCCTTGGCGGTTCTGCGGTCGACGTCATGGCGATCATGGAAGGCATCGGCCGCCACCTGATCCCCACGTCCTACGTCGCCAATGCCGTGCTTGTCCCCGCGCTGGTGAGCGGTGATCCCGCCGCCGCTGACCTGCTTGGCGCGATCGGCGAGGGCAGCGCGAAGGCGGCAGCGGGCCTGCTCGAACCCGATGGTGGCTTTGACCTTGGCTGGGTCGAGTGCGCCGCAGCCGGCAGCTCTGGCGGCAACGGCACCGACTGGACCCTCACCGGCGAGAAGCTGCACGTCGAGGACGGAGCCGATGCCGACTGGTTCGTCGTTACCGCGAGGACCGATGCGGGCATCAGCCTGTTCCTTGTGCGCGCCGATGCGCCGGGCCTTGCCGTTTCACGCTTCCGCGCCATCGACCAGCACCGCCACGCCCGCCTGAAGCTTGACGGCGTTACCGCCGTGCTGATGGGCGAGGCGGGCGCGGCGCTGCCCACGGTCGAACTCGCGGTCGACAAGGCTATCTGTGCGCATCTGGCCGAGGCGGTCGGATCGATGGAGGCGGCCCATGCCGCAACCCTCGAATACTTGCGCACCCGCAAGCAGTTCGGCGTGGCGATCGGCAGCTTCCAGTCGCTCCAGCACCGCGCAGTGGACATGGCGATTGCGCTGGAGGAGGCGCGTTCGATGGCGTACCGCGCCACGCTCAGCCTCGGCCTTCCCGCAGTGGAGCGCCGCCGCGTGGTCTCCGCCGCCAAGGCGCGGGTGGGGCAATGCGGGCTCTATGTCGGGCGACAGGCAGTGCAGTTGCACGGCGGCGTCGGCTTCTCGGACGAACTGATCATCAGCCACCACCTCAAGCGGCAGATGATGCTCGACTGCGCCTACGGCTCTGCGGAGCACCATGTCGCGGGCTTCGTCGCGCTGCAGGGTGTCGCGGGCGCATGAAGGCGCTCTCACGAATGTGATTTTGGGTCCGCCGGACCCCCAATGGTCGGTCCGCCGCAGCGCCTTGCGGCATAGTCGGTGGATCGAACCTCCCCCCAAAAGTTGATGCCAGGAGATGATGGGCGAAATGGTTGAAGCTGCTAACAAGGGCATCGACGGCAAGTACGATGCGGTCGTCGTCGGCGCGGGCATCGGCGGTCTTTACGCCGTCTACAAGCTGCGCGAGATGGGCCTTTCGGTGCTGGGCATCGAGGCGGGCGATAACGTCGGCGGCGTGTGGTACTGGAACCGTTATCCGGGCGCGCGGTGCGATCTGCTGACGATCGACTATTGCTATACGTTCTCGCCCGAAGTCGATGCCGAATGGTCCTGGTCCGAGCAGTTCGCCGCCCAGCCAGAGATCCTTGAATACATCAACTTCGTTGCCGACCGCCACGAACTGCGCAAGGATTATCTGTTCGACACCCGCGTCAACCGGGCCGAATACGATGAGGCGCGGCAGGTCTGGACCTTCAGGACCGAGACCGGCAAGACCTTCGAGGCGACTTATGCGGTCATGGCCACAGGGCCGCTCTCGGTGCCCAAGCGCCCCGATTTCGAGGACTTCGACAGCTTCAAGGGCGAACTCTACTACTCCGGCCGCTGGCCCAAAGAGCCGGTGAGCTACGAAGGCAAGCGGGTGGGCGTGGTGGGCGTCGGTTCCACCGGCATCCAGATCATTCCGGTGGTGGCGCAGGAGGCGAAGGAACTCGTCGTATTTCAGCGCACTCCCAGCTTCACCATGCCGATGCGCAATCACAAGCATTCGGCCGAGTACACCGCCGAGATCAAGCGCAACCTGTCTGCGATGCGGGCCCAGGCGCGCAACAGTCCGCTTGGCGGGGTACGCCCGGCGACAACGCGCCCCTATTTCAGCCTGCCGCCCGAGCACCGCGTCAAGATCATGGAATCGGCGTGGCAGAACGGCGGCCATACCTTCCTTGGATCGTTCTCCGACCTCATGCAGAACGAGGAGGCGAACGAGCAGGTCGCCGAATTCGTGCGGGGCAAGATCAGCCAGGTCGTCAGCGACCCGGCCACCGCCGAGGCGCTGAAGCCGCGCGGCTACCCGATCTTTGCGCGCCGGGCCTGTCTGGATACCAATTACTACGAGACCTACAACGAAGAGCACGTCAGCCTTGTCGACTGCTTCAAGGAGCCGATCGTCGGCCTGACCGAGAAGGGCGTGCGCACCGCGGAGCGCGAGATCGAGCTGGACATGTTGATCCTTGCCACCGGGTATGACGGGCTGACCGGCGCGCTGATGGCCTTCGACGTGGTTGGCCGGGGCGGCAAGACCATCAACCAGGAATGGAAGGACGGCGCGCATTCGTACCTTGGCCTGATGATGAAGGACTTCCCCAATCTGTTCATGATCTGCGGTCCCAACGGCCCGTCGGCGCTGGCGAACATCTTCACCATCAACGAGCAGAACGTGAACTGGCTGGCCGGTGCGATCGACCATATGCGCAGGTCAGGCCTGACCGCCATGGAGCCCACCGTCGAGGCCGAGCATGAATGGATGGACCACGTCCACGACCTTTCGCTCAACACCTTGGTTCGCAAGGCGAATACCTGGTACACCGGCGCCAACGTGGCCGGAAAGGCGCGCGGGTTGACGATGTACACCGGCGGGTTCAAGGCATACCGCGAAGCCTGCCAGGACGCCGCTGACGACAACTGGCGCGGCATGGTCTTCGAGAAGACCGGGGTGCCCGAGACGGTGGCCTGACCCTTCACCTTCGATCCGCCGCCGAACAGGGCCGAACAGCGCTGGGCTGGGCAGGTTTACACGGTTGACACGGTCCAGAGGGAAAGGGTGTCACCTTATGCCGGAAAGTGTCACCTTGGGGGCGCAAGGTGACACATTTCGCGGCCGATGTGTCACTTTGGAAGGATGATGTGTCACCTTGCGGTGTAACCTTATGCAGTTCGGGGCGGTAGGATCGGGCATGGGGCGCAGTGTATGGGACGGCGCCGGATGTAGGAAAGCGGACTTTCTGGAAACGCCCCAAGCAGGCCCCTCAGAGACAGTTACACGGTTCCTGATTGCGGACCTTCGTGAAGCAACCACTAGCAGGCGTTCAAGTCGCCCGATAACATCAGCCCATGAGCGAACAATCTTA
>NZ_LYMM01000085.1 GCF_002896965.1 Novosphingobium guangzhouense
AGAAAGGAGAAGCCAGCATCTTGAACCCGCCGTTCAACGGCAGCACATAAACCACACCCACCCGGGTCACTTCTCAATGGAAACCCCGGGTCACTTCTCAGTGGCAATCAACAGTAACCATCCCGATCTGTTCCAAACTGTCGTCAACAAGCCTTGCGACAAGGAAATGGTCCTGACAGGAATCCGCGACCTTATGAAAATTGCTAAAATCGAGGAAGGATCGAGCTTTCGCTTTACCCGGCGGGCGGGAACGGTAGGAGCATAACACGACCGCTCCAGGAGATACCCACCAATGCAGCACGCACACCGTCTAACGAGCGGGATAGACGGCCTGGACCAGATTTTGGCGGGCGGTTTCATCTCCGGCGCTTCCTACATCATCCAGGGGCAGCCGGGAGCGGGCAAGACAATCCTTTCGAACCAGATCGCCTTCGCGCATATCGCGGGAGGCGGGCGGGTGCTCTATGTAACGCTCCTGTCCGAAAGTCATGAGCGGCTGTTCCAGACCATGGATCCGCTGGCCTTTTTCGACCGCTCGCAGTTGGGTGCGGCGATCACCTATATCAGCGTCTTCCAGACTCTGCGCGACGAAGGGCTCGATGCCGTCGTCAAGATGTTGCGCAAGGAAACCAAACGTCAGGACGCCACTCTTCTCGTGTTTGACGGTCTGCTTAACGCACGGGATCGCGCCGACACGGACTTCGACGTCAAGACCTTCGTCGCGGAGGTGCAGGGTCAGGCTGCCTTCGTTGGCTGTACAGTGCTTTTCCTCACCAGTTCCAGTGTGACCGATCTTAATCCCGAACATACGATGGTCGATGGCGTGATCGATCTCACCGATACGCTTGCCGGCGTCCGCACCGTGCGCGAGCTGCAGGTCCGCAAGTCGCGCGGCAGCCGGGCGCTGGGGGGCCTTCACAAGTTCGAAATCAGCGATGAGGGCATCTCCGTCTACCCCCGAATCGAGTCTCTGCCTGCACGGGTCGAGGCCAGCGTCCGGGCCGAGAGCAAGCTCAGCATCGGCGTTCCTGGGCTCGATGCGATGCTGGGCGGCGGCCTTCCTGAAGGTTCGATCACCTTGCTGGCCGGCCCTTCCGGCAGTGGCAAGACGACCTTGGGCATTCATTTTCTGTCGCAGGCAAGCGATGCTGAACCCGCGCTTCATTTCGGTTTCTTCGAAACGCCCGATCGCCTGCGCACGAAAGCGGCGGCTCTCGGCATTCCCCTGGCCGATCAGGAAGGCCGGGTCCTGACAATCGAACGCATGCCGCTCGCGGACAATATCCTGGACAAGCTGGCCCATAAGTTGCTGGATCAGGTACGCTCGCTCGGTATCAAGAGGCTGTTCATCGATGGCTTGGGCGGTTTTGAGCGCGCGGCTGTTCACCGCCCCCGGCTCATTGAGTTTTTCGCCTGTCTGATGGATCAACTCAGGGCCGAAGGCGTTACCACATTGGCGACGTGGGAAATCCGCGAACTGGTCGGTTCCGACGTCGCGGCACCAGCCAGGGAAATTTCCGCCATTCTCGACAATATGATCCTCCTGCGGCTCTTTGAGGAGGACAACCAACTTATTCGGGCTGTCTCTATCCAAAAGATGCGCGACAGCCATTTCGACACCTCGGTCCACGCGGTGGACTTCGCTCCGAACGGGTTGATGCTCGGCGGGGCGCTCAGTGCCCGCCAGGTGCCTCCCCATCCTCAACGCTAAGCGGCACACAGCCGTGGGGATGAACCCGGGGAGAAACTAGACTATGCCGCATATCCTCGTAGTGGACGACGAATTTCTCCTCGCCATGATGCTTACCGACATATTGGAGGACGAAGGGTACGAGGTGGACACCGTTTCCAACGGCGAGGCCGCACTCGCTGCGGTGCGTAAAAGACGGCCCGATCTAGTAGTCACCGACTTCATGATGCCCATGATGACGGGTCTCGAGTTCGCCGAGGCGGTGCGCGCAGATGCGGCTCTTGCAAACCTGCCGATTATTCTTGTCAGCGGCGCGCAAGGTAACATCGCCCGTGAGCGGCCCGAACTTTTTCAGGCGGTGTTCGACAAGCCCTACAGGAACAGCGCCATTCTGGAAGCCATCGCAAACCATGTTGCGACAGACCAGGAATAATGGCTTGCCACACTTCGAAACAATCCAAAAACTCTCCTCAGCCTCTCTTTACCCAAATCACTCGGTGTAGGTTCGCGACGTTCGCGACGTGCTTATTTGCTTAGTTTGCCCTATCAGGCTTGCGTTGCGCATTGGCGCAGCTGTCCCGCTGCACTCGTGAGGAAGCCAATTTGTCCGACCACGCCAACATTCCTCACAGTCGCTCTGGCAAGAGCGTCGCAGATGACGAACGTATTACCAGCGAATTGAGGGGGCTTGACCCTTTCACTGATCCGTTCGTCGCCGCCGTCCATTCGACCCGCATGCCAATGATCATCACCGATCCGAGGCTTCCGGATAATCCGGTGGTCTTCGCTAACGGCGCCTTTTGCAGGCTGACCGGCTACGAGCGTGATGAAATCCTTGGTCGCAATTGTCGGTTCCTGCAGGGCAAGGACACGGATCCCGAGACAAGGCGCAAGCTGCACCATGCGGTGGAGCAGGCCGAACCGGTTGAGGTGGATATCCAGAATTACCGAAAGAATGGCGAGCCATTCTGGAATCGGCTCCTCATGGCCCCGGTGTTCGACGCGGACCAGAGACTTTCCTATTTCTTCGCAAGTCAGGTTGACGTTACGCTTGAACGTGAGCGTCTATCCGGCCTGGAGCGCGACAATGCCGAGCTGATGGCGGAAGTGAGCAATCGTTTGCGTACCCAGCAGGAGCGCGAGCGCGAACTGGCGCTCGCATTGCGGGCAGGCGGTTTTGGTACGTGGAGCTTCGAGCTAGCCTCGCGGACGCTCACCGCATCGGAGGAGTGCAAGGCGCTCTTCGGCCGACCTCTAGATCAGCCCTTCTTGTTCGAGGATCGAATCGCGGCCGTCCACTCCGACGACCGCCGCCGGGCGATCGACAAGATGATCGAAGCTGGCTCGAAGGGCCGGGAATATCAGGAAGAATATCGCATAGTCTGGCCCGACGGCAGCACACGCTGGATTTCGTCGCGCGGACAGCCCTTCTTCGATGTCGAGGGCAAACCGCTGCGAGTTGCCGGAGTCTCGGTAGATATCACCAGTGCCAAGCGTGAAGAACTCAAGCGGCAGGCGCTGGTACGTCTTCATGACCTGTTTCGCGATCTCGATCATAGTGCTGACATATCCCATGCTGCGGCAGAGGTCCTGGGTGAGACGCTCGGCGTCAGCCGCGCGGGCTATGGCATGGTCGACCCTGTCAACGAAACGATCACGATCGAACGCGACTGGAACGCCGTCGGCGTCACCACCATAGCGGGCACACTCCAGTTTCGCGCGCATGGCACCTATATCGAGGACCTAAAGCGCGGTGAGACCGTAAGTGTCGATGACTCCCGCCTCGATCCGCGCACGGCTCAGACGTCGGCTGTCCTAGAAGCGATCAGTGCGCGCGCCTTCATCAACATGCCCCTTCATGAGCAAGGCGGGTTCGTCGCTCTGATTTTCGTCAACAACGAGGCACCGCGGCATTGGTCTGAAGACGATATCGCTTTCATGCGCGAAGTGGCCGAGCGCACCCGCGACGCTGTCGAGCGCCGCCGCGCCGAGCGAGAATTGGCGGATCTGGCCACATCGCTCGAGCGGCAGGTAGCAGAGCGCACAGCAGAATTGGTGGCCGCCGAAGATGCCTTGCGTCAGTCACAGAAGATGGAAGCCGTCGGGCAACTGACCGGAGGCTTGGCACATGACTTCAACAATCTCCTCACGGGAATCAGCGGTGGCCTCGAACTGATCAATTTGCGTATCGAACAGGGACGAGCCTCCGATATCGGCCGATACATGACCGCCGCGCAGGATGCGGTGAAGCGGGCGGCAGCACTCACCCACAGGCTGCTGGCGTTCAGCCGAAGACAGACGCTCGATCCCCGTCCAACCGATGCGAACAGACTGGTCAGTGGACTGGACGATTTGATCCGGCGAACCGTTGGTCCGTCCATCGTCGTGGAAACAAAGCTCGCAGAAGACCTGAAGTCGATCTTGGTCGACCCAAATCAGCTTGAAAACGCGATTCTCAACCTGTGTATCAACGCGCGCGATGCAATGCCCGATGGCGGACGTCTGATGATCGAGACGCAGGATTGCCGTGTCGATGAAACTTTTGGCCGCGAGCGCGACATTGATCCAGGCCATTATGTTTGTGTTTCGGTCAGCGACACGGGAAGTGGTATGGAGCCGGAGGTGATTTCGCGAGCCTTCGAGCCATTCTTTACGACCAAGCCTATCGGGAGCGGCACGGGGCTGGGTCTGTCCATGATCTATGGTTTCGCACGACAGTCCGGCGGCCAGGTCCGAATTCATTCCACACCTGGGCTTGGTAGCACCGTCACCATCTACCTCCCCCGCAACGGCCAGGCCGTCGAAGACGAAGCATCGCAAGGAGACCTTTCATCAGCACCGCGCGCAGAGGGCACCGAAACGGTTTTGGTCGTCGATGACGAGGCGACCATTCGCCTGCTCATCACTGAAACGCTTGGCGACCTCGGCTATTGCGCCATCGAAGCCCCTGATGGGCCGACAGCCATGGACATTATCGACCGAGGTGGAAAGATCGACCTTTTGGTGACAGACGTCGGCTTGCCAGGCATGAACGGTCGGCAATTGGCCGACGCGCTACGATCAAATCAGCCGGACCTAAAGGTGCTCTTCATCACTGGTTATGCTGAAAATGCTGTTCTAAATCATGGACATCTTGAAGTCGGCATGCAGATTATCACCAAGCCTTTCACGATGGAAGCGCTTGCGTCCCGGATAAAGGCGTTGCTTTCCTAGTTGCGAGGAGCTTTTCCTGAACTCAGATGCAGGTGTATGGGTTCTGCCAAAACCTAAAGCTTTGCGATTAGCCATAAAAGGTCGATAGTAATGTCGGCTATCGCCGGACCGCGGCTTTGAACCAGACAGTCGCCTATCGGCCAGTGGGAGCTCCCTCGCTGGCGTTACTGGATCGGAAGCAACGCGCCAATTCGAACTATCTAACAGAGATAATGCCGCAACTAAAATCAGACATTGGATTCTGACCATCCTCGGCGTGGGTTACTCATGCACCGGAGGAATGTGACCTAGCTTGTCAGGGTTGCGCACAATGTAGACGGCGGTAATTCTGCCCTCGTACATTTCGAGCGCGGTCGTCTGCAACAGGCCTGCACCGTCAATGCTGATATAGCCTGGCAGGCCATCGATCATCGCTGTGCGGATCAAAGTCGGTACAGGCGCATGCTTGCGGCGAAGTCCGGCGAACAACCGTAGCGCGTTATCGACCCCACGGACGACATTTCGGAAGGCAAGTACCTTGCCGCCGCCATCGGCATGGATCTCGACATCCTCCGCAAGTAACCCGGCCAGCTGGGCGGTGTCACCATCGCGTGCGGCGACGAAGAAAGCGCGAGCGATCCGATCTGCTTCCGTAGCCTTGACGGCGAAGCGCGGTCGCGCAGTTCGAATGTGTTTGCGCGCGCGCGATGCGAGCTGGCGGACTGCGGCAGGCTCCCGGCCTAGCGTCAGAGCCACTTCGGGCAAACTCATGTCAAAAACATCATGGAGAAGGAACGCGGCCCGCTCTAGCGGAGACAGCCGCTCCATGGCCAGCATCAGGGTGACGGTAATGTCATCAGAAATCATGACATCGGGTTCCACAGAGCCCAGAAGCGGGTCGGGCAGCCATGGACCGACATAGGTCTCGCGCTGTGTCCGCGCCGATTTCTGCCGGTCAAGGCACAGGCGCGTGACAATCCGGGTGAGATATGTGGTTGGATATTCTATTGCGCTGTCGGCGCGGGCCCAACGCAGCCAGGCGTCCTGCACAACATCCTCAGCGTCACTGAGAGAGCCAAGCATCCGGTAGGCGAGACGCAACAGTCGGCTGCGCTGCGTCGTAAATTCGTCGGAGCGCTGGGCGCTGTGCACCGCTTCCTGATCTATGGCGCTGTTGCGCGCTGACACTCAAACCTCCTGTGTTGTCATACCCACTAAACGAGCCAGCATGAGCAAGTGTGACATAGGTCCGGGGGAGCGGGGAAAAAATGTCTCGTCATGTCACACTTGACTGCTCTGCCTCGTCAAGTTCGCGAGCGTCGCCAGATGGCGGGCCAAGCGAAGGACATGATCATGAGCGAGAATAAACGGCTGATCTGGCACGAGGTCGCCCCGCAGGGGGCGAAGGCGATGTTCGGCATTCACCATTACCTGACGACGAGCACTGATCTGCCAGTAGAGCTGATTCATCTCGTTTTCCTGCGGGTTTCTCAGATCAATGGCTGCGCCCATTGCATCGACCTGCATACGCGCGACCTCCTCAAGACGATGTCGATCGACAAGATCGCGCTGGTGTCAGTCTGGGCGGAAGTGCCGCATCTCTTTCCGGCGGAGTATCGCGCAGCGCTGGCATGGGCAGAGGAGGTCACGCTGGTTACCGAAACGCATGCTTCTGACGAAGCCTATGCGGCCGCCGCTGCAGCGTTTGGTCCCAAGGATCTGGTCGATCTTACCATCGCCATCGCCGCGATGAATGCTTTCAACCGTCTTGGCGCACCGTTCCGCCTCCCTGTGAAGGCGCAGGCCTGACCATCTCTAAAAAGGAATACTTTCATGACTGCAATGCCCGCGCTTTCCCGCACGCCAGAGGGGATCGTTCCGTCGCTTCTTCAGCATTTCAATTCGATGGATGTCGACATCATGTGTGGTTCTATGAACCCGACGCTATTCTCGTCAGCGCAAATGGTGAGCCGCAGCGCGGCATTCCCGCCATTCGTGCTGAGCTCCTTGAATACTACAGTGTGCAACTGCCAATGGCTATCATAGCGCGGCACGTTTTTGTGGCGGACACAATCGCTTCCCTTGTGCTCGACTGGAACATCGTCGGGAAGACGCCAAGCGGCGATGATTTCCACATGGTCGCGACTTCGAACGACATCGCTCGTCGTGGAGAAGATGGCTACTGGCGCTACATCATCGACAACCCATTCGGGACGCAGGTTCGCAGTGTAGGCGGACTATAGGTATCGGGCTGGTGCTGCGCCTCGGTATCGCGAAATACGCGACCAGCCCGACTTTCTTCACCATCGGCGTAATAGTGGCAGCTATCCCCACCTTCCAAACGCGAACCAGACAGTCTCTTACCGGCCAGCGGCAGGTGCCCGTTCATCGTTTTCTCAATGGCCACTACCGGCCATAGGAGAAAACCAATGGGAATGTCTGAATATGACCCCGGAGCATACGATCGGCGAGCATGGAACGCTGGCCGCAAGGTTGGCGCCAAACGACCTCTGAAGCCGCGACAGGTTTGGGCGATTCGCTTCTTCCTCGACCAGCACCAACGTGTCCGGGATCGAGCACTGTTCGATCTCGCGATCGACAGCAAACTGCGCGGCTGTGACGTGGTCAAAATCAAAATCGGCGAACTTGTGGTCGGCGGTCAGATTCGCACGAGGGCCATCGTGATCCAGCAGAAAACGGGTCGGCCCGTCCAGTTCGAATTGACTGCCGACGCCAGGGGTAGCCTTTTGGCATGGCTGGACCGTCGAGGAGGTACTCTCGACGATTTCGCGTTTCCGAGCCGGATCGATCACTCTGCCCATCTGAGCACCCGTCAATATGCTCGACTTGTCGATGAATGGGTGACTGGCATTGGCCTTCGCCGCGAAGAATATGGCACGCATTCGCTCCGACGGACCAAGGCGTCGATTATCTACAAAGCGACGGGCAACCTTCGGGCTGTGCAGATCCTTCTCGGGCATACGAAGATCGAGAACACCGTTCGATATCTGGGCGTAGATGTGGAAGATGCCCTCACCTTGGCAGAAGGCACGGAAATCTGAGCGACTGGCTCCTCGTCATGGCGGGGAGCCAGATCGACAGTGATGCGCCCATTCCAGCCATACGCCCTCATCGCGTCTAAACCTGTAACCAGTCATTCGGTGGTCGGGACGACAATCAGGATTGAGGCGTGATTGCAATTGCGGAGTGGTCCGCTGCATTATCGACCGGGAGCCCAGCTTCCTTTCGCTCGGAGTAACGGTCGACGAGTTGCGCTGCGTACGGCCGCATGAGCACGGTGAAGCGCACCAGTTCCTCCATCACATCGACGATGCGCTCGTAATAGCTCGACGCCCGCATCCGGTCGTCCTCATCGAACTCCTTGTAGGCCATCGCCACCGACGACTGGTTGGGGATCGTGAACATTCGCATCCATCTGCCCAGCAGGCGCAGCGAATTGACGGCGTTGAACGATTGCGAGCCGCCAGACACCTGCATGACTGCAAGCGTGCGGCCCTGCGTCGGCCGCATCCCGCGCATCTGGAGCGGCAGATGATCGATCTGCGTCTTCATGATGCCGCTGATCTGGCCGTGCCGCTCCGGGCTGCACCAGACCATGCCTTCCGACCA
>NZ_LYMM01000086.1 GCF_002896965.1 Novosphingobium guangzhouense
AGTAAGTCCATGTCGATCACTCCACGACCCTCCGACTGGCAGCCGGAAGGCAGGAAAACATGGGTCAATTCTCAGCGGAAACTTATAGCCTTCCCGGGTCACTTCTCAGTGGCAATCAACACCCATCAGCCAGATTGCGGACATGATGGTCGACAGCGGTATCGGCCGTATCCCAGTCGTAGATCCGGCAACCTCGCGGCTGGTGGGCATATTGAGCCGTCAGGATCTGCTGAAGGTGCGCCATGTCCACCGCGCATCCGAATGGAAGAGGCGGTGACCGAACCTCCTCAGTCGTTCATCGGATGAATTCGTAGGCTTGGGAACAGACCAAGCGCTTTATCTTTGCGATATGTGGGATGTGGTATGAATATCTCCGAAGATATCTATCTTTTGTAGGCGTCTTCGCTCGGATTCAGCGACCACTCCCCCGTCGTGCAGTTTTCCGGATTGAAAGGAGCGACGGTGCGCATAGTCTGAGCGGGTTCGCCGGGCATAGTGGCGCGAAACCTGACCATAGCGGCCCAACCCCCGTTAAGCTTCGGTTGATCAACCGTGAGATCTATGAACTCGAAGCCACTGCTGCCAAGTGGCAGACCGGCGCTAATCCGCAGCAGCAAGTCGCGCAGGAAGGGGGAGTGGCGGGTGCGGCAGATATCATTGGGCTCGGTCGCAGTAAGGTCTGCCGCTCCAATATCGTAAGTAGTGGGTGTCGGTTTAGGGTGTGGGGCATATGGGTCGAAGAAACAATCCGTGCCTCAAGAACGAGGTGGCTCCGCGCCCCGGGGATGGCGCGGAGCCGAATACGGAACGCACCCATGACGGCACCTACATACGGTATATTGAATCTAAAACCCGATCAACGCGTTCGTGCTATCGAGTAGGAATTCCTGTCAGCCTAAGCGGCGAACCTTTCGAAAGACCTTTATGCTGATCGACAATAGGCTAGCCATGAAGCCTAAAAGGGTAAGGCGAAGTTGGCCGCGATCATTGCTCTGAATTTCGCCAAGCCTTGTGCGAGGTGCTCGCCGAGTGTGTCGACTGTGCCTTGGCGAACGTGGCACGACGGGGCGATGATGATGGTTGTGGCGCGCAGATCTGCCATCCCCGAAAGGTGTACAGCAAAAGAAATATCAACGCGCGGTACGAAAAGCGCAGTGATTATGGGACAATGGCACTGATGGTCCGGACCGCGGCGGTAGGGCTCGGTGCAATAAACCAGAATTGGCAGGCAATTTTTACCTTTCGTTACTTGAGGTCAGCGAATTCACTGGTAGAGGCGATCGCGGGCGACGGCGAGGGCGCGATCACGCCACCCGTCGTCCATCGGCCTTCATCAGATCAGTTGTGCAGTCAGGACCTGTGCGATCATGTGCGGGCGGTTTCTCGACCGCGTCTTGAGCCGCACGTTTTCGACATGGCGTTCGACCGTAGAGGGTGCGATCTTGAGGCGCAGCGCGGTTTCTTTGGCGGAAAAACCATCTGCCACGTGACGGATGACGTCGGTCTCGCGCGCTGTCAGCGCCAACAATCGAGATGCTTGTGTGTTGTACATGAGTCGCCCCTCACTCTGTGGAGGAACGATTGTGCGCACAAAATCAAATACAGGATATCAGTATTTTTTCCAGTTAAAGCCAAGGCAAGGATATCGAACCGGAATCCGCCGATAAGATTATAGATATTGGCAATCGCTCCCTGACAAAAAGCACCACATCGCCGGGGAAGAGATATGTTCAAATCGACCTTTGTTAAGTTCGCGTTCCCGAAATTTGTTGAACGCGCAATCATGATACCCGGCTTTGATTGAGAAACCGCTGTGCGCCCTTTTGGCTTCAGGGCATTTTCCGGCCAGTAACATTCCGCTTCCAAATCGATGGCCTGCGCCCAGCTTCAACTGGATCGCGCCTTGCCTCGCAGATATACAGTCGCGGGCATCAGGAGCTTAAGGCATTGGACTCAACCGGAACCGAGGCGAAGATTATCGACGACCTGCAGGCTATCGTCGCGCGCTCGCGTCTGGACGCAGACCGCCTCAAGCTCGCACTCGCGGCCGGCACTATCGTCGGGACCTGGTTCTGGGATGTGCCCGCCGACCGTTTCACGGTCGATGAGCCTTTTGCCGAGGCGTTCGGTCTCGACCCCGCCCTGGGGCGGGACGGTCTCAGTCTCGAGAAGATCGTCGAGACCGTCCATCCCGAGGACCGCGCCGGCCTCATCGCCGCCATTGAGGAAGCGCTCGCGAGGGGAGGCCGCTATGCCCATCAGTACCGCGTCTGCCGCACCAATGGCCAGTATCACTGGATCGAGGCCAACGGACACGTCGTCCATGATGAAGGCGGCAAGCCCATAAGCTTTCCCGGCGTGATTATCGATATCGGAGAACGTCGCCGTATCGAGGCTGAACGCGACAGCGCGCGGGCGCTGCTGACCAATTTCGTCGATGCCATGCCCGGCGTCGTCTACGCCAAGGATCGCGAAGGCCGGCTGATGATCGGCAACCATGGTACGAGCGAACTCATCGGCAAGGCGCCCGAGGATTTTATCGGCCGCACCGACCTGGAGGTGCTCGAGGACAAGCAGCAGGCCGCCATGGTAATGGCGACCGATCAGCGGATCATGGCCAGCGGCCGTTCCGAACAGGTCGAGGAGGATGTGAATTTTCCCGATGGCCGGCGTGCCATCTGGCTGTCGACCAAATCACCGCTGCGGGATGCCGATGGTGCGGTAGTGGGCCTTGTCGGAACCTCGCTCGATATCACAGAGCGCAAGGCCATTGAGGCCAGCCACCGCGAGATCGAGGAGCGCTACCGGCTCGCCATCGGTGCTACGAGCGACGTGATCTGGGATTGGCGTCTCGCCGACGGCCACGTCGTCTGGAACGAGGCACTGGCGACACGCTTCGGGCATGCACTGGAGCAGACAAGCGCACAGTGGTGGCTCGACCACATCCACCCCGAAGACCGCGCGCGGATCGAGGCCAGCATTCATGCGGTGGTCGATCATGGCGGGACCAGCTGGACTGACGAGTATCGCTTCCAGCGCGCTGACGGCAGCTACGCATTCGTGCTCGATCGCGGCGCCGTGCTGCGCAATGACGATGGCGCTCCCGTTCGCATGATCGGCGCGATGCTCGATCAGACCGAGCGCAAGGCGGCAGAGGCCGCGCTCGCCGAAAGTGAAGAGCGGCTTCGTCTCGCGACCGAAGCCTCCGATGTCGGCCTCTGGGACGTCGACATCATAAAAGATGTGTTGATCTGGCCGGCCCGCACCAAGGGCATGTTTGGCATTTCGCCCGATGTGCCGGTATCGATGCGCGACTTCTACGCGGGACTGCATCCTGACGATCTCGATGCGACCAGCGCGGCATTCGCGGCGGCCTCCGATCCCGATCAGCGCGCGCTCTACGATGTGGAATATCGAACCGTCGGCAAAGAGGACGGGATCATCCGCTGGGTCGCGGCCAAGGGTCGCGGCGTGTTCGAGGAGGATCGCTGCATCCGCGTGGTCGGCGTTGCGATCGACGTCACGACGCGCAAGGCTGATGAGGCCCAACTCTTAGACCTTAACGAACGGCTCGAACTGCGCGTTGCCGAGGAGGTCGCCGAGCGGACAAGAGCCGAGGATGCGCTACGCCAGAGCCAGAAGATGGAAGCCGTCGGTCAACTCACCGGCGGTATCGCGCACGACTTCAACAATATGCTTGCCGTCGTTGTCGGGTCGCTGGACCTGCTGACCCGGCGCATGGGAGAGGCCGATCCCAGGGCCCGGCGCTATGTCGACGCGGCGATGGATGGCGCGCGGCGCGCGGCTCAACTCACCCAGCGCCTTCTCGCTTTCTCGCGCCAGCAGCCCCTCAAGCCCGAGGCGTTAGACGCGAACAAGCTGGTTGCCGGCATGTCCGATCTGCTTCGCCATACGCTTCCTGATATTCAGCCCGAAACCGTGCTGGCTGGCGGGCTGTGGCGAACTTTCGCCGATCCCAACCAACTCGAGAATGTCATCCTGAACCTCGCTGTCAACGCGCGAGATGCCATGGCCGATGGCGGGAAGCTGACGATCGAAACCGCCAATTGCCATCTCGACGTTCGCTACGCCGCCGGCCATCTCGGTGTACCGGCCGGGCAGTATGTAATGATCGCTGTGAGCGACACCGGCAGCGGCATGCCCGAGGAGGTCATTGCCAAGGCGTTCGACCCCTTCTTCACCACCAAGGAGGTCGGGCGCGGCACGGGTCTTGGCCTCAGCCAGGTCTACGGGTTCGTCAAACAGTCGGGCGGACATGTGAAGATCTATTCCGAGGTCGGCCAGGGGACCACGGTGAAGGTCTATCTGCCCCGTCTCATGGGCGCAGTCGAAGACGTGGAGAGCGCCCAGACGGACGACGCGCTGCCGATGGGCGAGAGTCAAGAAGTGATCCTCGTTGTCGAGGATGAGCCGGGTGTGCGCCAGTTCTCGGTAGATGCTCTGAGTGAGCTTGGCTACCGGGTGCTCGAGGCCGATGGGGCGGCAGCCGCACTCAAGCTGATCGACGCCCATCCCGAAATCGCGCTGATGTTCACCGATGTTGTCATGCCCGAGATCAATGGTCGCAAGCTTGCAGACGAGGCACGCCAGCGGCGTCCCGACCTCAAAGTTCTCTTTACCACCGGCTATACCCGCAACGCCGTCGTCCATAACGGCGTGCTCGATCCTGGCGTGCATCTGATTGGCAAGCCCTTCACGGTCGAGGAACTGGCGACGGCAGTGCGTCTCGTGATCGAAGAAGACGTCGAATAGACTTTTTAGGCGCGGTACCTACTCTACCGGTGGCTGGTCCTACGATCGCCGATTTCGAGGCAGCCGATATCCATAGGGCGTGGCACGAGTGGTGCGAGTTGGTCGGGAGCCGACGGCGCGTGAATGTGGGCTATCCAAAACGCGCGGCTGCAGGCCGGCGGTTCGTCTATCGGCCAAAAGGCGTGAGGCTACGGGTTCGCATTTGCTTCGCGCACGAGCGCAGACAGCTGCTTCTTGAATGATTGCCCGTCGAAGTGCGCATCGATCTGCGTAAAGCCCTCCTGCGCCAACCGCGAGCGCAGATCCTTAATGGATACGCATTGGCCTTCACGGGCGAGTTCGAAGGCACGAACCGGTAAAGTGGTCTCGGGTGTCAATATCTTCTCCAGCATCGATCGTGCTTGCGCTTGCCGAAAAGCACTTCCGTAGCAGCTAAGATTAAACCCTCGGGAAGCGATTAAGTTACATCACATCGCGCCAGATTGAAAAGTTGTGAGTGCAGCAGCGGATTTCCGCACACATCACCGTGTTAGCCCGGGGGGGACATGAATGGCCAACCTCCGACGTCAGAGATCTGTACAGCCAGCTGTAGTTGGTCCCTGGATTTATATGGTACGCCATTGGTGGAAAGCGTTGGAAGCCCCTCTGACCAACCGAAGCGCAGGTGGCGGCTATGCGTCTGATCCTGATATCGGTACCCACAACACCGACCTCTCGACCTTCATGATCGACACCATCAATTTGACGATCGTCGGTCTTCATGCGCGGCGGTCTGCCGCGGCTTCCCGGGCGATTGACCGGTTCCGACGCCAATGGACATTCCAATGGCTGCCCCAAAACACATCGAGGGGTCGGAAGCTGGTGCCGCTGAAATGTCGTCTGTGGACGCCCCCAAAGAAGCAAGCGTTAAATGAGAGGTGGTACGTAGTCAGGTGCTCTCGTCTGTCCGGCCTCTGAGTGCAGCATTATGCTGCGGGCCAGTATGGGAGTTCGCGGACCGGATCCAAATCGGCTTAGCGCGCTTGGTTAGCGCTTCGACATTCCCTGGTTTTCCGACCCCGTCTAACTGACAGTTGTGCCATACCCTCCTTCGACCGCCTACGTCTCCGACGACCTCAGGTCTGTTGTCGCAGCATCACGCGGCGACAGCGACCGGAGCTTTGTAATCCTCCCGCTTTGTCATGAGCGCCCAGGCAATGCGCGCCATCTTGTTGGCGGGCGCTACCGACACGAGCATACGCGGTTTGCGGGCCAACATCCCTTCCAGCCACGAACCTGCCGGCGCTCCCCGCACGGTTGCCTGCCGCACGACCGCGCTGCCGCCGATAATAAGCAATCGCCTGATGGTCCGCTCGCCCATCTTCGATATCCTGCCCAATTTCTGCTTGCCACCGGTTGAGTGCTGAAGTGGGGCAAGGCCCAGCCACGCAGCAAAATCGCGGCCTTTCGTGAACGACGCCGCCTGAGGCGCTAGCGCCACGATAGCAGTTGCAGCGATCGGCCCGATGCCAGGGATTGTCATGAGTCGGCGCGCAACTTCATCTTCACGTGCCCGGCGCGCGATCTCCTTGTCTAGGCCGGTAATCCGATGATCCAGTTGGTCCAACATTTCGGTCATGACCCGCAGCATGGCCCGGGCGGGCTCGGGTAGAGAAGAAGCCATCTCATCTTCATCCAGCAAATCCGCTAGCATTGTCGCCTGGGCTACGCCGCGCGGTGCTACCCAGCCGTACTCCGCGAGATGACCACGCAATGCGTTGATCAATTGAGTGCGTTGACGAACCAGCAAGTCACGTGTCCGAAAGACCATGCCGGCAGCCTGTTGTTCCTCGGTCTTTATTGAGACGAACCGCATGCCTGGCCGCTGCGCCGCCTCACAAATCGCTTCCGCATCGATCGCATCGTTCTTGTGTCGCTTCACGAAGGGCTTGACGTAGGTCGGCGGAATAAGCCGGACCTCATGCCCAAGTTGGGCCAATTGTCGCGCCCAGTGATGGGCGCCGCCGCATGCCTCCATCGCGACAAGGCAGGCAGGTTGGTTAGCAAAGAACTCGAGCAGCTTGCTGCGGCTCAGTTTGCGGCTGAAGACTGTCTCGCCCCGCTCGTCGGCACCGTGTGCGTGAAACGAATTCTTGGCGATATCCAATCCGATTGTGATAACCTCCGACACGGACGCCTCCTTCAGTGGTGTTCAACACCTCCACTATGGCACATCGATGCCGTCGGGGGGCGTCCACCCCATCAGCTATATCCGTCACCCGGCTCCAACTCAGTCAATCGCCTGTCAGCCACAGCATGGCTTCCTGAAACTCAGGCACTTAACCGTCCCCAACTCGTTATCCTTTGCACAAGCGGGGCTGGGCGAATTGCCCAGTGCCTCGCCTAGGAGCATTGCCCATGACGCTTTCGCCGCCGCTACTTTATTCCCCCGAAATCGAGACGTTGCAGGATGACGAGGGCGAAACGCTTGCCTCGATCAATGCTTCTTTCGACAAGATCCTTCAGACTACTTATGAAGATTATGGCCGCGCCGTGCGCGCGGTCCATGCCAAGGCGCACGG
>NZ_LYMM01000087.1 GCF_002896965.1 Novosphingobium guangzhouense
CGATCGCCTGCGCGAGGAAGGTACGCCCGCCAACGTCACCGACCACACGGCGGCCTATGAAATCCCGGTCGAGATGATCCTGCCGCACGAGCAGTTCAAGATTGCCAACCTGATCGTCCCGGTCTGCGCCTCGATGACGCACGGCGCATGGGCACCCGGCCGCCTCGAAATGGCCTACGGCGTTTGCGGTGAAGCCGCTGGCGAGATCGCGGCATGGCTCGTCGATAACCCCGGCCGCCGCGCCGAGGACATGCCCATCGCCCTCCTGCAACAGCGCCTCGTCGCGCTCGGCTCCATCATTCACTGAAAGGAAGCGTTCTCATGGCCGCTGCTACCGTCTTCTTCAACGCCTCCGAATCCAGCAACGAAAAGGTGCCGCGCGCCGTCATCGATCCTGTCGAGGTCGCCCTGCTCAAGAGCGGCATCATCTCGGGATGGTGGCCGGGCAGCCGTGGCGCAATGGAAGGCGTGGCCGATGGTTCGGTGCTACCGTTCATGTGGAAGTCCAGTCTCGACCTGCAGGCGTTTGCGCCTGGCGCGGGCAAGAAGGCCCCGGCCATGCTCCACGACGACGCCCTCGATCGCGAGTTCCTGCGCTTCGGATACGGCACCAACCATGCCGGGGAGACGCTGGAGCGCGTGACGAACACACTCGCCAGTGTCACCACGCGTGCCACCGGCTCTGGCTATGCAGCCGGTGACACGGTGACGCTGCAGAACGGTGTGGTGCTGGCGTACACCGGATCGACCGGTGCATTCTCCGGCGTATCGGGTCAGGGTAACTTCACGATCACGAACCCCGGTGCCTTCACGTCGCAGCCGACCGGCTTGCTGTCTCAGACGGCCACCAGTGGCAGCGGGACTGGCGCTACCTTCGCGGCCGCATTCGTAGCCGACAATGGCGCGCTGGAACTCAATCCCATTGCGCCGATCATCCCGAACGGCAACGCGCCGTTCTCCCTCATCGAGCCCTTCCGCTGCCCTTTGCCGAGTGGCCCGAATGGCCAGCCAAACTCGGGCGGCTTCCTCTTCGGCGCTCAGCTCAATCAGGCAACGATCCGCGATACCGTCGCCAACGCGCGGTACTGGGGTCTGCGCGTCCACGACAGCACCGAGACTTACCTGACTCCCGGCGCTCTCAGCGCCTACTATGAGGGCGATGCCAAGCGCATCTCCAGCACCGTCGATTATCGCGATGGCCAGTGGCATGTCGCCATGATGACCATTCCCGTCGAGAATGGTCAGCCCACGCTTTGGGTGGACGGGCAGCTTGTCGCCACGGCGCCCGCAGGGTCTTTCGTCCGCATCAATGCGACTGTCGGGGCGAAGCGCTTGCGCCTGGGCGCAGCGGGCCTTCCCAGCAGCGGGCCGACGGGTGGCCTGTGTGGCGACGAGGGCGAGCCGATCGTGGTTCTCGCCGATCTGGCAGCGCCGGCAAATGCTTCCCTGCGCCAGACCATCATGAACCGGGTGCTCGACATCTGGAAGCCCGGTCTGGTGTCGGCATGAACGCGGAAAAGGAAACGGGCATGTCCGAGCCAGATTACGTCCACCCGCAGTGGGGTGAGGCACGCCAGGTGCATGATTGGCGCAACCACATTCCCGAGGAAATCCGGGACATATGGGGGACTTTCAGTGTCGGGCAGCGGGCCGCCCTGCATGCGTGGGCTGAGGATCTCGCGGACATGGAAGAGTGGGACTGAAAGGCTGATATCGACATGACCATCAAAGACCTCCAAACCGCTCTCGGCGTGAAGGCCGATGGCATCTTCGGACCCATCAGCCGCGCCGCTTTGCTCGCCCGGTTCACGAACCTCAATGCACTGGCCGTCACGCAGGCGGATATCGCCGCCTTTGCCTCGCGCCTCGGGTGCACGGTCAATCAGATCGCTGCCGTCGCCACGGTGGAAAGCAGCGGTGGCGGCTTCGACAAGTTCGGCCGTCCCAAGATCCTGTTCGAGCGGCACCTGTTCCACCGCCAGACCGGCGGCAAGTGGTCGCCCTCGGCCTATAGCGACGCCACGGCCGGTGGATACGCCGTGGATAGCTGGGACAAGCTGGGGATGGCTTGTGGAAAAGACCCGGATGCCGCGTTCGGATCGTGCTCGTGGGGCAAGTTTCAGGTGCTCGGTCTGCACTGGTCGAAGCTTGGCTATGCGAGCCCCTACGCGCTGGCCCTGTCCACCGTGAAGGGCGAGGCTGCGCATTACGAACTGCTCGCCCGCTACATCGAGAAGAACGGCCTAACCGATGCCCTGCGCGCCCTGAGCCGTGATCCCGACGACTGCCGGGCCTTCGCGCGCGCCTACAACGGCCCCGGCTACGAGACGTACAAGTACCATACGAAACTAGCGGCAGCGATGGCGTGAAGGATGCGGGGGCGTAATGGAGCATTTCAACCTGTCCGACTGGCTATCGGCGGCGGGCTATACCATCCTCGCCGCGCTTGGCGGCCTGCTGGGCTACGTCATGCGCGAGCACGATAAGGGCAATCCGTTGAACGGGTGGCGCGCCGTCAGTGAGGCGGTGTCGTCGGGCTTCGTCGGCTTCATCGTCATGCTGCTGTGCCAGGCCATGAAGATCGATCCGCTGTGGACCGGGCCGATCGTCGGCGTCTTCGGGTGGCTGGGCGCCAACGTCTCCATCCGGCTGCTGGAACGCATCGTCTATGAACGCCTTGGCGTCAAACTGCGCGCGAATACCGACAAGCGCGTGCGGGCCGCGAAGGCCCAAGAGGAGGAACGGCCATGAAGTGGCTTCTCAACCTACTGGCCCCGTGGAAATCCGAGTTGTTCGCTATGGTGGGCGTGCTGGCCGTCTGCGGCATCGGCGCGACCATCATCGGGTGGATGCACATCCAGCGCCAGAATGATCAGATCGCGGTGAAGGATGGACGCATCACGGCGCTGGTGGAGGCAAACAAGGAATGGGCCGCGCACTCTGCCCGACAGGACCGGCTGCGCGATCTGGAACAGCGCAACACCCTGCTGCTCCAGGACAAGCTGGCGCTGATCGAGGGGCAGAACGTCGCAGCCTCGGCACAACTCAAGGAACTGGAGACAAGCAATGCGGAAGTTCGCCGCCTTATGGCTCAGCGCCTGCCTGCCGATCTTCGCAAGCTGCTCGAACAGCAGCGATAGGATCGTCTCGGCACCGCGACCCGCCTATCAGGGCATCCCCGCTGGCCTGATGGAGCGCTGCACCGTGCAGGACGTGCCGCAGGAGACTATCGCCTCGGTGATCGAAAGCCGTGGCATCTACATCAAGGCGTTCAAGCTGTGCGCGGCGAAGGTCGATGCGATCCGGGATCATGATGCAGGGGCGCGTGGTGAAAAATAGGGATGAGCGAACTTGCTATTTTCAGAGCATGTTCAATGTTGTACCCAACACTTGCGACCCGAAGGGCTTTTAGCCCACGCGATAACTGGCCCGGACCTCACCTGAGCGCCGGGCCTTTCTTATGGCCAAGGCGGGGCAAGGCGCTGCGACGGCGTATAGAGCGAGTTGACAAGGGGCTGGCCCAAGCGCCGCCGCAGCGGTTGGCGTCTGCCAGAGCCGGCCGTCAACCGTCAAGGATTGCTTGAGAGTTGGCGGGCTTCCACCGCTCGCCGCATATCGACCAGATACCTAGTCCGCGTCTGGTGCCGCGCACCGAAGCCCGATGCCGAAGCAGAGCGGGAACATCGAAACAGCATTTTACATCGCCACTCTGGCCAGCATCGCACTTCTCCGCTACGCTGTCTCCGCGACCCTGAATGAGCATCATGCGATGCCCTTCAAACACTAAGGCCCGGACTTCTCCATAGGTTCGGGCCTTTTTGCGTCTATCAGGATCGCTGCCGCCCTCCTTTGGTTTGCCTTACCAAGTGCGGGATTCTGTTGCGCGCGGCATCGGCGCGCAGCCGGAAAACGCTGCCTTGACTGACATCGCCGAAGTTTCGCCGGTGGCGGATGGTGAGCACACTGTGGCGGGGATCAAGATCACCACGTCCAAGGGCCTGATAACCTCGATCACGGCTGCATAGCGGCGCAGCGATCAGCCTGCGAAGCCGCGAAACGGGATAGTCGTCCCGTCATTCCACGGGGATCGGACGCGGAAGCCCTCGCGCGGGAAGATGTGAACCTCGGCACTCATAGTGAAAGCCAATCGAGCTCGGCGTCTTCGAGCGCCTCCCAGTCGTCACCGCTGGCCCGGCGGCCCTGCAGCCATTTCTTCGCGGCCTCCACGTCACCAGCGCGCGGGAACGTGCGATCCCCAGCGGCTGCCTCGGCGATCTGGCCGATGAACCCGCCGCGAGCCGTCTGCGACACGAGCCATGCCCCGAAGGGCTGGCCGCGCGAGATGCCGGTTTCCTGCTCCATGTCCATTCCAGTTGTCCCGAATCATCCGAAGACGTCCATACATGTTCCACATTTGTTCTAATTTGCAAGGTGGGCGTTGGACCGGTGATATTGACCGCTTTGACCTCGCATAATAATCCCTGTGCGGAACGGGGGTTACTGATGTCTGATCAAGTTGTTTCTGCAAGCGCACCTGATGCACCCGCTATTGTGGTCGAGTTGGATGCCTACGTCCTCCCGCAGGGGCATCGAGTATGGAAAGCGAGCGCTGGTAAAACTCATCGTTTTTACAGGGCAGTTCGTGACGCTAACACTATTTTTCCGGACATTCGCGGGTTGGAAGAGCTCGGTGACGTGCCGGACGACTGGACCGACGAGAAGGTTTTAAAGCGGATCGCGGATGACCGCTGGGAACGTGAACTGGCGAGCCGAGCTCGCGGCAATCAGGAACAAACGACCCAAGGGGTAAACAAGCAGGATCGGGGCGTGTTGACCTTTGCCAACCGCCTATGGAACGAAGCGAATCACGGTGATCTCATCATAGTGCCTCCTGACGGCTGGAAGGAGCATGTGCTAATTGGTGAGATACTGACCGAGGCAGGATCAATATCTCGGGTAGAGGCACGAGACGGGGAATACGAAGGCACTTTCTTCGGTCGTCGAGTAAAGTGGCTGACGTCCGTTTCCAAAACCGAACTCACGCCAGACCTGATAAGTGTTCTACATTCCCGTGCTGCGGTCTTCACTATTCCTCGAAATCTCAAGGAGGAGGTGTATCGGCACGCTTACGGCAACTTCGTTTATGATGGTGCGTACACTGCGGAATTTCGCACTGAGAAAGAACGGTTCACTGCGGAAGATTCCGCGGTCGTTGGTACCTGGCTCAACGCCATGGACGTATTGCGCAATTCCCTGAGGAATGGAGATCCGCGACTCGACGCCAGCTTGGCGGATCTTGGCCTCGAAACGCTTCCGGCAAGCGAAGCCGCTGAGCTGAAGATAGATATTCAGTCGCCGGGAGAAATTTTCGTCCGAACGGTAGGGCCATTCGCGCTTTCACTTATGGCTTTGTTCGCCCTAAGTGGTTGCAGCGCAGAGGTGGTCGATAAGAATGCGGTGACCGTCAAGCTGAAGCACGTCGGCGCGGGCGATCATTCCGTTGAGGTGGCGGTCGAAAAAGATGTGAACGCGATGAAGACCGCGCTGGGCGAACAGCGCATTGAAAAGTCTGGACAGCTGGTCAAACGCGCCGAGAACAATGCTCTCGTCTCGACGAATGCCACCTTGAAGTCCGTCCCTTAAAGGGTAGATAGTACCCCTATGGCTTCCGCAGCCCCTTCTTCCCCGTGGCTTACGCCTGACCGGGCCAAGCGATACCTCAAGTTGATACTTGGTGGATTCGCGACTGCCGCCGTCGGCGGTCTTTTAGCGGCATGGTTCACGTACCTATTTACAGCCAAGCTGAATTCCGAAGCAATGCTGCAGCAGCAGTACCTTGCCGCCGTGCAGGAGTTCATAGTCACCGGTTCGAAGGTCGACGCAAGCGTAACAGAGCTCTCAGACAGCATCCTTGATAAGGAAGGCGTCAGAGAGGGACGTAAGGAGGCTCGCCAGGCTATTGCCGCTCATGTAGCAGCCACTCAGAGTTTGGCCCAAGTCATCGGGACCGGGAACGCCGATGCGTACATGGAAGGTTTGGCGACCCTCCGAACCTTGGTCGATGAAGCGGCAGATGTTCAAACCGCTTTGAAGGCTTCTCGCGCTCGCTTTGATTTGATGGACAATCGAGCCGTCATCGTGGCCGAGGCCCGTAGACGAATCTACGGGCATACCTAGCGTAATCGCCTCTAACGAGCCACTCTATGCCCGACTATTTCCTCGCCACGGGAAGATTATGTCGGCCGGCCACACCGTCTCTTTCCCGTCTGAGCGATAGTCCCCTCGGCCAGTTATGCGGGCCAGGTAGATCCGGCAGTGCTTGGCCCATACCTTTTTGCCCCAAGATGTGCCGCCATGGAAATCCGAGGCGGCAGCGCGCAGGGCCTTGCGCAGATCGGCCGGGGTCGCGTCGGGAATCTGCGCGTGGATGCGGGCGATCCACTCCGGCGCTGCGACCTGCCAGTTACGCATGACGACTATCCTTGAACGTCGGGCAGATCTTGCGCACGTCGCCGTATTTGTAGTTCGCCCATGGATCATCGCTGCCGCGCACGAGGCGCACGAACCCTGTTGCTTCATTGACCACCCGGGCGCGAGTGTATTCGCTTCCCGGCCCATCATCGCGGAAGACCTGATATTGCGGGCAGTCGAGCCCAGCTGCGTCCGCCTCCTTCAGGAGGGCCTCAAGCCGGTCCTGCCATTCGTCTGGCATCGCCTGCAGGGCCAGCCGCGGGATCACCAGATAGGGTGACCGATACAGGCGGCGGTGGCATAAATCCTCGTTCATGCTGCCTGCCCCTTCGCT
>NZ_LYMM01000088.1 GCF_002896965.1 Novosphingobium guangzhouense
AGAAATCGACCAGCACGACCTTCCCGCGCAGCGATGCCGGGGTCAGCGGCGGCGAATTGATCCATTCGTTCGCTCCCGCCAGCGATGGGAACGCACCTTCGTCGGCCAGTTGCCCGCCTTTGGCCATGGCAGCCGAAGGCATCGCTTCGTCAGGATGGAAACGGTCGAGCAGGCCCTGTTCGAAACGCGCGGTGCCTGACAGCGAAAGGCGCGTCAGCAGCCCGGTGTCCAGCCCCAGCGCGATCGCGGCGACACCGACCAGGACGGCGACGCCCAGCACCTTGCGGATACGCTCACCCACGCCGATCGAGCGCTTCATCGCCGCGAAGACCTTGCCGCCGACCAGCAAGGCCAGCGCCAGCGAGGTCGCGGCACCGGCCGCGTAAGCCAGCAACAGCAGACTCGTATGCGCACTGGCGCCCTGCAGCGCCGCTCCGGTGAGCACGAGGCCAAGCACCGGCCCCGCGCAAGGCGCCCACAGCAGGCCGGTGGCGACGCCCAGAAGCAGCGAGGCGAAGAAGCTCGACGCGCCGCGATCCGCCCGGTCCGCGGACTGCGACAGCCTTCCTCCCAATGCCACCAGCGGGCGCGTCGCCCGATCGGCAAGGGACGGAAACAGCAGCAGCAACCCGAACGCCACAAGCACGGCCAGCGCCGCGATCCGGCCATAGGCGTTCGCCTGGACGGCCCACCCTCCGCCTACCGCTGCCAGCGTCGCGACGGCGGCAAAAGTCATCGCCATGCCCAGTAGCAACGGCAGTCCGCTGCGCAGGAACGGCCTGTCGGCGCGCGCGAAGACGAAGGGCAGGACTGGCAGGATGCAGGGGCTGATGATCGTCAGCACACCGCCCAGGTAAACCAGAACAAAGAGGATCATATGGTCTCGCCGCCTTGCCGCAGGTACCGAAGCGCGCGGCGCTCCCATGCGTCGGCAGATCCAGCGTTGCGGTCCATAAACGCTTGCGCACCATAATGATCCATGAATGACGCCGACGTGCATCCTTTGGCCAGTTCGTGTCGTATATTCACGCAGGAACCACGAAGCCGGAAAGCCCTGTCCATGAAGCGTGTCACCAGCATCGCCATGCTCGTCGTTGCCGTCAGCGTAGGTATGGCAGGAACGTTAACGCTCCTGCGCGAGAACAGCGCCCAAGCCGCTTCGACGCAGGCCGTATTCCGCATCCCGGCACCGGCATTCCAGGCACCCGAGGCAGGCAAACGCGAAACCGCCGTTTTCGCGGGCGGGTGCTTCTGGGGCGTGCAGGGCGTGTTCCAGCATGTTCGGGGCGTCAGCAGCGCGGTATCGGGCTACGCGGGCGGCGATCGGGGAAGCGCGAAATACGCCGTGGTCTCGCGCGGCGGCACCGGCCATGCCGAGGCGGTGAAGGTGACCTACGACCCCCGGCAGGTCAGCTACGGACAATTGCTGCATGTATTCTTCTCGGTGGTCGCGGACCCCACGATGCTCAATGCACAGGGACCGGATCGCGGCACTCAATATCGCAGCGCCCTGTTCCCTCAGTCGCCGGGCCAGCGCGAGACAGCCGAGCGGTACATAGCCCAACTAGGCAAAGCCGGGGCATGGAAGCGCCCCATCGTCACGCGAGTGGAACCGTTCAAAGGCTTCTATGCAGCCGAAGCCTACCATCAGGACTACCTGACCCTGCACCCGGATTCGGCCTATATCCGTCGCAACGACCTGCCGAAGGTCGCCGCGCTGAAAGCAACCTTCCCTGCACTCTATCGCATCAATCCCGTTCTCGTATCCGGGCCCGGCACAAGTTCTGCGCAGGATCGTTGATGCTTCGGCGAAGCAGGGATGAGACCGGCGAATGCATGAAGCGAGTTCTGCGGCACGGTCGGAAAACCGGGCACTTCTGGTCTCGGCGATCCATCTTGCCGCCAGCGGCGATGCTGCCGGATTGCGCCGCGTCTACGATCTCACCTCCGCCAAGCTGTTCGGCATTTGTCTGCGCATCTGCGCGGACCGGGAAGCGGCGGAGGATGTGCTCCAGGATGTCTACGTGAAAGTCTGGAGACGGGCTGCGTCGTTCGACGACACTCGGGCCAGTCCCATAAGTTGGCTCGCCACGATCGCGCGCAACGCCGCCATCGACTGGCGCCGGGCCGAACATCGCTATGACGCCATCCCCGATGAGGCGATGGCCGGAATCGCCGACGATGCGCCGCTGGCCGATGTGATTATGGAAGACGATCAGGAGCGGCGCAGACTGATCGCCTGCCTCGAAGGACTTCCCAGCGATCAGTCCGGGGCGATCCGCAGCGCGTTCCTTCAGGGCATGACCTACCAGCAACTGGCGGAGCGCAGCGGCACACCGCTCGGCACCGTCAAGAGCTGGATCCGGCGCGGCATGCTCAGACTGAAAGACTGCCTTGGCCATGGTTGACGCAGCCGAAGAACAGGATCGCGGTGCTCTCGCCGCCGAACTCGCGCTGGGGTTGCTGGAAGGAGCCGAGCGCGCACAAGCCTTACGCTTGTGCCTCTCCGACCCGGCTTTCGCGCGCGAGGTGGAAGGATGGAGCACAAGGCTGTCGCCCTTGCTCGATACGCTCCCGCCCTCCCTGCCTTCGTCCCGGGTCTGGGATGCGGTCGCGGCGCGCGTCGGCGCGCGCCCGGAGGCGCCAAGCATGAAGCCCCTGCGCGTCTGGCGCGCGGGCGCGCTAATTTCGGGAGCCGTCGCGGCCGCGCTGGCCCTGTTCATCGTACTGCGCCCGGTCGAGCCACCGGCACGCATGCCGATGGCCGTCTCCCAACTCACGGGGAACGGCGAAGCGCAAGTTCTCGCCGTCAGCTACGACCCGCAAAATGGCATGCTGCAGGTCGGCTCGCTGGAGAGGCCCGGCGACGGCAAACGCCCCGAACTATGGATTATCCCGCAGGACGGCGTCCCACGCTCGCTGGGAATGATGGCGCACGAAGGAGGCGCGATGCCCGTCGATCCCGCGATGCGTCCGCTCCTTGCTGCGGATGCGACGCTCGCCATTACCATGGAAGATCCCGCCACTGCTCCCCATGCCGCGCCGAGCAGCCTGCCGGTGATGACAGGAAAAATCTCGATAATCTGATTCCTTGTCGCATCCGGATCGGCGCGCGCTCCGTATCTTCGGGGCACTCCAAACACGAGAGTGCGCGAAAGAGGATGCCTGACATGCAAGCATTATCCCGCAAGTTCGCCTCCGGCTTCGCCGCCGCCCTGTTGCTCACCGGAGGCGTGGCCATCGCGGCCAAGAACCCGATGGTGGGCGGCGCTGCGATGTATTCGACCAAGGACATCATCGACAACGCCGTCAACTCCAGAGATCACACCACGCTCGTCGCCGCGGTAAAGGCGGCCGGGCTCGTCGATACGCTCAAGGGGCCCGGTCCGTTCACGGTCTTCGCGCCCACCAATGCCGCATTCGCCAAGCTGCCCAAGGGCACCGTGGATTCTCTGCTGAAGCCTGAGAACAAGGCGATGCTGACGAAAGTGCTGACCTACCACGTCGTCGCGGGCCGCATGACCGCCGCCGACATCGCCGCCAACGCCAAGGCCCATGGCGGCAAGGCCATGCTGACGACGGTAGAGGGCGAGAATCTGACCGCCTGGAAGGACAAGACCGGAGCCTGGTGGCTGACCGACGCCAAGGGCGGCAAGGCGAAGATCACCATCGCCAACGTCATGCAGTCGAACGGTGTCATCCACGTGGTCGACACCGTGCTGATGCCCTGATCACGATTTGAACGATTCATGGGGCTTGTGGGGCATTGGTTCGCACCCCCATGTATCGCCTGAATAGTTTAAGCGACGGGATTTTAGAGGCCATGACGCCCAGCACTGTCTCCCTGAACCGCCGCGTCTTTACGGCAACGCTGCTTGTTGCAGGTGCAGTTGTACTGACTGGGGGCGCCGCTATCGCCGCTCCCGCGCCAGATCTCAGCCTGCTGGACGCGGAATGGCGCAGACGCCTGCCCCCTCAAACTTATGCTGTATTGCGTCAGGGACGTACCGAGCGGCCCTATTCTAGCCCGCTTGTCAAGGAGCACCGTAAGGGTCGGTTCTTCTGCGCGGGCTGCGACCTGCCGCTGTTCTCGTCTTCCACCAAGTTCGATAGCGGAACCGGCTGGCCCAGTTTCTGGAACCATTTTCCCAGCGCGGTGAAGATCGTCACCGATCGCTCCATGGGCATGGTTCGCAAGGAGGTGCGCTGCGCCCGCTGCGATGGGCACCTTGGCCACGTCTTCGACGACGGGCCGCCCCCTACCGGGCTGCGTTACTGCATGAATGGCGCTGCGCTGGCATTCCGGCCCGCGTGACGCGCACCACCGGGATGGTCAGGTCCGCGGTCGGAACGGCCAGGGCGTGATGCCCGCCGCCCATAACGGCCACCAGATGAGCACCGGCTGCAAGGCAAGCCTCGGTATGTGGTACGCAAGCCCGAGACCATGCTCAGGCTTCGCAAGATCGAGCAGCATGTGCTGGAGGTTAGCCGGCCAGACACACAGGGCGTAGGCCGAAAGACCCCATGCGGCAGCGGCGCGAAGCCGGGGCGCCCAGGACTGCCCGATACCCGCAGCACCAGCGATTTCCGCAAGACCGGTTAGCATGACCACCGAGGCAGGCGCAGGAACCCAATCCGGCACGATGGCGACGAATGGTGCCGGGATGGTCAAATGTAGCGCACCGGCTATGGCATAGAGCAACGCCAGCACTGCACAGGAATATCTTCGGGCTCTCATGCGGGCAGGATCGTACAAGCAACGGTATTAGTCACGCGCGGCATTGTCCTGCAGCCATGGGTTAGGTGCTTGGCAGCCGCGCCTGCACCCGACCCAAGTGAGACGTTCACCCGCCGATCTCTAATCCCAACAAGCGGACGGTCGGCTTGCTTTACTGTTAAGATCTAAGCCTCCGATAGATTTTGTGTCGATCAGATCAGCGCTCTGCCCTTCGGGTCGGGAACACTGGACCCCGTACGGTCATCCGCGTCGGATCGAACGGTCGTTGAAGCGAGCGGACTTCATCGTACGACCCTCTCAGCCATACATCGACATCGTTCGGCTCGAGGATCGTTACCATCGCCTTGGCATGGATCGGCTCGACGAGCGAATTGGCATCGCATGTCACCATGGCAAAGCCGTTGCCGCTCTCGGTCGCTTGCCAGAAACCGGCAACGGCGAACACCGGCTGGTCGATCACCGAAAACCACATCTCGCCCTTCAGTGGCGGTTTGCCGTCACCAAGGTCATGCTTGTCCGGCGTGAACTCGCAGAACTCGGTGAGCGGCACCACGCAGCGGTTCTCGGGACGCTCGGCGAGCCGTCGCCATTGTGGCAGTGCGAGGTTGCGGACGTTGGTCATCGGCCAGGCGGCCTTTCCGCCAAGAACATCCCAGCTCATGACATCCCAGCCGAACATGTTGCCCTGTTCGCGCATCACATAAGCCCGCCCCCGGGGGCGCAGTTCCTGGGGGTCGAAGCGATTGTCGCGCGGGGCATCGCTGAAGAGCTCCGCGACCGATCCCCAGATCGTCTCGATCTCACCTTTCATGCGGGCGCGGTTACACATGGGTCAAATCCTGCGAGACGATAGTCTTCTATGTCCGGCCGCTGGCCGTGGCCATCTTCGCTTTTCAGAGATTACCCTGTTCTTCCACCGGAACCTCGTCGCCGGGCGCGAAGTAGAGGGCGGCACATTCCGCCCGCAGACATCCGCCTTCAAGTGCAAGGTCGTCACGAAATGCGTCCTTGATGAAGTCCATGGTGTCGAGGTGCCGGTCCTCAAAATACATCTGGTGAACGTCGTCGCGACCCGCACCGTAGACTATGCGGCCGACCTTGGCCCAGATCGAGGCCATCGTGCACATGCCGCACGGCTGCAGGGTCGAGTAGAGCGTCGCGCCGCGAAGGTCCATGTCGCCGTGCGCTGGTCCTGCTACGCGAAAAGCCATCATTTCGGCATGGGCCGTCGCGTCGCAAGTCTCTTCGGTCTCGTTGACTGCACGGGACAGCTCGCGGCCATTCAAAACGATGATGGCGGCAATCGGGGTGTCCTGCGGCGCTGTTCCTTTCGTTTTCGCCAAGTTAATGGCCTCACGCATCCAGGCCCTGTCATTGTCGTCTATCATGGTGGATCAGGCGCCTGCGGGTCGCAGGCCGGCTCCGGCAGTACTCGCAACTGCCGGCTCATCGCGGGAGTAGGTCCCGATCAGGAAGCCGGCGGCAAGGACTTTGCCATCTATCGCATCGAGAAACGCTGAGCGGCCCGGGTTTGCGTCGAGGATAGGAACGTCGGAGAGCGCAAAAAGCTGGAACACGTAGTCATGCGTTCCATGGCCCTTCGGAGGGTCTGGCGGCAGCCAGCCTTCGGCCAGGTAGCTGTTTCGTCCAACCTCGCTCCCGTCCGCCGCACCATCCCCGTCGGGTACGATCGCACCCTCGGGCAGGCCGCCCACCTCGGGCGGGATATTCCAGACAAGGGCATGAACCAGGGGATGGGGGGCGGGTGCGTCGGGATCTTC
>NZ_LYMM01000089.1 GCF_002896965.1 Novosphingobium guangzhouense
CACAGTAATCGATGCCACGCCCAGCAGCAGGCCCACCAGCGGCGCAAAGGCAAAGACCATGATTAGGTCGTTCAGCGCCACTTGGCTCAAGGTATAGTTCGGCTCACCGTCGACGAGGTTGGACCAGACGAAGACCATCGCCGTGCAAGGCGCTGCAGCCAGCAGGATCAGTCCGGCAATGTAGGACGACGATGCGCCTCCAGGTAGCATCGGTGCGAACAGATAGCCGAGGAAAAACGTGCCGAGCAGCGCCATCGAGAATGGCTTGATCGCCCAGTTCACTACGAGGGTGACGCCGATGCCGCGCCAGTGCTGCCTAAGGCTATGGAGCGCGCCGAAATCGACCCGCAGCAGCATCGGGATGATCATCAGCCAGATCAGGCCTGCCACCACAAGGTTGACGTTGGCGATCTCCAGCGCTGCGATCGCCTCGAAGGCGCCGGGTATCAAATGGCCGAGACCGATCCCGACTGCGATGCACAGGGCCACCCACAGCGAGAGATGGCGCTCGAATAGCGACATGATCGTCAGTCCTTCCCGGCAGCGAAAGGCGCGGTCGCGGTGCCACCGCCCAAGGCCATCTGCATGTAGACCGTGTCGAGCCAGCGTCCGGCCTTCCAGCCCATGCCGGTGAGGCGGCCGACCTGCTCAAAACCGCAGGAGCCGTGCAGCGCGACGGAGGCCGGTTCGCCGCCGCCGATGACAGCGACCATCTGCCGGAAGCCATAGGCTTCGGCGGCCTCCAGCAAGGCCTTGAGCAGCAGCTTGCCGATGCCGCCACCGCGCCGGTCGTACGCCACATAGATGCTGTTCTCGCAGGCGTACGCGTAGGCCGGTCGATCGCGGAACTGCGTGGCGTAGGCATAGCCGAACACTTGATCGCCATCGCAGGCGACAAGGAACGGCCAGCCCCGGCCAGTCACCGCCAAGACCTTCTCGACGGTCTCGTCCTCGGTCGGCGGTACGACTTCGTAGGTCGCCGTGCCGTGAAGAACGTGATGCGCATAGATGGCGGCGATGGCCTGTGCGTCGTCGATCGTTGCGCTGCGAACCGAATGGGTCATTGCCGGGTCGCTTCCACGACTTCGCCATCTTCCTTGACGAAAGTGCCGCGCTGCTCGGTGGGCAGGAGGTCCAGCACTTCTTCGGAAGGACGGCAGAGCTTCACGCCCAGAGGCGACACCACTAGCGGTCGGTTGATGAGGATGGGATGCTCCATCATCGCGTCGATCAGGGCCTCGTCCGGCAAGGTCTCGTCGCCGAGGCCCAGTTCGGCATAAGGCGTACCCTTCTCGCGCAGCAGAGCGCGCGGGGTGATGCCGGCGCGCTCGATGAGTTCCAGCAGCAGTGCGCGGCTCGGCGGCGTCTTCAGGTACTCGATAATATGAGGTTCGATGCCCGCATTGCGGATCATGGCCAGGGCATTACGAGAGGTCCCGCAAAGCGGGTTATGGTAGATCACGATATCGGTCATTGTTGCCTCTTCAGCAGCAGGTGAGTTCGGAGAGAAGCGGCTCGCAGAGTTCCGCGCGGCCCTGGCAGCAATCCTTGGCCAGATAGACCATCAGTCCACGCAGCGCGTCGAGGTTGGCGCGCTGGATCTGGTGGCGACCGCGCTTCTCGGAAAGCACCAGCCCGGCCTTCGCCATCACGGCCAGATGCGTCGAGAACGTGCTCTGGGTCAGCCCCGATGCCTCCACCAGTTCACCGGTCGACAGGCCTTCAGGCTCATGCCGGATCAACAGGCGAAAAGCATCGAGCCGTGTTGGATGGCCGAGAGCGGAGAGAATAGAAAGGGCATTGTCGGTGTCCATGCATCGTGATTATCCGATACGATGACACTCGTCAACAAAAGATCGAATATTCCCGATGTGTTGGTGTTGGGAAGCATGGCAGACTTGAACAAGTCGCGACCCGAAGCTGCCTTTCCGGAATAGGTCACTCTTGTGTATCCAGAAATGTAAAGCTGACGGGCTGCACTCGGGGACGCAAAATTGGCGCTCGAGCGTCCATTAAGGGTCGCTGTGAGACGGTTTGTCCGCCCGGACACCGAGCGGCGTTTTTCACGCAACGGCAGTTTGTCGCGCAGGCATGGCGGCGATTACCACGGCATTGCGGCCGCCGCGCTTGGCTTCGTACAATGCCGTATCAGCGCGCGAGAGCAGGGTTTCATAGCGCTCCTCGTTCGGCCGGTCGGTCCAACTGACGCCGACGCTGATGGTCACGCGTGCGGCCGGGGCAGGCGATGGCAAGGCGAGCGCATAAACGTTGCTTCTCATGACCTCGGCCAGTTGCATGGCCTGCTGGGCATTGATGCCGGGAAGAACCGCCACGAACTCTTCTCCGCCATAGCGGGCCACCATATCGCTGGCTCGGCGGGCACAGCGTCCCAAAGTCTCGGCGACATCCCTCAACCTGTCATCACCCTCCTGATGGCCAAGCCCGTCATTCAGAAGCTTGAAATGGTCGATATCGATCATGAGCACTGCCAAGGTGCCGCCATTGCGGCAGGCCCGGGCCCATTCTTCATGAAGCCTGGCGTCGAAACTGCGGCGATTGGGCAGGCCTGTCAGCGCGTCGATCTGCGAGAGCCGTTCGAGGCGATCGCGCTCCTCAAGATTGCTAAGGTGAACCAGGATGTTGCGCAGCCCATAGACCAACGTCGCCATGGCAAATCCGACCATAGTCCAAACCGGCTGGATGTGTATCAACCCCGCCGACACCGCCAGCAAAGTTGCCGGAAGCATCAGCGGACTGACAGCCTGGATCACCCTCTCAAGCCGCAGTGGAACTTCGGTGGGAGAGCGCTGTGACTGGTGCCAATGAGACGCCATCAGAGCCAGGAAAAGAAAGGGCAAATCGATCAACAGATCCACCGGGCCACCAAAATCGGTGTCCTCTTGGGTATGGTTGATGAACGCTGCCGTGAGCATGTAAAGCATCGCGTAGATGCTGAGCGACGCGAAGAACTCTCGCTCGCCAGGATCGCGACAGGACATTAATCGCACTAGGGCGAAAAGCGCGATGAAAATGTTCTCGATGTCGAACATGCGGGCCAAATTCGCGGCGCCTTCCACGCTGGCTCCCGCAATCGTCGCGAACACCGAGGTGTGCGCGAAGAAGAAAAGGCCCAGCATCAGCGCCAAAAGGCCATCAATCAGGCGAACCGGCGAGACCTCCCGCGTCGGACTGGCGGTCGCGAAAATTATCGGAACCCCGTAAAGGATGAAAAGCAACATGGAGGCGATGCTCTCGCCCGTCTCATAGCCGAGGGCGAGATATACCAGTCCATTGGCAGCCATACCGCCTGCCCACAGCAACTGCGCGAACGCGAGCAAGGACCAGCCCGGTGTGCCGCTTGCCCGTGCGCGCCGGTAGGTTGCCCAGCTTGCGATCAACGCGGACGAGGTCAGGAACGCTAAAGAAATGATCGAGGCGGTGGCTGGGAAGGCGTAGCACGCCAACCCATGGACGGCGATGAAGATGCCGGCTCCGATCCAACTCAGCCTCGACGAAGCGGGCGCCGCCCACTTTTTGTGAAGAGCAACCGTCGACGGCATAATTCTCCCTTGGGCGATTTCGAACGCAGATTGTGCGAATACAGTTAGCAAAGGGTTTCTATGGCTGTTGGGCGTCCTTTCCCGGTATGGAGGATCCTACGGGTGGGGAACTCGGCACAAGCCGGGAGGCCATCCGTGTCATCAGCGCGATGTCCTGACGCTGCTCAAGGTTCGACGCTGGAAATGGGCGATGCGCCGGTTGCCGGCTCACGTGTTCGGCATTGTCCTCAGCTCTGCACCGGCTGTTGCAGCGCTAGCCGGCTTGGTCGTTCTGGGAGAGGTGCTGACGCCAATTCAATGGTTTGCTATTTTGCTCGTCATGGCAGCGTCGTCACGCAGCGCCATATCGGCCACAAAGCAGCACGCCATCGCCAATTAATGTATGAAGCGCGAGGCGCGCGTGCCGCTGTCCCGGTTGAGAACTCAAAGAGAAACATTCGCTCCGGCGTTCGTGCCAATGGCGGTCCGGTGACGTTCTTCTTTGGAATTTGGCGTGATTACTCTTTCCCTGATTGCCATTTGGAAAGGAAAAAAGAGAGCGAGCGGCTGAACGATAGGCTACTTTGGGGAACACGGATCGCCTACCTGAGTGTCCGAGTCGGGGCGGTTTCGGCGAGGCGCCACGCCGCTTAGGGGGACAAGACCTTCTTTGCCATGACCGAGCTTGAATGTCCGATCGCATAACAGCACGACGCTCAGGCCGATATTGCCGGACCGAATGCTTTCATGGGGCTGCGCTCGGCGATACGATGCGCGCGAATTCCAAGTCGTAGCTCGCTAGGTAATGGCGGTCGTTCGCGATAACGCCACTTCATTGCTGAACAGACTGTTCGCGGACCGCCGCCACGGCCTGTAGGACATTGTCGATTACGAAGTCAGGTGCTTCATGCGGCAGGCCATGCCCGGCGCGCGCGGCAATATTCTGGTGCGCATCACCGGATAACGACAGGAACTCACGCTGCATCTGCTGGGTGGCGTCCTCCAGCCTGACTGCGAGCGGTTCGGACAAACCTGGTACCATACGGAATTGCGGGCTGTGCGTCGCCACGATCACCGGTTTGGGCCCCAGTGGGCCCAACTGATGCGCCTGCTTCGCGCTCGCCCGCATGTCGAGCCGCTCCTCGTTACGGGTCGGATCTGTGACACTGTTCAAGAAGGTGCGGGCCTCGGTCACCTCCTTTTCCTCTTCTGGTGTGGGCGGCGGCAGCAGCGCCAGCCAGCGGGAGAACTGGTCGGGGTGGGTTGTCGATACGAGCACTAGACCGGCGATGTCCGCCGGATACTGAGCTGCGAACACTTGGGCGTGCAGCCCGCCCGCGGAGTGCCCGACAAGCAGATACGGCCCCTTCACGCCTGCGGCAGACAGCGCGGCATGGAGGTCGTGCGCTGCATCGAGGCTGGTTCGCGTCCCCGCTGGCGCCGGATCGCTTCCGCCAAGGCCGGCTCGGTCGTAGAGGCAGACACGAGTTGTTTGTGACACCCGCATTGCGATGCCCCGCCAGCCTCGGTCCTCCACCGGCGCCGTGCCCATTCCAGCGTCGATCACTGTCACTGGCGCGCCTTCGCCCTGGCAGGCAAGCCGGATTGATCGCCCGCCCACATCAAAACGACCATCCACCGGCCTTTGGCCCGGCGTGAAGGAGAGAGGTGCCGAAAGGACAGCGGCGGAGACTATGAGCTTGGCAGTTAGCAGGACGTTCATTGTGCGGCTCCATCGAAGCAAGTCCATAACCGGCCTTGCTCATGTGGCAGGTCAATTGAATTCAGACATAACCCTGCGAAGCGCAATCCAATTGGGTTCGGAGATCTGAAGACATTCGCACGGCGTGACCTCCACGACGGGCTTTAGTCGCAAGCTTCCGGCACCGGACGGTCTGCACTTAGCGAGCCGAATTCTGGAGGAGCCCAATTCCTGCTCCGATCATCTCACAAGGGACGAGCGGCTGATCGCACGCGTCGATCTCGGGGCAGAGCGAACCGCGTCAACCTTGCTGGTTTGCTTGATCCAATTGGTATCCGATACGCGAAGCCATACCCACGATCCTTTGAATGACGAACTGCTGGGAATGGCGGATTGGTTGGAGCTTGCCGAGGAAGGATTGGGTAATGCCGCTGCTGCGGCGGCTCGCACGCCTGAGTTCAAAGCACGTAGACTATCCTTCCCGAGGCCCGCGCGCTTCCGCCGTTCAGACAGGCTTGTCCCCAAGTTGGACGTGATGGCCATTTCAAAGCGGTTGACCATCGCCTATCGGAGGTTAGAACATAAAAGGAACAAACCCGAGTCTCCATAATCACATGCAACCCGTTTCCTCTCTTGCGAATCCAGGCATTGACGCACTTCGCGCATTGGCGTCGCCGCGTTCCGACCATCGCATCATGCCGCTCTGCCTCGAGGCGATCGATGCACGCCTTAGCTTCGGTGGCTTGCGCGCCGGCGCTCTTCACGAGGCGGCCGCGCTGACCTGCTCGCTGGTCGATGACGCCGCCGCTACGCTGTTTCTTGCCGGCATCGCCGCTCGCGAAGCCCACTCCGCCACCGCGCCGGTCCTTTGGGTCAGCTGCCGCAATGACCTCTATGCCCCCGGCCTCGAACAGGCGGGTCTCGCTTCCGCGGATGTCATCCACGCGCAGCCGCACGACGATGCGGCGCTGCTCGCCGTCGTCGAGGACGCGCTGCGCGATGGAACGCCTGCCGCCGTCGTCGCCGAAGCCAGCAAGGTCTCGATGGTGGCCACCCGCCGCCTGCAGCTTGCCGCCGCCGAGGCCGACATCCCGGTCCTCCTGTTGCGGCGTCA
>NZ_LYMM01000090.1 GCF_002896965.1 Novosphingobium guangzhouense
AACGTGCTGGTCGACAGTGATGGCCCGCGCGTATCGGTGATCGGCCTTGAAGACGTCATCGTCGTCGTCGACGGTGACGATATCATGATTACCACGGTTGCAGGCGTCCAGAAGGTCGGCAATCTTTTCGGTGCCAAGAATCAGTGAGTATCATTGTATGACCACAGCCCAGGATTGTTCTTCGCTGTCCATCCGGCAGGTAGAGAAGCCTTGGGGCAAGGCTGTGTTGCCTGCACCGTTCGAGGCGCCCGAAGGGCAGCGCATCGGTGAAATCTGGTTCGAGCCTCCCGCCGCTCTGCCCGAACTTCTGGTCAAGTACATCTTTACCAGCGAAGCGCTGTCGGTTCAGGTTCACCCGTCCGATGCGCAAACGCTGGCGAAGGGCATTGGCCGGCAGGGCAAGGAAGAATGCTGGCTGATCATCGCTGCCGAACCGGGCGCGAAGCTGGGCATCGGTTTCGACCAGGAAATCGGCGAAGACGCGATGCGCGCCGCTGCTCTGGACGGGTCGATCGAACACCTGATGACCTGGCATGAAGTGGTGCCGGGGGATTTCTTCTACATCCCGGCGAACACCGTGCATGCCATCGGTGCGGGCGTCAGCCTGATCGAAGTGCAGCAGAACAGCGACATCACCTATCGCCTCTATGACTATGGCCGCCCGCGCGAACTGCATCTGGAAGAAGGCATGGCCGTGTCTCATGGAGAGCCCTATTCGCGGGAAACCTGGCACAAGCGCGTGCCGCTTGATGCCTCGCAGGTGCTGGTGGACGGGCCGCTTTTCGTGCTGGATCAGGTGGCGGGTGTGCCCTCGCACGAAGTTGCCGCGCGCTATCCCGATGCGCTGCTGGTGATCCCGCGCGAAGGCGATGTCGAAGTGGCGGGTGAGTCCGTCGCTCCCGGAGGTTGCGCGCTGGCGATGACCCTCGACGATGTGCGATTTGCGGAAAACGGCCTGTGCCTGCTGGCGAGGCCCTGTAAAGTCACGACCTGACGGTGCATGACGGGGACATGATCGTCCAGACCATCCAGTTGGCGCTGACGCCTGTGTTCGTGCTCGTCGCCATCGGCAATATCCTCAACATCCTCTCGACGCGCCTTGGCCGCGTGGTCGACCGCGCGCGCACCCTGCAGGAGCGCTACGGCAGGACCGAAGGGATGGAGCACGACATGATCGTCAGCGAACTGCGTCTGGTGAACCGGCGCATGACGCTGATCACCCATGCGGTTCGCTTCATGGTGCTGTCGGCGCTGGCGATCGGCGTGACGGTGGCGGTGCTGTTCCTGTCCGGCCTTGGCGGGATGGACTGGCACGCGGCGGCGGCGCTGACCTTCCTGGCGGCGATCGTGCTGCTGCTGGTCGCGCTTGTTCTGTTCCTGCGCGAAACGCAGGTAGCGGCCGATGCGCTGCGCATTCCGACGGACTATCTGGAACTTCACCGCCAGATCTGACGCGTCATCGCCGCTGCGATTGGACTCTGCACACTTTGGCCTAGTCTCCCACGCGGGAGAGATGAACTATGGCGCATGGTGGGGCATTGCAGGAATGGAAGCGCGGCTGGCCGGTGGTGGTTGCGGCGATGGCGGGTTTCTCGTTCTTCTCGGTGCTGATTTCCGCTACCGGGTTGTTCATCGAACCGCTTGAGCGTGCCTTCGGGTGGGACCGGGCAACGCTGTCGATGGGACCGGCGATCGCGACCGGCGTGACCGCTCTGCTCTCGCCTTTCTACGGTGCGCTGATCGACCGGTTCGGATCGCGGCGGCTGGGCCTGCCGGGCGTCGTCGTGACGATGGGGGCAACCTGCATGTTCGCCTTCGCCAGTGGCTCCAAGCTGCAATGGGTGGTGATGTGGATCGCCTTCGGACTGATCCTCACCTCCATCAAGTCGACGATCTGGACCACTGCGGTGGCCGGCACTTTCGACAAGGGCAGGGGCCTTGCGCTGGGCCTTGCGGTAACTGGCCCGGCTATCGCGCAGACGCTGGTGCCGCCGCTTGGCAACTTCCTGATCGAAAGCTTCGGCTGGCGCGCGGCCTATGTGTGGTTCGGGCTCGGCTGGGGCGGAGTGACGCTGCTGCTGTGCTGGCTGTTCCTGCGCGACGCGCACGACCGCCGGCCTAAGGGCGGTGGCACCGTGCGCACCGTGCTGCCGGGCCTGCACAAGCGCGAGGCACTGCGCAGCGTGGCATTGCTGCAGGTGGCGGTGTCCTCGTTCGTGGTGATGATGATGACGATCGGGCTGAGCATCCACTTGTTCCCCATCCTGACGGAAGCGGGCGTCGCGCGCGGCGAAGCGGCATGGCTGCTCTCGCTGGGGGGCATCGCCGGGATCGTCGGCAAGCTGGTGACGGGCGCACTGCTTGACCGGTTCCGGCCCAACTGGACGGGCAGCCTGACGATGGGGGTGACGGCGGTAACGTTCGTGGTGCTGATCCGCTTCCTTGATTCGATGCCCGCCCTGATCGCGGCACTGGTCATCAACGGCTATGCGGCCGGCTCCAAGACCCAGATCACCGCGTTCCTCACTGCCGGATATGCGGGGATGCGAAACTTCGGGATGATCTATGGTGCCATGTCGGCACTGGTGGCGCTGGCTTCCGGGCTGGGGCCATGGATCGCGGGCAAGGTCTACGATACCGCCGGCGGATACGAGCCCTTCCTTTGGGCCGGTGCGATCGGCTGCGTGCTGGGCGGCGCGCTGCTGCTGGCGCTGCCGCCGATGCCCCGCTGGGATGCGTCCGAGCCGGACGATCAGGCGGGCGCGGTATCCTGACCGTAGCGGGGGTCTGCATCCGCATCGTCCTTGCGGATGAAGCTGATCTTGCCTTCCGGCTCCAGGATGGCCCAGGCGATCTGGCTGAGGCTGGATATCCCGGCAAGGCGCATCTCGATCGCCAGTTCGCTGTCGTCGATCCGCTCCTCGTCAAGATTGCTCTTGAGCAGGCGGCCATCGCGCACCAGCACCACCGGGCGGCTTTCCAGCACGCGCCGCGCCTTTGGGAAACGATGGGATACAAGCCCCATCGCAAAGCTCCACGCGGCAAAAGTGAAGATCGCGAGCATCGCCCCGGTCAGTGAGAAATCCTGATGCGTCACGCCCTGCTGGATCAGGTCGCCCGTCACGATCAGCGAAACGAGTTCGAACGGGGCCATCTGCCCCAGTTCGCGCTTTCCCATCAGCCGCAGCAGGACGTAGACAAGCACGAACATCACCGAGGCGCGGATCACGATTTCCATCAGGGCACCTCGTTGGCGGCAGGGGCAGAAGCAGGGGCAGGGGCAGGGGCAGGGGCAGGGGCAGGGCCGGCATTCATGGCAGTACCGTCACCCCCACCGGCATCGAGACGAGAGGGCGAGTGCCGTCCTCCACCGTGATGAAACCGGACAGGGTGCGCAACGCGCGCGGCTGGATCTGGCCATCGAACTTCATGCGGAACGTCTCGCCCGCGCGCATCTTGCCGAAATGATGGGTGTAGCGGCCGTCCAGCGCCTCGACGCTTTCGGCATCGGGCGTCAGGGTATCGATGCTCATCCCGCGCCACAGCGGCTGGTCCACCGTGACCACAAGATCGGCGACGTCGCGCCGGGGCGTGATGTTGAGCACGGTTTCGAACCAGTTGCCGCTGCGCAGCACCGGCTCATATTCGAGCGTCGCGGTAGCCAGCGGCGTGCGGTATTCGGTAACGTCGGGCGGTCCGCCACCCAGCCAGCCAAGCAGGGCGCTGCCCAGTACCACCACGAATACCGCGGTGGCCAGCGGGGTGCGCCAGCGGGCAAGGCGTGGCACTTCGCAATGGAGCGGATCGATGCCGTAAGGGGCTGAGGAAGGCGCGTCGGCAGGCATGGCGCAAGAGAAATCCGCGCGCGCCGCCGCAGTTCCCGCGCATGAAAAACGGGGCGCCTTGCGACGCCCCGTCTTTGGTCTGGTTCAGTACAGAAAGGTCAGGCCGCCAGCTTGAACGGCTCGATCTCGCCCGAAAGGTACAGCTTCTTGGCCTTGGCGCGGCTGAGCTTGCCGGAACTGGTGCGCGGCAGGCTCTTGGGCGGGACCAGTTCGACCACGCAGTTCATGCCGGTGATCGAACGCACCTTGTCGCGGATCAGGTCGCGCAGTTCGACGCGCTTGACCGGATCGGAGACGCGGCAGTGGACGAGCACCGCGGGGGCTTCCTCGCCATTGTCCGTCTCGACCGAGAAGGCCGCGATGTCGCCGTGGTTGAAGCCCGGCAGCTGTTCCACGGCCCATTCGATATCCTGGGGCCAGTGGTTCTTGCCGTTGATGATGATCATGTCCTTGGCGCGGCCGACGATGAACAGGTAGCCATCGGTCATGTAGCCCATGTCGCCGGTATCCAGCCATCCATCGACGAGGCAGGCCGCCGTCGCTTCGGGATCGCGGAAGTAGGAATGCATGACGCTGGTGCCACGACACCAGACCTTGCCGATCTTGTGATCGCCAAGCGGCTGGCCGTCTTCGCCCCGGATCACCACTTCCATGTCGCGCACGGCCTTGCCGCAGTTGACGATGGCGCGGTAGCGGGCCGGGCGGCTGAGATCGCGCGGGGTGCCCGAAAGGCGTTCTTCCTCGACCAGTTCTACGCGGATGCCTTCGCCCGGCGGCATGACGGTAACCGCCAGCGTCGCTTCGGCAAGGCCGTAGCTGGGCAGGAAGGCCGTGGCCTTGAAGCCCGCATCGGCAAAGGCGTTGACGAAGTTCTGCATCACGTCGGGGCGGATCATGTCCGCGCCGTTACCGGCAAGGCGCCAGCGCGACAGGTCGAAGCGGTCGCTGACCGGGCTCTGGCTGGAGATGCGGCGGGCGCAGATATCGTAGCCGAAAGTCGGCGAATACGAGATCGAGGTGTCCTTGTTGCGCGTGATGAGGTCCAGCCATGCAAGCGGACGGCGCGCGAAGTCCTCGGTCTTGAGATAGTCGCCCGAAACCTGGTTGGCGATCAGCGACAGGAAGCAGCCGACAAGGCCCATGTCGTGATACCACGGCAGCCACGAGATGCAGCGGTCCAGCGGCTGCAGTTCCATGCCGTGGCTATGGCTGGCAAGGTTCGACAGCAGCGAACGGTGAGTGACGGCGACGCCGTGCGGGAAGCGGGTGGAGCCTGACGAATACTGCAGGTAACAGATATCGTCGGGATCGGCCTTGGGCAGTTCGACCGGCGCGGCGTCCTTCGCGGCGAAGTCCGCCCAGGTGGCGTGCGCACAGCCCTGTTTTTCAGCGGCGGCGGCGGTCATCGCGGCGATCTCGTCCGGGCCGACCAGCAGCACCGGGTCCGAGCTGGAAAGCTGGACGCCAAGCTGGTCGATGTAGTTGTCCTTGCCGCCGAAGCTGGTGGGCAGCGGCAGCGGCACCGGCCAGGCACCTGCATAGACCACGCCGCAGAACAGCGCTGCGAAATCCACGCCGGTTTCGGCGATCAGGGCGATGCGATCGTCCTTCTTCACCCCGCGCGCGATCAGCGCATAAGCGACCTTGAGCGCATCTTCGCGCAGCTCGGAGAAGGGATAGACGCGCGTAAGGGTGCCGCGCGGGTCATGGAAATTGAACCCGCGTTTGCCCCTGGCGGCATAATCCAGGGCATCGCCAAAGGTGGCGAAGTCGGCGAAAATACGCTCCAGCGTATCTTCGTTGGGGGTGGGGATAAGTGCCTGCCCCAAATTCGGCACCACTTCGATGGTGTCGGCCATATGATCTAACCCGTTGTAGTTATACCGTTACTCTCGCGAGACCGGCGCTTTTATCCGGATCAATCTGAACCGGAGTTAGCTGTGTTGCGTCCCTGATGCGGTCTCACGCACTCTCCCCAATCCAAGCCGACTGTGGCACGAATAGGGCAGCATGTCGGACAAGCGTCGTAATCCACAGCGTGGACCACAACCACTCAACCCAACCCGTCTGGAGGAACTGGCGCTCGCCTATGTCGCGCGTTTCGCCACGACGCAAGCCAAGTTGCGCGCTTATCTGCAGCGCAAGCTGAGGGAACGCGGCTGGTCCGAAGACGGCGCGCCCGATCTCAACGCTCTTGTCGAACGTTACGCGCAGAAGGGTTACGTCGACGATGCGTCATGGGCGCGGATGAAGGCAGGCAGCCTGCTGCGGCGCGGCTATGGTGCGCGGCGGGTGGGCGAGGCGCTGGGGCAGGCGGGGGTGGACGAGAGCCTGCGGGCAGAGACCCGGCCCGGCGCTGCCGAGC
>NZ_LYMM01000091.1 GCF_002896965.1 Novosphingobium guangzhouense
CGCCGCCACCATTCGCCATGGATGCGCTCCGGCCCGTCGCCGGCCACGACCTTGTAGGACCGGCCTCGCCACTCGAAGCGCTTGGGCGGCTGATCGGGCAACAGCGCGATCACGCGCGACAAAGGCTCAGGCCGTGCGAACAGCCTCACCGGCCGCTGCCAGGCAGGCCAGGAACCGGCGGTCTCGATTGGGCTGGTCGGCCTTATGGCACGTTCAGGCACATGGCTCTCGACCGGCGCAATGCGGAAAACCGCGCCCGGTCCGATCCTGCCCGCCACGACGTCCACAAGCCGGGCTGGATCGCGCACAGTACTTTCCCCAGTGAGGATCGCCCCCAGGTTCTCGGCGTCAAGCGGCTCGGTATGCGGCGCCAGCAGCCGGAACTGTTCAAGACCCATGCCGGGATCGATGCGCTCGATCCGCAGCTTCAGCAGCCGCAGCAGGTGCGGCACTTCACGGCTCGGCCGGGAAGTGCCGATCGCCACCACCTGCTCGCCGCCATCGATCCGCAAGGCGCAGAGGCGCAGCGAGCGCGCACCCAGCCCCCTTCTCTGGAGAACCTCGGCAAGATCCTTCAACAGGTCGTGCATGACCTGACCAATCGCTTCGGCGGTGCCGATCGGTTCGAGCAGCCGACGCTCGACCGCCGGTGTGACGATATCCTCGCGCGGCGTGATCGGCTCGGCCTTGCCGCCCAGCGCCTGGTCGAGCCGGTCGATGGCGGCCAGACCCAGCCTGCGTGCCAAGGGCCCGCGCGCGACGGGCAGCAGGTCGGCGATCGTCTCGAAGCCGAACTTGCGCGCGGCAACGAGAGCGCCGCTTTCGAGGCGGAGCGCGGCGACCGGAAGCGGTGACAGGGCCGTTAGCAAGCCGCCCTGTGGGATGATGGCGATGTCATCGCGGCCGTAGCGGGCCAGCGCATGCGCGGCGCCCGGCGTATCCGCGATCGCAATGCGCGCCGTGAACCCTGCTCGGCGGCAGAAGGCCTGCAGCCGCTGGCAGAAACGCTCCTCCCCGCCATGCAGGTGCGCAGCGCCGGTCAGGTCCAGCCAGATCCCGTCGGGCGGCGAGACCGCGACGATCGGCGACCAGCGGCGGATGCCGAACAGGGCCAGGCGATCGAGCAGTGCCGTGTCGGCCTCGGGCTCCGCTGCGCGGAAGTCGAGATCGGATACGAGGGCGCGGGCATGGGTTGCCGCCATGCCGACATGGATGCCCAATGCTCTCGCCGCCGGACAGGCCGAAACGATCTCGTCGCGGCGGCCGACCTTGCCGATGAGCGCCAGCGGAGCGACCGCGACCTGCGGCGCGTCGTGCAACTGTTCCGACACTGCTGACGAGGCCATCCGTTTGAACGGATGCTCTGCCGATTCGGAGCGTCGCCCCAGTTCGCGCATCGGCGGCTTGGCATGCAACGGCAACGCCGCGATCTCGCGCTCGACATCCCGGCGTGTGCGGTCCTCGGTCCTGACGACGCCCTGCCCTTCTGCGTTCTTCCGTTCGCGTGCCCAGCGCGCACCCGGCCGCCATCCGCCCCCGCGAGGGACCGAGCAGGCACCGGGATTGTCGTCGACGGGAAGCTGGAGTGCGCGCGGCTCAGGCCGCGGCGCGGCGAACCGGTCCTGCCGTCTCAGCCGTTCGATGGCCAGGAACGGCAGGAACAGCGAGACGACCCGTCGCATCGCATCCCTCCACGATCAGGGAAAAGCCCTCGCCGCCGCGCTGGCGGGCGAGTTCGACCAGCCAGCGCGGGCGGCCGACGCCGGCGACGCCGAGCCGCTGTGATGGCGCACTGGAAATGCGCCAGCGGGTCCAAGCTGCGGAAGTCTCGGCAAGCGGGTCACGATCCCGGCCGCGGTGACGCCGCAACAGGAGGACCGGGATGTCGGCCTCGGCGGCGGCAAGCTGCAGGCGGCGGGTGGCCACCATCGAGACCTTGCTGGCCTCGGCGACGACAGCAGCAGGCGTTCCATCGCGCACCGCATCTTCGACGACGGCGAGTAATGCTGCATCGTCGCGCGGCTGCGCATGAATGACGTCGGCGGAAGCTAACCCTGCCTGTTCGAGGCCGGGTGCGTAGAGGTCGTTGCGGCAGCTGACCCACAGGACCGGCGCGGCGGCAGAGCGGGCTTCGCGCGCGGCGATACCTGCAAGGAACAGCGTGGCTGCTGCGTCATCGACCAGCGAGCAGCTTAGCGCAGCTGCCTCGTGCAGCGCCCCGACGCGCAGACCACCAGAGCTCAGTCGGGTATCCAGCGTCTTCACGCCGAAGGGCATGATCCGATGATCGGTAATCGGCGTCGCCAAGGCGCGCAGGGCATCAATGCTTGGATGCACAAGGGAGGAAACGGGTTGCATGGTGACTTCGCTGACTCGGATTTGTTCCTTTTATGTTCTCACCTCAGACAGGTGGCGGTCAACCGCTTTGAATCGGTCTTCACGTCCAGTATGGGGACAAGCCTGTGCAAACGGCGGAAGCACGCAGGTCACGAGAGGGATGGTCTGCGTCCTTTGAACGCAGTCACGCGACCTGGCCCGGCCGCGGCATCACCCAACCCTTACTTCGGCGAGCCCCAGCCAATCCGCCATTGCCCGCAATTCCACATATGAAGCATCGTGGGTATGATCTGGGGCATCGGATTCCACGTGGATTGAGCGGACCAGCAGCGTCGATGCGGTTCTGTCCGCCTTGAGATCAACGCGAGCCACCAATCGGTCACCCAGCAGGAACGGCAGGACGTAGTAGCCATATTGGCGCTTTTGTGCAGGAACGTAGATTTCGATGCGATAGCGAAAACCGAACAGTCGTTCGGTCCGGTCCCTCTCCCAAATCAGAGGGTCGAAGGGGACCAGCAACGCCCGAGCATCGATGCGGCGCGGTCGTCGGGCATCGCGATGCAGCCAGGCATGCAGCTTTCCCTCCAAGGCGACAGGGATCAAAATGCCGTCTTCCGCGAGCGCTGCGATGGCAGGGCGCGCCTGCGCCGGAGACTGACGGAAATAGTCGCGCAATTCCTTATCTGTGGCGATGCCATGGGCTTTCGCAGCGCGCTCGATCAATGCTTGGTGTGCCGCGCCGTCAGTTGGCGTTGGAAGGGTAAGCACATCAGCGGGTAGCACCCGTTCAGGCAGATCATAGACCCGCTCAAAACCGCGACGGCGCGTGGCCGTGGTAATGTGCCCTGCCCAGAAAAGCCATTCCAGCGCGCGCTTGGTGTCACTCCACTCCCACCAGCCGGATTGCCCTTTGTGAGTTTCGAAGTCGGCGGCTGACATGGGGCCATCGGAGCGGATGCGTGCGAGAATTGCCATGGCTTCAGCGCGACCTTCCGTCGCGCAGTGGCGCATCCATGTCCAACCTGCCTCGCCGCGATCCGCTGCTGCCATGCGCCAGCGCAGGAGGGGATGAATCTCGAATGGCAGCAAAGACGCCTCGTGCGCCCAATATTCAAAAAGCTTTCGCTGCCGCTTCGGTCCCCAGGCGAGCCGGTCTAGATCACCCCTGTCATAGCCACCCAGACGAGAAAACGCCGGCAGATAATGTGCTCGCGTAAGCACGTTAACACTGTCGATCTGATGTAGTTGCAGACGGTCTAGCGTCCGTCGCAAATGGCCTGACGTCGGACGATCTGGACGTTTCTGTCCAAAACCTTGTGCGGCAAGGGCTACCTGGCGGGCCGCATGCAATCCGATTGCTTCAACTTTCATGGGCTTCTACAGTATGCGCGCTGGGTGTGATGAAGCAAGGAAGAGAGCGCCCATGCCCGTTACGAGGCATCTGCTCACCAATCACCCAACCTCCCCATCGAGACTGTTCCGCCGCCGATTTTGCACGCAGGTGCGGCGGCCAACTTTTCCATTCTGGATGCCCAAGATTGGCCGTTAGGAGAATGTCAGTTCCAAAACGTCGGACCCACGAAAGGTGCCATTCGTCAGGAAACGACGAACTCGTCCAACGTCTGCGTCCTGCCGAGCGCTATCGGCCTGTTCCATGTTGCAGGATCATGCCCGTCCTGAGTAAAGCCGCTAAAATCGCACCATGCTTCGCCGCAGCGCTCGATCACTTGCCCGCCACTTGCCTGTACGAGTGCGAGGCCGCCAGCGACGTCCCAGATGTTGGGCCGTTCGAACCATGCCATGTCGAGAAGGCCCGCTGCAACGAAGGCGCACTCGATCGCGGCTGACCCGGTCTTGCGACCGTCCCAGCTAAGGCGCTGGCGCGCAGCGTGCGGCTCACCGCCCAATCGCCTGCGAACAAGCGGGCTGCGCGAAGGCGTGAATGGCGCTGCGTTGAAGCGCAGGTCCCGCCCGACTACGGCATGGTAGATCCCGGCGTCGAGAGCATGGCTTGTGCTGCACCACAAGGCCCCCACTACCGGACTACCGCGATACAGGAGCCCGACGGAAGATGCGAAGAGTGGGAAGCCGTTGATGAAGTTGGCCGTGCCGTCGATGGGATCGACCGCCCAGACGAAGTCATGGCCCCGACCGGGCCGATGATCAATTTCCTCGCCGATGATGTCATGGTCGGGAAAGCTTTGAGCGAGGCGTTCGCGGATCATCTGCTCGACGCGAGCATCGACGTCGGACACCGGATCAGTGAAGTACGATGGATCGGCCTCTATCCCCTTGTAATGGACTTCCTGCATCTTGCCGAGGGCGGCGCGAATCTCATGCCCACCGAGACGCGCGAGTTCGACCGCGATCGTTTCCAGTTCCGAGAGCAGTCCGTCGTCGAGCAAGTCGGCCATTAGGCCTTCTCCTGCGTTCTACATTCGCCTGGTACGAGGATCCGCACGGGCTGCGGCCGGAAGCGGACAGTGACGACACCAGACAAGCGGTCATCGGGCGATCTGTCGTCCAGCCTGAGGGGGCGGTCGTTCACACTCAGCTTGACCATTGATGCGCGCCGGGTCTCGATCGGGCAGGGAGCATCGTCGGGCGCTTCGCACCAGCCCAGCATTTCAATCCGGTCCTCCAGTCTGACCAACACGATGTCGAATAGTCCGTCGGCCGGATCGCCATCGGCGGCAAGCCGGAGACGGGGCCCAGCGTATGGAATGCTCATAATCTCAACCATCAGGCAAACACCCTCCCAGTTCCAATCTCCGGCTTCAATGCGGCAGGGGAACGGTTCTGCGTATTCGAGCGCAGTGCGAAATGCCTTGCGGCCATTGCTTCGTTTCTCGGATGGTGTGCCGGGTTCGTCGTCTACATGTTCGAACGACTGCGTCAGCGATCCTGCCCCCACCGCCTCGACAAAACCATGCCGCCCCCACGGACCATCGGCCTCGCAACGATCCAGCTTTGTCCAACGGCTGAGCGACCATTGACGCGGGAGGTCGCGCCAGTCCCCCTCGACTCCCAGGGCATGAGCAATGTTGTTGGAGCCGCCCAGCGGCAGAACGCCAATGGGGCGCTCGGTATTACCAAGGCTGGACGCAATATGGGCCAACGTGCCGTCGCCCCCTGCACACACAATCAGGTCAAAGGAGGAAGCAAGCGCACCCTCAAGGTCATCCTCGCCATGCGCGCAATAACGCGTGCGTATTCCGGCAGCGCGGATAACCGCTTCGATCTCCGCGCGCGGGACCGGATCGGTTCCGGCATCAGCATTGTGAACGACGAGCGCGACAGGGGCATCAAGAGGCAAATCATCAGGCATCGCCCGCCTAATGAAATGCCGAGATCGCAGTTCCATGCAGAAACGAAATGTCATGTGCCCAAGCATGGATTCTTCGATCGTTAGCGCCGATCGGACGGGGTCAGCGATCTCCTGCGGTCGTCAACAAAGACCGGCCAGGGATGGCTAGCCAATCGACGCGAAGGTGCGATGGCCCTGCGGGTCCTCAGTGACGTAACCACCTGATCCTTACAACCCTTACATCGGACGCGCGATCAGCCTGGTCGGATCTGGACCGGAATGCCCTTTGCTGCAGGAGTCTTCGACAAGCGATCATGATGATCCAGCGGTACGAGAGGATTGAGCTCAGGAAAGTAACCGGCGAGGCTGCCACAAGGGATGTCGTAAGGC
>NZ_LYMM01000092.1 GCF_002896965.1 Novosphingobium guangzhouense
AGAGGGTGTAGAAGGCGATTTCCGGCTCGTAGAGCGCAGGGGAGCGGTTGGGGGCAGTCTTGTGCGATCCAAGGGCTTGGCGTGCCCTGACGGGCACCAGAAGGGAAACCGGACTGATGCCAGTTTCTACAGCTTCCCAATATGGGAATTAAGGGGTTGTTTCCCATAATGGGAAATGACATAGCCTGCTCATGAGGATCATCGCCCGCAAAAACATCGTAGCCTATTTCGCGACGCATCCCCTGACCCGTGCGTCATTGACACATTGGCTAGAGGTTGCAGAAAATGCGGACTGGTCTTCGACAATCGAAGTCATGGCCGATTTTTCAAAAGCAAAAACGGTGACGGCGGAACGGGTTAGATTTGAAGTGGCGGGCGGCGATCATAGAATGATCGTTGCGTTCCATTTCCGGCGAGGGATCGCTTTCATAAAGTTTATTGGGACACATGCTGAATATGACCGCATCGACGCCGCGACCGTCGATCAGTTTTGAAGGACAGGCAAATGGATATCAGACCTATCAGGAATGATGACGACCATCGGGCGGCGGTCGATGGAATCCGCGCTCTCTGGAGCGCGGAAGCGGGCAGCGCGGACGAGGATCGTCTCGATGTGCTGGCAACCCTGGTCGATGAATATGAGCGGAAGCGGTGGCCGGTCGACAAGCTGGACCCGGTGGAAGCGATTGAAGCGGCCATGGAGGCGGAAGGGCGCACCCGCGCCGATCTGGCGTCCCTGATCGGGCAATCGCGCGCGACCGAGGTTCTGGCCCGCAAGCGGGGGCTGACCCTCCACATGATCCGCAAAATCGAACGGGCATGGCATGTCCCTGCATCGATCCTTGTCCGCGAATATCAATTATCGCGCTAAATCAGGGCTGCTGCTCGTAGAGGGGCACCCACTTTCCTTTGCACGTCTGGGCTTTGGCGTCCCATTTGGCGGTGCATCCGTATAGCTGGCGCTCGATCTTGGGTTCCTGCGCCCAGCGATAGGCGAGGGCCGCGGCGAAGATCAGTCCCAGCCCGATGAGGGCGGCGGTGATCCATTCCTTCAGGCGATCCCACCAGACCCCTGCGCTGACCCGCTGAAGTTCCCCAGCGGCCCGGTGGAGGGCATTGACCCCCACGCCTGCCTGTGCGGTCCATTCGGCGCGCTGGTGGGCGTCCTGCTCGATCTTCTGGGCCAGTGCGGCGACCTGCTGGGCGACCCCTTCGGCCCCGGCCTTGCGCATGGCGTCGAGCAGGGTGCGATAGTCTGCGCCGGGATCGGAGGGAGGGGGAGCATCAAACTCGGCAGGGTCGAAGGGATCAGGCATCGGCGGGGCCACCCTTGAAGGTCCAGCCCTCGAACGTCTTCCGGTCCTGATCGCGGCTGATCCGGCTCATCAGGTCATTGAGGTGGGATTCCCATGCGGGGTCTTTCATGGCGGCATCGAGGAGCAAACCGCCAAGGATGATCTTGCGGCGGGCATCGGCCTTGCGGTTCAGGGTAGCGGCGCGGGCTTCCAATGCCTGCAACCGGGCCTTGGCCTGCTGGACCTTGCGACGGGCGGTTTCGATAGCCTCTGGCGTTGGAGCAGCCATGGTCAATCCTTTCGCTGTGCGATACTGATAGCACCGGACCCGACCGAGCGAAAGAGAGGAAGGGCGCACTTATGCAAACTTGCGTTTGCGTGCGTCAGGGGATACCCCTGAACCCCAGCGGGCTGTCGCCCGCGCCATGCTCCCGCATGGCTAGCAAGGGCGCGGCGATGGCGAGTTTCCATCTTGCGGTGAAGACGATAGGCCGTTCCGCCGGTCGCAGCGCGACGGCAGCGGCAGCCTATCGTGCGGGTGTAGAAATCACGGACGAGCGCACCGGCCTCGTCCACGATTACACCCGCAAGCAGGGCGTCGAACATAACGCCCTTGTCGTGCCCGCCGACGCCCCGGCGTGGGCCAGTGACCGGGCCGTGCTCTGGAACGCCGCCGAGCAGGCAGAGACGCGCAAGAACTCGACCGTCGCCCGCGAATATGAAATCGCACTGCCCGCCGAGTTGTCGGCCGAGGCGCGGCGCGAGCTTGCGCTGGGCCTCGCACGGGAGATCAGCGAGCGGCATGGGGTGGCGGTGGACGTGGCGATCCACGCACCAGGTCGCGAGGGCGACCATCGCAACCACCACGCCCATCTGCTGACGACGACGCGGCGGATCGGCCCGGAAGGGCTGGGCGCGAAGACCCGCGAACTGGACCAGAAGACGAGCGGGGAGATCGAGCGCTGGCGTGGCCGGTGGGCCGAGATGCAGAATGCGGCGCTGGAACGGGCGAACGTCCCGGAGCGGGTGGACCATCGCAGCCACCAGCGGCGCGGAATCGAGCAGGAGGCGACCGTGCATATGGGGCCGAGCGCGACGGCGATGGAACGCCGTGCCGAGCATCAGGCCATGCGGGAGGGGCGGGCCTATGAGCCGGTAACGATGGTGGGCCAGCACAACGCCGGCGTCATCGAGCAGCGGGGCCTGCGCCAGTATATCGAGCGGGGGACCGAGTGGCTGCGCGATGCAGGGCTGCGGATATCGGGCAGGCTGCATGCGTTCGCCGCCACCTTGAGCGGCGCGGTCGATCGCGATCGGCGCGATGCAGCCGAGGCGCAGCGTCAGGAGCGGCTTGTCGCCGAGCGCACCCGTGAGCAGGCACAGGAACGCCAGCAGGCGCAGGACCGTGAGAAGGTGGCGGAGAAGTTCAGGACCATTGCCGGGAAGCGCGAGGCGGGCGGCCATGGCTATGGCGACCATAATAGCGACTGGAAGGCGACCCCGGAGGCACTCCGCAAGGCGGTGGATGCCTATAACGGAGCGAACCAGCACACGAAGGATCTCTACATCGAGCGGATCCAGCGCGAACCCCAGATGGCGCGCGCGGTGGGCCAGTTGCTCCATGAGCGCGAGCTGGTCCTGCAACGTGATCGTGGCATGAGCCGATGAGGATGACGGAAAACCCTGAAATCGGGGTTTTCGTGCATATTCCCAATCCGGCAGGGTTTTTCGTGCAGCCAGATCGCGGCGGCGGCGCGGTCGTGAGTGTGCCGGTCAGCCATGCGCGGATTCATGTGATTCCTGACAAGGAATTCATCCATCCTAAGGACGGCCACCATGCGTTGCGCTCTCGCGCATAGCAAACAAGGACAGGATGTTATGCAAAAAGGCTTCCCGTTGCTGGGCAGTATCGATGCCTGGGAGGGATACGGTTCGAGTCAGCAAGGGCATGGCAACCGCTCCGACAAGAATGGAATGATATATGTCGGCGTTGCATCCCGGCGGCAATACGCCTTCGGCTTCGGCCTCCTTGAGCAGAGGCATCACGAGGCCACGATGGACAGACCAGATTTGCTCGATCACATAAGTTCGACGCTCGCCGACCTCGGATATTTGATCGATGAAAAAACGACCAAGGTCTGGTTGATCAAGACTGATACCGACAAAGCCTTCAATCATCAGGCACAGTCGATCGCGTACCGGCAAGTCGGTCTGCTCGTCCATTGCCTGCCATCGCTTCAACGTACATGAAACATTATCTACTATAGCGCGCCACAACCCCATTTTCCCATCGTATCGACGCACGATGAGAGACGAATCTACGCCGGCTACTTTGGCGATCTTGCGGAGATCGGTTCCCGCCCAACCATATTTTGCGAACGCCGAAAGCGCCGCTTTTAGGATTTGCTCAGGATCAGGCCCCTCGTCCTGTCGAGGGCGACCCCGCTTCCGCTTAAGATCGGCAGGAGCATGTGACATCATCAGCTTCACCTTAAATCAACATTTGTTGATTTAAGGTGAAGCGTGCTTCAGCGCAAGCGTGCTCCCCGGTTTTTCGATGCCCTCGACCGGGCCTGATATAGATTCTGGCAGAATGGTCAGAAATGCCGCCTAAACAGTCCCAAAATGGACGAGGAACAGGCGTTTTGCGACAGGTTCCATTAGGATCAGCGCCCTTCATCCCTTGCGCGGACGATGGCACTAAATTCTGAAATTACCTGCTGCACGTTGCCGTCATCGCACACGTTAAGCGAGTGGTGGACTGAAACGGCCTGATCGGTTCGCATTTCCAGCCAAGTAATTCGGGCTGTGTTCGGCGCGGGATGGGTCTGCTCTAGCGCGATCTGTTCACTATATCCCGCGATCACATCGTTGATGGCCTCCAGCGCGACCTCATAGGCAATGGCCTGCTTTTGGGACCATAAAGGGCCGGTTGGAGCATCCATGGTTTATTCCTCGCCGCTAGGGCTGTCGCCCTGGCGGCTGAACAGGCGCGACCAGAAACCGCGCTGTGGAGTAGGTTGAGGGGCAGCGCGCTGATCGGTCAGGGCAAGCCGTTGCGCCTGTTCTCGCCAAGCGTTCCGTTCTTCACGCAGTTCCGCAACCTGCTCACGCAACAGCCTGTTTTCAGCCTGTAAACCGGGGGTGTCACTACCTGTTATATCGGGCTGTAAAGGTTGCTGCACCTCATTTACAGGGGGCCATACGCGGAACAGTTCGACAGGCTCAATCCGCCACTCGCCATTATCTGATTTTTGTCCAGAAACACGGCCTGTCTTGATTGCTTTCATGAGCGTTTGGCGGGTGACACCGACCTTTTCCGACGCTTCTCTTAGGGTGATACTCATAGTGTCACTCGCTGTTAAGTTGTCCTGTATAGTATCTATATACCGGTTGCATCATCATCGGGCGATGTATCGGATGCACGGAGTTTGTTACCTAGGCCCGTGACTAGCTGGGAGAGTTCCTCCTGCATCGCTGGGTCAGGTTCCGGCTGTTGGGTGGCAGGCAAGTCTGGTTCCATACCGTCAAGGAATGGCTGCGCTGGCGGGGGAGTGCCGGGGCCGCTTGGTAATTGGCGCTCATCTCGGAATAATGATGGCAAACGGCGGAGCGGCGCCTGTTGGCCCAGTTCCTCAAAGTCAGGTTGTTCCGCTTCCGATATGATGACCGCAGCACTGAACAGCGAGTAGCGCAGGCCGTCACGCTTACCCGACCATGCTACCCGATCATTGATGATGTGGGCATTTACGGTGCCATTTTCCCCAATCTGACGTATCTCTATCCAACGATCCTCGGCTAAAACATCCACGGCGCGTTGAACTGTGCGACGGCTGCATTTCATCAATGCTGCCAAGGTCTTTTGACTTACGACAACAGCATTATGCTCACCAACTCGTGCGGTTAGGATGTGCATTAGCTGGGCAGCTTTAGGGGCTTTCTCGATCAGACTAGCCCATGCTTCATGGGCTGCCCGCTCTGTTTGAACCCAGTGGCCTGGTGGTTGTCGCTTCACCAACTCGGACATTTTCAAAACCCTCCGCAGATGGCGCAGGGGTGCGCCATCCTTGTCCAATAATTTGACACGGATGGCGGTTTATTCGACCCATTTCAAGTCAATAAATTGGACATAGAGTGTAAATAGATTGCCAAGGATGGCGCAGGGGTGCGTCATAGCTGGTGACGCAGGGGTGCGTCATAGCTGGTGACGCACCCCCCCCTGCTAACTCGTTGATTTTGTTATGTGTTTTTTCCGCCCCTTCTATGTAATCTAAAGGGGGTGCAAGCGCGGACTTAAGCGCTGGCGAAGCAACCCCTTTAGAGCAGAACAAAAAGTGAACAATGAGTACCGCTAGTCGCGGCACGCGTTGGGTGTACTCGGATAGGAATCCTACTCCTTCCACGTTGTGCAAGGCTGCAAGGCCCCAATTGGCTATCAGAGGGTGTAGAAGGCGATTTCCGGCTCGTAGAGCGCAGGGGAGCGGTTGGGGGCAGTCTTGTGCGATCCAAGGGCTTGGCGTGCCCTGACGGGCACCAGAAGGGAAACCGGACTGATGCCA
>NZ_LYMM01000093.1:2500-5698 GCF_002896965.1 Novosphingobium guangzhouense
CATGTACAGGCGATGAAGGACGTGGCACGCTGCGATAAGCGTCGGGGAGTTGTGAGCAAACTTTGATCCGACGATTTCCGAATGGGGAAACCCACCTTCACCATTTCTCTCAGATCATGGGCAACCATGAATTGAGTGAGGTGGATAAGGTATCCCAAGCTGAATAAAATAGGCTTGGTGAAGCGAACCCGGGGAACTGAAACATCTAAGTACCCGGAGGAAAAGACATCAACCGAGATTCCGTTAGTAGTGGCGAGCGAACGCGGACCAGGCCAGTGCTCACATCTGAATTAGCAGAACGCTTTGGAAAGAGCGACCATAGTGGGTGACAGTCCCGTATGCGAAAATGACGATGTGAGACTCGAGTAGGGCGGGACACGTGAAATCCTGTCTGAACATGGGGGGACCACCCTCCAAGCCTAAATACTCGTACATGACCGATAGCGAACACAGTACCGTGAGGGAAAGGTGAAAAGCACCCCGATGAGGGGAGTGAAACAGTACCTGAAACCGGATGCTTACAAGCAGTTGGAGCCTCTTTAGGGGGTGACAGCGTACCTCTTGCATAATGGGTCAGTGACTTAATGTACCATGCGAGCTTAAGCCGTTAGGTGTAGGCGCAGCGAAAGCGAGTCTGAACAGGGCGACTGAGTATGGTGTATTAGACCCGAAACCCGGCGATCTAGGCATGACCAGGTTGAAGGTGCGGTAACACGCACTGGAGGACCGAACCGGTGAATGTTGAAAAATTCTCGGATGAGTTGTGTTTAGGGGTGAAAGGCCAATCAAGCCGGGAAATAGCTGGTTCTCCGCGAAATCTATTGAGGTAGAGCGTCGGATATTTGCCGTTGGGGGTAGAGCACTGGATGGATGCGGGGGTCGCGAGATCTACCAATTCTAACCAAACTCCGAATACCAACGAGTCTAGTCCGGCAGACAGACGGCGGGTGCTAAGGTCCGTCGTCAAAAGGGAAACAGCCCTAACCTACAGCTAAGGTCCCCAAGTCATCACTAAGTGGGAAAGCATGTGGGAATCCCAAAACAACCAGGAGGTTGGCTTAGAAGCAGCCATCCTTTAAAGAAAGCGTAACAGCTCACTGGTCTAAACAAGGGTTCCTGCGGCGAAAATGTAACGGGGCTAAAGTGATGCACCGAAGCTTAGGGTTCAGTCTTTGACTGAGCGGTAGCGGAGCGTTCCGTAAGCGAGTGAAGCGATCTGGTAATGGGTCGTGGACGTATCGGAAGTGCGAATGCTGACATGAGTAGCGATAAAGAGGGTGAGATGCCCTCTCGCCGAAAGACCAAGGGTTCCTGCTTAAAGCTAATCTGAGCAGGGTGAGCCGGCCCCTAAGACGAGCCCGAAGGGGGTAGTCGATGGGAACCACGTTAATATTCGTGGGCCTGGTGGTGTGTGACGGATCACTTACATTGTACAACCTTATCGGATTGGTTGTGCTTTCACGTGGTTCCAGGAAATAGCCCCACCGTATAGACCGTACCCGAAACCGACACAGGTGGTCAGGTAGAGTATACCAAGGCGCTTGAGAGAAGTATCCTGAAGGAACTCGGCAAATTGCCTCCGTACCTTCGGAAGAAGGAGGCCCCGGCTATGCGCAAGCACTGTCGGGGGGCACAGGCCAGGGGGTAGCGACTGTTTAGCAAAAACACAGGACTCTGCTAAGTCGGCTTCAAGACGACGTATAGGGTCTGACGCCTGCCCGGTGCCGGAAGGTTAAGAGGAGGAGTGCAAGCTCCGAATTGAAGCCCCGGTAAACGGCGGCCGTAACTATAACGGTCCTAAGGTAGCGAAATTCCTTGTCGGGTAAGTTCCGACCTGCACGAATGGCGTAACGACTTCCCCACTGTCTCCAGGATATGCTCAGCGAAATTGAATTCTCCGTGAAGATGCGGAGTACCCGCGGTTAGACGGAAAGACCCCGTGCACCTTTACTGCAGCTTCAGAGTGGCATTAGGATAGAATTGTGTAGCATAGGTGGGAGGCTTTGAAGCACCGGCGCCAGCTGGTGTGGAGCCATAGGTGAAATACCACCCTGTTATGTTCTGATGTCTAACCCAGGACCGTTATCCGGTTCGGGGACCCTCTGTGGCGGGTAGTTTGACTGGGGCGGTCGCCTCCTAAAGAGTAACGGAGGCGCGCGATGGTAGGCTCAGGCCGGTTGGAAACCGGCTGCAAGAGTGCAATGGCATAAGCCTGCCTGACTGCGAGATTGACGAATCGAGCAGAGACGAAAGTCGGTCATAGTGATCCGGTGGTCCCTCGTGGAAGGGCCATCGCTCAACGGATAAAAGGTACGCCGGGGATAACAGGCTGATGATTCCCAAGAGCTCATATCGACGGAATCGTTTGGCACCTCGATGTCGGCTCATCACATCCTGGGGCTGGAGCAGGTCCCAAGGGTTTGGCTGTTCGCCAATTAAAGTGGTACGTGAGCTGGGTTCAGAACGTCGCGAGACAGTTTGGTCCCTATCTGCCGTGGGCGTCGATACTTGAGAGGAGTTGTCCCTAGTACGAGAGGACCGGGATGAACATGCCTCTGGTGTACCTGTCGTTCCGCCAGGAGCGCAGCAGGGTAGCTATGCATGGACGGGATAACCGCTGAAAGCATCTAAGCGGGAAGCCTCCCTCAAGATTAGGTATCTTCGAGTCGTGATAGACCATCACGTTGATAGGCCGGGTGTGGAAGTGCGGTAACGCATGGAGCTAACCGGTCCTAATAACTCTGATCATGCTTGATGAATCCCACCATCAATGACAGTCCTGCAAAAACAGCAGCTGTCCGGTAGGACGGTAAGCAGCCAGAACAATACGATCTGAAATACGCACGGGCATACATCGATTAAAAACCAACGACAAAACGCGTCGGCTCCATTGCTTGGTGACCATAGCGTCAGTGACCCACCCGATCCCATCTCGAACTCGGCCGTGAAACCTGACAGCGCCAATGGTACTGTGGCTCAAGCCCCGGAAGAGTAGGACGTCGCCAGGCATTGAAGCCGACGCGCTAAATCGTTGAAAAAAACCCATCACAATGACAAACGAAATAAGGGCCCCAAAAGGGCCCTTTTTGCGTCCATCAAACGACGCAAAAAAATACGGTGACGCGGGGTGGAGCAGCCCGGTAGCTCGTCAGGCTCATAACCTGAAGGTCGTAGGTTCAAATCCTACCCCCGCAACCA
>NZ_LYMM01000094.1 GCF_002896965.1 Novosphingobium guangzhouense
GCGGTGGCGGCTTCGGCGGTGGCAACCGTGGCGGCGGCTTCGGCGGCGGCGGTGGCGGCTTTGGTGGTCGCGGCGGCGGTGGCGGCGGAATGCCTGCCCAGGTCGTCGGTCAGGGCAAGGGCGTCGTAAAGTTCTTCAACGCTGCCAAGGGCTTCGGCTTCATCCAGCGTGAAGAAGGCGGCGACGATGTGTTCGTTCACATCAGCTCGGTCGAACGCGCCGGCCTTGAAGGCCTGGCCGAAGGTCAGCAGCTTGAATTCCAGCTCGTCGATCGTGGCGGCAAGATCTCGGCCACCGACCTCGTCGTCGTTGGCGACGTGATCCCCGTCGCCAAGCGCGAGCCGGCGCCGCAGCGCCAGCTGACCGGCGAAAAGGCTACCGGTACGGTCAAGTTCTTCAACTCCATGAAGGGCTTCGGCTTCATCACCCGTGATGACGGCCAGCCGGACGCATTCGTGCACATCAGTGCGGTTGAGCGCTCGGGCATGTCCGGCCTCAACGAAGGCGACCAGGTAGAGTTCGACATCGAGGTCGATCGACGAGGCAAGTACTCGGCGGTCAACCTGCAGCCGCGTCAGGGTTGATCCTGCCAGCATCTCTCCCGGCCATTTGACCGGGAGGCTGCAAACATCTAAACGCGCGCAAATGGCGGTCCGGCAGGGCCGCCATTTGTCGTTTGCGATCTTCAAAGCGAGATTTCTCTAAGGCCCGGATTTTCAAGGGCCCGATTCTGCAAGGAATACCGACATGTCCATTACCCCGCTGATGCCCGTATACCCCCGGTGCGGCGTGCGTCCCGTTCGCGGAGAGCACTGCCATCTCATCAGCGAGGACGGTCGCCGATTCCTCGATTTCGCCAGCGGCATCGCGGTGAACGTACTCGGCCATTCGCACCCCGGCCTTATAGCGGCGATCCAGAAGCAGGCCGAAACGCTGATGCACGTGTCGAACCTTTACGGCAGCCCGCAGGGCGAAGCCGTGGCGCAGCGGCTGATCGACCTGACCTTCGCGGACACGGCCTTCTTCACCAATTCGGGTGCCGAGGCGGTGGAATGCGCGATCAAGACCGCGCGCGCCTATCACCAGTCGGCCGGTAACGATCACAAGTTCGAACTGATCACCTTCAATAATGCCTTCCATGGCCGCACGATGGCCACCATCAGCGCGTCCAGCCAGGACAAGATGCACAAGGGCTTCATGCCCCTGCTGCCGGGCTTCAAGTACGTCGAGTTCAACGACCTTGAGGCCGCGAAGGCCGCGATCGGCCCGAATACGGCAGGCTTCATGGTCGAACCGATCCAGGGCGAAGGCGGCATCCGCATCGCCACGGACGAATTCATGCAGGGTCTGCGCGCGCTTTGCGACGAACATGACCTGATGCTGGTGCTCGACGAAGTGCAGAGCGGCGTCGGCCGCGCCGGCACGTTCTATGCCTACGAACAGTACGGGATCGAGCCCGATATCATGGCGACCGCCAAGGGCATCGGCGGCGGCTTCCCGGTCGGCGCCTGCCTTGCCACCGAAAAGGCGGCACGCGGCATGGTCGCGGGCACCCACGGATCGACTTACGGCGGCAATCCCTTCGCCATGGCAGCGGTCGGCGCGATCCTCGACGTCGTTCCCGATGGCGAGTTCCTGGCGGACGTGCGCGCCAAGGGCGAACGGATCAAGGCGCGGCTCGAGCAGTTCATCGGCAATTACCCCGACCTGTTCGAACTGGTGCGCGGGCGCGGGCTGTTCATCGGCCTGAAGATGAAGGTGGAGCCGCGTCCCTTCGTGGCGCATATGCGCGACAATCACGGGCTGCTGACCGTTTCCGCCGGCGACAACGTGGTGCGCGTGCTTCCTCCGCTCGTCATCGATGACAGCCACATCGACGAGTTCATGGAAAAGCTTTCCGCTGCGGCGGCGAGTTACAAGATCGAAGAGACTGCGTGATGCGGGACTTCCTCAGCCTGTCCGATGCGGGAGGCGATACCATCGCCGCCATGATCAACGATGCGATCGACCGGAAGGCGGCGCGTGCTGCATGGCCGAAAGGCCGTGCGGACGCGGATGCGCCGCTTGCCGGGCACACGCTGGCCATGATCTTCGAGAAGAACTCCACCCGCACGCGCGTTTCGTTCGACATGGCGATGCGCCAGCTCGGCGGTTCGGCGCTGATCCTGGACGCGGGCTCCACGCAACTGGGCCGCGGCGAGACGATCGCAGATACCGCGCGCGTGCTCAGCCGCATGGTCGATGCGATCATGATCCGCACCGACGATCACGCCAAGATAGAGGAACTGGCGCACTACGCCGACGTCCCCGTCATCAATGGCCTGACCGACCTGTCGCACCCGTGCCAGATCGTGGCCGATCTGCTGACCATCGTGGAGCATGGCCACGCGCTGCCCGGACTCCAGCTTGCGTGGCTGGGCGACGGCAACAATGTAGCCAATTCGCTGATCGAGGCGGCCGGGCTGATGAAGTTCACCATCCGCATCGGCGGCCCGGTCGGTTACGAGCCGGACTCGGGGTTCATTGAACGTTGCCGGGCAGCCGGAGGCGAGGTGATTCTCACCAACGATCCGCAGCAGGCGGTGGCGGGCGCACAGGTCGTGGTCACCGATACCTGGGTGTCGATGGGTCAGGCCGGGGGCGAGAAGCATGTCGCCGCGATGCAGCCCTATCAGGTGAATGCTGCGCTGATGGTCTCCGCGCGTCCTGACGCGACGTTCCTGCATTGCCTTCCCGCGCATCGCGGGGAGGAAGTTACGGACGAGGTCATGGACGGGCCGCGGTCGGCTGTCTGGGACGAGGCGGAGAACCGCATTCATGCCCAGAAGTCGGTGCTGCTCTGGACACTGGGCAAGCTGTGACCGACGACGATCTGCTGCGCGACGATACCGGCTTTGACCGCGTCCTTGCCTTCACCGTGTCCGCGCGCCACGCGCGCGGACGCATGGTGCGCCTCGGCCCGGTTCTTGAAACGGTACTGTCGGCGCACGATTACCCCAAGGTCGTCAAGCACGTACTGGCAGAAGCGCTGGTGCTGACGGCGCTGATGGGGTCGTTGCTCAAGGAAGACGACGCCCAGCTGACCTTCCAGGCGCAGGCAGAGGGCGGCGCGGTGGACCTGCTGGTCTGCGACTATCGAAACGGCGAATTGCGCGGCTATCTGCGGCACGATCCGGAGATGGTCGGGGCCCTTGAGGAAGACTGCTCGCTCGAAACGATGTTCGGCAAGGGTTACCTTGCGATTACGTTCGACCTTGCGACCAGTGGCGAGCGATATCAGGGCATCGTCCCGCTGGAAGGCGCTTCGCTGGCCAATGCGTGCGAGAGCTATTTCGCGCAGTCGGAACAGTTGCCCACGCTGATCCGCATCGCTGTGCGCTCGAACGGGCCGCGCTGCGTGGCGGGCGGCATGCTCGTGCAGCACTTCCCCGATGGTGAAGAGGGGCGCGAGCGTCTTCACGCCAAGGAGGACCACCCGGACTGGGAACACGTCGCGATCCTGTCGGCAACGGTGCAGGAGGCAGAGCTTGTCGACCCGGTGTTGACGCTGGAAGAGCTGGTCTGGCGCCTGTTCCACGAAGAAAGCGAAGTGCGCGTCGAACGCCTGCTGCCGCTCAGCCGTGGGTGCCGATGCACGGTCGAACACTATCTGTCGATCCTGTCGAAGTTCCCCGAAGACCAACTCGCCGACATGCGTGACGACGATGGGCACATACCCGTCGATTGTGCGTTTTGCTCGAAGGTCTTGCGCGTTCCGGCCTGACGGTCATACTCCCGCCACATCCGCGGGCGACTTGAAAACCGGGACGGGGCTGCCGATACAGTGTACGGCGGAGCGTTTTCAGGGTGCGACGGAATGTTTTCAAAGTCTTCTCTTGCCTTGCTGGGGCTGGCTGTGTGCACGGCACTGGCCGTGCCGGCCTATGCGCAGAAGCAGTCGCTGGGCATGCTTGATGAGCTGACGCGCGGCGGCTGGGAGCTTCGTGAGCGTGGTGGGGAAGTCCGCAATATCTGCCTCGACAACGGGCGGCGGCTGATCCAGCTGCGGCATCCCGGCGTGCCGTGCAGTTCCGTCGTGGTCGAGGACAAGGCGGATCAGGTCACCGTGCAATATACCTGCCGGGGGCAGGGCTATGGCCGCACCCAGATCCGCCGGGAAAGCGATGCGCTGGTGCAGATCAATAGCCAGGGTATTGTCGATGGACTGCCCTTCGCTTTCTCGGCAGAGGCGCGCCGGACGGGCGAGTGTCGCGGCTGACGATCGATTGGCGTTGCATTTGATCGTTGTCGTCGCGCCGCAGCGGGCGTAGCGCAGCACTTATGCATGAAGAGACATCCCCCCAGCCGACTTCGGCTGCTCCGCAGGCGGTCGTCCTGCTTTCCGGCGGCCTCGATTCGATGGTGTCGGCCGGTATCGCGCGTGAGCGCGGCTTTGCCGTCAATGCGCTGACGATCGACTATAACCAGCGCCACCGCCGCGAACTTGATGCCGCAGCGGATATCGCGCGGGTCATCGGCGCAGCACGCCATGTGGTTTTGCCCCTCGACCTGCGGCGATTTGGTGGATCGGCGCTCACCGATGACATCGCGGTTCCCAAGGGCGGCGTGGGTACCGACATTCCTGTCACTTACGTGCCGGCTCGCAATCTCGTGTTCCTGTCGCTGACCCTGGCCTGGGCCGAGGCGATTGGCGCGAGCGATATCTTCATCGGCGTTAACGCACTCGACTACTCGGGCTACCCCGATTGCCGGCCGGAATTCATCTCGGCGTTCGAAGACATCGCCACGCTCGCGACCAAGGCGGGTGATGAAGGGCAGAAGCTGCGCATCCACGCGCCGCTGCAGTTCATGAGCAAGGCGGATATCGCGCGCGAAGCGGATCGTCTGGGTCTGAATCCGGGGATGAGTTGGTCCTGCTACGATCCCCAGCCCGATGGGCGCGCCTGCGGCCAGTGCGACAGTTGCCGCTTGCGCAAAGGGGGCTTTGAGGAAGCGGGCCTGATCGATCCAACGCCTTACGCGGCCTGATCCAGCCTGTAATTCGAAAAAAGGCCCGGCGAGAGACACTCGCCGGGCCTTTTCATATCTGGGTGCCGTGTCTGGCCGCCACAGGACAAAAGAAAAGGGGGCCGGATTTCTCCGACCCCCCAATCTTGTACCGTTGCCGGTCGCTTACATGCCCGAACCCGGACCGTAAGTGATTTCGACGCGACGGTTCTGCAGTTCGCGCACGCCGTCCGCGGTCGGAACGCGCGGGTTGGCTTCACCGAACGCCTGGCTCGAGATCGAGCCGTCGGGGATGCCGTGGCTGGTCAGGTACGAACGGACCGAAGCGTTACGACGCTCCGAAAGGCCCATGTTGTACTTGGCCGTACCCGAACGGTCGGTGTAACCGGCGAGCATGATCGGCACGTTGTCGCAGTTTGCGTAAGCGCTGACCGCGCTGTCGAGGATCGTCGCAGCCTCAGGCGTGATGTCCGACTTATCCCAGTCGAAGAACACGATGTACGGACCCTTGTTGCAGACCGGAGCCGGCGGCGGGGGCGGAGGAGGCGGCGGCGGCGGCGGGGGCGGCGGCGGCGGG
>NZ_LYMM01000095.1 GCF_002896965.1 Novosphingobium guangzhouense
TCGCCGCGCCTGCAGCAGTGGCTCCGGCCGCGCCTGCTCCGGCACCTGCGCCACTTCCCGCCCCCGCGCCGGCCCCCGTGCTTGCTGCTGCTCCCGGAGCGGCAACCGCGCCGCAGAACCGCCTTGCCAGCCCGACGGTCGTGTTCGATGTCGGCACCGGCGCGGCCGTGCCCGTCGCGGGCGTGGCGGCAGAAGCGGCGAAGGCCGGCGGCGGCAACGCCAATGACGATTTCGCCGCGCGCATCGGCGGCCCCGGCTCCACCGCGTCGGCTGCCCGTTCGTTCGACCCGGCCACCACCGTCACGCAGGGCACGCTGATCCCGGCGGTGCTGGAAACCGCCATCGACACCGACGTGCCCGGTTACGTGCGCGCCATCGTTTCCACCGATGTGCGCAGCTTCGATGGCAAGCGCGTGCTTGTCCCGCGTTCGTCCCGCCTGATCGGCCAGTACAAGAGCGGGCTGACGGCAGGCCAGAAGCGCGCCTACGTGATCTGGAGCCGCCTGATCCGCCCGGACGGCGTTTCGGTGAACCTGGGGTCGCCCGCGATCGCCTTCGGCGGTGAGACGGGCCTTCCCGGCAAGGTCAACACGCACTTCTTCGAGCGTTTCGGTTCCGCCATGCTGCTTTCGGTGGTCGGCGGGCTGACCACGCTGGCGTCCAGCGGGTCCAACGTGGTCATCGGCGGCGGCAGTTCGGCGGCATCGGCCGCGGTGCAGAGCGGCGCCAGCATTGGCCCGACGATCCGTGTGCGCCAGGGTGAACCGATCCGCGTGTTCACCGCCAAGGATCTGGACTTCAGCGCGGTCCAGTGACGCACCATGGCCGAAGTGTTCTCCCTGCAGCCCGCCCTGGGGCAAGCCCCCATGTCTGATGCGCCCGTTCATGCGGAACCGCGCAGCGTCTATCTGGATGCCTACCTTGCCCCGCTGCGCCCGTGGCTGGACAAGGAGACGGTGACCGAAATTCTCGTCAACCGTCCCGGAGAGATCTGGGTGGAAGACGCGGCGCTTTCCGGCATGCAGCGTATCGAACTGCCGCAGATGGACAACCGCCTGCTGCAGCGGCTGGCCGAGCAGGTCGCGCGGATCAGCCATCAGGGCATCAACCGCGAACATCCGCTGCTCTCCGCAACGCTGCCTGCATACGGCGGGCATTCCGGTGCCCGTATCCAGCTGGTGGGCCCGCCCGCGACGCGCGCCAACTGGGCGCTGGCGATCCGTCGTCACCGGCTGCTGGAACTGCCGCTTGACGCCTACGATCGCGGCCCGATCCCGCCGCATGTCGAGGAACCTGCGCCCGATGCCATGCTGGAGCCTATCGCTTTCCTGCGCGATGCCATCCGGCGGCGGCGCACGATCCTGATTTCAGGCGGCACGTCCACCGGCAAGACCACGTTCCTGAACGCGATGCTTTCGGAAATCCCGCCGCATGAACGCGTGGTGCTGGTGGAGGATACCGCCGAACTGCGCCTGCCCGGCGCCAACGGCGTTGGCCTGATCGCGGTAAAGGGTGAACTGGGCGAGGCGAAAGTTTCGGCCAACGATCTGCTGCAGGCCGCGCTGCGCCTGCGCCCCGATCGCATCGTGCTGGGCGAGCTGCGCGGCACCGAGACGGTCAGCTTCCTGCGGGCCATCAACACCGGCCATCCGGGCTCGTTCTCGACCGTGCACGCCAACACCCCGCGCGGCGCGCTGGAGCAGATTGCGCTGATGTCCATGCAGACCGGCATCGGCCTGACCCGTGCAGAGACGCTGGAATATGCCGCATCCGTGATCGACATCGTGGTGCAGCTTGACCGCAGCGGCGGCAAGCGCGGCATTTCCGCCATCGCAGAGAGCCGCACGCTGGTGTGACAATGGCGTGGGGTGTGGGCTGCCCCCGCCGCCTTACGCCTCGATCGCGGCGCCTGTTGCATCCTGTACGCGGCATCCCAGCCCCAGCCAGTCGGCCAGCGCCCTGAGATCCTTGCCGTTGCCGGCGCCGTAAAGCGGGCGCACGGCGTCCTGCACGGTCAACACCAGCATATCGCCTTCGACTGCCAGCGAAGTGGCTGCAAGGCCGCCCGCCACCCCGCCTGTCAGGCGGCGGCACAGGCGCACGGCAAGGCCCCAGCCGATGGCGCGGCGCAAGTCTTCGGCGCTGGCCAGCTTGGTGAACTGCGGGGGCACTTGGGTTTCGCCTGAGTTGGCGAAGACGGTCATCGCCATCATCCCGCGTCCGCGCATGTCGAGGCCGATCCAGCGCTTGCGCAGCGCCCACGTCAGCGCTTCTTCGGTGCGCATGTTCGGTTCGGTGCGCATCGCGGCAAGGGCCAGCAGGCTGGCCGCCTTGCGCAAGTCTGCATCGGCGCTGGCCTGCGAACAGGCAGGCGCGGTCCAGTTGGCAATGCGCACGGCGTCGTCCGCGTTGACGCGGGCGGTCTGCGCGAAATCGGCGACGCTGGCCAGCATCGGGCTTTCGTTCCGGATGCTTTCGGGAAGCTGCATGTGGAGCAGCCCTTCGCGCAGACCCCATGAAGAGAAGATCAGGCGCGAGGGGTGCAACTGCCCCACTATCTGCGCCATCAGCGCCGCAGCATCGGGCAGGGTGGCAAGACGCGATGCGGAAATGCGCGGGTCGGGGTCGTCCAGCTTACCCTTCGCGAAGATGCGGGCCAGGTGCATCGCCTCTGACGGGGCAAGTTCGAAGCCGTGGGGATCGTCCACGGGCCAGTTCAGCACCCGCATGGCCTGAAGTGCCAGCGCGCGCCAGGAACCGCCCACGATGTAAAGCGGCATGCCCCGTCCGCCGTGATGGCTGCCGATGCCCCAGCCGCGTGCGGCAAGGCCATCGCGCACGGCGGCGGCGAACTTCTGCTGGCCGCCTGCGCGCAAGTCCGGCAGGCGCAGGGTGCCGAAGGGCAAGGTGATACCGCCGGGCGCGATGCCTCCGGGGGCGGCCGCGTCGATCTCAACCAGTTCAAGGCTGCCGCCGCCAAGGTCTGCCGCGATGCCGCGGGCGCCGGGGAAGGCGGCGATCACGCCGGTGGCGCTGGCGCGCGCTTCCTCTTCGCCCGAAAGCAGGCGCGGGGAAAGGCCGAAGCCGCGCACGGCGTCAAGGAATTCAGGCCCGTTGGAGGCATCGCGCGCGGCGGCAGTGGCGACGCATTCGATGTCATCGACCCCCAGCAGCCGCAGCAGCGTGGCGAAGCGGGACAACGCCCCAAGGGCCGATCGCATCGATTTCTCGCCGATTGCGCCGGTACGACCGAGATCCTTGCCCAGCCGGGCATTGACCTTTTCGTTGAGCACGACGACCGGCGCGCGCGGCGGCCCGTTGTAGACGACGAGGCGCACCGTGTTCGACCCGATGTCGATGATGGCGCGCCGGGCGCTGGATTGGCTGATGCCGATCATTACGATCAATACTTACCACAAGGCGTCATGTTCCTACGCCCTAGAGCATTTTCCAGTCAGGTGGAAACACCTGACGGCTCGGAAAATGGGTAAAACGATAAGGTCAGATGTTCCCGCGCCGCAGCGAGAGCTTGGGCACCTTGCGTCCGCTGTCCAGCGCCGCGCCCCGCCCGGAGAGCGACGGGTTGGTCATGAAATAGCGGTGAAGATTGAAGGGGTTGTCCACATCTCCGACGCGGTCGTAAGTGCCGTCAGGCGCCAGATCCCACGACTGTTCGGAATCCAGCAGGTTCGCCAGCATGACCTGGTCGAGCACCTGATCGTGCACCGTCTTGTTGCGGATCGGCAGCAGCACTTCGACGCGGCGGTCGAGGTTGCGGCTCATCCCGTCGGCCGAAGTGATGAACAGGCGGGCGCGGCGATTGGGCAGGTAGGCGCCGTTGGCGAAGGCCCAGATGCGTGCGTGCTCAAGGAAGCGGCCGATCACCGATTTGACGGCGATGTTCTCGGACAGTCCCGGCACGCCCGGACGCAGGCAGCAGATGCCGCGCACGACAAGATCGATGTCCACGCCCGCGCGGCTGGCGGCATAGAGGCGGTCGATCAGGTCCGGGTCGGTCAGCGAATTGAGCTTGGCCCAGATCGCGGCGGGCTTTCCGGCCTCGGCGTTGGCGATTTCGGCGTCGATGCACTCGTTAAGGGTGGAGCGCAGCGAGATCGGCGATATCGAGAGCATGTCCAGGCTCTTGGGCTCGACATAGCCGGTGATGAAGTTGAACAGGCGCACCACGTCGCGTCCCGCCGCCGGTTCGGCAGTGAAGTACGACAGGTCGGTATAGATGCGCGCGGTGATCGGGTGGTAGTTGCCCGTGCCGAAGTGGCAGTAGGTGCGGTACGAACCGTTTTCGCGGCGGACCACGGCCGATACCTTGGCGTGGGTTTTCCAGTCGACGAAGCCGTAGATCACCTGGACGCCCGCGCGTTCCAGCTGGCTGGCCCAGAGCAGGTTCTGTTCCTCGTCGAAGCGGGCTTTCAGTTCGACCACGGCGGTCACCGACTTGCCCTGTTCGGCTGCCTGTATCAGCGCCGAGATGATCGCCGACTGCTTGCCCGCGCGGTAGAGCGTCTGCTTGATCGCCACCACATCGGGGTCGATCGCGGCTTGCCGCAGGAAGTCGATGACGACTTCGAAGCTTTCGTAAGGATGCTGGACGACGATGTCCTTTTCGCGGATCGCCGCGAAGATATCGCCGTCATGCTCAAGGATGCGTTCGGGGTAGCGCGGGGTATAGGGCTCGAACTTCAGTTCGGGCCGGTCCTCGTCACAGATCGCGGACAGGCCGGAAAAACCGATGATGCCGTCGGTCTTCATGATCAGCGCCTTGTCCAGCCCCAGCTGGGTGCGCAGGATTTCCTCTGCCGCCGGGTCGAACCTGCCCTGCAGCTGCAGCACGATGACAAGGCCGCGGCGGCGGCGCTGGATCGCGGTGCGGAAGTAGCGGACAAGGTCTTCGGCGTCTTCCTCGATCTCGATGTCGCTGTCGCGCAGGATGCGGAACACGCCATGGCCGTTGAAGCGGAAACCGGGGAACAGTTCCGCCGTGTTGCGGCAGATCAGATCCTCGATCGAGATCCACGCCGCCTCATCGCCCGGAATGCGCACGAAGCGTGGCAGCGGCGCGGGGATCAGCACCATCTCCATCACCGGCGCCTCGTCTGCTTCCCGTGTGAGCGAGAACAGCACGCCGATGCCCTGGTTGGCGACGAAGGGGAACGGGTGCGCCGGGTCGATCGCCTGGGGGGTGATCACCGGCATGACCTGTTCGATGAAGTATTCGCGCAGCCACTTTTCGCGCTCGCGGTCGAGCTTGTCGTCTTCGCCGACCACCGTGATGCCGGCATCGGCCAGCTGGGTCTTGAGCGCGGTCCAGGTATCCTGCTGGATCTGCTCCAGCTCCATCACCTTTTCGTGGGTCAGCGCGATCGCCTGCGACGGGGTGAGGCCGTCCATCGAGATTTCCTCGATCTGGCGGCGCACCTGCGCGTGGAAGCCGGCGACGCGCACCATCAGGAATTCGTCGATGTTGTTGCCCGAGATGGACAGGAAGCGCAGCCGTTCCAGCAGCGGGTAGTTCGGGTTGCAGGCTTCGGCGAGGACGCGTTCGTTGAAGGCGAGCCAGCTCAGTTCGCGGTTGAAATAGCGCGAGGGGAGGGTGGCGAGGTCTTCGGTTTCCCCGGTCGCCTGCGTGCCGCTTTCCGCGGTGTCGGTGGTGCTCAGCATGTCCATGGTATTCACAGGAAGGCCCTTTCGCATGGCACGATGACACAAGTGCGACGGTGGTGGGAGCGAATTAAAGCCGCCGTTGAACAATCGTTGCAGCGCAGCATTGAATCGCGCACACTCCGCCTTGATGATCAAGGCAGCCCTGCACCATCTCACCCGCTACCGCTATTCGCGGCGCATCCGTCTCGGCCCTCAGGTTATCCGGCTTCGTCCGGCCCCGCACAGTCGGACCGAGGTGCCCAACTATTCGCTGAAGATCAGCCCGCCCGAGCATTTCCTGAACTGGCAGCAGGATCCGCACGGCAACTGGCTGGCGCGCGTGGTGTTCCCCGATCCGGTCGATCATTTCGCGATCGAGGTGGACCTGCTGGCCGAAATGGCGGTGATCAACCCCTTCGATTTCTTCGTCGAACCCGATGCGGAGGAGTATCCCTTCACGTACTCGGCGGCGATGAAGGCTGACCTTTCGGCTTACTTCGAGGTGGAGGAGCAGGGCCCGCTGTTCGATGCGCTGGTGGCCGAACATGCGGACTACGAAGGCCGCACGGTCGATTTCCTCGTCGACATCAACAGCCGCCTGCAGCAGCGCATCAACTACGTGATCCGCATGGAGCAGGGCGTGATGACGCCCGAAGAGACGCTGGAGGCCGGGATCGGATCGTGCCGCGATTCGGCCTGGCTGCTGGTCCAGTTGCTGCGACGGCTGGGCTTTGCGGCGCGGTTCGTGTCGGGCTATTCGATCCAGCTGGTTGCTGACGTCATGCCCAAGGAAGGGCCGGTGGGCGTTCTGGAAGACGTTACCGACCTTCACGCATGGGCCGAAGCCTATGTGCCGGGCGCAGGCTGGATCGCGCTGGACGCCACTTCGGGCATGTTCGCGGGCGAAGGGCACATCCCGCTTTGCGCAGCGCCGCATTATCGGTCTGCCACTCCGATCGAAGGCATGGCCGAGCCTGCCGAAGTCGATTTCGACTTCAGGATGAACGTCAGCCGCATCGCAGAGGCGGTGCGCATCACCAAGCCCTTCACCGACGAGCGGTGGGACGGCCTGCTCAGGCTGGGCGACAAGGTGGACGCGGACCTGCAGGCCTGGGGGGTCAACCTGACGATGGGCGGCGAGCCGACCTTCATCGCCGCCACCGATTTCGAAGCGCCCGAATGGAACAGCGCCGCCGTAGGTCCGACCAAGGCGGCCTATGCCGACCAGCTGATCCGGCTGCTGCGTACCAAGTTCGCGCCGGGGTCGCTGCTCCATCACGGGCAGGGCAAGTGGTATCCCGGAGAGACGCTGCCGCGCTGGGGCTATTCGATCTACTGGCGCAAGGACGGCGTGCCGATCTGGCATGACGACAGCCTGATCGCCGGGGAAAAGCCGCTGGCCAGGGGCGGAGATCCCGATCCGGTGCCCAGCATCGACGTGCTGGCGGCCGCCAATCTGCTGGCGGCGGCAGCGCAGGGGCTGGGGCTTGATCGCGGCTACGTCCAGCCGGTGTTCGAAGATCGCGGCGTCTGGATGCTGCGCGAAGACGAACTGCCGGTGAACACCACACCGATGGACCCGGCGATCGAGGACGAGGAACTGGCCCGCCGCTTTCGCCGCACTTACCGGCGCGGGGTGGATCAGCCGGTCGGCGTGGTCCTGCCGGTGCAGCGCTGGAACAGCAGGGATGCCTCCGCGCCGCGCTGGAAAAGTGAATACTGGCGCGTGCGCAAGGGCGTGCTGACGGCGGTTCCGGGCGATTCCGCGCTGGGTTACCGTCTGCCGCTGGGCTCGCTGCCGCATGTCGCGCCATCGGACTATCCCTATATCCACCCGCGTGACACGGCGGAGGAACGCCAGCCCCTTGCCGATTTCCGCAGGCAGGCGATCGAGCGCGGCAGCCAGTCGCACGAGATCGCGGCATCGCAGCGTTTCGAAACCGTACCCGAACCGCGCAGTTTCGCCGAGGCCATCGTCGAACAGGACATCATCGAGGGCGCGGTGCGCACCGCCGTCACGGTGGAGCCGCGCGGTGATTATCTGGCCGTGTTCATTCCCCCGACCGAGCGGCTGGAGGACTACCTCGAACTCGTTTCCGCGATCGAGGCGGTGGCAGAGGCGCAGAAGCTGCCGGTGCGGATCGAAGGTTACGCTCCGCCGCCCGACCCGCGCCTGACGGTGCTCAAGGTCACGCCCGATCCCGGTGTGATAGAGGTCAACATCCACCCCTCCGCCAGCTGGCGCGAAACGGTGGAGATCACCGAGACGCTGTACGACTGCGCGCGCGAAATCGGGCTGACCGCGGACAAGTTCATGGTCGATGGCCGCTCCATCGGCACCGGCGGTGGCAATCATATCGTGCTGGGCGGGCCGACCCTGCTCGACAGCCCGTTCATCCGCCGCCCGGACCTGCTGAAAAGCTTCGTGACGTACTGGCAGCGGCATCCTTCGCTCAGCTATCTGTTCTCGGGCCTGTTCATCGGCCCGACCAGTCAGGCCCCCCGCATCGACGAGGCGCGGCACGATGCGCTTTACGAACTGGAGATCGCGCTGGCGCAGGTGCCCGGCCCGCACATGCAGCAGCCCGCGCCGTGGGTGGTCGATCGCCTGTTCCGCAACCTTCTGGTGGACGTGACGGGCAACACGCACCGCACCGAAATCTGCATCGACAAGCTGTTCAGCCCCGACGGTCCCACGGGACGCCTCGGCCTCGTCGAGTTCCGGGGCTTCGAGATGCCGCCGGAAGGGCGCATGTCCTGCGCCCAGCAGCTGCTCCTGCGCGCGCTGACGGCGTGGTTCTGGCGCGAGCCGGTGGAAGGCCCGCTGGTGCGCTGGGGCACGCAGCTGCATGACAAGTTCATGCTGGGCCACTTCGTCTGGGCCGATTTCCTTGACGTGCTGGATGACCTGCGCCGCGCCGGGTACGATTTCGATCCCAGCTGGTTCGAGGCGCAGCGCATGTTCCGCTTCCCCGTCCACGGCGAGGTAGAGGGCGGGGGCGTCAGCCTTGAGATCAGCCATGCGCTGGAACCGTGGAACGTGCTGGGCGAAACCGGCGCGATCGGCGGCACGGTGCGATACGTGGACAGTTCCACCGAACGTCTGCAGGTGAGGGCGACGGGTCTGGTCGAGGGTCGCCACGTTATCACCTGCAACGGTCGCCGCGTGCCGCTGACCAGGGTAGGATACGGAGAGGGCGTCGGCGGGGTGCGCTACAAGGCGTGGTGGCCCGCCGAATGCCTGCACCCGATGCTGCCGCCCCATGCGCCGCTGACGTTCGACATCTACGACTTGTGGAACGGCCGCTCGCTGGGGGGCTGCGTCTATCAGGTCGCGCATCCGGGCGGGCGCAACTACGATACTGTCCCCGTCAACGACTACGAGGCGGAGGCGCGGCGCAAGGCGCGGTTCCAGGATCACGGCCATTCGCCCGGCCCGCTGCCGGTGCCGCCGGAGGAACTGCCGAGTGAATTTCCCTACACTCTCGACCTCAGGCGGCCCTCGCGGTTAATGTAGCGCCATGTTCCAGGGGTGTAGCGCGCATGGACCGTTCGTTGGCCCGGACCTGATCCGGGGGCGCGGAGCCATGCCGTGGTGACCCGGCCGGAATCCGGCGCCGGTGCCGCATCGGACCTGACCCCGGCGGCCAGCTGGCTGGACAGTTACGCCGCCTCCGCGTCGCGCGGGGATCTGTTCGGCGATGCCAGCCGCCCGGTGGCGCAAGTGTGGCGCAAGGTGGCCGCAGGCCTCTCTGCCGCTACGGACGGAGACCCTTCGGCCCTGCAGGACGCCACCGCGCGCCACGCCGCCGACCTTGGCCTTGCCTTCCGCCTGACCGGCGATGAGGACGAACGTTCCTGGCCGCTCAACGCCATGCCGCTGATCGTCGGCGCGCAGGAATGGGCGCAGGTCGAACGTGGCCTGATCCAGCGCGCGCAGCTGATGGAGGCCATTTCCGCAGACATCTACGGCAAACAGAAGCTGGTCGCGGACGGCCATCTTCCCGCCGCCGTGGTTGCCGGAAGCCCGTTCTTCGCCCGGCGCATGATCGGGCGCACGCCGGACGATGCCGGAGGGGCGGGGGGGCGCTTCATCCACGTCTACGCGGCAGACCTCGCGCGCGGCCCGCGCGGACAGTGGCGGGTGCTGCAGGACCGGGTGCGGGTGGCGGGCGGCATCGGCTATGCGCTGGAGAACCGCCTGGCGATGTCGCGCGCCATCGGCAACCTGCTGGCCGACGCCCATGCGCGCCGCCTGTCGGAATTCTTCGCCCGCATGGTAGAGGGCATGACTGCCGCCTGCCGCCGCGAAAATCCGCGCATCGCGCTGATGACGCCGGGCCGCTTCAACCAGACGTATGCCGAACAGGCACACCTTGCCCGCTACCTTGGCCTGCCGCTGGTCGAAGGCCGCGACCTGACCGTGCTGGACGACAAGCTCTACGTGGGCACCATCGCCGGACCGAAGCGGGTGGACGCGCTGTGGCGCTGGATCGATACAACCGCGCTCGATCCGCTGTCGTTCGATGCCAAGTCGCAGCTGGGCGTCGCCGGGCTGTTCGATGCCTGGACCGGCGGCGGGGTCGAGATGATGAACTGGCCGGGGGTCGAAGTGCTCGAATCCGCCGCCTTCGCCGCCTTCCTGCCGCGCCTGTGCCGCACCCTGCTGGGCGAGGCGCCGATCCTGCCCAACGTGGCGACGTGGTGGTGCGGCCAGTCGGTCGAAAGTTCCACCGTCGCCGCGCGGCTGGACGATCTGGCGCTGCTGCCCGCGTTCGGTCAGCCGGTAGAGGGGCTGGAAAGCCGCAATCCGGTGGCCGGCTCCGCGCTGGACGGAAAGGCGCGCGTGGCGCTGATCGATGCCTTGTGGCGGCGGCCCATGGACTATTGCGGGCAGGAGATCGTCCACCTTTCCACCACGCCCGCGATCATCGACGGGCAGATCGTGCCCCGGCCCTTCACCGTGCGCGCATTCGTGGCGCGCACTGCGGACGGCGGGTGGACGGTGATGCCCGGCGGCTTCGCACGCCTGTCGTCCAGCACCGCGCTGCCGACCTCGCTGATGGGCGACGGGGACTTGTCCGCCGACTTGTGGGTGGTGGACGACAAGCCCGCCGCCGCCCACCTCGGCAGCCGGGTGGCGGGAGAGCCGCCGATATCGCGCGGCGGCGGCATCCTTGCCAGCCAGGCGGCGGACAACCTGTTCTGGTTCGGCCGCTATAACGAGCGGGCCGAGGCGATGGTGCGGGTGGTCCGCGCGATCCTGGCCAACCCCGCCGACAGCGACGGCAACGTCGATGCCGAAGGGGCCGCGCTGCCGCGCCTGGCCGGGCTGCTGGTGGAAGGCGGGGCGATAGAGGCGGAAACGGCGCGCCTGCCGGTTGCCGCGATCTGCGCCCGTGCGCTGACGGAAACGCGGCTGCCCGGCGGCGTCGCCATGCTGATGCGCCGCCGCCAGCAGGTGGGCATGGCCCTGCGCGAACGCTTCGCGCGCGATTTCTGGCGGATCGTCAGCCGCCCGATGCCTTCCATCAATGTCGATCGTCCGCAGTCCATGCTGGCCAGCGCGCGCTGGCTGACGGAACATTTCAGCGCGCTTTCGGGCCTGATTTCGGAAAACATGGTGCGTTCGGCCGCATGGCGGTTTCTTGAGATCGGGCAGCGGCTGGAACGCGCGCAGGTGATCTGCCGCACCGCGCGCAGCCTGACCGGGGGTGACGAAGAGGGAGCGGACGTTACCTCGCTCAGCCTGCTGCTGGACTTGTGCGACAGCCAGATCATCTATCGCAGCCGCTACCTTACCGGTCCCGCGCTAAACCCCGTGCGCGATCTCGTGCTGCTGGACCCGGACAATCCGCGCGCACTGGTCTATCAGGTGGCGCAGATCGTGGCGCACCTTTGCGCGCTGCCGTCATCGCGCGATGACAATATCCCCGAACCGCCCCTGCGCGCTGCCCGCGCCCTGCTGGGAGAGCTTCAGGCCGCGCTTGCGCCCGACATGACGCCCGCGCGGCTGGCGGCGATGGAAGCGCAGCTGCTGGCGCTGTCGGACGCGGTTTCGCTGCGCTACTTCCTGCAACTGGACAACGAGGACGCCGAAAGGCGCACGACGCTGCTGTGATGCGCTATTCGGTCAGCCACATAACCACACTGAAATATGCGCAGCCGGTGAACATGGCGCAGTTCAACGTGCGCCTGAAACCTGCGGCGTGGAACGGGCAACTGGTCAGCGACTACAAGCTGACGCTCGATCCCGCGCCTGCGCAAGTGGTCGAAGGGCAGGGCGGCTACCACGTCAACGAGGCGCGCTTCGCACTGCGCGAGGCGACGTCGCAAGTGCAGATCGAAAGCCGCTTTACGGTGGAGGTAGAGCCGCTGCCGTTCTTCGTGGAAGATGCTGCGGGGCCGGGTCTTGCCGACTTGCGCGAACGGGCGATGAAGAAGCCGGACCTGTCTGACCTTGCGCCCGCATCGTACATCTTCGCCTCGCCCATCGCGCAGGAGCATCGCGAGATCGCCGGCTGGGCGGGAGCGCTGCTGAACGAGGCGATGCCGGTGATGGAGGCGGGACGGGCGCTGATGTCGGCCATCCATTCCGAATTCACTTACGATGCCAAGGCCACGGTGGCCGATACCCCCCCGATCGATGCGTTCAACCGGCGGCACGGGGTTTGCCAGGATTTCAGCCACGTCATGATCATTGCCGCGCGGGCGCACGGCATTCCGGCGGCTTATGTCAGCGGTTACCTGCGCACCCTGCCGCCGCCGGGGCAGGAACGGCTGGTCGGCGCCGATGCCATGCACGCCTGGGTCAACTTGTGGTGCGGCGAGGAACTGGGCTGGGTCGGCTTCGATCCCACCAACGACAAGCTGGCCGATACCGACCACATCTTTCTTGGCATGGGGCGCGATTATTCCGACGTGGCCCCGCTGGACGGGCGCTTTCGCGGCGCGGGGGCGCAGCAGATGTTCTTTTCGGTGGACGTTTCGCCGCAGGATTGAGCCGCAAGGGCGCGATGCTTCGCGCAGGAGAGAAGCCGGGCCGCGTCAGCGCCTATCTAGCGCGACCCGACTCCACTCCTGCGCGAAAAGGGCCAGTAGCTGCAGGTTAGTGGCTGCGGCCTGGATTGGTGACGGGCTCTCCCGGAAATATGCCCGCGATGGCCAGCGCGGCGCCGATCTTCGACAGCGTTTCCAGCATGTCGCCCACGCTTTCTTCCGCCACCACCAGGTCCAGCGTCTCGCGGGTCGCGGCCGGGCCACGGTCGCGCAGGGAGGTGATGAGTTCGAGGATGACCGCCTCGTGCTCGGAAACGTGGCTGCAGCCCATGGGGCAGAATGCCAGCGTATCCAGTGCATCGCGGTTGAGCAGCACCATCGCGCGGTGAAAGGGCTGCAAGCCTCCGATCATCCGCCAGCGGGCGAAAGCCGGGGCCAGAAGCTGTGCCGGGCAGCGCTTGTGACCAATCGCGGTGACCCACGCACGCATGGACCAGACGAGGAACCGGCACCCTTCGTCGAGGCTGCTGAGAGGGCGGTCGACGTACTTGTACATGGCGGGTCTCCTTTTAGGGCTTGCACATGCGAATGATTATCATTAGCTACTGTTACGCGGCTTGCTCCTCTCGTCAAGCCTGCACCAAGCCCGGAGAAACGCTTGTCATGGGGCGTTTCTCCCATCCTGTGACCTTGGCCGGGGCGGCTCCTTGCCTTGCCCGCCCCGGCCGTCTTTTCCCGCGGTCACGGATCTGGAATATTTCCTTGTATCGCAGATAGATGGCGGGAAAATCCGGGATTTTCCGGCGCTCTGCGGCAGAATGCAGGGCCGCAGGTCGGAATGGTCCGGCGCGTCAATGGCCGAAACATTCCACCTGTCATGCGCAGCTTGTGCCGCGCTTATCCACAGGACAGCCCACAGCACAGGCGACGGCACGCGCCGCGAATCGAGAGCCGGATCGTGCGCGACGAATCGGGCCGAATCGCTCGCTGCGAATCGGCCCGTTCCTGTCAGCGATAGTCGAAGCCGCCCTTGGGCTGGATCTTGAGCGAATTCTGCTGCAGCGCGGTCATCAGGTAGGAGCCGACAAGCAGCGGAAATTCCAGCATCTGCTTCTCATCCCAGCTTTGCGCCAGCGTGTTCCAGGTTTCATCGCTCATGCAGTGGTCGGCCAGCAGTTCTTCCACCCCGCGCAGGATCGCGGCTTCGTGCGCGGTCCAGCCGGCGGCGGATGACCCATCGAACACCCGCTCGATCTCTTCGGGCGTGATGCCGAAGGCCTTGCCGATATCCACATGCTCGCTCCATTCGAACGGCGCGCGGGCCAGCAGCGCCAGCCGCAGGATCGCCAGTTCGCGCTCACGCGGGGGGATCACGCCTTTCGCCAGTTCGATGCCCAGCACCATCTGCCCCTTGAACATGCCCGGATGGCGCAGCGTGATCAGGCTGACATCGGGGAAGGGGCGGCTTTCGGGGATGGAGAAGGCGGCGCGGATGACCCGGACCTGCTCCATGCCTTCGGGGCTGACGTCCTCCAGCGCAAGCGGCGCATAGCGCGGGCCGCCCGCCACGGTCTGTGCCATGCGCGCGTCGGCATCGAAGTCGTTCCTTGCGGTGATCGGTTCGGGCATTCCGGTTCCTCTTTTCAGGCGGCGCCCTCAATCGGGGGGCGGCCCATGTGGTTCAGGTATTCGGCAAAGCGTGCACGCACCGCCGCAGGTTCGAGAGCGAAGCGGGCGGGGTCGGGCTTGGCCATGCGTTCGGTGGCGGCGTTGCCTTCCCACCACTGCGCCATCGCCTGTTCGAAGGCTGGCGACACGTCTTCTCCCAGCCAGCCGTAGAGGCGGCGCACCTGACCCAGCGGGTCGGCCTGCATCGCGCGAAAGTCGATGTCGAAGAAGCGGTGGTCGTTGCCGGCCTTGCGAAAGGCGATCGCCCGCGTCATCGCTTCGGACCAGCACTGCACGTTCAGTTCGCCGATATAGGCATGGTCGACGTGGTCCGAGAACTTGCCGATGATATCCGCATAGACGGTGGCGACGGACAGCATCACCTCGGTCGGATCGCGGTGCGTCATCACGAAGCGGGCATCGGGATAGGCGGCGTCCAGCGCGTTGAGGTAAAGCATGTGCGTGGGCGCCTTGAGCCGCCACGGCCGGGCGCGCTCACCCCATTGCAGCAGCCGCAATACGCGCTTGTGGTACTGGTAGGTGCCGTGAAGGTCCGCCTCCAGCAGCCACTGCGAATAGCTGGGCACTTGCGCGAAGGCCTGGAAGATCTGGCTGCGGAAATCGAGCGCCATGAGATCCTGGCACTCCATCGCCCCGTCGATCCCGCTGGGCGTGCGACTGCCACCCTTGAGCCGCTCGTCCGCCGCGCTGGCAGAGGCGCCGCGCCGCGGGTCGGGCCCCTTCACCGTGGAGGGCGGCGGACAGGGCTGGGAGCTTTCCCATACCCGCAGATACCGCACGTCCGGATCGCTGGAGAGCAGGTAGGACAGCGCCGAAGAGCCGGTGCGCGGCAGGCTGACCCCGAACAGCGGGGCGCGGATTTCCTCGTCCCCGATTTCCGGGTGGCGGCGATACCAGTCTTCCACCATCAGGCGCTGGCGCAAGTGCAGCACGATACGGTCGCGCAGGGCATGTTCGCCCGTGGCATTGAGCCGGGCCTCCGTGCCCAGCGCCAGCACCAGCCGTTCCAGTCCTTCGCGAAAGCCGTCGTCCCCGAAATCGGCAAGGCCGGTCGCGGCCTGTGCGACGGCCATCAGGTCTGCGGCTGGTTCCATGGCGCTCTCCCCCGTCCGGTCGTTGCCGGTTTGCGGGGCGCACTATGCGCGGCGGCGGGAAGAGCGCCAAACGCCGCAGCGATGTTGGAAGCACGCGCCCGCGCGCGCAGACTTATCCCCGCGAAGCGCGCACCGCTGCGCCGCCCGCGAAGGGCGCGATGGCGATCAGTACGAGGCTGGCGGCGGCGGTAAGCGCCAGTCCGCTTTCCCCGCCGGTGCCAAGGCTTCCGGCGCCGAAGATGAGCACGGGCACCGCCATCGGGATCACCAGAAGTCCCGCCAGCGCCGCGCCGCCGCGCAGGCCCGACGTCAGCGCCGCCACCGTCACCCCCAGCGCGGCAAGGCCCGGAGTGCCCGCCAGCAGGCCGATTTCCACCACCCGCACGGTCTGCCCGTCCAGCCCCAGCAGAGCGGCGGCGGGCAGGGCGGCCAGCATCAGCGGCGGCCCGAAGCTGATCCAGTGGGCCAGCACCCGCACCGCGATCACCAGTTCTTCGGATATGCCGCGCAAGGCCCACTGGTCGAACAGGCCCTGTTCGATATCGGGCTCCACCAGACGGTCGAGCGGCAGGATCGCGGCCAGCAGCGCGGCCACCCAGATCACCCCGCCGCCGGTTTTGGCCAGTAGCGGCGCATCGGGGCCGACCGCGAAGGGATAGAGCATCGCCACCGACAGGAAGAACAGCACCGGCAGCAAAGCGCCGCCGCCCCGGCCACCCAGCAGCAGGCGGGCCAGATCGCGGCGCAGCAGGGTCATCAACCGGCTCATGCGGCGTACCGTGAAAGTTCGAGCGTGCGCAGGTTCGGCATGCGAAACGCCTGATGCGATGCGACCAGAGCGATGCCGCCTGCCGCGCAGTGTTCTGCGGTCAGCGTCTCGGCCAGTTCCACCGCCTGCCCGTCGAGCCCGTTGAGCGGCTCGTCCAGCAGCCAGATCGCGGCTTTCTGGCTCAGCAGGCGCGCAAAGGCGGCGCGCTTCTTCTGGCCGGTTGACAAGTAACGCACCGGCACGTCGAGCAGCCCGGAAAGGCCCAGCCGTTCAAGCTGCGCGGCGGTATCGGCGGCTCCACCCTCCAGCGCCGGGCAGTCCAGCGCCTGCCAGAAGGCCAGCGCCCGGCCCAGCGGCAATGCCGGGTCCAGCGCGGGTTTCTCGTCCAGCAGGCCGATGGTCCCTTGTACGGTGCAGCCCCCTTCGAACGCGGGGGCTAGCCCGGCGACGATGCGCAGCAGGCTGGATTTGCCGATGCCGTTGGTGCCTGCCACCTGCAGCGCTTCTGTGCCGTGCAGCGTGAAGGAGAGCCCGGCGAACAGCACCCTGTCGCCCCTGCGGCACGCGAGGTCGGTTGCGGTGACGCTGTAAGTGCCTGATGCCCCTTGCATGGGGCGGAGCCTTAGGGGAAACGCTGGCTACTGCCAAGGAGAGCGACATGACCGAGCAAACGGCCCAGAACAACCGACCCGCCCGCCTTACCGACGCCGCGCGCGACGCGCTGCTGGCCGAACTGCCCCGCTGGACCCTGCGCGCAGACGGCCTTGCCATCGAGACGGAACTGAAATTCGCCGATTTCAACGCCGCCTTCGGCTTCATGACCCGCGTGGCGCTCTATGCCGACAAGGCCGACCATCACCCCGAATGGTTCAACGTCTACAACACCGTGCGCCTGACCCTCACCACCCACGACGCCAAAGGCCTGAGCGAACGCGACGCCGCCATGGCGCGGTTCATCGAGGGGGTGGTTTGAGGGGCGGGTTGGCGCCCTTTGCGGGCGCTCACGTGCTGGATTTGAATTCCTGAAAGCTGCCATTCTGATCGCACCCTTCACACGGGTGGCGTAGCAGGTTCAATCCCCGCCGCGCCCATCACTTTTCTAGATTTATTTCAGTCAGTTAGAAAAGTGGTTCGACCTTCAGGCGGGAAAGACCGGCTCCCAAGAAAGGACCGGCAAAGGACGCCCTAACGGCGCCCTTCCCCCTTTTTCCTCATGAGATAATCGCGTCAAAGCGCTGCCGCAGTAAGGCAAATTCGCGATAAACCGATTCCTTGTCGCTTTTCCGCGACTCCACCAAAGCCTTCAAATCTTCGTCATCAAGCGCGATGACGTAGCCTCGATCATCTAATGCCGTGTCTCGGCAACGCTGCTCAAATTTGGCTTTGTTCCTGAAACGACGGCAGACGAGAATGCCCACGTTTCCGCGACTGCGCCCGAATCGGCCTGAAAGTTGATCGAGTTCAGGGTTAGCCACTTCGTTGCCGTAGTTTTTGCATTCAACGAAAACTTGGGGGGCCATATAGTGCTTTGCGACCCATTCGAAGAAACCTGCACCGCCCATGTTGGTGTATTTTATGTCGATCCGTTTTCGTCCGTCATGAATTTCATGCTGATAGATCGGGTGTGACAGGTCTGGATAGAACAATGCCGTCAGCAAAGCTTCGATGGCTTTCTCATACGCCTCTGCATTTTCAGCACCGGTGCCCAGAGATGTTACCGCCCCGAGCAGGGAATCCCAATCAATAGGCTTATCGCCTTCAACATTCCCTAAGTCTTCATGACTAAGAGGCAAGAAAGGCTTTTTCCCCATGTCCTTCTTATACTGATCTAAAACCTCTGGTCGTTTTAGAGTCTGCTCAATAACAGCTTTTTTATCGTTACCATATTTTTCAATCAGGTCCGATTTATGAACCTTCGGACCCTTCTTAAGCATTGTAACCAGCGCCGAACCCGCCTTTAGTTCTTCGCGCTGCATTTCCTCCAACATGTAGTGCCGATAAAAATACTGCATGTCATAGAGAGACGTGCGCCTGACTACAGACTTTGGCACAAGCAATAACTTACCAGTTTTAGCCATCGGGAGTTCGACAAAGTCCGTGATCCATTCGCCACGACCGGGATGCCACATCGGGCCTGACGGGACGCCCTTCGTCAGCGGAATGCCAAGCTGCCTTGCCTGCTCTTGGGTGTATTCAATCAGCGGCCCCCGAATGATATTCGTGGTAATGTCCGATACAATATCGACCGATACGCCGTGGATCAGCAGCACGGTATCTTCAAGGTCTTGGATAAGGCCGGATTTCGCCGCAGCACTCTGACTTAGCGCGGTCCAGACATCATGTGCAGACTCGCTGCCTAGCGCCCGGCCTCGCGATTGCCCCTGCGACATACCGAGATGGGTTTCATTAGGCTCGCGCAATTCTTGCAATAGCGCTTCGGCCTTTGCGTTTTGCCCATTCTTGATGTGCTGCAACACAGTTTGGAAAAAGTTCTGAATGAGGGAAACGCAGCCATCGCCCCAATCAGTTTGCATCAACGTTAGCGCGCGCGGACTGACAAATACGCGAGTGTCTCGCTCTACATCTACGTCTACGAAGTCCAATGTGGCCTGTGAACGCTTTAGCTTGAATATAGTCGAAACACGTTGATTACGCCGCGATGCCAATGCGACCTCCCCTGCTAGGCTAACTACACCTAAAGATGGGTATTTCTCCGCTGATTACCAGATTGAAACTGCGTAATTGTCGCGCCGTCCTTTGCCCGTCCTGCCCCGGCTTAGAGATAAGCAGACTACTACGCCCTATCTTTCTGTAACTACGGCATTAAGTCCGATGCCATTTGATCGAACCTTCACCTATGGCGGGGTGGGGAACTAGGTCAGCAGTTACATCGGCGTGGTTCAAATGTTGGCATGTATATCTCATCGAGATCAGTAACCCGACAGTCGCCTACCGGCCCAAATCGATCCCCCGCACACCGCCTTCCGGGCACCCATCCAAAGCCCGCTTTCCTACAGCCGCTTCGTCGCGTTACGTTCCGGAAATGCTCGCCACCGCAATCCCTGCTGTCTCGCCTGCCGTTCCGGGGCGGTTGTGCAAGGTGACACATTCCGGCGCCAAGGTGACACATCGCGCCTGCAAGGTGACACCTGCAAACCGCAAGGTGACACGCATTTGCGCCGTTTCCGGCCCCGAGGGGCGCAAGGTGACACGTTTTCCCTCTGGGCCGTGTAAACGGTGTAAACCTGTCACCTTGCGGGGCGGGTCAGAGCGCCGGGTTGTTGTAGCAGTGCCAGGTGAAGATGGCCGCCGCGCCGCGGTGGGGGCGCCAGTCTTCGGCCAGTTCGCGGGTGCGCTTTTCGCTCGGCCGTTCCTCCAGGCCCAGCAGCTTGCCAAGGCCGACCTGCACGGCAAGGTCGCCCGCCGGCCAGATATCGGGGCGGCCCTCTGCGAACAGCAGGTAGATCTCGGCCGACCAGCGGCCGATACCCTTGATCCGCACCAGCTGCGCGATAGCCTCCTCGTCGTCGGCGGGCAGGGCGTCAAGGTCGAGGCTGCCCGCCACCACCAGCTCGCACAGGGATCGCGCGTAGCCCTGCTTCTGGCGCGAAAGCCCGCAGCCGCGCAGCGCGTCGAACTCGGCGGCCAGCAGGGCCTCGGGGGCCATGGTTTCGCCCAGCAGCGTCTCCAGCCGGTTCCACACCGATGCCGCCGCCGCCACGCTCACCTGCTGGCCCACGATCGTGCGCAGCAAGGTGGCATAGCCGGTGGCGCGGATGCGCGGTTCGGGATAGCCTGCGCGTTCTATCGCACGGGCGATGGCCGGCTCTTTCCGGGCGATCGCGTCCAGGCCAAAGCGTAGTTCGTCTGCCGTCAAACCCATGATTTACGTTACCTTGCAAAAGAGGGTTGCAGCCTTTAGCAGCCTGCGGCAAGTGCGCATACAACGACAATTACGATACAGGGTGTATCACAAGGGGAATCGAGAGCCATGCCGCAGATCATCGTCGTCAATCATGCTGGTGAAGAAAAGACCGTGGATGCGCCCGAAGGCCGCACCCTGATGGAAGTGATCCGCGACGACGGCTTCGACGAATTGCTGGCGCTGTGCGGCGGTTGCTGTTCGTGTGCCACCTGCCATGTCTTCATCGACCCCGCCTACGCAGACAAGCTGCCCGCGATGAGCGAAGACGAGAACGACCTGCTCGACAGTTCGGATCACCGCAACGAAACCTCGCGCCTGTCGTGCCAGGTTCCGGTGACTGCGGACCTCGAAGGGCTCAAGGTCACGATCGCGCCTGAAGATTGATTTGCACAGCCGATGGCGCAAATCATTTGCGCCATCGGCCTGGGCTTCCTAACTGTCGCGCCATGACCGCGACATTGGCCAACGCCCCGCAGCCCCGTGCCTCCACGCTCGATCTGATCGGCAATACTCCGCTCGTGCTTCTCGAAGGGCCTAGCGAGGCTGCCGGGTGCGAGATCTGGGGCAAGTGCGAATTCGCCAACCCCGGCGCCTCGGTGAAGGACCGCGCGGCGCTGTGGATCGTGCGCGACGCCGAGGAAAAGGGCCTTCTGCAGCCCGGCGGCACGATCGTGGAAGGCACGGCGGGCAATACCGGCATCGGTCTTGCGCTGGTTGCCAATGCTCTGGGCTACAAGACCGTGATCGTCATGCCCGAAACGCAATCGCGCGAAAAGATGGACACCTTGCGCGCGCTTGGGGCCGAACTGGTGCTGGTTCCGGCCGCGCCGTTCTCAAACCCGGGCCACTTCGTCCACACCTCGCGCCGTCTGGCGGAGGAAACCGAAGGTGCGATCTGGGCCAACCAGTTCGACAATATCGCCAACCGCAAGGCGCACATCGAATCGACCGCCCCGGAAATCTGGGAGCAGATGGGCGGGCGCGTTGACGGCTTTACTTGCGCTGCGGGCACCGGTGGCACGATCGCGGGCACCGGCATGGGCCTCAAGGCTTTCGACGAAAACATCGTCGTCGCCCTGACCGACCCGCACGGCGCGGCGCTCTACAACTACTACGCCAACGGCGAACTGAAGGCAGAGGGCAGTTCGGTGGCCGAAGGCATCGGGCAAGGTCGCATCACCGCGAACCTCGAAGGCGCGCCGATCGACACGCAGTTCCGCATTTCCGACGAAGACGGCCTCGAATGGGTGCGCCGTCTGCTGAGCGAGGAAGGGCTGTGCCTGGGGCTGTCATCGGGCATCAACGTGGCGGGCGCAGTGGCGCTTGGTCGCAAGCTGGTGGAGGAAGGGCGCGAAGATCCGCGCGTCGCCACGATCCTGTGCGACACCGGGTTCCGCTACTTGTCCTCGCTCTACAATGCGGAATGGCTGGCGGCGAAGAACCTGCCGGTCTTCCCTTGGCTTGAAAGGTGATGTAAACCTGTCACACACGGCAGGAAATCGTCCGCCTATATGATTGAGTCGCACTCCATTCTCGAACCATTGAAGACCGCCCAGCATTTCGTGCCGCCCTCGGCGCGCGAACTGCGTTCGCAGGCGGTGTACCGCTTGCAGATCGGCTTGTTCGGCCTTTGCGCGATGCTGCTGATCGTTGGCCTCGCCAACGTGATCCGTGACCGTATCCGGCTGAACGATTCGGTCGATCCGATCCAGGAGGTGGTCGCCGTGGACGCCAAGCCGACGAAAACGGCAAGCGATCCGCTGGCCGACATCGGCGTGGTGCCTGCTGCCGATCCCAGTCCCACTCCGACGCCCAGCGCGTCCGCATCGCCTGTGCCGGGCACGGAGATGACCGGTGACCCTTCGGCGCAAACGGCGCCCTGATCTTGCCTTACTGCTGAGCCTGCTGCTCGCCGCGTGCGGGCAGGGAAGTGCAGGCGCGCCACCGGAAGGTGAGGTCATCGGCCTCTATTCCAGCCTGCCGATCGCCTGGAAGGAGGCCGCCGATATTCGGGGCCTCCTGGCTGATGAGGGCGCGCCGCACTGGGCGATGGATGCGCTGCAGCAAAGGGGGCGTGTCGTCCCGCTCGATACTCTGGCGGATGCGCATGGCGCGCTTCCCCTTCCGAAGCGTGCCATGCTGGTGCTCGCCCAGCCGCGGCCGCTGACGGCGCAGGAAAACGTCGCGCTTGATGCCTGGGTGCGTGCCGGCGGCAGGGTGCTGCTGTTCGCGGACCCGATGCTGACGAGCCATAGCCTCTTTTCCCCCGGCGATCCGCGCAGGCCGCAGGACATTGTGATGCTTTCGCCCATTCTCGGGCGGTGGGGGCTGGAACTGCAATTCGATGATGCGCAAGGGGCTGGCGAGCGGCTGGAAGACGGCATCCCGGTGAACCTGCCGGGTCATTTCGCTTCTTTGGGGAATTCCGGGGACGCTTCGGGGAAAGCCGGGGATGTAGTGGCGCAGTGCCGAATCGAGGCTTCGGGGCTATTGGCGCGATGCCGTTCGGGCAAAGGGCTGATTCTGGCCGTTGCGGATGCTGCATTGCTCGAAAATCCTCAGAATACTGCCGATATTGGCGCGCGGCGCGCGATTCTCGGGGATCTGCTCGGTCAGTTGCCCAAGTAGCTGCAGGACACATGGTCCGGGGAAATCCGGGTGGAAGCCGGGGATGGCGCGGGATTATCTCCGGATGCCGATAATATCGCTGATTCATAACGATATTACAGGGATTTTCGCAGCTTCACGGCTGTGGGCGCTCGGCGCGGTTCACCGCAAATCCCGCATTTCGGCGCATAAATGCCCATGCATCCCCATATTTCCCTTTAATCCCCGACATTCCCGATATAGAACCACTGCCAATCGGAAAGGCTGAGTCCTGCCGTGCTCATTGCGGGTGCGGATCCCGGCACATGTGTGGCGCCGGGCGCGGGGGTCTTCGTGTTTCCGGGACGGCAACTTTTGGGGCGATATTTCGGACAGCCATGGCGGGGCAGCCATACATCTACAGCGGACCGGGCTTCTCGCTTCTGCGCGACAAGAACCGCTTCGTGCTGCCCAAGGAGCTGCGCTCTCCCGTTCGGGATTCGAGCGGCAAGGACGTGCTGTGCCTTGCCAAGCACGCCGACTGGAAATGCCTCGTCGGTTTCGGCCTTTCCCGCGTCGAGGACTTCGAAACCCAGCTTGATGCCGAGCAGGCGCGCGCAGATGCCGCCGGAAAGCCGTTCAATCGCGATAGCCGCGCGATGCAGCTCTACAACTTTCAGCAGGTGCCCTTCGACGGCAGCGGCCGCTTCACCATGCCCGAGGCGCTTGCCGGCCTTGCTGCGGTGGGCGAGCAGCTGTTCTTCCAGGGCATCGGCCGGACCGGCATCCTGATCTGGAACCCGGACGAGCTGTACAAGCACGCCGACGACCCCGCGTTCGAGGCCGCTATCGCCACCTGCCGTTCGCTGCAGGAAGCAGAAATCGCAAAGGCCAAGAAGTCGTGAGTACGCCTGACCAGCCCCATATCCCCGTGCTCATTGAGGAGGTGGTCGCCGCCCTGAACCCCCGGGGCGGCGACCTCATCATCGATGCGACGCTGGGTGCCGGTGGTTATACCCGCCGGTTGCTTGATGCGGGCGCGACGGTGCACGCGTTCGATCGCGATCCCGATGCCATCGCAGCTGTGCAAAACAATCCGGGGAAATGGCCCGAACTCGCCAGTAATCCGCCGCGCCTCGTGTTGCACGCACGCCGCTTCTCCGAAATGGTCGAAGGCCTTGGAGATGCGGGGATCGACAAGGTTGACGGCGTCGTGATGGACATCGGTGTGTCTTCCATGCAGCTCGATCAGGCTGAGCGCGGGTTCGCGTTCGGCGCTGACGGTCCGCTGGACATGCGCATGAGCCAGGACGGGCTCTCCGCAGCCGACTTCGTCAACGAAGCGGACGAAGCCCAGATCGCTGACGTGCTCTATCTTTATGGAGAAGAGCGTCAGTCGCGCCGTCTGGCGCGTGCGATCGTGGCTGCGCGGCCGCTGGCGACCACGGGCGACCTTGCCCGCGTGGTACGCAAGGCGCTGGGCTACAATCCCGCCTACAAGGGCAGCAATGCGCCCAAGGATCCGGCGATCCGTACCTTCCAGGCGATCCGCATCCACGTGAATGGCGAACTGGACGAACTGGACGCCGCGCTGGAGGCCTCCGAGGCGCTGCTGCGCGAAGGCGGGCGGCTGGCGGTGGTGACGTTCCACAGCCTTGAGGATCGCAAGGTGAAGCGCTTCCTGCGCGATGCCAGCAGTGCCGGTCAGTCCACCTCGCGTTACTTGCCGCAGGCCGCCAATGCGCCTGCCCCTTTCGAGAAAGTGTCGAAGGGCGTGCGTCCCGGCGAGGCCGAACTGGAAGTGAACCCGCGTTCGCGCTCCGCAACGCTTCGCAGTGCCGTGCGCACGGATGCGTCCCCCAGAAATCCCAATTCACCCGAGCCTTATGGCGCCCCCGGCCGAAGGAAAGTCGCATGAACCTCACCAGTGATCGCATCCGATCGATCGGCTGGGCCTCCGTCCTGGTGGTCTGCGGCGCGATGACCGTCGGCCTGACGCTGCGCGTGAACGCGGTGAAGAGCCAGGTCCACGATACCGAGAAGAGGATCGTGTGGGTCAAGCGCGACATCGACTTCCTTGAGACCGAGTTCCAGACCCGGTCCAACCAGCAGGCGCTGCGCGACCTCAACGACCTTGAGTTCGGCTATAAGGCGCCGACCGCAGGCCAGTATATCGAGGGCGAACGCCAACTGGCAGCGCTGGGCGTTCCGGCCGGGCCGGGTGCGCCGTCACCGATCCGCTACGCCAACGCCGAAATGCCCGCCGACGCTTCGAGCGATGGGGCCAAAGGCGAAGGCGGCTCCCTGCTTGCAATGGTGTCGCCGGTCGCGGGGGCGACGGCGGCTGCCATGGCAGAGGCGCCCAAGAACAGGGGTGAAGCCCGCGATCCCGAGCGTGAGGCGATCGCGCGTGACGCTGCCGCGCTGGGCAAGCGGCTGGCCCGCATCGAAGTGGCGGAGGCTGCCCAGCAGTGAACGCCCCGGCGTTTCCCCTTGGGACGATCCCCACCACCGTTTCGGTCGGTCGTCGCCGTCTGGTGAACGTGCGCCAGCGCTCGCTGCTGGTGGCGAAGGCGCGCATGCTGTGGATCCTGGGCGTCTTCATGCTGGTGACGGTGCTGGCGATGTTCCGCATCGTCTACCTCGGCTTCACCGGGGTCAGCCCGCGCCAGGGTGATCTTGCCGACATGCTGATCCCCGCGCGGGGCGATATCGTCGATCGCAATGGGGTGCCGCTTGCTCGCGATTTCCGGGTCTATTCGCTGTGGTACAACCCCAAGGCGATGACCGAAGGTTCGGCGCTGATCCACAGCCCCGAAGAAGTGACGGCGGGTCTGCTGCGCATCTTCCCTGACCTTGATCGGGACGAGATCCTGGCCAAGCTGCGGGCGGGCAAGCCCGCCTATCTGCGCAAGTCATTGCTGCCGGAAGACGCAAACAAGGTTCACGCGCTGGGCGAGCCTGCGCTGGAATTCCCGCTGGAGGCCACCCGCTTCTACCCGCAAGGGTCGATGGCGGCGCACGTGCTTGGCTATGTCGACAGCTACGGCAAGGGCAAGGTCGGCATGGAGGAAGCCTTCAACGACCAGTTGATCAGCCATGAAGGCCGCACCGGCCACGCAACGCTGTCCATCGACTTCCGGGTGCAGAGCGCACTTGAGGACGAACTGGCCCGCGCCATGCAGTTGAGCGCGGCCAAGGGCGCTGCGGGCGTGGTGCTGGATGTCGATAGCGGGGAAATCCTTGCGCTGGCCTCGTTGCCCTCGTTCGATCCCAATCACGTCAAGCCGACCGATATGGTGATCTCCAAGGAAGAAGCCGCCAACGGCGATGTGCCGCACGGCTTCAACCGCGTGACCAACCAGGTCTACGAACTGGGATCGACGTTCAAGCCGATCACTGTCGCAGCCGCGCTCGACGCGGGCGTGGTGACCGACCTTGGCAAGCAGTGGCCGGCCACGCCGCTGCATGTCGGCCGCTTCACCATTCACGACCTGCACAACTACGGCGCAACGCTGAACGTGCCGGAAACGCTGATCCACTCGTCCAACACTGTCACCGCGCGCATTGCGGACGAACTGGGCGGTGCGCGGCTCAAGAAGACGATGGAAGCGCTGGGCATGAACCAGCGGCCTTATGTGGAACTGCCTGCGCGCGGTTTCCCGATCTGGCCGCGCGGTGAGTGGCCACGCCTGCGCACGATGACCGTGGCTTACGGCCATGGCATCGCGGTGACGCCGCTGCATCTGGCATCGGCCTATGCGGCGCTTGTCAACGGCGGCATCTGGCGCCCTGCGACGCTCAAGAAGCTGGCGCCGTCCGATGTGCCTGCCGGGCGTCGCGTGTTCACCGCCGCCACCAGCGCACGGGTGCGCCAGTTGCTGCGCATGATCGTGCAGTACGGCACCGGTCGCAAGGCGGACGCCCCGGGCTTCCGCGTCGGCGGCAAGACGGGCTCGGCTGAAAAGCCGGGCGCTGGCGGCTATCGTCATCACTCGCTGATCGCGACGTTTGCCTCGGCTTTCCCGATGGATAAGCCGCGCTATGTCGTGATCGCCATGATGGACGAGCCGCAGGGTACGGCAGCCACGTCGTATCAGCGCACTGCCGCCTGGAACGCCGCGCCGGTGATCCAGCGCGTGGTGCCGCGCATCGGCCCGCTGCTGGGCGTCATGCCCGATGAAACCCGCGATATCGATACTACCGATCTGCGGCCGTTGGTGCCGCAGGGGAGCGACGGAGAATGAAGCTTTCGGCCCTCACTTCAGCAGCCGGGCTTCCGGCGGCAGAGAGTGACGCAAACGTCACCGGCTTTGCGATCGACAGCCGCAAGGTCGCGCCGGGCACGGTCTTCGGTGCGTTCCGTGGCAGCAAGGCCAACGGCGAGGACTTCATCGCCGCCGCCGTCAAGGCCGGGGCGGTGGCCATCGTCGCGCATCCCGAGGCAAAGGTCGAAGGCGCGATCCACTTCGCCGATGAAGAGCCGCGCCGCCTCTTCGCGCAGCTGGCCGCACCGTTCTTTGCGCCGGTTCCCGAAACGCTGGTTGCGGTGACCGGAACCAACGGCAAGACATCCACCGTGGAACTGACCCGGCAGCTCTGGCGCATGGCGGGCGAGCGCGCGGCATCGATCGGTACGCTGGGCGTGACGACGGGGGATGAGACGGTTTCCACGGGCCTGACCACGCCCGATATCGCGACGTTCCTTGCCAACCTGTCCGGGCTGGCACGCGAAGGCGTGACCCATGTCGCCTACGAAGCGTCGAGCCACGGCCTGTCGCAGTTCCGCATCGAGGGGCCGCGCGTTGTCGCGGGGGCGTTCACCAATCTCAGTCGTGACCACCTTGATTATCACGCGACGATGGAAGATTACTTCGCCGCCAAGATGCGTCTGTTCGACGAAGTCGTGGCCCCCGGCGGCACGGCAGTTGTCTGGGCGGACGATGTGTGGTCCGACAAGGCGATCGAACACGCGAAGGCGCGCGGCCTGGCACTGTTTGCCGTGGGTGAGAAGGGCGACGCGATCCGCCTCGTCAACCGCACGCCCACCAGTCTCGGCCAGACGCTGGAAATCGAATATGCGGGCAAGATCCGCAAGATCGACCTGCCGCTGATCGGCGCCTATCAGGCTGCCAATTCACTCGTCGCCGCAGGTCTGGTGATCGCAAGCGGCGGTGATGCTGATGCGACTTTCGACGCAATGAAGCGTCTTGTTACCGTGCGCGGGCGGATCGAACGGGCCGGCCTGAATGCGAAGGGTGCGCCGATCTACGTCGATTACGCGCATACGCCGGATGCGCTGGAAGCCGCCATTGCCGCGCTGCGCCCGCATGTGACGGGCAGGCTTATCGCCGTGTTCGGCGCGGGCGGCGACCGGGATCAGGGCAAGCGCCCTCAAATGGGCAAAGTGGCGAGCGCAGGGGCGGACCTTGCCATCGTCACTGACGACAATCCGCGCGGGGAAGACCCGGCTACGATCCGGGCGATGATCCTCGCCGGGATGGAGCCGGGTGCGCAGGAAGTGGGCGACCGGCGCGAGGCTATCGGCCTTGCGGTCGCAGAGGCCGGTGCGGGGGACGTCGTCCTCATCGCCGGCAAGGGGCACGAACAGGGGCAGATCATCGGCAGCGGGGACTCCGTCCGCGTATTGCCATTCGACGATGTCACCGTGGCCAGGGAAATGGCCGGTTCACTGGGAAGGTAGGATATGAACGCCATCACCCGGATCCTCGACTGGCCCGCCGCGCCGCTGGAGGACAATCCGCAGGTCCTGTGGGACTCCGACGCGATCGCGCGCGCGGTTAAGGGGGAGGCGAGTGGTGATTTCACCGTCTCCGGCGTCGAGATCGACAGCCGCGACGTCCAGCCCGGCGACTTGTTCTTTGCCCTGAAAGGCGAGGCGATGGACGGTCATCGCTTCGTCGAGGCTGCGTTTGCAAAGGGCGCCGCCGCGGTCGTGGTGGACCGTCCGGTCGATGGCCCGCACATTCTTGTCGAAAATACGATGGAGGCGCTGGAGCGTCTCGGCGCGGCGGCTCGTCTGCGCGCGCGCGGCCCGATCATCGGCGTCACCGGATCGGTCGGCAAGACCGGCGTGAAGGAGATGATCTTCGCTGCGCTGGACCGCTCCAGCCGGGGGGATGCGCACCGTTCGGTCAAGAGCTACAACAATCACGTCGGTGTCCCGCTCAGCCTGGCGCGTATGCCCAGTCGTGCGCGCTACGGCATTTTCGAGATGGGCATGAATCACGCGGGCGAAATCGCCGCGCTCACCCGGCAGGTGCGGCCCAACGTCGCTCTGATCACCACGATCGCGCCCGCACACATCGAGATGCTCGGTTCGGAAGAGGCCATCGCCGATGCCAAGGCTGAAATCTTCGAGGGTCTGGAAGAGGGCGGCACAGCTGTCATCCCCGCCGACAGCCCGCACTTCTTGCGCCTGCGCGATGCAGCGCGGGCTCTGGGGGCGAAGGTGATCTCGTTCGGCAAGGCAGCGGACGCGGACGTGCGGCTGCTCGATGCGGTGCCTGCCATCGGCGGGGGGTCGCTCGTCACCATTGACATGGGCGATCGGCGCGTGTGCTACACCGTAGCCGCGCCGGGAGAGCATCAGGCGGTCAACTCGCTGGCCGTCATGGCCGCGGTAAGTGCCGTTAAGGGCGATCTGGGTGCTGCGGGGGTAGCGCTTGCCGAGATGGGTGGCCTCGCCGGTCGCGGTGCGCGGATGGAGATCGACGTTGATGGCGGCAAAGCGCTGCTGATCGACGAAAGCTACAACGCCAACCCCGCTTCCATGCGCGCAACCCTGGCGCAGTTGGGGCGGACGCCCGCCAATCGTCGGGTGGCCGTTCTGGGTTCCATGAAGGAGCTTGGCAGCCACGGCCCGGACTACCATGCCGGCCTTGCCGAACCGATCCGCGAAGCGGGTGTGGACTACGCGATTCTGGTGGGCGACGAGATGAGCGCATTGGCGCAGGCACTTGGCGGGGAACTGGGGAAATCCGGGGCTTCCGGCCTTGGCAAACCGGTGGCATTCGCCCATTGCGCAACTGTGCGGGAAGCTGTCGAAACCTTGCGCGCATTCGGTCTTGAGCGGGATGATGCCATCCTTGTCAAAGGCTCGAATTCAGTGGGTCTGGCAGCACTCGTGACGGCGCTCGGCAAGACGGAAGGGTAGGGGCGAAAGCCCGCAAGATGCTGTATCTCATCGCAGAATGGTTCCACTACGAGGGACTGGCAAACCTTTTCCGCTACCAGACGTTCCGTTCGGGCGCTGCCTTCATGACGGCGCTGTTCCTTGGCCTGCTGATCGGTCCCAAGTTCATCAACATGCTGCGCGTCCGCCAGGGCAAAGGGCAGCCGATCCGTGAAGACGGGCCGCAGAGCCACCTGGCCAAGCGCGGCACGCCGACGATGGGCGGCCTGATGATCCTGACCGCGCTGATCGGCTCGATGATCCTGTTCATGGATGTGACGAACCCGTTCGTCTGGGCTTGCGTGGCGGTGACGATCGGCTTCGGGGTGATCGGCTTCCTTGACGACTACGACAAGGTAACCAAGCGTCACCACGCCGGTTTGTCCAGCAAGATTAGGTTGTTGCTTGAGTTCGTGGTGGCGGGCATCGCGTCTTACATCATCGTCAGCCAGCTGAACACGAACCTCTATGTGCCGTTCCTGTCCGGTCGCTACATCCCGTTGGGCCCGTTCTACTATGTGTTCGCTGCCGTGGTGATCGTGGGCGCGGGCAACGCCGTGAACCTGACTGACGGGCTGGATGGTCTGGCGACAATGCCGGTCATCATCGCTGCGGGTACGTTCGCGATCATCTGCTACCTTGCGGGCCGCGTCGACTATGCCACCTACCTGGGCATTCCGCACGTTCCGCGCGCGGGCGAACTGGCGATCTTCTGTGCCGGGATCATGGGCGCGGGCCTTGCCTTCCTGTGGTTCAACGCGCCGCCCGCGGCCGTGTTCATGGGCGATACCGGCAGCCTTGCCCTTGGCGGCGCGCTGGGGTGCATCGCGGTTGCCGCGCACCACGAGATCGTACTGGCAGTCGTCGGCGGCTTGTTCGTGCTGGAGGCGGCATCGGTCATCATCCAGGTCTTCTGGTTCAAGCGTACCGGCCGCCGCGTGTTCCGCATGGCGCCGATCCATCACCACTTCGAGCAGAAGGGCTGGCGCGAATCGACCGTTGTGATCCGTTTCTGGATCATCTCGATCGTCCTTGCCGTGCTGGGCCTCGCCACGCTCAAGCTGCGTTAAGGGGAGCGGGGTCGTGATCGTCTCCCCTATCTTCGCCGGCAAGCGCTTCGCGGTCCTCGGCCTTGCCCGTTCGGGCCTCACCGCCGTTGCCACGCTGGTGGAGAGCGGGGCGCACGTAATGGCCTGGGACAGCCGCGACGAAGCGCGCCAGCAGCTGTGCGAGTGGACGGACTGCGGGAAGGTGGAACTTGCCGACCCCGTCAGCGCGGACATCGCCGGCTGCGACGGCGTCGTCGTCTCCCCCGGCATTCCGCTCAACCGCCACCCCATCGCAGAGGCTGCGGCGCGCGCAGGCGTGCCCGTGATCGGCGACATCGAACTCTTCGCCATGGCCCGCCAGAGCCTGCCCGCGCACCGCGTAGTCGGCATCACCGGCACCAACGGCAAGTCCACCACAACCTCGCTGGTCCACCATCTGCTTGAAGTTGCGGGGGTTCCGGCGCGTGTGGGCGGCAACATCGGCGTGCCGGTGCTCGGCCCTCAGCCGCTGCCAGAGGGCGGCGTCTACGTGCTTGAATTGTCGAGCTACCAGATCGACATCACCCGTAGTCTCGACTGCGACGTTGCGGCGCTGCTCAACATCACGCCGGATCACCTCGATCGCTATGCCGGGTTCGAGGCATATGCCGCGTCCAAGGCCCGCCTTTTCGAAATGCAGGGGCGCGAGCGGCATGCCGTGTTCGGCATGGGCGACAAGGAGACGCGCACCATCGCCCATATCGAAGCTGCGCGCCGTGCGCCCGGCCTCGTGCGTCTGGTCGATGGCACGGACCTTGCCGATATCCAGAAGGAATGGCCCTCGCTGCAGGGGCCGCACAACCTCCAGAATGCTGCCGTGGCGATTGCCATCGTCGAAGCGCTGGGGGTGAAGAAGGCGCAATGGCGAAAGGGCCTGCGCACGTTCAGCGGACTGCCGCACCGTATGGAGCGCGTGGCAGTGGCCAACGGCGTCACTTACATCAACGATTCGAAAGCGACCAATCCGGCCTCTACCGCGCCGGCGATCGCGGCTTTCCCGCCTGATCCGGAGCGCCGCATCCACTGGATCGTCGGCGGCTTGCCCAAGGGTGACAATCTGGATGAATGCGCCCCCTATTTCGGCAATATCGCAGCGGCATATACCATTGGTGACGCCGGACCTCTCTTTGCCGAAATCCTGGCGCCTTACACGCAGGTCCATCGCAGCGAGATGATGGCCGAGGCGATCCGTGAAGCGATGGCTGCCGCCAGGCCCGGAGATGTGGTGATGCTGTCCCCCGCCTGCGCCAGCTTCGATCAGTTCCGCGACTATGAGGCGCGGGGCGATGTCTTCCGGCAGATCGTCGAGGCGCTTCTGGCCGATGACGCTCAAAGGGATCAAGGCTGATGGCCACGCTTGCGCCCAACCAGAACGCGCAGCGTTACAACCGCAATCGCCGCAGCCAGATCGCGATCTGGTGGCAGGAGATTGATCGCTCCACGCTCGTGCTGGTTCTGATCCTGATGGCGATCGGCGCGGTGGCGGTGGCTGCGGGTTCGCCCGCCAGTGCCAAGCGGTTGTCGACTTCGGTCGAGAAGCTGCGTTCGCTGCACTTCTTCTACCTGCACATGCGCTGGCAGATCGTCGGCCTTATAGCGATGTTCTGGGCCTCCAGCCTGACGAAGGAAAGCGCGCGCCGCTTCGGCATCCTGCTGGGCGGGGCGATGCTGTTCGCGCTGGTTCTGGTACCGATCGTCGGTTCGGAAGTGAACGGCGCCAAGCGCTGGCTGCGCTTCGGCATTTCGCTGCAGCCTTCCGAATTCCTCAAGTGCGGCTGGCCGATTCTGCTTGCGTGGATCGTATCGTGGCGTGCCCGAGATCCGCAGATTCCGGTCGTGGGTATCTGCTTTGCGATCATGGGCGTGCTGGGTGCGCTGCTGATGCTGCAGCCGGACTTTGGCTCGACGATGCTGTTTTCCGGCGCATTTCTGGTGATGATCCTGCTGTCCGGCATCGACGTGAAGCGCATCGGCATGTTCGGCGCGGCAGGTGTCGTCGGCCTCGTCGTCATGTATTTCACTTATGACAATGGCCGCAACCGCATCGATAACTTCCTGTTCGGCGGCTCGGCGTTCGATCAGGTGGATCTTGCCCAGCGCACGCTGCTTAACGGCGGGTGGACGGGCCTTGGCTTCTGGATGGGCACGCGCAAGATGGCGCTGCCCGAAGCGCATACCGACTACATCTTCTCCGTTATCGGCGAGGAATTCGGCCTGCTGGCCTGCATGGTGATCGTAGTGCTGTACCTTGCGATCCTCACGCGCGTGATCCTGCGGCTGGTGGACGAGGAAGATCTGTTCACGGTGCTTGCCGCATCGGGCTTCGCTGCGCAGTTTGGCGGGCAGGCGTTCATCAACATCCTCGTCAACCTGCAGTTGTTCCCGTCAAAGGGCATGACCCTGCCGCTCATCAGCTATGGTGGTTCATCGACTGTTGCGATGTGCCTGAGCATGGGGTTGCTGCTCGCCGTGACCCGGCGCAACCCGTTTATCCAGCGCGAGAAATTCAGCCTGCGCGCCATCGGAGATATTTCATGAGCCCGAAACCCGGTCTCGTATCACGCCATTATGTGCTGGCCGCGGGCGGCACCGGCGGGCACCTTATCCCGGCGTTCGCCCTGGCGGCAGAGCTTCACGCGCGCGGCCACCACGTCGCGCTGGTGACGGACGAACGCGGCGCGGCGATTCCCGGCAAGCCCGATTACCTGACTGCCCATGTGCTGCCGCAGGGCCGCATCGCGGGGAAGAATCCGATCGGCTGGCTCAAGGGCGCAAAGGGCGTGCTGGCCGGGCGCCGCATGGCGCTGCGCCTGTTCGACAGCTTCGAGCCGACTGCCGTAGTCGGTTTCGGCGGATACCCGGCGATGCCGACGATGCTGGCGGCAAGGGCGGCAAAGCTGCCGATCATCCTGCACGAGCAGAACTCGGTGCTGGGCCGCGTGAACCGTTGGTTCGCGAAGAAGGTCGATGCCATCGCCACCTCTGCGGAAAAGACAGAGAAGCTCGATCCCGCGCTGGCAGACAAGGTCACCGTGGTGGGCAACCCGGTGCGTGATGAAGTGCTGCGCCTGCGCGAGCAGCCGTTTCCCGAGTTTACCGACGACAGCCTGTTTCGCATTCTCGTCACCGGCGGCAGTCAGGGCGCGCGCGTGCTTTCGGATGTGGTGCCTGAAGGTCTGGCGATGCTCCCCCCCGCGCTGCGTTCGCGTCTGCAGGTGATCCAGCAGGCGCGCGCCGAGGATATCGAGCGTGTGCGTGAACGGTATGCCGTGCATGGTATCCCGGCCGAACTGGCGACCTACTTCGAGAACATGGCCGAACGGCTTGCCGGTGCGCACCTGTTCATTGGCCGGTCGGGCGCGTCGACGATCGCGGAGCTGACCGCAGTGGGCCGGCCTGCCATCCTTATCCCGCTGCCTTACGCCATGGACGATCACCAGACCGCCAACGCGCGCGAGATGGTGGCGGGCGGCGGTGCGCGGGTGATCCGCCAGCCCGCTGTCACCACCGAAAACCCTGACGCCTACAAGGGCGACAAGCGCAACGCCCTGCTCAGCGAACAGGCCGAGATCCATCAGAAGATGGCCAAGGACTTGTGCCTGCAGATTCAGGCGATCGCCCAGCACCCCGAAACGCTGGCGAACGCCGCGCACGCCTCGTGGAACTGCGGCTATCCCAACGCGGCGCGTGATCTGGCCGACCTTGTCGAAAGCTTCGGCGCAGCGCCGATCATGGACGTCATTCGAATGGAAAAGGCCAGCTTGCCCAAGGGCGGCGAAGCGCTGGCAATGGAGAATATCAAGTGAAGGGCGTCGGCACCGAAATCGGGACCATCCATTTCGTCGGGATCGGCGGCATCGGCATGTCTGGCATCGCCGAGGTCATGCACAACCTCGGTTACTCGGTTCAGGGCAGCGACATTGCCGAGGGTTACGTCGTCGAGGGGCTGCGTGCGCGCGGGATCAAGGTGATGATCGGCCACGCGGCTGAAAACGTCGAGGGTGCGGCGGTGGTCGTCACCTCAACAGCGGTGAAGCGCGAGAATCCCGAGGTCGTCTACGCTCTTGAGCATCGCATCCCGGTGGTCCGCCGCGCGGAGATGCTGGCCGAACTGATGCGCCTCAAGAACACCGTCGCGGTGGCAGGGACGCACGGCAAGACCACGACGACCTCGATGGTCGCGGCACTGCTCGATGCGGGCGGCGTCGACCCGACGGTCATCAACGGTGGCATCATCAATTCCTACGGATCGAACGCGCGCCTTGGTGCGTCGGACTGGATGGTGGTGGAAGCGGACGAGAGCGACGGCTCTTTCCTGCGTCTTGACGGTACGATCGCCATTGTGACGAACATCGATCCCGAGCACCTCGACCATTACGGTTCGTTCGACAAGATCAAGGAATCCTTCGTCGAATTCATCGAGAACGTGCCGTTCTACGGCGCGGCGATGCTGTGCATCGATCACCCCGAGGTGCAGGCGATCATCCCCAAGGTGCGCGACCGCCGCGTGGTGACCTACGGCTTCTCCGCCCAGGCCGACATTCGCGGCGAGAACGTGACGCCGATCCCTGGCGGCAACCGTTTCGACGTGGCGCTGCGCCAGCGCGACGGCAGCTTCCGCCGGATCGAGGGTATCGAACTGCCGATGCCGGGCCGCCACAACGTCCAGAACGCGCTCGCAGCCGTGGGCGTGGCCGTGGAGATGGGCTGCTCTGATGCCTGCATCCAGACCGGCTTCTCCAAGTTCGGCGGCGTCAAGCGGCGCTTCACCAAAGTCGGCGAAGTGGAACTGGACGGCGGCAGCGTCACCGTGATCGACGATTACGGCCACCACCCGGTCGAGATCCGCGCCGTGCTCGCCGCCGCGCGTGAAGGCGTGAAGGGGCGCGTCATCGCCGTGGTGCAGCCGCACCGCTTCACCCGCCTGCGCGATCACATGGAGGACTTCGAAAGCGCCTTCAACGACGCCGACGTGGTCTACGCCGCGCCGGTCTACGCCGCGGGAGAGCAGCCGATCGAGGGTGTGGACAGCGCCGCGATGGTATCGGGCATGAAGGCGCGCGGGCACCGTTCGGCGCAGGTCATCGCCGGGCCCGATGCGCTGGCCGATGCGCTGGCTGGTTCGATCCAGCCGGGCGACATGGTCGTGTGCCTTGGCGCGGGTGACATCACCAAGTGGGCAGCCGGGCTTGCCGACGCCGTTCGTGCACGGAGGGCAGGGTGACACTTACGCTCGATCAGACGACTGTTCGGGGCAAGCTGACGGCCAATGCGCCGCTGGCCCCGCTCGTCTGGTTCAAGGCCGGCGGTCATGCGCAATGGCTGTTCGAGCCGAAAGACCTTGCGGACCTGCAGGACTTCCTGCGGGCGCTGGACCCGGCAGTGCCGTTGATGGCACTAGGGCTCGGTTCCAACATGATCGTGCGTGACGGCGGCGTTCCGGGCGTGGTGATCCGGCTGGGCAAGGCCTTTGCCAAAGTGACCAAGGTGGACGACGTCACGCTCGATTGCGGCGGCGGGGCGAGCGGCATTCTCGTGTCCTCCACCGCGCGCGACGCGGGGATTGCGGGCGTGGAGTTCCTGCGCTCGATCCCCGGCACCGTGGGCGGCTTCGTGCGCATGAATGGCGGGGCTTACGGCGGTGAGGTCAAGGATATCCTCGTCGACTGCGACGTGGTCCTGCGTTCGGGTGAACTGGTCACGTTTGGCAATGCGGACCTCGGCTATACCTACCGCCATTCCGAACTGCCCGAGGGCGCAGTGGTCGTCTCTGCGCGGTTCAAGGGGCGCTCTGGCGAATCCGCCGCGATCCAGGCCGAGATGGACCGCATCTCCGCCGCACGCGAAGCGTCGCAGCCGCTGCGATCCAAGACCGGCGGCTCCACCTTCAAGAACCCCGAAGGCCACGCCGCCTGGAAGCTGGTGGACGAGGCGGGCTGTCGCGGTCTGGCGCTGGGCGGCGCGCAAGTGAGCGAGAAGCACACCAACTTCCTGCTCAACACCGGCGATGCCACCAGCGAGGATATCGAAAACCTTGGCGACGAAGTGCGCCGCCGGGTGAAGGACAAGTCCGGCGTCGACCTCGAATGGGAAATCCAGCGGGTTGGCCAGAGAGTTGAAGGAGGGCGCTCGTGAGAGATGATCGCCTGTCCCGCCACGAACAGCAGATCCTCGACAACATCGAGGAGTTCGGTTGCCACATTACCGTCGTCACCCCGCCCGACGATGCCGATGAGGATGACGAGAGCGAGGAGCGCTTCGCCTACTCGGTCGGCTTTCGCACCACGGTCAGCCAGCCTGAGGTAATCGTCTTCGGCTTCTCGACCGAACTTTCGGCAGCGGTCATCAACGGTGTGCTCGACATGTGCCGCGAAGGGCTGGTGCTGGAGGATTGGAAAGAGGTCGACGGCCTCCTCAAGGGCCACCGCTGCATGATCCGCGAGGTCGAGCCCGAATGCCTGATCCCGCACTACTTCAACTCGGCGATGTGGTACGCCGAGCATGAGGGGGAAGAAATGTCCCGCGCGATGCAGATCGTCTGGCCGGGCGTGGATGACGGCCTCTTCCCCTGGGACAAGGACTGCTCCGATGCCGTCCGCGACCTGCAAACCCCGCTTTATCGAACGAGTCTGAATTCATGAGCCTGAATGCTATCCACGTCGCAGTCCTGATGGGCGGTTGGTCGAGCGAACGCCCGGTCTCGCTGATGAGCGGCGAGGGCGTGGCCAAGGCTCTGGAATCGAAGGGGCACAAGGTCACCCGTATCGACATGGACCGCGACGTCGCGCTGCGTCTCGCCGAAGCGAAGCCGGATGTGGTCTTCAATGCGCTGCACGGCGCACCGGGGGAAGATGGCACGGTGCAGGGCATGATGGACCTGATGGGCCTGACCTACACGCATTCGGGCCTTGCGACTTCGGTGATCGCGATCGACAAGGAACTGACCAAGCAGGCGCTGGTCCCGCATGGCGTACCGATGCCCGGTGGCCGCGTGGTCAGGTCCGCCGACATTCATGTCGCCGATCCGCTGCCGCGCCCTTACGTGCTCAAGCCGGTCAACGAAGGCTCGTCGGTGGGCGTCGCCATCGTCACGGAAGAGGGCAACTACGGCAATCCGATCGCGAAGGGCGTGACGGGGCCGTGGCAGGAGTTCGACGAACTGCTGGCCGAACCGTATATTCGCGGCCGCGAACTGACGACGGCGGTGATCGGCGACCGCGCCTTGCTGGTCACTGAACTCAAGCCGAAGTCGGGCTTCTACGATTTCGATTCCAAGTACACCGACGGTATGACCGAGCACGTCTGCCCGGCCGAAATCCCCGATGAGATCACGCAGGCCTGCAAGGATATTGCCTTGCGGGCGCACCAGTTGCTGGGCTGCAAGGGCACCAGCCGTTCGGATTTCCGCTGGGATGATACGCAGGGGATCGAGGGGCTGTTCCTGCTGGAAGTGAACACCCAGCCGGGGATGACGCCGCTCAGCCTCGTTCCCGAGCAGGCGCGCGCCTGCGGCATGGAATACCCCGAACTCGTCGAGGCGATCATCGCCGAGGCGCTCGCAGACGCCAAGGTGCGTGGGGCAAAGCCAAAATGAGCCAGACCATCCGGCGCAAGGGCACGACCGCCCGCAAGGCCGCCGCGCAGGCGGGCACGCAGCGCAAAGTGCGCGTGGCCAAGGCACGGACGGGGTCTGCGGTCGATCAGGTAATGGCCTGGCTGCCGTTCTCGGAAACGCAACTGCACAAGATCTTCCTCGTCGCCATCCTTGGCGGCGCGGCGGCGCTTGTGTGCGTGGTGGCCAGCTTTGCAGGGCTGCCGGGTCTGGCCGGACACCAGATGGCGCTGATCGCCGGACAGACCGGTTTCGAGGTGAAGCGCGTCGAAGTGCGCGGCGTCAAGAACATCAACGAGCTGAAGGTCTACGAGAAGGCGCTGGCCGAACGGGATCGGGCGATGCCGCTGGTGGATATCGAGGCGCTGCGGCAGGACCTGCTGACGCTGTCGTGGGTCAAGGATGCGCGGGTCTCGCGCCAGTTGCCCGACACCCTCGTCATCGACATCGTCGAGCGTGAACCGCATGCAGTGCTGCGCAAGGACGACCGCTTCGTGCTGATCGACGAGACGGGGCATGAACTGGAGGTCATCAATCGCAAGAATGCGGGCAACCGGCTGATCGTATCCGGTCTGGGCGCGGGCCAGCAGGTGCTTGCCCTTGGTCACCTGCTGGAAGCAGCGCCGGCGATGAAGCCGCGCGTGGCTGAAGCCGAATGGATCGGCAATCGCCGCTGGAACCTGACCTTCCAGTCCGGCCAGGTCCTTGCGCTACCCGAGGGTGATCGCGAATCCGCCAGCGCGCTGGTCACTTTCGCGCGGCTCGATGGCACCAACCGGTTGCTGGGCGGCAAGGTCACTGCGTTCGACATGCGGGCCAAGGATCGCATGTACATGCGCGTGCCGGAGCAGGACGGGCAGGAACTGGCATTGAAGGCAGGCTCCGTGCCGCACACCGGGGCAGCGGCGAGTGCGACGCAGGGCGCGGCAGGGGAAGAACAGTAATGGGCAACCAGCGCATCACCCGCGTATTCGGCGCGGTCAACATCGGTTCCTTCCGCATTTCCGCCATCGTGGCGGGGATCAACGAGGTGGGCGACATGGTCGTGCTCGGATCGGGGCACCGCGCCAGCCAGGGCATCAAGCGCGGCTTTGTCACCGACATGGCCGCTGCGACCTATGCCGTGCGCGATGCCATCGATCGGGCCGAGAAGATGGCGGACACTGCCGTCCAGAAGGTGTGGATCGGTTGCTCGGGCGCAGGGCTTGCCAGCCGGATCGACCAGTTCGACGCGGAGATAGGCGGCCGCCGGATCGAGCAGGAAGATATCGACCAGCTGCTGATTTCGGCCAAGGACGTGATCCAGCCGGACGGCCGCATGGTGCTCCACGCCCAGCCGGCGCAGTACCGCCTTGATGGCGCGCATGGCGTGATCGACCCCAAGGGCCTGCATGCAGAGCGGCTTGGTGTCGACATTCACATCATGCTGGCGGACGGTGCGCCGATCCGCAACCTGACCGAAGCCGTGCAGTCCGCGCATCTTGAGGTGGAGGCAGTCGTCGGCTCTCCCATCGCCGCGGGGCAGGCATGTCTTTCGCCGGAGGAGCGCGATCTGGGCGTCGCCCTTGTCGAATTCGGGGGCGAGGTTACCAACGTCGCGATCTATGAGCAGGGCATGCTCAAGGACATGATGTCGATCCCGATGGGCTCGGCGGACATCACCGATGCCATCGCCTCGGCCTTCGGTATCCGCCGGTTCCAGGCGGAACGGCTCAAGTGCGTCAACGGCTCGGCCATCGCCAGCCCGCATGATCACCGCGAGATGATCCCCGTCAACGCGCCGGGCGAAGAAGGCACCGGGCCGATCGCGCGCCATGCCGATGACAAGAACCGCATCCCGCGCGCCGAACTGATCGGCGTGATCACCGGCCAGCTTGGCACCCTGATGGAAGAGGTGAACAAGGCGCTCAAGACGATGCGCTTCACCGGCCAGCGCGGCAAGCAGGTGGTTTTCACCGGCGGCGGCGCCGAACTGGTCGGCCTTGCCGATTACGCCCAGGCGGCCATTGGCAAGCCCGTTCGCATCGGCCGCGTGGCGCATCTGGCCGGACTGGCCGAAGCGCATGTGAAACCGGGCTTCTCAACGCTGGCGGGGCTGGTCCTCTACGCCGCCGCCGACCCGGTCGACATCCGCGCGCTGGGGCGCAGCCACACCAGTACGGTGCGCCTTGGCAAGCTGGGTATGGTGGGCCGTGTCTATCAGGCGCTGCGCGAATACTTTTGAACGTTCAGAGTGCCTTGAAGACCAGTTGTGCAAACTGAACGACAAACGTGCTGAAAATGGCGGAATTCGCGGCTTTGGCTGTGGACAAAGGCCTGTCATCCTTTGCCTAGACAAATCGAAGCGTGCAATCAGAGTGGTCAAGGAATTTTCTTCGCGCGACGTGCCTGCAGGAGAGCGAAATGAGCATTAACATCGGACCGCCGGCTATCGAGGAGCTTCGTCCTCGCATTCTCGTTATCGGCGTCGGCGGTGCGGGCGGAAACGCGATCGCCAACATGATCGGCGCCCAGATCGAGGGCGTGGACTTCGTGGTGGCCAACACCGACGCACAGGCGCTGAACAACTCGATCGCGGAAACGCGCATCCAGCTTGGCCCTGAAATCACGCAGGGTCTTGGTGCCGGTGCGCGCCCCGAAGTGGGTCGTGCCGCCGCAGAGGAAACCCGTGAGGAACTGGAGCGCCTGCTCGACGGCGTCCACATGGTCTTCATCGCGGCCGGCATGGGCGGTGGCACCGGCACGGGTGCGGCCCCGATCATCGCGCAGGCCGCGCGTGAAAAGGGCGTCCTCACGGTGGGCGTCGTCTCCAAGCCGTTCATGTTCGAAGGTACGCGCCGTATGCGCGCTGCCGATTCGGGCATCGAGGAACTGCAGAAGCACGTCGATACTCTGATCGTCATTCCCAACCAGAACCTGTTCCTGGTGGCGAAGGCGGAAACGACCTTCAAGGAAGCGTTCACGCTGGCCGACGAAGTGCTGCAGCAGGGCGTGCGGTCGATCACCGACCTGATGATCATGCCCGGCCTCATCAACCTCGACTTCGCGGACGTTCGCTCGGTCATGGGTGAAATGGGCAAGGCAATGATGGGCACCGGCGAAGGCGAAGGCCCGAACCGTGCTCTGGAAGCCGCCGAACGCGCCATTGCCAACCCGCTGCTGGACGGCGTGTCGATGCAGGGCGCGAAGGGCGTCATCATCTCGATCATCGGCGGCGACGACATGAAGCTGCTCGAAGTCGACGAGGCCGCGAACCACATTCGCGAACTGGTCGATCCCGATGCGAACATCATCTGGGGGTCGGCGTTCAACCCCGACCTGCAGGGCAAGATCCGCGTCTCGGTTGTCGCCACCGGCATCGAACAGACGACGGAAATGGCAGAGATCGCCTCGCGTCCGCTGAACCTGGGTGCTTCGCGCGGTCTGGCGCGTCCGGCACTGCACACGCCGCCTGCCGCTCCGACTTATCAGGCGCCTGTCGCTCCGGCGCCCGCGCCGGTGGCTCAGCCCGCTCCGGCCCCGGCTCCCGAGCCGTTCCCGGCGCCGTCGCAGGCTTACGAACCGGCTGCGGAACTTGAACTTGGCGCCGAGGATGAGGCTCAGGCTGCTGCTCCGGCCCCTGCGGCCACGCCCGGATTTGCGGGTCTGCGCGGCATCCAGAAGGAACCGCTGGACCTCAGCTTCGAAGCTCCGGCAGAGCCTGCCCCGGCTCCGCGCCGCGCGCAGGATGAACTGCTCCTCGATGGTGGTCAGCAGGCTGCTCCGGCCCCGGCGGCCGCTCCCGCAGCGCCGCGTACCAAGCCGGTCGGCGGTGGCAGCACCCTGTTCGAGCGCATGACCAGCCTGTCGCGTCCGCGTCCCGGTGCCGAGGCCGCGCCTGACGATGAGGACAGCGACGGCGGCTCGATCAGCATTCCGCGCTTCCTTGGTCGCCAGAACAACCAGTAAGTCGGAAACGATGTGTCAGATTGGCGGGGGCTGTGCTCCCGCCAATCGCATTTCAAGGGTCGGTGCGGCGGCGTTCGTTCAAGGTTCATGTCGCCCCGTCCATGCGCACGCGCGGCTGAAGCGGGCGGCATGATTGTAAATCGCGGGTAGCCTTGTGCATGTGACCCGCGCGATCGGGTATGACAAAGGACTTGCGGGTGGATCACTTGGTTTCGCGATTGCTCGGCGGTGCAGCGCTGATCGGTGCGTTGGCCAGCGGCCCCGCCTTCGGCCAAAGCGCACCTGTCGTTTCGCGTCCCGTGGTCCAGGCCATTCCCGGTGCGGATAACAAGAAGCTCAGCATGGCATTGGCGCGGCTTGGCCGCGACGCGCGTGATGTGCCCGCGCTGATCGATGCGGGCGACGCTGCCCGTGCCTTGCAGGATTATGCTGCGGCGATCGGTTTTTACCGACGCGCGGATGAAGTCAGTCCCGGCAACCCCGGCGTTCAGGCGGGCTTGGGCAGTGCGTTCGTCCATAATGGCGATCCGGTCAGCGCCATTCCCTGTTTCGATGCGGCTGAAAAGGCAGGGGCGGCGCCCTCGGCGATATCTGCCGACCGGGGGCTCGCTTACGATCTCGTCGGTGATAACGCGCTGGCTCAGCGTTACTATGCGGCCGCGATGGCGACGGCTTCGGGGGACAAGGCGGACGAATTGCGCAATCGGCTGGCGGTGAGCCAGGCGATCGGGGGCGACCTTGATGCCGCTTACGCAACGCTGCTGCCGTTGCTGAACAAACAGGACAAGCCCGGTTGGCGCACGCGGGCCTTCACGCTGGCCATCGCGGGGGACACGGATCAGGCGGTCGATGTGGCGGGGAAGATCTTGCCCGGCCAGCTGGCCCAGAACATCGCGCCCTATTTGCGCTACATGCCGCGGCTGACCAAGGCGCAGCAGTCGGCGGCCGCGAATCTGGGACGCTTTCCAAAGGCGTCCGAAATCGGCCGGGATGACGCGCGTATTGCGGCTTATGCGCCGCCCCGGTCCACGGCCGCTGGGGCAGGGCTGATTCCCAAGGGTGAGCCGCTTGGCGGAACCAAGCTTGCAAACGCGGGCAAGACCGCGCGTCCACGCGTGGACCGTGCCGGCAGGCAGCAGGGGGCCGCGCGATCGGGCGCGCAATCGGGCAGCGCGGCCGCTCGGACTGCGGCGCTGGCGTCGGTCGACCCCGATCGCGTTGCTCCCCCCGACCCGAAGCCCACGATCGAGCGGGATGGTTCGGGTGAACTGCCCCCGATCGGACGCAGCGCGGAAGCGCCAAAGGCTGCTGCAACCGTCGTGCCATCGTCGCCCACGCCTGCACGACAGCCGGCTCGTTCTTCCAAGGCACCGCAAGTGGCTGCGGCCAGCGCATCGCCCGTGCGGACAGCGCCGGCGGCGACTTCGCCGTCGGGACCGGCTGCCAATCCCGGCTTCGATCTGGGCCGTCTGCCTGCAGCGACTTCAGCGGCGAACCCGGCGGCTGCCGAGGCGGCCAAGACCCCTCCGGCTGCGCCGCAGGTGGCGGCGGCTGCCAGCCCTCCGCCGGTGCCGGGGCCAAGCCAGCTTTCACTTTCGGAGATCTTCGCTGACATCGGTAAGCCGACAGCGGACATCATGCCTGCGTCGGGCGCTGTCGATATCCGCCTGATAACGCCCGCTGCTCCGCCGCCGCCTCCCGCTCCGGCCGTGCAACTGCCGAAGGTTGATGAAGGCAAGCCGGCAGAGCCCACGGCTGCCGAGCTGAAAGCCGCCAAGGCGAAGGATGCCAGGGCCAAGGCTGCCGCTGCCAAGGCAGCCGAAGCCAAGGCGAAGGCCGAGGCAGAGGCCAAGGCAAAGGCGAAGAAGCCTTCGCATCCCAGCAGGATCTGGGTTCAGATCGGCGTCGGGCGCGACAAGGGCGCGATCGCCTTCGACTGGCGGCGCTACACGCGGGAAAATGCTGCGCTGCTCAAGGGATATAGCCCCTATGTCAGTGAAATGGGCCGCACCAACCGCGTGCTGATCGGCCCCTTCGCGACGCAAAAGGCGGCCAATTCGTTCCTGGCCGATGCCAAGAGGCAGGGGTTCTCGGACGCGTTGCCGTGGACCAGTCCCGCAGGGCAAGTCGTGGACCCGCTCTCAGCCAAGTAATTCTGCGGTTTGCGGGGCTTGCAGCGGTCCTTGTGTTAACGCGCATTCATATTTATCCACACGCTGTAAACAGGCTTGTGCAGTTATGCGCAGGCGATGAGGGCAGGTGGATTGTGCTTGCCCACCCGCAGGCAGCATCCATGCACCCGTATTCGCGGAGGGCTGATGTCGCAGATTATGAGGACGGTTCAGGACGATATCGACCGGGACGACGAGGCGGCCCCTGTGGAGATGCTTGCGTCGCTGTTCGAGGCGCGTGACTGGCCTTTCGAATATGCCGGCGAAGATGAAATCTCGGCCGAGATCAAGGGCGCCTGGGCTACGTATCAGTTGCAGGCGATCTGGCGTCGGGAGGATCGGGTCCTCCAGCTGCTGTGCCTGCCCGATATCCGCGTAGCCGACGCCAAGCGCTCCGCCGTGTTCGAGGCGCTGGCCCTCATAAACGAGCAAGTCTGGCTGGGTCACTTCGACATGTGGTCGAACGGCGGTGTAGTACTTTATCGCCACGGGCTGATGCTTGGCCCCGACGGGCTGCTGGGGCCGGGGCAGGCGCAGATGGTGGTCGAAGCCGCCGTTGAGGAATGCGATCGCTTCTACCCGGTGTTCCAGTTCATCCTGTGGGGCGACAAGAGCCCGACCGAGGCGCTTGCCGCCGCGTTGGTGGATGCGGCCGGGGAAGCCTGACGGTTACCTGATCACCGGGCCGGATTACCCCGGTCTGCCTCTTGTCGGTGTCGTTCCGGTCGCCTAAGTCGCGCCCCGACCTGGCATTGAGGGAATTGCGCATGGACCGGTTTCAGAACATCCTGCTTGTGGGCTGCGGCAACATGGCAGGGGCCATGCTGACCGGGTGGCTGGCGGGCGGTATTCCGGCTTCGCGCTTCACCGTCGTCGATCCGCATAAGGAAGCCGTTCCGGAAGGCGTCACGCTGCTGTCGGAACTGCCCTCGGAAGGGCGCTTCGATATCGTCATGCTGGGCGTCAAGCCGCAGGGGCTGGACGCCGTCGCGCCTCTGCTGCAGCCGCTGGTCGGGCGCAGCACGGTGCTGTTTTCCATCCTTGCCGGTGTTGAGTTCGACAGTCTCTCTGCGCGTTTCCCCGAAGCGGGCGGTGTGGTGCGGATCATGCCCAATCTGGCTGCGGCTATTGGCAAGTCACCGATCGCGCTCGATGCTCGCGGTCTTGATGAGACTGGCCGGGCCGCTGTTACTGCGCTGATGGCGCCGCTCGGCACGCCGGAGTGGCTCGCCGGTGAGCACTTGTTCGATGCCGTTACCGCGCTTGCGGGCTGTGGCCCCGCTTTCGTCTATCGCTTCATCGATTCCCTGGCGGCGGGTGCCGTCGCGCTTGGGCTTGACGCGGGGCAGTCGCAGCGTCTCGCGCTGGCGATGGTCGAGGGTGCGGCCTTGCTGGCGGGCGCATCGGAATTTTCGCCCGGTGAACTGGCCGACAAGGTGGCCAGCCCCGGCGGTTCGACGCGCGCAGGGATGAATGTGCTGGATGAAGGGGCTGCGCTGGCGGGCGTGGTGGCCGAAGCCATGACCGCCTCGCGCGATCGCAATGCCGAAATGGCGGCTGAGGCCCGGCGCGGCTGATAGCGCATCTGGCCTGTTTCACACTTTGTCACAAATGACCGGCGCCGGTTCTTCTTGAAACTTTTATGGCCCGGCGCGATATTCACCCTTGAGCGGGACCGCATTGTGCAGGTCTTTCGCTAAAGGGAGTTTGAAATGGCGAATTGGAACGACCCCCAGCCCCGTCAGGGCTTCGGTGCGTCTCCGAGCCGTGACGGCAGCGACTTTGGTCGCACCGCCGGCCGGGCCGCATACGATGCGGGTCTGCGTCGGCACATGCTGTCGATCTACAACTACATGGCTTCGGGCGTACTGCTGTCGGGCATCGTCGCTATGCTCTTTGCGCCTTATGCGATCGCCATGATGCAGTCGCCGATCAAGTGGCTCGTCATGCTGGCGCCGCTGGGCTTCGTCTTCGCGATCAGCGGCGGCGCAGCGCGCTTCAGCGAAGGTACGCTCAAGGTGCTCTATTGGTCGTTCGCGGCCGTGATGGGCGTGTCGCTGTCGACGATCTTCGTGATCTACACCGCAACCTCGATCGCGACCACGTTCTTCGCAACGGCTGCGGCATTCGCAGGTCTGAGCCTGTACGGCTACACCACGAAGAAGGATCTGTCGGGCTTCGGCACTTTCCTGATCATGGGCGTCGTCGGCATCTTGATCGCATCGCTGGTCAACCTGTTCGTGGGATCGAGCGTTCTGCAGCTGGCGATCTCGGTGCTGGGCGTGCTGATCTTCGCGGGGCTTACCGCGTATGACACCCAGATGCTCAAGAACCAGTACTACCACCTGCGCGGCACGGATTTCGTGGGCAAGGCCGTGGTGCTTGGCGCGCTGAGCCTTTATCTGGACTTCATCAACATGTTCCAGTTCCTGCTGAGCTTCCTTGGCCAGAGGGACTGAGCATCGCGCGGCTGGGCTGAGATAATCGGAACCAGAATGGGGCTGAATTGCCTTCGGAACGATTAATCCACAGTGCAGTTTCGGATAATCATGATGCCCGGCGCGTTTTATCGCGCCGGGCATTTTCTTTGAGGCGCGGTGCGGGTAAATCTCTGGCGCCGTGGAATGGAGAACGATCGGTGTTCAAAGGGCTTGAGATGAGGGACAACGAGCAAGGGCGCCGCCGCCTTTCATTGCTGGCGGGCTCGGCGGTTGCCGTCACGCTCGCGGCGCTTGCAGGCTGCGCGAAGCCGCCGCCGCCACCGCCGCCGCCGCCGCCGGTCGTGGTGATCCCGCCGATGCCGACGCCGCCGATGGGCGCGCCGCTTGAAATGACGATCCCCACCAAGACCGAAGATGGCGCCCGCCATACCGTGAATTACGGGATATCGACGTCACAGGCTGTGTGGAATTTCCGTTCTGCCTACAACGTGGCCGCGCTCAACTGCGTGGAAGTTGAATTCAACCCGATCCTCGAAGGCTACAAGCGCTTCCTGAAGGTCTATGACAGCTCGCTCGACCGGGCGAGCAAGGAAATCGACGCCAGCTTCCGGACGCAGCATTCCGGCCGCGCTGCGATCGTCGCGCGTGAAACGTATCAGACGCAGGTGTACAACTTCTTCTCGCTGCCGCCGGTCGATTCCAGCTTCTGCAAGGCCGCCATGGAGGTGAGCGCCGAATTGCAGACGGTTGAGCCGAGCCAGTTCGAAGCCTGGTCCTACAGCGGGCTGGCCAAGCTGGAAGCGCCGTTCAAGGCGTTCTTCGATGCCTATGACCAGTATCGCGCCGATCTGGCTGCATGGCAGTCGCGCTATGGTTCGAACGGTTTGATTACCGTTCGTCCGACGACGGAACAGGTCATGGCGCAGCCCGTGGGCCAGCCTCAGGCGAACGTTCCGCAGGCCCAGTAAATACGGCGTAAAAGCGGATGGGCAGGGCGTGAGAATCTTCGCGCTCTGCCATTTTTGCTCTTCCGCGCCGATAGCGCTTTCGCTAAGGGAGCGCTCCCGAGGGCGGAATCGCGTTCGGGGTTTGATACTGGAACGGGGCCGTAGCTCAGCTGGGAGAGCGCGTCGTTCGCAATGACGAGGTCAGGGGTTCGATCCCCCTCGGCTCCACCAGTATCGGAAAATTCAGGCATGTCCGGAAGAGCCGGGCATCACCCGGCCCGAGACACGGCCGGGTTTTTTGTTTATCTGCGGCCAGCGGCGTTCAGCGGAGGGGAGACCTCCGGCGACCGGGACCGGTCGCGAAGGGGCGCTTGATCAGCGCTGGAAGCGATAGGACCGATGCATTTTCTCGACCAGGCCAAGATTTATGTTCGTGCAGGCGGCGGTGGCCCCGGTGCGGTCAGTTTCCGACGTGAAAAGTACGTCGAATATGGCGGCCCCGACGGCGGTAACGGCGGCAAGGGCGGCGACGTCATTTTCGAAGCGGTGGCGGGGCTCAACACCCTGATCGACTTCCGCTACACCCAGCACTTCAAGGCGCCGCGCGGCGGCCATGGCATGGGCAAGAACCGCAATGGCGCGGCGGGCAAGGACCTTGTCATCAAGGTTCCCGTGGGCACCCAGATCGTCGACGACGAGGACCGCGAGACGGTTCTGCTCGATTTGACCGAAGCCGGTCAGCGCGTAACCTTCATCGAAGGCGGCATGGGCGGGCGTGGCAACGCCAGCTACAAGACCAGCACGAACCGCGCGCCGCGTCAGCACCAGCCCGGCATGCCCGCGATCGAGCAGTGGGTCTGGCTGCGGCTCAAGCTGCTGGCCGACGTCGGCCTTGTCGGCATGCCGAACGCGGGCAAGTCCACCTTCATCAACGCGCTGTCGAACACCAAGGCCAAGGTGGGCGACTACGCCTTCACCACGCTGCGTCCGCAGCTGGGCGTCGTGATGCACAAGCACCGCGAGTTCGTGCTGGCCGACATTCCCGGTCTGATCGCGGGCGCTGCGGATGGCGCCGGCATTGGTGACCGCTTCCTTGGCCATATCGAGCGGTGCCGCGTGCTGGTCCACCTCATCGATATCTCCAATACCGATCCCGTCGAGGCGATGCGGATCGTGGAGGAAGAGCTTGAGGCCTATGGCGGTGGTCTGGAAGACAAGCCGCGTCTGGTGGCGCTCAACAAGATCGATCTTGTCGACGATGCACTGGCGGAGGAATATGCCAGGGAACTGCTCAAGGCCGGTGCGGATGAAGTGTTCCCGATTTCGGGCGCGACCGGCAAGGGCATGTCGAAGCTGCTCGATGCGGTGATCGACTATCTGCCCGCGGCCACCGTTACGGAGCGCCCCGAAGGCGAACGTGAAGAGGCCGACGACAAGCCCTGGTCCCCGATCTGAGGCCGGCTGCATCGGCCTGGCCGAGCAACCTTGCGCTTTTCACAACTTCGGCTTTCCCCTAGAGGCTGGCTGCAAATGTCCATAGCCCGACTCTCAGACCTCGCCGATCCCGCTCTCGCCCCGCGCCTCGTCATCAAGGTGGGCTCGGCGTTGCTTGTGGGGCCGGACGGTGTGCGACGCGCGTGGATCACGCAGCTGGTGGCCGAGATCGCACAGGCTCGCAGCCGGGGGCAGGACGTGATCGTCGTATCCTCGGGCGCGATCGCGCTGGGCGCGGCGACGCTGGGGCTGGAGAAGGGCGGGCGCGGCAGTCTTGCAGACGCTCAGGCCAGCGCCGCGGTGGGCCAGATCGCGCTTTCCGGGCTCTGGGCGGAACTGCTGGGCACGCACGGGATCACCGCTGCGCAGATGTTGCTGACGCTGGAGGATCTGGAAGATCGCCGCCGTTACCTGAACGTCACCGCCACGCTGACGCGGCTTCTCGATGCCGGCGCGGTGCCCGTGATCAACGAGAACGATTCGGTGGCGACTCAGGAAATCCGCTTTGGCGACAACGATCGCCTGGCCGCGCGCGTTGCGCAGGCCGCTCAGGCGAGCGCGGTGGTGCTGCTTTCGGATATCGACGGGCTCTACGACCGGCATCCCAGGCTGCCCGGCGCAAAGATGATTCCGGTGGTAGAGGGCGTGACGGCGGAAGTCCGCGCCATGGCCAGTACGGATTCGAACTCCGGCATGGGCTCGGGCGGCATGGTTTCCAAGCTGCAGGCGGCGGAGATCGCGGAACTGGCAGGTATCTGCCTTGTCATCGGCAACGGGCAGCATGAACGCCCGGTGGCGCGCATCGTCAATGACGGCATCGGCACCCTGTTCGTACCCCGGCGCAAGGCCGCCGCGCGCAAGGCGTGGCTGGGCGGCCGACTGCGCCTCAAGGGCGAGATCGTGGTCGATGATGGTGCGGCTGCTGCACTCGGGCGCGGGTCCAGCCTGCTCGCAAAGGGCATCACGGCGGTAGAGGGCGTGTTTTCGCGGGGCGATCCGGTCGCCATCGTCGATGGAGAGGGTAAAGTGCTGGCCCATGGCTTGTCGGAATACGACGCTGCCGAATGCGCGGCGATCGTCGGCCTGCATTCCAGCGAGCAGGAGCGGGTACTTGGTTATTCGCCGCGCTCCTCAGTGATCCACCGCGATCAGATGGTGCTCAAGTGAACCGCCGTCGCGCCCTTGTGGAGCGTCCGGTCATCGCGCTCACCGGCGCTACCGGCTTCGTCGGGCAGGCCGTGCTGGACGCTGCCATCGACGCGGGCTTCGCAGTCCGCGCGCTGACCCGCCGGAGCCAGCCTGAGCGCGAGCACGTCGACTGGGTCGGCGGCGAACTGGGCGACCCGGCATCGCTGGTCGAACTGGTGCGCGGGACCGAGGCGGTGATCCACGTCGCCGGCGTGGTCAACGCGCCCGACGCGGCCGGGTTCGAGGCGGGCAACGTCACCGGCACGCTCAATCTGATCGAGGCGACCGTGGGCGAGGGCGTGCGCCGCTTCGTCCATGTCTCCTCGCTGTCCGCGCGTGAGCCGGAGCTTTCCGCTTATGGCGCGTCCAAGGCGCGGGCCGAGAAGATCGTCATGGCCAGTCCGCTCGACTGGACGATCGTGCGTCCGCCCGCGATCTATGGCCCGCGCGACAAGGAGATGTTCGAGCTGTTCCGCGTGGCGCGCTGGGGCTTCATCCCTATGCCGAAGGAAGGGCGCGCCTCGATGATCCATGTCGAGGATCTGGCGCGGCTGCTGGTCGCGCTGGAGCCGGGCGGGCTGTCGGTAACCGGCAAGATCTTCGAGCCTGACGACGGCAAGCCGCAGGGCTGGGAGCATTTCGAGCTTGGGCTGGCGATCGGCTGGGCGCTGGGCAGGCGACCGCGCGTGATCGGGCTGTCCGCGGCCATGCTCCACCGGGCTGCGCGGATGGACGGTTTTTTGCGCGGTGCCCGTGCAAAAATGACGCTCGACCGCGCCGCCTACATCAGCCATCCGGACTGGGTGGTCTCTCCCGAGGCCGCACCGCCGGGCAAGCTCTGGCGTCCCCGCATCGAGACGCGCGAAGGGCTGAAGGCCACGGCGCAATGGTATCGTGAGCACAAGTGGCTCTGAAAAGGTAACGTCCCCCGTATGAACCGCCTGCTTGCCCGCCTCAACATCGATCCGTTCCTGCTCATGCTGGTGAGCACGGTGGTTTTGGCGACGGTGCTGCCGGCGCAGGGCGTGTGGGCGCGCGTTGCGGGCGGGGTGGCGGATGCGGGCATCGCGCTGCTGTTCTTCCTGCACGGCGCCAAGCTTTCGCGCGAGGCGATCTTCGATGGCGCGAAAGCGTGGAAGCTGCATCTGACGGTCGGCGCGACCACCTTCGTGCTGTTCCCGATCATTGGCCTTGGCGTGCGCGCGATCCCCGGTATCGAACCGTCGCTGGCGACCGGCGTGCTGTTCCTGACGCTGCTGCCTTCGACGGTGCAGTCCTCGATCGCGTTCACTGCGATTGCCGGGGGTAATGTCGCGGCGGCGGTGGTGAGCGCTTCGTTCTCCAACCTTGCCGGCATCTTCATTACCCCGCTGCTGACGGCGCTGTTCATCACCGGAGAGAGCCAGGGATTTTCGACCGATCCGATCATCGACATTTCGGTGCAGCTGCTGCTGCCGTTCCTTGCCGGGCATTTCCTGCGGCCATGGATCGGCGGCTTCGTGACGCGCAACAAGAAGGTACTGGGCTACGTCGATCGCGGCTCGATCCTGCTGGTGGTCTACACCGCGTTCGGCGCGGCGGTGCTGGAAGGCTTGTGGCACAAGGTCACGGTGGGCGAACTGGTGCTGATCGCCGCGATCTCGCTGGGTGTGCTGGCGGTGGTGATGGTGATTTCCAGCTTCGTGGGCAAAGCCATGGGCTTTTCGCGTGAAGACCGGATCGTGCTGTTGTTCTGCGGATCGAAGAAGAGCCTTGCCACCGGCGTGCCGCTGGCGGGCGTGCTGTTCCCGGCGGCGCAGGTGGGCGCGATCATCCTGCCGCTGATGTTCTTCCACCAGATCCAGCTGATGGTCTGCGCGGTGCTGGCGCGCCGCTTTGCGCCGGTCGATCAGAAGCCGGCAGACTGAATTCGCCGGGGCGATGGTCGGCGCCTCGCAAAGTTAGATAGTGCGTACTATCAAATTGGCAGGGAGAACCTGCCATGCCTATCGAACCTGCCATCCTGCCTTATCTGGCCGAGCTTGAAGGCGCGGTCGCGAACCTTGCGCATACCTGGCGGCCGGATGACCCGGCCTATCGCGCGGACACTTATCGCCAGACGATGGCGAGCCTGTCCTACGCCTATTTCATGTACTTTCACGCGGATGCGGAGCACCCGGACTGGGCGCCGCTGTGGAACCCCGTTTACACGCTGCAGCCCAACCCGGACGACATCTATACCCAGTCGCCGATCCGGGGCGATCTGACGTATCGCGTGTCGGGCAATCGGGGGACGTGCCGCATCCTCTCGTTCACCACGCAAGCCGCGCTGTCAGGCACGGTGGACGAGATGCCGCGCCCCAACGGGCATAACGAGTGCGACACCAACGACCTTGGCATCGCGCTGGGCGCGGATTTCTCCATCGTCTTCAGCGCCGAGCGGCCCGCCGGATATACGGGCCACTGGGCGCCGATAGACCGGGCCGCGCGCGGCATGTTCACCCGCTATCGCATGTACGACTGGGAGCGCGAGGTGGACCCGGTGCTCTCGATCGAATGCCTCGATCCGGTGCCGCCCAAGCCGCGTCCGGCGCCCGATGAGATACTGAGCCGCATCACCGAGATGGCGAAGCTGCCCCGCCGCAAGACCGACCTTTATTATCCGATGCAGAACGGGGTGAAGGAGCGCGTCGGCTTCAATGTGTTCGAGCCGGTGCGTTATCCCGGTGCGCTGGTGAAGCAGACCTACTGGCCCGCCTGCTTCCAGCTGGAGGATGACGAAGCGCTGATCATCGAGACGGAGATTCCCGCCCGCGCGCCGTACTGGAACGTGCAGCTCAACGATCCCTACTTCAATGCGCTGGAATATGTGTACCGTCTCAGCAGTACCAACGGTGCGATGGCCCGGCTGTCCGGTGACGGGAAGTTTCGCGCCGTCATCGCGCTGACCGACCCCGGCGTGCCCAACTGGCTCGATCCGGCGGGGTACAACGAAGGTGGCATCTACGGGCGCTGGTACGATTGCGACAGCGAGCCGGTGCCGACGATCACCCGCGTCAAGCTGGCCGACTTGCGCGCGCATCTGCCGCAGGACACGCCTGTCGTGACCCCGGCCGAGCGCCGCGAGGAAGTGCGCCGCCGCGTTGTCGCGTGCCAGCGGCGGCGGCGTTGGTGAAAGGCTGAACGATGGACCTCAGTTATGATCCGCCCGCAGCCTTTCGCCATGCGCTGGGCCAGTTGCACGATACCGTCATCGCGGAGACCGGCAGCGACGATTTCGGCCCGGCCGATTACCTGCCCGGCCTCACCGTGCTGTTGCAGTCGATGGACTATGACCCGCGCTTTTCCGAACAGGGGCGCCGTGCCGCATGGGGCATGGTGGTGGGCGTGCTGCGCGGGCGGGTGCAGGCGATTGCGGCGATGAAGGCGACCCCCGGCTTCGATTCGGCGCGGGTGCTGTCGCCGGTCGTCATCACCGGAGTGCCGCGTACCGGAACCACGGCGCTGCACCGGCTGCTGGCGGTCGATCCGCGCTTTCAGGGGCTCCAGACGTGGCTGCTCGACAGTCCGATGCCGCGTCCGCCGATGGAACGCTGGGCCGAATATCCGCAGTACCGCAAGACCCTTGCCGCGCTGGAGGCGCAGTATGCTGCGCTGCCCGATGCCAAGGCCGCGCATTTCCGCGCCGCCGAGGAAGTCCACGAATGCTGCATGTTGCTGCGTCAGTCGTTCGTTTCCAACTTGTGGTCGTGCGGCTGGTCGGCGGCGACGTATGACGCCTGGTGGCAGTGCCAGAGCGAGGCTGCGGCCTATGCCCACTTCGCCCGATGCGTCCGGCTGATCGGCGCGAACGATCCCGACAAGCGCTGGCTGCTCAAGAATCCCGGCCATATCGAGCATCTTGATCTGCTGCTGGCGGTGTTCCCTGATGCACGCGTGATCCAGACGCACCGCGATCCGGGCAAGGCGGTGCCAAGCCTCGTCTCGCTGCTGATGAACTTGAACGGGCTTATGGAGCCCGATCGGAAAGCACAGCGGGCCGAGAACCTGCTGCGCCGCGAAGTCGCCAAGTGGGCCAAGGCGGTGGAGAAGTGCGAGGCGGTGCGGGCGCGTCATCCGGCGCAGGTGCTCGATGTGGTCCACGCCGATTTCCACGCCCGGCCGATGGAGACGGTGGAGGCGATCTATCGCTTCATCGGGATGGACCTTCCAGATGATATCCGCGCTGCCCTGTTGCGCCGGATCGAGGAGAAGCCCGAACTCAGCCACGGCGTCCATCGCTATTCGATCACCGATTACGGCATGACCGCAGACGAGGCGCGCGATCCGTTCCGCGCCTATATCGAGCGTTACGATCTGCTGGAGGGGCGAGCATGAGGGCGGCGATCTATCCCGGCAGCGGCAAGCCCATCGTGATCGAAACGATCGCCGATCCCGAGCCCGGCCCCGGCGACCTTCTGATCCGTGTGGACCGCTGCGGCATCTGCGGCACCGACCTTGCGATGACGAAAGGCGGCGCGTGGGATTTCGGCGCAGGTGTCCAGTTCGGGCACGAATATGCCGGAACCGTGGTCGATGTCGGCCGCGAGGTCACCGGCTGGAAGGTGGGCGATCCGCTGGCAGTGCTCCCCTCGGTCGCCTGCGGGCAGTGTGAGACCTGCCGCGCCCATGGCAACAACGTGCTGTGCCGGGAAAGTCCGGCGCGCGCCTCGGTCGGCTTCGCGCAGTACGCCCGGATCCCTGCAAGCGTTGCCACGCCTTTGCCTAAGACCCTTTCGATGGCCGACGGCGCGCTGATCGAGCCTATGGCGATCAGCCTCTACGGTACGCAGATGGCGCATGTCCGCCCTGGCGAGCGAGTGCTGGTGCTGGGCGGGGGGACGGTAGCGCTTTACGCCATCTGGTGGGCGCGGCGGCTGGGCGCAGGGCGGGTGGTTGCCATGTCACGCTCGTCGCGGCGGCGGGACTTGTGCCTTGAGATGGGCGCGGACGCCTTCGTCGCCTTCGGTGACAACGAGGTGGGCGAGGTCGTCGAAGCGCTGGGCGGGGCGCCGCAGGTGGTGCTGGAAGGCGTAGGGGCGCCGGGGATGCTGGGCCGTGCGGTGCAGCACGCAGCACCCTTCGGCCGGATCGTCAGCCTGGGTTTCTGCACCGCGCCCGATCCGGTGATCCCGGCGGTGGCGAGCTACAAGTGCGTATCGCTGCACTTCGCGGTCGGTTATTCGATGCACGAGTTTCTTTTCATCGCGGACCTGCTGGGGCGCGGGCATATCCACGCCGATCCCAAGGCGATCGTCACCGCTACCGTCGCGCTGGAACAGCTACCTGCGATGTTCGAAACCCTGCGCGGGCCGAATGCGGAAACCAAGGTTCACGTTCGCTGCTAGGCTGGCAGGGGCTTGGACAGAGGTTCTGGCTGAGGTTCCGGCAGGGCTTCCTCGGTCTGCGGTTCCTTGCGCAGCATGAGCAATAGCAGCGCGCCTGCCACCACCGATGTGCCCACCGTCAACAGGAAGCTGTCGAAACTGCCGGTGCGGGCCAGCGTCCAGCTCAGCAGCGCCGCGCCTGAGGCCGCCGCAAGCGAGCATACCCCGGTCAGCAGCCCCAGCACGCTGGAATAGATCCCCGTCCGGAAGTGCCGCGCGACGAGGAAGGCAAGGATATCGCCCTCTGCGCCCACCGCGAAACCGAGGCTGAAGATCGCGGCGGTCACCACCATCGGCGCGTCCCAGCTGCTGGCCAGTACGAACAGGCCGAGCCCCGGCAGGGCCAGCATCACGAAGGAAACCACCTGCGGCGCGAAACGGTCGAGCGCCACGCCGGTGACGAAGCGGCCCAGCAGCATCCCCACGGCCAGCGCCGTGAACATGATCGACGCACCTTCGCCGCTGATCCCCTGGTCCAGCACCAGCATCTTGAGCTGCACAAGGATCAGCGTGAGCGGCAGGTTGCACAGGTACATCGCCCCGAACAGCAGCCAGAATGCCTTTTCGCGGAAGATTTCGGGATAGTCTTCCCGCGCGCGGCGGCGTGGCGCGGTGACGAGGGCAGCGTGCGCGCGCCCGGCCGGGATCAGCAGGAACACGGCGATGCCCGCAAGTGTCGTGAACAGCGCCAGCATTCGGTACGTTGCCGCCCAGCCGTGGGCTTCGACGAATTCGTTGATGACCGGCCCCCCGATCGCCGCGAACAGCGCCGGGCCACAGGCGACGATGGCAAGGGCAAGGCCCCGCGCATGCTCCACGTGCTGCACGACAAGCCGGGTGTAGACCGTGGCCGTCGTCGTCACGCAGATGATGCTCTGGAAAATGAAGATCCCAAGGTATGCCTCGAACGAACCGCCTATGAGGCTGAACCCCAGCATCGTCAGCGGCATTGCCACTATGCCGATCAGCGCGGTCAGTTTTACCCCGAACAGGTCGGCAAGGCGGCCGATGAAGGGCATCGAAAGCGCGGTCAGCATGCCGAGCATGCCGGTCATCGCGAACTGGGCCTTGGACCACCCGGCATCCGCGATGAGCGAAGGTGCGATCGCGCTGGTGACGGTGCCGATGATCGACATGCCCGTTCCCATGCCCAGCGTCGCGGCCAGCAGCGGGCGCCATGCGGCACCGATTTCCGACAGATAGCGCAAGGTCAGGTCTCTCCGGGGCGGTTCTGGTTATGCCCTCCAGCTTGCCACCGGACTGCCCGGTGCAAAAGCGCAGCACCGATGAGCACGGCGTATTTCCCGCCGGAGCAATCGGAAATCGCCCGAGCGTTGGATGTCCTTCAATTATATAACCAAGCGATTGCTACATAAATCGATGAGGCTTACCCTTGCATGAAAGAGGCCGCCTGCGATGGCCGGCAACGGGAGATGACGATGTTCGCAACGCAAGTGTTCAAAGGGGTGCGGGTGCTGGAATTGGCGCAGTTCGTGTTCGTCCCGGCAGCCGGCGCGGTGCTGGCGGACCTTGGCGCAGACGTCATCAAGATCGAGATGACGCAGGGCGACCCCTATCGGCGCCTCAAGATCACCGATGGCCGCCAGACCGCCTCGGCGAACCTCGCGATGGAACTGAACAACCGGAACAAGCGCTCCGTCGCGATCGATCTCAAGACCGAGGAGGGGCGCGAACTGCTGCTGCGGATGGTGGAAACCGCTGACGTTTTCCTCACTTCGATCCGTCCGGCGGCGCTGAAACGGCTGGGGCTGACGCTGGACGTGCTGCGCGCGCGCAATCCGCGCATCGTCTACGCCCATGGCAACGGTCTTGGCTTTCGGGGAGAGCAGGCAGACCGGGCGGGTTACGACGCATCGTGCTTCTGGGCGCGCGGCGGTTTTGCGCATATGCTGGCCGTGCCGGGGCAACGCCCGACGCGACCCCGGCCCGCGCTGGGGGACCACGCAGGCGCGATGAACGTCGCCTTCGGTATCGCCAGCGCCCTGTTCCACCGTGAACGCACCGGGGAAGCGACTACGGTGGAAGTGTCGTTGCTGTCTTCGGCTTTATGGATACTGTCCGCGGACGTGACGATGGGCGCGGCGCTGTCGGACGAACAATTGGCCAGGCTGGCAAATCCCGGACGCCATGCTCTGACAAGCGCTTATGAAACGGCGGACGGACGCTTTCTGCAACTCATGTTCCTTGATCCGGAGCGCTACTGGCCGGAACTGTGCCGCCGCATCGATCGCGAAGGTCTGTTGCAGGACGCGCGGTTCGCGACGGTGGAGAGCCGGGTCGAGCATGGCGACGCGCTGCTTGAGGCGCTGGACGAAGCATTCGCGGCGCGTACGCTCGATGAATGGCGCGGTGTCTTCGCGGGCTGGGATGCGCCTTGGGAGGTCGTGCAGAACTTGCGCGAACTCGTCACCGACCCGCAGGGGCTGGCGAACGATTCGCTTTTCGATGTGGTGGTGGAAGACGGCACGCCGGTGACGGTCGTGTCAGGCCCGGTCTCGTTCGGCGGCAGTCCGCTGCCTGTCACACCGCGCTGCGCACCGACGATGGGGCGGGATACCGCGGAAATTCTGGGTGAAATGGGCCTGGATGACGAACAGATCGACGTCTGGGTCAAGAGCGGCGTGGTGGCTGCGGCAATCTCGGCCTGAACACCGGTTTGCCGGTCTTCTAGGGGAAGCAACGGGGATGGCGTTGGAAGGGTGGGCAACCCTGTCTTGGTAAACGATTGCCATGAGCAACGTTCACCACGCCCGCGGCGCTCGCCGCCTTCGCCCGCTTGCCGCAGGAGCAGTCCTTGCGGCAGGTTTCCTCCTCGCGCCTCAGGCCGCATCCGCGGCGACGGTGACCGACACCATTACGGTCACCGCGACGGTGCAGTCGGCCTGTGTCGTCGCCGCAAGCCCGCTGGCCTTTGGCAACTACAACCCGACTTCGTCCTCCAACGTCGATGCGACCACGACCGTCAACGTCACCTGCACGCAGGGCACGGCCTATAACGTGGGTCTCAACGCGGGCACGACCACCGGCGGCACCACCACGGTGCGCAAGCTCAATTCCTCGGGCCATACGCTCAATTACGCGCTGTATCAGGATTCGGGCCGCACCACGAACTGGGGCAACACCGTCAGCACCGATACCGTTGCCGGTACGGCAGGCACTTCGGCGACCGCTTATACCGTTTACGGCCGTATTCCCGGCAGCCAGAACACGACCGCCGGAGCCTATACCGACTCTGTCACCGTGACGGTCACCTACTGATGAGCCTGCGGCCCGCCCTGGCGCTGCTGGCATCCGCGCTCGTTGCCATCGGGGGCGGCTGGGCCGCCCCGGCACGAGCCGGATCGCTCAGCGTGATGCCGGTGCGTGTCGACGTGCCTTCGGGCCGCCGGTTCTGTTCGCTGACTCTGGGCAACGACTCCGACCGGCCGGTGACGGTGCAGGTCCGGGGCTTCGCCTGGAGTCGCGACGAAGGGGGTGTCGATATCCTGACGGCCGACGAGGGCTTCGTCGTCAACCCGCCGATCGCCACCATCGCGCCCCACGGCAGCCGACTGGTGCGCTGCAGCCTGCCGGCCGATGCGGGCGCGCACGTCGAGAAGCAGTGGCGCCTGATCGTCGATGAACTTCCCGATCCCACGCAGGCGCAGCCGGGAGTGGTGCAGACGCTGCTGCGACTTTCCGTGCCGGTGTTCCGGGGCGATGCGGACGTGGCACCGCAATTCACCGCCTCGCTTGGCGGTGAAGGGTTGCGGCTGGGCAATCCGGGCAGCGGCCATGCCAAGGTGATCGCGCTGACCCTGCAGGGGCAGGGCGGCACGGTGACGCTGGACAAGCCGTTCTACCTGCTGGCAGGCGGCGCGCAGGTGGTCCCGGCCGAGCGTCTCCCCAAGGGACTGTCCTCCATTCACGTGCGTGCGGAAGAGGGTGACTATACGGTCACCGTCTCCGCGCCGTGACCTGATGGCCGCCGCCGATGAAACCCGCCATGCGCCGTTGGGTGGCGGCCCTTGTGGCCGCGCTTGCCCTGCCGCCCGTTTCAGGGGCAGGCCCGGCATGCGCGCAGCAGGTCGCCGCGATCGAGCCGCTGCCGGTAGGCGTCGTGCTCAATGGGCAGACGATCGCCCAGCCCGGCCTGCTGGTGATCCGTGAAGGGCGCCTGCTTGCGCGGCGCAGCGACATGGAAAGCTGGGGCCTTGCCGCCCATTCGCTGAACGCATCCGGAGGCAATGCCGAAACCTTTGATGGTGAAAGCTACGTCGCGCTGGACCGGGTGAAGGGGTTGGTCGCACGGCTTGACGGAGATGGGGCGACACTGCTGGTCGATGCCGACGTCAGCCTGTTTCCGCGCTTCACGTTCGATCCCGGCCGCCATGTCGTGCCGCTGGCGCAGACGATCCCGGCGCAGTTCCTCGATTATGATATGACGCTGTCCGACTGGAACGGCCATGCCAGGCTTGGCGGCTTCGTCGATGCGGGCCTGTCGGGGCCATGGGGCGTGGCCGATTCCAGCTTCCTTGTCGATAGCGACAGGGGCGGCGTGGTGCGGCTGGACACGGCCCTGCGCCGCGACTTTCCCGAACGACGCATGCGGCTTGTCGTGGGTGACGCGGTTGGCGCGGGTGCGCCGTGGAGCCGCCCGGTGCGCTACGGCGGCGTCTTTCTCGGCACCGACTTTTCGCTCGACCCGCAGAGCATAAACTTTCCGCTTCCGGTCATTTCAGGCAGTGCGCTTACGGCCTCCACGGTGGAACTGATGGCACAGGCATCGCGCCAGTCGATGGATGTCGGTCCGGGCGCTTTCGACCTGACGCTGCAGCCGCGCCTGACCGGGGCCGGGCAGGTGACGATGAGCGTGCGCGACATGGCCGGCAACACGCGGCAGGTGACGCGCAGCTTCTACGCCAGCCCCAGCCTGCTGCGGCCGGGCCTTACCGAATTCGCATTCGAAGCCGGGGCGCTGCGCAAGGGCTTCGGTTTCGACAGCTTCGCCTATGGTCCGATGTTCGCCGCGGGTGGGGTGCGCAGGGGTATCACCAGCCGGCTCACCCTTGAAGGACGCATCGAAGTCAGCGGCAAGACGCGCATGGCGGGTCTGGGCGGCGCTATGGTGATCGGCGCGGTGGGCGAGGTGTCGGTGGCAGGCGCGGTGTCGCAGGGCGTCGCGGGCACCGGCGTGCTGGTGCGCGCGCAGGCCCAGCGTGTAACCCCGGTCTACACCCTGACCGCCAGCTACGAGCGCGCCGATGCCCGCTTTCGCCAGGTGGGCGAGGGGCGCTTCAACGGCGGTGGGCGCAGCGAACTGGCAGTCGCCGCCGGGGTGTCGCTTGGCGACATCGGCAGCCTCAATGCCAGCTACGCGCGGCTGACGCAGGGCATCGGCGCCGAGGCATCGACCCGGTTCGACCTCGCCTCGGCTTACTACACCGCAAACATCCGGGGCGCGTACCTTTCGGCTGGCGTGCAATACACGGCCTATCGCGACGGTCGCCGCAGCACGGGGCTGTTCGGATCGCTGACGGTCCCGCTTGGGCCCCGTCGCAATGCCTCCATCGTCGCTGAACCGGGCCGCGCCGCCGCCACCTTCAACCAGAGCCTGCCTGATCGCAGCGGCTTCGGTCTGCGTGCACTGGCCGGGCGGGAGCGGGGCGAGGCGTGGGTGGAAGGCGGCATCGCCTATCGCAGCGGTGCCGGGGATATCCGCTTCGACGCAGCGCAGCGGCGCGGGCAGAGCGGAGCACAACTGAACGTGCGCGGCAGCCTGCTGCGCGTCGATGGCAACCTTGTTGCCGGACAGCATCTCGACGATGGCTTCGCGCTGGTCGAAGTGGAAAGCGACACGCCCGTTACCGTGACAGTGGAGAACCGGCCGCGTCCGACGAAGGCGGCGCAGGGCAAGGACGTGATCGTCACGGGCCTGCAGCCTTACGCCGAAAACCGGATCGGTGTGGATGCCGCCGATGTGCCGATCCAGGAAGACCTCGACACCGCGCAGCATGTGGTGGCGCCGGGCTGGCGGCAGGCGGTGCGGGTGCGCTTCGGCACGATCGGCGGGCAGGGGTTGCGCCTGCGCGTGCTCGATACCCACGGCGTTCCGGTCCAGACCGGATCGAGCGTTGCTTGGGCCGGTGGGTTGAGCGTCGTAGGTCATGACGGCGAGGTCTGGCTCGAAGGCTACCGGCGCAGTGCGGGAACCCTCACCATTTCCGGCGACGGCGGCCTTTGCCGGGCTGCAGTCCCGGTCGTGGCCGATGATGCGCGCCTTGCCGCCACTGCGGTAACGTGCGTGCGCGAGAACGAAAGGACGTGATGATGAAGCTGGCCATTCGCCTTATCATGGCGCTTGGCGCCCTGGCCGGGGGAGTGATGCCCCCGGTAAGCGCCCAAGCGGCGGGCTGTACGGTCTGCATCTGCTCGATCTCTGTCACCAGCCTGAACTTCGGGACATACAATCCCGCGAACAGCGCGCCTACGACGGCGACGGCGTCGGCCACGGCAAACTGCATCTCGGTCACGCTGGCGATGAACGCCACGGTGGATTTTGCATTGAGTGCGGGCACGTCCGGGAACGCTGCGGCGCGGCAGATGGCCAATGGCACCGCGCGGCTGAATTACAACATCTATCAGGATGCAGGCTATACCACCGTCTGGGGCAACGGCAGCAATGGCGGGACCGCGCAGTCGATGCAGATCGTCAATCTCTTGTCGTTCACCGGCACGAAGACCGCTTATGGCCGCATTCCGGCCAAGCAGTACGTCAAGACCGGGGTCTATTCGGATTCGATCATCGTGACCTTCACGTTCTAGAGCATATTCTGATCAGGCAGGATCGCCTTCAGAAGATCGGCCAGGACTTCCAGATACTGAACACGCTGGTGGCGATCAGCACCACCGATACGGCGGCCAGCAGGGTGCGCGGCTTGATGCGCTTGGCGAACAGGGCGCCGAAGGGCGCAGCGATGACGCCGCCGACGATCAGGCCGACCGTGGCCATCGTGAAGGCGGACAGGCCGATGGTCGAGATGAACGCGATCGAGATCGACGTCGTCAGCAGGAACTCCGCGGTGTTGACGGTGCCGATGGTCTTGGCCGGTTCGCCGCCCTGAATCAGCAGGTTGGAGGTGACCACCGGGCCCCAGCCGCCGCCGCCCGCCGCATCAAGAAAGCCGCCCGCAAGCGCCAGCGGGGCCGTATATTTGGGGTCGGCGAAGCTGGGCTTGCGCATGCGGATGGAGCGGATCATCAGGTAGATGCCGATGCCGGTCAGATAGATCATGACATAAGGCTTCGCCACCGAGGCATCGATGCTGGACAGCAGGTAGGCGCCGCTGACGCCGCCCACGACACCTGCCGGAACCAGACGCAGGAACAGGCCCCAGTTCACGTTGCGGTGCAGGATATGGCTGATGCCCGAAGTGCCGGTGGTGAACAGTTCGACCACATGGACACTTGCCGATGCTGCGGCCGGGGGAACGCCGACAATGCTGACCAGCAGCGTCTGGGTGATCACCCCGAAGGCCATGCCAAGCGCACCGTCGACGATCTGGGCAGCGAAACCGATGGCGATGAAGGGAGCGATTTCAGCTAGCGTCGGCAGCGAATCGAGCATTCGTGTTCCTCCTGGGGCGCAGGTTGGATCCGGTTGCGGCCGGTGACAGCCGCATACTGGCTATGCGATAGCCGCGCAGATGGAAACCGCGCGGATCAAATTGCGGGAAAAAGCCGTCCGGTCGTCCGGCGTATCAGGCTTTGATCCCAGATCGGTCGATCAGTGATTGAAGCGGCGGCGCTCCGTCACGTCGACCTGCATCAGCTTGCCGTCATGGACCGTCAGCTGGATCACGCCGAAACGCAGGCGCTGAAGCGCCTCGATCACGTGCTGGACGCCTTCGTTGAGCAGCGGATGCTCGGCGGCGGTCGCATCGGCGGGCTTGGTAATTCGCATGCGCATCTCCTCTCGCAGCGGGGGCGAATGCGAACTTGGTATTCTCTATCTCAAAAGTTGACAATGGGGTTGTGGGAGAAGCTTTGCTTTCAGGCGCTAAAGCTCAGAGGTCTTCGACCGCTTCCAGACCTTCGGCAGCGGGCACGGGATCGATCCTGTCGGACAGCCGCATCCCGTCAAGCAGGTTGGCGGTGGCGTCGCGCACCTGCAGCATAAGCGCGCGGGTGCGGCAGTCTTTTTCCTCGACGCAGTTCTTGCAGGTTTCGTGTGCGAAGCGGCTGGCGCAGGGCACCAGCGCCAGCGACCCGCGCATGACACGGATGAGATCGCCGTAAGTGATGTCGATCGGCGGCACGCCCAGCCAGTACCCGCCATCCTTGCCGCGTTGCGAGGCGACGATGCCGTAGCGCGACAGTTCGGACAGGATGACGGTGAGGAACTTGGCCGGGATGTTCTGGGTCTCGGCAATGTCGGTCAGCGGGATCGGGCCCTGGCCGTACTTGTCCGCGAGGTGCTGCATGGCCCGGATCGCATAACGTGTTTTCTGCGAAAGCATCGGTGCAATTCTCGCGAGGACTTCGGAGGGGTGGTTTGCTCTCTTGGACGCCGCCGCGTCAAGCCGCGGGCAGGTGGATTACCGGGGGTAACGTGCGAGGGCGGGCGCGGGTTGCCGATGGCGTCCGGATCAGGGCGCTTCTTCCGGCGGGAAATACCAGCCGTGGGTTTCCACCATGATCGAGGCGACCGGCTCCCCCGCCCGGTTGCGCGAGGGCTTGAAGCGGAACCGCTGGGTGATCAGGCGGCAGGTTGTGGCATCAAGATCCGGCCGGCCGCTTGACGTCAGAATGCGGCAGTCGCTGACGCGCCCGTCCACTCCGATTCGGTACTGCAGCCTGAGTTCGCCGCCGGTCTTGGCTTCGCGCAGGTCCGGCGGCAGGTCGGAGAAATGCAGGCGGCCGCGGATCTGGCGGGGGCGGGTAAGTGCATCGTCGTCCCTTTCTCCCGCGCCGTCGCCGTTGCCGCCTCCTCCGTCGCCATCGCCGATGCCGCCCGCGCCCTGTCCGGGGCCGAGGCGATCGGATGCGCCGCTCTGCGCTGCCGTGCCTGTGCCGGCCCGCGTGGCGGTCATGACCGGAGGCGGCACGATCAGCGGCGGCAGCCGGGGTGGTGGGGCGACGATCTGCGTTGCCCGGTTGCGCAAGTTGGGCGGGGAGGGGCGCCCTTTCGCCGCCGTGGAATCCGCTTTGGCGGGAACCTCCTTTTGCCGGGGCTTTTCCGGCTCGTCGTGCAGCGGGATGATGGCGGCGAGCGTCTGGCGACGTTCCTGCGGGGTCATCTGTGCGGCCAGTCCCGCAATCACCGCCGCCAATCCGCCTGCCACCACCAGCAACGCGGCGAGGGCGGATATTGCGCGCTCGCGAACCGAAGTAAACACGTCTGGCGCCTCCTTGCAGACAAGAACACGAACGGCACGCCCATGGTTGCGGCAAAGTGGATGTTGCGACGAGACGATCGTATCGTTGCGGAACCTTGCGCCCGACTGCCCGTTATCAGGATCAGCAAACTCAATTTGGAGACGATACCATGACCCTCCTTCTTATCCTGCTGGTCGGCGGCATCATCGGCTGGCTCGCTTCCATCCTGATGCGCACCGATGCACAGCAGGGGATCTTCCTGAATATTGTCGTCGGCGTTGTCGGCGCAGTGATCGCAGGCTTCATCATCACCCCGCTCATCGGCGGTGCACCCATCACCAGCGGCGCGTTCGACATCATGTCGCTGTTCGCCTCGTTCCTGGGTGCGGTGGTCCTGCTGGCGATCGTGAACCTCTTCCGCCGCGGTTCGGTTCGCTAAGAACCGGCGCGACCGAAGCCCGCCGCAGCGGGTATTGAAATTGGGGGGAGGCTGGCGCGTCTTCCCCCGATGACGACACCGTCTTTACCAACGCGTCCGACATCATAAACAGGGAAAAGGATTCCTCGCCATGAAAGCCATTGCCACTTCGCGTCTTGCCATGATCGCCGTCGCAGCAGCTTCGCTGGGCCTTGCAGCCTGCAACAGCCCGCAGCAGGAAGCGACCGACAAGGCGGCTGACGCCGTTGAGGCCCAGTCCGATGCCGCCGCCGATGCGATCGATGCGCAGGCCGACGCCACCACCGGCGCCGCCGAAGACGCTCTGGAGAACAAGGCCGATGCGGTCGAAAAGGCAGGCGAAGCCAAGTCCGACGCGATGAAGGACGCCGCCGACAAGCAGAACTGAAAAACCTAACGGCCGGATCACACGGCCGGTAAAGGTTGGCTCGCCGGCGTTTGCTCCCCTTGCAGGACGACGGTGGCCACGGGAGAGGATGGCGGTGACCCCGCCATCCTTTTTCGCATGAGAATTTCGAAATCGCGCGATTGCGCGCTTGAATTGTTGCGCCGCACGTCAGACATAAGCCGCGCTATCTTATATGCTTCGCGGCTTGTCGCCGCGACGCGACCCAGCATCGATAACCTGAAAAAGGACATGACCATGACCATCGCCCTCATGCCGCTGCCCTATGCGCAGGATGCGCTCGAACCCCACATTTCGAGCAAGACGCTGGAAATCCACCACGGCGCCCACCACAAGACCTACGTCGACAAGCTGAACGCCGCGATCGCCGGCACCGAAAACGAAGGCAAGTCGGTCGAGGAAATCGCCAAGGCTGCTTCGGGCCCGCTGTTCAACAACTCGGCCCAGACCTGGAACCACGGTTTCTACTGGCACTCGCTGTCGCCGGAAAAGACCGCGCCGAGCGAAAGCCTGGCAGCTGCCATCACCAACGACTTCGGCTCGATGGACGCGCTGCTTGAAGCGCTCTCGAACGAAGCGGTGAACCACTTCTCCAACGGCTGGGCCTGGCTGGTCGTCGAAGGCGGCAAGCTCAAGGTCATCTCGACCCACGACGCCGACAGCGCGCTCGTCAAGGACGTGACCCCGCTGCTGACCGTCGACGTGTGGGAGCACGCCTACTACATCGACCAGATGAACAAGCGCCCCGCCTACGTGAAGGCAGTGCTTGAGAACATCCTCAACTGGAAGTTCGCTTCGGACAACTTCGACCGCGGCACCGCCTGGACCTACCCGGCGTAAGCCGAAGGCCGGGCCGGCCTCAACGGTCGGCATCAAAAGGCCCCCGTATCCGGCAAGGGATACGGGGGCCTTGTTGTATCTGCTGTCAGATCGGGCTTGCGATCAGCTTGCCTTGCGGGTCCTGACCTCGACCTGCTGGACGTCATCTTCGTCAAGCATGCGTGCAAGGTCGGCGCGGGCGCGGGCGACGCGGCTTTTCATGGTGCCGATCGGGCAGCCCGCAATCTCTGCCGCCTCTTCATAGCTGAAGCCGGATGCACCGACGAGCAGCACCGCTTCGCGCCGTTCGGGCGCCAGCTTCTGCAGCGCGCCTTCCATGTCGTTGAGGTGGAGCGGGGCTTCCTGATCCGCGTCCATCACCAGCATCTTCTCGACCACGCCTTCGTCAAGGTCGGTCTGGCGTCTGGATCGGCGCAGTTCGGAAAGATAGTGATTGCGCAGGATCGCGAAGGTCCAGGCGCGCATGTTGGTGCCGGCCTGGTAGCGTTCGCGGGCCGTCCAGGCCTTGATCGCGGCTTCCTGCACAAGATCGTCGGCAAAGTCGGCCCTGCCGGACAAGCCGCGTGCGAATGCGCGAAGATGGGGAAGGACGGAAAGCAGTTCCTTGCGGAAGCCTTCGTCAGCGGCGCTGGGCGATATCCGATCAGGCATCGCCGTCGTCGTCCAGCTTCTTCAGGAGATCCTTGAAGCTGTCCGGCAGCGGCTCTTCCACCACGGAGTTGTAGAGCTTCCTCAACCCCCCGGCCCAGCCGGGTTCACCATCTCTGCGGACTTCGGGCGGCAGGCCCGGCATTCGGCCGGGGGTGCCACGTCCATTGGGCTGATTCAACACGAACTCCCTTTCACCGAAATCACACTTGCGTCGAGACCGGGATGCGGTCAAGTCCAGCGCGCGCGGTACGCTCTTCCTCGCGCATATGGGGGCGGAGCGGGCGCTGTCGCGGGCATCGTCCGGCCTGCAAGTCGAGCGGACGTCATCAGCACATGGAACAATCAAGGTCGACCATGGTTCCCCTCGGCGTAAAGTGTTGGCATAGCGCAAATGCTGTGATCAAAAATGATCGTAACGCGACGGAGTAACACGTGCAGGACGTTGTCGGGTGATCGACCAGGCTTTGCTCGACAGGGTTCAGAAGCAGGCGTGGTTCCACAAGTATCCGCGCGGCTGGCCGTTTCTTCTGTTCATCATCGCCAGCATGACCACCGCCGTGTCGGTCATGGCGATCGAGCGTGCGGACAAGCAGACGCGCGCCATCGATCTGGAACGTAACCTTACAGAGATTTCATCCGCGCTGCAGCGCAGGGTGACGGAAAATATCGCGCTGCTGCGGGCCGGAGGCGCCCTTTTCGCGACGCAGGACGTGGTTTCCGCCGATCAGTTTTCCGAATTCGCCCGCGATCTGCAAGGTGACGGCACGCTCTACGGTTCGCTTGGCGTGGGCTGGGCGCCGCTGATCCCGGTTGATCGGCTGGCCGATTTCGAAGTCGCGACCCAGGCCGCCGGCCGAATGGAATTCAGCGTCGACCCCCGGCCCGAGGCGGGCCAGAAGTACGTGGTCCCTGTCTATTACCTTGAGCCGCAGTCGGCCGGTAATGTGCGCGCGATTGCGTTCGACATGTATTCCGACCCCGTTCGTCGCCGTGCCATGGAGCAGGCAATGGAGCGGCGCGGCCCGGCGGCGACGGGCGTGGTTCATCTGGCTCAGGACGGATACCGTTCGGAGAGGGAGGACCCGCAGGCAGAAGCGGCCTTCCTCATCTACATGCCGGTCGCCGTCGAGCGTCGCGGCAGACGCTGGGTGAAGGGCTTCGTCTACAGCCCGTTCCGTGCGCGCACATTCCTGGCCTCGGCCAGCGAACTGTACCGCAATGACAGTATCGACGTTGCCATCTACGACAACCACATCGCGCCTGAAGCGCTGCTCGCCGAGCAGCACAGTGCCGAAGGGCTTGCCGGGCCGACGATCAGCCGCCGGATCGACGTCGGCGGGCAGTCGTGGATCGTCGAAGTCAGCGATCGCAGGGCGAACGCGCTCTCGCCGCTGTCGCGGCTGACGCTGTTCTTCGGTGCGCTTGCATCGCTGATGGTCATGGCGATCGGTCGGCTGATCACCAAGCGCGCGGCGGAAGATCGCGTGGTGCTGGAATGGCTGACCAGCCAGGCATCGATTCGCAACTCGCTGACCCGCGAACTGAACCACCGCGTCAAGAACACTCTGGCCAACGTCCTGTCGATCGCCGCCCTGACGCGCCGCCGTTCGAAGGGGATCGACGACTTCACCGAAAGCCTGACCGCCCGCATAAGGGCGCTTTCGGCGACTCACGATCTGCTGTCGCAGTCGGACTGGGCCAACGCGGCGCTGGGTGACATCGTTCGCTCTGAGCTGGCGCCCTACATGGAAGGCAACGAAAGCCACGTCGTCATGGCAGGGCCGATGATCAAGCTTGCGCCGAACGACGCCATGTCGCTGGGCCTTGCCATCCATGAACTCGCGACCAATGCGGCCAAATATGGCGCGCTGAGCACGATCGAAGGGCGCATCCACGTGCGTTGGGAACTGCTCTCGTCCGATCTGGCTGAAATCCAATGGCGCGAGGAAGGCGGCCCCCCCGTCGTCGCGCCAACGAAGCGCGGTTTCGGGCGCGACCTGATCGAAAAGATCGTCGCGCATGAACTGAAATCGGAAGTGGACCTGCGCTTCGAGCCCGGCGGCGTGGAATGCCGCCTCAAGGTGCCGGTGCGCGCATCGCGTGAATTCGTGCTGAGGAACGAACGCCGCTGAGGCGCGGCGCCATTATCGATTGTTTAATCGGCGCTGGCGTAAAGCCCCCTGAGGATCATCGGGGGCCTTACGCCATGGAAGCGCGAAGCTGGAGCCGTCATATCGTCGAGAAGGATGTTGCCTGCCTTGTCGGTGGGGAACGGCAAAAGGCCTTCCTCTACGACCTTTCGATCGGCGGCTGCATGTTCGAGATGGACCGCGATCGCGACGTGCGCGAACGCGCGGTCACCCTCGATCTTCATGACAACGGAACGATGGAGGGCCAGGTCGTCTGGCAGATCGGCCGCTGCGTGGGGCTGCGCTTCGATGCGCTGATACCCGAAGCGGTGGTGCGCCGGCTGGGGTTTGTTCCGCCGTCAGAGGCGTTTTGCGCGCAGTTGCCGCGGGACCGGGGCGGCCACCCGCTGCCGCCGCAACCCTGATCGGGCAAGCGGCGGCGCGCAAGGGGCCGCTCCGGGAACTCAGGCGTGGGTGCGGGTCGAGTTGAAGAACAGCGCCTGGCTGATCGCGGCGCGCACGGTGTTTTCCTGGAACGGCTTGGTGACCAGATAAGTCGGTTCCGGCCGTTCGCCGGTCAGCAGGCGTTCGGGATAGGCGGTGATGAAGATCACCGGCACGTCGCCGAAGCGCAGCAGGTCTTCCACCGCATCGATGCCCGAACTGCCGTCGGCCAGCTGGATGTCGGCAAGGACGAGGCCCGCCGGGTGGCGACCGAAGATCTCGACTGCCTGTTCGTGCGTGGCAGCGGTGCCGACCACGGTATGGCCAAGATCGGTAACAAGGCCCTCCAGCTGCATCGAGATAAGCGGCTCGTCTTCGATGATGAGTACGCGCGTGGCGGTTTCGCCTTCGATTTCCGTGATCGCCTGTGCGACCAGAACATCGACCTCCTGCGGTTCAAGGCCCAGGATGACAGCGGCTTCCTCACGCGTGAATTCTTCCACGGTGGTCAGCAGAAGCGCCTGGCGATGAGTGGGGGCAACGGCGGCAAGGCGTTCGCGGGCCGCCTGTTCGTGTGCGCCGCCTGCCTCGCCGGTCGGTTCTTCGACATGGCCGGTGGACCAGATGCGGGTGAAGGCTTCGTAGAGGGCCGCGCGGCTGTGCGCGATCGCATCGCGCAAGGAGCGGTCGGCCAGCGCAGCTTCGAGCGTGGCCCGGACATAGGCGTCGCCGGAATGCTGCGAGCCGGTGAGCGCACGCGCGTAGCGGCGCAGGTAGGGCAGCTGGATCGCAATCTGATCAGAGACGGACATTCAAGTTCCTCAGGCCTAGGGGAAGTCAGCTTCCCGATTGTACGTCGAACGGGCGCCCTTGCGCCTGAAGGCCGGTGTCGATTGTCTGACTCCGCCGGGCGTATAGGGCAACCGGAAAATTTTTTGCGACGAGACGCTTTCTCGGGAACCAACGAGGGGGCGCTACGTTCCCACATTATCACCACTGGCTCCCCCACCCCCCCCCGCAAACCGGTGGTGATCCGATCCCGGAGGCCCTCGACCACTCTCAAGGTGGTCGGGGGCCTCAATTTTTATGCGCTCCGTTTGTTCCCGCGAAGGAGTGATATGGCGGGGGGAATATTCGGTTCGTCGCTGTTTTCTTTCGGCTCCACCGTCGACGCGCGGTAAATTGGCGGCTCCGGGAACCAAATTCATCGCATCGCCGTTAGCTACCCGACTGGTTTTCTCAGAGGAGGGTAACGCAATGTCGACCGTGGTCGAAGCAGGCGTCGAAGGGGTCCAGCCCGAGAAGGTCGCACTCAGCGACCGTGATTTCCGCCGCGCACTGGCAGAGGTAGCGCCGCATCTGCGTGCATTCGCACGCGGTCTGTGCGGCTGCCGTGACCGTGCGGACGATCTGGCGCAGGAAGCCATGCTGCGGGCCTGGGCCGCGCGTGAGCGTTATGCCGCCGGCACCAATTTCAAGGCGTGGACCTTCACGATCCTGCGCAATCACTTCTATTCCGAAGCCCGTCGCGCCCGCTTTCATGGCGAGTACGATGAACTGGCTGCGGAACGCATCCTGCGTGCCGAAGCCGGTCAGGAAAGCGCCATTGAACTGGCTGACGTCCTGCGCGCGCTGACGGCTATCCCTGAAACCTATCGCGAAGCCCTGGTGCTCGTTGCGGCCGGCAATCTTTCCTACGAGGAAATCGCCGAGATCTGCGGTATTGCTCTTGGCACCGTGAAGAGCCGCATCTGCCGCGCCCGCGCGATGCTGTCCAAGATCATCGAATCCGGTCAGCTTCCGGACTTCCGCCACAACTTCGTCCTCGGCGGCGAGGCTATCGACGCTTTCTTCGGCGAACTTGCAAAGATCGCCAATGTCGATGCGAGCCTTGTCCAGCGCGTGGCCGCCTGATCAGGAAAAAGTCGCCTTGGGCTCCGTCATTTCCAGCGCCGGCAAGATACTCATCGTAGAGGACGAATTTCTTGTCGCGCTGCAACTGGAGGACATTCTTGCCGATGGCGGTCATGCCGTCGTCGGTACGGTGCCCGACATGGCTTCACTGGGAAGCCTGGGCGATGTTCCGGATGTCGCGCTTGTCGATCTCAACCTGCGGGACGGGCTGACCGGCCCCGCTATCGCCCACGACCTTTCGGGCCGCTACGGTGCGCGCGTCATCTATGTCACGGCCAATCCCGGACAGATAGATACCCCGGCCGCCACCGCCATCGGGGTCGTCCAGAAACCTTTTACCCGGCAGGCGATCCTCGCCGCGATCTCCTACGCTCTTGCAGGGTGCCCGGACAGCGCCCGTCCGCTGGAGCTGGAGCCGCTGCGACAGCAAACCGCCTGACGAATTCACGATTTAGGAGAGGGGCCATAAGAGCCCGCGCCCGATACAACACAACAGGGCGTGAGAAGAAGGCGAGAGGATGAACCAAGTCGTCCTGCAAAGCCTGCAATACTATGGCGCCGCTGCGGGAACCGTGGCGGCGCTTATCGTATCGCTCGACCTTGGCCGCAAATGGACCGGCTGGGGCTTCGTGATCTTCGTTACCAGTTCGATCGCGCTTGTCGCATGGGGCTTTCTTGACGATCAGGCCGCGGGGATCGGCCTTCAGAACGTGGCTTTGTTCGCGATCAACTGCGTGGGCGTATGGCGCTATCTGCTGCGGCGGAGGCAATAATCTTGGCATCGGCTGGGCTTGTTCAAGCGAGCCGGTCACGCAAAACGAAGGGCGTGGCAGCCGCAGCCACCACGCCCCCGCTGCTCAGGCATCGGTCCTAGAGGGTTTCAGACCGCGCCGAGCGCGTGCTCTCCGGCTTCACCCTGCCTGATGGGCTTGCCGGTCAACAGCTTGAAGGCGCTTTTAAGGCCCATGTCCGAAGTCCAGACTTCGGCGTCCTCGATATCGAAGCGCAGCATGACCACGGATGCATCGGTCTTGCCTTCGGGGAACCATGCCTCGACCGCGTTGCTCCAGTGCTTGTCGCGCACCGCAGGATCGGTTTCCTCCACCAGAGTGCCGTCGATGCAGGCGAAGACCTCGTGGCCACGGGTCATGACCTGGCCCATGGCCTTGCCGCCGCTGCCGATGCGGTTGTCACGCTTGGTGAAGAACCAGATCGCGTGATGGGCTTCCTTGTCCAGCATCGCGGTCATCGGTTCAGCGTGAGAATGGCCGCTCTGCAGGCTCATCATGATGAAGGGGCTGGCCTGGAACGCTTTCCAGAACTGTTCGCGGATATCGTGATCCATCGTCCGTCTCCTCTGTGACTGTTTGCCAGACCAACGCGCCATCAAGGGCTGGCGTTCCCCCGCGTTCATCGCAGGGGAAGCCCGGCCCGGCGGCAGGGCTTATTCGCGCGCGTCGCCCGGCAGTTCCTTTTCGGCCATCGCCAGTTCGCGAGGCTTGCGGGCCTCGAACACCTCGGCGATCTTCTTTTCCTCGGCGCTGGACAGTTCCTCGGCGGCTTCGGGGAACATCTCCTCCTCTTCCTCGTCGATGTGATGGAGGTAGCGGTGGCGCATTTCCTTGAACTTGCTCAGCCAGGCCGACGAGCTCATGTCGATCTCGAACAGTTCGCCAAGGAAATCGTCGATCTCCTTGTGCTCGGAAACCGAGTGGCGCGCCTCGTCGCGCAAGTCGGGCTTGCCGAGCATCGTGGCGTAAAGCGATTCCTCTTCGGCGGCGGCGTGGGCCTGCAGTTCCTTGCGCAGTTCCTCGAAGAGTTCCTTGCGCTCGTCGCTGGCGCCCTGGGTGTCGCCCAGTTGATCAAGCAGCTTGCGGTGCTTGTCGTGATCGGCCTTGAGATCGCGGAAGATGCGTGCGTCTGCCATGGGTGTCTCCTGTGTTGTGTCTTTGCCTGAAGGAACGGCGGGAAGGCGTTCCGGTTTCCGACAACCCGTTTGCGGCTCGCGCGTTCTGGACAGGGAGGGGCAATGGACAGACCGGATGCTGATGACCCGCCAGACACTTACGCGCCTGAAATTTGCCGACGACGGTGCGCCCGGCATCACGCGAAAGGCGATGCGCGGGCGCAAGTGGGCCTACTTCGATACCGAGGGTGCGCGGATAAAGGACCGGGAAGAGATCGACCGGCTCAACGCCATCGCCATGCCGCCCGCTTACGAGCGGTGCTGGTTCTCCGCCGATCCGGACGTCCACCTGCTGGCGACGGGTTATGACGCGCGGGGGCGCAAGCAGTATCGTTACCATCCCGACTGGCGGCTATCGCGCGAGGCGATGAAGTTCGACCGCTGCGTCCTGTTCGGCGAAGCCCTGCCGGTACTGCGCGCGCGGGTGGATGCCGACATCGCATCACGCAGGCTGACCCGCGAACGGGCGATCGCCTCGGTCGTCGCGCTGCTCGATACCGGGGCGATCCGCGTGGGGAACGAGTGCTACGCGCGCACCAACAAGAGCTTCGGTGCAACCACCCTGCGCAAACGCCACGCGAAGATAGAACGGGGCACGCTGTTGCTGCGCTTCAGGGGCAAGTCGGGCAAGCAGCAGGAGATCGCCTGCGACGATCCCGCGCTCGTGCGCTGCGTCAGGAAGATGCAGGATCTGCCCGGCCAGCACCTGTTCCGCTACGTCGACGAAGACGGCGCGGCTGTTCCCGTCCACAGCCATGACGTGAATGAATACCTTGCCGAAACGATGGGAGAGGGCTTCACTGCCAAGCACTTTCGCACCTGGGCGGCCAGCACGATGGCTTTCACGATGCTGGTGGCCAATCCGGGCCTGTCGCTGAAGGCGATGCTGGATGAAGTGGCGCAGTGCCTTGGCAATACGCCGGCGATCGCGCGCAAGTCCTACGTCCACCCGGCCGTGATCGCCGCGGCCAAGGGAGAGGTGGCCACACCCCGAAGCCTGCCGCGCAAGACCCGCTGGATGACGCGCGAGGAGCGGGGGTTGCTGGCGTTTCTCGAAAGCGCGTGACCCTTTTTGCCTAGCGCGACGACGTCTTGTAGGCGCCCAGCGTCGCGATCAGCACCAGCACGCCGACGAGCGCCACGCCCGAACATGCAAGGGCGAGGTCTGAATTGCCGGTCGAGTCCACCATCCACCCGAACAGCGGCGGCCCGAATGCGGCGCCAAGGCTGAACAGGCCAAGGATCAGGCCATAAGTCGCGCCGTAGTTCTCCAGCGCGGCATAGCGGCTGGTGAAGTAGGCAAGCATGTCCACTTCGGCGCCGGCCGCAAGACCCAGCAGCAGGGCGGCGGGGACCGCCGGTCCGTCAAGCCACAGGATCACGCAGGCGATCACAGGAGAGGTCAGGAACAGCACCGCCACGCGCGGGGCGTGGAAGCGGTCGAACAGCCAGCCGACGAAGGCGCGGGCGAAGACCACCGCGATGCCGATGAAGGCGGCCACCCCTGCGGCCTGCGCGGGCGGCACGCCCCGGTCCACCAGCATCGGCACGAGATGGACGATGAGAGCCGCGACGATGACGCCCAGCAGGAAGCCGATCAGCGCGATCTGCAGGGTCTTGCGGGTGATCTCCATGCGCCCGCCGCGCTTGCGCGCGTCGGTGGCCGCGATACGCTCGCCCCGCCCGGTCAGGAGGCTTACCGGGATGCCGATCACCGCGATCACGATGGCGATGGCGTGAAGGCCGGTGCGCCAGCCCTGCGCCGCGATCACCGGGCCGAGCAGGGCGGGCGCGAGGATCGCGGCGATGCCCGATCCGGTCAGCATCAGCCCCAGCGCGAAGCCGCGCCCGGCGTCGAAGCGCAGCGATACCACGCGCGCCCAGATCGCCGGGGTCGTGCCGCAGCCGGCCAGCGATACCAGCAGCCACAGCGCGTACCATGCCGTCAGCGACGGTCCCGTCTCCGCCAGCGCGAGGAAGGCCAGCGGCGTTGCGATGTAGCTGGCGATGGCGATCGTGCGGTTGCCGAAGCGATCGGCAAGGCGGCCGACGACTGGTGCCGACAGGAAGATGCCCAGCTGCTGGAAGGTCGCCGCGCCCGAAACTTCGGCGCGGGTCCAGCCGAAGTCGGCTTGCAGCGGCGTCACGAACAGGCCGAGCGAATAGAACCCCACCCCCATCATCCCCACCCCGATCGCGAGCGCGGCGGCAAGGACGGTGGGCCACCCGGCCGCGATTTCGCTACGGGCCGAAGGCGATGGGGGCGCAAGGTTGCTCATGCTGACATCGGTGCCACGAACCAGCGCCGTTGTGCAGCTGCGAAATGGGGCGAAGCCGCAGGGCGAACATCCACGAAGCAATTGGAAACCGGCGCGTCCCGCAGTAAGGAACGCGCATGATCCAGGCACCCATTCTCGTCATCACCACCGGCGGCACCATCGACAAGCAGTACTTCGACGCGCTGAGCGAGTACCAGATCGTCGAAAGCGTCATCGGCAAGCTGCTTGCCACCGCGCGCGTGGCGCATCCGTTCCGCGTCGTCGAACTGCTGCGCAAGGACAGCCTTGAACTGACCGACGAGGACCGCGCGCTGATCGCCGCGACGGTGGCAGGCGCGCCGGAAAGCCACGTCGTCATCACTCACGGCACCGACACGATGACCGATACCGCCGCCGTGCTGGCCCCGATCGAGGGCAAGACGGTGGTGATGTGCGGCGCCATGCAGCCCGCCCGCTTTGCCGAAAGCGACGCCGCTTTCAATCTGGGCATGGCGTTCGGCTGCTGCCAGTCGGCCGGACCGGGCATCTGGATCACGATGAGCGGCACCGTTTTCGATGCGCTGAAGGTCCGCAAGGACCGCGAGGCGGGCAAGTTCGTCGCCCGATAAGCCTCCCTTAACTATTGCAATCGTTGTGAACCGCCGGGTCTAGGGACAGCTCCCTAGGTCCGGGTTCGCAGGTCAATAACCGGGCCTTAGTACCTTTTTCGGGTACGGTGGCCGGTTCGCGGTCCCCGGCGCTCCATACGGAGACGCGCGCCCCGCAACGAAGCGTCGCGCGCGTCTCCGGCATGACAGGACACGCGATGCTGGCGACGCCGATGACGACAACCGACATCCACGCGCCGCTGGTTCATGCCCCGATCGCAGCGCTGATCGTCGATGGTGCGGGCGTGGTGTCATGGGGCAACGCGGCCGCGGCAGCGCTGCTGGCCGAACCTGACGTCGACGCGCTGCGGCTCAGCCTGTTCTTCGTGCGGTTCTGCGAGGACGACGCGGAGACGCTGCGGCAGATGTTCGACGTCTTCTTCAAGGTGCCGATGGAGACGCGCGGCTCGTGGTCGCGCCAGATGGTGCTTCACGGGGCCGATGGATCGCGCCCGACAGTGACCATGACGCTGGCCCCGGTCGCGGGCGAGGATGGCGACCGCGCGGTGGTCTATCTGCGCAACATGACGCGTGAAATCACCGCGGAACGCCGTTTTACCCAGATGTTCGAAAGCATGCCGCTGGGCGTGGTGGTGGTCGACGGGAAGGGCCGCATCGCACAGGCCAATGCCACGCTGTCCAACCAGTTCGGCTGGAAGGTGGAGGAGATGATCGGCCAGTCGATCGAGATGCTGCTGCCCGAACGCTACCGTGAGGCGCACGTCGATCAGGTGGCGTCATACGCGAGCACGCCGCGATCGCGCCTGATGGGCGGGGACCGGGACGTCACCGGGCTTCATCGCAATGGTCGCGAACTGCCGGTGGAAGTGGCGCTGACCCGCTTCGAAAGTACGGCGCAGCCGCTCTATATGGCGATCGTCAGCGACATTTCGCACCGCAAGCGGTCGGAGCGCGCGCTGCAGCAGACCAATGCCCAGCTTGAAGAATTCACTTACGTCGCCAGCCACGATCTGCGTTCTCCGCTGCGTGGCATCGCCGATCTGGTCAGCTGGATCCGCGAGGATCTGGAAGGCGTGGAACTGTCGGATGACGTGCTGCACAATTTCGACCGGATAACCCAGCGCATCGAACGGTCCGAACAGATGATCGACGACCTGCTCAGCTACGCGCGGGCCGGGGTGCGCGATTCCCGGTTGCAGCGGATCGATCCGCACGAACTTGTCGAAGAGGCGCTGGAGCTTACGGCCATCCCGGAGGGCTTCGAGGTCGACGTCGATGTGCAGGGCGGGGAAATCCTTGCCCCGCGCGCGCCCTTGTCCACTTCGCTGCGCAACCTGCTGTCCAATGCGGTCAAGCATCATGGCGGCACGGAAGGCCGCATTCGCATTTCCATGCGCGAGGAAGGGCGGTTTTCGGTCTTCGCGGTGGAGGACGACGGGCAGGGCATCGCGCCCGAGAACGAAGATCGCATCTTCAAGCTGTTCCATCGTGCGTCACCCAAGACCGATGGCGACGGCGTCGGCCTCGCCTTCACGCGCCGCATGATCAACGCGCACGGCGGCATGGTCACCGCTCAGGGCAAGGGGCCGCTCGGTGGTGCCCGGTTCGAAGTCCACTGGCCGCGCATTCTTCTGCGAGAGAACGAAGACGATGATTGATCTGGTTGCAAAGCCCGCTGCTTCGAAGTCCACCGCTCCGCAGGGCCAGGGCAAGTTCGGGGCCAACCTGACAGACGTGACGGTGCTTCTGGTCGATGATGACGATGTGGCCCGCGAAGGGGTGCTGCGCTCGTTCCGCAAGCATGAGGTGCCTTGCCGCGTGGTGACGGCGGGAGAAGGACGTGAAGCGCTGTCGATCCTGACCGGCGCGCACCCCGACAAGCACGTCGATACGCCGGTGATCGTGCTGCTGGATCTCAACATGCCGGGGATGGACGGTTTCCAGTTCCTCGACGCCCTGCGTGCCGACCCGGACCTGCGGCGCACGGTGGTTTTCGTGCTGACGACTTCGGCCCGCGATCAGGATCGCAGCCGCGCCTACGACGGTCATGTCGCGGGTTACATGGTCAAGTCCGCCGTCGGTCCCCAGTTCGCCCGGCTTGCCGATTTCATCGGCAAGTACGCCCGTACCCAGGAACTGCCCTGAAGGCGGTCCCTCTTTCGCGCCCCCTCTTTTGCACGCCCCCTCTTTTGCACGCAAGGATCCTTCCTCCCATGGACCACCTGCATAACGGTACTCAGGACATTCACGCGCTGATCGTGGACGATGACGACGTGGATCGGGAAAAGCTGCTGCGCCTGCTGCGGCGGGTTCCGCGCAACATCACCGTGGAGCAGGCCGCCTCGCAGGCAGAGGCGCTGGACATGATCCGCGATCCGCAGGCGCATTTCGACATCGTGTTCCTCGACTTCGGGCTCAAGGACGGGGACGGGCGCGACCTGCTTCCCGAAATTCGGGCGGAGATCGATCCCGACATTCCGATCATCGCCGTTACCGGGCATGTGGATCAGCAGATCGCGGCGGATTCGATCAAGTCGGGCATGACCGAGTTCCTGTCCAAGCGATCGCTTTCGCCCGAGCGGGTCGCCGCTTCGGTGGAAGAAGGCATCGCCTGGCGCAAGTACCGGCAGGACATGCGCCGCGCGGAAGAGGAACTGACGCACCGTTCGCTTCACGATCCGCTGACCGACCTGCCCAACCGCACGCTGTTCTCGGACCGTCTGGCGCAGGCCTGCGCGCGGGCGCGGCGCAGCGGCGACCCGTTCGGGCTGGTGATGATCGACCTCGACCGGTTCAAGGAGATCAACGACAGCCTTGGCCACGCCGCCGGGGACGCGGTGCTGATCACTCTGGGGCGCCGGATGTGCGAACACCTGCGCGAAGTGGACACGGTCGCGCGGCTGGGCGGGGACGAGTTTGCGGTGCTGCTGCAGAATGTCGACAGCGAGGAATCCGCGCTTGCGGTCGCCACCAAGCTGACCGAACTGATCGAACAGCCGATCGTCTACGAAGGGCGGCTGCTCTATGTCGGGGCCTCGATGGGCATCGCGCTGTGCCCGCAGCTGGGCTTTTCGCCCGAAGGTCTGACCGAGGCCGCCGACGAGGCCATGTACGAAGCCAAGCGCGGCATGACGAAGGCGCAGATCGCGAAGGGAGAGGAACGCCGGCCGCTGCGGCAGGACGAACGCACACTGCTGCACGACATCGAGGATGCGATGGGCGCGCGCGCGTTCAACTGGCACTGGCAGCCCAAGGTGGACATGCGTTCAGGGCAGGTGCTGGGTTTCGAGGCACTGGTGCGCTGGACTCACCCGGATAACGGGCCGGTCCCGGCCGATGCCCTGATCGAGACGGTGGAGCAGTCGCACCTGCTGGAAGACTTCACGTACCTGACGCTGGACACCGTGCTGGCGCAATACGCGCGGCTGGAGCCGGGGCTGGACGGTGCGGGCATTTCGATCAACGTCTCGGCCCGGATGCTGGAACGGCCGGGCTTCGTGGGCCGGGTAGTGGAAGCAATCCGCAAGCACGGGGTCGATCCCGCACACGTGGTCCTCGAACTGACCGAGACTGCGCTGATCGCCCACCCCTCGCAGGCCAAGCGCGTGATCGAGCAGTTGCAGGACAACGGCGTATCGCTTTCGATCGACGATTTCGGCGCCGGTTTCACCTCGTTCGGGTACTTGCGCGAATTCGCGGTGCGCGAGATCAAGATCGACCGTTCGTACATATCGCGCTTTACGGAGAACCGGTTCGACCAGTCGCTGGTGACTTCGCTGGTGGTGCTGTGCGACTGCCTTGGCATCCCGCTCGTGGCCGAAGGGGTGGAGAACCCCGAGACGCAGGCGATGCTGGTGGCGATGGGGTGCACCTGCGGGCAGGGCTACGGCATCTGCCGCCCGATGCCTTACGAGGACGTGCGCGGCTGGGTGGACGGCTGGAACGCCGCCCACGACGAGGAACGGATGCGGGCCTGAGGGAAAGGGCCTGAGGAAAAGGGCCTGAGGGAAAGGGCCTGAGAAGGGGAGGGTTAACCCCGCCCCTTCGTCACGCGGCCGATGGCGAGGCGCACGTCGCGTTCGCCATAGGGCTTGGTCACGATCGGCACCCCCTTGAACGCCCCGGACTGCAACGAGCGTTCGCCGTAGCCGCTGGCGAATATGAACGGTATCCCGCGTTCCTGCAGTTGGTGCGCGACCGCCTCGCTGGTGTCCTTGCCCAGATTGACGTCAAGCATCGCGAAGCTGACATCCGAACCCTCAAGGATGCCCAGCGCCGCGTTGACGGACCCGGCGATGCGGCAGTCGGTGAAGCCGAAGCCGCGCAGCACGTCCTCGGCCTCCATGGCGATGATCACGTTGTCTTCGACGATCAGCGCCGCACCGGATGCCAGCTCTTCGGCGAACTCGGCGGCTTCGGGCGGTTCGACGGCAGGTTCGCGCATGACCGCGCCCGGCGTCTCGAAGCCGGAGACGTGGTCGGACGGGATCAGGAACAGCGCTTTCAGGCCCTCCACCGGGTAGATCACCGAGGCCGATCCACCCAGTTCGTGCGGGATCGTGCGCTCAATGATGGTCGAGCCGAAGCCGCGCCGGGTCGGTTCCTTCACCGGCGGGCCGCCTTCCTCGCGCCAGTCGATTTCCAGCGCGCCGTCGTCGCTGCGGCCCAGGTAGACGGTGACCTGCCCGTGCGAGTCCGACAAGGCGCCGTACTTGCACGAATTGGTCATCAGTTCGTGGATCACCAGCGCCAGCGTGGTGAAGGCGGCGGGCGCGATCAGCGCGTCCGGCCCTTCGATCACCACGCGGTCCAGCGAATTGCTGGCATAGGCGTCCGTTTCGGTGCGGATCAGGTCGTAGAGCGATGACGGCGACCAGTCCTTGCGCGTCACCTGATCGTGCGCGCGGGCAAGGGCGTGAATGCGGCTGCCGACGATCTCCGCGAATTCGTCGATCGTGCGCGCGCCTTCCTTGCTCTGCGCCACGAGGCCGCGGATGAGGTTGAGGATGTTGCGCACGCGGTGGTTCAGTTCCGCGATCAGCATGTCCTGCTGCTGGCTGGCCTGTTCGCGTTCGGCGTTGGCCGCGTCGGACAGGCGCAGCACCACTTCGAGCAGGGTGATGCGCAGCGCTTCGGCAGCGGATACTTCTTCATCGGTCCAGGGAATGGAATAGCCGCGCCGTTCCTCGCGCCAGATCTCGAAGCTTTTGCGCGGGGTCAGGCGCGCGCCATTGGGGCCAAGCTCGACGGCCTTTTCGGGGTTGCCCGCCCATTTCACCTCGCGCACGGCCTCACCCCGGAACAGGACGATGTAATCGCGCGGAGAGCGGCTGACCGGCAGGGCAAGCAGGCCCGCTATCCTGTCTCCCCATTCGGCCGCGGGCGGGTAGACCGAGCCGATATTGTCGGACGCCCATACCGTGCTGGCACCCGCGGTGTTGAGGAACCGTGCAAGTGCTGCGAACTGTGCCTGTTCGGGCACGGCACCGTGGCCGACGAAGCGCCCGTCCACCCAGCCGACCACGCCGTCGAAGGGGATCACCTGCCGGATGGAATCGGTGAAATCGTCGAAGGCTTCCAGCAGCGATCCGCCGCCGGCCACGCGCGCCATGATCTCGTCATGCAGGCGCATCGATTCGGCGCGCTTTTCCATCGAGAAATCGGTCTCCTTCTGCTCCAGCAGGTAGGAGAAGAATTCACCGAACAGTTCGCTGGCGGTGCGCACCGAATAGGACAGGGTCAGTGGCGAATAGTGGTGGCAGGCCATCAGCCCCCACAGCTTGCCGCGCCGCATGATCGATACCGACATCGACGCCTTCACGCCCATGTTGCGCAAGTATTCGATGTGGATCGGAGACACCGCGCGCAGGCCCGACATGGACAGGTCCAGCGGATCGCCGTTGGGGTTGGTGGCGGGGATGATCGGCACCGTGGGATCATCCACGTCGGTGATGATGCGCAGCAGGTTGCGGGTGTAGAGCTTTCGCGCCTGCGCCGGAATGTCGGAGGCGGGGAAATGCTGGCCCTTGAAGCTGTCCACCATGCCGTTGAGGCTTTCGGCGATGACTTCGCCCGCGCCGTCGCCCTCGAAGCGATAGACCATGACGCGGTCGAACCCGGTCAGCCCGCGCAAGTGGCGCGCGGCGCTGGTGCACAGCTGTTCGATGGTGGGCGCGGTGCGCAGCCGTTCGATCATCGGGCGCACGTAGGACACGAAATCGCGGCGCTTGCCGCCTTCGTGCGGTTCGATTTCCAGCACGAACGAGCGGCCCGAGTTGTGGACCGCGACGTCGAAAGCGCGTCCGTCGCCGATCAGGTCCACCTCGAACATGCGTTCGACGGTGTTGCCGCTGCCCAGGATCTGCAGGCGGGTGCGGATATCGTGCAGCGCGTCAGGCGACAGGAACTCGGTGGCCGAAAGGCCGACCAGATCCTGCGCGGGGCGGCCGAACAGATCGGTGCAGTTCGCCGATACGTGGTTGATGATCCAGTCGCTGGAAAAGGAAAGCAGCCAGCCGAAGCTCTGGATGCGGCCGATGATGTGGATCGGTTCAAGATCGCAGGTGGACAGATCGACCTGGTGCATGGCCTCAGCCATCGACCCGCGCCTTCAGGCCGTTGCTGGCGGCGAAGGCGCGTGAGAACGTCTCGAAGGCGGCAAGGGCGGCGGTGCGCAGGGCCTCTGCCTGCTCGGGCGCATACGTGCGAGTCCGCAGTACCGGGACAAGCGCCTTCCACGCATCGTGGCCGCGCCCGTCGCTCATGTAGGCGGAGCGGAAGCCCTTGCCTTCGCCCCAGTATCCACGCTGGCGAATGACGACGAGGCCCAGCCGCGAACCGGAAACGACATAGGCGATGCCCGCTTCGCCGCCCGCCACGTCAAGGCCGGGGGCAGGTTCGATCGTCGGCGGCGCAGCAATGCCAAGCGCATCGAGGTCGGCGCGCAGCATGGCCGGATAGTCCGGGCATTCAAGGCCCAGTTCGCCTTCGATGAAAGCGCGGAAAGCCGGGAACATCGGGTCCAGACCGGCCGCGTGGGCTGCAAGGAATTGTCCGATCCCCTCGCGCGTCTGCAGGTCAAGCGCACCGAACGATGCATCCAGCCGCTCGTGAGAGGGGCCGGTGGCTTCGCGAAGCACGATGAGCATATCGGGCATTACGGGCGATCCGAAGGATTCTTGCATGGGCATCCGATTAATGCCCCGTTCGGGGCGATTGCAAGCGAGCCGGGTGCGACGCGCCTGGTCCGGGAACACGTGATCCCCGGTAATGTTCCTCAGTAACACATATCATGTCTGACACCCGCGGTCTGTTCACTTATGACCGCATCTTGGAACCGCATGGCCTCCGCAGGGTTGTCGCTTGCGAATGGCGTGGGAATGCGGCCCTTCGTGCCCGCGCCTCCGCCGATGAACAGGTCGCCGCCCAAGGACAACAGATGAGCACAATCCCGCAGTCAAGCCCGGTATCAGCCGCCGCGATCGCCGGCAGCGACCTGCTCACCGCCTTGCGGCAAAGCGATCTCGCGCTGATCGAGGCCAGGCTGGGGGAGTGTCGGCTGAAGTCCGGGGAGATCATCTACAACCCCGGCGACAACGTGGATTACTGCTATTTCCCCACCGGCGGCGCGATGTGTTCCTATTTCGTGGAAATGGAGGACGGCACCGCGGTGGAAACCATCCTTGTCGGCCGTGAAGGTGCGCTTGGGGGCATCGTCAGTCAGGGCTCGCTGCCTGCCTATGCCCGCGCCAACGTGCTTCACGACGGCGTGTTCCTGCGCATCGCGTCGCGCGATCTGGAAGCCGCCAAGGAACGCTCGCCCGCGATCGCGCATCTGTTCGCGCGCTATGCCGATTGCGTGATGGCGCAAGTGTTCCAGTCGATCGCCTGCAATGCCGTCCACACCATCGAACAGCGCGCGGCCAAGTGGCTTTCGGCCGCCGTCGACCGGATCGGGCGCAATGACGTGACGATGACGCAGGAGCAGCTCGCCTCGATGATGGGGATCGGGCGCAGCTATGCCAGCCGCGTGCTGCAGCGTTTCAAGCGCGACGGCCTGGTGCGGACCCGGCGCGGCGGTATCGAGGTGCTCGACCGGGACGGCCTGCGGAGCCGCGCCTGCGCGTGCAACGATCAGGTGGAGGGGCACTTCCGCCGCGTGCTGGCTGACGTCTATCCCGGCGGTGCATGAAGCGCCAGCGGGCTCTCGTCGCACTATCGTCAGAATAACGCCATCGATTTGCCACCAAATCTGCACTTTCGCGTCATGAAACGGCCCTAGCAATCGCCCCCGCTACCAACAAGCGCGACCAATAAGGGGGCATATCCATGACCGAGATGAATCCGGTCACCACCTATACGGATGGTGACGTAGATACCAATGACACTGCGCAGCGCTCGCTCGAAAGCATGGCGGCAGAGCGTTACTCGCGCCGTCAGGCGATGTTCCGTGGCGCCGGGGCGACCACGATGGCCTTCATGGGCACCAGCCTTCTCGCCGCTTGCGGTGACGATGGGGAAGGCGGCAGCCTTGGCGGCGCCGTCTCGGTTTCGGCGGGCAGCAACGCCGCCACCAGCGCGGGCCGCGTCGTCACGCTGACCGGCACTGTCACGGGCAACGGGCAGGACGCCGGCTGGAACCAGCGCACCGGTCCCGAAGTCGAACTGATGGGCAGCGGCACCACCGTGACCTTCATCGCGCCGGCCGTCGAAGCAGCCACCGACCTCGTCTTCCAGTTCAGCGCCAAGCCGCTGATCGGCGAGCCGGTCACCGCCACCACCACCGTGCGCGTATCGCCGGGCGTGCTGGGCTTCACCGCCGTCGCCCATTCGCTGGCCGACGTCGCGATGGTGCCGGAAGGGTACTCGGTCACCGTCATGACCCGCCTTGGCGACCCGATCGCGGCCGGCGTCTCGGCCTATGCCAACGACGGCACCGACGACAACTTCGCCCAGCGCATCGGTGATCACCATGACGCGCTGCACTACTTCGGCCTTGCCGCCACCGGCAACACCCCGGACCGCAACAGCTCCACGCGCGGCCTCATGGTCCAGAACCACGAGAACATCACCGAGACGTACCTGCACGTGAACGGCCCCAGCGCCGCTCCGCGCCCGCTGGCCGAAGCGCTCAAGGAGATCGAGTGCCATGGCGTGTCGATCGTCGAGTATGTCGACAACGGCAACCGCCAGTGGACCTACAAGCAGGACGGCGCGCTCAACCGCCGCATCACGCCCAACACGCCGATGTCGTTCCACGGCCCGGCGGCGGGTTCGCCCTACCTTGTCACCAAGCATTCGAGCGACGGCACCGCGGGCCGCGGCACCATCAACAACTGCGCGAACGGCGTGACCGGCTGGAACACCAACCTCACCTGCGAGGAAAACTACGCCGGCTACTTCCGCCGCGACGTGTCGGATGACGCCAAGCGCACGGCGGCCGAACTGGCTTCGCTCCAGCGCAACGGCATCACCAGCCGTTCGGGCAACTACAGCTGGTCGACCGCGTCGAGCACCGACGACCGCTTCACCCGCTGGAACGCCACGATCAGCGGCGCCACCCCGGCCGACGACTTCCGCTATGAGCCGAACCAGTACGGCTGGGTCGTCGAGATCGACCCGTACGATGCCACCTCCACTCCGCGCAAGCGTACCGCGCTGGGCCGCTTCGGCCACGAAGGTGCTTTCGTGCGCATTGCCGAGGGCCAGAAGCTGGGCGCCTACATGGGCGACGATTCGCGCGGCGAGTACCTCTACAAGTTCGTCTCGACCGAAACCTGGGCGGCTGCCGACGCCGACGCCACTGACCGCCTTGCGGTGGGTGACAAGTACCTCGACGCCGGTACGCTCTATGTCGCCCGCTTCAATGCGGATGGCACCGGCACCTGGCTGCCGCTGGTCTACGGCTCGGTCCCGGCGCGCCCGGCAAGCGGTTCGTACCCCGAGTACACCTTCACCAGCCAGGCCGACATCTGCGTCAACACCCGCTTCGCCGCCGACGCGGTGGGCGCGACGCCGATGGATCGCCCGGAATGGACCGTGGGCAACCCGGTTACCGGCGAAATCTACCTGACGCTGACCAATTCGAACAACTCCAACCGTCCGGTCACCAACACCAACGCGGCCAACCCGCGTTCGTACTGGGGGCAGGGCAACCCGAACGGCCATATCGTGCGCCTGCGCGAAGACGGCGACACCACCAGCGCCACCACCTTCAAGTGGGACATCTACATGTTCGGCGCCGACACGCTCGACACCGACACCGCCGACGAGCAGGCGAACATCAACATCTCGGGCCTCGATGTCAGCAATGACTTCTCCAGCCCGGATGGCGCCTACTTCTCGCGTTCGACCAATCCTTCGGGCCAGATCAACCCGCTGCTCTGGATCGAGACCGACGACGGCGCGATGACCGACGTGACCAACTGCATGCTGCTGGCGGGTATCCCCGGCCATGTCGGTGACGGCGGCGCCTATACGGTGACCAATTCGGGCAATTCGCAGAACACCTTCGTCGGCGCGAAGGCGACCGCAGCGAACCTGCGCCGCTTCCTTGTCGGCCCGGTCCAGTGCGAAATCACCGGCATCGACCAGACGCCGGACGGCCGCACCCTGTTCGTGGGCATCCAGCATCCGGGCGAGGGCGGTTCCTACGACGCGCCGTCGAGCCACTGGCCCAACACGCAGGACGGCAGCACGCCGGCCGCCAGCGTGCGTCCGCGCTCGGCGCTGATCGCCATCACCAAGAATGACGGTGGCGTGATCGGTCTCTGATCGAAGCTCCTTCGGGAGAATGCAGGGGGGAGGGGGCACCGGCGGGTGCCCCCTCCCTTCGCGTTTTTCAGAACCGGTCGGCGTTCATCACCTTGGTCCACGCGGCGACGAAATCGTCCACGAATTGCTGCTTCGCATCGTCCGAGGCATAGACTTCGGACACCGCCCGCAGTTCGGAATTCGACCCGAAGGCCAGATCCACCGGGCTTGCCGTCCAGCGCAGCTTGCCGGTCTTGCGGTCCTTGCCTTCGTAGAGCCCCGCCGTCGCGCTTTTCGACCAGACCGTGTCCATCGACAGCAGGTTTACGAAGAAGGCGTTGTCGAGGCTGCCCGGCGTGGTGGTGAAGACGCCCGCGGCCGACTTGCCCGAATTGGCCCCGATCGCGCGCATGCCGCCGACCAGTACCGTCATTTCGGGCACCGTCAGGTCAAGCGCGTCGGCCTTGTCGACCAGCGCCGAGGCCGGATCGAGCCGGTAGTCCGCCGTATAGTAATTGCGGAAACCGTCTGCCTTGGGTTCAAGGTAGGCGAACGAGGCTGCGTCGGTCTGATCCTGTGCGGCATCGACGCGGCCGGGCGTGAAGGGCACCGTTACCCGGTAGCCCGCCTTGCCTGCCGCCTGTTCGATCCCGGCATTGCCGGCCAGCACGATGAGATCGGCCATGGACACGGCCTTGCCGCTCTTCGCGAAGTCGGCCTGCACCGCGGTCAGCTTCGCCAGCACTCGGGCCAGTTCGGCCGGATCGTTGACCGCCCAGCCGCGCTGCGGGTCAAGCCGCAGGCGCGCGCCATTGGCGCCGCCGCGCATGTCGGTGCCCCGGAAGGTCGATGCCGATGCCCATGCGGTGCGCACCAGTTCCGGCGCCGTCAGGCCGGAGGCCAGCACCTTGGCCTTGAGCGCGGTCTGATCAGCCTCGCTGACGGGGGCAAGGCTCGCCTGCGGCAGCGGGTCCTGCCACGAGAACGTCTGGTTCGGGATATCCTTGCCCAGATAGCGTGCCTGCGGGCCAAGATCGCGGTGCGTCAGCTTGAACCATGCCCGCGCGAAAGCCTGCGCGAATTCTTCCGGGTTCTGGTGCCAGCGGTCCGCGATCTTGCGGAAAGCCGGGTCTTCCTTGACCGCGATATCGGTGGTGAACATGATCGGCGCGTGGGTCTTGCCCTTGATGTGGGCATCGGGAACCATGTTCGCCGCCGCCGGATCGGTGGGCACCCACTGGGTCGCACCGGCGGGGCTCTTGGTCTTCACCCATTCCATGTCGAGCAGGTTGTCGAGATACTGCGAGGTGAACTTGATAGGGTTGGCTGACCATGCGCCTTCGAGGCCGCTGGTGATCGTGTCCTCGGCATTGCCCTTGCCGCACTTGTTCTCCCAGCCAAGGCCCTGTTTCTCGGTCCCGGCGGAGGAGGGATCTGCGCCCATGCACTTGTTCGGATCATGCGCGCCGTGCGCCTTGCCGAAAGTGTGGCCGCCCGCGATCAGCGCCAGCGTCTCTTCATCGTTCATCGCCATGTTGCCGAATGCGCGGCGAATGTCGGCGGCGGCGGAAATCGGATCGTGGTTGCCGTTCGGACCTTCCGGGTTGACGTAGATCAGGCCCATCTGCGTTGCGGCCAGGGGGCCTTTCAGGTTGCCTTTCGCGTCGCGGCGCCTGTCGGTCATCATCTTGGTTTCCGGGCCCCAGAACACCAGGTCCGGCTGCCAGGCGTCGATGCGGCCACCGGCAAAGCCGATGGTCTTGAAGCCCATGTCTTCCAGCGCGACGTTGCCGGTCAGAACCATCAGATCGCCCCATGACAGCTTGCGGCCGTACTTCTGCTTGATCGGCCAGACAAGGCGGCGCGCCTTGTCGAGACTGACGTTGTCGGGCCACGAGTTCAGCGGCTCGAAGCGCTGTTCGCCGCCGTCAGAACCGCCGCGCCCGTCGCCCACGCGGTACGTTCCCGCGCTGTGCCATGCCATGCGGATGAAGAACGGGCCGTAGTGGCCGTAGTCGGCCGGCCACCATGGCTGAGAGGTGGTCAGCACCTTGCGGATATCCGCCTTGACCGCGTCGAGGTCGAGCGTGGCGAACTCCTTCGCGTAATCGTAGTCGGCGCCATAGGGGTTGGACTGCGCTTCGTGCTGGCGCAGCGCGGTCAGGTCCAGCTTCTGCGGCCACCAGTCCTTGTTGGACATGCCGCCGGGCTTGGTGCCCCCGTCGGTCGCGGTTTCGGATACCGTTTCGGCTTCCTCCGCCGCCAGCGCGGGCGCGGCAAGCGCGCAGCAGGCGGCGCTCAGCACAAGCGCGAATGTACGGGATGATTTCGGGGGGGTGTTGGTCATGGACATGGCGTCCTCCTCCTGTTGCTTTGGCCCCATGCGGGGCGCCAACGGGATACGCCTCTCGGACATGTGTGCGTTAGTGCACTTCCTCGATAAGAGTGATCGGGCGGAGCGATCAAAATCGGAAAATTGTGCAAATTCTGCGATTTGTTTGCGGCCCATCGCCGGGGCGTTGCGCGCGGGGGGCTCTCTGGAAACGCAGGTCTTCCTGACTTAATAGACAAGTCTGTTGAATAGCGCGCATGGGAGAGACTGCGTGACCCCACCCGAGGCCTTTGAGCCCAGCCGCCTGACCGCTGCCGACATGGACGCGGAAGTGCTGGCAACCTACCCGACCGAGGCGTTTCTCTCGAAGGATTACCTCGCCGCCGAGAAGAAGCTGCTGTGGCCCAAGGTCTGGCAGATGGTGGAGCGGGAAAGCGACCTGCCCAACCCCGGCGACTGGCTTACCTATGACGTCGCGGACGAATCCATCATCGTGCTGCGCAAGGACGACGGTTCGCTGAAAGCCTTCCACAACGTCTGCCCGCATCGGGGGCGGCAGCTCGTCTCGGTGCCGGACATGCTGCCGGGGCCCAAAAATCCAAAGGGGGTCCATGACGTGCGCGGCAGCAACCGGCGCAACTTCATCTGCGGCTTCCACGGCTGGACCTTCGACCTTGACGGGCAGAACACCTACATCCTCGACCCGCAGGACTGGCAGAACAAGCTGACCGCCGAGATGACCTGCCTGTCCGACGTGCAGGTCGATACCTGGGGCGGCTACATCTACATCACCATGGACCCCGACGCGGTGCCGCTGGCCGAATGGATGGGCCGCGCCGGAGAGATCCTGTCGCACTTCCAGCTGGAGAAGATGCACTACAAGTGGCGCCAGTGGGCGATCTACGACTGCAACTGGAAGACCGCGATCGAGGCTTTCCTTGAACCCTACCACGTCGCGGGCACGCATACGCAGCTGCTGGCCTATGGCGATTACTATGCGCTCAGCCGCCAGTACGGGCTGCATTCGGTATCCAGCTACGACACCCGCGACGCCAAGTTCCAGATGAGCGAAAGCGCCGGCACCACCCGCGCCGGCAAGGGCGACGACCCGCGCGTCTCCACTTACGAGCTGATCCGCGAGAATTACGAGACGGTGAACTATTCCGCCTCCACCGAAACGCTGGTGAACGCCGCCAGCCGCCTGCAGCACGAACTGCCCGAGGATGCCACCCCGCAGGAATGCATCGCGCACTGGCTGAAATCCGCCAAGGCCGACGACGCCGCGCGCGGGGTGATCTGGCCCGACGTGCCGCCCGATATCAAGAAGGAGGGCGGCCTTGCCTGGGGCCTGTTCCCCAACCAGAACATCCTCCACGGAGAGACGTTCGCGCTGTGCTACCGCGTGCGGCCGTACAAGGACGACCCGGACAAGTGCGTCTTCGAAAGCTACGCCCTTGAACGCTTCCCCGATGGCGAGGCGCCGCAGACCGAGTGGACCTATGCCGACCCGATCGGAGAGCTGTGGGGATCGGTGCTGGCGCAGGACTTTTCCAACATGCAGTTCGTGCAGAAAGGCATGAAGTCCAGCGGCTTTCGCGGGCCGCTGCCCAACCCGCATCAGGAACAGAAGGTCATCAACCTTCACCGCAACCTTGCCAACTTCATGGGCGGTCGCGGCGCGCCTACCAAGCTGGAGGTGTAAGGGCGCCCCTCAGCCCTGTTCCCTCAGCCCTTTTCCCTCAGCCCTCTTCCCGCTTGCGCCGGGCCTCCACCGCCCGGCGCAGCTGCGCGGTCTTGGCATCGATGCTGGCGCGGATTTCCTCCAGCGAAGGCCCTTCGGCCGCAATTTCGCGCCGGATGCGTTCGTAGAGGGCAGAGCCCGGCCGCACGTCGGGCGCGGCGGGCATGGCATAGCGTTCGGGCATGCGCTGGCGCAGCAGGAACAGCATCAGCGCGGTATCGTGCCGGGTATAAGTGGCCACCACCTTGCCGCCGCTGGCCACCGGACGTTCCTCGCCCACGATCGCGCGTTCGAGCGCGCAGTCCTGCAGCCGCAGCATGCCCCGGTCCACCGCCATGTCCCACGCGGCACTGAACCCTTCGGCGCCCTTTATCTGCCGCAGCTTGTACAGCGCCTCAAGGCTGGCCCCGATCGCGCGGGCCGCCTGCGTCACGATCCCGCTGGCGGCAAGCGCGGCGATGAACATGCGCTGCCGGTCCGGCGTGATCGAGTTGCGGCGCGGCGCCTTGTGCAGATAGGGCGCGAAGCCCAGCAGCGGATCGTCCGCATCGGGCAAGTCCTCGAAGAAGGCCGCAGCCGAAGTGCGCCGCGAAGGCCGCACCGACGGGCACCCGATTTCCTCCCCGCGCTTGTCCCGGCGCGCAGACACAGAGGATTTGGCGCCCCGCCGGGGTGCGGGCGTAGAGGATCGGTCCGTCATAAGGCTGGAACTCCATGGGTTGTCGGAGTGGATGCCCCTCATGGCGGACCTGTGTATCGCGGGCCGGGGTGTGTAGGAAAATGGTTTGTGAGCGGCTGGGGTGGCCGATTTCTAAATGTCCGGTTAGAAGTCGTTGCGTGAGAACAGCTGAGGCTGCAGGTGCTGGAGGCACTTCGATCAAGTATTAATAAAATTCCGAGAGAAAAAATGAGATTTATCAGCGCATTAAATCTAAAGCGAGTGATCTTTATATTCTCTGGATGCGTGCTATGCGCAGCGTCGCCGGCAAAAATTTCTGATCACCCACAGAGAAATCCAGTGACTTCGGATGACGTGCGCACGGCGGCGACCGCAATTTCTGAATCAATAAAAAATGCTGCGCCAATCGCAAAGAACGACGCTGGATGTATCAATGGTACTGATAATCGCGATAGCGAAATTTGCGCGCAATGGATGACGGTAGATGCTGCCCGCGATGCTGCGATCTATGGTTTGATCAGTGTTGTTGTCGGCGTTATCGGAACGATATTTTTGCTTCTCACATTCTGGCAGACAAGGAGCACTTCGCGAGCTGAATTGCGCGCTTATGTTTCCATAAAGCCTGACCACCTGATTATAAAGGATCGCGGGCTTGGCGGTTTTTCCGTTGGCGTAAAAATGCGCAACGGAGGAAATACGCCCGCGTATGAAGTTGTGCATTACGGATCTATAGCGATCATGACCGTCGAAGCTGCAACAGATTACTTCGAGCGCGCCGTTGAAAGGCCGCAGGGCATGGGAGCAGCGTTCACCCTTCACAATGGGGACGAAGCAGAGGGGGGGATTGATGGTCCAGCAGATGTAAATGTTATTGACCTTGTGGACCTGAGTAATGATGAAAAATTTCTTTTTGTATTCGGGGTGACCGAATATCGCGATGTTTTTCGAGTTGCTCGCTCTACCCAATTTTGCTTCTCGCTTGGAGTAGGAATATTTGGCGATATAGAGCAGCGAATGAATGCGGAGGGCCCGATGCATCAGGTCGGAGGTCTTGAGTGGCGGCTATCTCCATTCCACAATAGTGCAAAATGAATACTTTTTCATAACTATATTTGCTTCTTAAATCTGTGATTTAATGGCTGCTGCAATTTTGCGCTCGCCAAAGAAAGGCTAACTTCCGAGTGGCCGCGACGAGCGCTAAGTAGCCGCTCCCTAGCCTTCCCTTGACCCCATCCCTCCAATCTCCTAAAGGCGCGCATCCCTCGCGGGCTTGCTCGTGGTGGATAAACAGAGCTGAACATTGCCGTTCCGGCGCGTTTCCTGTGACTTTTCCGTGGCTTTCGGGTCTTGGCGGGGCGCAGGGCACTCGGATCGCCTGCATCATCCGAATCGGGTGAGGGGGCATCCTCGGGCGGGCGGCAAAGTAATCCGGCAGTGCTCAAGGGCGGCCGGGTGGAGTGTTTTTCGGCTCACGGGTGCGGCCTTCTTTTCCGGTTTCTCGGGAAAAAGGGCAGGGCGGCCTTCCGGTGGTTTTCGGCGTTTGCCGGGGCGATGCCGGGGTGCTGGTCCCTCAATGCGGTTCCCGTGATCGTCTACTCTTCTCCCGTCACCTGCAGTTGCAGTGCTCCCGGCCCGGTGACCACCGGGGTGCGACGGGTCGATGCCGATGTGTTTCGGTCTCGATCCATCGCACTCCCATTTGAAAGAAGAGTATAGATGCCCACTATCAACCAGCTGGTCCGCAAGGGCCGCGAACCGCAGAAGGCCAAGTCCAAGGTTCCTGCGATGGAGCAGAACCCGCAGAAGCGCGGCGTCTGCACCCGCGTCTACACGACCACCCCGAAGAAGCCGAACTCGGCACTTCGCAAGGTCGCCAAGGTGCGTCTGACCAACAGCCGCGAAGTCATCTCGTACATTCCGGGTGAAGGCCACAACCTGCAGGAGCACTCGGTCGTGCTCATCCGCGGCGGCCGCGTCCGCGACCTTCCCGGCGTTCGCTACCACATCCTGCGCGGCGTGCTCGACACGCAGGGCGTCAAGGATCGCAAGCAGAGCCGCTCGAAGTACGGCGCCAAGCGTCCGAAGTAAGCCGGCCCGCGGAGTCCGCTCCGCACGGTATGGAATTTACCGGCCGGTGATGCTCACGCTCCCGCCCGAAAGAACAAGGAATATCAACGATGTCACGTCGTCGTCGTCCCGAGAAGCGGGAAATCCTGCCTGATCCCAAGTTCGGAGATCTGGTCCTGTCGAAGTTCATGAACAACCTCATGCTCGACGGTAAGAAGTCGGTCGCCGAATCGATCGTTTATGGCGCCATGACCACCATGGAAACCCGCGCCAAGGCCGATCCGGTCCAGCTGTTCCACGATGCCCTGAACAACGTGAAGCCGCAGATCGAAGTGCGCTCGCGTCGCGTCGGTGGTGCGACCTACCAGGTTCCCGTCGAAGTCCGTCCGGAACGCGCGCAGGCTCTCGCCATCCGCTGGCTGATCACCGCGGCGCGCAACCGCCCGGAAACCACCATGGCCGCGCGCCTCTCGGGCGAACTGCTCGACGCCGCCAACAACCGCGGCAACGCGGTCAAGAAGCGCGAAGACACGCACCGCATGGCGGACGCGAACCGCGCCTTCTCGCACTACCGCTGGTAATGTGACCGTGGTGCCCGGACGATCCGCTCGTCTTTCGGCCGCTCATCCTGAGCTTGTCGAAGGATTTGTGGTCATCCGGGCGTCACACTTTTATTTCAGGGCGGTTGGCCTTATCTGAAGGCCGCTTTCCGCTCCCGAAACCCTCGCTCAAGGATTCTCCCATGGCACGCAGCCATCCGCTGAATATGTACCGTAACATCGGTATCATGGCGCACATCGACGCTGGCAAGACCACGACGACCGAGCGTATCCTCTACTACACCGGCAAGTCCTACAAGATCGGCGAAGTCCACGACGGCGCCGCCACCATGGACTGGATGGAGCAGGAGCAGGAACGCGGCATCACCATCACCTCGGCTGCCACCACCTGCTTCTGGACCTCTGAAGGCCAGGAATACCGTATCAACATCATCGACACCCCGGGCCACGTCGACTTCACCATCGAAGTCGAACGCTCGCTGCGCGTGCTCGACGGTGCGGTCGCATGCTTCGACGGCGTTGCCGGAGTCGAACCGCAGTCGGAAACCGTGTGGCGCCAGGCCGACAAGTACGGCGTTCCCCGCATGTGCTTCATCAACAAGCTGGACCGCACGGGTGCCAACTTCAAGTACTGCGTGCAGTCGATCATCGACCGCCTCGGTGCCACCCCGGCCGTGCTCTACATCCCGATCGGCCTCGAAGCCGACCTGAAGGGCCTCGTCGACCTCGTCCACAACCGCGCGATCGTCTGGAAGGACGAATCGCTGGGTGCCGAATTCTTCTACGAAGAGATCCCGGCCGATCTCGCTGACGAAGCCGCCGAGTACCGGACCAAGCTCATCGAACTCGCCGTCGAACAGGACGACGAGGCGATGGAAGCCTACCTCGAAGGTAACGAGCCTGACGTCGCCACGCTCAAGAAGCTGATCCGCAAGGGTACGCTGGGCCACGCGTTCGTGCCGGTATGCTGCGGTTCGGCGTTCAAGAACAAGGGTGTTCAGCCCCTGCTCGACGCTGTCGTCGACTACCTGCCTTCGCCGCTCGACATTGAAGACGTCCAGGGCGTCAAGGTCGACAGCGACGAGGCCGACAGCCGTCCGCCCAAGGACGACGCACCGTTCTCCTCGCTTGCATTCAAGGTCATGAACGACCCGTTCGTGGGCTCGCTCACCTTCTGCCGCATCTACTCGGGCACGCTCTCGAAGGGTTCGTACCTGAACTCGGTGAAGGGCAAGAAGGAAAAGGTCGGCCGCATTCTCGAAATGCACGCCAACGAGCGTAAGGACATCGAAGAAGCCTACGCAGGCGACATCGTTGCTCTTGCCGGCATGAAGGAAACCACCACGGGCGATACGCTCTGCGCCGAACGCGCGCCGATCGTTCTCGAACGCATGGAATTCCCCGAGCCGGTCATCGAACTGTCGGTGGAACCGAAGACCAAGGCTGACCAGGAGAAGATGGGCATCGCGCTCAACCGTCTCTCGGCCGAGGATCCCTCGTTCCGCGTCTCGACCGATCACGAATCGGGCCAGACCATCATCAAGGGCATGGGCGAACTTCACCTGGACATCATCGTCGACCGCATGCGTCGCGAGTTCAAGGTCGAAGCCAATGTCGGCGCGCCGCAGGTTGCCTATCGCGAATACCTCGGCAAGCCGGTGGACGTGGACTACACCCACAAGAAGCAGTCTGGTGGTACCGGTCAGTTCGGCCGCGTGAAGGTCAAGGTCACGCCGGGCGAGCGCGGTTCGGGCATCACCTTCAAGGACGAGATCAAGGGCGGTAACATTCCGAAGGAATACATCCCCGCGATCGAAAAGGGCATGCGCGAAACCGCAGCCTCGGGTTCGCTGGTCGGCTTCCCGATCATCGATTTCGAAATCGTCCTTTACGACGGTTCATACCACGACGTCGACTCGAGCGCGCTGGCGTTCGAAATCGCCGGTCGCGGTGCCATGCGCGAAGTCGCCCAGAAGGCCGGCATCAAGCTGCTTGAGCCGATCATGAAGGTCGAAGTCGTGACCCCGGAAGAGTTCATGGGCGACGTCATCGGCGACCTCAACTCGCGTCGTGGCCAGATTCAGGGCACCGACACCCGTGGTAACGCGCAGGTCGTGGAGGCGAACACGCCGCTCGCGAACATGTTCGGTTACGTTAACTCGCTGCGCTCCTTCACCCAGGGTCGCGCGAACTATTCGATGATCTTCTCCCACTACGACGAAGTCCCGGCGAACGTCGCGGCCGAAGTCAAGGAGAAGCTCGCCTAAGGGCGGGCTATCCAAGGAGAAGCTTGCCTGCGGGCAAGAAAGGTTTTAGGGGCGGCGCCTGATTCCATGGGAGCCGCTCCGATACCCGCGGATTCAAATTCAAGACGAAAGAAGGTTTGAAAATGGCCAAGGCAAAATTCGAGCGGAACAAGCCGCACTGCAACATCGGCACCATCGGTCACGTTGACCACGGCAAGACCACGCTGACCGCCGCCATCACCAAGGTGATGTCGGAAACGTTCGGTGGTGAAGCGGTTGACTTCGCAAACATCGACAAGGCTCCCGAAGAGCGCGAGCGCGGCATCACCATCTCGACCGCACACGTCGAGTACGAAACCGACGCCCGTCACTACGCGCACGTCGACTGCCCGGGTCACGCCGACTACGTGAAGAACATGATCACCGGTGCTGCCCAGATGGACGGCGCGATCCTGGTTGTGAACGCTGCTGACGGCCCGATGCCGCAGACCCGCGAGCACATCCTGCTCGCCCGCCAGGTCGGCGTTCCCGCTCTGGTCGTGTACATGAACAAGGTCGACCAGGTCGACGACGAAGAACTGCTTGAGCTGGTCGAACTCGAAGTTCGCGAACTGCTCTCGTCGTATGACTTCCCGGGCGATGACATCCCCGTCATCAAGGGTTCGGCTCTGGCCGCCCTCGAAGGTCGCGACGACAACATCGGCAAGGAATCGATCCTCGCTCTGATGAAGGCAGTCGACGAGTTCATCCCGCAGCCGCCGCGCCCGACCGATAAGCCCTTCCTGATGCCCGTCGAAGACGTGTTCTCGATCTCGGGCCGTGGTACGGTTGTGACCGGCCGCGTGGAAACCGGCATCGTCAAGGTTGGTGAAGAAGTCGAAGTCGTCGGCATCCGCAACACCCAGAAGACCACCGTCACCGGCGTCGAAATGTTCCGCAAGCTGCTCGACCAGGGCGAAGCCGGCGACAACATCGGTGCACTGGTTCGTGGTCTGAAGCGTGAAGACGTCGAGCGTGGCCAGGTTCTGGCGAAGCCCGGCACCGTGACCCCGCACACCGAATTCTCGGCAGAAGTCTACGTTCTGTCGAAGGACGAAGGTGGCCGTCACACGCCGTTCTTCGCGAACTACCGTCCGCAGTTCTACTTCCGCACCACCGACGTGACCGGCGAAGTGATCCTCCCCGAGGGCACCGAGATGGTCATGCCGGGCGACAACGTCTCGCTGTCGGTCAAGCTGATCGCTCCGATCGCGATGGACGAAGGTCTGCGTTTCGCAATCCGCGAAGGCGGCCGCACCGTCGGTTCGGGCGTCGTTGCCACGATCACGAAGTAATTCGTCGATCGGCCAACTACGGCTGAAAGTGATTGGCCCGGCGTTCCGAAAGGAGCGCCGGGCTTTTCGCGTATTTGGGGACATTCACCGCTGATGGTGCCTGGAGGCGAAACCAAGGGGTGGCGGTAAACGAGAGCAGGCGCCCTCAGGGCTGTCGCAGTTCGCCTTGCGCTATCTTCCAGGCGTCCGATCCCTTGGGCGCTTCCGGAATTGATTTGAGGTCGATGTAATAGACAGGCGGTGGGACTTTGCCGAACGGGATCGTGATGCAGGGGCCGAGGCAGCCGGGCAGGTTCCAGAGGTCGGGTGGATGCAGGGCGCCTGTCCGGGTGCTCTCCTCGACCGACTGCGAGGCGGGCACTCGCTGACTGACGCCATCCCCGCCATGAGAGCACACCACGATGGTGCCGTCGTTGCCACCATTGCTCGCCCGTGCGGCGTTGAGGCAGGCGTTGTCAACCGGCCCGCCGTGAGGGCTGGGCACGCTGACTTCGGCGGTGAGAACGTCGGTGTCATCGATATTGATCGGAACTTCGGTCCCGGTAGGGCCGTAGGCCGAGCCTCCGGCTGCAGCAGCGCCGGATGGCAGGCAGGCGAAGGCGAGCGCGGCTAACGCGCTGGAAATAGTCATGTTGATTGAGGGCATTGATAGCGGCTTCTGTTAGGCGTCGCGGCGTCAGCCTACGCCCGGCATGAGCGGCAGGGAAGGGCGGATGCGACGAACCGCGTCGCATCCCGCCGAAAACCTGCCAATGCGCGTAAAATCAGGGCTTGCCCGACTCGTCCTTCGCGTGTAGGGGCGCGGTTCGAATTTGACGGGACTTCGGTCCTTTGGCTCTTTCTCATCGGTAGTAGGTAATGGAAGCTCAGAACATCCGTATCCGCCTGAAGGCGTTTGACCATCGCGTGCTCGACCAGGCTACTGGCGAAATCGCTGACACGGCCCGCCGCACCGGCGCTCTGATTCGTGGCCCCATTCCGCTGCCGACCAAGATCGAGAAGTTCACGGTCAACCGTGGTCCGCACATCGACAAGAAGTCGCGCGAGCAGTTCGAAGTCCGCACCTACAAGCGCCTGCTTGACATCGTGCAGCCGAATGCCGCTACCGTCGACGCTCTGATGAAGCTGGACCTCGCGGCCGGCGTGAACGTCGAGATCAAGCTGGCCTGAAGCCGGTTTTACGGGGTGATCTGAAAAGGTCGCCCCGATGGTCCTTTCCGATCGGACCTTAACTAGATCGAGGATTATCTTGTCGGCGTTCGCATGCCGGCTTTGCAGGGAGAAACCTGCAGGGACAGCGCCCCGAGGGAATGGCCCGAAGGGACACAAGGGATACCTCCGGCGATGCCGCTTTCGGTTTCGTTCGGGAATGCGTCCCCCGTCTCGTTTCCGCAAGTTCCGCAAGGGGCCTGCAGGGAACACCTGACCCGGACGGGGTTCGTATCACATACAGGGTTGGACATGCGTGCGGGGAAGGTCCTGCGTACGCCTCTGTAAGGAGTAAGGTCATGCGTACCGGCGTGATCGCAAAGAAAGTCGGGATGACCCGCCTGTTCCAGGAGGACGGTCGCCACGTGCCCGTCACCGTCCTGGCGCTGGAGGATTGCCAGGTCGTCTCTGTCCGTACCGAAGAGCGTGACGGCTACGTCGCGGTTCAGCTCGGCGCGGGCGAAGCCAAGCAGAAGAACGTTGCCAAGCCGCAGCGCGAGCACTTCGCTAAGGCTCAGGTTCCCCTCAAGATGCGCGTCGCGGAATTCCGCGTCGCCGACGACGCCCTCCTCGAAGTTGGCGCGACGATTGCGGCTTCGCACTTCGTCCCCGGCCAGCTCGTCGACGTGGGCGGTCACACCCAGGGTAAGGGCTTCCAGGGCGCCATGAAGCGCTGGGGCTTCGGCGGTATGCGCGCCACCCACGGTGTGTCGATCTCGCACCGTGCACACGGTTCGACGGGTAACCGTCAGGATCCGGGCAAGGTGTTCAAGAACAAGAAGATGGCCGGCCACATGGGCGACCGTCAGCGCACCCAGCAGAACCTCGAAATCGTCCGCGTGGACGACGAGCGTGGCCTGATCTTCGTCAAGGGCTCGGTCCCCGGTGCGAAGAATTCGTGGCTCACCGTTTCGGACGCCGTCAAGGTGAACCGTCACGCCGAGGCTCCGTACCCCGCCGGCATCAAGTCGGTGGCCAACACCAACGACACGGCCGCTGCCGACACGCCTGCTGAAACCGCGGCGCCCGAAGCGACCGAAGGCCAGGAGGGCTAATCATGAAGGTTCAGGTCCTCAACATCGACGGCTCGACCGGTAACGGCGACATCGAACTTTCGGACGACGTATTCGGCCTTGAGCCGCGCGCAGACATCCTGCACCGCGTCGTTACCTGGCAGCTCGAAAACCGTCGCGGTATTGCCCGCGCAACCCGCGAGCGTTCCGAAGTTGCCCGCACCGGCAAGAAGTTCGGCCGCCAGAAGGGTGGCGGCACCGCCCGTCACGGCGACCGCGCCGCTCCCGTCTTCATCGGCGGTGGTAAGGCTCACGGTGCCCGTCGTCGCGAGTTCAACATCTCGCTGAACAAGAAGATCCGTGCGCTCGGTCTGAAGATGGCTCTTTCGGCCAAGGCTCAGAACGGCCTCGTGATCGTCGACTCGCTCGACATCGCAGACACCAAGACCAAGGGTCTCGCCGGTCAGCTCGCCAAGGCGAACTTCGGCAAGAAGGTTCTCGTCATGGACGGTGAGCAGGTCAACGAGGGCTTCGCCCTGGCTGCCCGCAACATCGTCGGCGTGAACGTTCTCCCGGCTGTCGGCGCGAACGTGTACGACATCCTGAAGCATGATACGCTGGTGCTGACGCGCGCCGCTGTCGAAAAGCTGGAGGCGCGTTTCAATGGCTAAGACCGTGGACATCCGTCACTACGACGTGATCCTCGCTCCGCACATCACCGAGAAGTCGACCCTGCTTTCTGAGCAGAACGCGGTCGTCTTCAAGGTTGCCGACAAGGCGACCAAGCCCGAGATCAAGGCTGCCGTCGAGGCACTCTTCGATGTCAAGGTGACCGGCGTGAACACGCTTGTCGTCAAGGGCAAGACCAAGCGCTGGCGCGGTAAGGCTTACCGCCGCAGCGACGTGAAGAAGGCGATCGTCACGCTGGCCGAAGGCCAGTCGATTGACATCACCGAAGGCGCGCGGGGTTAATTTCCGATGGCACTCAAGAACTACAACCCGACCAGCCCCGCTCGCCGCGGCCTGGTCCTCGTCGACAAGTCGTCGCTCTGGAAGGGCAAGCCCCTCAAGGCGCTGACCGAAGGCAAGAGCAAGACCGGCGGCCGCAACAACAAGGGTCACGTGACCTCGCGCGGCATCGCTGGCGGCCACAAGCAGAAGTACCGCTTCATCGACTTCAAGCGTCGCAAGTGGGACATGGAAGCCACCGTCGAGCGGATCGAGTACGATCCCAACCGCACCGCGTTCATCGCGCTGGTGAAGTACACGGACGGCGAACAGACCTACATCATCGCGCCGCAGCGTCTGGCCGTTGGTGACGTGATCGTCGCCGGCGAAAAGACCGACGTGAAGCCGGGCAACGCCATGCTTCTGTCGCAGATGCCGGTTGGCACGATCTGCCACAACGTCGAGATGAAGCCCGAGAAGGGCGGCCAGATCGCACGTTCGGCAGGCACCTACGTCCAGGTCGTCGGTCGTGACCGCGGCATGGTCATCGTGCGTCTGAACTCTGGCGAGCAGCGCTACCTGCGCGGCGACTGCATGGGCACGGTTGGCGCGGTCTCGAACCCCGACAACTCGAACCAGACTCTCGCCAAGGCCGGTCGCGGTCGCTGGCTGGGCCGTCGTCCGCTTACCCGCGGTGTCGCGAAGAACCCGGTCGACCACCCGCACGGTGGTGGTGAAGGTCGTACCTCGGGTGGTCGTCACCCGGTTACGCCCTGGGGCAAGCCGACCAAGGGTGCGCGCACCCGCAACAACAAGCAGACGGACAAGCTCATCATCCGTTCGCGTCACGCCAAGAAGAAGAGGTAAGTCACGATGGCACGTTCCGTCTGGAAAGGCCCCTTCGTCGACCTCTACCTTCTCAAGAAGGCCGAAGTCGCGCAGGATGCCGGCAGCCGCGCTGGTCCGATCAAGACCTGGTCGCGTCGCTCCACCATTCTCCCGCAGTTCGTTGGTCTGACCTTCCAGGTCTACAACGGGCACAAGTTCATCCCCGTTGCGGTCAACGAGGACATGGTCGGTCACAAGCTGGGTGAGTTCGCTCCCACCCGCTCGTTCCCCGGCCACGCCGCCGACAAGAAGGGCAAGCGCAAGTGAGCAAGCCAGCAGCACCCCGTCGCGTAGGTGACAAGGAAGCGCTCGCGGTCAACACGAACATTCGTGGTTCGGCCCAGAAGCTCAACCTGGTCGCTGCCCTGATCCGCGGCATGCGCGCAGAAGACGCCATGAACGTCCTGGCCTTCTCGAAGAAGGCCATGGCCGTGGATGCCCGCAAGGTTCTCGCTTCGGCGATCGCCAACGCGGAAAACAACCACAACCTCGACGTCGACGCTCTCGTCGTCGCCGAGGCGTCGGTCGGCAAGTCGGTGACCATGAAGCGTTTCCACGCTCGTGGCCGCGGCAAGTCCACCCGCATCCTCAAGCCGTTTTCGCGCCTGCGGATCGTCGTTCGCGAAGTCGAGGAGGCCTGATCCATGGGTCATAAGAGCAATCCGATCGGTCTGCGCCTGCAGATCAACCGTACCTGGGACAGCCGCTGGTTTGCGGAAGGCCGGGACTACGGCAAGCTGCTTGAGGAAGACCTCAAGATCCGCAAGTTCATCATCGAGACGCTGCCCCAGGCTGCCATCTCGAAGGTGGTGATCGAGCGTCCGGCCAAGCTGTGCCGCATCTCGATCTTCGCAGCCCGCCCCGGTGTGATCATCGGCAAGAAGGGCGCCGACATCGAAAAGCTGCGCAAGCAGCTCTCGTCGATGACTGGCAGCGAAGTGAAGCTGAACATCGTCGAAATCCGCAAGCCGGAAGTCGATGCCAAGCTGATCGCACAGGGCATCGCGGACCAGCTGATCCGTCGCGTGGCGTTCCGCCGTGCGATGAAGCGCGCGATGCAGTCGGCCATGCGTCTGGGTGCCGAAGGCATCAAGATCATGTGCGGCGGCCGTCTCGGCGGCGCTGAAATCGCCCGTGTCGAACAGTACCGCGAAGGTCGCGTGCCGCTTCACACGCTGCGTGCGAACATCGACTATGCCGCTGCCGAGGCGCTGACCGCCTATGGCATCATCGGCATCAAGGTGTGGGTCTTCAAGGGCGAGATCCTTGGTCACGACCCGATGGCGCAGGATCGACTGATGATGGAGGCTCAGACCTCCGGCGTCCGTCCGGCCCGCTGAGTCTAGGATAGAGTTAGCACCATGCTGCAACCGAAAAAGACCAAGTTCCGCAAGGCCTTCAAGGGCCGGATCAAGGGCGACGCCAAGGGTGGCACCGACCTGAACTTCGGTTCCTACGGCCTCAAGGCCATGGAGCCCGAGCGGATCACCGCCCGCCAGATCGAAGCGGCCCGCCGCGCGATCACGCGTCACCTCAAGCGCCAGGGTCGTCTCTGGATCCGCGTCTTCCCGGACGTGCCGGTTTCGAAGAAGCCTGCCGAAGTCCGTCAGGGTAAGGGCAAGGGTTCGGTCGAATACTGGGCGGCCCGCGTCAAGCCCGGCCGTATCCTGTTCGAAGTCGACGGTGTTGCCGGTCCGCTCGCCGCAGAGGCTTTCAGCCGCGCTGCGATGAAGCTGCCGATCAAGACCAAGGTCGTCGCCCGTCTGGGTGACACTACCCACCTGGGAGGCGAATAATGGCCAAGACCGAAGATCTTCGCGCCAAGACCGACGACCAGCTGACCGCTGAGCTCGTCGAGCTCAAGCGCGAGCAGTTCAACCTGCGTTTCCAGGCTGCCACGAGCCAGCTCGAGGCCCCGGCACGCATCAAGGAAGTCCGTCGCGACATCGCCCGCATCAAGACGCTCCAGGCTGAGCGTTCCGCAGCGGCGAAGGCGTAAGGAGAAACACGATGCCCAAGCGTATTCTTAGCGGGACCGTCGTCTCCGACAAGACGGACAAGACCGTTACCGTGCTCGTCGAGCGCAAGGTGAAGCACCCCCTCTACGGGAAGATCATCCGCCGCTCGAAGAAGTACCACGCTCACGACGAGGACAACGCCTTCAAGATTGGCGAAAAGGTCCGGATCGAGGAGACCGCTCCGTACTCGAAGACCAAGACCTGGAAGGTTCTTGACCGTCTTCAGGCGAGCAAGGGTACGGCGCTCGAAGCCGAGGTCTGATCCTCGGTGGAGATCGAAGCCGGGGTCGCAAGGCCCCGGCTTTGGCCTTACCTGACACAAGTGTTGACCTGACGGGGTGAATGCGGCAAAGGGCCGCCTTCGCCCGTGCAGGGCGACTCGGGCCTCTTCGGGGGCCTGTCTTTTTAGGAACTGCCGGACTTGTTCCGGCAAGCCAGATGAGAAGGACTCGGATCGATGATCCAGATGCAATCCAATCTCGACGTGGCGGACAACAGCGGCGCAAAGCGCGTCCAGTGCATCAAGGTACTGGGTGGCTCCAAGCGTCGTTTCGCCGGCGTCGGCGACATCATCGTGGTGTCGATCAAGGAGGCGCAGCCCCGCGCTCGCGTCAAGAAGGGCGACGTGCACCGCGCCGTGATCGTGCGCACCCGCAAGGACGTGCGCCGCAACGATGGCAGCGTGATCCGCTTCGACAGCAATGCTGCCGTGCTGATCAACAAGAACGAGGAGCCGATCGGCACCCGTATCTTCGGCCCCGTGGTCCGCGAACTGCGCGGCCGTGGCTTCATGAAGATCATCTCGCTCGCGCCGGAGGTGCTGTAATGGCCGCCGCTAAGATCAAGAAGGGTGACGCCGTCGTCGTCCTGTCCGGCAAGGACAAGGGCCGCACCGGCACCGTGCTCCAGGTTCTCCCCAAGGACGGCAAGGTTGTCGTCGAGGGCGTGAACGTCGCGACCAAGCACCGCAAGCCGACCCAGCAGAACCCGCAGGGTGGCATCGACCGCGTTCCGGCGCCGATGGCGATCAGCAAGGTTGCCGTTGCCGACAAGGACGGCAAGCCGACCCGCGTTCGCTTCGAAACCAAGGACGGCGTCAAGGTCCGCGTGGCCGTGAAGTCCGGGGAGACCATCGATGGCTGACAAGTACACCCCGCGTCTGCGCACGAAGTTCGATGAGGAAATCGCCAAGGCGATGACCGAGAAGTTCGGCTACAAGAACGTGATGGAAATCCCGAAGATCGAAAAGATCACGCTCAACATGGGCGTCGGTGAAGCCAGCCAGGACAAGAAGAAGGTCCAGACTGCCGCTGCCGAGATGGAAGCCATCGCCGGTCAGAAGCCCGTCATCACCAAGGCCCGCAAGTCGATCGCACAGTTCAAGCTGCGCGAAGGCATGCCGATCGGCTGCAAGGTGACGCTCCGCCGTGAGCGCATGTACGAGTTCCTCGATCGTCTCGTCACGATCGCGATGCCCCGCATCCGCGACTTCCGTGGCCTGAACCCCAAGTCGTTCGACGGCCGTGGCAACTACGCCATGGGCCTGAAGGAGCAGATCATCTTCCCGGAGATCAGCTACGACAAGATCGACAAGGTTCGTGGCATGGACATCATCGTGACCACCACCGCGAAGACCGACGACGAAGCGCGCGAGCTGCTGCGTCTGTTCGGTTTCCCGTTCCCGGCTGAAGAGTCGGAACAGCAGGAGGCGGCGTGAGCCGCTGAGGAAGAGAGCTTAAGTCCATGGCGAAACTGAGTTCCGTGAACAAGAATGAGCGTCGCAAGAAGCTCGTCAAGAAGTATGCAGGCAAGTACGAACGCCTCAAGGCGGTCGCTGACGATCAGTCGCTCGATGAAACCGAGCGTCTCATTGCTCGCCTGAAGCTGGCCGAGATCCCGCGCAACGCAAACCCCACCCGGGTTCGCAACCGTTGCGCCACGACCGGCCGTCCGCGCGGTTACTACCGCAAGTTCGGCCTGTGCCGCGTCGAGCTGCGTGATCTTGCCAACAAGGGCATGATCCCCGGCGTGACCAAGTCGAGCTGGTAAGGGTTAGAAGCAATGGCATTGACCGATCCCCTGGGTGATATGCTCACCCGCATCCGCAACGGCCAGCAGGCGAAGAAGGACTCCGTCCTGTCGCCGGCCTCGAAGCTGCGTGCGCGCGTCCTGGAAGTGCTCCAGCGTGAAGGCTACATCCGTGGCTTCTCCGACGACGCCACCGGCGCCCACCCGCAGCTGCGCATCGAGCTGAAGTACTTCGAAGGCGAAGCCGCCATCAAGCACATCGCTCGTGTCTCCAAGCCCGGCCGCCGCGTCTACTCGGGTTCGAAGGAACTCCCGGTTGTGCGCAACGGCCTTGGCATCACCATCGTCTCGACGCCCCGCGGCGTGCTTTCGGATGCCGAAGCCCGCGCGCAGAATGTCGGCGGCGAAGTGCTGGCGGAGGTGTTCTAATGAGCCGCATCGGTAAGAAGCCGGTGACCGTTCCTAGCGGCGTCACCGCCACCATCGACAACGGCGTTCTGTCGGTCAAGGGTCCCAAGGGCACCCTGACCCTCAGCCTGTCGGACCAGGTCACCTACGCGGTGGAAGATGGTTCGATCGCCGTTCAGCCGATCAGCCAGTCGAAGCAGGCCCGCAGCCACTGGGGCATGCAGCGCACTCTGGTTTCCAACCTCGTCGAAGGCGTCACGAACGGCTTCAGCAAGGTTCTGGAAATCAAGGGCGTCGGCTACCGCGCGAATTCTCAGGGCAAGACCCTGAAGCTGCAGCTCGGTTACTCGCACGACGTGGACATCGCCGTGCCGGAAGGCATCGAGGTCAAGACCCCGGATAACACCACGGTCGAAATCTCCGGCATCGACAAGCAGAAGGTCGGCCAGCTTGCGGCCGAGATTCGCCGCTGGCGCAAGCCCGAGCCCTACAAGGGCAAGGGTATCGCCTATCGTGGCGAGTACATCTTCCGCAAGGAAGGGAAGAAGAAGTAATGGCAAAGCTGTCTCTCTTCGATCGCCGCGCGCGCCGCGTTCGCACCGCGCTCAAGGCCCGTTCGGGTGGTCGTCCCCGTCTGTCGGTGCACCGCACCGGCCGTCACATCTATGCGCAGATCATCGACGATGCGCAGGGCCACACCGTCGCTGCAGCCAACACGCTGGGCGCCAAGGGCACCGACCTCGACGCCGCGACCCGCGTTGGCAAGGAACTCGCCGAGGCCGCCAAGAAGGCGGGTGTTACCTCGGTCGTGTTCGACCGCGGTGGCTTCCTGTATCACGGTCGCGTCAAGGCGCTGGCCGAAGCCGCCCGTGAAGGCGGGCTGGAGTTCTGATCATGGCTGACGAAAACATCAACCAGCAGCCGGTTTCGGCTGACGCGCCCCAGGGCGGCGCGCCCTTCGAGGGTAACCGCGAAGGCGGCCGTGGCCGTGGCGGTCGTGGCCGTGGCGGCAACGATCGTGGCGGTGAGCGCGGTGGCCGTGGCCGCCGTGACGACCGTCGTGGTCGTGGCAACGCTGAGGAAGAGCAGGGCGAAGAGCTCATCGAAAAGCTCGTCCACATCAACCGCGTTTCCAAGACCGTGAAGGGCGGCAAGCGCTTCGGCTTTGCAGCTCTGGTCGTCGTCGGTGACGGCAAGGGTCGCGTGGGCTTCGGTCACTCGAAGGCTCGCGAAGTTCCTGAAGCGATCACCAAGGCGACTGCCTCGGCCAAGAAGAAGATGATCCGCGTCGCTCTGAAGGAGGGCCGTACCCTCCATCACGACGGCAAGGGCCACTTCGGCGCCGGCAAGGTCAGCGTCCGCACCGCCCCGTCGGGTACCGGCATCATCGCCGGCGGTCCGATGCGCGCCGTGTTCGAGAGCCTGGGCGTCGCAGACGTCGTCACCAAGTCGGTGGGCACCTCGAACCCGTACAACATGATCCGCGCCACCTTCGACGCGCTGCAGGACCAGACTTCGCCGAAGTCGGTTGCGCAGCGTCGTGGCAAGAAGGTCGCTGACCTGCTTGGTCGCGGTGGTGCTTCTGAGGTGGAGGCTGAAGCCGCCGCCGAAGCCATCGTGGAGTAAGCATCATGGCGAAGATCAAGATCAAGCAGATCGGTTCGCCGATCCGTCGCCCCGAGAGCCAGAAGAAGATCCTTATCGGTCTGGGTCTGGGCAAGATGCACCGCGTCGTGGAGCTGGAAGACACCGCCGAAGTGCGCGGTGCCATTGCCAAGCTGCCGCACATGGTTGCGATCGTCGACTGAACCGTTACCGGTTCACGTTGAACGAAATCAGGAAGGGCCTCGGCGGAAACGCCGGGGCCTTTTCTCGTTTCGGCCGCTCCATCGCAGTTGCAGCGACGGGGGTGATCCCGATGTGCAACGAATGCTCTTCCAACCTTGGCCCGCTATGCTATTCGCGCGGGCTTCATCGGCGCCGCGCGGGCGCCTTGGCATTTCCATTCGGGGATAGGTCTTGAACGGCAAGCGGCTCCTTACGGCCACGATCCTGGCAATGGGCGCGATGGGCGCGGTTTCGTGTTCCAACGAGGCGCCTGAAGGCAATCTCGGCGTCGAAGGCGCTGCTGTTACCCAATGCGGCGACCTGCGGGCGGACACCGCATTCCTCGGGAAGTTGCGCAGCAGCGACATCCGCTTGCGGCGCAAGCTCAAGGATGGGAGTGCAAACGCGGTCGCCGAAGCGCACAAGGCGCTCGACATGGGCGATTTTCGCCTGATCGCAGCGACGACGGCGACCGGCATCTCCACCGAGGCCTACGGCGTTCAATGCCGCATGTTGGGTGGCCTGTCGCCATGGACCGTGCGCGCGGTAGCGTTCGTCCCCGAAGGCAAGGTCGAGGGGGGGCAGCAGAAGCCGGACGATACCGTCACCGGTTTCGGGCGCCGCTACAACGCCGCGATGCTGGCCGACCCGCGCTATCCTTATGCTGACGTCTGCCGTGCGGTCGACAAGGCGGGGGCGCAACCGGCATTGCCGGAGAACCCCGACGCCGGGATCGAGCAGCCTTACGGCTTCGCTGAACTGGGCGTCGCGCGCATGGAGCATGGGCTGGGCGCGGCGGCGCGGCGTGGCTCGATCCGCGATATCGGCATCCTGCTTGAACGCGATCCCAAGGCGATCGACAAGCCGGATCTGTTTGGCCTGACCCCGCTGGGCTGGGCGGTCGCCTATCATCGCTGGCCTGCCGCGCAGGCCCTTTTGCGCGCCAAGGCGAACCCGATCGGAGGTGTCTGCCAGACGACCATCGATCGCCAGTCGCCGCTTCAGATCGCCCGCGTCATGCGCTGGTACGGCGTGATCCGGGCGATGCGTCCGCTGGTGACCGAAGAGCAGTTCGCCAGCTTGCGCCAGAAGCCGCGCTGGGACGATGCCAGCCTGGTGGAATTCAACCACGCGCTCACCGAACTCAAGGAGCGCTACGACAGTCAGCTGCGCGCCAAGCCGTTCGGCCGTTACGACCTGAACTTCCAGGTCGACGAGCGGGGCAACACGACCGAATGCAGGATGGATCCGGCCTCTGTGGCGCCGGGCTTCGACAAGGAACTGTGTGGCCTTGCCGTGGAGATCGTGCGCTGGGCCCCTGCGCGCGACGCTTTCGGCACGCGCGTGCCGGAAAGTGCCAGGCTACTGGTCGGATTCGGCGGCGGTAGCTGAGGCAAGCGGCAGGAGCGGCGGTGACGCGGTCCGGGCCGAAAGGGCGTGACAATGCGGCGCTCATCCGCTAGGGGCGCCGCTTCCTATCAGCGCGACTCAAAGCGAAAGCGAGTGCAAGACATGAAACTGAATGACATCCGTGACAACGCCGGCGCCCGTCACCGCCGCATCCGTGTGGGCCGTGGTATCGGCTCGGGCAAGGGCAAGACCGCCGGTCGCGGCCAGAAGGGTGCGAAGGCGCGTTCGGGCGTTTCGATCAACGGCTTCGAAGGCGGCCAGATGCCGCTGCACATGCGTCTGCCGAAGCGCGGCTTCAACAACAAGAAGTTCGCCAAGGACTACGCAGAAGTGAACCTGGGCCTGATCCAGAAGTTCATCGACGCCGGCAAGCTCGACGCATCGGGCGTTATCGACCACGCAGCCCTGCAGGGCGCGGGCCTGGCCCGTGGCGGCAAGGACGGCGTTCGCCTGCTCGCCAAGGGTGAGCTGACCGCCAAGGTCACCTTCAACGTTGCGGGCGCTTCGGCTGCCGCTGTTGCCGCAGTCGAAAAGGCTGGCGGTTCGGTGATCGTTCCCGCCAAGGAAGAGGCTGCGGCCTGATTTCCGGCGCGACACGCTAAGGCATAAGGAGAGGGCGGGCGCCGGGCGCTTCGCCCTCTCTTGCTGTAACGTGGCGACAAATGTGATGCGCGGGCGGCACACTGGAGCCGATTCGTGCGGGGCAGGTCTTTCCGACCTTGTTCCAATGTCTATATGGCCAGTTTCCTTCCCGGGTTCGACAAGGCAGGCATGAGCCGCTAAGGGCGAGTCCGATCAGATTCTTCGAGGCTTTCTAGAACGTCATGGCTTCACGCGCCGACAACATCGCCAGCACGCTCAGCCTGGCCAATTTCTCCAAAGCCACCGAGCTTAAGAACCGCATCTGGTTCACCATCGGCGCGCTTATCGTGTTCCGCTTCCTGAGCTTCGTGCCGCTGCCGGGCGTCAACCCGGTCGCGCTGCGCGACCTCTACCTGCAGACGCAGGGCGGCATCCTTGACCTGTTCAACACCTTTTCGGGCGGTTCGCTTTCGCGCATGAGCCTGATCGCGCTTGGCGTGATGCCTTACATCACTGCCTCGATCGTGGTGCAGCTGGCCGCGTCGCTGCATCCTGCGCTGGTCGCGCTGAAGAAGGAAGGCGAGGCCGGGCGCAAGAAGCTCAACCAGTACACGCGCTATGGCACCGTGCTGCTGTGCATCGTGCAGGGTTATGCGATCGCCACCGGGCTTGAGGCGCTGTCGACCTCGCGCGGTCTTGGCGCGGTCGTCGATCCGGGCCTCATGTTCCGCGTTGGTGCCGTGATCTCGCTGATCGGCGGAACCATGTTCCTGCTGTGGCTGGGTGAACAGATCACCTCGCGCGGGATCGGCAACGGCGTTTCGCTGATCATCATGGCCGGTATCGTCGCTCAGATGCCGACGTTCGCCAGCAACCTGGGGGCGGCCTATTCGGCGGGTGATACCGGCTCGATCCTGATCATCGCGCTGATCGCGCTGGTGATCGCGATGATCCTGATGATCTGCTTCATGGAACGTGCCACGCGCCGCCTGCTGATCCAGTATCCCAAGCGTGCTACGCAGCGCGGTATGATGCAGGCTGACCGCAGCCACCTGCCGCTCAAGCTGAACACCGCGGGCGTGATCCCGCCGATCTTCGCCAGCTCGCTGCTGCTGCTGCCACTGACGATCAGCCAGTTCGCCGGTAAGTCGCTGACACCGGAATCGACGATGGGCAAGATCGTGGTTTCGCTCAACCAGTACCTGGGGCACGGCAAGCCGCTCTACATGCTGCTGTACGCAGCCGGTATCGTGTTCTTCTGCTTCTTCTACACCGCTGTCGTCTTCAACCCGGAAGAGACGTCGGACAACCTGAAGAAGAACGGCGGCTTCATTCCGGGCATCCGGCCGGGCAAGAACACCGCGACTTATCTGGACTACGTCCTGACACGCATCACCGTGATCGGTGCGGCCTATCTCGTCATCGTCTGCACGGTGCCTGAGTACTTCCTGTCGATGACGGGCTTGCCGCTGCTGTTCATGGGTGGCACGAGTCTGCTGATCGTCGTCAACGTGACCGTGGATACGATCACGCAGATCCAGTCGCACCTGCTGGCGCACCAGTACGGCGACCTCATCAAGAAGGCCAAGTTGAAGGGCCGCATGCGCTGAGGCGCATGCCGATAACGGAACACCGAGGGGGATTCAGGGCGTGAATATTATCCTGCTGGGGCCGCCGGGGGCGGGCAAGGGAACCCAGGCGCAGCGTCTCGTCGAAAAGCACGGCATGCGCCAGCTTTCGACCGGCGATATGCTGCGCGCAGCAGTCAAGGCTGGGACGCCGACCGGGCTCGAAGCCAAGGCTGTCATGGAGCGCGGAGAACTGGTTTCTGACGCCATCGTCTCGGCGCTGATCGGGGACGAGCTTGACGCGATGGGTGCCGATACCGGCGCCATCTTTGACGGTTATCCGCGCACCGAAGCACAGGCTGAATCGCTCGACGCGATCCTTGAGGTGCGCGGTCGCAAGCTTGATCACGTGATCGAGCTTGAAGTGAACGAGGATGCGCTGGTCGAGCGTATCACCGGCCGTTTCACCTGCGCCACTTGCGGCAAGGGCTATCATGACACCTTCGAAAAGCCGAAGGTCGAAGGCACCTGCGACAAGTGCGGTGGGCATGAATTCAAGCGTCGTCCTGACGACAACGCCGAAACCGTGCGTACCCGCATGGCCGAGTATCGCGCCAAGACCGCGCCGATCCTGCCGGTCTACGAGGCGCGTGGCATCGTGGCCAAGGTCGATGGCATGGCCGACATGGATGAAGTGACGGCGGCGATAGAGGATATCCTCGCGCGCTGAGCCGCATTGGCCAAAGCAAATGACGCGACCCGGAGCGGCTTTATGCCGTTTCGGGTCGCTTCGTTTTCAGCCCTCATCATGCTTGCAGAAAGGGGATGGGGATGACGACGCTCATGCGATCTGGCATGGATGGTCCCGCGACATTGACGGGGCGTTCGCGGCCGGGCAGGGGCAACTTTATGAAGTCTTTCGCATTTGCGCTGGCTGCGGCCGGCATGGCGCTCGTTCCTTCGCTGGCCAGCGCGAACGTTGCGCAGGTGGCGGCCAACGGCTTCGTTGTGCGTCACGTAGCGCAGGTTTCGGCGAGCCCTGATGAGGTATGGGCAGTGTTGATCAAGCCTTCCGTCTGGTGGGATTCGGACCATACCTGGTCTGGCGATGCGGCGAACCTGACACTCGACGCGCGGGCGGGGGGCTGCTTCTGCGAGATGCTGCCGAATGAAACGTCGCCCAAGGCTTCGCCGCGCGGCGGGGTTGAGCACATGCGGGTCGTTTACGTCGAGCGGGGTCGCGCATTGCGCATGAGCGGTGCACTTGGTCCGCTGCAGTCCGATGCGGTGAACGGCACGCTTACCATGCAGTTGAAGGGTGACGGGAAGGGCGGTACGCAAGTGCTGCTGGAATACGTCGTCGGCGGTTTCTCGCGCACGCCGTTCGAAAAGCTTGCGCCCGGCGTGGATGGTATGCTCGGCGGGCAGATGCAGCGGCTGACCGAGAAGCTGGGCGGGGCGTTCGCCGCGGCCTTCCCGAAGATGGAAGCCGAAGTTTCTGAAGCGCCCGAAGCGGAAATGCCGGCGGAAGATCCGGCGGCAGGGCTCGATATCGTGCCGCTGTCGGATCACCCGCCAGCCGGTACCGGGCCGCTGGTCGGCCGTTGAGGCGGCGGGTCCTGCTTTGGGATGGCAGCCGCCCGCCGCTACGCACTTTGACTGCCTGCGCGAATTGCGTTAAACAGGCTTCACAGGCGCGACACCTGGCGCCTCCGTTCATGGAGGTCGGCGCCGGTCGACGCTTCGGGCGTGGACGCCCGGCGTTGACTCCGCGCGCGAATCGTTTTAAGCGCGCCCTTCACTCGACAGCAAACGGTAGTCCGGAAGGCCAATATCGCGTGTCCACAACACCCGCGAATTACTGCCAGCCGGACCTTTTGCCATTTGACTTCCCCGAGTGTTGCAGCGTTGAGATGGAGGCGCGCGCTCGCGCCTCTGTGGAGCAGGAGAATTAAGTGGCTCGTATTGCAGGGGTAAATCTCCCCACCAACAAGCGCGTTATCATCGCGCTGACGTATATCCACGGCATCGGCCGTACCAAGGCACTGGAGATCGCTGACAAGCTCGGCATCGATCACACCCGCCGCATTCAGGACCTGTCGGACGCCGAAGTCCTGCAGATTCGCGAAACCATCGACGCTGAACACACCGTCGAAGGTGACCTTCGTCGCGAAACCGCGATGAACATCAAGCGCCTGATGGACCTTGCCTGCTACCGTGGCCTGCGTCACCGCAAGGGTCTTCCGGTTCGTGGTCAGCGCACGCACACCAATGCGCGCACCCGCAAGGGCAAGGCCAAGCCGATCGCCGGCAAGAAGAAGTAAGCCGAGGGAGCCGCAAGGCTTTCGGTTCCCCGCAGCGATAATTCGACAGGATATACGATATGGCACGCGAACCTCAGCGCATTAAGCGCCGCGAGCGCAAGAACATCACGAGCGGCATCGCTCACGTGAATGCTAGCTTCAACAACACCATGGTGACCATCACCGATGCCCAGGGCAACGCGATCTCGTGGTCCTCGGCCGGTATGATGGGCTTCAAGGGCAGCCGCAAGTCGACCCCGTATGCCGCTCAGGTGGCAGCGGACGACGCTGGCAAGAAGGCCGCCGAGCACGGCGTCCGCACCCTCGAAGTCGAGGTCAAGGGCCCGGGTTCGGGCCGTGAGAGCGCCCTTCGCGCCCTCCAGGCCGTCGGCTTCACGATTACCTCGATCCGCGACGTCACGCCGATTCCGCACAACGGCGTGCGTCCCTCGAAGCGCCGCCGCGTCTGATCGAGCTAATGCGGGCGGTGACCGGTCGCCGCCCGTCTTCGGAACGTCCCGGGCCTCTCCACCAGGCCTTCGGGGCGTAACCGCCATCACTCCCAGGGGAAGTCCATGACTGTCAACATCAAGAACTGGCAGGAACTCAAGAAGCCGAACAGCCTTGAGATCAAGCCGGGACCAGACCCCAAGCTGAAGGCAACTTTCGTTGCCGAACCTCTTGAGCGCGGCTTCGGCCTGACGCTCGGCAACGCGCTGCGTCGCGTGCTGCTTTCGTCGCTGCAGGGTGCGGCGATCACCTCGATCAAGATCGAGAACGTGCTCCACGAATTCTCGTCGCTCGCTGGCGTGCGTGAAGACGTCACGGACATCGTCCTGAACGTCAAGCAGATCGCACTCAAGATGCAGGGCGACGGTCCGAAGCGCCTGCAGCTGTCGGCCACCGGTCCTTGCGCCGTCACCGCCGGTGACATCGCTGTTTCGGGCGACATCGAGGTCATGAACAAGGACCTCGTGATCTGCCACCTCGACGATGGTGCGACGCTCAACATGGAGCTGACCGCCGACTCGGGCAAGGGTTACGTCCCCGCTGTGTCGAACCGTCCGGTCGACGCACCGATCGGCCTGATCCCGGTCGACTCGCTCTACTCGCCGGTTCGCCAAGTGAGCTACAAGGTCGAGAACGCCCGCATTGGCCAGGAGCTCGACTTCGACAAGCTCAACCTGACGGTCGAGACCGACGGCACCGTGACCCCTGAAGACGCCGTGGCTTACGCCGCGCGCATCCTGCAGGACCAGCTGGCGCTGTTCGTCCACTTCGAAGACATCGCCCCGGTTGGCGCTTCGCCGATGATCGGCGTGGCTGTCGGCGGCGCGGCGGCTTCGGAAGAGAGCGACACCAACCAGCTCAATCGCTACCTTCTCAAGAAGGTGGACGAGCTGGAACTGTCGGTCCGTTCGGCCAACTGCCTCAAGAACGACAACATCATCTACATCGGCGATCTGGTCCAGAAGACCGAAGCCGAGATGCTGCGCACGCCGAACTTCGGCCGCAAGTCGCTCAACGAGATCAAGGAAGTCCTGTCCTCGATGGGTCTGCGCCTCGGCATGGACATTCCGGGCTGGCCGCCCGAGAACATCGAAGAGATGGCGAAGAAGCTGGAGCAGGAACTGCTCGGCTGATCGGATCTTCGGGTTTCGAAATGAAGAGGGCCTCGCGGGAAACCGCGGGGCCTTTTTCTTTTCTTTGCGCCGGATCGCTTTGCGATTAGGTTCGGATCATGCAGGACGTGGAAGCGATCATCGAGAGAGTGCGCAGGCGTTCATTGCTGTGCGCCGCCGGTATTATTGTAGCCGTATTGATAACATGTATGCTGTCAGGCGCTGCACTACTTCAACCCGTGCTTTTGGTGGCGATTGCCATCCCGATCTGGGATTGGATATGGTGGCGCAGGAAGCGCGAATTCGCCATGCTGGTACCTGTCGAAGAGTGTCTGGCGTGGCAACGCGAGGATGAGCGCGATGCGCTGTTTGCCAGCAAGCCGGCACAGTGCTTGGGGGCCATCCTGATGGTGGGCTGCGCAATCGGATATCTGCTAAGCGGTTGGTACACGGGCGAGGTCTACGTATTCGGATTGGTCCTTCCTGACGATACATTGCGGGTCGCAGATGCCCCCGTCGGATATTGGCTCTGGATGGGGATGTGGATTGTGATCCTGTGCGTAGGATTGCGTGCGGCGGCGCAGACCATGTTCCCGCGAATGATGGGCCCCCCGCGCAGCTTCGATGGCTACTGGCTTCGGTGCGACGGCTTGACGTTCAAGCCTTGACTCGCTCGCCGTTTTCGTATTGAGGGCGCGCTTCACACGTAAGTGAACCGGCTATGGGCGGTGGCCGTACCACATCGCCCGGCAGGCAGTACCTTGAACGGCTGTCTGACGAACCAAGGAAGAGAACATGCGTCACAAGTATGGCCAGCGCAAGCTGCAGCGTACCTCGGGCCACCGCGCCGCCCTGCTGCGCAACATGGCCGCCGCGCTCATCAAGCACGAGCAGATCCAGACCACCACGGCGAAGGCCAAGGAACTGCGTCCCTACGTCGAGAAGCTGATCACGCTCGCGAAGAAGGGCGGCCTGTCGAACCGCCGCCTGGCGCACGCCCGCCTGATGGACGAGACCCAGGAAAAGAAGCTGTTCGAAGTCCTCGCCGAGCGTTTCGCCGGTCGTGACGGCGGCTACACCCGCATCATCAAGGCCGGTTACCGCGCTTCGGACGCTGCTCCGATCGCGATCATCGAACTGGTCGACCGCGACGTGGACGCCAAGGGTCAGGATTCGGGCCCGGTGACCACCGACGCCGAGGAATTCGTCGAGGCGTAAGCCGCACGGCGTCCTCGAAAGGACAAGGAAAGGCGGTCGCGGACTTCGGTTTGCGGCCGCTTTTTCTTGCGCGTCGTCCGGCTAAGGTCGATGTAACGGGCTTATGACAAGGACAGGGTCGGGAGGACGTGTGAAAGCTGGAAGTCTGCGGGGCGTGGCGGCGATCTTGCTGTCAGGCTTGTTCTCGGGGGTGGCGACGCCCATCTGGGCTGGGCCTATGACAGATATCACGTATCCCGAGACCCGCCGCGACACCGTCGTTGAAACCCATTTCGGCGAGCAGATAGCCGATCCCTACCGATGGCTGGAGGACGATGTGCGCCATGCGCCGGAGGTCTCCGACTGGGTCAGCCGCGAGAACGCCGTCACCGCGACATACTTGTCCACGCTGCCGCAGCGCGAACGGTTTCAGCGCCGTATCCGCGCCTTCATGGACTACGAGCGGTTCGGTATCCCGGTGAAGGGCGGCGGCAATTACTTCTACACGCGCAACACGGGTCTGCAGAATCAGGCGCAGCTGTTCGTGCGCAGCGGCCTGAACGGCACGCCGCGCCTGCTGCTTGACCCCAATGCATGGGCCAGGGACGGCGCGACCGCGCTGGATTCGTGGGAGCCGTCGCAGAAGGGGCGCTATCTGCTCTATTCCGTTCAGGACGGCGGCAGCGACTGGCGTATCCTGCGGGTTCTGGATGTGAAGAGTGGAAAGCCGCTGGAAGACGAAATCCGCTGGGCCAAGTTCACGACGCTGGCATGGGTGGGTGAAGAGGGTTTCCTCTATTCGCGCTTTCCCGCGCCCGAGGAAGGCGCCGCGTTTCAGTCCCTCAACTACAATCAGGCGGTCTACTTTCATCGTATCGGCACATCGCAGGACGCCGACGAGCTTGTCTATGCGACGCCCGACGTGCCCGATCTGGGCCATGTTGCCGAAGTGACGCAGGACGGCCGTCTTGCACTCATCACCAGCCATGTCGGCACCGATGCGCGATACGAAGTGCGGGTGATCGATCTGTCGAAGCGCAAGCGCGCGGGATGGAAGGCGGTCCCGCTTGTCACCGGCTTCACGGATGACTGGAAACTGGTCGAAGGGGCCGGGCGCAAGCTTTGGTATGTGACCAACAAGGACGCGCCGCGCTATCGCCTTGTGGGCATCGATCTTGATGCGCCAAGTCCGCAATGGAACCAGATCGTTGCCGAACGCGAGGATATTCTGGAGCGCGCGGGCATCGTGGGCGATCGGCTGATCCTCAACTACATGCGCGATGCGGCGAGCCACGCGGAAATCCTTGCGCTGGACGGCAGTGCGGCAACCACGCTTTCGCTCAACGGCATCGGGACCGCATCGGGCTTTCGTGGGCGTCCCGGCGATCCGGAGACGTTTTACGCCTTCACCAGCTTCAACTGCCCGGCATCGATCTATCGGATGGATCTTGCGACGGGGACAACCACGCCCTTCGCGACGCCCAAGATGTGCTACGATCCGGGTGCCTACGTGGTCGAGCAGCGCTTCTTCACCTCGAAGGACGGCACCCGTGTGCCGATGTTCATCGTGCGCAGCCGTGCCGTGGCGCGCGCAAAACAGCCGGTGCCGACGCTGCTCTACGGCTATGGCGGTTTCGACGTATCGCTTACCCCCGGCTTCTCGGCGACGCGGATGGCCTGGCTGGAGGCGGGCGGGGCCTTTGCAATGGCCAACCTGCGCGGCGGCGGGGAGTACGGGCGCGCGTGGCATGATGCGGGACGACGCGAGAACAAGCAGAACGTCTTCGACGATTTCATCGCGGCGGGCGAGTTCCTCGTGAAAGAGGGCATCGCAAAGCGGGACGGGCTGGCGATCCAGGGTGGTTCCAACGGCGGCTTGCTGGTCGGCGCGGTGGTGAACCAGCGGCCGGACCTGTTCGCGGCGGCGGTGGCGCAAGTGGGCGTCATGGACATGCTGCGCTTCGACCGCTTCACCGCCGGTCGTTACTGGACCGATGACTACGGCCGCCCCGATCAGGAAGCCGACTTCAAGGTGCTGCGCGCCTATTCGCCGTATCACAACATCCGTGAGGGCGCGCATTACCCCGCGATCCTGGTGACGACGGCGGACACTGACGACCGCGTGGTGCCGGGGCACTCGTTCAAGTACACGGCGGCGCTGCAGCACGCTGATCTTGGCGACAAGCCACGCCTTATCCGCATCGAGACACGCGCGGGTCATGGCTCCGGCAAGCCGACCGACAAGGCGATCGAGGAGGGCGCGGACATCCTTGCTTTCGTGGCGCAGTGGACCGGGCTGAAGCTTCCCGCCGAAACCAGCGTGGCACAGGCCGGTGGCGCGATGGGAGGATCTGCCGGGGCAAAGCCGTGAAGCGGTTCATGCATAGGACAGCATGAGCAGCGTATCGCGCTGGTACTGGGCGGCGCGGACCGTGCGCGCCGGATAGGGTTTCTTCCGATGAAGATGTTGCGTTCGCGTACCGCCGTTTCCCTTGCCGCCATCGCGGCATTTGCGGTTACTGCCACGCCGGTCATGGCGCACGGCCCCAGAGGAGACTGGAGAGGTCATCGCCACTATCGCGGCGGTGGCATTGACGGCGGTGATCTGCTGGCAGGTCTGCTTGTGGTGGGCGGCGTTGCTGCGATCGCATCGGCAGTCAGCAAGGATAGGGCCGACAGCCGTGACGCGGAGCCGGCGCCCTACCGCTACCCCGGCGGTCCTCAGGCCGATGATCACGGCGATGACGATGCGGGCTACGACCCGCAGCCCTCTGATGATGATCGCGGGATGGCGCCTTATCCGGGCGGACCTGTCAGCGGGCAGGACCGTGTGGACAATGCGGGCATGGGCGGCTCGATCGGCATGGCGGTGGATGCCTGCGAGGCGGAACTGGAGCGCGCCGGCAATCGCGTCGATGCCATCAATGGGGCGCGCCGCATGGGCGAACGCTACAGCGTCGAAGGGCGCTTGCAGGACGGGCGCCCGTTTGCCTGCAGCGTTGACGGGGAAGGACATATCCGCTCGGTCGCCGTAGACGGGCGTGGCATGACCTGATGAAACGCCGGTACGGTATCGGCCGGGCGTAGCGCCGGAGCGTTGCCTTCAGGCTGATTTTCCGGAATATCGACTCTTAGTTTGAAATGGCGAACCGTTTGGGCGGTCGCCTTTTGCAGTGCAGGGCCGATTCAGCCCCGCACGGCCGAGAGGAGAGCCGCGATCGTGAGCACTGAGGCTATTCCCGCAACGTTGGGCGCCGGGCCCGCAGATACCTGCGAAGATTCCGGAGCCGGTCTGCCGTCTCAGGCAGACACGTTCACCCGCTTCATCCGTGCCGTTGCGGCGCTCCACGGCGATGCCGTTGCCGTCACGCTGGAGGACGACGGGCATGTGCTTGCGTCCATCACTTATCGCGATCTTGATGCCCGCTCTGCGCTGCTTGCGCGCGGATTGCTGGCGCGCGGGATCGGCAAGGGTGCGCGGGTCGGGTTCATATATGGCAATGGTCCGGACTTCGCGGTGATGCTGGCTGCGATCAGTCGGATCGGTGCGGTGGCGGTACCGATCAGCACCATGATCCGCGCCAATGAGCTGGTACGCGTGCTGCGCCAGTCCGACGTACAGGGCCTGATCGTCCAGCGCACGATGCTGGGCAAGGACTATGTGCAGCGTATCCTCGAAGCGCTGCCCGAACTGGATGGGCAGGAAAGCGGCGCGCTGCGCGTGTCGCGGGCGCCGTATTTGCGCTGGGTCGTTTCCGATGGGGAAGGGCTGCCCCCCTGTGTCGCCCCGGTTGACTGGCTGGCGCAGGCCGCCGGGACCGTCACCGAAGATCTGCTGCGCGAAGTCGAGGCAGAGGTCCATTCGACCGACCAGATGGTGGAAATCTACACCTCCGGCTCGATGGCGCTGCCCAAGGGGGTGCGCCACGCCCATGGGCCGGTCTGCTTCCGCAGCCACACCATGAGCGAAATGATGGGCTACGGGCCCGGCAAGCGGGTGCCCTGCATCCTGCCGATGTTCTGGGTGGGCGGGCTGTTGATGTACCTTGTGCCGGGGCTGGAAGCGGGGGCAACGGTGGTCTGTGCCGAGCGCACCTTGTCCAACAGCCGTTTCGCCATGGGTTCGGTGCTGGCCGAAGAGGATCTTGCGGCGATGCGCGGGCCCAAACCCTGGTGGGGGCTGGGCATGAGCGAAACGCTGGGCCCCTATTCGTGGGGCGATGACTTTCGCGCACCGGGCCGCCCGGTCTGTGCGCCGATGGATCATTTCGGTCCGGGCTACGAAATCCGGATCGCCGATGCCGAAAACCGCCCTGTCGCACCTGGCGAGGTGGGGGAGATGCAGGTGCGCGGCTATCCGGTGGCGATCGGCCTGCACAAGATCGATCGGGCAGAGCACTACACGCCAGACGGGTACTACCGCACGGGCGACATGTGCATGGTTGAAGACCGCCCCGAAGGCCGGCGCGTCCACTTCGTCGGGCGTGGCGGCGACATGATCAAGGTATCGGGTTCCAACGTCTCTCCGGCGGAAGTGGAGATGGAACTGCAATCGCTCGATGGCGTCCACACCGCATATGTCGTTGGCCTTCCCGACCGTGAGCGCGGTGCGCTGCTGGTGGCCGCGGTGATCGCACGGGAGGGGCAAGAACTTGATTTTGCGGCGACGGAAGCGGAATTGCGCCGCCGCTTGTCCAGCTACAAGGTTCCGCGTGCATATGTGCCGCTGGGGCGGGATGAAGTGCCGTTGCTCCATTCCAACAAGGTGGCGCGCCGCGAACTGGCGCGGCTTCTGGAAGAACGACTGGGCCGATGACCCGGTTCGCTCTAATGAACAGGCGTGTCTATTGACGAACCGGGGGCTTTGCCAATACGCCATGCCGGTTCGAAATAGCGAAAGCAGCCATGTCGCGTTCCTCTCCCGGTGTCGCCCGCGTGGCGGCCATCCTCAACTTTATCGCCGACCACCCCGGACAGGCGTTCGCGCTGACCGATCTGGTGCGGGCCCTGAAGTTGAGCCGGGCTACCTGCCATGCGCTGCTGACCGGCCTTGTCGATGTCGGCTATCTCTATCGCACTACTGACAAGACATACGTGCTTGGCCCGGCGCTGGCGGCGATCGGGCGGACGGCGGCGGCGCATTTCTCTCCGTTGCAGGTGGCGCAGCCCGAAATGCGCAGCATCGCCGATGAATTCGACGTCGTCTGCGGGGCCTACTTCCTCGAAGGTGACGTGATCCACTTGCGCGAACGGGCGGCGTCGCTCAGCCACATCGGGTATCCGGTGCCGCTGGGCACGCGCATGCCGCTGCGCTGGATACAGGCGATGACCTTCTTCGCGCGATCCGCCCGCGATGCGGACGCCTGGGTTTCGCGCGCGGACCCGCCGCTGGGGGACGAGCAACTGGCTCAGTTCCGCGCCGGTCTGGGCTTCGTGCGCAGCAATGGCTATCTTGCCCTGCTGCGCCGTCCGGGCAGCGAAGAGGAACTTGGCGTCCGGTCCGGCACCGAAGACCCGCCGGTCGTGCCGCTGCTGGAGCCCGATGCACAGCGGGTCTATCCGCTGGTGGCGCTGATGGCGCCGATCTACGACAGCCGCAACCGGGTCGTCATGGCGCTGGTCATGGCGGGCTTCCACGGCGGCCTGAACGGCGGGGCCGTGTCCGATGCCGGCGGCCGACTTGCCGAAGCCTGCGCCCGAATCTCCGGTTTCCTCGCAGGAGGCGGGGAGGGCGAGTGATACTCGCCGCCCGGAGCTGAACGGGCGGATATCGGCGCCTTCTCTTCAATCCTCCGCTACCCGTAAATCCCGCCCGGGCGAGGTGCGCCTCGCTTGACCGGGCGTTGTTGTGCGCATATCAATTATCGCGAAAAGAAATTCGCGATGTCGAACTTATGCTGCGCAGGCATCGCCGGGAGGGAGATAGGCTGTGTCTGATGTGATCGTTGCCCCCGAAACGCGGGATCTGGCAGAACTGGCAGTGCGGCTCGAACGCTGGCTGCAGGGGCGCTTGCCGGAGGCGACGGGGATTGCCGTCACCGACCTTGCCTATCCGCGTGGTGCGGGGCAGAGCCACGAAACGGTGCTGTTCGACGCGCACTGGACAGAGGGCGGGAGCGCGCGGCAACAGGGCTGCGTGGTCCGCATCAAGCCTCGGGCGTTCACCGTCTTTCCCGACAATCTGTTCGACGAACAATACGCAATCATGAAACTGATGGCGGATGAAGGGCTGGTCCGCGTGGCGCGCCCGCTGTGGTTTGAAGAAGACCCGGCGATCCTCGGCAATTCGTTCTTCGTGATGGAACGGAAGCGGGGGCGCGTTCCCGTGTCGATCCCGCCCTATGCGCGCGAAGGCTGGTTGCACGATGCCACGCCTGACCAGCGGCGGACCTTGTGGCGCAGCGCGGTGGAGCAACTGGCTGCGATCCAGCGTGTGCCGGTGGACCGGGCTTCGTTCCTCGGTGGTGCGGGCGCGGCTTCGCGCGGGCTGGCGCAGGAATGGGACAAGTACCAGCGCTTCACCGCCTGGCTGGAGGAAGTCGCGCCTCAACCGGTCCTGCGTGATGCGCTGGCACGGCTTGAGGGGGCATGGCCCGTCCACGATCCGGAAGGCATCGTCTGGGGCGACGCACGCATCGGCAACATGATGTTCGACGACGATTTCCAGGTCGTCGCGGTGATGGACTGGGAACAGCCCTCGCTCGGCGGGGCTTTGCACGACCTTGCGTGGTTCTGCACGCTTTCTGAAACGATGCACGGCCGCAGTTCAACTCACGGCGCCTACCTTGAAGGCATGGGCACGCGCGAGGAGACGATCGCGTTGTGGGAGGAGGTCAGCGGCAAGTCGGCGGCGGGCCTCGAATGGTATGAAGAATTCACCCACTTCAAGATGACCTGCACCGGCGTCAGGCTTGGCCAGCTTCGCGGCACGGCAATGATGGATGAAGCAGCGATGAGGCGGCGCCTGAAGGTGGCCTAGTGTGCGCTCTGGTCGTCCTCGCCGGGGTGAAGCGGCAGGCCGAGCGACCAGTGGATCGCCGCACCGCGCAGGCCGAACCCGGCAAGGACGGCGATCGCCCAGGTCAGCGCCGGTGAAAGGCCGGCGGTGATCCCCAGACCCGCCACCCCCGCTGCAAGGGCTGCTGCGGTGACGTATAGTTCCGGGCGCATGAGGATAGAGGGCTGGCCCGCCAGCACGTCGCGCACGATGCCGCCGATGCAGCCGGTGATGACGCCCATCAGCACGGCGGGCACGGCCGGAACACCCCAGTGCAGCGCCTTGATCGTGCCGAATACGGCATAGACGGCAAGGCCCAGCGCGTCGGCCCATTCCAGGATGTGCCCGCGCCACCAGCGCACGGGGGTGAACCACGCCAGGATCGCCACGCCAAGGCAGACCGGCGCGACGAGCCGGTCGTGCACCCAGAACACGGGGGCGCCGATCAGCAGGTCACGCAGGGAACCGCCGCCCACGCCGGTGATCAGTGCGAAGAAAGCCACCGTTACAAAAGTCTGGCGCATCTGCGCGGCGGCCAGCGCGCCGGTCAGGGCGAATACGGCGATGCCGATAAGGTCGAGCGCAGGGGGCAGGGCGGGCGAAGGCGGGATCATCGCCAAGCTCCTAGCACGTTGTCCCGCGCTTGACCCATCGTCAAATTGCGATACACAAAGGATCATAAAATAAGAGCGGGAGCATACGCGTGTCCTACGAGAAAGCTGACTGGTACACTGACATCTCGCTGGTGGACGATCCCCACGCCTATTTCGACTACTTGCGCGCCCTGGGGCCGGTGGTGCCGCTGCCTCATCGCGGCGCGGTGGCGGTAGTGGGCTATGAGGAGACGGTGCAGGTGTCGCTCGACACCGAACATTTCTCGGAAATCAACGGCGTCACCGGCGGAATGGTAGACCTGCCCTTCGTGCCCGAGGGGGACGATATCGGCGACCAGTTGGAAGCCCATCGCAGCCGCATCGCCTTCGCAGACCAGATCGTGTGCGAACAGGGCGCGCGCCATGCCGATCTGCGATCCATCCTGTCGCGGCTTTTCACGCCCAGCCGGTTGAAGCAGCTTCAGCCGCAGCTGGCGGCAACGGCAGAGGGGCTCATCGACGAGTTCCACAAGGACGGGCGCGTCGATATCGTGCGGCAGTACGGCGGACCTTACGGGGCGCTGGTGATTTCCGACCTGCTTGGGCTGTCTGAAGCCACGCGCGCGCGCTTTCGCAGGCTGCTGGAAGGGGCGATCCCGGTGCCGATGGACGCCACGCCTGAAGAGATGATGAAGAACCCGCTGGTGCCGGTGGGCAAGGAACTGTTCGGCCTGATCGCCCGCCGCCGCATCGCGAATCATGCGCTGATGCGCCCGTTGCGCGCTTTGCTGGCGCAGGAGGATATCCTCAACGAACTGGCGCAGGCGACTTATCCGGACGGATCGAAACCCTCGCTCGTCGATGTGACGGGGCTGGCGGCGTTCCTGTTCGGGGCGGGGCAGGATACCACCAACCGGCTTCTCGCAAACGGCTTCAAGGTCATCGCCACGCGCCCCGATATCCAGGCAGAACTGCGCCGCGATCCGACGCGCATTCCCGATTTCATCGAGGAACTGCTGCGCTATGACGGATCGGTGAAAAGCGCGGGGCGCCTCTGCCGCAAGACAACGGTGCTGGGCGGGGTGGAGATCAAGGCCGGTACGCCGATCCTGATGAGCCACATGGCCGCCAATCGCGACCCGGCGCGTTTCCCCGATCCCGGCCGCTTCGACATGGACCGTCCGCGCATCAAGGAGCACCTTGCCTTCGGTCGCGGCGCGCATACCTGCATCGGCGCCCCGCTTGCCCGGCGCGAGGTGGCGGTCAGCATCGAACGGCTATTGGCGCGCATGGGCAATATCCGGCTGTCAGAAGAGCACCACGGCCCCGAAAATGCACGCCGGTTCGAATACGAGCCGACATATGTGCTGCGCGCGCTGCGGGCGCTGCACCTTGAATTCGACCCGCTGTAAGACGTCAGACCCGCATCACCACGCGTCCGAAGGGGTGTCCTTCCGCCACGAAGCGATGCGCCTGCACGGCATCGGCCAGTGCGAATTCGCGCTCGATCGGCATCGCCAGATCGCCCGTGTGGACCCGCGTGAAGAGGTCCGCCAGCAGGGCATGGACGCGCGGGGTGTGCATGTCGCGGCCAAAGGAAATGCCGGTGACCTGCATCGCCTTGCGGATCAGTTCGAAGAACCCGAAGCTGGGGAGCGTGCCCTCTGCCGCGCCGACGACCGCATAGCGGCCATGCCCGCGCAGTGCGTCGACCAGAGCGTCCTTGCCTGCTCCCCCGGCCAGGTCGAGCACGAGGTCCACGCCCTTGCGTGCGGTGATATCCCGGCATCGCCCGGCGATATCCTCTTGCCGGTAATCGATGCCGTGGGTCAGGCCGAAAGGCGCGATCCGGGCAAGGCGTTCCAGGCCGGAGGCGGTGCCGATCACCGTTGCGCCTGCCTGTGCGGCCAGTTGCACGGCGGCCAGACCGACGCCGCCCGCCGCGCCTTGCACCAGCACGGTTTCGGCTGCGGTCAGCGCGCCATACGTGAACAACGCGTCGTAAGCGGTGCCGAAGGCGATCGGCACCACGGCCGCCAGCGCAAGGTCCATACCTTCGGGCACCGGATAGGCGTAAGTTTCGGGCACCGCGAAAAGTTCGGCATGGCTGCCGTTCCAGTTGAAGCCGACGACGCGGTCTCCGGGCACGAAGCGCGTCACTTCCGCGCCCACGGCCAGAACCGTGCCTGCCGCCTGATAGCCGGGGACGAACGGCGTGCGCGCGGGGGGCGTGTGGATGCGGTTGAGCAGGTCGCCGCCTTCGATCGAGATGACTTCCACCCGGATCAGCACGGTCTTCGCGTTGACTTCGGGATCGGGCTGGTCCCCGAAGTGCATGACTTCGGGGCCGCCGTTCTCGGTGTACCAGACTGCCTTCATCGCGTGCTCCCGTCCATGTCGCCCCATCCTGCCAGGCCCGTCCTGCCACTACGGGCACGGGGCGCGCATCTGGTCAATCGGAGAGGGCGGCAGGTGCCGTCAGGGTCAGGGCGTGAAGCGCAAGTAGGCCATCACGCGCGAGCCATAGTGCCGATCCGTCCAGCGCGAGAGGGGATCGACTTCGTCCGCGCCGATCGAGGTGCCCGAATAGCGCAGGCCCGCCGCAATGTTCGCGTCCGTATACTCCACGCCGAGATGGTGATCGAGGTAATCGCCGCCGGGACGCAGCCGGGCCACGCGCGGATCGCCGTTGGACGAACCGCTGGTGTGGCCGATCCCGCCGTAAAGCGTCACCGGGGTGCCCGGAATGCTCGCGGAAAGCTGGGCGTCCAGATAGAGGTTGCTGCCGCCGACGGCATCCTGCGAAGGCGCGAAGGCAGCACCGACGACCAGTTGCGCCGGGCCGAGCGTGCGGGCGACTTCACCGGTCAGTTCGACGAAGCTGGTGCCCGAACGTCCCACGAAGACATTGCCGCGCAGGCCCGCGCTGAAATCCCAGCCATTGCTGCGCAGGGTGTAGCGCGGAGCCACCGTCAGTCCGAGGTCGGCGCCGCCGTGGCGGGCGGAATCGCGCAGGCTCACCGCATCAATGTCGATGCCGAGATCGTAGGACAGCGGAACGGACGCGGAGGCGCCGATTGCGGCCTTGCCGTCGCTCCAGCTCAAACCGCGTTCGCGGTGGTCGGTTTCGGCTTCGAAGGAGATGGTGGGGGCTGCCGATTGCGCGTGGGCATCGGCAAAGAAGAGGCCGCCGCATGCCGCGACGGCCAGACCTAGAAGATATCGCATTGTGTTGAACTAGCAGCCTTTATCGTGCCTGTCCGTCAATTCGCGGCGAAATGATGCGCGGCGTCGATGGCGGCAATGGCGTGTTCGCGATCGGCGCCTGCCGCCTTGGCCAGATGGGCTGTGATGGCAGGCGTCTTGTCATCGACCAGACGGGCAAGCTGCGCGTCGCGGCTGCGGCAGTCGCCGGGCAACTGCCGCGTGAAGGTCTCGGCGCCGGGGATGCTGGCGGCAAGCGCGTGGCCGCCATCGGCGATGATGCGCTCTACGGAGACCTTCGCGGTCATGACGCAGCGCTGCGTGCTCTGGCGGGTGGGCGGGGCGATGCCGATGGTGCGCATGCTCGTTTCGACGCGGGCGCGGTAGTCGACGCTGTAGGTGCTGCCACGGTGCTCGATCGCGACGCTGTGGACGGGCGTGGGCGTTACGGCCGCGGGAGCAACAGCGGCGGCGGCGACAACGGCGAGAGCAAGCAGGCTCATAAATCCTCCCAATTATGCCTAAATATTAGGTAATGATGCACAATCCTTGTGCATCTTCAGGTAGGGGGGAAGTGCTGCCGGTTTGTTGCCCAAGCGTGATGATGTCTTTTCTCAATCCTTTACCGTGATCGATGCGGTGCCATCGGCCCACACAGGAAGGTAAAGCCCCCGCCCGGCAGCAGTGATGCGCCCGGTCTGCGTTTTCGTGACTTTCGCGCGAATGACCAGATCACCCTCGCGCTTGTCTTCAATCGCATGAGCGATCTTGCCGAGCAGTTCGGCGTAGTCATTCTCGAAATTCTGCGCCAATGCGCCCGCGATCGTCGCGCTCATGCCGGGCGTGTTGGCAAGGCGCAGGATCAGGTCGCCGCCGCGCATGTCGGTAGTGCCGCTGACCTCGAAGTTTTCGAAGCCGACACGGCGCGAATCCCTGGCATTGACCGGCGTGCCGGTCATCCAGACGGTGCCCTTCGTGCGACCGAGCCGCCCGGCTTCGTCGCGCGCGGTGAAGGTGGCGCCCACGGCGATGCGACCGCCGGTGGTGCCGTAGATCGTGACCTTGTGGAAGTCGGCGCGAACCGGACCGACGCCGGGCACCGTGAAAGGGCGCGCGGAGCGCTTGCGCAGGGCCTTGACCAGCACCGGTTCCAGTTCGCGGTAATCGGCGATGACCGGGATGAAGAAGGCAAGACGCCCCGCCTGCGCCTCCAGCGGGCGCACCGGCGGTAGCGGGGCGGGCGCGGGGTCTTCCGGCCGCCTGCCGACGAACGTCTCAGTCTGCGCCTTGAGACCCAGCCGCAGCAGCAGCCGCTTGCCGTCGATCTCGTAGCCGCCATACTGCAGTTCGGTGGGCTTCACCCGCATCCAGACCGGCGGATTCTCGCGGTTCAGGGAAAGCGTGGTGAAGGCCGATTTCCAGGCCTGCTCTACCTGACGGCGCAATTCCAGCCTGCCCAGCTGCCCCGGCAGATCGCGTTCTAGCCTGGCGATGATGGGGGCGATCTTGCGGTCCGCCTGCTCGGTGAAGTCGATGCGCTGGCCGAGAAATTCGGCGTGTGGCGCATTGGTCCAGTCATAGCGGATGTCCACTGTTCCGCGAGGGGTCCAGTCTTCGGCGAGGGTGATGCGCACGGTGGCGTGGGCAGTGGCGTCTGCCGTCGCGGTTTCGCGCTTGAGCACGCCGCCGATATCCTCGGCGCGCAGTTCGGCATGCAGCGGCAGTGTCAGGCGGATTTCCTTGCCGTGTCCGGCGAACGTCATCGACCCGCGCGTGACTTCGCCGATGATCCGGCACTTGAGCTTGGGCGTCTTTAGCGTGGCGATACCGATATCGACTTCTTTCGATTTCACGCAGGTCTGGTCGGGCTTGTCGATCGTCCACAGCACGCGGGGGATTTCGCGGTCGAGCGAGGCGGCAAGTTCGGAAAGGTCGGCGTGGACCGGCACGGTGATGAGCGATGCCTGCGGTTCGAAGTGGATCGCATCATTCGCACGCGGCGGCGGCTCGTGCAGCCCGCGATTACAGGCGGAAAGCGCCAGTGAGCCGGGCAAGGTGATCGCCAGGACCGGCAAGATATTACGCAACGCCATGCGTGGAACGCCCCGTGGAACCATTGTCGCGCAGAAATACGCGAGCACCGCACTCGGTTCCCCATACGAAAAAGGCCGGCGCTTCCCGCACCGGCCTCTTCGTTCAGCATTGCCGCCCGATCAGATGTGGATCGGCTTGCCGGTAACGGCCATCGCCGCTTCCTTGATCGCTTCCGAGTGAGTCGGGTGAGCGTGGCAGGTGTAGGCGATGTCTTCGCTGGTCGCGCCGAATTCCATGGCCTGCGCTGCCTGCGCGATCATGGTGCCCGCGACCGAGGCGATGCACCACACGCCCAGCACGCGGTCGGTTTCGGCATCGGCGATCACCTTCACGAAGCCGTCGGGCTCGTGGTTGGTCTTCGCGCGCGAGTTGGCGAGCATCGGGAACTTGCCGACCTTCACCGCGCCGCGTTCCTTGGCGGCTTCTTCGGTCAGACCCACGCCCGCGATTTCGGGCTGGGTGTAGACGACGCCGGGGATGACATCGTGGTTCACGATGCCGGTGAGGCCGGCGATGTTCTCTGCAACCGCGATGCCTTCGTCCTCGGCCTTGTGCGCGAGCATCGGGCCGGGGATCACGTCGCCGATGGCCCACACGCCGTCCACCTTGGTGGCGAAGTCGTGGTCGGTTTCGATCTGGTTGCGGGCGTTCAGCTCAAGGCCGATGTTGCCGAGGCCAAGACCTTCGGTGTTCGGACGACGGCCGATCGAGACGAGGACGACATCGGCCTCGATCACTTCGGCGTCACCACCCTTGGCGGGTTCAACGGTGACCTTGGCGCTCTTGCCCTCCACGGTTACGCCGGTGACCTTGGTGCCAAGCTTCAGGGCCATGCCCTGCTTCTTGAAGATCTTGGACGCTTCCTTGCGCACGTCCATGTCCATGCCCGGAAGCAGCTGGTCGAGGAATTCGACCACGGTGACTTCCGCGCCGAGACGACGCCACACCGAGCCCAGTTCCAGACCGATCACGCCGCCGCCGATGACGACCATCTTCTTGGGCACCGAAGCCAGTTCCAGCGCGCCGGTCGAGTCCACGACCACGCCGCCTTCGTTGTCGATTTCCACGCCCGGAAGCGGGGTGACCGACGAGCCGGTGGCGATGACGATGTTCTTGGCGGTCACGGTCTTGCCGGCAACCTCGACGCTGTGGGCGTCCTTGAACTGGGCGTAACCCTTCAGCCAGTCGACCTTGTTCTTCTTGAACAGGTATTCGATGCCGCCGGTCAGGCCCTTGATCGCGTCGATGCGCTGGCCCTGCATGGTGGGCAGGTCAAGTTCAGGAGTAACCTTGATGCCCATCGCCGCCATGGCGCCGCCCTTGGCCGCTTCGAAGTATTCCGAAGCGTGCAGCAGGGCCTTGGAGGGAATGCAGCCCACGTTGAGGCAGGTGCCGCCCAGCGTCTCGCGCCCTTCGGCGCAGGCGGTCTTGAGGCCCAGCTGCGCCGCGCGGATCGCCGCGACATAACCGCCGGGGCCGGCACCGATGACAAGGACGTCGTAGTCGTAATCAGCCATTGTTGGCCTCCTCACGCTCGTGCTTTCGCACAATCAGGCACGAGCGGTAATAATCGTTTCAGCGCAAGTGAAAACCCCGCCCGACCTTTATCGGGGGCGGACGGGGCTTTTAATCTCAGAGGTCGATCAGCAGACGGGTGGGGTCTTCGATCGCTTCCTTGATGGTCTTGAGCGCGGTGACCGCCTCGCGACCGTCAATGATGCGGTGGTCGTAGGACAGCGCGATGTACATCATCGGGCGGATCACGATCTCACCGTTGCGGACGACCGCACGGTCCTCGATGCGGTGAAGGCCCAGCACTGCCGACTGCGGCGGGTTGATGATCGGGGTGGACATGAGGCCACCGAACACGCCGCCGTTCGAGATGGTGAAGGTGCCGCCGGCCATGTCGGCCATGGTCAGCGTGCCTTCCTTGGCCTTCTTGCCGAAGCCCGCGATGGCCTTCTCGATGCCGGCGAAGCCCAGCTTGTCGCAGTCCTTGACGACCGGAACGACCAGGCCGTTCGGGGCCGAGACGGCAACCGAGATGTCGACGTAGTCGTGGTACACGATCTCGTCGCCGTCGATCTGGGCGTTGACGGCCGGAATGTCCTTGAGCGCCAGGACCGAAGCCTTGGCGAAGAACGACATGAAGCCCAGCTTGATGCCGTGCTTCTTCTGGAACACGTCCTTGTACTTTTCACGCGCTTCGATGACGGCCGACATGTCGACGTCGTTGAAGGTGGTGAGCAGGGCGGCGTTGTCCTGCGCGGACTTCAGGCGCTTGGCGATCGTCTGGCGCAGGCGCGTCATCTTCACGCGCTCTTCGGTGCGGGCCGAGGCCGGAACCGAAGCGGCTGCGGCAGCCGGAGCAGCCGAAGCGGCCGGCTTGTTCTTGGCCGCTTCGAGGACGTCGTCCTTGGTGATGCGGCCATCCTTGCCGGTGCCCTTGATGGTCGCCGGGTCGATGCCGTGTTCCAGGATGGCGCGGCGAACGGCGGGCGAAAGCACCGACGAACCTGCCGAACCTTCGTCCGCTGCGGGGGCCGCTGCGGGCGCTGCAGCGGCAGCCGGAGCAGGCGCTGCGGCGGGCTTGGCGGCGGCAGGAGCGCCGGCGCCCTCTTCGATCGTGGCGATCAGGGCGCCGACGGTGACGGTGTCGCCTTCCTTGACGAGCTGCTGGCCCATGGTGCCCGCGTGGGGCGCCATGACGTCGATCGCGACCTTGTCGGTTTCGAGGCTGGCGATGGGCTCGTCAGCGGCAACGGCTTCGCCGGGCTGCTTGAGCCACTGGCCGATGGTGGCCTCGGCGACGGATTCCCCAAGGACGGGGACTTTGACTTCGGTGGTCATGATTTATCTCAAGCCTTCTGCTTGCGACGGAGTTCGGAACGGACGGAAAGATGCAGCGCGTCGGCAACCAGCGCCGCCTGTTCGGCGGTGTGGCGCTTGGCGAGGCCGGTGGCCGGCGATGCCGAGGCAGAGCGGCCCGCATAGCGCGGACGCGGAGCCTTGACGCCCGCCTCGACGGCGGCGGCTTCGACCAGCGGTTCGACGAAGAACCAGGAACCGTTGTTCTTCGGTTCTTCCTGGCACCAGACGATCTCTTCGAGGTTGGGCATCTTCGACAGACGCTTGGCCAGCGGTTCGCCCGGGAAGGGGTAGAGCTGCTCGATGCGGATGATCTGCGTGTCGTCGATTTCGGCGGCATCGCGCGCTTCGAGAAGGTCGTAGAAGACCTTGCCCGAACACAGCACGACGTTCTTGGTCGCTTCGTCCGACGAACCCTTGGGGTCGGAGAGGATGCGCTTGAAGTCGCCTTCGAGGAAGTCCTTTGCCGCAGACTTCGCCAGCGGGTGGCGCAGCAGCGACTTGGGCGTCATGATGACGAGCGGCTTGCGGAACGGACGGTGCATCTGCCGGCGCAGCACGTGGAAGTAGTTGGCCGGGCTGGTGATGTTGCAGACCTGGATGTTGTCCTGCGCGCAGAGCTGCAGGTAACGTTCCAGACGCGCCGACGAGTGTTCAGGCCCCTGGCCTTCGTAACCGTGCGGCAGCAGCATGACGAGGCCGTTCGCGCGCAGCCACTTGGACTCCGCCGATGCGACGTACTGGTCGATGATGATCTGCGCGCCGTTGGCGAAGTCACCGAACTGGGCTTCCCACAGCACCATGGTCTTGGGGTCGGCGCTGGCATAGCCGTACTCGAAGCCGAGCACGCCGTATTCCGACAGCGTCGAATCCAGCACCTCGAAGCGGCCGTGCGGCAGCGTGGTGAGGGCGACGTACTTGCTCTCGGTGGTCTGGTCGGTCCAGACCGCGTGACGCTGCGAGAAGGTGCCGCGACCGCAGTCCTGGCCCGACAGGCGAACGCCGTAGCCTTCCGAGACGAGGCTGCCGAAGGCGAGCGCCTCCGCCGTGGCCCAGTCGAAGCCTTCGCCCGACTTGAACATCTCTTCCTTGGCGGCAAGCACGCGGGCGAGCGTCTTGTGGACGGTGAAGTCCACCGGAACGGTCGTCAGGGTGCGGCCGAGGCTTTCGAACAGCTTGGGTTCGATCCTGGTGTCGACGTTGCGGCGCGCGGTTTCCGGGTCCGCAGGCTTGTGGAAGCCGCTCCACTGGCCCGAGAACCAGTCGGCCTGGTTGGACTTGTAGGTCTTGGCCGCCTCGAACTCTTCTTCCAGATGCGCGGTGAAGGACGCTTCGGTCTGGGCCAGGAACGCGTCGTCGATGACGCCTTCTGCCTTCAGCTTTTCACCGTAGATCTTCGACACCGGGGGGTGCTGGCGGATCTTCTGGTACATCAGCGGCTGCGTGAAGCCGGGCTCGTCGCCTTCGTTGTGGCCGAAGCGGCGATAGCACCACATGTCGATCACGATGTCGCGGCCGAAGGTCTGGCGGTAGTCGATCGCCAGCTTGCAGGCAAAGGTCACCGCAGCCGGATCATCGCCGTTGACGTGCAGGATCGGCGCCTGAACGCCCTTGGCGACGTCCGAGGGATACGGCGAGTTGCGCGCGAACTGCGGGCTCGTCGTGAAGCCGATCTGGTTGTTGATGATGAAGTGGATGCAACCGCCGGTGTTGTAGCCCTTCACGCCCGAGAGGCCGAAGCACTCCCAGATGATGCCCTGGCCCGCGAAGGCCGCGTCACCGTGGATGAGGACCGGAAGCACCTGCTTGTGCTTGCCGCCGGGGCCGATATCGTCGCCGATGTCGTCCGCGATCTGCTGATAGGCGCGGACCTTGCCGAGCACGACCGGATCGACGGTTTCGAGGTGCGAGGGGTTGGGCATGAGGCTCATGTGAACCTTGATGCCGTCGAACTCGCGGTCCGCCGAAGTGCCCAGGTGGTACTTCACGTCGCCCGAGCCGCCCACGTCTTCGGGGTTGGCGGTGCCGCCCGAGAATTCGTGGAAGATCACTTTGTAGGGCTTGGCAAGGACGTTGGAGAGGACGTTCAGGCGGCCGCGGTGGGCCATGCCGTAGACGATTTCCTTGACGCCCAGCTGGCCGCCGTACTTGATCACCGCCTCAAGGGCAGGGATCATCGATTCGCCGCCGTCAAGGCCGAAGCGCTTGGTGCCGACGTACTTCTTGCCGAGGAACTTTTCGTACTGCTCGCCGCGCACGACGGCCGAGAGGATCGCCTTCTTGCCTTCCGGCGTGAATTCGATTTCCTTGTCGGCACCTTCCATGCGTTCCTGGAGGAAGCGGCGCTCCTCCGTGTCGGCGATGTGCATGTACTCAAGGCCGACCTTGCCGCAGTAGTTGGCGCGCAGGATCTGCACGATCTCGCGCACGGTCGTCCATTCGAGGCCGAGCGCGCCGCCGACATAGACCTTGCGGTCCTGCGCGGCGCCGGCGAAGCCGTGGTATTCCGGCGTCAGATCGGCGGGAAGCTTGCGCTGGTTGAGGCCGAGCGGGTCGAGGTCCGCTGCAAGATGACCGCGCACGCGATACGTGCGGATCAGCATCATCGCGCGGATTGCATCGGCCGCCGCTTCGTCTATGCGGGACTGGTCGATCGGGGCACCGCCCTTGGCGGCCGCCTTCTTGATCTCGGCCTTCAGGACGGTGGGATCAAGTCCCTGCGTCCAGTCGTCCTCGGCATCGCCACCGACGAGGGGCCAGTTGCCGCGCTGCCAGCTGGGACCGGCCTGAACTTCGTCCAGTGCCGCGTCCGGGGTGAAATCGAAACTCTCGTCGCCCATAGGAATCACCTATCGCCACGCCCGGACGGGTCGTCCGGCGTCTTGTGTTGGGCGGGCTGACGGGGCTTTCCGGGGAGGGAGGGGGCCGCTAGTCCGCTCAGGGTACTCACGCCGGGACCGGATGCCCCATGCGCGTCATGGTAAGCGCTCCGGGGCGGCGGGGTTCCTTGAGAACCGCCGCCCCGTTGCACCTATTTGTTTCAGGCGAAGGCCTTGATGGCTTCCACCAGGGTCTCACCCAGCAGCGAGGGGCTGGACGACACCTTGATGCCGGCCTCTTCCATCGCCGCGATCTTGTCTTCGGCGCCGCCCTGGCCGCCCGAGACGATCGCGCCGGCGTGGCCCATGCGGCGGCCCGGAGGCGCCGTGCGGCCGGCGATGAAGCCCGCCATCGGCTTGCGACGGCCGCGCTTGGCTTCGTCCTTGAGGAACTGCGCCGCTTCTTCTTCGGCCGAGCCGCCGATTTCGCCGATCATGATGATCGACTTGGTGGCTTCGTCGGCCAGGAAGAGTTCGAGGACGTCGATGAAGTTGGTGCCGTTGACCGGGTCGCCGCCGATGCCGACTGCGGTGGTCTGGCCCAGGCCCGCTGCGGTGGTCTGGAACACGGCTTCATAGGTGAGCGTGCCCGAGCGCGAGACGACGCCGACCGAACCCTGCGAGAAGATGTTGCCCGGCATGATGCCGATCTTGCATTCGTTGGGGGTCAGGACGCCGGGGCAGTTCGGGCCGATCAGGCGCGACTTCGAACCGACGAGCGCGCGCTTCACCGGCACCATGTCGAGAACGGGGATGCCCTCGGTGATGCAGATGATGAGTTCCATTTCGGCGTCGATCGCTTCGAGGATCGCGTCGGCGGCGCCGAACGGCGGCACGTAGACGCACGATGCGGTGGCGCCGGTCGCGGCCTTGGCTTCGTGGACCGAGTTGAACTGGGGCAGGCCGAGGTGCTCGGTGCCGCCCTTGCCGGGGGTCACGCCCGCAACCATCTGCGTGCCGTAATCGAGAGCGGCCTGGGTGTGGAAGCTGCCCGTCGCGCCGGTCATGCCCTGGGTGATGACCTTGGTGTTCTTGTTAACGAGGATCGACATCGGTTTTCCTGTTCCTGATCATGGAAGCAGCCGGGAAGGCCAGGGAGGTTCCAAGAAACTATTTTGCCCCCGCGCTACCCACCATTGTGACAGGCTGCCACGCAGGACGGGTAGGCGGGGGCGGTATTCAAAAAGCTCAGGCGAGCGTGCTGTCGATGCCCTTGCAGGCGACCAGCAGTTCCTTGACCGCGTCGACCGAGACCTGAAGGTTCGACTTCGCTTCGTCGTCCAGGGTGATCTCGACGACTTCCTCGACGCCGTTCGCGCCGATCACTGCGGGCACGCCGACGTAAAGGCCGTCAACGCCATACTGGCCGTCGACATAGGCCGCGACGGGCAGGATGCGCTTCTGGTCGTTGAGGTAGGCTTCGGCCATGGCGATGCCCGAAGCGGCCGGTGCGTAGAACGCCGAGCCGGTCTTGAGCAGGCCGACGATCTCGCCGCCGCCCGAACGGGTGCGCTGCACGATCGCGTCGATCTTTTCCTGGGTGGTGCGGCCCAGCTTGATGAGGTCGGGCAGGCCGATGCCGTTGACGGTCGAATACTGCACGACCGGGACCATGGTGTCGCCGTGGCCGCCGAGCACGAAAGTGTTCACGTCGCGGATCGAGACGCCGAATTCCCATGCCAGGAAGGTCGAGAAGCGGGCCGAGTCCAGAACGCCGGCCATGCCGACGACCTTGTTGTGGGGCAGGCCTGAGAATTCGCGCAGCGCCCAGACCATCGCGTCGAGCGGGTTGGTGATGCAGATCACGAAGGCGTCGGGCGCGTTGGCGGCGATGCCTTCGCCGACCGACTTCATCACCTTGAGGTTGATGCCGAGCAGGTCGTCGCGGCTCATGCCGGGCTTGCGGGCGACACCGGCGGTGACGATGATGACGTCTGCGCCGGCAATGTCGGCGTAGTCATTGGTGCCGGTGATCTTGGCGTCGAAGCCTTCGACCGGGCCGCACTGCGAGAGGTCGAGAGCCTTGCCCTGCGGGAGACCTTCGGCCACGTCGAACAGGACGATGTCGCCCAGTTCCTTCTGCGCCGCGAGGTGCGCCAGAGTGCCGCCGATGTTGCCGGCGCCGATGAGGGCAATCTTCTTACGAGCCATGATCCGTTCGTGTCCTTCCCGAGGGCGGGATTTTTCGGACTTCAAGGCGGCCTGCGCTAATCCCGCAAATGGCAGGTGCCGGTGTTTGCGGAGCCGGCCCTACGCCCCTTGGCAGACCATTGCAACCGGCAATGGGGTGTTTAAGCCAGCTTTTATTTGATAATAGTTCGCAATTGCAATAAAGGGGGTGAATTGGCGGAAAATCGCCTGTTTGTTCACCTGTCGGCAATGTTTCGAAAGGCTTCGGCGCCGCTTCGGAAGATATCGAACGTGGATACGGAGGGTGCAAGTCGCCTTGTGCGCGACTCGTCGAGGGCCTGATCCTCCCTGTCGCGAAGTGCGGGCAGAGATGCCTCTCAGGCGGCTATTCGGTTTATGCGGAGAGCCGCTTCGCGAGGGCGGCGGCCATCCGGCGGTCAAGGTGGCCGCAGATGCCCAGCCAGCGGGTGCGGGCGCCGACGTCGCCGCGCGCGTGGGCGGCTTCGGCTTCCATGCGGGCCTGGTCGGCGGCGGACAGGCCGTGGCGGGCGAAGTGCATGAGGGCTTCGGCAATGCCGGCGTCGATCTCGACGGCGGGTGCCTGGGCAACCGGGCGCAGGTTCGGGCGGGGGATGCGGGCGACGGCGGTTCCGCGATTGTCATTGGCAGCGCCCAGCGAAGCGCCGGTGCAGAGAACGCCTGCGATGGCCGGCATCGTCCCGTTCATGGCGGCGGCGAAGCGGATGGTCATGTTTGCGAAGTCTCTCTGCTTTTGGGGTCGACGGATTTGCGGTCTAACCCGGAAGGGATGAACCCATCATGCAGGGACTTGGTTTCTCAAGTCTTGACCATTCCCCTTAGGGATGTTCCCCGGGTGTCATTGCTGCAATCGATTATCTTCAATTTGCAGGCGCGGCGATCCAGCGACCGGAATTGGCGTACTCTGCCTTGATGCCCTGAGAATCCGGCAAATTCTGCGCCTTGTAGAGTGTATCGCCGCCGCGCTGCTGGACTTGCGCAGAGTAGGCGGGGGGCGGTGGGGAGGCGGGCGCGACAGGGGCGGCCTGCGCCACGGGCTCCATCTTCGCGGGCTGGGCCGTGCCGAATGCGCGCTGGAGGGCAAGCGGGTCGAGCGCGGCTGCTGCCGCTGCGGTATCGGCGCTGTCGTCCCGGCGATGCGGGGCGGCCATCGGTTCGCCGCCAAGGTAGGCGAAGCGGAACGTCGCCGGGCTGCCTGCAGCACCGCGGAAGGCATAGAAGCGGTGCGCGCCTATGGTGGAAAGGTATTGCAGGCTGGGCACCCAATACGGGCTGACCTGGAGCGTATGATAATGCGTCGCAAGGCCGACCGGGGTGTAGACGAAGCCCGCCAGCGCCTGACGCGCGACGTTTTCGGCGCGGTCCCAGAACATCCTCTGCGGGCGGCGGGCCAGCGAGCCGTCGCAGGTGAACGAAAACTGGCAACCGGTCGGCCGCTCCGATCCCTGATAGACGACCCCGCAGACGGTCTTGGGATAGGCCGGATGCGCCACGCGGTTGAGGACGACTTGTGCCACCGCGCGCTGGCCCGCGTCAGGTTCGCTGGCGGCTTCGTAGTAGATCGCGGCGGTCATGCATTGCAGGGCGCGCGTGCGATCGACGCCGGAGTTGTCGATATGGATCGGACGCGCGGTGGGCAGCGGGCCGGAGACGGTGTCGTCGGTGTCAGAGCGGATGCCTTCGCCGACCTGCAGGGGGCGCTGCTCTGCCTCAAGATAATAGAAGGCCGAACCGGGGAAGCTGGCGCCTGCCTGCTCGAACGGCATCGGCAATGCATCGACCTGCTGCGGGGCGGCATCGGCGATGGCGAAGTTGTCCCACCCTTCGGGCGCGGCAAAGGCGGGCAGGGCAACGGCGGCCAGCGCGGTGACGGCAAGCGTCCAGCGGCGGTGGAGAACCAGTGGGCGGTGGCCGATGCCTCGGGCGCGGCGCGGGTAGCGGCCGACGAAATCGCGTGGGCGCTCGAACGCGGTGGGATCTTCCCCCGAATCCTTCAGGGCCGCCGCAGGGGCGTGTGCCTGAATGGAGGAAGGGGCAGCGGTCACTCGGTTCCTTTCGGCCGCAATGGGGCAGCACCCGCCTAGCCCGGCTGCGATGCGGGCGCATCCGGGCGTTTCGGGGCGTCCCGTTGCGGTACAGCCGCGCTGCTTAGGCCCAATGGTTTAAGATTTCGCAATGCTTGCCGGGACGTGCCTGCAGCTTGCCAATCCCCGTAGCCCGCACTATCCGCGCGGATACGTCACGGGTGTCCGCAAGGACCCAAGAGGGAAGCCGGCTGTGATTGCCGGCGCTGCCCCCGCAACTGTGACCGGGGAGGGCGTTTCCACCATGCCACTGGCCGGCAAGGCCGGGAAGGCGGCAAGCGTACCGACGATCCGGGAGCCAGGAGACCTGCCCGCGACCGTCGTTCCGCAGCCGGGCGGGGTGTACCGGGTGCAGCGAGCATGACGCGCCGAAGAGAAAGGCGCGCGTGCCTCCGCCGTGGACGGCAAATTACGTTCAAGGTTCGGAGGAAGACGCATGAAGTATCTGTTTCTGCTGGGCACCGCGCTTGCGGTGAGCACGCCCGTGATGGCGCAAGACGTGATCGAGATCGCCGATTTGCGCCGCCCGGACAATGACCGCACCGACATCACCGTCACCGCCACGCGTGAACCCACGCCGATCACCCAGGTCGGCCAGTCGGTCAGCGTCGTCACCCGCGCCGAGATCGAACGCATGCAGGCAACCACCGCGACCGACGTGCTGGCCCGCATCCCCGGCGTTTCCACCGTGCAGTCGGGCGGCTTCGGCCAACCCGCCAGCGTCTTCGTGCGTGGCGCGGAGAACGCGCAGTCGCTGGTTCTGCTGGATGGCGTGCGCATCAACGATCCGGGCGACGTGGGCGGGGGCTTCGACTTCGGCGCGTTGCCGATCGGCCAGTTCGACCGGGTCGAGGTGGTGCGCGGATCGTCGGGCGTGCTGTGGGGCAGCCGCGCCATCGGCAGCGTCATCAACTTCATCACCGCCCGCCCGACCGAGCAGTGGACCGCGCGCGGACAGGCCGAATACGGCTGGCGCGACCGCAAGCAGGCCAGCGTCTCGGCGGCGGGGCTCGTTGGCCCTGTCGGCCTGACGCTGGGCGGAAACTGGTTGAAGGGAGACGGTTTTTCCGCCTTTAACGAGCGTCGCGGCGCCACCGAGAAGGATGGCTTCGAAAGCAAGAGCGCCAATGCCCGCGCCTCGATAGAGTTCGCGCCGGGGCTCTCGGCCGATGCCGGCGGGTTCTATACCAAGGCCAGCTACGACTACGACGACACCGGCGCCGACGCACCGAACCTGGGCCACAAGCGCGACACGCTGGGCTATGCGAACTTGCGCTATGAGGGCCTTGACGGGCGGCTCAACGCGCGGGTCGGCTATGGCATCAACGATACCAACCGCAGTTCCTATACTGCCGCCTATGGCCCCTATGGCCTTTACGAAAGCAACGGCCGCACCGAGCGGTTCGAGGGGCAGGTCAGCTTCGCACCCGTCGAGCAGGCCAGCATCCTCGTCGGCGGTGAGACCGAAAAGCAGAAGTTCGACGACAACTACGGCGCGAAGGATTCGACGAGCACCGACAGTCTGTTCGGCAACCTGACGCTGCGCCCGTTCCATGCGCTGACGCTGAACGGCGGTGTGCGTTATGACGACAATGCCGATTACGGCGACCGCACGACGTTCTCCGCCAATGGCGCCTGGGTGATCGGCGAAGGCGTGGACGCGCCGGTGGTGCGCGCCAGCTATGGCGAGGGGTTCAAGGCACCGTCGCTCTACCAGATCCACACCAACATCGGTTACAACGCGCTACGGCCCGAAACGTCGAAGGGCTGGGACGCCGGGATCGAAATGCCCTTTGCGCAAGGCACCGGGCGTTTCACCGTCACCTACTTCGACCGCAAGACGCGCAACCTGATTGACTATGTCACGATCGATCCGGTCAACTTCACCGGGGCCTATTTCAACGTGGACCGGGCGCGGTCGCAAGGCGCGGAACTGGGGATGCAGGTTACGGGCTGGCAGGGTTTCGACGTGAACCTGGCCTTCACTTACCTTGATGCGAAGGACCGTGACAGCGGCACCCGCCTTGCCCGGCGCCCCCGGACAAACCTTTACGCCAGCATCGACAAGGCGTGGAACATGGGCCTGCGGCTGGGCGCGGACGTCAGCGTCGGCGGGGGGCGCTACGATGATATCGCCAATATGCAGTATGTGAGCGGCAATGCCGTGGTCGGTCTGCGCGGTGCCTTCGCGGTGACCGACAATGTCGAAGTCTACGGCCGGATCGAGAACCTGTTCGACGAGCATTACGAACTGGTGCGCACATACGGTACGCCGGGCCGTTCGGCTTATGCCGGCATCCGCGTGAAGATGTGAGGAAAAGGGCTGTCCCCGGCATAGGCCCTACCGGACCGGTTCCGGGGCGGCGATCCGTGGGCAGCCTGTTGCGCGTGACGGCGCCCGTCGCCGTCACCTTCGCGCTGCTTGTTGCCCTTTCGGGCTGCAGGCCGTGGTCCGAACCGCCGGTCGAAGGGGCGTTGCGGCCGCGGATCGTCTCGCTCAACCCCTGTACCGATGCGGTGCTGGCCGAAGTGACGTCGCCGGGGCAGTTGCTGGCGATTTCGCACTACAGCCACGATCCCTCCGCCAGTTCGATGGACCCGGCCCGCGCTGCGCAGTTTGCCGAAGTGACCGAGGCGGTGGAGGACGTCGCTGCGCTGGAGCCGGATGTGGTGGTGGCCAGTTCGTTTCTGCCGCCCGCCACCGCGCAGGCCCTGCGCGATATGGGCATGACGCTGGTGCAGGAGCCGCAGCCCGCCAATCTTGCCGAGGCGCTTGCGCAAGTCAGGCGGCTGGCGAAGCTGGCGGGCAACCGTTCGGATGGGGAAGAACTGGTGCAGCGGATGGAGGATGCGGTACCCCGTGCCACCCCGCCGCGCGGCAGAGCGCCGGTTCAGGCGCTATTGTGGGAATCAGGCGGCATCGTGGCAGGTGACAATACGCTGATCGTCGACCTCATGAGCCGCGCGGGCTTTGCCAATGCCGCAGCGGCGCGCGGATTGTCTCAGGCGGATTACCTGCCGCTGGAACGCGTGGTGGCGGACCCGCCGCGCATCGTGTTCACCGTGGGTTCGCCCACTGCCGAAGAGGACCGGATGCTGCATCACCCCGCGCTGGCGCAAGTCACGGGCATGACCCGTGCACCGCTTGACCGCTCGCTGGTCTGGTGCGGCGGACCGACCATCCCGAAGGCCATGGACCGGTTCGCCCAAGTGCGGCGCGGGCTGGTGGCCGAAGCCGGGCAGCGTCCGTGAGGGTCTGGTCATGAACTGGGCAAGCAACCGGCGCCTGATTGCGATCCTGATCGTGCTTCTTGCGCTTGCCGTGCCGCTGTCGTTGCTGGCGGGGCGGGTGTGGATCGATCCGCTGGCGCCTGAAACGCGCAATGCTGCCGTGATCGTGCTGCAACTGCGACTGCCGCGCGCGATGCTGGCGCTGGTGGTGGGCGCGGGGCTGGGCGGCGCGGGGGCTGCGATGCAGGGGTATTTGCGCAATCCGCTGGCCGACCCCGGACTTTTCGGCATTGCGCCCGGCGCAGCACTGGGCGCAGTGTTGAGCTTCTGGACCGGCTATGCCGCTTCGGCGTGGCTGCTGCCGGTCTTCGCGCTGGCCGGAGCGGGCGGCGCCATGGCCCTGCTGGCCCTGATCGCCGGGCGCGAGGCGGGGGTGGCGCTGTTCACGATGACGGGGCTGATGATCTCAAGCCTGGCGGGTTCGCTCACCAGCCTTGCACTCAGCCTGTCGCCCAACCCTTTCGCGATGAGCGAGATCGTGACCTGGCTGATGGGGGCACTGGCGGACCGGTCTTGGCGCGAAGTGGCCGTAGCCGCGCCACTGACGCTGGCGGGGCTGGCAGTGCTGCTGGCGACCGGCAGGGGCCTTGACGCGCTGACGCTGGGGGAGACTGCTGCCCGCTTGCTGGGTTTCGAACCGCGCCGCCAGCAGGTGCTGATGATTGTCGGGATCGGCCTGACGGTGGGCGCAAGCGTGGCGGTGGCCGGGGTGATCGGCTTCGTCGGACTGATGGTGCCGCATCTGGTCAGGCCGCTGACCGATCGGCGGCCGGGCTCGCTTCTGGTGCCAAGTGCGCTGGCCGGGGCACTGCTCGTGCTGGTCGCGGATGCGGGGTGCCGGGTTCTGCCGCTGGCCGGGGGCGAGCTGCGGCTGGGCGTTGCGCTGGCGCTGATTGGCGCTCCGTTCTTTCTGGTACTGCTGCTGCGCATGCGCAGGGGGCTGGCATGAGCACAACGCTGAGCACGGTAGGTCTGAGCATCAGGGATCGGCTCGATGATCTGACGCTGACGATCCATGGCGGAGAAGTGACCGCGATTTGCGGGCCCAACGGTGCGGGAAAGTCTACCCTGCTGACGTGTCTGGCAGGGCTGCAAGATCCCGACATCGGCATTGCCGCACTGGGCACGCGGGTCATGCACGAAATTCCCGCAAGGCAGCGGGCGCAGTGCATCGGCTATCTGCCGCAGAGCCCGGAAGTGGCATGGGACGTTACCGTCGAAGTGCTGGTCGGGCTGGGGCGGCTGCCATGGCACGATGCCGCGACGAGCCAGGGCGCCGCGACGATCGATGCGGCCATCGCCACGATGGACCTTGAGGCTTTGCGCAAGCGCCCGGTTTCGCGCCTGTCCGGCGGAGAGCGGGCGCGGGCCCTGATGGCGCGGGTGCTGTCGACCGGACCGGCCTGGATACTGGCGGACGAACCGCTGGCCAATCTCGACCTTGGCCACGCCATCGCGCTGATGCGCCGCCTGCGCGAACAGGCCAATCACGGGCGTGGTGTCGTGCTGGTGCTGCACGATCTGGCGACCGCGATGAACTATGCCGATCGCGTGATCGTGCTGGACCGGGGCAGGGTGGTGGCCGATGGCGAACCATGCCACGCCCTTTCGGAAGCGGTCATCCGTCAGACATGGGATTGCCCGGCCCGCTGGCTTGGCGAACCGGGATCACGTGCGCTGGCCTTGGGGTAGCGAACAGCCTCAGCCCTCTACGAAATGGCCCTTGGACCAGATGCGCATGGGCTCTTCGTGCCTTTCAGCTTCGCGCTGGCGCATGTCGCGCTGACGGTCGAACAGCAGGGAGCCTGTCCCGCGCGAAAAGCGGCTGCGGCGAAAGGGGATTTCTGCGCCTGTATTCATCATCTCTCTCCTTTGGAGAGGCAACGCACAGGCAGCGCTTCGGGTTCCCTCAGCGGGTGCCGACACCGCGCGCGAACTGATCCTGCAGACTGGACAGCGTGCGCGCCGGGATCGCCGGCAGCGAGCGGGCGGGCTTGCCCTTGCGCAATGCGGCGCGGTCCTTCTCGTCAGGCTCGACCACGCGTACGCGCACCGCTGCCTTGCCCTGTGCGCGCACGCCCAGCGCCTCTGCCGCCCCGCGCGAAAGGTCGATGATACGGGCGCTTTCGCCGTAAGGCCCGCGATCGTTCACGCGCACCACGATGCGCCGGCCCGTGTCGAGCGAGGTCACTTCCACATAAGCGGGCAGCGGCAGGGTCTTGTGCGCGGCGGTGATCCAGCCGGGGCGGAAGCGTTCACCGTTGGCGACCTGGCTGCCGCTTTCCGAGCCGTACCATGTGGCATAGCCCAGCATGTCGTACCCCGGCTGCGCGGCGGGCGTGTAAGTGACACCGCGTACCTTGTAGGGCGGCCCGATGCGCACGGGCACGTCGCTGACCGGGCGATACTTCACCCCGCCTCCGCACGCGGCAAGCAAGGCGACAAGCGACAGGACGAAGGCAGTGCGAACCGGGGCGTTGCGGGTTGAGCCGGGCATGGCGGGCAGACTAGCCCCGCAGCCGCCACGCTCCAACGCGGACGGGCGGGGTTTCCACAAGCCAGGCTGGAACCGCCCGCCGCAGTCGCCGGTTTTGCGCCCTGCAACCAAGGAGCCACGATGCCGACCATCCTCGAAACCGTGACCGTCGCCGCCCGTGACCGCGCGCGCATGGCCGAAGTGAGCGCGGTGATCGCCCGCTTCGGGCTGGACTCGCTGATGGCGCGGCTGGGCCTGACCGGCAACCGGGGAGCAGAGGCGGGCGAGGAAACGGACCTGCCCGCCCGCACCCGTCGGGCGCTTGAGGCGCTGGGGCCGACTTACGTGAAGCTGGGCCAGATCCTTGCCACCCGGCGCGACATGCTGACCGATGAATGGATCGCCGCTTTCGAGCAGTTGCACAGCGATGCGCCCCGCATTGCGTTCGATACGCTGCGCCCCGGCGTGGAAGCGGCACTGGGAGAGCCGCCCGAAACCGCCTTCGCCGCGTTCGATACCGAACCGCTGGCGGCCGCTTCGATCGCGCAGGTCCACCGCGCCACGCTGCATGACGGCACGGATGTCGTGGTGAAGATCCGCCGCCCCGGCATCCGCAAGGCGATGGAGGCGGATTTGCGCCTGCTGCGCCATCTTGCCGCGCTGGTCGAGGCGCGCAGCGCCATGGCCCGCCGGATGATGCCCAGTGCGATGATCGAACAGCTGGGCCGCGAGATCCTGGACGAACTGGATTTTACCAACGAGGGGCGCAACGCCGATATGCTGCGCGCCGACCTTTCCTCGATCCCGCAAGCCATCGTTCCGCGCATCCACTGGCAGCACACCAGCGAAAGCGTGCTGGTGATGGACTATATCGACGGCACCCGCCCGCGCGATCCGGCCGAACTGCGCGCGAAGGGAGTGAACCCTTCGGCAATCGCGCAACTGGGTGCGCGGCTGGTGCTGGAGATGGTGCTGGTCAACGGCCGCTTCCACGCCGACCCGCACCCCGGCAACCTGCTGTGCCTGCCGCCGGCAGGCGAGGGAGAGGGGGACCGGCTGGCGCTGCTGGACCTTGGCTCGGTCGGCTTCGTCAGCCCGCGCCGCCAGCATGAATTCCTGACCTTCATCCTCTCGCTGCGCAGCAACGATCCGGGGGGCGTGGCGGACATGCTGGGGCTGTGGTCGCAGGCGGGCGAAGTACCTCGCGAACGCCTGCTGACCGCGTCGGAGCGGCTGGTCGCGCGGCACGGCACCGGCGCGCTGGTGCTGAACGCGATGGTGGCCGATTTCTTCCCGCTGCTGCGCAAGGAAGGTCTGGTCCTGCCGCCCGACCTGGTGCTGATCTTCAAGGCGATGGTGACGATGGACGGCGTGCTGTCGGGCATCGCCCCGGACTTCGACTTGTCAGAGGCGCTGACGGCCCTGCGCGGGCGGCTTGTCGCCTCGCGACTGACGCGGCTGGCGGGACCGGACCGGATGGAAGCGCTGCTGCTGGAAATCTCGCGCCTTTCGGCCGATGCGCCGCGTCTGATGCGGGCAGCCACCGCTCGACTGGAGCAGGGCCAACCGCCCGCCACGGCGGCCACCGATGATGCCGCATCACGGGCGATAGGCCGGGCTGCGGTGCTGATCGGCGGCGCGATCGTGGTTCACGCGCTGGCGCTGGTGGCCACCACGCTGATGTAGGGGCCACTCTGATGTAGGGGGCGTGCGGGACTAATTACCGGACGCAGCGCTCGTAATATCCGGCGCGGCAGGCGGAAACGTCCTGACGCCATTCGCGCATCTCGCGATCATAGCGGCGGCGCTCCTCTGCATAATCCGCGCGGGCGGCTTCGTAGTCGCGCCGATCCGCAGCGTAGCCGCTGTCACCATGGCCTTCGTCGTCATAGCGATCAGCGTCGGCGTCGTGCCGACCGCGCGCCGCGTCATAATCGCGCCAGCCTTGCGCATAACCGGCGTCGCGCTTCTGCACGTAATCAAGCTGCTCACGGTTCATGCGGCGGATCGTGGCGGCATCGCGGGCGATGGCTTCGGGGGTCATCGCCGGGTCGCGTGGATCGTCCGCAAGGACAGGCGCGGTCACACCGGCCATCAGCGAACCGGCCACCAGCGAAAGCGCCAGAACGCGCATGAACACCTTTGAAACCCCCATTATGCAAACCCCTTGAGCCTGAAATCCGTCTACCGGACTGGCGCACCCGACAGGGACTATGTGCCAGCAGGCTCAAAGGGTTGCAAAGGGCTTGCGACCGGCGGTTCGTCGCACCACGGGGAGCGGCCCGTCAGCTTCGTTGTCAGCTTCCTCGAAAGTCAGCTGCCGCCTGTGCCGGGGGCCTGTGGGTCTGCCGGGCACTTCATGGCATCGCCCTTCCAGCAGCTGGGGTTGCGCACTTCCCACTGCTTGCGGTCGGCGCGATAATCCTGCTCGGCAGCATCGTGGCGTTCAAGCGTGGCATCATAGGCGGCTGAGTCCCGCCGGGTCTGCATCTCGTTGAGGGCAAGCGCGGCCTCATATTGCGCCTGACTCGCCTGATTGCGCGACACCTGCTGCTGCGCAGCGGCCGCCTCGGCAGAGTTCAGGGCGCGACGGCGGGCTTCGGGGTCGCCCTGTTCGGGGGCGCTGCGTTCGGGGGCGCTGGCGGCTGGCCGCTCGGCAGCATCCTGTGCCGAAGCGATGTGGGGCACCACAAGTGCGATGGCCGCTGCTGCGGCAAGCTTGCGGATAGGGCGCATGGCTTTCTCCTTATCTGGCGAGCCGCGCGAAGAGAGCTTCGCAGCGCGACTTCGATTTCGTGAGGAGAAACGTGCCGGGGATGGGCAGGGTTTCCCGTTCACCGCCCCGGTGGCGCGTCCTGTCGTCTTCCGGGGAGCCTGTCGGCCAGCCCTGTCTCAAGCCTTGCCTTGGCCGCAGCACACCCCATTTACGCGGAAACCCGCCATGCGCCCCCTTGAAGCGCGCGAACAAATCTGGAACACGTCTCCCCATGAGTCTCACCCACATCACCGTGCGCGGCGCGCGCGAGCATAACCTCAAGGGCTTCGACATCGCGCTCCCGCGTGAGAAGCTGATCGTGATCACCGGGCTTTCGGGCTCGGGCAAGTCGAGCCTGGCGTTCGACACGATCTATGCGGAGGGCCAGCGCCGCTACGTGGAAAGCCTCAGCGCCTATGCGCGCCAGTTCCTCGAAATGATGCAGAAGCCGAACGTCGAGCATATCGACGGTCTCAGCCCCGCCATCTCGATCGAACAGAAGACGACCAGCCGCAACCCGCGCTCCACCGTGGCGACGGTGACGGAGATCTGGGACTACATGCGCCTGCTGTGGGCGCGCGTGGGCGTGCCGTATTCGCCCGCCACGGGTCTTCCGATCGAGGCGCAGACGGTGTCGAACATGGTGGACCGGGTCATGGCGCTGCCCGAAGGCACGCGTCTTTATCTGCTCGCCCCGGTGGTGCGCGGCCGCAAGGGCGAATATCGCAAGGAACTCGCCGAATGGCAGAAGGCGGGCTACACCCGCGTGCGCATCGACGGTGAATTCTACGCGATCGAGGACGCGCCCGCGCTCGACAAGAAGTACAAGCACGACATCGAGGTCGTGGTCGATCGCATCGCGGTTAAGGAGGGCATCCAGACCCGCCTTGCCGACAGCTTCGAACAGGCGCTCAAGCTGGCCGAAGGACTGGCCTACGCCGACATGGCAGACGGCAATGTGCCGGGCCGCGAGGAAGAGGAGCAGGGCAAGAACCTGAAGGGCGCCGGCCTGCCCGCCAATCGTATCGTCTTCTCGGAAAAGTTCGCCTGCCCCGTCAGCGGCTTCACCATCGAGGAAGTCGAGCCGCGCCTGTTCTCGTTCAACGCCCCGCAGGGTGCCTGCCCGGCCTGCGACGGTCTGGGCGAGAAGCTGCTGTTCGATCCGCAGCTGGTCGTCCCGAACGAGCATCTGACGCTCAAGCAGGGCGCCATCGTGCCCTGGGCCAAGTCCAACCCGCCCAGCCCCTACTACATGCAGGTGCTTTCCAGCCTGGCCGAGCATTTCGGCTTCGCGCTGACGACGCCGTGGGATGAACTGCCCGGCGAGGTCAAGCTGGTGATCCTCTACGGCACCGGCGGCAAGGCGGTGCCGCTGACGTTCAAGGACGGGCGCAAGGAATACACCGTCAACAAGCCGTTCGAGGGCGTGATCGGCAACCTCAACCGCCGCATGCTGCAGACCGACAGCGCCTTCATGCGCGAGGAATTAGCCAAGTACCAGACCGCGCAGCCGTGCGAGACGTGCGACGGCAAGCGCCTCAAGCCCGAGGCCCTCTCGGTCAAGATCGCCGGGTCCGACATCGCCGACGCTGCGCGCCTTTCGGTGGCGGACGGGTTCAAATGGTTCGGCGAACTGGAAGGCAAGCTGACGCACCAGCAGCAGCAGATCGCGCAGGCCATCCTCAAGGAAATCAACGAGCGGCTTGGCTTCCTCAACAACGTCGGGCTCGACTACCTCAACCTCGACCGCACTTCGGGCACGCTGTCGGGCGGCGAGAGCCAGCGCATCCGCCTCGCCAGCCAGATCGGTTCGGGCCTCTCGGGCGTGCTCTACGTGCTTGACGAGCCCAGCATCGGCCTGCACCAGCGTGACAACGACATGCTGCTCGAAACCCTCAAGCGCCTGCGCGACCTCGGCAATACCGTGATCGTGGTGGAGCATGACGAGGACGCCATCCGCATGGCCGACCACATCGTCGACCTCGGCCCCGGCGCGGGCGTCCACGGCGGGCAGGTGGTTGCCGAAGGCACGCTCAAGCAAGTGCTCAAGAGCAAGGAAAGCCTCACCGCGCAGTACCTCAACGGCACCCGCCGGATCGAGGTGCCCAAGGAACGCCGCAAGGGCAACGGCCATTTCGTGACGGTGGAGAACGCCCGCGCCAACAACCTGACCGGCGTGACCGCGAAGTTCCCGCTTGGCACCTTCTGCTGCGTGACCGGCGTGTCCGGCTCGGGCAAGTCCTCGCTCACCATCGATACGCTGCAGGCGGGGGCCTCCCGTCAGTTGAACGGCGCGCGCGTCATCGCGGGCGCGCACGACAAGATCACCGGCCTCGAAAAGTGCGACAAGGTGATCGAGATCGACCAGTCCCCGATCGGCCGCACCCCGCGCTCCAACCCCGCCACCTACACCGGCGCCTTCACCCAGATCCGCGACTGGTTCGCCGGCCTCCCCGAATCCGAAGCGCGCGGCTACAAGCCCGGCCGCTTCAGCTTCAACGTCAAGGGCGGGCGCTGCGAAGCCTGCCAGGGCGACGGCCTCATCAAGATCGAGATGCACTTCCTGCCCGACGTCTACGTGACGTGCGAGGAATGCCACGGCAAACGCTACAACCGCGAAACGCTGGAAGTGAAGTTCAAGGGGCAGTCAATCGCCGACGTGCTCGACATGACGATCGAGGACGCCGAGGAATTCTTCAAGGCCGTCCCCCCCATCCGCGACAAGATGCACATGCTGAACGAGGTGGGCCTGGGCTACGTCAAGGTCGGCCAGCAGGCGACGACCCTGTCGGGCGGCGAGGCGCAGCGCGTGAAACTGGCCAAGGAACTCGCCCGCCGCTCCACCGGCCAGACGCTGTATATCCTCGACGAACCCACCACCGGCCTCCACTTCGAAGACGTGCGCAAACTCCTCGAAGTGCTGCACCGACTGGTCGACCAGGGCAACTCGGTGGTCGTGATCGAACACAACCTCGACGTCATCAAGACCGCTGACTGGATCATCGACATGGGCCCCGAAGGCGGCGTCCGCGGCGGGCAGATCGTGGCGGAAGGCACGCCCGAAGAGGTGGTGAAGGTCAAGGGCAGCTTCACCGGAAGCTACCTCAAGCCCCTGCTATAGTCTGCAATGTTTGAAGGCTGATGTTGCGAGGCTTGGAAACATCGAGCATGCTGGGATGGACCCTAAATCAGCTCCGCTGAATCTGTGTGAGAGAGCTAATGCCAACATTAGAAATCAATGATTTCTCTTGCATTCAAGGTGCGAGAATCGAGTTGAAGCCGATCACGTTATTGATTGGCCCGCAGGCTTCGGGCAAGTCTTTGATAAGTAAGCTATGCTTTTTCTTTACTGATATTCTTAATCAGCAATTTGATGCCGCTGAATCAGGGCTCAGTTTGGAGCGCTTTCGCAATCAAATGTTAAAGCGTTTTGAGGAATGGTTTCCTCCAGCAGCTTGGGGGCGCAAAGATTTTTCGATTATTTATAAGTCCGGTGAGGAAATAACTTATAGCGTTAATCGGTCTAAGAAGAAAAAGCGGAATGATTATGAAATAGATATTCAGTTCTCTGCTTTTTTTGAAAATCAATATAATGAGCTTCTTACTCAACATCAAAAAAGAAGGTCAAAGGTTGTTGTTGAGGATGATGATCTTTTTAGCAGTAATTATGATAATTTATGGCGAGTTCGCTCTAGCGCAATGAAGGGGCTGTCTGAGCGGTTGGGTTCTGACTTCATCCAAACTCAAACCTTTATTCCAGCAGGCCGTTCCTTTTTTACAAATCTGGGAAAGGCTGTTGCTATGCTGGAGTATGGAAAGCAGCTTGATGAAATAACGAGGGGCTTTGGTCGTCTTTTTACCGCCTTGCTGGATGGGCAGAATTTCTGGTGGTCTGACAAGCCAGATGAAAAAGCTAAGAAATTTTTGACTAATCAAAAGGCGCGATTTGACCACCTATTTGGTGGTAAAGTAAAAATTGCCGAAAATGATCGACATGTCGCTACTAATGACGGCAGGAGAATATCGTTTTCTATATTGTCTTCGGGCCAGCAAGAGCTTTTTCCTCTTCTTCTTATTCTTCAGCATAAAGCCAGGTTGTTAGCCACCCATGGGGACAAAAAATCATCAGAGATAATATATGTGGAAGAGCCTGAGGCGCATCTGTTTCCGGCAGCGCAAGGTGAACTTGTTGATTATATTGCTGCCCTTTCGTCCTTTTTAAAAGGACAGTGTCTTTTTTTAATAACCACCCATAGTCCTTATGTTATATCTAAGTTTAATAATTTAATAAAGGCGCATATTGTTAGTGCAATTTACTCCGAAGAGGTCGCAAAGAAGGTCTCTTCCATAGTCCCCGAAGAAACTTGGTTGCCGCCCGCTACAATCGGAGCTTACGCACTGTCAGATGGGTTTCTGAAGTCGGTAAATGATCGGTCGGGACTTATTGACGGAGAATACTTAGATGGTATCTCAGAGGATATTTCCGAGACGTTTTTAAGTTTGTTGGAGGTAGAGACCGAATATGATCGCCGACGAATGTCTCATGCCCAAAAACAGATCAAAGATAAAATTGGAGGAGAATGGTAAGTCTGCTATTTTCCTTAATCCTTCTTTAGACGCAGGCTTGCAGGCAATAAAAGTTGATGGTTGTGTCGAGCAAAAAGGCACTAGAGCTGATTTTGTAATAGAATATAAAAATCGTGCTGTGGTCGTTGAACTAAAAGGAAAAGATGTCGAAAAGGCGGCTAAGCAAGTTTTAGAGACTGCAAACCAATGGAAGCATCAGCTTTCTCGGTGTGATGAGGTCGCCGGATTGATCGTTGCAGAGCGGTTTCCAAAGGCATCTTCAAAAGTTCAAATTAGGCAGGACGAATTTAGAAAGAAATATCTCAATCCTCTTCATGTTGTTTGTTGCAATGAGGAGTATGATTTTGATGCCGTTTTTACATTTCGCCCTTTGAAGCGGCGAAAATAGTATCACTTGCCAACGGTAACTTCACGGCATCGCTTTCCTACACTCCCCCACATACGATAACTAATCCGTCCCCCACGACGCGCCTGTCCGGACTGCGTCGTGGTCTTTCGTGGCTTTCCTCTTGCGCGAGGTGGACGATGACGGACTTTTCCAGCAGCTTTGGTGTCGACAGTGGGGCAGGGGATCGGCTTGTGCCCCTTCAGGATGGTTGCGCTCCCTCGCAGGGGGCAGAACAGCGGGCGCCTCGGTTCGGGCGGGGGTGGGTGCCCGCTTCTCACGACGTTGGTATTCCGGGCGAGCAGGCGGGCGCTTCGTCGGCCTCGAGCGCGACGGAAAGGGGCCGGGAGCGCGAGGGCGATGGCCCTCGCATCTTGTCTTCTCCTTCTCCCGATGTCTCGCACACCGCGTGGGACGCCGACCGCAAGGTGCGGTTCCTCGACCAGCTATCGCAGAAGGGCGACGTGCGGGCCGCGTGTGCTTTCGTGGGGATGAGCCGGACTTCGGCTTATCTGCTGCGGCGGCGCGATGCGGTGTTTGCGGATGCGTGGACGGCGGCTCTGGTGCTGGCGCGGCGGCATGTGGAGGAGGTGCTGGCGACGCGGGCGCTTGATGGGGTGGAAGAGGCGGTGTGGTTCCGGGGGGAGCTGGTCGGGGTGCGGCGGCGCTACGATTCGCGGTTGTTGCTGGCGCATCTGGCGCGGCTCGATGCGGCGGGGGAAGGGCATGAGGCTCTGGCCGGCCGGTTCGACGAGGCGCTGGCGCTCGTCGCCGGGGAAGACCCGCGCGCGGATGTGCCTGACGCCCGGCTCGCTGCCGGGCAGGGCGCGGCGCTGCCGCCGGAGCGCGAAGACTATATTGCAGAGACGGCCGGGGCGGGCTTTGTCGCGGCGCGGGAGCAGTGGCTGGACGCGGTGGATGCGATCAACGCGGCCGCGGGCTATGTGCCGCCGCTGGACGATGAGGACGCGCGGGCGGATTGCGGCGGCGCTCAGGCTGGGGCTTCGGCGCCGGACTATCCTGCGCCGCCGGGTCGGAGTGCTTTCCTGCAGGCCGGTGCGGCGCGGTGGGACGGCTGGCAGGCGCGTGCCTTCGCGCGCGTCGACGATGCCTTGTTCTCATATGCCTTTGTAGCAGCCGGGAATGCGGCGCCGATGGAGTACAAGTCGCTGGAGGGCGTTTGGGGGGAGGGGCCGGGCGAGGGGCCGGGCGAAGGGGCCGGGGTTGCCGCTATGGACCGTGTAAACCGTGTAAACCTGTTGGCGGCTGATCCACGCGTTTCGTCGGCGCAGGAGCACGGTTCGGCAAAAGTATCGAGGGGTCGGGAACGCCTTGGCGGTGTCGCGGTTATCGCATGTGAAGGCCGGCGCGGCTCTTCCCCCACCCCCCTCCCAGCTGCGCCGGCCGACCTTCCTTTCAGAAAAGTCAGCCTGCGGGCCGAAGGGCTCCGGGCAGCTTAGTTGCCGAGGACGGCCAGTTCCACCTTGCCGCTGCCCATGCGGGTGATGCCGATTTCGTCGGCTGCGGCGTCGGACAGGTCGATCACGCGGTTGCCGTGAAAGGGGCCGCGGTCGTTGATGGTGACGACGACGACTTCGCCATTGGCCGGATTGGTGACCTGGACCTGCGTGCCGAAGGGCAGGGTGCGGTGCGCTGCGGTCAGTTCGTCAGGCGCGTAGCGTTCGCCGCTGGCGGTACGGGCGCCCTTGAGATGGCGGCCATAAAAGCTGGCGATGCCGCTGCCGATTTTCTGAAGGGTCGGCGGGGTGACCTGAATGTCGTCGGCAGTAGCGGTGTCGGCAAGGGGAGCGGGAACTTCTGCGGCCGCAACGGCGTTGACGCTGGCAACGGGAGCAAGAACGACCGGAGCTTCAGCCTGAGCAGGCCCTGCGAGCGGCAGGACAACGGCACAGAGCGCCAGAAGGCTGCCGGAACGGCTGATCCCACGTACCTGCAAAACTTACCCCGCTTCGTCGTTGACGATGGCGGGAGTCCTACCTGTGCGGCTCTGCGAAGGCCATAGACGCAAAAGCGGCCCGTCGCGCTTTGGCAACGGGCCGCCGGACTCTGTTAACCTGCGGGAAAGCTCTTAGCGGCTGTCGCGCTGGGCCAGCAGGCGCAGACGAAGGGCGTTGAGCTTGATGAAGCCCGCGGCGTCCTTCTGATCGTAGGCGCCAGCGTCGTCCTCGAACGTGACGTGGCGTTCGGAGTAAAGCGAGTCGGCGCTCTTGCGGCCGACGACCGAGGCGTTGCCCTTGTAGAGCTTGAGTCGCACAGTGCCGTTGACGCGGGCCTGCGAGTGGTCGATCGCGGCCTGCAGCATCTCGCGCTCCGGTGCGAACCAGAAGCCGTTGTAGATCAGTTCCGCGTACTTCGGCATCAGCTCATCCTTGAGGTGAGCCGCCCCGCGATCAAGCGTGAGCTGTTCGATGCCGCGGTGAGCGCGGGCGTAAATCTCGCCGCCCGGCGTCTCGTACATGCCGCGCGACTTCATGCCGACGAAGCGGTTCTCGACCAGATCGAGGCGGCCGATGCCGTGCTTGCGGCCGAGGTCGTTAAGGGCGGTGAGCAGGGTGGCCGGGCTCATCGCCACGCCGTTGAGGGCGACGCCGTCACCCTTTTCGAAGTCGATCGTGATGTATTCCGGCGCATCCGGCGCGTCTTCCGGGTTTACCGTGCGCGAGTAGACGTAGTCGGGGGTCTCTTCCCACGGATCTTCCAGAACCTTGCCTTCGGACGAGGTGTGGAGGAGGTTGGCGTCGGTGGAGAAGGGGCTTTCGCCGCGCTTGTCCTTGGGCACGGGGATCTGGTGCTGCTCGGCCCAGGCGATGAGCGAAGTGCGGCTGGTCAGGTCCCACTCACGCCAGGGCGCGATGACCTTGATGTTCGGGTCGAGCGCGTAAGCCGAGAGTTCGAAGCGGACCTGGTCGTTGCCCTTGCCGGTCGCGCCATGCGCAACGGCATCGGCGCCGGTTTCGTGCGCGATCTCGATCAGGCGCTTGGAAATCAGCGGGCGGGCGATCGAGGTGCCGAGGAGATAATCGCCTTCGTAGCGGGCATTGGCGCGCATCATCGGGAAGACGAAGTCGCGCACGAATTCTTCGCGCAGGTCGTCGATGTAGATATTTTCGTCCGGCAGGCCCATCAGCTTGGCCTTGGCGCGAGCGGGCTCAAGCTCTTCACCTTGGCCGAGGTCGGCGGTGAAGGTCACCACCTCGCAGTTGTAGGTGACCTGAAGCCACTTGAGGATGACGCTGGTGTCGAGGCCGCCGGAGTAGGCAAGGACGACCTTCTTGATGCTGTCGGACATGGGCACGGCTTTCGCGAAATAAGCGGTGGAAGTTTGGGCGCGCGGCTAGCAGGTGCGCCCGGACTTCGCAATGGTCAGGTCGTCAGCCGGCGGAACCCAGCAGCATCTTCTCATCTTGCGCGATGTAATCGCGGATGAGCGGCAGGGCGTGGCGGGATCGGGTGTACTGGATCTGGTAGTTGCACATGCCCCCGCTTTCGAAGGCTGCCGTCGCGCCCGAGAGGTAGAAAATCCACATGCGGTAGAAGCGCTCATCATAGAGTTTGACGATCGCATCCTTGCTGGCGACGCAGCGCTTGTACCATTCGCGCAAGGTCTTGGCGTAGTGCAGGCGCAGGTTCTCAACGTCGGTGGCGATGAGGCGTACCTTTTCGCTCGATTCCACGGTTTCGCTCAGTGCCGGGATGTAGCCGCCGGGGAAGATGTACTTGCGGGTGAAGGCATCGGTCGAACCTGGCCCACCCATGCGCCCGATGGTGTGGAGGAGCATTACGCCTTCGTCGTCGAGCATCGTCGCGCAGTCGCGGAAGAAACGGTCGAACTGCGCCTGGCCGACGTGTTCGAACATGCCGACCGAGACGATCCTTTCGAACTTGTCACCCCGCGCCGCAAGGTCGCGGTAGTCGATCAGTTCGAAGTCGATGCGGCCTGACACACCTGCCTGTATCGCGCGTTCGCGGGCGAGGGCCAGTTGCTCCTCGCTCAGCGTGATGCCCTTGACGGAAACGTCGAAGTGCCTGGCAAGATAGATCGCCATGCCGCCCCATCCGCAGCCGATGTCGAGTACCTTCTGCCCCGGCTCGATCGCCAGTTTTGCGGCGATATGGGCAAGCTTGGCGGTCTGCGCCTGTTCCAGCGAAATATCGTCCGACGGCCAGTAGGCGCAGGAATACTGCATGTGCTCTGTGTCGAGAAAAAGTTTGTATAGGTCGTTACCCACGTCGTAGTGGTGGGCGATGTTCTTCTTGGCGCTGGCTGCGCGGTTGATGCCGTCGACGAGGGTGACGACTTTCCCGACCACCTTCTTGAACGGGGTGTGTTCCTTCAGTTCTCCGCCCTTGTCCCAGCGTGCGTTGGCGCGCAGCAGATAGACGAGATCCATGATATCGCCCTGCTCGACTTCGAGCTGGCCGTCCATGAACGCTTCAGCCGCGCCGAGCCGAGGATCACGCAGGATGCGGCGTTCGGCACCCTTGTCGGTCAGGCGGATGCGGACTTGCGGGAAGCCTTCTGCCGGGGTTCCAAAACGACGGAGGGAACCGTCGGGGCGGGCCAGTTCGAGCACGCCCTTTCGGACGCCGCGCTCGAGGAAGCGGTCGAGAATACCGAGTGCCATGAGAGGGTTGTGCGGGGGTAAATCCCCTTAGGCAAGGGGGCTTGTGTTGAGAAATGCACAATTACTACCCCCGCGCCAGAAACAGCACATCGCGCGGCTGGGCGAGAAGGTGCTGCCCCGAATCGACGTAGAGCGTTTCCCCGCTGTCCAGCCATCCGCCGGCCAGGAAAAGGGCTGCGCCCGCGACGTCATCGGGCGTCGCCCGGCGGCCGAGCAAGTTCATCCGGTGTGACACTTCCGCTTCCGCCTCGCTCTGGTCATGGCTGGCGAGGATGGCGCCGGGAGCTATGCCGTAGACACGATCTTCTTTCGCCTGCCGGGCCATCGACAGCATCGGGATCGTGGCGGAAAGTGCGTGCTTGCTCATCGTGTACGAGAAGAAGTCCGGGTTCGGATTGAGCAGCTTCTGATCGGTGATGTTGATCAGGCGGCGTCCGGTACGGGAACGGGCGTGAGCAAGGAATGCCTGCCCGAGCCGGGCGGGGGTGGCCGCGTTCACCTGCATGGCGGCGGTGAAAATTTCAGGGTCCAGCGCATCGGCAGTATCGAGGTCGAAGACCCCGGCGCAGTTGATCAGCACGCGCCAGTCGTCGAGCCTGGCGGCGAGCGCTTCGACCATGGCGGGGCCTTCATCCCGATCGGCAAGGTCGCAGGAGACGATTTCCGCGCTTGGCAGACTGGCGGCAAGGGTTTCGGCCTGCGCCTGCGAGCGGCCGTAATGGATCACGACATGCCAGCCCGCGTCGCCGAAGGCGCGGGCGATTGCCGCGCCGATCCGCTTGGCCCCGCCGGTAACCAGCATGGCCGGGCGATTCGCAGCGGTCGTGGTCATGCCGCTGCCCGGCAAGGTGTCACCATGGGTTTACACGGTTTACACGGTCCAAAGGAGGAACTCCGGGGGGCGGGCAGAGACGGTGCCGCCTGGCTGGAGATCGACCGGGTCATGAATGCAAGTCGCTGAAACATGGCCGCATTGGAGCATAGGCGGCCGGTGTAGGAAAGGATTCATGCACCCCTTGCGCACCCATCGCGCGCGTATCGTGACGGCGGATGGAAGGGGCGGACAAAGCAAAAGGCGCGCCGTCCGAAGACGACGCGCCTTTTTTGCAAGGGGCTGGCTGAAGGATCAGCGGCAGCGCGGACGATCGCCGCCACGGTCGATCTCACGACCCAGAACTGCGCCGCCGGCTGCGCCGAGCAGGGTGCCGACGGTGCGGTCGCCGCGGGTGTCGATCGCACGGCCGGCAAGGGCGCCGGCAACGCCGCCGATCAGGAGGCCGGTGGTGCCGTTCGACTTCTTGCAGTAGTAGCGACCGTTGTTGCCGCGCCAGTACTTGACACCGCGGTCGGTGTGATAGCGACGGTGATCGCGCGCTTCAGCCGGAGCGGTGAAAGCGACGGTGGCCGGAATGGTGAGCGCCATCATAGTGGCGGCGAGAATCATCTTACGCATGATATGTGCCCTCATCGTTGCGTGGGAATGAGCTGGTAACGCCGCTATTCGTTCATTGATCCACAACGTCAGATGAACAAGCGCCGTCAGGAAAAAATGCGTGACGAGGCGCACTGATCCAGCGGTGAACCGAAGCCAAATGTTTCTTTGGGAAACATAAACCGTTCGGGAGGCGCACATATGCGGCGGCCAATGAAAAACGCGCCGCCCTTTCGGACGGCGCGTTTTTCTTGCCCAAGCAGAGCGTTCAGCTCAGCGGCACTGGATATCGCCCTTGTCGATCTCACGACCAAGTGCGCCACCCAGCACACCACCCAGGATAGTGCCGATGGTCTTGTCACCATTGCCGGCGATCTGGTTCCCTGCCAGCGCACCCACGCCGGCGCCGATCAGCAGCCCGGTGGTTCCGTTATCGCGCTTGCAGTAATAGCGCCCGTCCCGGCCGCGCCAAACGTGGGAATCGCGGGTGATACGGCGCGGCTCGCGATAGCGACCGCGCGAATCGTACATGTTGCGGCGGTTGTCATAGCGATCCCGTCGATCATGACGCCCATCGCGGTCACGGTCGTTCCAGCGCGGCGGATCGGCCATGACCGGGGCGATGGGCAGGGCGGTGAGGGTAGTGGCCAGTGCTGCCAGAGCCAGCAGGGATTTCTTCATTTCCATTCTCCTGCAACGAATTGCTTGAAATCTGTCGCGGCCGGTCGACGGTATCATGACAACCTGCAATGAACCGCGGGCGGCACGCATGACGGCGTGGTGCTTTCCTGCGATGGAACGTTCAAAAGTGCAATCAGCTCCGAAAGGGCAATTTATGTTTCTCGATCTCGTCGACGTCTTCGGTTCCGGGCCGCTCAGCGGCAATCCGCTGGCGGTCGTGCGCGGTGCAGAGGGGTTGAGCGATGCGCAGATGCTGCGGCTGACGCAGTGGCTGGGCTATTCGGAGACGACTTTCCTGCTGCCGCCCAGCGACCCGCGCGCCGACTATCGGGTGCGGATATTCTATCCGGCGGGCGAACTGCCATTCGCCGGGCACCCTACGCTGGGGAGCGCGCATGCCTGGCTTGCTGCCGGTGGGGCACCACAGGCAGACGGCTGCGTGGTGCAGGAATGCGGCATCGGTCTTGTCGAAGTGCGGCAGGATGGAGAGCGGCTGGCGTTCCGCGCGCCGCCGCTGATCCGTTCCGGCCCGCTCGATGACAAGGATGTGGCCGAGACGTTGCGCCTGACGGGGGCGGACCAGAGTCAGGTCGTCGCGGCGGTTCACGCCGCCAACGGGCCGGGCTGGAAGGTGCTGCACCTTGCGTCGGCAGAGGCGGTGCTGGCCGCCGAACCTGCGGTGCGTGCGCAGCCGGGAACGGATGTGGCGCTGCTGGGGCCGTGCACTTCGGGCGGGGACGCACAGTTCGAACTGCGGGCGTTCTTCGCCGATCCATCCGGAAAGATCGTCGAAGATCCGGTGACGGGCAGCCTTAATGCGGCGGTAGCGCAGTATCTTTTCGCCAGCGGGCTGGCGAAGGGCAGCTACATCGCCGCGCAAGGGCGCAAGGTCGGCGCGGACGGACTGGTCCATTGCGCGCAGGACGAAAGCGGCGATGTGTGGATCGCCGGGCGGGTGGAGATGGTATCCGCAGGCGGGGCCTTGCATGCCTTCTCACCCCGCCCGGTTTGAGGCCCAGTGTGGGGCCCAGTTTGGGGCGGGGTGAGACTTCGGGCCTCAGCCGGGCTTCTTCGGCAGGGCGATCTCGGCAGTGCCGGTGCACATAGTCGTGCCTTTCTGGTTCTTCATCAAGTGCTTCACGTGAACGAGATGGCGGCCCTGATCGTCCACTGACTTTTCGGTGACTTCGGCGGTCTGGATCGTCACATCGCCGGTCAGCGCGGGGCCGCGATAGTTGGCGATGGAATGCACGACCATGCCGTGCTGCCCCGCCCAGCCGGACAGATAGTCGGTCACCCAGGATCCCATCGATGCGCCATAGCCATAGCCGCGCGGCATGCCGATGCGGCGGGCATACTTGGCGAACAGGTGCCCGCGCGATGGGCCGTAGTACGCGCCGTCAGTGAGGAAGGGGTTCACCTTCAGCATGTCGGGGTCGTTCTCGTAGCCCGCCATCTCGCGCGTGAAGCCAAGACCCTCCAGATCCTGCTTGCGCAAGTCGAGCGTGCCCCAGGTGTTGACGATGTAGGCACGCCATTCGGTGGCGAAGCTGGCGATCGAATGCGGGCCGAAGACGCGTTCAGGCAACTGGTCGCCCACCGCCACGTCGTCCCACCACCGTTCCTTGCTGCCGAGGTCGTGCAGCATCTGCACCCAGGCGAAGCGGCGCTGCTCCATCTCTTCCAGCGCTTCGTCGGTCCATTCGGGCTCTTCAAAGTCGTCGGTCTTGACGTTGTCACCGCCTGCTGCCGCGCGGTAGCGGATCGAGGTGGAGCGCTGGCGGGCGATCTCTTCGCCCTTCTGGTTCGAATAGTTGTTGTCGCCCCGCTGGAAGCAGGTGGGGCCAAAGCCGGTCTGCTTGACGGTGTAGTCGAACGGAATGCGGGTGTTGGTGATCACGTCGCCCGGTTCGATGCGCGGGCCGTGGAACCACCACTCGTCGCCGCCGAACAGGAGGTGCGAGTTTTCGATGCGGCCGACGCAGGCCGGTGCCGCGCCGTGACCGTCATCCGTGGCGATGGCGAAGCTTTGCGGTGCGACAAGGCGGCCCCAGACGCTTGCCTCGGCGTGGCCGGGATCGAAATGCGCAAGGTTGGGGTAATGCATCGCATGGACCCAGCGGCGGATGTCGTTGGGGGCGATGGCTTCGCGCAAGGGCGAGAAGTCCATCGGCTTGCCAAGGTAGTTGTCGATATCGGAACAGTCGAAGTCGTCGCTCATGGTGTCTCTCAGAATTGGCGCCTAGAATTGCCGGGTGCCGGTGGCGTCTTCGGCCTTGAATACGGGGATCGGCTCGATCGCCTTGAGCATGACCAGCGGGATGACGCGGTCGGTCGCCTTCTGGTAATCCGCGTAGAAGGGGTGGCAGTCGGTCAGGAAGGACCAGACCTTGTCGCGTTCCGCCCCTTCCGGTTCGCGCCAGGTGGCGCGGAAGGCCTGGGTGGCGACCTGGAAGTCGACCGTACCGGCCTCGCGGATGTTGAGATACCAGGCGGGGTGATGGTCCGCGCCGCCCTTGGACGCGCAGATCACGACTTCACCGCCGATGTCGGCGTAGCAAAGGGGCGTGATGAAGACCTTGCCGCTCTTGCGGCCCACGTACTTCACCAGACAATGCGTGGCGAAGGACCTTCCGCCTACCGGCGTGATATCCATGATGTGGCCCTGCGCCCCGCCCGACGACAGGTACATGTCGCGGTGCTCGACCACCCAGTCCTTGCGCGTGTCGCGGATCGCGGCCGACGTGTCGTCGCTCATGGGCTTCTCCTCTCCTCCCGAGCCGAAGCGTGAGGATGGGGGAGGGGAGAGCCTTGCGTCCAATCCCGAATGGGAACGCCGGGCAGTGATCGCCGGGGCGGTCTAGGCTACGTGCTGTTCCGCGGGCCAGACGCTGTGCGACAGAAGGTTGTCGACGAAGGCTTCGTGCTGGGCCGGGTCAACCGGATCGGGGCGCAGCAGCACGTCGGAGCGGTAGCCGGTCACGGCCGAAACGGTCAGCTGCGTCAGCTTGCGCGCTTCCTCGGCATCGAAGCGGGTGGCGAAGAAATCCGCGATCGCGCAGCGCAGCTTGGCGGGGCCGCGTGCGTAGAACGTCTCCTTGATCTCGGGGAACCGCTCCCCCTCGCTCACCACGAGGCGGTAGAGCAGCACCGAGTTGGCGCGCAGCAGGCAGTCGATGAAGCGCAGGCACGCGCGGCGCAGCGCCGGGACCGAGAAGGTCTGCCCGGTCAGCACTTCCTCCACGTCCTTCGCGAAGGCTTCGACGTGCATGTCCACAACGGCCGCGAACAGTTCTTCCTTGGACGCGAAGTGCGCCCATAGGGTGGCCTTGGACCCGCCCACGGTATCGGCGATCGCGGACATTGTCGTCGCAGCGTAACCTTGTTCGAGGAACATGCCCGATGCGACCCGCACGATCTCCGTCCGCTTGCGGGCCTTGTTCGCCTCGCGCTTCGAGATTCCTGTCTGTTCGGTCATGGTGTACTCGGTAGTACAGTTTTTCGTTGACAGAAACAAGCCGGCAAACGATTTGGACCGTACCGATGAGTACACAATTCTTCCCCCGAGTCGCGACAGCCGCCTTGCTGATCGCCTCCAGTTCGCTCGCAGGGTGCGGTGCGCCCGACCTTGGGCCACGCCCCGCGCTGCGCCCGCCGTCGACCCTCGACAGCGCCGCATCGATCCAGGGCACCGCTGCGCAATGGCCGCAGGACCGCTGGTGGACCGCTTACGGCGATCCCCAGCTTGATGGTCTGGTTGACGAGGCGATCAAGGGTTCGCCCGATGTCGCCACCGCGCTGGCGCGCATCCGCCAGGCACAGGGCGCGCTCGAAGCGTCGCGATCTTCGCTGCTGCCCAGCATCGGCGGGCAGGGCTCCGCCTCGGTCGAGAAGCAGAGCTACAACAACGGCACCCCTGCCGCCGCGCTGCCCAAGGGCTGGAAGGACTATGGCATGCTTGCCCTGTCCGCCAACCTCAACCTTGATATCTGGGGCAAGAACCGCGCGCTGCTGGCCGCCGCGACGTCTGCCACCGAAGCGGCCATCGCGGATGAGCGACAGGCAGAGCTGGTGCTGGCATCCGAAGTCGTCTCGTCCTACTTCGACCTTGGCCGCCTGCTCGAACGCCAGAAGGTGCTGGAAGAGACGCTGGCTGCGCGAGACGGTTCGGCCAAGCTGGTCGGCCAGCGCGTGACGCAGGGCCTCGACAACCAGAGCCCGCTGCGCCAGTCGAACGCCGAAGCCGCCCGCGCGCGGATCGACGTTGCCGCCAACCGCGAACAGATCGAAAAGCGCCGCCATGCCCTGGCCGCGCTGCTTGGCGCCGGCCCAGACCGCACGCTGACGCTCACCCCCCCGTCCATCGCCACGATCGCGGCAACGCCGGTGCCCACCGACGCGGGCATTGCGCTTGCCGGGCGCCGTCCCGACGTCGTCATGGCGCGCAAGCTGGTCGAGGCGGCGGACAAGGGCGTCGAATACGGCAAGAAGTCGTTCCTGCCGGACATTTCGCTCAGCGGTCTCATTGGCCTCAGCTCGCTTGGCATATCGAACCTGTTCGACGACGGTTCGGACTATGGCAACGCGGGTGCGGCGGTCAGCCTGCCGATCTTCCAGGGTGGCGCGCTTTCGGGCCGCTATCGCCTGGCGCGCGGCGGCTACGACACGATGGTCGCCAGCTACAACAAGTCGGTGATCGGCGCCCTGCAGGAAGTTGCCGATGCCCTGTCCACCCGCACCTCGGCCGCCGAGCAGGAGCGCCACGCGCTTGACGCCCGTACCGAGGCGAACGCTGCCTATGGCCTTGCGCTTCAGCGCTACAAGGCCGGTCTGAGCACGTATATCGACGTGCTCAGCGCCGAAACCACTGCGCTCGACACCCGCCTTGGCGCAGTCGACGCCCATTTCGCCACCCTTGCCAGCGAAGTCGCGCTCAAGCGCGCCCTGGGTGGCGGCTATGCAGAAGAATCCAGCCAGGAAAGCCTCGACCGATGAGTGACGAAACCCCCAACGACGCCGGTTCGGGCACTGTCGTGGACAAGAGCAAGCGCAAGAACCTCCTGCTCGGCCTCGGCGGCGCAGTGGTGGTGATCGGCGGCCTATGGTTCCTCTACGAAGAATTCATCGCCAGCCGTTCGGTTTCGACCGACAACGCCTATGTCGCCGGTGAGAACGCGCAGGTCACGCCGCTGACTTCGGGCCGCGTGATCGAAGTGCTCGTCACCGATACGCAGCCTGTTCGCAAGGGCCAGCTGTTGTTCCGGATCGAGGACAAGGACCAGCAGATCGCGGTCCAGCAGGCCGAAGCCAATCTTGCGATGATGCAGCGCCGTTATGGCCAGTCGATCGCCAACAATGCGGCGCTGGGTGCAGCTGCCGGAGCAAGCGATGCGCAGATCAACACCGCGCGCGCCGGCCTTGCGTCCGCGCAGGCATCGCTGACCAAGGCCGAGGAAGACTACAAGCGTCGTGCCGCCCTTTCGGGCACCGGCGCAGTATCGAACGAGGAACTGACCACCGCGCGTCAGGCGCTGGCCACGGCGAAGGCGTCGTATCAGGAAGCCGAGGCCGCCGTTGCGCAGGCGCAGGAAAACGCCCGCAGCGCCCGCCGTCAGGAAGAAGCCGCCGTCGCGCTGACCAAGGGCACCACGGTCCAGACCGCGCCCGAAATCCTTCAGGCTCAGGCCCAGCTGGCGCAGGCGAAGCTGGATCTTGAACGCACCATCGTGCGTGCGCCGATCGACGGCGTCGTATCCAAGCGCACGATCCAGGTCGGCCAGCGTATCCAGTCCGGCTCGCCCGCGATGATCGTGGTGCCGGTGGGCGATCTTTACGTCGATGCGAACTTCAAGGAAGACCAGCTCGGCAAGGTCCGCTCGGGCCAGAAGGCCGTGCTGACGTCTGACTTCTATGGCGGCAAGGTGGAGTACCACGGCAAGGTCGTGGGCTTCTCGGGCGGCACGGGCGCGGCGTTCTCGCTGATCCCGGCGCAGAACGCGACCGGCAACTGGATCAAGGTGGTGCAGCGCCTGCCGGTGCGCATCCAGCTCGACCCCAAGGAGCTGAAGGAGCACCCGCTGCGCATCGGCCTGTCGATGGAAGCCGAGATCGACCTGACGGATAACGACTGATGGCCGGGGGCGCTCCGGCAGCTGCGGCGCAGGAGGGGGGCGGCACCCTTTCCGGCGCAAAGCTGATCCTGGCGGGCTTCGTGCTCGCCATGGCCAACTTCATCGTGGTGCTCGACACCACCATCGCCAACGTTTCGGTGCCGCATATCGCGGGCGGCCTTGCCGTCTCGGTGTCCAGCGGCACCTGGGTGATCACGTCCTACGCCGTCGCGGAAGCGATCTGCGTGCCGCTGACGGGCTGGCTCTCCAACCGCTTCGGCACCTTGCGCGTGTTCATGATCTCGCTGATCGGCTTCGGCGTGTTCTCGACCCTGTGCGGGTTGTCGGGGACGCTTTCGGCGCTGGTGATCTTCCGTCTGGGGCAGGGCTTCTGCGGTGGTCCGCTGATGCCGCTGACGCAGACGCTTCTGCTCAAGATCTTCCCCAAGGAAATGCAGGCGAAGGCCATGGCGATGTGGGCGATGACGGTCGTCACCGCTCCGATCGCCGGGCCGATCCTGGGCGGCTACATCTCCGACAACTGGTCGTGGGAATGGATCTTCTTCATCAACGTGCCGATCGTGGCGCTGATCTTCTTCGGCGTGGCGATCCTGCTGCGCGGGCAGGAGACGCCGACGCAGAAGCTGCCGATCGACAAGATCGGGCTGGCGCTGCTGGTGATCTTCGTCGGTGCGTTCCAGATGATGCTCGACCTTGGCCGGGACGAAGACTGGTTCTCGTCCACCAAGATCGTCGCGCTGGCCTGCATCGCGGGGGTGTTCTTCATCGCGTTCCTGATCTGGGAACTGACAGAGGAGCACCCGATCGTGAACCTCAGCGTGTTCCGATACAGGGGCTTCTCCGCCTCCACGGCCTCGCTGACGATCGCGTTCGGCACCTACTTCGCCTCGATCGTGATCATCCCGCAGTGGTTGCAGACCTCGATGGGCTATACCGCGACGGAGGCGGGCAGGGCGATGGCGTTCTCCGGCGTTCTGGCGGTGGTCGCCTCGCCGTTCGTGCCGGCGCTGATGAAGCGGTTCGATCCGCGCCTGCTGGTCTTCATCGGCGTTGCGTGGATCGGCATCTGCTCGCTGATGCGCATGACCTGGTCGACCGACATCACGTTCTGGACGATCGCCATCCCGCAGTTGCTGCAAGGCGTGGGCGTATCGCTGATGATCGTGCCGCTGACGACGATCAGCCTCAGTTCCGTGCAGCCGCATGAAACCGCATCGGCAGCGGGTATCGCCAACTTCGGGCGCACGCTGGCGGGCGCGGTGGCGACGGCGATCATCACGACCGTGTGGAGCGACATGTCCCGCGCGCGCAGCGCCGATCTGTCGGGCGTACTCAACGGTGCGGATGCCACTTCGCAGGCGCTCCAGCAGCAGGGCTTCAGCGCCGAGCAGGCGCGCGTGGCGATCGCGCAGATGGTCGAGAACCAGGGCACCGCGGTGGCAACGGGCGAACTGTTCGTGATCAGCGCCATCGCCCTGTTCCTTGCCGCGATGACCATCTGGCTGGCGCCGCGCCCGCCCAAGAACGTCAAGCCGTCCGCCGGGCATTGACGCTCTGACACCAGACAGCCGGTGCCTCCGCCCCCGTAACAGGAGACACCGGCGCGTCGGCCGGACCGAAAGCAAAGGCAGCTCCCCCCCATCGCTGCCTGGCCCCCCCAGCTTTCCGTCCGGCCGTCGCATCTTCTCGCCCCATAATGACCCTGATCGATCTTGCCGAACCGGGCAGGCGGCCCCATTGCAGGGCGATGGAAACCGACCCTCGCCGAGAGGCTCCCGCCACTGCCCGCAACCGCGATCCGATCCTTGCGGTCCTGCGCGATGTGCTGCCGGTGTCCGGCCACGTGCTGGAGATCGCCAGCGGCACCGGCGAACATGCCGTCCACTTCGCCGCCGCCTTGCCCGATCTGGTCTGGCAACCCACCGACCCCGATGCACGGGCGCGCGCCTCGATCGCGGCCTGGGTACAGCAGGCGGGCCTTGCGAACATCGAACCGCCGCTGGAACTCGATGCGGCTTCGGGTGCATGGCCGGTGGATGCGGCGCAGGCGGTGGTCTGCATCAACATGGTCCACATCAGCCCCTGGGCTGCGACCGAGGGCCTGATGGCAGGCGCGGCGCGGGTGCTGGAATCGGGCTATCCGCTGGTGCTCTACGGCCCGTACCGACGCGACGGGATCACCCTTGAACCCAGCAATGCCGCGTTCGACGAGGATTTGAAGCGGCGCAATTCCGAATGGGGCCTGCGCAGCGTGGAGACGGTGCGCGCCTGCGCGCTCGATAACGGCCTTGCCTTCGATCGCCTCGTCGAGATGCCTGCCAACAACCTGATGCTGGTGTTCAGGAAGCGCTGAAACCGCGCCGGATCAGGCGCGGCAGGACCAGCGCCTGGCCGACCGCGCGGCCGCCGAACAGCACGGCGAAGGCCGCCCACAAACCATGGTTTCCCAGCGGCTGGAGCGCCCATAGCAGAGCGAGATAGGCCGCCCTCGCGGCCGCCATCGTCCCCAGCATGGCGCGGGTCCACCCGGCACCTACGAACACTCCGTCGAACACGAAGGACGATACGCCCAGCACCGGCAGCACGGCCAGCCAGGGCGCATATTGCGCGGTCGCGGCGATCACGGCGGGGTCGGTACTGAAGGCCGCCGCGATCCGTGCGCCCGCCAGCGCGTAGATCGCCGAAACCGCAAGCCCTGTCACGCCGCCCCAGACCAGCGCGGCGCGCACAGCTGCGGTAAAGCGTGCGCGCGACTTTGCGCCCAGCGCCTCGCCGCAGAGCACTTGCGCGCCGCTTTCGAACCCGTCGAGCAGCAGCGTGGCCAGCATGAATATCTGGAACAGCACACCGTTGGCGGCCAGCGTCACCGGCCCCGCGCGGGCACCCACGCGGGCGAACAGCAGGATCGAGCCGGTCAGCAGCAGCGTGCGGATGAACAGGTCACGGTTGAGCGCAAAAAGACGCGCCAGTTCGCTCCGCGCCCATGTGCCCTTGCGGCCCAGCGCGGCCAGCGCCTCGGCCGCCGCACCTTCGCGCACGACGATGGCGGCAAGCAGCAGGAACTTCAGCGCTTCGGAACTGACCGTCGCACCGGCCACGCCCGCGACACCCCAGCCCACGACGAGCACCAGCAGCAGGTCCAGCGCGATGTGCACGATGTTGGCGACGATCTCCACCACCAGCACATGACGCACCTTGCGCCGCCCGATCAGCCAGCCCACCAGCACGCAGTTGGCCAGCCATACGGGGCCGGCCCAATAGCGCACCGCGACATAGCTGTACGCCGCGTCCCGCACTGTCCCTTGTGCGCCCAGCATGTCGAGGCCGAAAGGTATCGCCAGCGGCATCGCCATGAGCAGCAGCGCCCCGATGCCGATGGCGACGGTCATCGCGCGCGCCAGCGTTTCGCCCTGGTTGCCTTCCCCGCTGCCGCTGCTCTGGGCGGTCAGCGCGACGGTGCTGGTTCGCAGGAAATTGAAGACGTTGAGCAGGCCCAGCATGAACTTCGCGCCCAGTTCGACCGCGCCTTGCGCGGACGCGTCACCCAGGCGGCCGATCGCCCACATGTCGGCAAGCCCGAACAGCGCGGTCGCCACGTTGGTCAGCATGGCAGGCAGGGCGATGGCCCAAAGCTGGCGGGCGGTCGAGGAAGGGGAGGGTTTCACGGTGCCCGGCTGTAGGCGGGAGCCCGCCCCGGAGCAATCCACGCGCCCGAAGCGCTCAAAATCCCGGACAAATTGTCTCACCTGCGCGAATCACCGTAGGGGCGATATGCGCGGATTTCCGGGAAACAGGCCATGTTGCACTGCGAAATCTGACCTAAAGTACAGGCCGGACCAGCATACTGGGGGCTTGCCAAGCGCCCACAAATCGGTGAGATTATCGATGTTTGGTAGATCAGGCAGCTTATGCTGCAACTGCGAGGAAATCGGCGCGCCGGAGTGATTAAATCATCCCCGGCGCGCTCTCTCCCAACACCGGTAAGGTTACATGAACCTTTCACCGACCACATTGCACAAGAATTCGGCTTTGGCAAAGCCCCAAATGCATTCCATGCTGCGCAGCATGCGGATTTTTCGCCCGCAGATTTCCCGCGCGTTTCTGCGGGGTTGCATGTCCTGCGCTGTCATTCGGCCAGGGGCGGCGGGTGGCTGTCGGACTGCAGTTGAATGACACGTTGGAATGTCTCGGGAGATGACGATGGAGCAGGCAGGGAGCGCCGGAGCCGCGATCAATATGGACCCGCAAGCCTTCCTTGACGCTCTCGATTCGCAGGCCCGGCGGGCGCAGACGCCTTGCGGCGATGGCACCATGGTCTGGCGGATATGGGGTGAGGGCAGGGGCCAGCCGCTGGTGCTCGCCCACGGCGCGCAAGGTTCGTGGACGCACTGGGTCCGCAATATCGAACGGCTATCGCGTCACCGCACGTTGATCGTGCCGGACCTGCCGGGGCACGGAGACTCCGCCATGCCCTCCAGCGAGGATCATGCCGGTATTTCGGCCGCACTGGCGCAGGGACTGCACATCGTTGCAGGGAGCCAAGGCCTGCCCATCGATTTGTGCGGTTTCTCGTTCGGCGGCGTAGCGCTCGCCCATCTGGCCGCGCTGCATCCGGACGTGGCGCGAAGGCTGGTGATCGTCGGGTGTGGCGGGCTTGGCACGCCGATGGGGAATCCGCGTCTCGGGCGGATCAGCGGGCTTGCGGGAGAAGCGCGGCGTGCGGCGCTGAAGGCGAACCTTCTGGGTCTGATGCTTCATCATCCTGAAAGTGCGGACGAGCTTGCCATCCACATGCTGTTGCCAACGGCCAAGGCGGCACGGCTGCACGCCTCGCCACTGGTTGTGCCGGATCGGCTGGTGCGCATCCTGCCGGATATCCGGGTGGCAGTGGATGCGATCTGGGGCGCGCTTGACCTGCCGCATCCCGATCCGGCCGCGCAAAAGGCGGTACTGCGCGCGGTTCAGCCCGACGCAGAGTTTCGCATCATCGACGACGCCGGCCACTGGGCAATGTACGAGCGCCCCCAAGCGTTCGAGGCGGCCTTGCTGGACATTCTGGCAAGGCCGCCGCGCACGCCGGGTTGAGGGTTACCAGACCAGCGGCAGATGCTCCGGCCCGATGACGCCGCCGGGTCGATATTCGATCTGCGTGCCGGGCTTCACTGAAAACGCCGGGATGCGCTTCAGCCATTCCTGCAGCGCGATCTTCACCTCAAGCCGGGCAAGGTGCGCGCCCATGCAGCTGTGGACCCCCACGGTAAAGGCCAGGATCGTCTTGCGCGGGCGGTCGAAGTCGACCTCCCTGGGATTGGGGAAGACTTCGGGATCGAAATTGCAGGCGGGCAGGATGAAAGTCACCCGGTCCCCCTTCTTCATCTGAACGCCGCGCATCTCGTAGTCCTTGTCGAGCACGCGCCCCGAGAAGGTGACTGACCAGCGGCGCAGCAGTTCCTCGACGATCTTGTCGATGTCCTGAGGGCGGGCATGGATTTCGGCCAGCTTGTCGGGGTGCTGGGCCAGATAGAGCCAGATGTTGTTGAGCGTCGCGAAGACCGTGTCGAGCCCGCCGATGAACAGGAAGCAGACGAACCCGAAGATCTCCTTGTCCGAAAGCGGCACGCCGTCGGGCGCGGAATGGGCGATGCGGCTCACCACGCCGTCGTCCGGGTTGGCCTTCTTCTCTTCGATTGCCTGCTTGAGATAGGCGGTGATCTTGCGCATCGAATCGGCCATGATCGCGCGGTCGTTCGAGTGGAGCAACTGCACCGCCCAGTCGACGAACTCGTCGCGCATGTCCTGCGGCAGCCCCATGATATCCAGGAAGACCGAAACCGGCAGGGGGCGGCCGTAATCCTCGGTGAATTCGCACGTCTCACCGGCCGCGACTTTCGCTTCGATCGCGTCGATCAGGTCGTTGGCGCGCTGGCGGATCTGCTCTTCCAGTTTCAGCACCCCCTGCGGGCTGAACACCGGGTCCACGATGTTGCGGTACTTGCGGTGGTGAGGAGGGTCGATCTCGATCGGGATGAAATAGAAATAGTCGTCCGGATCGCGCGGGAAGGGGGTGGCGCCTTCGTTCGAGAAGATGTCCGGGTGGCGCAGGCCGAACAGCGCGTCCTCATGCTTGATGAGGTGCCACATGTTGCCCATCGGGCTGACGTCATAATAGATCGGCGGCTGTTTTTCATGCAGCGCGGCCATGAAGTCATGCGGGTTGGCAAGGAAGTCCGGCCCGATGGTGAGCCCCGACTGGCGGATCAGTTCGGGCGGTACGTGAGCGGGCACCTGGTCCATCCCGACATGGCGGGGAAAGCTGGGCGGTACGGGGTTGGCTGCGTCGATCGGCATCGGTCCGCTCCCTTCAGAACTGCGTTTCGGGCAGGTGGACGACAAGCCCGTCAAGCGCGGGCGTGATTTCGATCTGGCACGAAAGGCGGCTGGTGGGGCGCAGTTTGGTAGCGACCTGTTCCAGCAGTTCCGCCTCTGCATCGGAGGACGGACCGCCGGTAGTGTCGATCCAGTCCTCGTCGATGTAGCAGTGGCACGTCGCGCACGAGAGGCCGCCGCCGCATTCGCCGACGATGCCTTCGATCCCGCTGTAAAGCGCCCCGCGCATGACGTTTTCGCCCAGCGGCACGTCTACGCGCGTTTCGTGCCCGTCATGATCGACGTAAGTGACCTGCGGCATGGTTTCCTCTCTCATTATCCTGCGAGAACATTGTTCTCAATCTTGTACGACGGTGACCGCCGGCAAGTCAATCGGGCTGGACCATGGCTGCGCGCGGGCGTAGCGCAGGCAGGATGACCACTGCCTATCCTTCGCTGTTCACTGCCCCCGAGACGTCCGAGGGCGATCGCACCATGCTGCTGATCCGCACCGCTTACGATCTGCTTGACGAGGCCGGGCTTGAAGGGCTGACCATTCGCGCAGTGCTGGCACGGGCCGGGCTGGCGCGGCGGGCGTTCTATGAACGGTTCCAGGGCAAGGACGATCTTGTGCTGGCCGTATTCGACAGTTCGCTGCGCGCGGCCGCGCTGCAGTTTCACGAGATCACCGCAAGGTGCCAGGGGCCGGTGGAGGCGCTGCGCACAATCGTTACCGGGATCGTCGTCGGGCAGCTTGGACAGGATCGAATGGGCGCAAACCGGCGCGGCGCGGCGCTCAGCCGGGAGCATCTGCGGCTGGCGCAGACGCGGCCTTCGGAACTGAATTCGGCGCTGGAGCCGCTGCTGGACCTGATCGCGGGGCACGTGGCGCAGGGGATCGCGGGCGGCACCTTCCGCCACGCCGACCCGCAGTTGCAGGCGCGACTGGTCTACAACCTTGTCTCGACGACCGTACACACGGTTCTGCTGGCCGAAGAGGAAGCCGTCCCCGACCGCACCGGGCGCGAGGAACTGGCTGGCGAACTGTGGGAATTCTGCCGCCGCGCGCTGGTGGCGTAAGAGCGTCGGCGCGCGCCTTGCACGCTATGCCCTGATCGCTGGCATCGCCCTGCCGAACAGGTAGCCTTGCCCCTGTGTGCAGCCTTCGTCGCGCAGGTAGTCGCGTTCGATGCTGCGCTCCACGCCTTCGGCCGCGACGGTCAGGCCAAGACTGCGGCCCAGTCCGATCACCGCGCGGATCACCGCGCGCGAATTGGCTTCATGGTTGAGGTTCAGGATGAACGACTTGTCGATCTTGATCTTGGTAAAGGGGTAATTGAGCAGGTAGCTCAGCGAGGAATAGCCCGTGCCGAAATCGTCGAGCGAGATGCCGATGCCGAAGGCCCGCAAGTTGCGGATGATCGCGGAAGGACGCGGGCCTTTTTCCATCAGCACGGCCTCGGTGACCTCCAGTTCCAGACGCTCCGCGGCAAGGCCCGAGGTGGAGAGCGCGTTGATCACGGTGCTCAGCAGATTGCCGTTGCGGAACTGGAGCGGCGACACGTTGACCGCCACCTTGATGTGGTCGGGCCAGTGCATCGCCGCGTTGCAGGCGCTGCCCAGCACGAAGCGACCGATCTGGTCGATCAGCCCGATCTCTTCGGCCAGCGGCACGAAGACGTCGGGCGGCACTGCGCCGCGTTCCGGGTGGTGCCAGCGCAGCAGGGCTTCATAGCATTCCACCTCGCCGCTCTGGAGATCGACGATGGGCTGGTAGTGCACTTCGAGGCCGCCTTCGCGCACGGCGGCGCGCAGGTCCACCTCAAGCCGGTTCTTCTCCTGCGCGGCGGCGTCCATCGCGGCCTCGAAACTGCGGCAGGTGCCGCGCCGCTCACCCTTGGCGGCGTAAAGGGCAAGGTCGGCGTAGCGCAGCAGCGTTTCGGGATCGCGGGTGTCGTAAGGCGCGGAGGCGAAGCCGATGGTGGCGCCGATGTGGATCATGTGGCCCTGCACGAAGAATGGCTCGGACAGGGTGGTGATGATCGACTTGGCCACCAGTTCCGCCTGGGTAAGACTGGACCGGCGGAAGATCAGCGCGAACTCGTCCCCGCCGATGCGGCACAGCAGTGCATCGGGCGGGATCAGTTCGCGCATGCGGCGGGCCGCTTCGGTCAGCACTATGTCGCCGAAGTGGTGGCCGTAGGTATCGTTGACCGGCTTGAAATGATCGAGATCGACCATCGCCAGCGTCACGGTTTCATGCGTACCGCACGTGCCGAGAACTTCGCTTAGGTAAGTGCGGCAATGGGCGCGGTTGGCAAGGCCGGTCAGTTCGTCGTGGCGGGCCATGTGCGCCATGCGCTGTTCGATGCGGCGGCGCTCCGTCACGTCGAATATCGACACGATGGTTCCGGAAAACCCTTCGAGGTCGGATACGCGGGTGGCGATCACCGCTTCGATGGCGGCACCGTCGCTACGCAGCATGTTCCAGCTTTCGCCGGTATCGGCACGGTCGGTGACGAGAAGTTCGGCGGCGCGCGCTTCCGATTCTGCGGGGAACAGCATGGCGGCGGGAAGGTCCGACATCTGCTGCGGCGTGTAGCCGAACAGCACGCAGGCCGCTTCGTTGGCGGTACGGATGCAGCCGCTTTCACGGTCGTACACGACCATCGCCAGCGGGTTGCGTTCGAACAGCAGGCGGAAGGCTTCTTCCTTCTGCTTGAGGTCGGTGATGTCCACGCGCACACCGATCGAGCCACCGCTTTCAAGCCGCCGCTCTTCGATCATGATGCAGCGGCCGTTCGACAGCCATTGCTCGTGCCGGCGCGAGGGCTGGCGCAGCAGGGCCAGACGGCTGGCAAGCCATTCTTCCTCTCGCCCGGCGGCTTCGGGGTAATCGCCCCGCGCAATGCCGATGCGCAGCGCATCGCCCAGCTTGGCGCCGGGGACCAGCAGGTCTGCCGACTTCTCGTAGATCTGCGCGTATTGCTCGTTCCAGAGGATGTAGCGGTCTTCTTCGTCCAGGAAGACGATGCCTTGCGGGATAGCCTCGATCGCTTCGCGCAGCCGGGTTTCGGCCAGCGAGGCAGCCTGCAGCGCGGTATCGAGCGAGGGCAACTCCCCGCCGTCCGCGATGGCGAGAGCAAGCGCTTCGCCGGTCATTTCGTGTTCAAGCCCCAAGTACAACGCAGATCCCCATCCGGTTTGCAGCAAGCTATGGGCAAGGAAGTTAATTTTCTGCCTATGGCGACGTGGATGTGACAGAAAGATACGCGCAAATTCAAAGCGATACTGGATGAATTTTTTGTAAGCGCGTTTCCGTGACTTCAAGGCTTGGCGCTTCGGCGGGACGGCCGAAGTAATAGCCCTGCGCTTCGTCGCAGCCCTCGGCCTCCAGCACGCGCAGCTGGCTTTCAGTCTCTACGCCTTCTGCCAGCACCGGGATATCCAGGCTTTTGCCGAGCGCCAGCACGGCGCGAATGATGGCGCGGGCCTGTGCGCTGCCTTCCGAACGCATGAGGAAAGACTTGTCGATCTTGATCTTGTCGAACGGGAACGACTGCAAGGTGTCGAGCGAGGAATAGCCGGTGCCGAAATCGTCGATGGCCACGCTGATGCCCATGCCCTTGATCTGACGCAGGCAATGCAGTGCGCGCAGCTTGTCGGATATTATGGCAGTTTCGGTGATTTCCAGTTCCAGCCTGCGGGCGGGCAGGCCGGTTTCGAGCAGCACGGCGCGCACCATCTCGACAAGGTCGGGCTGGAGGAACTGCACCGGCGAAAGGTTGACCGCCACCTTTTCTTCGCCCGGCCAGCCGCGTGCCTCGATGCAGGCCTGGCGCAGCACCCATTCGCCCAGTGCGATGATTTCCCCGGTCTCCTCGGCGATGGGGATGAAGTCGGCGGGCGAAACGGCGCCGCGCACCGGATGCTGCCAGCGCAGCAGGGCCTCGTAACCGGCCAGCGTGCCGGTGCGCAGTGAGCGCTGCGGCTGGTAGAGCAGGCGCAGTTCGCCGCGCTCCACCGCATGGCGCAAGTCGGCGGCCAGCTGGCGGCGCTGGCGGGCACTTTCGTCCATGCCGGGTTCGAAGAAGCACACCGATTCGCCCAGTGTCGCCTTGGCGCGATACATGGCAAGGTCGGCATTGTTGAGCAGCGTTTCGCGTGTTGTGCCGTCCTGCGGGAATATGGCGATGCCAAGGCTTGCGCCCACGATCAGGGCATGGCCGCCATCAGCATCGGGGGCCGTGACGGGAGTGGCGATACAGGCGCGGATGCGGGCGATGAAATCATTGAGTTCGGCCCGCCGGGCATAGCGGATGGTGGCCGCGAATTCGTCGCCGCCGAGCCGCGCGATCGTCTCGTTGCTGCGGCGGGTGGAGGCCAGCCGTTCCGCCACGCTGCGCAGGAGATGGTCGCCCAGGGCATGCCCGAAGGTGTCGTTCACTTCCTTGAACCGATCGAGGTCGATGGCGATGACGGCCAGCCGGTCGTCACCCTCGCGGACCTCTGCGGTCATCTCGTCAAGGCTCTGGTAGAAGCGGGGACGGTTGGGCAGGCCGGTCAGCGCATCGTGCATCGCCATGTGCGCGATCTTCGCTTCGGAGCGACGCTGGGCGGTGATGTCCTCGAAAGTCGCGATCCACCCGCCGCCGGGCACCGGGCTTTCGGTGATCGCCAGCACAAGGTCTTCGCTGACGTCCAGTGTCCAGCCGGGGTTGCCGCCGCTTTCGATGGCACGTCGCACGGATTCGCGGATCATCGTCAGCGTTTCGGCCGGGTGCTTCCTTGCGGAAAAGCACCCCGCGTTGACCATGTCGCTGAGCGTCGAACCCGGCCGCCAGGTCGCTTCGCAGATCGACCAGACGCGATAGAAGGCGGGGTTGGCAAGCACCATGCGCTCGTCGCGATCGAACATGCACAGGCCTTGCGGCATATGGTCCAGCGCCATGTCGAGCCGCTGGCCGGCGGCGGCGACGGCGTCCTGGGCTTCCTTTATATCGGTGATGTCGCGGGTGATGAAGGAGTAGCCGATCAGGGAGCCGTCGCGGTCATGCAGCGTCTCGATCGTGCCTGTCGCCCAGAAATGCGTGCCGTCGCGGCGTGGGCATAGCCACTGGCCCTTGGCGATCCCTTTCGCGCCTGCTTCCTGCAGTGCGTTTGCGGGGCGGTGGGCGGCGCGGTCCTGCGCGGTGAAGAAGGATTCCAGCGGCAGGCCGATCGCCTCGTCTTCCTCATACCCGAACAGCGCGCGGCCTCCGGCGTTCCACTGGGTAACGCGGGCTTCCCGATCAAGCGCGCAGATGGCATAGCCCGACGTGTTGCGCAGCAGGCGGGAGAACTGGCGCTCACCCCGTTCGCGTTCCGCGTGCGCCTGATGCCACACCGAACGTGCGGTCAGCAGGGAAAGGCCGCATGACAGCGCGGCAATCAGGATCAGCGCCCACATGTGCTCGTGGCCGAAGCCCAGCACCCATTCCACACCCAAAGACGCAAACGATTGAACCATGCAGCCGGTCTATCGCAACGCGGTTTAGTCCCGCTGACCGTCATATGCGCAGTTCTGCGCAAGCGCGCGTTCACCTCTGGCGCGAAATGGCCCGCCGCACACGGGTGCGACGGGCCAAGCTTTCCTCCCCAGGAAAACCCTTGAGCGACCTCAGCGGCGAACTGCGCTGCCGAGGCGGTGGTAGAGATTGGAATACTTGGATGAGATCGGATCGTCCTCGTGCGCCTTGAGATAGTAGACGACGGCTTCCTGCAGCAGCTTGAAGTCCTCGTTCGAGAGCACCGCGCGAGCGCGGGTCGGTTCTGCGGTCATGGTGGTCATGCTATGTCCTTTCCTTGCTTGCTTTGCGGATCGCTTGCTCTGCTGCCTCAGGCAGCGAACGGGTTCCCCCCCCCCGCTGCCTTAGGCAGCGAACGGGTTCCCCCGCCGCCTCAGGCAGCGAACTGGTTCATCGTGTTGTGCGCGCCGCCGGCCTTGAGGGCTGCTTCGCCGGCGAAGTATTCCTTGTGGTCGTCGCCGATGTCGGAGCCCGCCATGTTCTGGTGCTTCACGCAGGCGATACCCTGGCGGATCTCCTGACGCTGCACGCCCTTGACGTAACCGAGCATGCCCGCCTCGCCGAAGTATTCCTTCGCCAGATTGTCGGTCGACAGTGCGGCGGTGTGGTACGTCGGCAGCGTGATCAGGTGGTGGAAGATGCCCGCTTCGCGCGCCGCGTCCTTCTGGAAGGTGCGGATGCGTTCGTCGGCCTCTGTCGCCAGTTCGGTGGCGTCATAGTCCACGCTCATCAGTCGCGCCCGGTCATAGGCGGAGACGTCCTTGCCGGCCGCTTCCCAGGCGTCGAAGACCTGCTGGCGGAAGTTGAGCGTCCAGTTGAAGCTGGGCGAATTGTTGTAGACCAGCTTTGCGTTCGGGATCACCTCGCGGATGCGGCTGACCATTGCGCCGATCTGGCCGATGTGCGGCTTCTCCGTCTCGATCCAGAGCAGGTCCGCACCGTTCTGCAGCGATTCGATGCAGTCGAGCACGCAGCGGTCCTCGCCGGTTCCGGGGCGGAACTGGTAGAGGTTGCTGGGCAGACGCCGGGGCTTCAAAAGCTTGCCGTCGCGGCTGATCAGCACGTCGCCGTGGCCCACGGTGGTGACTTCCTCGCAGTCGAGGAAGCTGTTGTACCTGTCGCCGATATCGCCCGCTTCACGGGTGAAGGCGATCTGCTTGGTCAGCCCCGCGCCGAGCGAGTCGGTGCGCGCCACGATCAGCCCTTCGTCGACGCCCAGTTCCATGAAGGCGTAGCGGACCGCGCGGATCTTCGCGATGAAGTCCTCGTGCGGGACAGTGACCTTGCCGTCCTGGTGGCCGCACTGCTTTTCATCCGAGACCTGGTTCTCGATCTGGATGCAGCAAGCGCCCGCCTCGATGAACTTCTTCGCAAGCAGGTACGTCGCCTCCGCGTTGCCGAACCCGGCGTCGATATCCGCGACGATCGGCACCACATGCGTCTCGTAAGCGTCGATCGCGTGTTCGATCCGCTTGGCCTCGACCTCGTCCCCGGCGTTGCGGGCATTGTCGAGATCGCGGAACATGCCGCCCAGTTCGCGCGCATCGGCCTGGCGCAGGAACGTGTAGAGTTCCTCGACCAATGCCGGAACGCTGGTCTTCTCGTGCATCGACTGGTCGGGCAAGGGGCCGAAATCGCTGCGCAGCGCGGCGACCATCCAGCCGGAGAGATAAAGGTAACGGCCCTTCGTCGACCCGAAGTGCTTCTTGATGGAGATCATCTTCTGCTGGCCGATGAAACCGTGCCAGCAGCCCAGCGACTGCGTGTAATTGGCCGGGTCGCGATCATAGGCCGCCATGTCCTCGCGCATGATGCGCGCGGTATGGCGGGCGATGTCGAGCCCGGTCTGGAAGCGGTTCTGCAGACGCATACGCGCGACGGATTCGGCCGCGATGCCGTTCCAGGTCGGTTCGGTGCCGATCGTGTTGCCGGCTTCGATGATCTTGCTCTGGTAGGTCACGATACGATCCTTCGCCGAATAATGTTGCTTTCGATGGGGTGGAGGTAATCGCAAGTTGTTCTGCCCGGAACCGGCGGCGAGGTGCTGTTGTCAAACTTTACAGATGTTCCTTGTAAAGTTGTGTGGATGTGACAGAATGCCTGCAAATGGCAGAAAACCGTCCTTTGTACCTTGGTCCCAGATTGCGGCGGCTGCGCCGTGAACTGGGACTTACTCAGCAGGCGATGGCCGACGACCTTGACATTTCGCCCAGCTACGTCGCTTTGCTAGAGCGCAATCAACGCCCGGTCACGGCGGACATGCTGCTGCGCCTGGCGAGGACATACCGCCTCGATATCGCCGAGATCGCGGGTGACGAAGGGGAGGATTACCAGCGCCGCGTCAGCGCCGTGCTGCGCGATCCGATCTTTGCCGATATCGATCTGCCCGCGCTGGAAGTGGCCGACCTTGCCACCAGCTTCCCCGGCATTTCCGAAGCCCTGCTGCGGCTGCATCAGGCCTACACGCGTGAGGCGCAGGCGCTGGCCGAACAGCGCGCCGCCGGACCGATGGCGGATGAGAACGAACCTGTGCGCGAAGCCCAGCGCTTCCTTGCCGCCAACCGCAACTACTTCCACGCGCTGGACATGCGGGCCGAGGAACTGGCCGGAGAGATCGAGAAGGCTGGCGGCGCGGTCGACTGGCTGGGGGCGAAGGGCGTGCGGGTGCGCTTCCTGCCGCCCGACGTGTTGTTGGATTCGCTGCGCCGTTTTGACAGGCACAACCAGCAACTGCTGATCGCCGACACCCTTGATCACGCCAGCCGTGCCTTCCAGATCGCCACGCATATCGCGCACACTGCATTGCGCACGGAGATCAAGCAGACGATCCGGGCCGAGGCATTTTCCAGCCGCACCACGGCAACGCTGCTGCTTCGCGCGCTGGCGGGCTATGCCGCGGCCGCGATCGTCATGCCCTATGGCCGCTTTGCCCGTGCTGCCGACCAGCGGCGATACGATATCGATGCCCTGTGCGCGCTGTTCGGCGCCAGTTTCGAGCAGGTGGCGCATCGCCTGACCACCCTCCAGCGGCCGGGGGAGGAGCGGGTCGGCTTCTTTTTCATCCGTGTGGACGAAGCCGGGAACGTCTCCAAGCGGCTGGACGGCGCGGGCTTTCCCTTCGCTGCGCATGGCGGTGGCTGCCCCTTGTGGAGCGTCCATCAGGTGTTCCGCCATCCGGGCGAGATCATGCCTCAGTGGCTGGAACTGCCGGGCGGAGAGCGGTTCTTTTCGATCGCACGCACCGTAACCGGGGGCGCCGTCGGTTACGGCGGTGCGCGCGTATTGCGCGCGGTGGCGCTCGCCTGCGCGGCGGAGCAGGCGGAGCGGTTGGTCTATGCCGCAGGTGTGGAGCCCGCCAAGGCGCCGACCACGCCGATCGGCGTCACCTGCCGCCTGTGCCAGCGCGCCGAATGCACCGCCCGATCGGTGCCGCCGATCGGGCGCGATGTGCTGGCGGACGACTATCGCCGCGCCGCGCAGCCCTACACTTTCGCGGAAAGCTGAGCGGTTTCAGCGTAGCAGCACCGGCAGTCCTGATACGCCCTGTTGTTCCAGTCCGCCGGTCATGAACGGCGCTGGCGCATCGGGATCGAGGCGCAGACCGGGGAAGTGATCGAGCAGGGCGTTGATGCCGCGGTTGATCTCCACCCGCGCCACGTTCATGCCAAGGCAGCGATGCGTGCCGAACCCGAAGGCAAGGTTGGTCTTCTTGGGGCGGAACAGGTCGTACTCGTCGGGCCGTTCCCAGCGCGCAGGGTCGCGGTTGGCGGGGCCAAGGCCCAGTTCCAGCACCGCGCCCTTGGGGATGGCGTGGCCGTAAAGCTCGGTATCTTCCATCACCATGCGGTAGAAATAGGGCGCGGTGGGATACCAGCGCAGGCTTTCCTCGACCGCATCGTCCACCAGTGCACGATCGGCGCGCACGGCCTCCAGCTGTTCGGGATGGGTAAGCAGAGCGTAGAGCGCGATGCCCATCTGCCGCCATGAAGTGCCGCCGCCCGCAACCATCACCAGCTTGACGTGGGCCATGATCTCGCGGTCGGTCAGGGGGCGCGGTTCCTCGCCGGGCATCTGCAGCTTCATCGTGATGAGGAAGCTGACGAGATCATCCTTCGGCTCCTGGCGCCGGCGCGCGATCAGGCCAAGCACGGTGTTTTCGACGATCTTCGCGTTCGCCTGCCGCTGTTCCATCGTCACCGTGCGGCTGGAACTGGTGGAGTTGAGGTAGGCGTGGCGGAAACGCAGCGCCTCATCCCCGTCGAGGCCGATGGCGGTGGTGATCGTGTAGACCGGGATGCGCGCGCAATAGTCGAGGTTGAGGTCGGCGCGATCATCCCGGCTCATGCGCGTGATCAGGCGCTCGATGATGGTGTCGATGGTGTGTTCGCGCCACCAGCCCATCGCTTCGGGCATATTGAAGCGCGGCTGGATGGTGCGGCGATAGGCGCGGTGAACCGGCGGGTCCATTTCAAGGATTCCCATGGTCTTCTCGCCCGCCGGATTATCGTGCCCCTGCACGGAATTGGAGAAGACGGAAGGGTTGCGCAGCGCCGCTTCCACCGCCTCGAAAGACAGCACCGTCCAGTGCGGACGCCCGGCGGCGCGGGCGTGACGTTCGTGCAGCGGCAGCCCCAGCAGTTCGCGCAGCCGTCCTTTCAGCACCGGACCTTGTGCGCGCAAAGCGTGGATGCGCGGCATGATCGCGGCCACTTCGACAAGGTTGCCGATCGCCTCCGCCTCGCGGCGCACATCGTAGAGTTCCTCGTAGAGCGGGTCATCGGCGGTGAGGACGTCGTCGTTCTCGGGCGCGGTGGGCGTGTCCAGCATCAGGCGATCCCCAGCAGCTTGCAGGCATTGTCGTGGATGATCGCGCGCACGTCGGCCTCTGGCACGCCTTCGAAGTCGCGCAGGATGATCTCGCGCGATTTGGGGAAGGTCGTTTCCGAATGCGGATAGTCCGATGACCACATGATGTTACGGCCGCCGGGCAGGTCGCGGCACAGGATGCCGGTGCGATCCTGGATGAACGATCCGTAGACGTTGGTGTCCATATAATAGCTGGGCGGGTTCTTGATCGGGCATTCGGTCCAGAAGCGCTGCTTCTCCCAGGTGCGGTCGTTGTATTCGGCGTACCAGGCGAACCAGCCCACGCCGCTTTCCATCGAACCGATGCGCAGGGCGGGGAAGCGGTCGAAGATGCCGTTGTAGATGAAGATGCCGATCGGTTCGGCCATGGCCATCTTGCTCATCGGCATGTCGGGCAGGAAGAACTGCTTCTGTCCGAAGCGCGGCACCCGCGCGCCGAGGTGGAAGGTGATGACAAGGTTGTGATCGCAGATCGTCTTCCACAGCTTGTCGAACGCGGGGTCGGAATACTGCAGCGCGCCCTTCTGGTCGCCGGTCAGGGCGGAAACCTGCCCGTCCTTCATGTTGGCGATGCCTGATGATGTTTTCCACGCATCGGGGTTTTGCGGGAACGCGGGCAGGTTGATGGCGCGAAAGCCCTTCTTCGCCAGCCGGGTGACATGCTGGCAGGTCTCGTCGATATCGCGCATGGGCACGTAGCCCACCGGATAGAGCCGGTCCGGCGCGACCGAGGCGAAGTCCATCACCCAGTCCTGATAGGCGATGTAGCTGGCGACGTAGAGTTCGTTGTCGAACGAGCCCAGCGGCCCGCCGCCGAACAGCAGCGCGGCGTCCATCCCGTCCGCGTCCATGTCGGCAAGGCGGGTGGCCGGTTCCCAGACCTTGCGCTGATCGGCAAGCCGGCCCTTCATCTTGAAGTTCTTGCCCTCTCGCCCGGCCTGGTTGTTGATCATCATGAACGGGCGGCGGTTGCCCTCGAAGCAGATGTAGTCTCCGTCTTCGGCATGTTCGATCGTCGGCGCGCGGTCTTTCAGGTGTGCGGGGAGGTAGTTCTTCCACATGTCGTGCGGCGGATCGATGTGCGCGTCGGCATCGAAAATCGGGCCGTACTGCCAGTCTGCCGCCGCGTTCGCACGGATGGCGGGATCTGCTTCGCTCATGGGTGGCTCCTCTTGTCCCGTTTTATAATTCTAAATAGTGAATTGATTATCGCACTTGTGAATGAGTCGGTCAAGCTGATCGCAAGGCGGGCTGCGTCAGTCTCGCCGCAGGATCATCGCCCCGTAGCCGTAGCCGCCGTTCGAAATGACGCAGGTGCGCGCATCGGCCACCTGCCTTGCGCCGCCCCGACCCCACAGTTGCACCGTCGCCTCATGAATGTGCCCGTAGCCATGGAACCGCCCGGCCGAGAGCTGGCCGCCGCCGGTGTTGAGCGGCAGTTCGCCGCCCAGCGCGATCCGCGTACCGCCCTCGGTAAAGCGGCAGGCTTCGCCCCGTGGCACAAGGCCGAGCGCCTCCAGCCACATCCACACATGGATCGAGAAACCGTCGTAGATTTGCGCGCAGTCCATCGCGGCGGGCGTCAGGTCCGTGCGCTGCCACATCATCGCCCCGGCGCGGTGCGCGGCGGGCAGTTGGGTGAAGTCCCCATCGTGTCGCCCCACCCATAGCCCGCCCACGGCCATGCCCATCGCTTCGATATGGAGCGGCGGATTGCGCAAGTCCTTCGCCGCATCGCGGTGCGACAGGACGATGGCGGTGGACCCGTCGATATGGCTGTCGCAATCGAACAGCCTGAGCGGCGACGAGATCACCCGCGCCGCCAGATAATCGTCGAGCGTCAGCGGCTTCCTGTAGATCGCGTTGGGGTTGTGCGCGGCGTTGGCGCGGTTGTTGACGGCGATGGCGCCCAGCTGCGCTGCATTCGCGCCGTACTTGTCGAAGTAGGCTTGCGCGTAAAGGGCGAACATGTTGATCGGCGAGAGCGCGTTGTAGGGCACTGTCCAGGCGTTGTTGCCGTCCACCCGGTCGCGCGCGCCTGCCATCAGCGTGGAAGCGCGCGAGGCAAGCCGGGCTTGCGCCTGTGCAACGCTGCGGAACACCACGACATGTCGGGCCAGGCCGCAGGCGATCGCGGTCACCGCGTTGAAGATCGGCGCCATATGGCTGAACCCTTCGGCCGAGGCGAGGATCCAGCGCGGTTCGATGCCCAGCACGGCAGCAGCTTCCGATGGGCTGACCGGCGCGATGCCGCCGCCCTCGCTGCTCTTGCCGGGATACGTGGCTATGCCGTCGATATCGCCGGGGGAGAGGCCCGCGTCGGCGATGGCGGCAAGGCAGGCGTCGGCGGTCAGTTGCAGCGGCGTGCGCGGGGAAGGGCGGCCGACTTCGGACTGCGCCGCGCCGGTGATGCACACTTGCTTTTCGGGGAGGTGGGTCATGCCGCATCCTCCCGGAACATCGGCAGCCAGACATCGTCGTGGCATTCGAACTCGACCGTCAGCGGCATCCCTGCGCGAACATCGTCGGCAAGGACATTGGTGAAGACATAGAGCTGCTCCTGCTCCGCCAGTTCGACCGCGCCGAACACGAAGGGAACCTCCAGCCCCGGCACCCACGCCTCATGGTTCACGGTATAGCTGGCAAGGCGGCCCTTTCCCGAAACGGGCTGGGGCGCAACGGCCTCGCTGCCGCAGGCGGAACAGCGGGGAAAGGGCGGGTGCTGGTACTTGCCGCAATCGCCGCAGCGCTGGATGCGCAGCACGCCGTCCGCACCCGATGTCCAGTAGAATGCGGTTTCAGGCTCAAGCCGGGGCAACTTGCGCATCAGAACACCACGCCCTGCACCTTGAGGTCGATGATCTCATCCTCTGCGTAGCCCAGCCCGGTCAGCACCGCGTCGCTGTCTGCCCCCAGTTCGGGTGAGCGGGTGGAGGAAAGGGGCGCATCGTCGAACAGCATCGGCAACCCGATCATCGGGATCTTCGTGCCGTCTGCGTAATCGATGTGCTTGAGGTAGCCGTTGGCTTCGGCCTGCGGATCGTCCTTCATTTCGCCCACGTCCTGCACGACGTCCCACTGGCCGGACTGGCGGGCAAGGATCGCCTTCCATTTGGCAAGTGTCCTGCTGGCAAACAGGGCCGTCACTTCGGCGTGGCAGGCATCGATGTTCTGCCGCCGCGCGGCGGCATCGACGAACCGGGGATCGGCGGCAAGGTCGGGCCGCCCGGCGACTTCGCACAGGGGCGCCCAGTACTTGTCGGCCTGCAACATGCACAGCGCCAGAAAGCGCCCGTCGGCGGTGCGGTAATTGGCGACGAGCACGTTGTTGGGCCTGTCCGCAGGCGGCTTGGGGAATTTCTGCACCCCGTCTGCCGTCGCCTGACAGACGTAGCGCTGCATCGACCACAAGGCCGTGCCCAGCAGCGAGACGTCCACGCTTGATGCCTCTCCCGTCAGGGCGCGCTTGGCGATGGCCGCGCAGATTGCGCCCGAAAGCATCGCGCCTGAAAGGGTGTCGCCGAAGGCCGGTCCCGGCGGGCCTACCGGGTGCGCGGCATCGGCGTCGGTCAGAGAGGACGATATTCCCCCGCGTGCCCAGAAGGTGATTGCGTCATAACCGCCTTTCTCCCGGTCCGGGCCATTGGGGCCAAGCGCGCTGCCGCTGGCGTATATGAGATTTGGGTACGCGGCGCGGATGGATTCCGCATCGATCCGCATTGCCCGCCGGGCCGGGGGCAGCAGGTTGGTGAGGAACACGTCGGCATCTGCCAGCAGCCGGTCGAGCACCGCGCGGCCTGCCTCCTGCTTGAGATCGAGCGTGACCGAGCGCTTGCCCCGGTTGTAGCTTTCCCAGGAATAGTCGATCCGGCCGTTGCCCGATCCTCCCCCCAAGCCGCCGATGGACAGGCCCCGCAACGGGTCGCCGGTGGGCGGCTCGATCTTGATCACGTCGGCGCCAAGGTCGGCCAGCATCCCGCCGCAGGCAGGCACGAAGGCCCACATCGCGACTTCGACGACCTTGATGCCTTCCAGCGGCTTGCCCATCGGCTTCTCCCGTTTTCGTTACCATCGCTTGACCGATGAAATTCTATATTGCGAAGGATGGAACGAAATGGCGAATTAGGTCAAGCCGAAGCAACAGATATCGGGAAAGGGAAAAGGCATGTCTGACGTCCTTGAAAGGCGGATCCCCGCGCGGCCGCAGATCGCGGTTCCGGCAACGCTGGAACAGGCGCTCGATCCGCAATGGCTGGCGGGAGCACTGGCGCAAACCGCGGCCGGGCGCGGGATTGCGCAGGTAGAGCAGGTAGAGCTGATCCGCACCGTTGCCACCAAGGTGCGCTTTGCGGTGACCTTCGCGGATGGCGAGCGGCAGGGCTTCTGCCTCAAGGGCCTGCTCGACGTGGACGCGATGACTGCGCGCGGCGGGCCGACCTGCGTGCTCGAATCGGACTTCTACAACCGGATCGCGCCGGTCATCGACCTGCGAGTGCCCGCTTGCGTCGCCACTGTGATCGACCGAGAAGGACAACAGGCGGTGACGATCATGCGCGACCTGATCGCCGATGGTGCGCGGTTCTGTTCGGCGCTAGACCCGTTCACGGCCGACGATGCGCTGGAGAGCTTGACGCAGCTGGCCCGGCTTCATGCGCGCAGCGATCTGCTTGAAGGCGCCGACTGGATACGCCCCCGCGCGGCGGAACTGGCGAAGATGAGCTACGTCACGCCCGAAGCGCTGCAGGACCTGCTCGACGGGCCGCGCGGGGACAACCTTTCTCCCCGCGTGCGCAGCGCGGCCAACCTTGCGGTGGCGATCAAGGCGCTTGCGGCGCGCGATGGCGCAAGGCCGCAGTTCCTGATCCATGGAGACGCTCATGCAGGGAACATCTTCAGGACCGCCGAAGGGATGGGCGTGATCGACTGGCAACTGCTCCAGCGGGGGGGCTGGGCGCTTGATGTGGCCTATCACCTGAATGCGGTGCTGCCGACCGATGTGGCCGAAGCGGAAGAACGGCGGCTGCTTGGCGAATACCTGGCGATGATGCGCGGCCATGGCATGACGATGCCGGGCGAGGAGGACGCCTGGGCGCAGTACCGCGAGGGGGTGACTTACGGCTATTACCTTTGGGCGATCACCCGAAGGGTCGATCCGCCGGTGATCGTCCAGTTCGTCGACCGGCTCGGCAAGGCGGTGATGCGGCATGACAGTTTCGGCCTGCTGGCCTGACATGTGAAAAGGCCACGCCGGTCAAGGCGTGGCCCAGGTTCGGCCCAGGGGCCGTCACGAACCCCGCGCACTCGGCGGCGCGGGGTTCTTGTTGTGGAGGTCAGCGGCCGAAGTTGTACTTCAGGCGCAGGCCGTACATGCGCGGCGGGCCGTACATGAAATCGCCGATCCCGGCCGAATCGTAGCCACCGCCCGTTGTGGTGCGATACTTCTTGTTGGTGACGTTCTGCGCGAACAGCATCACGTCGAAGCCGGTGCCGCCGATATCGGCAATGCCCGCATTCAGGTTCAGCAGGCTGTAGCCCGGCACTTCGATGCTGCCGTCCACCAGCTGCTTGGCGGTATAGGTGAAGATCGCCCCGAAGCTGAGTTCGCCCACGTTTTCACCCAGCGACACCGCATAATCGCCGGAAAGCGACATCTTGTGCTTGGGCGAATAGGTAAGCGGGCCGCCGATCGCGCCGCGCGGGATGATCTCCTCGAACGGACTGTCGGCCGACAGCGGCGGCGGAACCAGTTCCTTCAGCTCGGTGTCGAGGTAGGTGTAGCCCGCCGAGAAGCGCAGACCCTGCACGGGGGTGATGCCCGCGTCCACTTCGACGCCCCGGATCACCGACTTGCCCGCGTTGATGATCGCAGCGCCGCCGACAAGGCCGCTGCCTTCCTTGGCGATCAGCGCGCCGAAGACCTGCTGGTCGGAGAAGTCGTTCCAGAACCCGGCGATGTTGAAGTAGCCGGGCAGGGCGCCGCGGAAGGTCAGCTTGGCGCCCACTTCATAAGCGTCGACCTTTTCGGGCAGGGCGGTCTCGATGCCGGGGTTGGTGAAGTTCACCGTGCCCTGGCGATAGCCGCGCGCATACTTGGCATAGATCAGCGTGTCCGGCGTCGGCTTGAAGTCGAAGTCGATCAGCCAGGTCGGCTTGTTGGACTTGTTGACGATGCGGGTCCGGCAGGCCGAAGTGTCTCCGCCATTGGCGACGAGGTTCACGGTCGGGTGGTTGAGATTGTCGTTACAGACCCGGCTGGCGACGATGTAGCCGAATGTCGGATGCTGGACGTAGACCCAGCGGTTGCTTTCGGAAAGACCGTCGATCTTGTCGAAGGTCCAGCGGCCGCCAAGGGTCAGGGCCAGCTTGTCCGTGAAGTTGTAGGTGCCCTGCGCGAAGACGCCATGGTTGTCGAACTTCATCCGGGTGCGCGATTCGGAAATGATCGTGCCGGGAATGGGCGACGCGGCGGAGAGCGGCAGGCCCGCCGCGCAGTCCATGGTGCCGGGATCGGTGCAGTTGCCGTAAATACCGGTGCGCTGCTGGTTCCACCCGATCGGGCGGCTGAATTCCAGGTATCCGCCGATCACGTAATTGAGCTTGCCGTCTGCCGAGCGCCCCTGCAGCTGCAGTTCCTCGGTAACGGTCGATTCCGCTGCGGCATTGTAATTGGGCATGGTGCCGAGCTGGATATAGTCGAACCGACCGCCGACCTGCGGTCCGAACAGTCCGGCATAAAAGCGTGTGACGTCGGTGTCCGGCACGAAGAAGTTGTCGCTGTAGAGCTGGAACTGGCTCTGTTCACGATATTCGCCATAGCTGGCGATGTTCTTGATCGTGATGGTATCGCTGGCCTGCCAGGTCGTGGTGTTGATCGCCTGCCACGTACGCAGGAACATGCGCGGATTGGGATTTCCAACCTCGACGTCAAGCGGACCGTCGCCCCGCGCCGCCTGCCGGTCGATCTGGTCGCAGGCGGCAAGCGAGGTGTAATACCGCGTGAGGTTGCCCCCGGCGAAGGGAGAGGTCGGGTTGCGATCGCAGAACTCGTAATGCGATGCATAGCCGTTGGTGTCCGAACGGCTGTAGTGGAAGATCGTGTAGTTCTCCAGGTCCGGCGTCAGGTCGGCGACGATGCTCAGGCGGCCGTAGAAGTAGTTGACGTCGTTGAAGTCCCTGGGCCCGATTCCGGAGTGGTTCTTCATGTAGCCGTCGCGTTCGTTACGGTCGATCGCGACGCGGATCTTGAAGGTGTCCGCCAGCGGGGCGTTGAACATCGCCTGCACGCGGCGCTGGTCGTAGTTGCCGTAAGTCCCCTCGATCGAGGCTTCCAGCAGGTCGGTCGGCTTGGATGGCACCAGCAGCACGGCGCCGCCCGTGGTGTTGCGGCCCTGAAGGGTGCCTTGCGGCCCCTTGAGAACCTGCACGTTCTGCAGATCGGTGAAGGCGCCCGCACCCACGGTATTGCCGCCCGCCGTGCCGCCTTGTGCGCGCACGCCCACGACGTCGGCGAAATAGACGCCCACGGTCGGCGCGGTCGATGCATCCTGGTTGAATCCGCGGATGGAGAAGGTCGACTTTTCAGGGCCGTAGCGCGTGTTCACCGAGAGCGAAGGCGTGAAGGCCGCGAGGTCCGAGGCGACCGCGATGTTGCGCTTCTCGATCTGGTCGCCGCTGAACACGGTGATGGAGATCGGCACATCCTGCAGGCGTTCCTCGGTGCGGCGGGCGGTGACGATGATCTCGTCCGGGCTCATTCCCTGTGCCCGCACCGGGGTTGTCGCCAGCCCCGAAAGCGCCAGCCCCGCGCAGGCCATTGCCCGCAGCGCCACGCCATGTGTCAGTTGTCCCCTCAACTTTCGTGCAATCATGACCTCTCCTCTCCTCCGGAAACATTGTTCTCATTGTCGGCAGGACGATCTGCGGGACGGCCGGCCTTTGCCGGTCCGCGCGGGGATTTGGCTGGATGATCGAAGTCGGGGAAGCGGCCGGCACGGCAAAGCCGGCCAGTGATCGACGCCCCCTAAGCGCCAGTTCTCTCCCTGTTGCCGATGCCCGGCAGTCGTTCTTGCCTGAGGGAAAGCCTACGAATCCCCCGTCGCTTTGCAAGAATAACTGCGCGGCTTTCAGTTCACAATTGGGAATATCATATCGCAAAAGTGAATATGCTTGAGAGTGTCACCTAATTGGAACACCTGTTCAGTCAATCATGCCGCGAGGGTCACTTCGAGCAGCGCAAGAGTGCCGCTCCAGGCAATTCGATGTGCCGTCGGATCATAGGCTATCCCCTCGGCGATACCGTCATGGTCGGGGTCGGTGAACGCGTGGCAGGCCCGCGCGAACTCGGTTGCGGCGTAGTCTGCCCCGGCCGCGTCCAGTTCGGCACGAAGGGCGTCGAAATCCCCGCGCGGCACATAAGGATCGCGGCCTCCGGTCCAGACTGCGATGCGTGCGGGCACTGCTCCGGGTCTGGCCGGGGCATGAGTGGCGAGCAGCCCGTGAAAGCTCGACACCGCGCGGACGGGCGCGCCGCTGCGTGCCAGTTCGAGAACGCACTTTCCGCCAAAGCAGTAGCCGATCGCCGCTACCCTGTTTGCATCGACGTCAGGCAGGGCGCGCACCGTTTGGAACCAGGTGACGATACGTTCACGCAGCACGTCGGGGCGGGCCATCAGATCGGCGAAGTACCGGCCGGCAGTCTGCGGGGTCGAGATATCGGCGCCGCGTCCGTACATGTCGATGGCGATGGCAAGATATCCGGCGTCGGCCAGCGTCTGGACCGCAGCGGCGAAGCTGGGGCCGGGGCCGGTCGCGCCGGGGACCATCAACACCGCCGCATGGGCTCCGCTGCCTTTCGGGCGGGCGCAAAACCCTTCCAGGCCAACGCCGCCATGCTCGCAGATCACCGGTTCGAATCTCTCGTCCATCGTGCCGCCCTCTTCCATTCTTCGCATATCGGAATTGTATTTTGCAAAATGGAATGATCGTCGGTTGTCCGCTTGTCAAAGCTTGCACCCGCTTGTGCGCTCGTGCGATCAGGCCCGGAATGACGGGCAGGCGATCCGGTAACAGGTACAGGCAGGACGGCGCTGCGCGCTGGAAGGTGGCCGGTGTGGTTCTGCTCATTCATGTCGCGGCCCTGATCGGGCTGGTGCGGGCGTTCACGCCTGATCTTCCCGCCCGGATCGCACGGACGGTGACGCAGGCGTTCACGATCTCGGCCGATCCTCCCTCTCCATCGGTACCAAGCGCTTCCTCGGCGCCGGCGACCTCGGCTCCGAAAGAGCAAGGGCGCGCGGCGCCTGCGGGGCGGAAAGCCACGCCGCGGCCGGTCGCGGCACCGAAGGCCCCGGTGGTCGTTCTCCCTACGCAGGCGCCCGCCGTTGTGGGCAATGGTACGCAGAACGATGCAGGGGCCGCTGTCCGGGGTGAAGGGACGGGCGCGGCGGGAAACGGTTCCGGGACCGGAGCAGGTGCGGGCGGGGCCGGCCCCGGCGGTGGCGGTGGAGGGTCGCCGACGGTGAAGATCGCCGGCGATATCAACTCGGCCAGGGACTATCCGCGGGCCGGGCGGGACTTGCGGGTCGGGGCCTCGGTTACCATCGACTTGACGGTGGGGCGCGACGGCCGGGTCACCTCATGCCGCGTGATCCAGCCGAGCCCCGATCCGCAAGCCGACCGTATCACCTGTGACCTTGCAACCCGGCGTTTTCGCTTCCGTCCGGCAACTGATTCAGGGGGCAACCAAGTTGAAGCGTTGTATAGATGGCGCCAGCGGTGGTTTTATTGACCGGTTACATGCGCAGCGCCGTTTGCATCGGCACAATCGGCAGCTATGACCATGGCATCGGTATCCGTCACGTGACGAGCAACACTTCCCTTATGTCGATCCTTGTTCCTGTTATTCTGTGCGGCGGCAGTGGTACGCGGCTTTGGCCGCGCAGCCGGGCGGCGATGCCCAAGCCATTCCTGCCGCTGGTGGGCGAGAGTACTCTTTTCGAAGCGGCCCTGGCACGCTGCCCCGGTTCTGCGGGCTTTGCCGGGCCGGTGGTCGTCACCGGCCACAAGCACCTTGGCCATGTAGAGGCGCAGCTTGGGGCGGTTGCCGGCGTCGGAGCGGGCGCGCAGGTCATCGTCGAGCCTTCTGCCCGCAACACCGCCGCCGCCATCGCGCTGGCCGCGTACCGGCTGCCCGAAGATGCCGTGATGCTCGTGTGCCCAAGCGACCACCACATCGGCAATGTCGAGGCTTTCGCGGTGGCTGCGGCCGCTGCGGCAAAGCTGGCAGAACAGGGCTGGCTGGTCTCCTTGGGGATCGAGGCGACGCGGCCGGAAACCGGCTTCGGCTATCTCAAGCGCGGCGATGCGATCCCCGAGCACGGCGGTTTCCGCACCGCGCAATTCGTCGAAAAGCCCGATCTGGCACGCGCGCAGGCGTTTCTGGCAGAGGGTATCTATGCCTGGAACGGCGGCATCTTCGCGTTTCGGGTCAAGGATTTCCTGACCGAACTGGAGCAGCATCGTCCGGATGTTGCCGCCAGCGTGGCCGAAGCGGTGGCGAAGGGCACCGAGGACGGGCAGCGCTTCCACCCCGACGCCGATCTCTTCGCGAAAGTGCCCAGCGTTTCGGTGGACTATGCGGTGATGGAAAACACCACCCGCGCGGCGATGGTCCCGGCGGACATGGACTGGTCCGACATCGGCAACTGGCACGCGCTGCACGAAGCGCTCGACC
>NZ_LYMM01000096.1 GCF_002896965.1 Novosphingobium guangzhouense
CCGTGGTTCCGCACAGCAGCGAAGCGCCCAGCGCCAGCGCCGCCCCGGAAAGCAGCCGCGCCCGCTTCACAGCGCCTCTGCCGTGACGATCCCGGAAATCACCAGCAGCGCCCCACCGATCGCCGCGCCGACAAGGAACAGCATCAGCGCGCCGAAGACCCACAGCAGGCTGCCCCCCTGCCGCGATCCTGCGGCCAGCACCGCGCCCGCAACCTCGACCGCATCCGCTTCCGCCCGGTCACCACGACGGCGGCCCGGATTGAGATCCTCATTCGGCTGCAGGGCCACGCCATCGCCCTGCCCCGCAGATACCACGCGGACCTTGGCCGGACGCCGATCGCTACTCATCTTGAAACGGACTCCTTGAATTTCATCCTATTATAGAGGCACAGCCCCGCCACCGGAGTTCGCATGCCCCGCTTCCGTTTCTTTTTCCCGGCATTGCTGCTGCTTTGGGCGGGGCCCGGACTGGGGGCCAACACCGACCCGCGCAAGGCCGTGGAACTGCCGCCCATCGATCCTTCGTTCCTGCCGATGGAGCCGATCGATGTGCCGATCGTCGACGGGGGCCGACTGGACGGCGTGCTGCACGTATCCATCACCCTTCAGGCCAAAGGCGCAGACGAGGCCGCCGAACTGGGCAAGCGAATGCCCGAACTGCGCGCCGCGGCGCTGCCCGCCGTCATCGAATTCGCCCGGCTGTGCGCCTCGCGGTTTGCCCCGGTGGACGTGGAGCGCCTGTCCGCCATGGTCGCGCCGCCGGTAAAGCGGGTGGCCGCAGGCATCGACAAGGTGCTGATCGTGAAAGTCTACGCGGCGCAGCGATAGGGCGCGGGGGCTATTTCCCGGCTTTCGCCGCCGCCGGCACAACCTTGCGGCCCGCCAGCGCCATCGACAGGGCAACCGCGCCCTGCGGAGACATGTTGGCCATGATCTGTGCCGTCGCCCGTTCGCGCATCCGGGTGGCGACTTCGCGCTGGACGTCGATATCCAGCTTTTCGAAGATCGGACCGGCGCGGTTGGGCTTCATCGTCTGGTAGATGCGCGCAAGGTTGTCATAGGGCACCGAAGGACCGCCTGCCGCGCCCGCGCCCTGCCCCGATTTCGCGGCCGCCGCCTGCTGTTCCTGCTGCTGGCGGATCTGCCCGGCAAGGCGCGCCTCGCTGGCTTTCACGGCCTGTTCGCGCATGTCCAGCTTGCGCTTTTCCGCCGCCGAAGTGCTGTTCCGCTTCGCTGCGGCATCCTGCAGCGAAGCACCGAGGCGGCTTGTCGGCGCACCCCCGGCGATATCCGCCGACGCGGCAAATGCGATGGCATTGGCCACCGCCGCCGCCACAGCAACCCCCAGCATCAGCCGGGTCGGTCTGGTCAGCGCACTGATCACGCGACCCGGTTGCCGCGCTTGGAGGTGAGGTCGAAGACGATGCGGCTGAGTTCGCGCTCTTCGGGAGAAATTGGGGCCGAAATTGGGGGCGAAGTTGGGGCCGAAGCGGGCGCCGGAGCGGGATCTGCAGGCCGCGTTTGCGCCTCTGCCCGCAGCACCGCGTCGGCATCGTCACGCCAGCGGGCAGAGCGGCGGCGCACGCCCGCTTCGGCAGCGCGGGCCTTGTCGGCGGCATCGACGATGCGTTCCGCCACCGAATTGCCGACGCCCACCATCACCGAAAGTTCATCGCGCAGATCGCGCGCGGCGTTCAGGATTTCTCCCTGCGCCGCCGCGTCGGTGGACAGCACGCGCTTCAGTTCGGTCAGCACCAGACGCGCCTGATGCGTGGCGTTGTCCAGCCTTTCCACCGCCTGATCGAGATGGCCGTCACGCAGCGCGCGGATGCGCCGGTCCATGCGGATCGCCTGCACCATGACGACAAGGCACATCAGCACCAGCGCCAGGTTGATCACGGTTGCCCAAGTAAATCCTGCGATCATTTCGGATACCCCTTGGCGATGTCTGTGGCCATGCGGATGGCGATATTGCTGGAACGCTGGCCGATATGCGCGCGGCCCAGCGGCACTCCGCCGCAATGGACCTGCAGCGCATCGTCGGGGCTGTTGCTGAGCGCGATGGTGTGGCCCACCTGAAGGTCGCGCACGTCGCGCAGGGACATCATCTTTTCCCCCAGCACCACGTCGACGACGACTTGCGTGTTGTAAAGCTCGCTCGCCATGTGCGCGGCCCAGATGCGATCGCGGCCCAGTTTTTCGCCCATGAAGCGCTGCACCAGCTTTTCGCGCACCGGCTCTATCGTGGCATAGGGCAGCAGGATCGAGAACACCCCGCCGCGCCCTTCCATGTTGACCGAATAGGTCGCCACGGCGGCGGCATTGCTGGGCTCTGCGATGGCGGCGAAGCGCGGGCTAAGCTCCATGCGCTCCAGTCCCATGGCGACCGGGGCGATTTCCTCGAAGGCGCTGGAAAGGTCGTCCAGCGCCATCTGCACCACGCGTGAGACAAGGGTGGATTCGATGGTGGTGAACGTGCGCCCCTCCGGCGGCAACGAACGCGTGCCGCCCCGTCCGCCCAGCAGCGCATCGACGATGCCATAGATCAGCCCGGCATCCACGGTGACGACGCCGTAACTCTCCCAGGGCTTGACCTGAAACACGCCGAACATCGCGGGCAGCGCGATGTTATCCATGAAGTCGCCGAAGCGGACAGACGTGATCCGCTCAAGGTTCACCTCGATCGCGTCAGAGGTCAGGTTGCGCATCGAAGTGGCGAAAATGCGCACCATGCGTTCGCACACCACCTCCAGCATCGGCAGGCGTTCGTGATTGATGACGTTGGATTCAAGGACGGCCTTCAGCCCCTTGCGCGGAACCGCCTCGCCATCGACGGCGGCCAGACGGATGGGATCGTCTCCACTCACTGCTGGATCAGATCCTGAATGAGAATGTCGCGCACCATGCCCTTGCCCAGCGCGGCCGTGGAGCGGCGGATCATCTCTTCCTTGATGCGGAACACGGCAGCCGAACCGTTAAGGTCTTCCGGGCGCAGTTCGCGCAGGAACGGCTGCAGCGCGTCAAGGATCACCGGGATGCGGCCCTTGACCGCATCGGTCTTGCCCTCGGCGGCGACGACGATGAAGCGCACTTTCACGAACTTGGCCTGCGCCCCGCCGCCACGCAGGTTCACCATCATCGGAGCAACTTCGATGTAGGATGCGGTAGGATCGGCATCGGCCGCGCCATGGCCTTCCCCCCCTTCGGCCTCGCCTTCCGCGGCGGCCGCCTCGGCCTGCTTTTCCCCGGCATGGTCCGCGCTGCCCCGCTGGGTGTACCAGTAGACCCCGCCAGCGCCCGCCAGCATGCCCACCGCGACGACGGCGATCGCGATCAGGCGCTTCCTGCCGCCCTTTGCCTTCGCTCCAGCCTCATCGACCGGCATGTCGTCGGTCTTTTCGTCGCTCACCTGGCCTACCTCGTTCGAAAATTCCCGCGCGGTTTCGCATGTGCGTCCGCGCGCGCGGTTTCAATCCTATATAGTGGATTATGAGCCGGTCGGGGTGCGCCTTGCCGGTTCGCCCAAGATTTTTGCGAAAAGGTCCGCCGATGGACGTTTCCTCCTTCGTCCTCCTCAGCCACGAACAGGCGCTGCGCCGCCAGCTGGACGTGGCGGCGAACAACATGGCGAACGTCTCCACCGCGGGCTACAAGCGCGAACAGGCGGTGTTCCACGAATACGTCGAGAACGCGCAGGAAGCCCCGGTTCAGGATGCGCGGCGGACCTCCTACGTGCTCGATTACGGGCAAGTCCACGATATCGCGCAAGGGGCGTTCCAGGCCACCGGCAACCCGCTGGACGTGATGATCGAGGGGCCGGGCTATCTCAACGTCGAGATGCCCGACGGCTCCACCGGCTATACCCGCGCCGGCTTCGTCAAAGTGCTGGAAAGCGGCGAACTGGCGACATCGGGCGGCCAGCGCCTGCTGGACGAGAACGGCCGCCCCATCGCCATTCCGGCCGACCAGCTGGCGCAAGTCTCCATTACCGCAGACGGCACCGTCATGGCCGGGCAAGATCCCGTTGGCCGCCTTGCCGTGACCGGCTTTGCGGACGAAAACATGCTGGAAGCGCGCGGCGACGGCGTGCTGACCGGCAGCGGCGGCTCGGTGATGACTGCCGCCCAGACCCGCCTGCGCAGCGGCGGCATCGAAGCATCCAACGTCGAACCCATTTCCGAGACCACCCGCATGGTCGAAGTGCTGCGCTCCTATCAGGTCAGCCAGCGCCTTTCGGCCGACCTTTCCGACATGCGCCGCAAGGCAATCGACCGCCTCAGCAAGATCGGCTGAAACCCCTTAAAGCCCCCCTAAACGCCGCCCCCCTTAACGCTCCCGAGGAAACCGCCCATGCGTTCGCTCTCCATCGCCTCGACCGGGATGCTGGCCCAGCAGACCAACGTCGATGTCATCTCGAACAACATCGCCAACATGAACACCACCGGCTTCAAGCGGCAGCGGGCGGAGTTCCAGGATCTGCTCTATCAGCAGGAATCGCGACCCGGCGCCGCGACCAGTTCGGACGGCACCAAGGTGCCCACCGGCATCCAGATCGGCGCGGGCGTGAAGACCGGCGGCGTCTACCGCATCACCGAACAGGGCGCGCTGACCAACACCGGCAACCAGTACGATATGGCCATCGACGGCGAGGGCTATTTCCAGGTCATGCTGCCCTCGGGCGACCTTGCCTATACCCGCGCGGGATCGTTCCAGCTGTCCGATCAGGGCGAACTGGTGACCACCGACGGCTACCGCGTGCAGCCCGACATCACCATCCCGCAAGGGGCGGTCAGCGTTTCTGTCTCCAAGACCGGTGAAGTTCAGGTAAAGCTGGACGGGCAGGTCGAAATGCAGACCGTGGGCCAGCTGGAACTGGCCACCTTCATCAACCAGGCGGGCCTTGAAGCGGTGGGCGACAACCTGTTCAAGGAAACCGGCGCATCGGGCCAGCCCATCGTCTCCACCCCCGGCCAGCCCGGCTACGGCACGCTGAGCCAGGGCTTCATCGAGGCATCCAACGTCAACCCGGTGTCGGAAATCACCGCGCTGATCACCGCCCAGCGCGCTTATGAAATGAACAGCCGCGTGCTCAAGACCGCCGACGAGATGCTCCAGACCTCGACGCAGTCGGTCTGATGCTGGCGGGCGCGCTCCTCGTCCTTGCGGCCGTTGCCGCCGCGCCTTCGGGCACCCCTGCGCCCGTGCTCGCGCGCACGGTGGAGCGCGGCGAAGTGCTGGCGCGCGGCGATTTCGAGACGCA
>NZ_LYMM01000097.1 GCF_002896965.1 Novosphingobium guangzhouense
GGGCGCGGGCGGCGCCGGCCAGCAGCACGGCGGCGCGCGGCGAGGCCCCGCTGGAAAGGTCCGCGCTTTCACGTGTGGCCCGCACAAGACGCACGATGTAGTCGGTCACGCTGTCCGCCAGCTTCACCGAGGCGACCGCCCGCGTCACCGCCTCAAGCTGGGCTGGCGTGGTGACGGCGCTGATACCCACCTCGACAGGCGTCGGTGCGCCGCGGTTCTCGCCATAGCGGGCAACGATGCTGCGCTCTTCCTCGGCGCTGGGATAATCGACCAGCACCTTGAACAGGAAGCGGTCAAGCTGCGCTTCGGGCAGGGGGTAGACGCCCTGGCTCTCGATCGGGTTCTGCGTGGCGACGACGGTGAAGTGCGGCGGCAGCGGGTGCGCGGTGCCGTCCAGCGTCACGCGGCGTTCCTGCATCGCCTCCAGCAACGCCGCCTGCGTCTTGGGCGGGGTGCGGTTGATCTCGTCCGCCAGCAGCAGGTCGCAGAAGATCGGCCCGTGGGTGAGGGTGAACTGGCTGGTCTGGAAGTTGAACAGGTTGGAGCCCAGAATATCGCCCGGCATCAGATCCGGCGTGAACTGGATACGCCCGAAATCCAGCCCCAGCGTGGCAGCGAAGCACTGCGCCAGGAACGTCTTTGCGGTGCCGGGAGGCCCTTCCAGCAGCACATGCCCGCGTGCCATCAGCGCGATCAGCAGGTGCTCTACGGTATCGGCCTGGCCGATCACGCCCTTGCCCACTTCGGCGCGGATCGCCTGCGCAAGCGCACCCACCTGCGCGATGTCGGAGCCGGAATCAGAGCCGGAGCCAAAGCCGGAGCCAAAGCCGGAGTCAGAGGGAGTCTCGGTCATCGGGTCAGTGTCCTTTCGAGCGCGTGGAGATCGCGCGCGGCCTTGAGGAGATCGTGTGGACGCCCGGCCGCGCGAAGCCGCGCCGCCAGAACGGAGAATGGTTCGCCCTGCGCGCCCCGCGCGGCGAGCGCGCGGCTGACCGCAGCGTCGATGGCGGCATCGGCCTCATCGGGGTGGAGTGCGCGCGGCAGCCCCAGCGCCGCGATCAGCCGTTCCCGAACCCGGTCGGCGTAAGGCGGGCCAAGCAGGTGGAAGCGGCGGGTACGACGCACCAGGCCCGCCGCGTTGCTGACCAGCGCGCGCTTCCCGAAGGCAATCGCACGTTCAGGCACCAGTGGTGGCCCGAAGCGCAGAAAGGCACGCCAGCCGACCGCCACGGCCGCCAGCAGCAGGCAGAGCGTCGCGGCAAGGAACGGGGGCGTGAAGGCCAGCGTCAACAGGTTCTGCGCACGGCCGTATCCCGGCAAGGTCATATCGAAGACGACCGCACCGCCCCGCTCGACCCCGGTGGCGCGCACCAGCGCTTCGGCCAGCTGTGCATTCTCGAAACGGGCCATGCCGTAATTATCGAGCAGATCCGGTTCGAAGACGAAGACGACGGGAAAGCGCTGATCGTCCTCGCCGGAATGGAGCACGCGATCGAGCGCGATCGCCTCCAGCCCTTGGTACGAACCGCCGTCGTCCATGAAACCGGCCAGCGTCCGGCCATGTTCCTGTGGTTGGCCCTGTTCCTGTGGTTGACCCGGTTCCTGTGGTTGGCCTGCGCCGGCGACGATCCGCACCAAACGCGTGCCCGCGCCAGACATGACCACCTTGCCATCAGGTAAAGTCCCGGAAAGGCCGGCACCGGCCCAGGTCGCCCGACCATTGCGCGCCGAAGCGGTTGCCACCGAAATCTCGTCGAAGAACCCCGGCCATTCCAGCGTGCCCGCACCGCCAAGGCGCACCCAGCCCTTCTTCGCCTTGTCCCGCTGTTCACGGATGGGGCGCATCGCCTGCCATTTGGGCACGATCACAAGGGTCGGCCCGATATAGCGCCGCGCGCGGACGATCTTGTCGATGTCCTTGCCCTTCATGATCGCGGGCGGCGTAAGCACCAGCAGCCCGGACCGTTCCAGCGCGCCGGGATTGCGCGTCATCTCGACCGCGAAGCCCCGTCGTTCGAGATAATCGGCCATGGCCGCATAGCCGTTGAGGCCCTTGCCCTCGACATGCGCCTTGCCGTCGTTGGCCGTGCCCATGCCGATGCCGGTGCCGATCATCCACAACAGGGCCACGAACAGCAGCGCGCCCAGCACAACGATGGCCAGCACCGCCCAGAGCGAAAAGGGGTTTGCGCCTACTTCGGCGCCCTTGGGCCTTGTGCTCATGCCCGAAGCTCTACCTTTGCGAACTGCGCATAAGCGGAACGAGCGGCGGCCCAGTCCTGCACGTCGAGATCGCGCAACGCGAAAACGGCGCGCTCGACGCGATCGGCGATGACTGTGAAAGCGCTGCGTCCGGTTTCAGGCAGCATCGGCAACACGGCGATTTCGCGCGCGGTGCTGGCGGGATGGAGCCAGTCAGGCCGCGCGTCGGAAATCTGGCGAACGCTGCGCCGGAGCAGCAGATGTGCCGCTTCTCCATAGCGGCCCTGCGCGGCAAGGCTGTCTGCGTCCTCAAGCAGCGCCACCGCCTCGGCCTGCGTAGGCGTCCAGTGGATTTCCTCCGGCTTGGGCCGACGGCTGCGCCAGGCGTCGATGGCCGGCTCGATCAGCAGCCGCCACGCGATGAACAGCGCCAGCGCCGCCGCTGCAGCGATCAGTATCCACTGGAACACCGGCCAGGACACGCCCAGCAGCTTTCCCAAGGGTGCGAAGATCGCTTCCAGCAGGCGACCCAGCGCCTTGAGCCATTCGGGCACATCGGTTGGGGGAACGGGTTTGGGATCGGGAAGCGGGGTGAACTGGATATCGGCCGCGTCGCGCACGGCCTTCCAGTCCTGCGCCGCGTCTGCGGCCGAACCCGCGCCAGTGCCCCTGCCAATCGTCACGTTACGCACGATTGCACGGGCGCAAGACCCGCGCAAGCGGTTGAACTGATTGTCATCGTCCCCGCTTCGACCGGAGACGGCGAACGAATCAGCCCCGCTTGCGCGCCTGCCGGTAGGTGCCGAGCGGACGGACGTACTTGCAGTGGAACGCCAGTTCCTGCAGCGCCGAATCGATGCGCGCCTCGCCGGGTGCACCTTCGATGTCAGCATAGAATGTCGTCGCCGCGAAGCTGGCGCCGATCTGGTAGCTTTCCAGCTTGGTCATGTTGACCCCGTTCGTCGCAAAACCACCCAGCGCCTTGTAGAGCGCTGCGGCGATATTCTTCACCTCGAAGATGAAGGTCGTCATCGCCTGCACGTCCTGCAGTTCGAACGGATCGAGCGGCTCGCGCGCCAGGACCACGAAACGGGTGGTGTTGTCCGAAGCATCCTCGACCCGGTCTTCCACGATATCAAGACCATAGAGTTCGGCCGCCAGCCTTGGCGCAATGGCGCAGGCGTCTGGATCATTCTGCTCGCGCACCAGCGCCGCGGCGCCCGCCGTATCGGCATAGGCCATCGGCACGATCCCCCGCTCGCGCAGGTAATGACGCGATTGGCCGAGCGCCTGCGGGTGGCTGTAAGCTGCGGAAAACGGTCCTTTGGCGCCCGGAAGCGCCATCAACGCGTGGCTGATCGGGGTGAAATGCTCACCCACGATCGACAGCCCGCTTTCGGGCAGCAGGAAATGGATGTCGGCAACGCGGCCGTGCTGCGAATTCTCGATCGGGATGATCGCACGGTCGGCTCGCCCCTCCTTCACCGCATCCAACGCATCCTCAAAGGAAAAGCACGGCAGCGGCAGGCAATCGGCATCGTATTCCAGCGCGGCGCGGTGGCCGTTGCAGCCCGGCGCGCCCTGAAACGCGACCGCCCGCGCAGGCTGTGCCTTGGCGGCGGCTTCCATCTCGGCGACGAGGGCGATGGCGGGCTGAGGATAAGCGTGCATGACGTGCGCGCGATTAGGCGGCCCTTGGGCCAAGCGCAATGGCCGAATTCCTCATCGGTACTTGCGCTGGATCAAGGCGGACATTAATGCCCGAAGCCAACAGGATGAGCTAATAATCACCCGCGGGGCATGCTGAATGGACGATCGTTTCAATACAATCGCCGGTTGGACTCTATTTTCGGGCATCGTCGGCCTGGGATTGACGATCGCCAGTTCAATGTATTTCCAGGCTGACAAGCATCACGCGCCGGAGACTGCGGGTTATGCTGTCGAAGGCGCTGCCGAAGAAGGTGAAGGTGGCGGAGATCCGCCGATCGCCACGCTTCTTGCCAGTGCCGATATCGCCAAAGGTCAGGCGACTTTCGCCAAGTGCACGTCGTGTCATACGATCAATGCGGGCGGCGCCAACGGCATCGGCCCCAACCTTCACGGCGTAGTCGGTGAAGGTATCGGCACCGGCGCAGGCGGCTTCGCATTCTCGGATGCGCTCAAGAGCAAGGGCGGCACCTGGACATTCGATGCCCTGAACGACTGGCTCAAGAGCCCCAAGGCCTATGCGCCGGGCACCAAGATGACTTTCGCCGGTCTCTCCAAGCCGGAAGACCGCGCCAACATCATCGCGTTCCTGAATTCGCAGGGTTCGAACCTGCCGCTGCCTGCAGCTGAAGCAGCTCCGGCGGCCGATGAGGCCGCTCCGGCAGAGGGCGAAGCCGCGCCCGAAGCATCCGAAGCAGCCGCGCAATAACGCGATCCGGCCCCGCAAGGGATCGCCGGTTGAAAACGGTCCGCTAGCGTCGCCGAGTCGCTAGCGGGCCGTTTTCGTCTTCAAGGTCCCCTTCTACGACAAGCGAAGAAAGCACATACGACTTTGCCCGCTGGCGAGTGCGGGCCATTACGCCGGGGGAAGATAACGCAATCCGAACGTAAAATCGGGTCGGCGTCGGGAGCGTCCACGCAGGGACGCGGGGGTTTGTGTTCCGCGGCTCAGGCGAGTGGCCGGGTAGCAGCGGGCAGCCCGGCTCGACCAGCATTCCATCGAACTCGTCCCGTATGACCGACGTCAGGGTTCGCGTCTTGAGCGGCCATGGGTCA
>NZ_LYMM01000098.1 GCF_002896965.1 Novosphingobium guangzhouense
GCTTCGCCGGCTCTCGCCCCACATGTCCTTGAACTGGCTTGCAGAATACAAATCTGCTAAGGGAACATTCCGCTGAGGCAACCGAACCATCGGTCGGGAACATCTCTCAGTGAGGCAATACGTTTCTCACCCTGAATGTCGCGCGACATGCGCTAGGTCACTTCCGCCTTGGTGCGATCCCGGCTAGTGCGTCTGGATGGCTAGCAATCGGAAGTGGTGGGATGGAAGGTGAAGTGAGCGCGGACCCGGTGGGAAAGGTCCGTGTGAAGACACCCCGCAAGCCCGGTCGGCCGAGGAAGGACGGCAATCATCGGGAATCGATCCTCAACAATGCGGAGATCGCCTTTGCTGAGGGGGGCTATGCAGGAATCAGCATTCGTGACATCGCCGAGCGCGCGGGCGTCAACCAAGGACTGATCCGCTACTACTTCGAGAGTAAGCAGCAGCTTTTTGACGAGGTTTATCGGCGACGTGGAGGGGTGCTCTCCGGTCGCCGTCACGTGTTGCTCGATCGTCTTCAAGAAGGGGGGGAGCCCCTAACCGTCAAGTCTCTTATTCGTGCCTATCTACAGCCACAGTGGGACCTGAAATATAGCGGAGAAGCCGGGGCTGCGTTCGTGCGCCTCCAGGCACGCCTGCACGCCGAGCCGGAGGAGCATGCACTCCGGCTGCGACGCGAAGTCTACGATCCGTCAGTCAAGCGTTACGTGGACGCGCTTGCAAAGGTGTTGCCCGATATTCCCAGAAGAACGATAGGGCTACGTATGGCTTTCCTTGTCGGAACCTACCTCTTCATACTGAACGATCTTGGCCGCATTGAGGATCTTACCGAGGGTAAAATCATGCAGCTTTCCAAGGATCAGATGCTTGACCACATGGTTGAGTTCTTGGCCGCCGGTATCCAGGCCGGAACTCCTTAGCCCTCCACAGCCTCGAGGCGAGCAGGCACCGTTCCGAACCGCATGCCCGCCTTCCGCCCGTCGTAAGTCGCTTGGGCGATCTGCCCCGCGCCTAGGCAATCTCCAATTCGCTCTACGGAACGAATGAGCCCGGCTTCCCGCTTCGACACGAGCTCATGGTAGAGGTCGTCCTGAGAGGCCTGTCCGGTGACTAGAACGACGGTATCTGCGGGGATCTGTGTTTCCTTTCCATCAATGAGGCGACTGAGAGCGACCGAGCTCTCCGTAATCGAGGTGATTGACGATCCCACTACGATATCGATTCCAGCCTCGTTCATCGAATTCACAACGTGCACGAGTTCAAGCGTATTATGGGTCCACGGGCAGGGGTCGCTCGCCGTCGTGACGTAGGTCACCTTGCAACCGGCTCGTGCAAGCCGGTCTGCCACGGCGGCTGCCATGTAGTAGTAGTCCTCGTCGTAGACGACAACGTTCCCGGCTTTTGGAAGCTGGTCGCTGAGGATCTCTTCAGGGCTTAGAACGTGCGGGAGGTCATGTCCGGGGATAGGTTCGTCGTGATGGCGTCCCACCCCCTCTTTGCGCCACTTTGCGCCTGTAGCAACAATGACGTGGTCCGCTTCAAAGCCCGCCACATCATCTGCTCCGAGGAAACTTCCCAGGTACATGTTCACGTTTGGCATAGTCTGGAGTTGGCCGACCCTGTAATCGACTACCCGGCCCCAAGCGCTCAGCCGCGGCATCCTGCGCTCGCGGACGAGGCGTCCTCCCCATTCATCACCGGCGTCTGCTATTGATACCTGGTACCCGCGTTTGGCTAGCGTATGAGCCGCCTCTAAACCTGCGGGGCCACCGCCAATGACCAAGATTGATGCGTTTGGATCATGCGCCGCGGGCACTTCCTCGGGGTGCCATCCACTGACGTGCTCTTCACCTGCAGAGGGATTTTGCGTGCAGCGGATCCTAGAGTAGGTCATCACCTCCGCGGTGCACGCGTTGCAGCCGATGCACTCGCGGATATCATCCTGGCGACCGGCGTCGATTTTGTTTGGGAGGAAAGGGTCCGCAATCGATGGGCGCGCAGCACCAATCAGATCAAGCACTCCGCGCTTGATCTGGCTAACCATGGCGTCGGGTGAGGTGAAGCGACCAACACCGACCACTGGCTTGCTTGTGACCTGCTTGACGAAGTTAATGAAAGGCTCTTGCTGCCCCTCGTCAAAGAACCGGCTGCTACCGCTATCCCACGCCCAATCGCTAACATTGACATCCCAAAGGTCGGGCACGTCAGCGAGCGCTTCCACCACCCGGCGCCCGTCTTCGAGCGCAGTGATGTTCGAATGGCGCCGCCGTTCCTCTACAGCGAATCGAACAGCGACAGCACACCTGTCACCCACCGCGTCTTTTACATCGGACAGCGTCTCGCGAAGCAAGCGCACGCGATTCTCAAACACGCCGCCGTACTCGTCGGTCCGCTTGTTTGTTTTAGTATCCAGGAAGTCTTGCAACAGCGAAAGGTTGTGTGCGCAATAAACGTACACGATGTCGAAGCCGGCTTCGCGAGCGCGTAGCGCAGCATCGCGGTACCAGCGGCGGAAATCCAATATGTCCTGCCGGTCGATAGTCCGCGCCGAAATAGGATTGATGAAGTAGTGGGGGAACTTGGCTGTAGGGGAGAGGGGGTGTTCACGATGGTAGATAGCCGGACCAGACGCTCCCGCGTGGGCAAGCTCCACGCCTGCTAGCGCGCCATGCTCTTTCACAGCTGCGACAACGCGCGAGAGCGGCTCGATGTACTTGTCGTTGTAGATGCGCGGATCGGGCAACGGCGCGTGATCGGAGGTCTCGTGGATCATCGTCTCCTCGAGACAGACAACACCCCAGCCCCCTTCGGCCCTGGCCTTCCGGAAAGCTATCATCTCGTCAAGCGCAGGCATGCCCATCGCTGTGGCGTGTGGGACCACGTAAAACCGATTCTTAGTCCTGACCGGCCCGATTTGCACGGGTTCAAAGAGGATGTCGTATCGAGGGTCGCGCATTCTACACTCCACGGGCGGCACAATGTTGTCGAGCGCCCGACCAATGAGCGTTCGAGGATCCATCCCCGCCTGAGTCGGATGGAGTGTCCGCATTGTATCTCTGATGCCGCTAAGTGACGTATGGAAAGCGGCCAAAATTCGCTTGGAACTCTGATAGATGCGGGGTAACCTCGACGGCGTTGTTGCATTATTATGCGTGAGGGAGGGGGGATTCCTCGAGGGAATCGAGCAGGATATAGGTTTTGGATGCCGAAGCCTTCGAAGCCGAAATACCGCACGACGAACTGGAATGCCTACAATGAGGCGCTGAAGCGTCGCGGATCGTTGGAACTGTGGTTTGACCCGGGCATGGCGTGGCTTTTGGCTGCTTGCGGGAAGCGTGGTCGACCGCAGCGATTTTCGGACAGAGCGATCGAGTTTTGCCTGACGATGAAGGTTCTGTTTCGGCTCCCCTTGCGGCAGGTGACAGGGTTCGTTGCCAGCCTTTTGAAGATGGCGGGCCTAGATTGGCCGGTGCCTGATTACACGACGCTGAGCCGGCGGCAAAAGAAGCTGCAGGTGTCGTTGGATGCCCGGGCTTGTCCGGACGGGTTGCACCTGTTGGTGGACAGCACCGGCATCAAGATGGTGGGTGAAGGCGAATGGAAGACACGTAAGCATGGCGCCTCCTATCGGCGCCAGTGGCGTAAGGTTCATCTGGGGATCGACGCCCGGACGCTGGATATCCATGCCATTGAGGTGAACACCAATGCGGTGGGTGATGCACCGATGCTGCCAAAGCTTCTGGCGCAGATCCCTGACGATGAAACCGTCGTGTCGGTCAGTGGCGATGGTGCCTATGATACGCGCAAGTGCCATGGCGCGATCGCCGGGCGAAATGCCGAGGCGATCATCCCTGTCCGGCGTAACGGGCGGTCCTGGACAAAGGAGGGGCCTGGCGTCGAAGCACGCAATGAAGCCTTGCGGGCCACCAGACGGTTCGGCCGGGCAATCTGGAAGAACTGGAGCGGCTATCATCGCCGCAGTCTGGTCGAGACGAAAATGTCCTGCTTCAAGCGCCTCGGTCAACGCGTCACTGCCAGAACCTTCGACCGCCAGATTAACGAACTCAAAATCCGCGCCAAAGTCCTCAATCAATTCTCGAAAGCCGGGACCCCGATCACAGTCCGCGTCAAATAAATATTACTCAGTAAAAACCCGCCTTTACCCGAAGTGCTTTATGCAACAGCGCCGCTTGACGGCATCAACGACAGGTTCGGACGTAATAGGCCTCACCTCAAGATTTGTTCGCCAGACAACGCTAAGCTGGAAATACTGAGAACATCCTAGGCGACGAGCCGAAGTCTGCCGTTCGGGTCGTGGAGTGCTCGGTACCCGCGGTTGCCGC
>NZ_LYMM01000099.1 GCF_002896965.1 Novosphingobium guangzhouense
TAGGCCTCACCTCAAGATTTGTTCGCCAGACAACGCTAAGCTGGAAATACTGAGAACATCCTAGGCGACGAGCCGAAGTCTGCCGTTCGGGTCGTGGAGTGCTCGGTACCCGCGGTTGCCGCTGAAAGATGCATCTTCCCAAAGGTAGTCACCTGTGAGGCCGATATGCGACCAACCCAGAGGTGAGACGTGCGCTAGCAGTGTTTCGTCGATCTCAATTCCCGAGTACCGCAGGTGATCGGCGGCCCGGCCGAGATAGAGGGCATTCCAGTATGCAATGGCGGCGATGAGCAAGTTGAGCCCAGATGCGCGGTATTGCTGGTTCTCAAGAGTTCGATCGGTGAACCGGCCCTGGCGGTTGGTGTAGACGGCGTCTGCCAGAGCGTGCCGGGCCTCTCCCTTGTTCAATCCGGCTTGGCAGGCGCGGCGCAAATCAGGCTGTTCCAGCCAGTCGAGCGTGAACAACGTCCGCTCGATGCGGCCAAGTTCGCGAAGGGCAAGGTCAAGCTTGTTCTGCCGGCGATAGGCGGAAAGCTTGCGCAGGATGATAGACGGAGCAACAGTTCCTTCCCGAATTGAGGCGGCCATTCGGACGAGATCATCCCACTCTGCCTCAATGGTGCCGACCTTGATCGCCTGGCCGAACAGACATTCGATGCCTTTGTAGTTTGCACCGGATACGATGGTTCCGAGCCGCCGGTCTGCAAGATCACGCATTCGAGGGACGAAACGGAACCCGAGCAGGTGGCACAGGCCAAAGACGTGATCCGACGCACCGCCGGTATCGGTATACAGCTCCTTCAGTGGCAATTCGCGGGCCCCTAGCATCAGGCCGTCGAGCACGTATGGGGCTTCGTTTGCGGTGGCAGACATGATGCGCGAACTGAACGAGGCAAAATGGTCGGAAAGGTGCGAGTAAATTTTGATACCTGGCTCGTGACCGTATTTTGCGTTGATCTCGGCTGCGCCCGATCGGATCCGGCCGGTGCGGAAGAACTGGCCGTCGGATGATGCACTGACACCTTCGCCCCAGTTTCGCGCGAACGGGAGGCGGTGATGTTCGCGCACAATCTGGGCCAGAGCAGCCTCGTAGTTATCGGGCGAGATATACCAGTTCTGGGTCCAGGCGAGCTGCGCATATGTGACGCCCTGGCTGGCGTTGGCCATGCGTTCGACGCCGAGATTCGTACCATCCGCCAGAATGGCGGCGAGCACGGCAGCGGGCTTATCGTGCTCCTTGCCCGAGCGGACATCCCGAAATGCAGAGAGAAATCCGGTACGTTCAGCGACTTCGAGCAGGAGTTCGGTAATTCGGACGCGCGGGAGTAGGGCATCGAGTTTGCGGTCAAGAGCTTCCGCTTCTGGTGGAGTCGCCGCTTGCAGCGGAACGACTTTCAGCTTTTCGCGAACGAGCGTCACGCCAGGCAAGCGGCCGGTCCGCAGCTGATGCGCGAAGTGACGCAATCGCCGATCAAGTTCGGCGCTCTTATGAGCCAGATATTCTCCGGAATTCACGTTGATCGGCAGTTCGGAGATTGCCGATTGTGCGGCCTTGCGGGGGAGCAGATAGGCGTCGAAACGCTGGTAAGCCCGCGTTCCTTCGACCCAGACATCGCCCGCTCGCAGTTTATCTCGAAGTGTCGCCAGCACGGCCGTCTCGTAGCGCGGACGGCTGACCTTTCCTCCCTCCATTATCAATTTGGACCAATGCCGATTGGAAAAGGGCATCGGCGGGTTTGCTGGCAACTGCGTACCCCAACTGCCGTTGGCCTGCTTGAGGAGATCGAGAGCGGAGAGCAGGTTGGTCCCGCTGCCCGAGGCCTTGAACGTGAATGTGTCGAGGAAGTTGCGGGAGAACCGGCGCAGTGTAGCGTATCGCTCGGTTGCAAGAACCAGAGTGTCCTCCTGAGCGAGATCCGCCAAGGCATCGACGTGCGGACGGGCTGCCATCAGGCGATGCCAGCCCACCATCTCATCGACCAGGACCAGCGGATCGCCGCCAGTTTCCTCTGCCATATCCAGCGCCGCGATCGTTGCACCAAACAGTCGCATGAGCTTGCCGACCGAAGGTGCTGTGTCCTGATAGCGGCGTTCCTGGCCACGCTTGGCTCGGGTGAACAGCCCGCCAATGAGGCGCTCGAACATCAGGATTGCGGCATCTGCAAGCTTGACCTCGAGATTGACGACCGCGGCTGCCAGCGTCGCTCTGCGGCGATTGTGGGAATAGTCGGCCAACAGAAACGGCGGAGCGACGCTGCCCTCGCGCACGAATTGGCCAAAGCGGAAGCCCGTGGTTGCTAGGCTGATTGCCGGTTCAATCCCGAGATCACGTATGAACTGCAGCCGCTTGAGAAGCGCATTCATGTTCTTGGTTGACGGAGATCCGGGCATATCCCGCAACCAAGCCAGCGGCGTCATACCAAGGGCTGGGTCATTGATCAGGAGTGCGTCGAGCAACTCCAATGTACTGCCGCCCAGTTCGGCGACGATTTCCGATGCTGCGCGCTTACGAGCGCGTGCTCTCCCGGCAAGCCCGGCCCGCTCGAGGGTGTCGGGCGGGGGCAGAATAAAGCGCTCCGCCTTCAGGTTATCCATCAAGGATCTGGCAATTGTTTCTCCGCGGTCACTGCGCATGGCTGCACGGGCTGCAAGTTCAATAGCGTGGGCAACATCCGCGCGTGTGAACGGCCTAAGACCGAGGTAATCAGCGGCAATTGAGCTGTGGTCGGTTCGCGTTTGCGGACGTTGACCATAGGCACCGTATGTGCCCGGAGCGACGCCAAGCTGCGCAGACAGGTAGTTGAGTATAGCATCGGGGATGTCCGAGTTCGTGCGCAGCCCAAACCCAGGATGCCGCAGTAAGGCAAGGTGAGCAGCAATACCGAGCTGATTAACGGGGCCTCGTCGCTTTCCGATGATATCCAGGTCTTCGACCGTCAGCGTGTAGTTCCTGATGATCGAGAAGTGGTCGGTTCTTGGTAGGAATAGCCGCTCGCGCTCTTCCCGCGTCAGTAAATTGCGCTGCGCCATGTTGTACCCCGCCTGAGTCGGAATGACCCCCCAATCGGTCAGGCTAGACCCGCGCAATGGGGCAGGCATGCAAAAAGGTTATTGCAGAGTTTCAGAGACATCTCCGGCTTAGCGTTGTCTGGCGAACGAACCTTGAGGTGCCCCCACTCACGCCGGATTGTACCGGGTGCGGCCGAACCCGCCGACGTCGCCGCCTGGATCCGTGCGCTTGCCGGGATCGATCCATCGTCCGTAAAGACCCGCGCCATGGCCACGATCGAG
>NZ_LYMM01000100.1 GCF_002896965.1 Novosphingobium guangzhouense
CCTACCCCCGCAACCAACACCAATACAACTCTCTCAAAATCACCACCCAACGGCACACAATGCCCCTGGATACACCCCACAACACAATCTGACGTGCGCGCGGGGGGCGTCGAACAAAGGGAAGCTCAGCAGAGTTCCTTAGCTCGCCACGCCGCGCCTTCACGTCGCAGCCACGCTCGGTCAGTCGAGCGAAACCCGGGCATAGTGCGCACCGCATAGGGCGCTAGCCACAACGCAGCGCATGTCCTACGCCGCGTTGCGGGCTCCCTTGAGCACTCTTGGGCGCAAGGCCCAATGCCCGCGCCTTGCGCGCGGGGCAGACCAGGCCAAGCGGCGATGAGAACCGAGCGGTTCGAAGGCGAGACTGCCAGCCACACCGCTACCACCTGGCGCGCGGGTGCGATCTGCAAGCCTCGAAAGGGCGTCTCGCTCTATGTTGGCTGGTCCAAGGTGTCCGAGCCGCAAGCAGTGTCAGATCAATCGCCGCTACAAGACGCTCGTTATGATAGAGGGGCTGCCAGAGGGCCGGTCGCTCTCTTCAACCAAGCGAGGCACGGGCATGGTGCGTACCGCATAGGGCGCTATGCCACAACGCGCAGCGATGCGGGCAACGCAAATGCGCATCCACCATCCGGAAAGACCGGCTAAATCAGCGATGTAGGGAGATTGGATGCCCCGCGAGGATTCGAACCTCGATAGACGGAATCAGAATCCGTAGTCTTACCATTAGACGACGGGGCATCGGGAGGCGCTCCATTAGCGGGGGTGGTGATTCGGGTCAAGAGCCTTGGTGCATCAAAATGTGCGCCCCTTGCCCGTTTGCGTTCGGGGCGTTAGCATCGGCTCCAGGTACCCGTCCGATCGGCGGGAAGACATTAGAACGAGTATCAAATTTATGGCGGACCATGATCCGCCGGTTGCCAAAGTCGAAGTGCCGGAAAATGCCGGAGCTGCGGGTCGTCCGTCGCGCCGGCGCAAGGGTAGGAAGGGCAAGGCGAAGGCATCTTCCAGCCCCCAGCCGTCCGGTACGAAAGCCAAGGGAAAGGCGCGCCCGCCGGGCAGCGCCTGCAAGCCCGAGGCAGGCAAGGCACCGCGCGCAGAAAAGACGGTCGTAGCGCCTGCAAAGGCGTCGGCGCAGCCCGCCCGATCAGTTCAGCAAGATGGACGCGTGCAGTCGGCAAGGTCGTCGTCGGCCGTTTCCGGCTTCGCTTCCGGGCGGCAGGCTTACGCGGCGATCGATCTTGGCACGAATAATTGCCGGCTGCTGATCGCAAGGCCGTCGGGCGAGAACTTCACGGTCATCGATGCCTTCAGTCGCGTGGTCAGGCTCGGCGAGGGGATCGCGCAGTCCGGGCGCCTTTCGGATGCGGCGATGGAGCGCACGCTTGGCGCGCTGCGGGTCTGCGCGGACAAGCTGATGCGTCGTAACGTCTATCTTGCCCGTTCGGTGGCGACCGAGGCGTGCAGGCGCGCCAGTAACGGCCCGGAATTCATCGACCGCGTGCGTCGTGAAACGGGTATTCAGCTGGATATCATCTCTGCGCGGGAAGAGGCGCGCCTGGCGGTGCTGGGTTGCCATGTGCTGCTGGAGGATGGCTTCGGGCCCGCGATGATCTTCGACATAGGCGGCGGATCGACCGAACTTGTCCTGATCGAAAGCACTGGCACCGTACCGCGCATCCTGGACTGGCAATCGGTGCCATGGGGCGTCGTTTCTCTGACCGAAAGCTGCGGGCCGGAAGGCACTACGCAAGGCGAGCGTCTGGAGCGCTACCGCCATATGCACAGCCTGGTGGCGGAGAGCTTTTCGGCCTTCTCCAAGCGGGTGGCACCGGCGCGCGAGAGCGCCAGCCAGGAAGGGCCGTTGCGCCTGCTGGGCACCAGCGGCACCGTGACGACGCTGGCCAGCCTGCACCTTGAACTGCCGCAGTACGACCGGCGCATGGTTGACGGGCTGATCGTGCCGGCCGAATCGATGCGGGGGATCAGTTCGCGCCTGTCTTCGATGGCGATCGAGGATCGGCGCGAACTCAACTGTATCGGGCGGGAGCGGGCAGACCTTGTGGTCGCAGGCTGCGCGATCCTTGAAGCCATCCTCGACCTTTGGCCCGCCGCGCGCCTTGGCGTTGCAGATCGCGGCATCCGCGAAGGCATCCTGCGCAGCCTGATCGCCTCGCATTCGACGGGGCCAGCATCTGGAATTAGAAACATGACCGATACCATCCGCAACGCTGTAGGTGCCCGATGAGCCGTTCCGGCCGCGATCCCGGCGAACGCCTGAAAACAGCCAAGAAGCGCTCGACGAGTTCGGCGCGCTGGTTGACGCGCCAGTTGAATGATCCTTACGTCAAGAAGGCCAAGGCGGACGGCTATCGCAGCCGCGCAGCCTACAAGTTGCTGGAGCTTGACGAGAAGTTCGAGCTGTTCAAGGGCGTCGAACGCGCCGTCGACCTTGGTATCGCGCCGGGCGGATGGAGCCAGGTGCTGCGCCTCAAGCGGCCCAAGGCAAAGGTCGTGGGCATCGATCTGCTTCCCACCGACCCGATCGAGGGCGTCACCATCTTCCAGATGGATTTCATGGCGGACGAGGCCCCTGCGGCGCTCGACGGGGCGCTGGAAGGCGCGCCGGACCTTGTCATGTCGGACATGGCGGCCAACACCGTGGGCCACAAGCAGACGGATCACTTGCGCACCATGGGGCTGGTAGAAACGGCGGCGGACTTCGCCATCCAGTATCTGGCCCCGGGGGGAACTTTCGTTGCAAAGGTGCTGGCCGGAGGTACGGACACGCAGCTGCTTGGTCTGCTCAAGAAGCACTTCACCAGCGTCAAGCATGCCAAGCCACCGGCGAGTCGCAAGGATTCTTCCGAATGGTACGTCATCGCCAAGGGCTTCAAGGGTTCCGGCGAAGCGAGCCAAGCTTGACATTTATAACCAAATAGGCTATATGGCCCAGCATCCGGGGTGACGAGGTACACGTCGCCTGCGGTGTATCGGGTCGGCGTCGTGGGCCGGGATGCGGTTTCAAAGCCGTGATCACGCACCCCACGCGTCCGTTCGAAGACCCGGACCGTCCTCTCGGCTTCTGGAAAGGTGGCATCTGCCTGATCCTGCGACATACGGCGGGACATCGGATGCCCTATCCCGGATGACCCATGGCCGCTCAAGACGCGAACCCTGACGTCGGTCATACGGGACGAGTTCGATGGAATGCTGGTCGAGCCGGGCTGCCCGCTGCTACCCGGCCACTCGCCTGAGCC
>NZ_LYMM01000101.1 GCF_002896965.1 Novosphingobium guangzhouense
ATGACGTGGATCACCTCGCCCTCCTTCTGGACCCGGCCCTTGAGCCCCACCATCGATGCGGACATCACCGTGCGGCGCTGGGCTTCGAAGCGATCGGGCCACAGGATCCCGTTGGCGATGCCGGTCTCGTCCTCGATGGTGATGAAGAGCACGCCCTTGGCCGAGCCGGGCTTCTGGCGCACCAGGATGATCCCCGCCACCTCGACCTTGCGCCCATCGCGGATGTTCGCGAGGTCGGCGCAGCGCGTGACGCCGCGCCGGGTCAATTCGTTGCGCACGAAGGTCAGCGGATGCGCGCGCAGCGACAGCTGCAGCGAACGATAGTCCTCGATCACCTCGCGGCCATCAGTCAGCGGGCGCAAAGCAACGTCAGGTTCGATCCCTTCCGCGCTGATCGCTTTTGCTGCACGATCCGCTGCAGCAAAAAGCGGTAGGGGCGCTTCGCCAAGCCCCCTCACCTTCCATAGCCCCTGCCGCCGGTCGGATCCGAAGGCACGGAAGGCATCGGCATCGGCCAGCTTCTCGATCGCAGCGCGCGGCACGCCCGAACGGCGCCAGGCATCCTCGACGGATTCGAACGGCATTGCCCCGCGCGCACCGACGATGCTGGCACCATCGGCATTGGAGAGCCCGCGCACCTGCCTGAAGCCGAGCCGAACGGCATGGTATCGTCCCCGTGTCGGCTCGAGCGAGCAATCCCAGCGGCTCGCATTAATGCAGACCGGCCGCACCTCGACGCCGTGCTGGCGCGCGTCGCCGACGATCTGGGCTGGCGCATAGAAGCCCATCGGCTGCGCGTTCATCAGCGCGGCGCAGAAGACATCCGGATGATGGTGCTTCATCCAGCTCGAGGCATAGGAGATCTTGGCGAAGCTCGCGGCGTGGCTTTCCGGGAAGCCATAGGAACCGAAGCCTTCGAGCTGGCGGAAGGTGCGCTCGGCAAAGTCGCGCGGATAGCCGCGTCCGACCATCCCCTCGATCAGCTTTTTCGAGAAGTGCGAGACGCCCCCGGTCATCTTGAAGGTCGCCATCGCGCGGCGCAACTGGTCGGCCTCGACGGCGGTGAAGCCGGCGCCGACGATCGCGACCTTCATCGCCTGTTCCTGGAAGAGCGGTACGCCCAGCGTTTTTTCGAGGACGGCGCGCAGTTCAGGCCGCGGATACTCCGGCTTCTCCAGCCCTTCGCGGCGGCGCAGGTAGGGATGGACCATGTCGCCCTGGATCGGGCCCGGACGCACGATCGCGACCTGGATGACCAGGTCGTAGAAACGGCGCGGCTTCATGCGCGGCAGCATCGACATCTGCGCCCGGCTCTCGATCTGAAAGGTGCCCAGCGTATCGGCCTTCTGGATCATGGCGTAGACGTCCGGATCATCGCTCTGAAGGTCAGCGAGCCCGACCTTCAGGCCCTTGCTCTCCTCCAGCATCGTGAAGGCCCGGTTCATGCAGCCGAGCATGCCAAGGCCCAGCACATCGACCTTCATCATCTTGAGGGCATCGATGTCGTCCTTGTCCCACTCGATGATCTGGCGATCGGCCATGGCGGCCGGCTCGATGGGCACGAGGTCATCGAGGCGATCGTGCGTCAGCACGAAGCCGCCGGGATGCTGGCTGGACTGGCGCGGCACGCCGATCAGCTGGCGCGCGAGATCGAGCGTCAGGCGAAGCCGTCGGTCGGACATGTCCAGATTGAGTTCCTCGGCCTGCTTCTCACCGACGCCTTCGGCTGACCAGCCCCAGACCAATCCTGCCAGCGACGAGGTCAAATCTTCGGGCAGGCCCATGGCCTTGCCGACATCGCGCACCGCGCCGCGCGCGCGGAAGCGGGTGATAACCGCGGTCAGTGCCGCCCGGTCGCGCCCGTAGGTCTCGAAAATCCACTGGATGATCTCCTCGCGCCGTTCGTGCTCGAAATCGACGTCGATGTCGGGCGGCTCGCGCCGCTCGCCCGAGACGAAGCGCTCGAACAGCAGCTCGTGCTTGATCGGATCGATCGAGGTGACGCCGAGCACGAAGCAGACGCAGGAGTTCGCCGCCGATCCACGCCCCTGGCACAGGATGCCGCGGCGCCGCGCCTCGGCGACGATCGAATGGACGGTAAGAAAGTAAGGCGCGTAGTTCAGCTCGGCGATGAGTTTCAGCTCATGGGCGATCTGGTCGCGGTAGTCCTGCGGCGGATTACCCTCGAACATCGCGTCGAGCGCCTCGTGCGCCATTGTTTCCAGCGCCTGCTGTGCGGTCAGCCCTTCGATCACCTTTTCCTGCGGGTAGTGGTAGGTGAGATCGCTGAGCGAGAAGGTGCAGGCCTCGGCGATATCCACGCTGGCGCGCAGGGCATCGGGATAGGCAACAAAGCGCCGCTGCATTTCCTCTGTAGACTTGAGCGCGCGGTCGGCATTGACCTCGCGGCAATAGCCAAGGTCATCGACCCGGCAGTTGTGCCGGATCGCGGTCACCACATCCTGCCGCAGCCGGGCATCGGGCGCATGGTAGAGCACGTCGCCGGTGACGACGGCGCGTACGCCCGCATCCCTCGCCTGACGCGCCAGTGCGTCGATGCGCACTGCGTCGTCGGGCCGGCGGCGCTGGAACAGCGCCATGTGCGCGCATCGTCCATAGACGGCACGCAGATCGGCCAGTGCCGCAGCGTTCTCGGCGTCGGCCTCGTGCGGCAGGAGAATGGCGATCACGCCCTCGGACCAGGCTTTGAGTTCGTGCCAGTGCAAGAGGCAGGCCCCCTTCCCGGCCCGCCGCTTGCCGATAGTGAGGAGGCGCGTGATCCGCGACCAGGCCGGCCGGTCTGTCGGATAGAGCAACAAGCGCCTACCACACGAGAAATCGACCCGTGTTCCGGCGATCAATCGCACGCCCGTGGCCTTCTCGGCCTCCCAGGCGCGCACCACGCCTGCGACACTGCCCAGATCAGCGATGCCGATCGCCGGATAGCCGAGCTTTGCCGCGACCGAGAACAGTTCATCCGGACTCGAGGCGCCGCGCAGGAACGAGAAGTGCGTGAGCACCTGGAGTTCGATATAGGCGGTCATGCGAAGACCCCGTGCATCCACCACGAGAGATCGCCGGTTTCGCCGGCAACGCCGTCGCCGCGGCGGAACACCCAGTAGCGCCCGCCCTCCTCGTCCTCGACCCGGTAGTAGTCGCGCACAGCCCAGACTTCGGCATTGCGCCGCCACCATTCGCCATGGATGCGCTCCGGCCCGTCGCCGGCCACGACCTTGTAGGACCGGCCTCGCCACT
>NZ_LYMM01000102.1 GCF_002896965.1 Novosphingobium guangzhouense
GACGAGGCACATGTCGCCCGGCACGGTGTGCTTGAGCACGGTGTAGGCGAGCCCGGCCTGTGCGGTCTCGACCAGTCCGGCGCCCTCCAGCCACTTGTGCAGGACGCCGGCCGCGAAGGCATCGCCGGTGCCGATGCGGTCGACGATGCCGGTGACGTCCACCTCGCTGGTCTGGTGCGCACCATCACGCGCATCGATCCGCGCCGCGATGCGGTGGTGGCCGGAATTGACCACGTGGCGCGCGGTGGAGGCGATCAGTTGCAGCTTCGGGAATACCTCGAAAGCGGCCAGCGCGGCTTCCCGCCGACGGTCCGAACCATCGCCGGAAAATGCCTTGCCCAGCAGCAACGAGATATCGCGGTGATTGCCGATCATGACGGTCGCCGACTGCATGAGGTCGGTCAGGATCTCGCGCGGGTTGCTGTCCCACGCATCCCACAGCAGCGCGCGGTAATTGCCGTCGAAACAGATGGGCACGCCGGCGCTTGTCGCCGCGGCGACGGCGGCTTGCGCAAGCGCGACGCCTCCGGGGCCGAGCGCCGGCGTGATGCCCGACAGGTGGAGCAGTCGGGCTCCCTCGAGAGCGGAGGCGAAGTCGAACTGGTCCGCCCTGGAGGTTGCGAACACGGAGCCCGCGCGATCGTAAGTGATCGACGAGGGCCGCAAGCCCGCCCCGCTTTCGAGGAAATAGAGGCCCATGCGGCCGGAATCACGCCCGACGTGGGCGGTATCGACCCCGGCGGCATTGAGGGCCGCGCGCGCCTTGTCGCCCAGCGGGCTGGACGGCAGGCGCGTCAGCATCTTCACGTCATGGCCCAGCGAGGAAAGCCCCGCCGCCACGTTGGCCTCCGCCCCGCCGACGACCATGTCCAGCGCATCGCACTGCACCGTCAGCCGCGCGCCCGGCGTGGCAAGGCGCAGCAGCACTTCGCCGAAGGTGACGACGTGGCCCGAAGCGCTTTCGGTCATCTCAGCGCGCCAGCCAGCCGCCGTCGACGGCCAGAACCTGGCCCGTCACATAGTCCGACGCCTGCGAGGCGAGGAACACGGCCGCGCCCGCGATGTCGTCCGGCTTGCCCCAGCGTCCGGTCGGGATACGCTCAAGGATCTGGCGGTTGCGCGTCTCGTCAGCGACGAGGGCAGCCGTGTTGTTGGTGGTGATGTAGCCCGGCGCGATCGCGTTGACCTGCACGCCCCTGGGGGCCAGTTCGTTCGCCATTGCCTTGGTGACGCCGGAAACGCCCGACTTCGCCGCCGCATAGCTGGGCACGCGGATGCCGCCCTGGAAGGTCAGCAGCGAGGCGATGTTGACGATCTTGCCGCCTTCTCCACGCTCCACCATGCCCTTCGCTGCAGCCTGACTGAGGAAGAACAGGGTCTTGAGGTTGGTGTCGATCACCGCATCCCAGTCCTCTTCGGAGAACTGCAGCAGGTCGTCGCGGCGGATGATCCCGGCGTTGTTGACGAGGATATCGACCTTGCCGAGCCCCGCCACCGCTTCGTCGATCACGCGGCTGACCGGCTCGATGCTGGACAGGTCGGCCTTGATGTTGACTGCCTTGCGGCCGGTCGCGGCGATGAGTGCCAGCGTCTCGGTCGGCTCCGAGCGGCCCGCCACGGCAACGTCGGCGCCCGCCTCTGCCAGTGCGACTGCGATAGCCTGACCGATGCCGGTGTTGGCGCCGGTGACGAGCGCGGCCTTGCCCGTCAGGTCGAAGGAAATTGCCATGATACCATCTCGCCACTGCGGGCGCCGTCACGCATCGCTGCGTGCGGCGTCCCTGATTATTCGTCGCCTTGAGCATTTTCTAATCAGGTGGAGCACCTGATGACTCGGAAAATGCGACAAACCAAAAGTTACCTTCAGTGCCGGGCCAGGTCCTACTGGAGCTGGCAGATATCCAGCACGTTCATGTCGGTGTAGTCGAGGTTCTCGCCGCCCATCGCCCAGATGAAGGCGTACTTCTTGGTGCCCGAACCCATGTGGATCGACCACGGCGGGCTGATGACGGCCTCTTCGTTGGCGATGACGATGTGGCGCATCTGGTCGGGCTCGCCCATGTAGTGGAAGATGCGGTCGTTCTCTTCGGGCAGCTCGAAGTACAGGTAGATTTCCGAGCGGCGATCGTGGAGGTGCGGCGGCATCGTGTTCCACACCGAGCCTTCTTCCAGCACGGTGAGGCCCAGCAGCAACTGCGCGCTCTCGCACACGCCGGGGATCACCAGCTGGTAGATCGTGCGCTGGTTCGAATTGGCCAGATCGCCGCGCGCCAGCGGATTGGCCTGATCCAGCGTGATGTGCTTGATCGGCAGCGCCTTGTGAGCGGGCACCGAGGCGATGTAGAAGCGCGCACCCTCACCCTCGAAGATCACCTCTTCGCTGCCCATCGGCACGTAGAGGCATTCCTTGTTCTTCATCTCGAAGCGCTGCCCATCGACCGTGATCGCGCCCGGACCACCGATGTTGGTGATGCCCGCTTCGCGGCGCTCGAAGAAGGACTTGCCCTCGGCGCTCTTGGGAACGGTCTGCAGCGGCAGCTTGAGCGGCTCCGCACCCGGAACCGCACCGCCGATGATGAAGCGCTCGTTGTGCGAGTAGTTGAGGTTGACTTCCCCAGCCTTGAACATGCCCGTCACCAGATAACGGTCGCGCAGTTCCTCGTTGGAGACACACTCCATCATGTCCGGATGGGTGGCGTGGTACGTCTTGCAAAACACTGTGAACTCTCC
>NZ_LYMM01000103.1 GCF_002896965.1 Novosphingobium guangzhouense
TGTTGATTGCCACTGAGAAGTGACCCGGGGTTTCCATTGAGAAGTGACCCGGGTGGGTGTGGTTTATGTGCTGCCGTTGAACGGCGGGTTCAAGATGCTGGCTTCTCCTTTCTGGCTTTGGGTGCAGCGGTGCTGGCGCGGAAGCGGAAGCTATCGTTCCCGGTTTCCAGAATGTGGCAGTGGTGAGTGAGCCGGTCGAGCAGCGCGGTGGTCATCTTGGTATCGCCGAACACACCGGACCATTCGCTGAAGCTCAGGTTGGTGGTGATGACGACGCTGGTGCGCTCATAGAGCTTGCTGAGCAGATGGAAGAGCATGGCGCCGCCCGATGAACTGAAGGGCAGGTAGCCCAGTTCATCGAGGATGAGCAGGTCGAGGCGTAGCAGGCGCTCTGCCAGCAGGCCGGACCGGTTCGAAGTCTTTTCCTGCTCAAGCGCATTGACCAGATCGACCGTGGAGAAGAAGCGGACCTTTTTACGGTGATGCTCGACAGCCTGGACGCCCAGAGCAGTAGCGATATGGCTTTTGCCGGTTCCGGGTCCGCCAATGAGCACGACGTTGTCGGCGTTTTCCATGAAGTCGCCCTGATGAAGCTGGCGCACGAGAGCTTCGTTGATCTCGCTGGCAGCAAAGTCGAAGCCAGCCAGATCCTTGTACGCCGGGAAGCGGGCCGCCTTGATCTGATAGGCGATGGACCTGACCTCACGTTCGGCCATCTCTGCCTTCAGGAGCCCAGCCAGCATCGGCAAGGCAGCATCGAAGGCGGGCGCACCCTGCTCGATCAGTTCGTCTGCGGCCTGAGCCATGCCGAACATCTTAAGGCTGCGCAGCATGACGATGACCGCAGCGCTGGCGGGATCATGACGCATGGCGGATCTCCCTGAGCGTGTCATAGCGAACGACATTGGCTTCGGGCTCCTGCGTCAGGCGCAGCGCCTGAGGCGCATCGATCGGCGAAGCTGGAGGCGCCTTGCCATCGATAAGGCGATGCAACACGTTAAGAACGTGGGTCTTGGTGGCGACACCGGCTTCCAGAGCCAACTCGACCGCGCTTAACACAGCCTGCTCGTCGTGATGCAGAACAAGAGACAGGATCTCGACCATCTCCCTGTCGCCGCCTGGGCGCTTGAGCAGATGACTTTGCAATTGTCGGAAGGCTTCGGGCATCTCGAGAAAGGGGGCGCCATTGCGCAAGGCACCGGGCTTGCGCTGGATCACCGCCAGATAATGCCGCCAGTCATAGATTGTGCGTCCCGGCTTGTGATGGGAGCGGTCAATGAGCCGGGCATGTTCGCACACGATCTGGCCTTCGGCCACAATGACAAGGCGATCCGGGTAGATCCGCACGCTAACCGGCCGGTTCGCGAACGAAGCAGGCACGGAATAGCGGTTGCGGTCGAAGGCGATGAGGCAGGTTGGCGACACGCGCTTGATCTGCTCGACAAAGCCATCGAAGGGCCGGCCTAACGGCATCAGGCAGGAAACTTCCTCGGCATGCACATCGGCCACGGTGCCGGGCATGACACCATGCTGGATCTCACCCCATTGGGCAGTGCACTGTTCTTCCAGCCAGGCGTTCAACTCAGCCAGATCGCGAAAGCTGGGCATCGGTTGCCACAACCGACGTCGAGCGTCCTGGACGTTCTTCTCGACCTGCCCCTTCTCCCAGCCTGAGGCCGGATTGCAGAAATCGGTCTCGAACAGATAGTGGCTGGCCATGGCGGCAAACCTCGCGTTGACCTGTCGTGCCTTCCCGGTCCCGATCTTGTCGACAGCGGTCCTCATATTGTCGAAGATGCCGCGCTGGGGCACGCCGCCCAGCACCCGGAACGCCTGCGTGAGCGCGTCGAACAGCATCTCATGGGTCTGGAGCAGATAGGCTCGCACAATGAAGGCGCGGCTATGCGCTAGCTTGGTATGGGCAACCTGCAGCTTCGTGGGCTTGCCGCCCAGCACGGCGTAATCCTCGCTCCAGTCGAACTGGAACGCCTCGCCAGGCTGAAAGACCAGAGGTACGAATGTCCCACGCCCACTGGTCTGATGCTCATACTGCAGTTCGGTTCGCCATCGTCGGGCAAAAGCCGCAACCCGGTTGTAAGAACCATCATATCCCAGCTTTACCAGATCGGCGTGCAACTGCTTGGCCGTCCGCTTCTGTTTGCGGGACTTCTTGGACTCCACCCGCAGCCAGGCGGTCAGCTTGTCCGCGAAAGGATCGAGTTTGCTCGGCCGGACCGGAACCTTGAAGCTGGGCTCAACCGCATCGGAACGAAGATACTTACGGATGGTGTTGCGGGACAGGCCGGTCCGGCGCTTGATCTCCCGAATGGGGATCTTCTGCCGGAAATGCCAACGGCGGATCACACTGAGTAAGTCCATGTCGATCACTCCACGACCCTCCGACTGGCAGCCGGAAGGCAGGAAAACATGGGTCAATTCTCAGCGGAAACTTATAGCCTTCCCGGGTCACTTCTCAGTGGCAATCAACA
>NZ_LYMM01000104.1 GCF_002896965.1 Novosphingobium guangzhouense
CTGATCCGCCGTTCGACCGTCAGGACCGTGTCGTAGCGCATGCCGGGCAGCGGCAGCAGATGAGGCTGTTCCTGCTCAAAATGCTCCTGCACGATCCGCCCGGTGGTCGCGTGCTGCCTGGCATTGGCGATATCGGCACACCATGTGCCGAACTGGGCGTTCAGATCGTCAGGATCACGAAAGCTGCGGCCAAGGAAGAAGTCCTGCCGGATATAGCGGAATGGCCGTTCCACCTTACCCTTCGTCTTGGCGCGGTAAGGCTGGCAGGCTTTCGGAGCGCTGCCATAGTGGGCCAACAGAGCGACCAGCGAGGCATTGTAGGTTACCACCCCGGCAGCGTCCTCGCCGATGACGGCGGTCTTCATGCGGTCGTAGAGAATTTCTTTGCAGCAGCCCCCCATCGCCTCGAAGGCGGCGATATGGCAGCGCATCACCGTTTCCAGCCCCTGGTTCGGGCAGAACCGCCCCCAAAGCCACCGACTGTGCCCCAGGACCATGCTGAACAGCCAGACCTTGCGCACGACCCCCGGCTCGCTGGTGAAGATCGTCTGGAATTCGGCAAAATCAACTTGAGCCTGTATGCCGGCGGCAGTTTCGAAGCGCCGCTCATAGGCCTTGGGCACGGGCGGCCGGACCTCGCGCAGATATTCTGTCAGGGAGGAATAGGCTCCCTTGAACCCCATTTCTCGGATTTCGCGATGCAGCCTTCGGGCTGAAAGGCCGGGATAGCTCTCCAACCGCTCCAGCAGATGGGTCCGATATGGCTCCACGGCGTTCTTTACGGGTTTGCGTGGCGAATAGCTTGGAGCCTCCAGACCGTTGGCCAGATATTTCTTCACGGTCTTGCGGTCGAGGCCGGTCTGGCGCGCGATGGCGCTGATGCTCAGCCCCTGTCTCTTGAGTTCCTGGATCAAAACGACCTCCCTCAGTCCTATCACCTGCTCGCCCTTCCTTCGGCATCAGCAGGGATAATTGTGCCGTCTGATCGGCATGGGGGCATGCCCCCATGCCGATCAGACGCAGTCCTCAAACTGGGGAATTTTCAACCAGCACATTTGGGGAGATTACGACCAGCACTCACAGCAGGGGCCGGTTTTTGCGTCATGCGGGCGCAGGACGCCCCTCAAGCCAGGCAAGACGCTGGAAGTTATAGGCCAGGTTGGCCATGCCGATCTTGATCGTGGCGCGGGCGATGCCGATGGTGCGAACGATGAGGCCCATGCGGTGCTTCTGCCCGGCGAACACATGCTCGACCTGAGCGCGGATTTTGGATCGCCGGGTGTTGGCCTTGGCGATCCGCTCGGGCATCGGCTGCCTTGGCTTGCGCCTCTGGTGGATATGACTCTTGAACATGCCAGTAGCGAGGAACGCCTCATTCTTCTTCGACCGGTAGGCCGTATCCGCCCAGACGCCCGAACCGGTGTTGCCCCTGCTGATCAGGTCCGGCAGCCGAGCCCCGTCGTGGGCGTTGGCGGCGCTGGCGCCCCAGGTGCGGATCAGGCCGTGGGCCTTGTCGATGCCGATATGGTTCTTGTAGCCGAACATCGGGATGGCGAGATCGACGGGCTTCGCGGCCTTCGGGTCGGCGCCCTCACGGACCTTGGCCTTGCTGTACTTGATCGACCAGCGCGCATCCCTGTCCTTTTGTCGCGCCTTCGCCGGCTTCCACTCCTCGGGCACGCGCCCTTCCTTGATCGCCGTCTTCTCGGCTTCGGTGTTGCGCTGCTTGAGCGCCGGCACCACCGTGGCGTCGATGATCTGCCCGCCCATCGCGAGATAGCCCCGGTCCTTGAGCGCAGCGTCGAAGCGGGTGAAAAGCTTGTCGATCGCCTTGGCCTGCACCAGGCGCTCACGGAACAGCCACACCGTCGTCGCATCGGGCACGGTGCCGTCGAGGCCCAGACCCAGGAAGCGCTGGAACGACAGGCGGTCCTTGATCTGGAACTCGGTGGCTTCGTCCGACAGCGAGTAGAGCGCCTGAAGCACCAGGATCTTGAACATCAGCACCGGGTCGAATGGCGGCCTGCCACCCTTGCCGCGAACACTGCGCCGAAGCGCAGCAACCAACGGCCCGCGGAAAACCTCGAAGTCGACAACGGCCGCCAAGCGCTCAAGCGGATCGCCCGCTGCACTCAGCGCCTCGTACCGGTCCGAAAGATCAAAGAAACCGGGCTGTCCTGCCATCATCGCCTCCGCCACATCGCCGACGAAGTGAATCAGTTCAGACCGCTACACGCCAGAGGTTTTTCGAGGTGTCCAGCTG
>NZ_LYMM01000105.1 GCF_002896965.1 Novosphingobium guangzhouense
TCCTATCCCGGATGACCCATGGCCGCTCAAGACGCGAACCCTGACGTCGGTCATACGGGACGAGTTCGATGGAATGCTGGTCGAGCCGGGCTGCCCGCTGCTACCCGGCCACTCGCCTGAGCTGCGGAACACAAAACCCCCGCGTCCCTGCGTGGACGCTCCCGACGCCGACCCGATTTTACGTTCGGTCCTTCGCGTTATCTTCCCCCGGCGTAATGGCCCGCACTCGCCAGCGGGCAAAGTCGTATGCGCTGCAAAACCTCCCCGAGTTGGTCCCGGAGAGCAACCGGCATCAGGTTCCCGGCTGAACGTAGGGCGCCTTTGCCCAGAGTTCGCGCTGCCAGCGGCGCGGGTCGTTTGCGACTCGGACGGTATCGTCGAACACCATCGTCGCGCGATCGGGCAGGCCGTAGGCCGTCCACTCCGCCAGCCCCGGCCGCCCGGTCTTCGCAAGGCCGGCGAAGGCGCGCATCATCGCTACGCTCAGCCTTTGCGCGCCTGCATCCGTGCCCGAATAACTGCCCGGTGCATCAAGCGTACCGAACACATAGGGAATGTCGTCGGTATGCGCCGCACCACGCAAGGGGTCGGTCGGTGAAGGCCGATCGAGCTGGTAGACCCAGGTTGCTCCGGCCCCGGCAACTGCGCGCGCATCGGCCTCTATTACCTGCCCCGGCCATGACCGCCCCGCCGTGGTGGCCGCGTAATAGACCTGCTCAGGGGTCCAGCCCGGTTCGTGGGCGCGGTACTGCTCCACCACCCAGACCGGATCGAGATCGATCTTGATCTCCGGCAATATCCGCGCGGCAAGGTTGTCCCATGAAAGCCCCTGCAGCTTGGGCCCGCGCGGGTTGAGGAAAGCGCGCGTCTCTTCGCGCACGTTGCCAAGGATCATCGGCACGCCCAGCGACTGCGGCGCGGCATCGGGCCAGAACGGGTGGCGCGGCAGGTTGGTCATGTCGAGCACAGGGCCGAAATAGACCCCGCCGCCCATGACCGGATCGACCGCGTCGAGCCCCTCCACCAGACGCGAAACCGGCATCGTGCGCAGCCCCTCCACGTCATCGGGTGCAAGGCCCAGCGCCTTCATGAACGCCTGCGTGCGCGCCCATGCGTGCGCGGGGCCGCTTGCCTGCACCTGCTGCCCGCTCATCGTCGCGGCGGAATGGAACAGCCCCTTCGCCGCCGGCATCGCCATCAAGGTCGCGATCTTGGCACCGCCGCCCGATTGTCCGAACACCATGACCCGCGCCGGATCGCCGCCGAACTTCGCGACGTTGTCCCGCACCCATTGGAGCCCCAGAATCAGGTCGAGCTGGCCCAGATTGCCACTGTCGGCGTACCGGGCGCCGAAAGGCTTGAGCCAGGCATAGCCCAGCGCGTTCAGCCGATGGTTCACCGTTACCACCACGACATCCCCGCCCGCCGCCAGCTTCGCGCCGTGGGTCAGCGGGTCGGTGACGGAGCCTGTGGTATAGGCACCGCCGTGGAAATAGACCATGACCGCCCGCTTCGCGCGCGGGTCCGCCTCGGGCGTCCAGACGTTCAGGAACAGGCAGTCCTCCGACTGCGCCTCATCCGCAAGCGCCCTTTGCGGACAGAGCGGGCCGAAGCTGGCGGCAGTGACCGGGGGCCCGTCGAAAGGCTCCGCGACAGGCCGGGCAAAGCGCTCCGCACGGCCATAACGGATGCCCTTGAAAGCATGGACGCCGTTCTCGACCACGCCGGTGAAGCGGCCGACCCTTGCGGCTTTCGGACTGCGGGCCAGACCCGGTAGCGGAGCAGCCGCGCCCAGCACGGCAGCGGCTTTCACAAGGGTGCGGCGCGTCACGGCGGCTTCGATCATACAACTCTCCCGGCTGTCGATCCCGGATCGAAGCCGGGCCGCAGCCCTGCTGTTATCGCCTGACGTCGCCGCCGCTGGCGGAGAAGGCGTTCAGTTCTTCGGGGCTGACGAGGCACATGTCGCCCGGCACGGTGTGCTTGAGCACGGTGTAGGCGAGCCCGGCCTGTGCGGTCTCGACCAGTCCGGCGCCCTCCAGCCACTTGTGCAGGACGCC
>NZ_LYMM01000106.1 GCF_002896965.1 Novosphingobium guangzhouense
CGGCGGTAACGGCGGCGGCCGTGGCGGCCAGCCGCGTCGCGATGGCCAGCGGGACGGCGGCCGTGGCGATCGTCCGCAGGGCGAACGCAACCGCTCCGACGCACCGCGCGGCGATCGTCGCGAGGGTGGCGAAGGCGAGGGTGAGCGCAAGCGCCGTTTCCGCCCGCGCGGGCCCAAGGGCATGGGCGCGCACAAGGGTGCGGTGAAGCGCGCTGGCTAAAACGCCGAAAACGCTAAACAGCTGAAACAAGGGGAACCGGGGCCACGCGATACAGTCGAGGCCCCGGTTTTCTCTTTTTGTCTTCCCCTTCGCTTCCCGAAGGCATACTCCCCGCGCCCATGGCGCTCGACGCTCCCCTTTTTGCGGTGCTTGTCTCCGCCTTTGCCATGACGGCGATCGTGGGCCTGCGTTACCTCATCACTTCCGGCCTGTTTGCTTGGATCACCGCGCGCGTTCGCCCCGGCCACTACAAGGGCCTGGACCGCCAGATACGCAGCGAGATCGCATGGTCGCTAGCTTCTGCCGCGATCTATGGCATCCCGGCCGGCGTGGTCGCATGGGGCTGGCGCGAACATGGCTGGACGCGCATCTACGCCGATGTTCACCACAGGCCGCTGTGGTGGCTGCCGGTTTCGGTCCTCGTCTACCTGCTGCTTCACGATACGTGGTTCTACTGGACCCATCGCTGGATGCACGTGCCCCGCGTATTCCGCGTGGCCCATGCCGTCCATCATGCCAGCCGCCCGCCGACCGCCTGGGCGGCGATGAGTTTCCATCCGGTGGAGGCATTGACCGGGGCGGTGGTCATCCCGGCGCTGGTCTTCCTTGTGCCCATCCATGTCGGCGCGCTGGGCGTAGTGCTGACGATCATGACGGTGATGGGGATTACCAATCACATGGGCTGGGAAATGTTTCCCCGGCGCATTGTCCATTCGCCGCTGGGCCGCTGGCTGATCACTGCCAGCCATCATCAGCGGCACCATGAAAGCTATCGATGCAATTACGGCCTCTATTTCCGTCACTGGGACCATCTGTGCGGCACCGACGCCGGTCTGTCGCAGGCATTTTCGCGGCCGTAACGCTGAACGTGACCCTGGGCGTGACCCTGGCCGTAACCCTGGGCGGAGCGACCGCCCCTCAGGGGACGGACGTTTCGGTAACTGTAACGGACATGCGATCGACGAAAGGGCAGGTGCTTGCCTGCCTGACGATGCGCCCCGATGCCTTTCCCAATTGCGAGAAAGACCCGGCCGCACGCAAGCTAACAGTCCCGGCGGCCAGCGGCCTGAACCTGCACTTCGGTGCAGTGCCGCAGGGCCGCTATGCGGTGTCGCTGATCCATGACGAGAACGGCAACGGCAAACTCGACACCCGGCTGATCATCCCGCGCGAAGGCTACGGCTTTTCACGCGATGCGCCGGTGCGCATGGGACCGCCGAAATTCGCACAGGCCGCTTTCGATGTGGGCCCCGAACCTGTCCACCTGGCGATACGGATGCGATATCTGCTCTGACCGACTTGCCCCCGCCATTTGCGCACCGTACCCCTGAGGTGTGAGACGGGACGAGGACAGCATCGAAGAGGCAGTCGAGAAGGCTGTCGAAATCGCAACGGCGGACCTTGTGCCGCCACCGCCGACAGGGGCGTTTTCGCCGTTCCGCTATCCGGTGTTCCGGGCGATCTGGACCGCCAACCTGTTCTCCAACCTTGGCGGTACTCTGCAGGGCGTAGCGGCGGCATGGCTGATGACCGAGCTGACCACGTCGCACAGACTGGTCGCGTTGGTCCAGGCGTCAGCGACGGTGCCGATCATGCTGTTCGGCGTCTTCGCCGGCGCCATCGCCGACAACTACGATCGCCGGCTGGTGATGCTGACCGCGCAAGTGGGCATGCTGGTGGTATCCGCCCTGCTCGCGGTCATGGCCTATGCACATGTGCTGACGCCGCCCCTGCTGCTGGCCTTCACGCTCAGCGTGGGCATCGGCACCGCGCTCAATTCCCCGGCCTGGCAAGCTTCGGTGCGCCAGCAGGTGGAACCGCACGAACTGCCACAGGCAATCGCGCTCAACTCCATATCGTTCAATATCGCCCGATCGGTTGGCCCGGCGCTTGGCGGCTTGCTGATATCTTTGTGGGACGTGTCCTTCGCCTTCGCGTTCAACGCCGTTAGCTACATCGGCCTGATCGGCGTGTTGCTGTGGTGGAGGCCGCCGCCGCGCCGCATCGAACGCCGGCCGATCCTGCCCGCCGTGGGCGTCGGCATCCGCTACTGCGCCACCAACCCGCAAGTTCGCCGTATCCTGCTGCGCTGTCTGGCGCTGGGCTTCAGCCTTTCCGCTTACCAGTCCTTGCTGCCGACCGTGGTGAACGGCCCGATTCATGGCACCGAGCTGGACTTCGGGCTGATGCTGGGCCTGTTCGGCATCGGTTCGATCATCGCCGCCCCGCTGACTGGCCCGATCCGTCGCAGGATCGGGCTGGAGGGCATTCTCACAATGGGCGCGGCGATGTTCGTCTTCTCCCTTTCACTGATCGCCGAGGTGGACCGGATCGCCTATGCCCTGCCCGCCGCCTTCGTATCGGGCATGGCCTGGGTGATGATCCTGACCACGCTCAACACCGCGGTACAGCTGCGTTCGCCCGATGCGATCCTTGGCCGATGTCTGTCGATCTATCAGGCGGTCACCTTCGGCGGCATGGCGCTGGGATCGTGGACCTGGGGCACGCTTGCCGACTGGAAGGATCTGCCCTTCGCGCTGCACGCAGGATCGATCTTCCTCATCGTCTCCTTCGTGGCCCTTCGTGTGATTGCTCCACTGCCGAAGCCTGGCGAGGGTGTGGTCCGGCAAGTATAAGCCCTAGGGCGGGCGCCACGTCCGCAGCTTAATCCTTATTACACCATGTTGCGCCAGAAACGGCCCACTACAGGGGCGAGTCGGGATTCGACATGGACAGTTTGCGCGGTGAGTTTTCCGGTGAAGGCGATTCCGAAAAGGAAGACGTCGCGCCCGCCGCGCCGGTTCGCAAACCGGCCAACGACGAACGCCGCATGCAGGTGCGCGCCTACAACTTCTGGGCAAGCCTGCTGGGCGAAAAGACCTTCCCCGATATCGCAGACCTCGATCCTGCGAACCTGCCGGACTTCGGCCCGCGCAGTGTCCTGCTCGATTTCACGGGCGGCTTGGAAGATCCGGTCATCCCCTACGTCGGCGCGATGCTGGCCGAAGAATGCGGGGCTGGCGCGCCGATTCGGCGCATCACCGACGTGCCGGGCGGATCGCTGCTTTCACGCATTACCGACCACTACATGCAGATTCTCGCCAACGAGGCGCCGATCGGTTTCGAGGCGGAGTACCTGAACCCGCAGGGCATGACGGTCCTCTACCGCGGCATCCTCATGCCGTTTTCGCGGGATGGCCGGCGGATCGACTATATCTACGGCGTGATCAATTGGAAGGAGGGCGCCGAACCGCTGCCCGCACGCCGTCCGCTTGCCCAGATCGATGACGAAGCCCACCAGCCCGCGATGCTGCGTGCGCCCGAACCACTGACCGACTGGGCAGATGGGCCTGCGGATTTCAGAGGCGCAGATTTCACGCTGCCCGCCATCGATGGCTATTCGCCGATAGAGCTGCCCAGCCCCGGCTTCGCCTTCGACGCCGAGCCGACCTCTTTCAGCACGCACGAGATGGGCCTTGCCGACTGGCTGGCATCCGCGCGCGATCTGGTGCTGATCGCCAGACGCAGCGAAGAGCGATCGCACCGGGCGCTTTACGAGGCCATCGGGCGCGCCCACGACTTCGCGCTGGCGGCACAGGATGCGCCCGAGGATCTTGCCGAATTGCTGGAAGATGCCGAGATCAGGCTGCAGGACCGCGCGCCGCTGCTGGCGCTGGTCAAGCTTGTCTTCGGCGCCGACTACGACAAGACCCGGCTGACCGAATTCGCAACCGTCATCGCCCATGCCGTGCGTATCGGTCTGCCGGCAGGCACTCTTTGCACCCACCTTGCGGCAACGCCCGGCGGGGTGAAGGCATTGGTCCGCGAAGAGCGCCGCCTGCGCCGCGAAGAAGCAGGGACGCTGCCCGCCAATGCCCGCGAGCGCCTTGCCGGCGAACTTCGCGCCATCGAGGCACGCCCGATGACGGAACTCGACAGCACCGGCGAGGAATTCACCCTCCTCGTCGCCCGGCGCCTGCCCGGCGGCGAGATCGTGCTGGTGGGTGAAGTGGGTGATGACGAAGCCCTGCTCCAGCGCGCGGCACGCCGACTGCTGGGCTGAAGCATCCGCCCCGGCACCCTGCGCACGGACGGCATCGCTCTCGACACGTTTGGCCCGACCGTGCATGCATGCGGCTTCATCGCCGGTTAAGCCCCCGGGGTCCCCAAGAGAGACGATGCCCAAGCTGCGACTATCTGCCCTGTTCTTCGCGATTCCTGCGCTGCTCGGGGCCTGTGCCGTTCCAGCCTCCGCTCAATCGATCCTGCGCGACGCAGAAACGGAGGCACTGCTGCGCGACATGGCAGCGCCGCTGGTCAAGGCTTCGGGCCTGAGACCGGGCGACGTCGACATCGTCCTCGTCAACGATTCTTCCGTAAATGCCTTCGTTGCGGGCGGGCAGGCGGTTTACGTCAACTCGGGCCTCATCGATGAGGCCGACACCGCCGCCGAAGTGCAGGGCGTCATCGCCCACGAACTTGGCCACGTCACCGGCGGCCATGCCGTGCTCAACCTTGGCGGAAAAAGCGCGACGAACATCTCGCTGCTATCGCTCCTGCTGGGCGCAGCGGCTGCGGCTGCTGGCGGCGGCGAGGCGGCGATGGGCGTCATCATGGCGGGACAGCAGGCCGCAATGGGCAAATATCTGGCCTACAACCGCTCGCAGGAAGCCTCTGCCGACGCGGCGGGCGCGCAGTATCTGTCCAAGGCCGGGATCAGCGGGCGCGGTTCGATCGCGTTCTTCGAGAAGCTCCAGAACATGGAATTCCGCTACGGCTACCGCCCCAAGGACGGGGACGAATTCTATTCCAGCCACCCGCTTACCGGGGACCGCATCACGACGCTCAAGGACACTTACGAAAAGGACGCAGCCTGGGACAAGCCCGACGATGCCGCGATCCAGAAGCGTTTCATGCGCGCCAAGGCTAAGCTGTTCGGCTTCCTTGCCGAACCCGTGCAGGTCATGCGCAAATATCCGATGACCGACAACTCGGTCCCCGCCCATTACGCCCGTGCTTACGCGTTCCACCGCGAATCGAAGTTCGCCGAAGCCCGCGAGGAAACCGAGGCGCTGATCGCGGCCGACCCCGACGATCCCTATTTCCTCGAACTCGACGGCCAGATCCTGCTGGAAGCGGGCAAGCCGGCCGAAGCGCTGCCGATGCTGCGCAAGGCCAACGACCTGTCAGGCAACACCCCGCTGATCGCCACTCTGTTCGGCCACGCCCTGATGGCAACGGAAGACCCGGCCCATTACAAGGAAGCACAGGAAGTCCTGAAGACCGCCGCTGCGCGCGATCGGGAAAATCCTTTCACCTGGTATCAGCTGGGCATGATCTACGCCGCCAATGGCGACATGCCGCGCGCCTACCTTGCCAGCGCCGAGCAGCAGGTCCTTTCGGGGCGCATGGAAGAAGCACTGCGCAGCGCACAGGCAGCTGAGGCAGGCCTGCCGCAAGGCTCGCCGGACTGGATCCGCGCGCAGGACATCGAGATGCAGGCGCGCGCCGAACTGGAACGCGACAAGAAGCGGCGCTAGTGCGCCCGCAAGACCTCAATCAAGACAGGTATCTATCAAAGTCATGAGTACAGCCGGCAAGTTCGCAATGGTCGCCGTGGGGCTCGCAATCATCGGCGGCGCGGGATGGTACGGCGGGCGCATCGCCGTGGAGCACGTGGTCCACGATTATATCCTCGAAAACCCCGAGATCCTGCCTCAGGCCATGGACGAACTGCGTCGCCGCGAAGCCGCCAAGGCGCTTGGGGGTATCCGCGAAACCGTTGAGACGCCTTTCCCCGGCGCCGTGCTGGGCAACCCCAACGGCAAGGTCACGCTGGTCGAATTCTCGGACTACGCCTGCGGCTACTGCCGTCAGAGCCTGCCCGACGTCGCCCAGCTGATTGCGAAGAACCCGGACTTGCGCATCGTCGTGCGCGAACTGCCGATCATCAGCCCGCACAGCCCCGATGCCGCCAAGATGGCCCTCGCCGCTGCCGAACAGGGCAAGTACGTCCAGTTCCACGACGCCATGTACAAGGCCGGGCAGGTCGATGCACCCACGATCGAGGCCGTCGCCAAGTCCATCGGCCTCGACATGGACCGCGCCCGCCGCATCGCCGCCAGCCCGACGGTCGAGGCCGAACTCGGCCGCAGCATGGAGATGGCACAGCGGCTTGGCTTCACCGGCACCCCCAGCTGGATCGCGGGTGATAAGCTGATTCCCGGCGCAGTGGGCTTCGACCAGCTCTCGCAGGCGGTCGCTGCCGCACGCGGCGGTTGATCGCCACTCGCGCCCGTTTTGCATCGCCCGCAACATCGTCTAGGCTTGTCCGCATGAGCGTCCTGCCGATCCAGCCCATTCCGTTCTTCGCCAACAAGGACCGTGCCTTCTGGCGCCTGCAGCTGATCGGCTGGAGCGGCGCACTGATCCTGCGATCGATGTCGCTGCTGGCGAACAATCTGCCGCTGACCGCACTGGTGCAGGTGATCATCGCCACGATCACCGGCTTTTCATTGTCTCTGGTGCTCTCGGTCATTTACCGCGTGCTCATCAGAAAGCGGGCATTGTTCACCTGGGGCATGACGGTTCTGGCGCTGCCGATGGCGGTGGCATTGCACGCCTTCATCGATGCCTGGGTGATCTCGCTATGGCGTATTGATGGCGATGTCGGCTTTGCGCAGCTTTTCATCGGCGTCTTCTACCTCGACGCCACGCTGCTCGGCGCCTGGACCGCGCTATACTACATGGTGAACTTCTACCTTCAGGTTGAGGAACAGAACGACCAGCTGATCCGGTTGGAGAACCAGGCCACGAGCGCGCAGTTGGCGATGCTGCGCTATCAGCTGAACCCGCATTTCCTGTTCAACACGCTGAACTCGATCTCGACGCTGGTGCTGCTCAAGCAGACGGAGCCTGCGAACGCGATGCTCAGCCGCCTGTCCTCATTCCTGCGTTACACCCTTATCAACAAGCCTTCCGCGCGCGTGACGGTGGAGCAGGAGGTCGATACCCTCCAGCTCTATCTCGATATCGAACGAATGCGCTTTGAAGAGCGGCTGCGCACCACCTTTACCATCGACCCCGCCACCAGCGCGGGCCTGCTGCCGTCGCTGCTGCTCCAGCCACTGGTCGAAAACGCGATCAAGTACGCCGTGAGCCAGCAGGAAGCCGGGGCGGAGATCACCGTTGCCACGCAACTCGTCGGGCCGATGCTTCGCATCACCGTCTCGGACACCGGGCCGGGCTTGCAAAGTCCCACGACCGACAACAGGCTATCGGGCATGACCTACGATGGAGGGGAGCCGGTATCCACCGGCGTGGGATTGTCCAACATCCGCGACCGACTGTCGCAGGCCTATGGCGAAAACCACCGTTTCGAAACGATCGAGCCGCTGGAAGGCGGTTTCGCGGTCGTTATCGAGCTTCCTTTCGAGCGCCGCGAAACCACCGAAGATCATGCCGAGCCCGCGCGTCAGCCCGTTCAGATGGCGCGATGAAACAATCCTGCCCCGTGCGCGTTAGCCGCACCGGAGAAAAGCACCTATGACCATCCGCACGATTCTTGTCGACGACGAGAAACTCGCAATTCAGGGCCTGCAGTTGCGGCTCGAAAAGTACCCCGATGTCGAGATCATCGACACTTGCGCGAACGGGCGCGAGGCGATCCGCAAGATCAAGACCGAAAAGCCTGACCTTGTCTTCCTCGACATCCAGATGCCCGGTTTCGACGGCTTTTCCGTCGTTAAAGGTGTGATGGAAATCGAACCGCCGCTGTTCGTCTTCGTCACCGCCTATCAGGAACACGCCGTCCGCGCCTTCGAGGCGAATGCGGTGAACTACCTGATGAAGCCGGTGGACGAGAGCAAGCTGGACGATACCCTTGCCCGCGTGCGCCAGCGCCTTGCCGAAAAGCGCTCGTCCGAAGAAGCGGAAAAGCTCAAGACCGTTCTTGCTGAAGTGGCGCCCGATGCGGTCGACCACATTCCCGAAGAGGCAGACCCGAACGCAGACCGTTACGAAAAGCTTATCAATATCAAGGATCGCGGCCAGATCTTCCGGATCGACGTGGACTCGATCGAGCATATCGAGGCTGCCGGCGATTACATGTGCATCCGCACCGCCGATAACTCGCTGATCCTGCGCGAAACGATGAAGGATCTGGAACGCCGCCTTGATCCGCGCGTGTTCCAGCGGGTGCATCGCTCTACTATCGTCAATCTCAATCAGGTGCGTCAGGTCAAGCCGCACACCAATGGCGAATGCTTCCTCGTGCTCGATTCCGGCGCGCAGGTGAAGGTTTCGCGCTCGTACCGCGATGTGATCGCCCGCTTCGTTCACTAAGGCCTGAAGGTCGCGCAGGCGGGTCTGCCCTCCTGCGCCCCATTACCGGAATCGGTGGGCACGCGACCGATCGTGCGCCCACCTTCTTCTTCCCCTCGACAACTTGCCTCGAACGCGCAAAGAACCCGGCCATGACCCAGTTCGCGCTTCCGGCTTTCGACCTTCCCGCATTCGTCACCGCCACTCTCGCCGAGGATCTCGGAGAGGGGCTTGCGGGCGGCGGGCGTGACGTCACTTCCGAAAGCGTGATCGACGCGGACGCGCGGTTCTCCGGCGTCATGGATTCGCGCGATGCCATCACCGTTGCCGGCCTTCCGATCGCGGCGGCGTTCTTCCGCCAGCTTGATCCGGCGATGGAGGTCGAGCTTCTGGTCGATGAAGGCGCTCAGGTCGCCCCCGGCACCAACCTCATGCGCCTGACCGGCAATGCCCGTGCGATGCTGACCGCAGAGCGCAGCGCGCTCAACACCGTCCAGCACCTTTCCGGCATCGCCACGATGACCCGCGAATATGTGGACGCCATGGGCGGTCACGCGACCCTGCTCGATACCCGCAAGACCATCCCCGGCCTGCGGCATCTGGAAAAGTACGCGACCCGCATGGGCGGAGCGAAGAACCACCGCATGGGCCTGTGGGACGCAGCGATGATCAAGGACAACCACGTCCTCGTCGCAGGCGGCGTCGGCCCCGCAGTGGCGCGCGCCAGGGCCGCGGCCGTGACCCAGATCATCTGCGAGGTCGATCACCTCGACCAGATCGAACCCGCCATCGCCGCAGGCGCGCACCACCTGCTGCTGGACAACATGGGGCCGGACATGCTGCGCGATGCGGTCGCCATGGTGGCAGGCCGAGTGCCGACCGAGGCTTCGGGCGGGGTCAACCTCAAGACCATCGGCGCGATCGCCGCCAGCGGTGTCACCTACGTTTCAGTCGGCCGCCTGACGCAGAGTGCGCCCGCTGCCGACATCGGTCTGGATTTCAGCCCGCTGTGAAATCCGCAGCCGCCCTGATCGCGGCCCTGGCACTGCTCCCCGCTCAGGCTTGGGCGCAGGCCTATCAATGCTCCGTCCCGCGCACGATTGCGCCAGTTCGGCCGCTGACGCCCGACGGGCCGGTGCGCCGCACGACGATCGCGGGCTATACACTCGCTGCAAGCTGGTCTCCCGATTACTGCAAGACCAGCGGCGATGCCCGGTCGATGCAATGCAACCCCGCCCATGGCCGGTTCGGCTTCATCCTGCACGGTCTCTGGCCGGAAGCGGCACGCGGCCCCGCTCCGCAATGGTGCGCAACGCAACCGGTCCCGACGCCCCAGATCCTGCGTGAGAACTTGTGCATGACGCCATCTCCCGGTCTGCTGGCGCACGAATGGGCGAAGCACGGTAGTTGCATGGTCGCCACCCCGCAGAAATACTTCCGCGTAAGCGCGATCCTGTGGCGTTCGATCCACTGGCCCGACGCCGACCGCCTCTCGCGCAAGAAGGGTCTGACGGTCGGCCATCTGCGCGAGGAATTCGTGGCCGCGAATCCGGGCTGGCCGCATGAGGCGGTGGGGGTTGAGATCAGCCGCACCGGCTGGCTGCGCGAAGTGCAGCTTTGCTACGGCAAGGACTTTCGCCCCGCCCACTGCCCTGCCCGGCAATATGGCCCGGCCGATTCGGCAGCCCTGAAGATCTGGCGCGGGCTTTGAACGCGGGCAGCCACTGTCGAAGCCCCATCGAACGAGCGAGTCACCGTCTGGCGCGGAAAAAACCGCGTAGCATTTCCGCCGCCTGCGCTTCTCCGATCCCGGCATAAACCTCGGGCCGGTGCAGGCACTGCGGATGCTCGAAAATTCGCGCACCATGCTCCACCGCGCCGCCCTTAGGGTCGGAGGCCCCGTAATAGACCCGTGCGATCCGCGCATGGGCGATGGCCCCGGCGCACATCGCGCACGGTTCCAGCGTCACCCACAGTTCGCACCCTTCGAGCCGTTCGTTGCCGAGAACCTGCGCCGCGGCGCGAATCGCCTCGATTTCGGCATGGCTGGTCGGGTCGTGGCGCTCTCGCGGGGCATTGCGTCCGGTGGCGATGACACGACCGTCCTTGACGATCACCGCGCCAATGGGCACTTCGCCGGAATCGGCGGCGGCCTGCGCCTCCTTGAGAGCAAGCGCCATGGGTTCTGGAAGAGGCCAGCGAGTCATTCGACCGCGCTAGCCCGTCAAAAACCTGTGTGCAACTTGACCTTCGGTGGGGGAATCGGTAAGGGCGCGCCTTCCCGTACTAACGGCAAACAATTTTTCGAGCGAGAAAGACTATGTCCCGCATCTGCGAACTGACCGGCAAGGGCCGCCAGGTTGGCTGCAACGTCAGCCACGCGAACAACAAGACCAAGCGCGTCTTCCTGCCCAACCTCCAGAACGTTACGCTGATGTCGGAAGGTCTGGACCGCAGCTTCAAGTTCCGCGTTTCGACGCACGGCCTGCGTTCGGTTGAGCACAACGGCGGCCTCGACAACTGGCTGCTGAAGACCTCGGACGCCAAGCTGTCGCCGCGCGCCGTCAAGGTGAAGCGCGACCTCAAGAAGGCTCAGGCCGCCTGATTGCCTGCTCCTCCTGCGGGGGGAGCGCATCGGGAATACGGGCTTTAAAAAAGCGTGCGAGGCTATGCTTCGCGCGCTTTTTTCGCGTTTATCCTGGTAGCCTCTACCTGGGCCAGGGCAGCTTCGCGGGATCGACCGAAAGCTTCCACAGCAAGGTGCGCTGCAGTACCCGCATCGCGTTGTCGTCCGACATCAGCCACACGGTAATGCGCCCATCAGGCTGCGGGACGGCTGCGATCGCCTCGAAATTGTCGACCGGCAATACTGAGGCGAGCGAGGCCAGCGTTGCGGATGGCCAGACTTTGCCCGGTCTGATCCGGGCCGTATCCGCGATCACGATGCGTCCGGCGAATCGCAGGGGCATCGGCCACAACAACCGCCGCATGAGGATCAGCGCGCGGCCATCCGGCAACAGCGCCATGTCGACCGCCGAGAAATTGTCGGGCCCGTCGAACTGAAATCTGGCCGCATCGGGATGCTGGACGGGATCGCCTGAAAACAGCAGCGCATCATGAAGGCGTGCCTCGCCAAGCGACGGAGGGACTTCGCGGATCGCGATAAAGCGCCCGTCCGGCAGGCGGGTCATCGCTTCGGCGCCGGTATTGAGCCCCCAGTGAGCCATGCCTGCAGGGGCTACCCGTCCAGTCTCCTTCAGGTTCGCGGACAGTCGCGTGACCACGTTGAGCCCTTCCATGCCCAGCCAGTAGCGGCGGTTGGCAGGGTCATAGGCGACGGATTCGACATCGCGCCCGGCCTTCGTGTGAATCGGATCTTTGAAGCGGATTCGCTTTTCTCGTGCCTTCGACGGCTTTGCGCCCGGCGGAGAGAACATCAGCGTGTGGCCGGAATCGTTGAACGCCAACAGGCGACCGTCAGTATGAGCGACCATGGCGGAATAGCCGAACACCCAAGCGTTGCTCGACTTGATCTGCCATGCGCCCTCCATCCGGAAAGGCCCAAGGTATCGCGCCAGCACCGGTCCGGGCGGAAGGGCCTCGGGCACGATCGCAAGATCGGGAAAATTGCCACTGGGCCGCTTGTCTACGGGAGAGCGGCCCCATGTCGCCCACATCAAGGCTGCGAAAGTAAGGAAAGCGATGCTGCGGCGCACAAGGTCTGAATAGGGACTGCGCCGCAGTTGGCAAGCGGCATGGGGCTAATTCATCGGACCTGTGAACAGGAGCGGGTCAAGCCGCGCATCGTTCCACTTGATCGACCAGTGCAGATGCGGCCCGGTGGCACGCCCGGTCATGCCGATCCGCCCGATCACCTGCCCCTGACGCACGTGCTGCCCCTGCTTCACCAGTATTTCCGAGCAGTGCAGAAAGGCGCTGTTAAGCCCCATGCCGTGATCGAGCATCAGCAGGTTGCCTTCCAGCGTGAAGGGCTTTTCCGCCGCCAGAATGACCACGCCATCCGCCGGCGCCACGAACGTCGCGCCGCTGCCGCCCGGCGCAAGGTCCAGCCCGGAATGATAGGCGCCCGGTTCGCCGCGATAGATGCGCTGCGAGCCGAAACGACCCGAAATCCGTGCCCGGATCGGCCAGGTGAAGCGCTGCCGCCAACCCTGCGCATCGGTGACCATCGCACGGGCCGCAGCGATGCGTTCCAGTTCGGGGCGGCGTAGCGCCATGAACGCTTCGGACGGGCCGCCCGGCTTGCGGGCAATGTTCACATGCTCGATCTGCCAGGCGCGCGGCGCCACCGTAAGGCGCTGCTCTCCCAGTGTCCCGTTCGAATAGGAAACCCGCAGTATCGCCTGCGATCCCGCGTCACGGTCGAAAGCCACGAACCAGCCGCCATCCGGCGCGACCCGGACCGGCGTACCGTCCAAGGAGAGAGAGCGCACGCCTGCGGGCAGCTTGCCCTTCAGCCAGCCGCCCTGCGTCAGTTCACCCGTAAATGGCAAGGTCACCGGACGCGCCGGCGCAGCGGGAGCTACGGGGGCCACAGGCTGCGCGGCCCGCAGCGCCACGACCGGCACTGCGGCCCCGGCAACCGCGATCAGCAGCGAACAGGCCCATCCCCGACGACGCATGCCGCCGCGTTCAGGCCTGGCCGAGCAGTCGGCGCGTGGCGATTTCGGCGGTGGCGTAGGCTTCCTGGCGCTCAACGCTCCAGTAACGGAGGGTTTCGAGCGAGATCTGTTCGCCGGTCACGGCGCAAGTGACATAATGGCCCGCGCTGAGCACGCGAAAGCCGTTCGGGCCGTAAGCGAGCTTGGCGGGGCGGTCTGCAGAGGACATCAACATGGCCATGATCCTAGCAGAGCCGCCGCGTCAGAACAAATCGCCCTGTCGCGGCGACGCCGATGATCGTCGCGAAGAGGGTTCTGGGCGGGCCGGCCTGGCGGCGGGTGCAGGGGAGCGGACCTGCGGTTCGGCGCCTTCGCCCGCCATGACAGACAGCTCGCCGTCGCGGAACTCGATCACCAGACTGCCTTCGCGCAACGCGGCTTCGCGTGTGGTCAACGCGGCACCCGACGGGGACTTGACCAGCGCATAGCCACGCTGGAGCGGCAGGCGCGGGTCCAGTTGCGGCAGCACGCGATTGACCGGCGCCAGCGCATCGCGCGCCAGCGTCCAGCGCCGTTCGAGCAGGCGCGGAACAAGCCCGGCGCGCTCAAGCTGGAATCTACTGGCCTGCAACCGATGCTGCAGCACCGGCAGCGGGCGTCCTATCGCATTGAGTCGCCGCTCGGCCGCATGCGCCCGGTCCTGCAGCCCCCGGCGCAGACGGTCGGACAGTTCGTCCAGCTTCTGCGCCTTGGCCGCAAGGATCGCCTCCGGCTTCGGCAGGCGCCGTACCCGCGCTTCAAGCCGTTCCCGGCCAAGCACCACCGGACGCAGCGCGCAGCGACGCTTGCGCATGGCAAGATCGGCCAGCTGAGCCGAAAGTTCGGCGCGCACCGGCACCGCCATCTCTGCAGCGGCGGTCGGCGTCGGCGCGCGGCGGTCTGCCGCATGGTCGCAGAGCGTGGTGTCGGTTTCATGCCCAACGGCCGAGATCACCGGGATCGACGATTCGGCAACCGCCCGCACGACAATCTCTTCGTTGAAGCTCCACAAGTCCTCGATCGAACCGCCGCCGCGCGCTACGATCACAAGATCGGGGCGCGGCACCGGGCCACCAGGCTGGATGGCGGAGAAACCGCGCACCGCATTCGCCACTTGCGCCGCCGCGCCTTCGCCCTGCACCAGCACCGGCCAGACCAGCACCCGGCTGGGGAAACGGTCGGCAAGGCGATGCAGGATATCCCGGATCACGGCACCCGTGGGGGAAGTGACGACGCCGATCACTTGCGGCAGATAGGGCAATGGCCGCTTGCGCTCGGGCGCGAAGAGCCCTTCGGCCGCAAGGCGCGCGCGCAGCTTTTCGAGCAGCGCCAGCAGCGCGCCTTCGCCCGCGATCTCCATCGTTTCGATGACGATCTGGTACTTGGAGCGGCCCGGATAGGTCGTCAGCTTGCCGGTAGCGATCACCTCCACACCGTCTTCGGGGCGGAAGGCCAGACGCTGCGCGCCGCCCTTCCACATCACCCCGTCGATCACCGCCTTGTCGTCCTTGAGCGCGCAGTAGAGGTGGCCCGAAGCCGCCCGCTTCACGCCTGACAGCTCGCCGCGCAGGCGCACGAAGCCGAAGCGATCCTCCACCGTGCGCTTCAGGAGATTCGAAATCTCGCTGATCGATAGCGGCGCAGCGTTGTCCCCGGCCGTGTCCTTCGCTACCAGCCCGCCAGAACGACCGTCGTTGTAGTCATCGTCGTAGAAGAACTGATCGGAAGGCACGGGAAATGAATATCCTGCTACTGGGCTCTGGCGGCCGCGAACATGCGCTGGCCTGGAAGCTGGCGCAATCCCCGCGCTGCGATGCCCTGTGGGCGGCGCCCGGAAACCCCGGTATTTCGAGCCTCGCGACATGCATCGATCTCGACGCGACCGACCACGCCGCCGTGCTGGCCTTCTGCGAGGCGAACTGTATCGGCCTTGTCGTCATCGGCCCCGAAGCACCGCTGGTGGACGGCCTTGCCGACTCGCTGCGCGGCGAAGGCGTGCCGGTATTTGGCCCCAGCAAGGCCGCAGCACAGCTTGAAGGCTCGAAGGGCTTCACCAAGGACTTGTGCGCCCGCGCCAATATCCCGACCGGCGGCTACGAACGCGTTGCCAGCGAAGAGGCCGCCATGGCCGCGCTGGCGAAGTTCGGCGCCCCCGTGGTGATCAAGGCCGATGGTCTGGCCGCAGGCAAGGGCGTGACCGTGGCAATGACCATGGACGAAGCCGAAGCCGCAGTCCGCGACATCTTCGCCGGGCGCTTCGGTGAAGCGGGCGCCGAAGCCGTGATCGAGGAATTCCTGGAAGGCGAGGAAGCCAGCTTCTTCGCGCTGACCGACGGCTCCACCATCGTCCCCTTCGCATCGGCGCAGGACCACAAGCGCGTCGGCGATGGCGATACCGGCCCCAACACCGGCGGCATGGGCGCCTACAGCCCTGCCAAGGTGCTGACCCCCAAGCTGCAGGCCGAAGCGATGACCCGGATCATTGCCCCTACCGTCAAGACACTGGCCGACGAAGGCATGCCTTATTCCGGCGTGCTGTTCCTGGGCCTGATGCTGACCGCCAAGGGGCCGCAGTTGATCGAATACAACTGCCGCTTCGGTGACCCGGAATGCCAGGTCATGATGATGCGGCTTGAATCGGACCTTGTCGAACTCCTCCACGCCTGCGCAGAGAACCGGCTTGCCGCGATCGAACCGCCGCGCTTCTCCGACGACGTGGCGCTGACCGTGGTAATGGCCGCAGACGGCTATCCCGGCACGCCTGCCAAGGGCGGCGCGATCGGCAATCTGGCCGAGGCCGAGGCGAACGGCGCCAAGGTCTTCCACGCCGGAACCGCCGAAAAGGACGGCCAGTTGGTGGCCAGCGGCGGGCGGGTGCTGGCCGTGACCGCCCGTGCCGGCAGCGTGACGGAGGCGCAGGCAAAGGCTTATGCAGCCGTCGATACCGTGGACTTCCCCACCGGCTTCACCCGCCGCGACATCGGCTGGCGCGAGGTGGCACGCGAAAGTGCTTAAGCACATCGACCCGATCCTGAAGCTGTGCCTTGCGCTTGGCGCCCTGATGACGGGCGCCGGGATCGGGTACTATTACGGCATCTATCTGCCCGCGCAGGACATCCACCAGCAGACGCTGGCGATGGCCGAAAGGCAGTCCAAGGCGGCCGAGCAATCGCGGGCGCTGGCCGAACGCGCCCGCCACGAGGCGGAAGTTCAGGCCGTCTACGGACAGTGCGTGGACCTTGCCGAAAGCACCTATCGCCACCGCTGGACGCAGGCCTGCCAGGCCATGCACGATGCCGACCAGTCCGCTTTCGACGACTGCGCCGACGATCTGTTCAGCACTCGCAGCGGCTGCCTTGCCAAGCATCCGATCCGCCCGGCGCAGGATTGCGCGCTGCCCTCGCAGACAGCCCAGTCGATCGCCGAGGCCCGCGATCAGCGCAAGGCGCAGTGCGCGGCGCAATTGCAGACATCCCAGCGTGGCGGGCGCTAAGGGCTCAGGGGACTACCCGACCTCCCCGTCCACCAGCAGCCTGACGACCATCGCCAGCCGCTTGGCGTCTTCGCGAGCGAGGTGTTCCTTGGGCAGCCGCCGCTTGGCCTCTTCAAGAGCCGCGACGACCTGCGGGCGGGTATAGCCGCCTTCCTTCAGGTATTCGCCAAGGTAATGCACCGGGAACGGCAGCCTCGTTCCCGTTGCCTGACACAGCACTTCAAGCCAGTACTGGTCGAGATCGGCATCCGCATAGACCGGGCAACCGGCCACGAATTCGGCCATTTCGGCCAGCACCTGCTCGGGCGGCAGGCCCTCGTCATCCAGCATCTGCTGGGTGATGCCGTGAAGTTTCTCAGCCTCGTCCGACCAGTCCCAGTAGCGCCAGGCTTCGGCGGGCCGGATCAGCCAGGCCCGGTTCGAGCCGTCGATCCGCGCCACCGCGACTTCGATGGGATAGGACTGCCCGTATTCGGGCAGGCAGCTCGCTTCGAAGTCGATCAGCGCGGGACAGCTCAAACCGAAAGTCCTTTTGTGGTTACGGCGCCTATCAGCGCATTTCTTCGATCACATACGCGCGGCGACGAAATCCGCGAGATCGCATTCGGGGCGCGCGCCGTAGTGCGAGATGATCTCGCTTGCGCAGATTGCGCCCATCTTGAGGCTTTCCTCAAGCCCCTTGCCGCGCACGTGGCCGAACAGGAAGCCCGCCGCGAACAGGTCTCCGGCGCCGGTGGTGTCGACAACGCGGTCGATCGGCTGCGCGGCGACTTGCGCCCGCTCACCGCCGGAAAGCGCCACGGCGCCATCGGCACCCTTGGTCACCACCAGCACCGAAACCTTGGGCGCCAGCATCGCGATGCCGTCCTCGAACCCGGCAAGGCCGGTGAGCGTGGCCAGCTCTGTCTCGTTGCAGAAGAGCAGGTCGATCAGGCCCTCTTCGATCAGCGACAGGAAATCGCCGCGGTGCATGTCGATGATGAACGATTCCGACGGCGTGAAGGCGATCTTGCGGCCCGCAGCCCGCGCCGCCGCGATCGCCTTGCGCATCGCCGCGCGCGGTTCGACCGGGTCCCACAGATACCCTTCGAGGTAGAGCACGGCGGCGTCGGCGATCGTCTCATCGGCCACCATGTCGGCGGACAGCAGGTGCGATGCGCCAAGGAAGGTGTTCATCGTGCGCTGGCCATCGGGCGTCACGAAGATCAGGCAGCGCGCGGTCGGCGTTTCGCCGGCGCGGGCGGGCACGTCGAATTCGATGCCGCCGGCGCGGATGTCGTGGGTGAAGACTTCGCCCAGCTGGTCTTCGGCGACCTGGCCGATGAAGCCGCACTTGGCGCCCAGCGCGGCAAGGCCGGCCAGCGTGTTGGCGGCCGAACCGCCCGAGATTTCACGCGCGGGGCCCATCGCATCGTAGAGGGTGCGGGCCTGATCGGCGTCGATCAGCTGCATGCCGCCGTGGGCAAGGCCGAGTTCGTCGATCTTGGCGTCCGAGCAGTTGCCGATCACATCGATGATGGCGTTACCGACGGCGATGACGTCCAGACGGGGTTGCGTCATGGGTTGGGGAAATCCTTCTGAGGTGCCCGGCAATCAGGGTCCGGGAAAAATGTATGGAGCGCGCCTAGCCTGCCCCCCGGCCCGCCGCAAGGTGACAGGTTTACACGGTTTGCACGGTCCAGAGGGAAATGGTGTCACCTTGGGCCGTTTTCGAGGGCGATGTGTCACCTTGGAGCGCGAGATGTGTCACCTTGGCCCGCGCAGGTGTCACCTTATGCGCCCAAAGTGTCACCTTGCGGACCGAAAGTGTCACCTTGCGCGCCATGCAACGTGACAGGTAGCGGGTTATGGCAGTGAAGATCATCCCGCAAGGGTACTGCAAGGGCCGTGCTGTAGGAAACCCGCCGTTCCCCGTACCCCTGCGCGGTTCTGGCGCAGATCCGCCCGATTCCGCAGCACATGCCCTGACGGCCGATTGACTTGGCCGCCGCGCCGGGCAATGCCGCAGGCGATCATGAGCACCACGCCTTTCGGGACACTTCCCCTGAACCGCCCATCCTGCCGCCCCGTCAGCCGCCCCGTCAGCCGCCGCCTTGTGCCGCTTGCCGCGGCCTCGCTTGCGCTGGCGCTTTCGGCCTGTTCGGCCACCGGGGGCAGCGTGGCGAGCACGCCCGCGCCCACGCAGGGCAAGCGGATCAAGGGCATCCCCGCAACGCGCCAGCCCACCCGCACGGCCCCGCGCGATGCCACCGTGCAGATGGTGCCGGGGCTGGAAGGCGTGATCGGCGCCAATCAGGGCCAGCTTACCCGCATGTTCGGCCAGCCCCGTCTCGACGTATGGGAAGGTGACGCGCGCAAGCTGCAGTTCACCGGCACCGCCTGCGTGCTTGACGTGTTCCTCTATCCCAGCACCGGATCGAAGGAACCGCACGCGACTTACGTGGAAACGCGCCGCAGCTCGGATGGCCAGAACGTGGACCGCGCGGCCTGCGTGGCTGCGCTGAAGGGGAAGTAGGCGCCCTCAATTCCCGAATGCGAAGGCGGATCTGTCCCCCTTCGCCCTGTCCCCGCGAAGGCTCAGTTCAGCGCCCATCCGGTTTACGGCATATCGATATGCGGTAGCTTCCCCGCATTCGACGAAGTCTTATCGTGATCTGGCGATGTGGGGAGAAGCACTGCCATGTTCCGCAAGATCGTTTTCGGTTGCTGCGCCCTGGGCGCGATGGCGGGTACTCCGGCAAGGGCGGACATGCCCATGCTGCCGCCCAACTACACGACCGGGATAATTGCACCGGTGATCATGAACCAGTGTACCGGCGGGCGCTGCGCGAACAATCAGGCACCGCAGCAACGTCAGGCGCCGCAGGGCAGCCCGGAGAAGACACGCATCACCTGCGCCAACGCCCATCGCATGACGCCGACCCCGGCGCAGAAGGCAAAGCACGCGCAGCTCATCGCGCTATGCGCCAGCATCGGTCTGTGACTGTCTGAACGCAGCCGCTCAGCCCACCCGGATCGGCGGCAGCACGTCGAGCCCGGCGGCGCCGGCTTCGTCCACCAGACCTTCGGGGTCGGGGTGAATCAGGATCTCGGTATCCGGAAATTCGGTCCTGAGCCGAAGTTCCAGCGCGTCCATCACCTTATGCGCTTCCCGCACGGTCATCTCCGCATCGACCCAGACGTGGAACTGCACGAAGTCGCGGTTGCCGGAAGTGCGGGTGCGCAAATCGTGGACCCCGGTGATGTCCGGGTTGCGCGCCAGCAGTTCCAGGAAGCGCTGCTTCTTTTCGGGCGGCCATTCATGGTCCATCAACTGGTCCAGCACGTCCTGCGATGCGGTCCACGCCCCCCAGGCCAGCCACAGCGCGATGCCAAGGCCGAACAGCGGGTCCGCGCCCGAAACGCCTAGATACCGGTCGATCACCAGCGCCGCGATCACCGCCACGTTGAGCAGCAGGTCCGACTGGTAATGTACGCTGTCGGTCTGGATCGCGAGGCTGCCGGTACGCCGGATCACATGCCGCTGCCAGCCGATCAGCGCCAGCGTCACCACAATCGCGGCCACTGAAACGCCGATGCCCGCTTCGGCCGCCGCCACCCGATGCCCTGCGAAGAACTGTTCCACCGCATGGGCGCCGATGGCCAGCGCCGAGATGGAGATCAGCACGATCTGGAACAGCGCCGCGATCGCTTCCGCCTTGCCGTGGCCGAAGCGGTGCTTGTCATCGGGCGGATGCGCGGCAACCCAGACCCCCACCAGCGTCGCCACGCTGGCGACAAGGTCCAGCACGGTGTCGGCCAGGCTGCCCAGCATCGCGGTGGAGCCGGTGGACCAGGCCGCATAGCCCTTGATCGCGATCAGCAGGCTCGCCGCGCCGATGCTGGCGATGGCGGCACTGCGGTTGAGCGCGCCGGAACTGATCGCGGGATCGCTCACGGATAAAGCAGCGTGCTGGCCCAGCCGTCCGGGCCATGCGTGAACCGGCGGCGTTCGTGCAGGCGGTAGGGGCGATCGTGCCAGAATTCCATCGCTTGCGGACGCACGCGCCAGCCGCCCCAGTGCGCAGGCCGTTCAACCTCGCCGCCTTCGAAGCGGCTGCGCACCTCTTCGTAGCGGGCCAGGAACGTCTCGCGCGAATCGAGCGGGGCGGACTGGTCGGACGCCACGGCACCCAGCTGCGAATCGCGGGCGCGCGAATGGAAGTAGGCTTCGGCCTCGGCCTCGCTGACGGGGGAGAGCACGCCTTCGATGCGGATCTGGCGGCGCAGGCTCTTCCAGTGGAACAGCAGCGCGACCTGCGGGTTGGCGGCGATCTCCTGCCCCTTGCGGCTGTGGCCATTGGTGTAGAACACGAAGCCGCTGGCGTCATACCCCTTGAGCAGCACCATGCGCACCGAAGGCTGCCCGTCAGGCGTCGCCGTGGCCAGTGCCATCGCGTTGGAATCGTTGGGTTCCGTCCCCCGTGCTTCGTCATACCACTGCGCGAAAAGCGCAAAGGGGTCGCCGTGCGGGATAACTTCGCGGGCGTCGGTTTCGGTGGGGAGCGCGGTGGTCACGATATGATCGTCCTGAGTTGCAGATGCGGGAACCCTTGCGCGGATGCCCGGTTGCGCAAGGCATGGCCTTGATCGCGAACAAGTCTTCCTCCGGGATTAGGCAACACGATGGTGTTGCGCAACCTGAAGCAGCGCTTGTCCAAACCCGTCGCGCAACCTAGCTAGGGGCATCATGGCAGCAGATCCCTATACCACCCTCGGCGTGTCGCGCGGCGCGAGCGAAAAGGACATCAAGTCCGCCTATCGCAAGCTGGCGAAGGAACTCCACCCCGACACCAACAAGGACAACCCCAGAGCGGCGGAACGTTTCAGCGACGTGACGCGCGCCTATGACCTGCTTTCGGACAAGACCAGGCGCGCCCAGTTCGATCGGGGAGAGATCGACGCGGAAGGCAACCCCGCCAACCCGTTCGGCGGCGGCTTCGGCGGTGGCGGCTATGGCGGCGGCCCCGGTGGCCAGCGCGGTTTCGGCGGCGGAATGGGCGCAGAGGACGGCATCGACCTTGAAGATATCTTCGGCGGCATCTTCGGCGGCGGTCGCGGCGGAATGGGCGGCATGGGTGGCGGCATGGGCGGAGGGCGGCGTGCCGCTCCCAAGGGGGCGAACGTGAACTACCGGCTTTCCGTGCCGCTGATCGATGCGGCCGAACTCAAGCCCCAGCGCATCACCTTGTCGGATGGCAAGACGATCGACCTCAAGCTGCCCGCAGGGGTCGAAGACGGCACCCAGATGCGCCTTGCCGGCAAGGGCGAGCCCGGCCCCGGCGGCAACGGCGATGCCACCGTCACCATCCAGATCCAGCCGCACGCCTTCTTCCGGCGCGATGGCGACGACTTGCGCATCGACCTGCCGATCACGCTGGACGAAGCGCTGCTGGGCGCCAAGGTCAAGGCGCCCACGCCTTCGGGCGCGGTGATGCTTTCGGTCCCGGCGGGCGCAAGTTCGGGCAAGTCGCTGCGCCTCAAGGGGCGCGGCATGACCCGCAAGGACGGCACCCGCGGCGATCAGCTGATCACGCTGCAGATCGCCCTGCCCGAAGCCGATTCCGAAGCTGCGGCAGACCTTGCCGCCCGCCTCGAAGGGTGGGCCGACGGCCGCGACGTGCGCGGGAAGCTTGGCGTCTGACGCCGAACATGAGGCGCTGAGGGCGAAGCTGCGCCGAAAGGCGGGACCGGGTACGCGCGTCTTCCGCGTGGCGATGCGGGTCGTTTCGGGCACCTGGGACGATGGCTTCATCCACGCGGGCAACCTTGCCTACATGAGCCTGCTGTCGCTGTTCCCCTTCTTCATCGCGCTGGCCGCGATCCTTTCGATGCTGGGCGAACAGGACCAGATGGGCGCCTCGATCGACACGATCCTGCGCGCCCTGCCCCCGCGCGTGGGCGACGTGCTGCGCCCCGTCGCGCACGATGTCGCCGCCGCGCGCCATGGCTGGCTGCTGTGGGCGGGCGGGCTGCTGGGCCTGTGGACTTCCGGCTCTCTGATAGAGACGATCCGCGACATCCTGCACCGCGCCTACGATTCCAAGAAGCGCCACCGCTTCTGGCGATCGCGGCTGGTGTCGAGCGCGGTGATCTTCGGTTCGGTGCTGCTGCTGCTGGTCTCGCTGTCCTCGCAGGTGCTGCTGTCCACGGCGGAGACGGTGATCTCGACGCTGTTTCCGCGGCTGGACGGCCTGTCCGAACAAATGGCGCTCAGCACGGCGATGAGCGGCGGCGGGATTTTCGTCTCGATCTACCTGCTGTTCTACCTGCTTACGCCCCACGCGTACCAGACCCGACGCTATGCAAAGTGGCCCGGCGCGGCGTTCGTCACGCTATGGTGGCTGCTGGTCGCCTGGGCCTTGCCGAAAGTGTTGCAGACTTTCCTCATGTACGATCTTACCTACGGAAGCCTTGCCGGAGTGATGATCGCGCTTTTCTTTTTCTGGCTTGTAGGCTTAGGGATGGTCATAGGCGCGGAACTGAACGCGGCGCTTGCGCAGGCGAACGAGGGTACAGGTGTCCCTGTGGAATTCAGCGCAGAATCCGGCCCGATGAGCGGGCCCAACGATTAAAGTGGTTACAGGAAGAAACGAATGACCGGTCTGATGCACGGCAAGAGGGGGCTTATCATGGGCCTCGCCAACGACAAGTCGCTGGCCTGGGGTATCGCGAAGAAGCTGCACGAACAGGGCGCAGAACTTGCCTTCGCCTATCAGGGCGAAGCGCTGGCCAAGCGGGTCAGGCCGCTGGCGGAAAGCCTTGGCTCCGATTTCCTCATAGACTGCGACGTGTCGAACATGGACGCGATCGACGCGGCGTTCGACACGATCCGCGAACGCTGGGACACGATCGACTTCGTCGTTCACGCCATCGGCTTCTCGGACAAGAACGAACTGCGCGGCAAGTATGTCGACACCAGCCTCGACAACTTCCTGATGACGATGAACATCTCGGCCTATTCGCTCGTCGCCGTCACCAAGCGCGCGATGGCGATGATGCCGAACGGCGGCTCGATCCTGACGCTGACCTACTACGGCGCCGAAAAGGTCGTGCCGCACTACAACGTCATGGGCGTTGCCAAGGCGGCGCTTGAAGCCTCGGTGAAGTATCTGGCCAACGACCTTGGCCCGCAGAACATCCGCGTCAACGCGATCTCTGCCGGCCCGATCAAGACGCTGGCCGCCAGCGGCATCGGCGACTTCCGCTACATCCTCAAGTGGAACGAGCTGAACTCGCCGCTGCGCCGCAACACCACGATCGAGGATGTGGGCGGTTCGGGCCTCTACTTCCTGTCGGACCTGTCTTCGGGCGTGACCGGCGAAACGCATCACGTCGATTCGGGCTATCACCTGGTCGGCATGAAGCAGGAAGACGCGCCGGATATCGCGCTCGCCTGATACGCGCAGCCTGAGGGCTGAAACACGAAAGGCCGGAGGTTATCCCTCCGGCCTTTTCGTTATGCCGCTCAGCGGACCTGCGCCGCCTTGGCTGCCGGAATCGCTTCGATCTTCACCTTTTCCGGCGTGCTGGCCTTCACGAAAAGCTGCCAGGAAGACACCGCCAGCACTGCCGCCAGCAGCGGCTGCAATACCTTGTCCGGCGCGCGCGAGGACAAGTAGCTGCCCACCACGACGCCGGGGATGGAGCCGATCAGCAGGTTGGTCAGCAGCGTCCCGTTGACATCGCCCATGATCCAGTGCCCGGTCCCCGCGATCAGCGTCAGCGGCACGGCATGGGCGATGTCCGAGCCCACGATGCGTGCCACCGGCAGGCGCGGGTAAAGCAGGAACAGCACCGTCACGCCGATCGCCCCGGCCCCGACCGAGGACACCGATACGGCCACCCCGATCAGCGCGCCCAGCGCGATCGTGCCGCCCACTTCGACTCTGGGCGAACGTGCCGCCGCGCCGTCATGGGCATGGCGGAACAGCCACTTGCGCCCGATCACCGCCAGCGACGTCAGCGCCAGCAGGCAGGCGAGCGATGCAAGGATGACGTGTTCCGTGGACTTTCCGACCGAGCCCAGCCGGGCCATGACCAGCAGGGTCAGCACCGCCGCGGGAACGCTGCCCAGCGCCATGCGCCACACGATCTTCCATTCCACGCTTTCGCGCGATCCGTGAACGGCGGAACCGGCGATCTTGGTGACGGCGGCGAAGAGCAGGTCGGTGCCCACGGCAGTCTTGGCGCTGACGCCGAACAGCAGCACCAGCAGCGGTGTCATCAGCGAACCGCCGCCCACGCCGGTCAGCCCCACCAGCAGACCTACCAGCAGCCCGGCAATCGCATGGAAGAAATCAATCGTGCCCGTCACGCCCATCGCGTACCCGTATCCTTGCCTGGCTTTATCTTGTCGGGCGCCGTTCCAGCCGGTTTGCCCGCGCAAGACAAGCGGATTTAGGGTTTCAGGGGGGCAAGAGAGGCTTGTGCGCCGTTATTCCGACGGCGCGCGGGGAAAGAACGTTACTTCTTCTGCGCTGCTGCCGCCGCCGCAGCGTCTTCCGCCGCATCCTGCTCCGCAGCCTGACGCTTGCGCTGTTCGAAATATGCCTTTTCCGCTTCCTCGACCCGCGCCTGTTCTGCGGCGGCATCGGCATCGATGGTGGAGAGGCGCTTTTCACGCTCTGCCTGGATCAGTTCGCTGAAGCGCACTTCCGAACCGTTTTCCTTTTCCGCATAAGCCTGATTGATCAGCTGCTGCGTGCAGCCCAGCGAACCGCCCGCGCCCGCCGGTGAACAGCTGAGCGTGCCGAAGCGGCCCACCGTCTCGTAAGCCTGCACCTTGTTGGCCCAGGCTTCGGACTGCGGCTGATCGATACCGCGCAACGGCGTCGGGATGCGATAGCGTTCTTCCTCGGGCTTGCGGGCGCAGACCGTGATCTCTCCCGACGACGCCTCCGGACAGGGATCGTCGCCGTAGACGATCAACTGGTTCACCTTCTCACCGCCGGGATCGGAAAGGTCCGAATCCTGCGCGAAAGCGGGTGCGGCAGCCAGCGAAAGGACGGCAACGGCAGCGGAAACGAGCAGGCGGTTCATCGGTGGCTCCAGCAGTCGATATGGCCCGAAGGCGTCATGATCGGGGTGACACCCGATATAAGGATATGATGGGTTGAATGACAGCTTAAGCACACAACCCGCAAGACGTCAGATGCGTTCCGAAAGCTTGATGGCCACGCGGCAGCCCATGCGGATGGCGTGGAACAGCAGCGGATATCCCGGCGTCTCCTCTGCCCCGGCCGCCAGCGCGGCATCGCGGTGTTCGCGTTCCTCGTCGCGGAACTTCTCGATCGCGGCGCCCAGTTCGGGGTCATCCTCGCCCAGTTCGTCAAGCTGCTGGGTGTAGTGGCGGTCGATCTCGGTTTCGATCGCGGCGGTGCAGGCCATCGCCGCCTTGGGGCCCATCAGCGCCGTCGCCGCGCCCAGCGCGAAGCCCGCCACCGACCACACCGGCTGCAGCGCCGTGGGACGCACGCCGCGCTGCGCGATCATGGCGTCGAACTTCGCCTTGTGCTCTTCCTCCTGCGCGGCCATGCCGACGATCTCGGTGGAGTTGGGGCCACGATTTCCCATCACCGCCAGCTGTCCGGCATAAATGCGCGTGGCGCCGAATTCGCCCGCCTGATCCACCCGCAACATGCGTTCGCTGCGCCGGCTCATCGCGCTTTTGGTCATCGCATTCATATCAGGCCTTTCGGTCGCTGCGGGCGATCAGGGCGAAAACCGCCAGCGCGCCCAGCGTCGAGAACAGGAAATTGAAGCCCGCCAGCGAAATGCCGAAGAGGCTCCACGGCGCCACGTCGCAGCGGATCACCGGGGCCTTCATGATCGCATCAAGCGGATCGCCGCCCGCGGCAAAGGGGCTGGCGGTGCAGGCGGTAACGCCTTCCCACCAGTGATATTCGACGCCCGCATGGAATCCGCCGATCAGCCCGGACACCAGCACCGCCAGCGCCGCCACGGCCACCAGCGGACGAACCGGGCGCCAGAAGAACGCCAGCAGCGCGAAAACGATGGCCAGCATGTGCGGATAGCGTTGCCACCAGCACATCTCGCAAGGGTTGAGCCCGAAGACGTACTGGCTCACCAGCGCACCGCCAAGCGCCACTACGGGGATGCCCAGCGCCAGGACGCGGGCGGCGCGCACGCCGGGTGCCACGGAAACGGCCATGATGTGCCTGCCCCCTTGCCGTCAGTTCTTGGCGGCGGCGGCCAGCGCCGGCTTGCCCGCCGTGCGCTGCAGCGTGGAAATCGCGTAGTGCAGCTGGAAGTCCTTGATGCCCTGCTTTTCCAGGTCGGCCGCGCTCACCTTGAAGCGCGGATCGTCCTGCTTGTCGGTTTCCAGATCCTTGTCCTTGAGCGCCGCCTCGTTGATGAGGTGGCCGCGCAGGTCGGATTCGCGCACCGCCCGTTCGGCGCGGGCGCGGGCATCCGGGTCGGACAGCTGCGGCACCTTGATATCGGGCGTGATGCCGCCTTCCTGCACCGAATGGCCCGACGGCGTATAATAGCGCGCGGTGGTGATCTTGATCGCGCTGTTCTGGTCCAGCGGCAGGAACGACTGGACCGAGCCCTTGCCGAACGTGCGTTCGCCCATGATCACCGCGCGATGCTGGTCCTGCAGCGCCCCCGCGACGATTTCGGAGGCAGAGGCAGAGCCTGCGTCCACCAGCACCACCACCGGCATGCCCTTCACGACATCGCCCTTGAACACGGTTTCGGCCCGGTAGAACTGGTTCTCGTTGGCGTTGCGGCCGCGCTGCGACACGATATCGCCATGGTCGAGGAACAGGTCGGACAGCGCCACCGCCTCGTCCAGCGAACCGCCGGGGTTGGAGCGCAAGTCCAGCACGATGCCCGCCAGCTTGCCGCCGCCCTTGACCGCCGCCTGCTTGCGCAGATCGGCGATGGCGCTGTTCACGTCGTTGCCGACATCGCGCGAGAACTCGTTCACCGAGATCACGCCGACGTTGTCCTTGTATTCCCAGGTCACCGGCTCAAGCTCGATCACGCCGCGCGTCACGGTCACGTCGAAAGGTTCGTCGCGGCCGGGGCGGAAGATCGTCAGCCGGATCGACGTGCCGGACGCGCCGCGCATCTTCGATACCGCCTCGTCCAGATCGCGTTCGTAATAGAGCACGCCGTCAAGGTGGGTGATGTAGTCGCCAGCCTTGAGCCCCGCCTTTTCCGCCGGGCTGCCCTTGAACGGCGAGACGATCTTCACCGCGCCGTCATCTTCGACCACGGACAGGCCAAGGCCGGTGTACTTGCCGTCGATCATCGTCTCCAGCCGCTGCAGCGACTGGCCGTCAAGGTAGTTCGAATGCGGGTCAAGGCTGCCCAGCATCCCGTCGATCGCGCCCTTGAGCAGCTTGTCGTCATCCACCTGATCGACGTAATTGTCCTTCACGATCTGGTAGATTGTAAAAAGCTTGTCGAATTCGTGGCTGGTGCGCGTGTCCACCGCCGACAGGCCCGAGGTTGCGACGGGCAGCACGGCCACCGCGGAAACCAGCAGAGTTGCGCGCAGGAACGGGACAATCTTCATCGGGCGTGATGCCTCTTCAATGCTTCGATCCGGCGCAAGGGGCACCGGCGGGGGTCATGACCGTCATCCTATCGTCCGATGACCGTGAACGCCAGCGGAACGGCAGGATTTGGTGCATATAGGCAGCACCGGCGCAATTTCCCGAAAAAGCCTTACAGCGCGCGGATATACTGCAGCGGATTGACCGGCGCGCCGTTGCGGCGCAGTTCCACCATCACGCGCGGCGCGCCCGGCCCGGCCGTTCCGATCGGCGATCCGGCAACCAGCTGGTCCCCCACCGCCACGTCCAGCCGCGCAAGGCCGGTGACCAGCGATGTCCAGCCGCCCTCATGCTCGACGATGACGATGCTCTGGAAACCGCGATAGGGCCCGGCAAAAGCCACCCGCCCCGCCGCCGGAGACACAGCCTGCGCATGCGCGCGCGGCGCCATCACCAGCCCGTTCGAACGCGCCTGACCCGGCGCATCCTCGCCAAAGCCGGTCACCAGCCGCCCGGTCACCGGCAGCATGTAGCTGGACAGACCTTCGGGCAGCGGCGTGAACTGGCCGGTGCCGATGACCTGTGCATCCTCGGGCCGGGCGGGCCGCATGATCGGGCCGGGCAGCGCCGCCAGTTGCGCGCGCAATTCGCCCTGCCTGCCCACCTGCACCACCAGATCGCTCAGATCGCGGGCCTTTTCCGCCAGTGCCAGCGCCCGCTCGCTTTCGCGCGCAGCGATGCCGCTGGCCGCGCGCCCGGCCAGCCGCTGGCGCGATTCCACAGCGGCGAGTTGCCCGCGCCGTTCCCGCATCTGCGCCTGCGCCTGCGACAGCCCGGCGGCGGCCGCCTTGGCCTGCTGCTCCAGCGCCCGCCCGCGCTCTATGTCGGCGCGCAACGAACGCGTGCGCGCCTCAACCTCGGGCAGCATCGTGTCGAGCAGCGCGCGCATGTAGACCGCATCGCGCACCGAGCCTGGGCGCAACAGCGCCAGCAGCGGAGGCCGCCGCGACAGGCGCTGCAACGATCCCGTCAGCCGCGCCAGAGGCCCCTGCTTGACCGCCAGCTGCGCCCGCAACCCTTCACGCTGCGAGGCGATGAGCCGGATCTGCGCGCGCTGCACGGCGATCTGCGCATCGGTTTCCTGAATGCGCGCCGCCAGCGCGGCAGCCTCACGCGCGGTGCTTTCGGCCTGCTGGGTGACTTCGCGAGCGCGCGCCTCAAGCTTGAGCGCCCGCCTGCCCGCCGCCGCGCCCTCACGCCGCGCGGCCAGCATGTCCGCCTGCGCCTGCCGCGCATCCACGGCCGGATCGAGCACCGCAAACCCGCCCTGCTGCGTCAGCGCCTGCGTGGCAAACGCGCCACCGCCCAGCGCGGCAAGGATCAGGAGGTTGCGATGAACTGGCTTCACGCGCGCGGTGTTAGGGCAGGGTCAGGCAAGCGGGAAGAGTGGAATAGGCCGAAACGTCTTAAAGCCAGTCGCGGCCATCGGGCGTGGCGCACCCGTAAGGCGGCAATTGGCCTGGGAACCGCGACTGCATCTTGTGGCAGCCCCAGCTGCGCAGAGGCCCCGGTGCGTAGCCGTTCAGCGCGATGCCGACCTCATCGTAAGGGCTCTCGCCCTGAGCGACATACATGTACCAGCGAGTGCCGAACATCACGGTACCAGCCACGACGAAGACGATCAGGACTTTCAGCAGCTTCTGCATTCACACATCCTAAGGTATTGATGGTGAAGCGCTTTGTGCGGAATGATGATTGTTATCAAGTCTGGCCGAAGGGAAAGGAAGCCCCCTTCACCTTGGATGCCGTGCTGCCAGTGCTATCCCGGCGAGGTTCTGTTCGCGTTTGATCCACCGCACCCGCGCGGGAGAAACCTGCGCTGCCAGTGCAAGGAAACGCGAAGCATAAGGCTCTACCCCGCGCCCGTCCTGAAGAGCGCGGTTGGCCTGCCGCACCACCTCGACCGCATCACCGATCAGTTCCACGCCTTCCAGCCCCTGATCGCGGCAGAGTTCCAGCGCGTGGATCAGCGCCAGCCATTCGGCGTCGCTGTTGGTGCCGTGTCCGCAGTCTTCGAAGATATGCGCCTGCCCGCGCACCACCACGGCCACTTCGATGGGGCCGGGGTTCGGGCGGCAGCCGCCGTCGAAAAACACCTTGAGCCGCTTCATCAGCCCGATCGGTGGTAGGGGTGCCCCGCCAGGATCGCGGTGGCGCGCCACAGCTGTTCGGCCAGCATCGAGCGGACCATCAGGTGGGGCCAGGTCATGCGGCCGAAGCACAGCAGGTGATCGGCCTGCGCCCGTGCCTCGTCGCCATGGCCGTCGGCCGCGCCGATAAGGAAGCGGCATTCGCGCACGCCCTCATCACGCCAGCGGCCCAGCAGCGCGGCGAATTCTTCCGAACTCATCAGCTTGCCCCGCTCGTCCAGCAGGACTTCGCGGACCGGAGTATGGACGGGGGGAGGCACCTTGCCGCCCACATCGGGCAGTTCGCTGTGCCGGAACGGCCAGGTGATGCGCTTCGCGTAGCGGTCCAGCAGCTCACCTTCGGGAGAGCGGGCGATCTTTCCACGCGCGATGATGTGCAGCAGCATAAGACGAAACGCGGGGACGGAGCAGGACCCCCGCGTGATTTCCTTTCGATTTTCCGGTCACCGTCGCGACCGGAGGATCATCCTCTCAGGCTGCGGTCAGGCAGCCCCGGACGGGCCATCGAAGCCCCACATCCGCTCGAGGTTGTAGAAGCTGCGCACTTCGGGACGGAACAGGTGGACGACCACGCTGCCCGCATCGACCAGCACCCAGTCGGCGGCCGGAAGGCCTTCGATACGCGGGTGGCCGAAGCCGTTTTCCTTCATGCGCTCGCCCAGTTTCTGCGCCATCGACGCAACCTGGCGGGTCGAACGGCCCGAAGCGATCACCATGAAGTCGGCGATGCTCGATTTGCCGTCGAGGTCGATCGTCACCAGTTCCTGCGCCTGATCGTCGTCGAGCGACTTCAGCACGAGGTTCAGCAACGGATCATCGCTTTCGATCGTGACCGGAAGCGGGGTGGCGCCGGTTGATTCCGGCTGTAGTTCTGCCTGTGGCATCTTGGTTGGGTTCTGCTCCTTTCAAAACCGACCGGGCAGGATGGAGGCCATCCTGCCGCGTTCGATCGTCTGCCGTGTAAGCCGGGTATGCGGGAAGATGGCCTGAAAGCCGATCATTCCGCCGTTCCGGGGATTAAGTGGCCAAGTATGGACTTGAACGTGACTGCGTCACGCGAAGGCTTATCCGAAAACCTTCGTGCCCAGTCCGGATCGGCCTGGCGGATCGCCGTTGCCGACCGCGTATCGGGGTCGAATCGCAATGTCACCAGCGCGGGTGCGCTCCACTTTTCCGGACCGCGAAGACTGGTCAGGGGTTTCCGGAATTTCCCCAGCCAGGCCATCGCGGGGCTCGCGAGGGCGGCGCCATCATACCCCGGACGCGCGATCACCGCAATCGGCATGAGTCGGGCAAGGGTCCGCCAGTCCTTCCAGCGGTGCAACTGGGCGAGGTTGTCCGCCCCCATCAGCCATACGAAGCGCCGTTTCGGATAGCGGCGAAGCAGCGCGCGCAGGGTATCGACGGTGAAGCGGGTGCCGAGATCGCGCTCTATCGCGGTGGGCCTGATCCTTGCCCCGCGCGCCTGCCTGATCGCAGATTTCATCCGCGCGGCAAGCGGCGCCATCCCCGCCTTTGGCTTGAGCGGATTGCCGGGAGAAACCAGCCACCACACCTCGTCCAGCGCCAGCGCATCGATGGTGAACACAGTGACGCGCCGGTGCCCGCCGTGGGCCGGATTGAAGCTGCCGCCCAGCAGGCCCGTAACCGGACCGGGGCGGTTCCGGCGGACCGTCAGGGCCGCGCCTGTCCGGTTCCGCGCACCTGCCACTTGTAGGTCGTCAGCCCCTCCAGAGCGACGGGGCCGCGTGCATGCAGGCGGCCGGTGGCAATGCCGATTTCCGCGCCGAGGCCGAATTCCCCGCCGTCCGCGAACTGGCTGGAGGCGTTGACCATCACGATCGCGCTGTCGACTTCGGCCAGGAAACGCTCGGCCGATTCGGCGTCCTCGGTGACGATGGCGTCGGTATGGTGCGAGGAATGCGCGGCGATGTGTTCCAGCGCGGGTTCGATGCCGTCCACCACCGCCACGGCCAGCACCGCGTCGAGGTATTCGGTGTCCCAGTCCTCATCGCTGGCGGGCATCACGCGCGGATCAAGCGCCTGCGCACGGGCATCGCCGCGCAGTTCGCAGCCCGCATCGAGCAGGCCGGCGACGACCGATTCGCTCTCGGGGAACTGGGTGTCGAGCAGCAGCGTCTCCATCGCACCGCAGATCCCGGTGCGGCGCATCTTGGCGTTGAGCGTCAGCTTTCGCGCCATCTCCGCATCGGCCGAGGCATGGACATACGTGTGGCAGATGCCGTCAAGGTGGGCGAGCACGGGCACCCGCGCATCGGCCTGCACCCGTGCGACAAGGCTCTTGCCGCCGCGCGGCACGATCATGTCGATCAACCCCGCCGCGGTCAGCATCGCGCCAACGACCGCACGGTCCTGCGTCGGCACCAGCTGGATCGCCGCTTCGGGCAGGCCCACGGTGGCAAGGCCCTTGGCAAAGGCCGCGCGGATCGCGTGGTTGGAATGGATCGCCTCGCTGCCGCCGCGCAGCAGAACCGCGTTGCCCGAGCGCAGGCACAGCGCGGCGGCATCGGCAGTGACGTTGGGACGGCTTTCGTAGATGATGCCGATCAGCCCGATGGGAATGCGCACGCGCGACAGCCTGAGGCCGTTGGGACGCTCGCTGGCGGCGATCACTTCGCCCACCGGATCGGGCAGGCCGGCGACCTGATCGACCGCATCGGCAATTCCCGCCAGCCGCGTCGCATCAAGACGCAGCCGGTCAAGCATCGCCCCCGAAAGCCCCTTGGCCTCGCCCGCCGCAATGTCCTTTGCATTGGCTTCAAGGATATCGCCTTGCGCCTCGCGCAGCGCCGTGGCGGCGGCGCGAAGGGCTGCGGCCTTGTCGGCGTCGGTCAGCTTCGCCAGCACGCGCTGCGCGGCGCGGCCTTCGCGGGCAAGCTGTTCGACCAGCGCCTCGGGAGAGAGCGCTGCGGGCTGTGCGGTCAGGGTGCTCTGCAAGGTCATGCGCGCGGACTATCACCGAAGCGTGCAGTTGTCACCGGATTGCGAGGTATCACGCGGCGCGATGAAATCGATTCGCATGTCATCGCGCTGTCGGGAAAAGGTCAGGTTCCTCGGCTCGCCGCTTGCGGTTTTCGATTCGCCTCGATTCCGCAGAGCGCCGGGGCGAGTCGATTCGCCTTGGTAACCGGCCCCTGCTACCGGCCCACTATACCGGCGGGTTCCGGGATCGAAGACTAATATAAGCGGGGTCGTTTTGCTTTCGAAGTCAGCCGGGGCGTTCATCCAGCGCCTCAGGACTGCGTTCCCCGACCGTGAGTTCATCATGCGGTCGCAGGGACAGGTCCGTTTCATCCGCGTTTCGTCGCGGGCACAGAAGATCGCCGCGGGAGCGGCCATCGGCGTGCTCGGCACCTGGGCCGCTTCGGTGGGCGCGCTGGCGCTTTCGCAGGCGTCCGCAGGCAGCGAAAGCGCAGCCCTTGCCGCGCGCGCGGCCACTGTCGCCAAGGCTGAGAAGAACGTCGCGAAGTACCGCCATGACGTCGATTCGGTCGCATCCGACCTTGCCCGTCGCCAGCAGTTCATCGAACAGGTGGTCGATGCGCATGTCGAGGAACTCCCCGAGGGTTCGGGTGATGCGCAGTCCAACGCCGAAACCGCAGCCACCGCGAAGAAGATCAGCGCCGCCGTTCCCGCCGCGGGCGCGCTTGCCGATATCGAGGCCAGGCAGCTGGCCCTCGTCGACCGCCTTACCCGCTATGCCGACACGCGCTCCGACGCCGCGATGGCTTCGATCCGCAAGCTGGGCCTCAACCCCAACACGATGATTTCCCGCGCCCGCATGGCTGCCCGCACGGCTGAAGGTGGCCCGCTGGTGAAGCTGGCGACCGGCGCCGACGGCAGCGTCGATCCGCGCTTCGTGGAGATGGGCAAGAGCCTTGCCCGCATGAACGCGCTGGAAAACGGCCTTGCCTCCATCCCGCAGGTGAGCCCGGCGCATGTCGCCTATGTCTCGTCCAGCTACGGCTACCGCTCCGACCCGTTCACCGGCGGTGCGGCATTCCACGCAGGGCTCGATTTTCCGGGGCCGATGGGCTCCCCCATCTATGCCGCCGCCAAGGGCCGCGTGACTTTCGTGGGCACCAGGTCCGGCTACGGCAACTGCATCGAGGTGACGCACGGCAACGGGCTGATGACCCGCTACGGCCACCTTTCGGGCTTCCGCACCCGCGTGGGTCAGGAAGTCGATGCCGGGGCGCTGATCGGTGCAATGGGCAGCACCGGCCGGTCCACCGGCCCGCATCTTCACTTCGAGGTCCGCGTGAACGACCGTCCGGTCAACCCGCGCCCGTTCCTCGAAGCGGCACGTCTTCAGGGGGCTGAAAAGCGTAGCAACGGGGGCCAGGAGGAGAACCACTGACATGGCCAAGGCCTTCATCAGCTCGCGTACGAGCATCAATAGCACCAGCTTCTCGATGCTGGGCGGGGACACCGTCATCAGCGGAGATATTTCCGCCAGCGCCGACCTTCACGTCGACGGCAGCGTCAACGGCGACATTTCCTGCAAAGCGCTGATTCAGGGCGAAGGCAGCGAGATCACCGGCGCCGTCAGGGCCGAATCGGTCCGCATCGCGGGCCTTGTGCGCGGATCGGTTTCGGCGCGTGAGGTCGTGATCCTCAAGACCGCGCGGATCGAGGGCGACGTGTCCTACGACACGCTGACCATCGAACAGGGTGCGCGCCTTGAAGGGCGGCTTTCCCCCAATGGCGGCCAGATGCCCCCCGCCATCGCGCGCCTGCCTGCTTCGGCGCCGACTTCTGCCCCCTCTTCGGCCCCGATCGAGGTCATCGCCGAGGAAGACGAAGAGATTTCGGCAGCGGCGGAGTAAGGGCTTTAAAAAGCACACACGAAAAAGGGGACATGGGAGCCGATCCCATGTCCCCTTTTCTATGCACCGGCTGCTTTACCCGGCGGCGAAGTTACTCGCCCCGAGCCTCGGCGGCTTCCGCAGCGCGCTTGGCTTCGAGCCATGCGGCGACTTCGGCTTCCTGCGCGGCTTCCGACGCGGCCTGGGCCTGCGCCTGACGCTCTGCGCGCAGTTCGTCGATCAGGGCCTGACGATCGTCGACCAGACGCTCATCACCTTCACCGGTATCCTGGATGCCCGCCTTCTTCGCGGCCTTGGCGACAAGGGCGTCCAGTTCGCGCTGCGAGCACAGGCCCAGCGTGACCGGATCCTTGGGGGTGATGTTGGCGATGTTCCAGTGCGAACGGTCGCGGATCGCCGCGATCGTGTTGCGCGTGGTGCCGATCAGCTTGCCGATCTGCGCGTCCGACACCTCGGGATGGTTGCGCAGGATCCAGGCGATGCCGTCCGGCTTGTCCTGACGCTTCGACACCGGGGTGTAGCGCGGGCCCTTGGTACGGTTCTGCGCAAGCGGAATCTTGTGCATGCGCAGCTTGTAGTCGGGGTTGGCCTGCCCCTTCTCGATTTCTTCCATGGTCAGCTCGCCCGAGCGAACGGGATCGCGACCGGTGTACTTGCTGGACGCCAGATCGTCGGCCATCGCCTGGACTTCCAGCATGTGCAGGCCGCAGAATTCTGCGATCTGCTCGAAAGTCAGCGCGGTCGTGTCGACCAGCCACGAGGCGGTCGCGTGCGGCATCAGCGGAGTGGGCTGGCTCATGTCTCTATCTCCGGCGGAAACAATAAGGGCCGCCCCTTCGCGGAGCGGCCTCACCGGGTCGATTTAGGGGTTTTTTGCCGAAGGAGCAAGCAAAAGGGGCCGAAAATTGCGGCGGCCCGACGATGCGTTTCACGTGGAACGCTGTTTCGGGCATGTTTTAACAGCACTCAACGGGTACACAACGCCGCCGAGACGCTCCCCCCGCCCTGCCCTCACACCTCCAGCACGATCTTGCCGACGTGGTCGCCGGCTTCCATTCGCGCGTGGGCGGCGGCGGCATCGGCAAGGGCAAAGCGGGTGTCCATCACCGGCCGCAGCAGGCCCTCGGCCACCAATGGCCAGACGCAATCGAGGATTTCTCCGGCGACGGCCGCCTTGAAGTCGTCCGAGCGCGGGCGCAGCGTCGATCCGGTCAGCACGTAGCGGCGGGTCATCACCACGGCCATGTTGATTTCCGCCTTGGCGCCGCCCTGCACCGCGATGGTGACGTGGCGGCCATCGGGGGCAAGGCACTTGAGGTTACGCGCAACATAGCTGCCGGCCACCATGTCGAGCACAACGTCCACGCCGCGCCCGCCGGTGATCCGGGCCACTTCCTCCACAAAGTCGCTCGCCTTGTAGTCGATCGCGTGATGGGCGCCGATCTTCAGCGCCGCGGCGCACTTTTCGGGCGATCCGCAAGTGACGATCACGGTCAGGCCGAAATGGCGCCCCAGCATCGCCGCCATCGTGCCGATGCCGCTGGTGCCGCCGTGGACCAGCAGCCATTCGCCTTCGCGGGCAAGGCCGCGCTCGAACACGTTATGCCAGACGGTGAAGACCGTTTCGGGCAGCGCCGCCGCTTCTTCCAGCGACAGGCCATCGGGCACGGGCAGGCAGTGCGCGGCGCGCGCGATGCAATATTGCGCATAGCCTCCACCGGAAACGAGCGCGCATACCTGCTGCCCCGGTATCAGGTGGCTGACCCCTTCGCCCAGCGCGGCCACGGTGCCGGAAATCTCCAGCCCCGGAATCGGCGAGGCGCCCGGCGGCGGCGGATAGTTGCCCATGCGCTGCACCACGTCGGGCCGGTTCACCCCCGCGAAGGCCACCTTGACCAGCACTTCGCCGGGACCGGGCCGGGGCACCGCGACCGTTTCGGGCCCCAGGACTTCGGGGCCGCCGGGCGCATCGTAACCCACGGCGGTCATCGTGACAGGAAGGTCAGCTAACATGACGCTCCCTGTGCCACAGGAAAACCGGAAGGGTAAATGCAAAAACCATCCTCATCCGACCGGACCGATATCCCCCGCTCATCCCGCACGCGGCAAACGTGCCATTGACAGCCCCGCCTTCCAGTCCGATGCTGCATCGCAATGGACGAAGAAGACCGACCTCTGCGGCGGTCATCCGAAGGCGACTTCGGAGCCGCCAGCCGCCTCGCCGGTGAAAGCCTGGATCGCTATTCGCTGGACGAACTGGACGCGCGGGTTGCCCTTCTCGAAACCGAGATCGCCCGCATCCGCGCGCACCGGAATGCATCGTCGGCCCACCGTCTCGCGGCGGAGGCATTATTCAGGCCAAGATCATCTTGAGGCGCGCAGCCTCGCCATCATGCCTGCCGGTTCCGTTTGGCGGGCGCATGAAAAATCAACGGGCTCGCAACCCACCTGAACGTCCCTATATCAAAGTGGTAACCCCGACCAAGCAAGCTCCCCCATCAGGAGAGTCGTCCCTCGAAATGAAGGTCGCTTAAATGCCAAGTTTCGCCCAAAGCCTTGAAAAGACCCTGCACTCGGCTCTGTCTCACGCGTCCGAACGGAGCCACGAGTATGCGACGCTGGAGCATCTCCTCCTCGCGCTGATCGACGATACGGACGCCGCGCAGGTCATGCAGGCCTGCGGCGTGGACCTTGGCGATCTGGGCGACGTGGTGCGCCAGTATCTCGATCAGGAATACCAGTCGCTCAAGACCGAGGAAAAGGGCGATCCCGCCCCGACCGCCGGTTTCCAGCGCGTGATCCAGCGCGCGATCCTGCACGTCCAGTCCAGCGGCAAGGATACCGTGACCGGCGCCAACGTGCTGGTCGCGCTGTTCTCCGAACGCGATTCTTACGCCGTCTACTTCCTGCAGCAGCAGGACATGAGCCGCCTCGACGCCGTCAGCTACATCAGCCACGGCATCGGCAAGGGCGGCAAGCGCGTGGAAGACCGCAGCCCCAAGGGCGCATCGGAAGAAACCCCGCCCACCCCCGAAGACAAGGCCGAGGCCAAGGGTTCGGCGGGCAAGAAGGATTCCGCGCTCGACCAGTTCACCGTCAACCTCAACGAGAAGGCGCTGAACGGCAAGGTCGACCCGCTGATCGGCCGCGGCCCCGAAGTGGACCGCACGATCCAGATCCTGTGCCGCCGGTCCAAGAACAACCCGCTCTACGTGGGCGATCCGGGCGTGGGCAAGACCGCCATCGCCGAAGGTCTTGCCCGCAAGATCGTCGAGGGCGAAGTGCCCGAAGTGCTGGCCGAAGCGGTCATCTACTCGCTCGACATGGGCAGCCTGCTGGCGGGCACCCGCTATCGCGGCGACTTTGAAGAACGTCTGAAGCAGGTCGTCTCCGAACTGGAGAAGATGCCGCACGCGGTCCTGTTCATCGATGAAATCCATACCGTTATCGGTGCCGGTGCCACCAGCGGCGGCGCGATGGATGCGTCCAACCTGCTCAAGCCCGCGCTGTCGGGCGGCACGATCCGCTGCATCGGTTCGACCACGTACAAGGAATTCCGCAACCACTTCGAAAAGGACCGCGCCCTGCTGCGCCGGTTCCAGAAGATCGACGTGAACGAACCGACGATCGAGGACACGATCAAGATCCTGAAAGGTCTGCGCACCGCGTTCGAGGATCACCACCGGGTCAAGTACACGCCCGATGCGATCAAGACCGCGGTGGAGCTTTCGGCCCGCTACATCAATGACCGCAAGCTGCCCGACAAGGCGATCGACGTGATCGACGAAGTGGGCGCGATGCAGATGTTGCTGCCGCCCAGCCGCCGCAAGAAGACCATCACCGCGCGCGAGATCGAGCAGGTCATCGCAACGATGGCCCGCATCCCGCCCAAGTCCGTCTCTTCCGACGACAAGAAGGCGCTGGAAAACCTTGAGCGCGACCTGAAGCGCGTGGTCTTCGGGCAGGACAAGGCGATCGGCGTGCTCTCCACGGCGATGAAGCTCTCCCGCGCAGGGCTTCGCGATCCGGACAAGCCGATCGGCTCGTTCCTGTTCAGCGGTCCCACCGGCGTCGGCAAGACCGAAGTGGCGCGCCAGCTGGCCAGCATCATGGGCATCGAACTGAAGCGCTTCGACATGTCCGAATACATGGAGCGTCACTCGGTCAGCCGTCTGATCGGTGCTCCTCCGGGCTATGTCGGCTTCGATCAGGGCGGCCTTCTGACCGACGCGATCGACCAGAACCCGCACTGCGTCCTCCTGCTCGACGAGATCGAGAAGGCGCATCCCGACCTGTTCAACATCCTGCTGCAGGTGATGGACAACGGCCGCCTGACCGATCACCACGGCAAGACCGTGGATTTCCGCAACGTGGTCCTGATCATGACCACCAATGCGGGCGCGTCTGACATGGCCAAGCAGGGCATCGGCTTTGGTGATACGTCGAAGGCAGACGCCGGGGACGAGGCCGTGAAGCAGATGTTCACGCCGGAATTCCGCAACCGCCTCGATGCGATCGTGCCCTTCGCCTATCTTGCCAAGGATACCATCAGCCGGGTCGTGGACAAGTTCATCCTCCAGCTGGAACTGCAGCTGGCCGACCAGAACGTCCACATCCAGTTCGATTCGGACGCCCGCGCATGGCTGGGCGATCGCGGCTACGACAAGCTCTACGGTGCGCGCCCGATGGGCCGCGTGATCCAGGAGAAGGTCAAGCAGCCGCTGGCGGAAGAACTGCTGTTCGGCAAGCTGGCCCACGGCGGCGAAGTGCACGTCTCGGTCAAGGAGAATACACTCAACTTCGAACTGACCCCCTCGGCGCCCAAGGTGTCGAAGGCCAAGAAGGCCCCCGCGAAGAAGGCCCGCAAGCCCGGCCCGCAGGCGGACACCAACGCCGACGACTGATCCTTCACCGGATTGAAAACATGGGGCGGGAACCACTTGGGTTCCCGCCCCATTTTCGTAACATGACCCGCGATTTCTCCTGGATCAGACCTGAACCCTGGGGAATCCACGTCGTCCCCGCCGATTGCTGGATCGACCCTTCGCGCCCCGTGGACCGCGCGCTGGTGACGCATGGCCATGCCGACCACGCGCGCGGAGGTCACGGCGCCACCTTCGCCACGCCCGAAACCCTTGCCATCATGAAGCTGCGCTACGCCACGGAAGAAGGCGCGGTGCCCGTCCCTTATGGCGAACGGATGGCCCTGCCCGGTGACGTCCACGCCACGTGGGTTCCGGCCGGGCACGTCCTTGGCTCGGCGCAGATCCTCCTCGAACACGCGGGCGAGCGGATCGTCGTGACCGGCGATTTCAAGCGGCGCGCCGATCCCACCTGCCCGCCTTTCGAAGTCACCCCCTGCGACGTGCTGATCACCGAGGCGACATTCGGCCTGCCCGTATTTCGCCATCCCCCGGTGGAACAGGAAATCGCCAAGGTGCTCTCTACCCTGGCCGCCAACCCCGATCGCTGCGTGCTGGTGGGCGCCTATGCACTGGGCAAGGCGCAGCGGCTGATCGCCGAACTGCGCCGCGCCGGGCACCATGACACGATCTGGCTCCATGGCGCGATGGAGCGCATGTGCCGCCTCTACGAAGACCTCGGCGTCGATCTGGGCGATCTGAAGCTGGTGTCGGACACCGGCAAGGAGCAGCTGGCAGGCAGCGTGGTGCTTGCCCCGCCGTCCGCCCTCAACGACCGCTGGAGCCGCCGCCTGCCCGATCCGATCACGGCGATGGCATCGGGCTGGATGCAGGTGCGCCAGCGCGCGCGCCAGCGCATGGTCGAACTGCCGCTGGTGATCTCGGACCACGCCGACTGGGACGAACTGACGCAGACCGTGAAGGACGTGAACCCCGCCGAAACATGGATCACTCACGGCCGCGAAGAAGCCATGCTGCGTTGGTGCGAGCTGAACCAGAGGAAGGCGCGGGCGCTGGCGCTGGTGGGGTATGAGGATGAAGATGATTGAAGATAAGCGCCGGGCCCCCAGGACTTCGCTTAGCTGAATGGAAGCGTTCGCCGCCCTTCTCGATGCGCTGGTCTACACCCGCAGCCGCAATGCGAAGCTCAAGCTTCTGGCGGATTACCTGCGCGAAACGCCCGACCCCGATCGCGGCTGGGCACTTGCCGCGCTGACGGACGGGCTGGATTTTCCGGCGGTAAAGAGCTCCACCATCCGCAATCTGCTGACCGAACGGATCGACCCGGTGCTCTGGACGCTGAGCCGCGAATACGTGGGCGATTCGGCGGAGACTGCCAGCCTGCTCTGGCCCGAACCCGCAGAAGCGCCCTCTCCGCCGACGGTGTCCGAGGCGGTCGATGCGCTGTCCCGCATGACGCGCGCCAATGTCATGGTGGAGCTGCCCCGGTTGCTCGACCGGCTGGACGCCAACGGCCGCTATGCCCTGCTCAAGCTGGCGACCGGGGCGATGCGGATCGGCATTTCGGCGCGGCTGGCCAAGACCGCCTTCGCGCTGGCTTTCGGCGTGGCGGTTGAGGATGTGGAGGAGCACTGGCACGGCCAGACCCCGCCTTACACCCCGCTGTTCGACTGGGCCGCGCATGGGGCCGAGCCGCCCAACTCCGACGACCTGCCGCTGTTCCGCCCCTTCATGCTGGCGCACGGGCTGGAGGAAGCGCAGGTCGATCTGGCCGACTATGCCGCCGAATGGAAGTGGGACGGCATCCGCGTGCAGGTGGTGAGAGCCAAAGGGGAGAATGGGGGCGGAGAAACCCGCGTCTATTCCCGATCGGGCGACGATATTTCCGCCACTTTCCCCGAGGTGGCCGAGGCTTTGCATATCGACGCGGTGCTGGACGGCGAACTGCTGGTGCGCGGCGCGCATCAGGGCGGCGAAGCCAATGACCGCACACAGGGCGGCGCGGCCAGTTTCAACGCGCTGCAGCAGCGCCTTGGCCGCAAGACCGTGTCGAAGAAGATGCGCGGCGAATATCCCGCCTTCGTGCGTCTTTACGATGTGCTGATCCTGGAGGGGCAGGACTTGCGCCCCCTGCCCTGGAGCGAACGCCGCGCCGCGCTGGAATCACTGGTGCCGCGCCTTCCCGCCGACCATTTCGATATCTCCACCGTGATCCCCGCCGCCGATTTCGCCGAGCTTGCCGCCATCCGCGAACGCGCGCGCGACGATGCGATCGAGGGGGTGATGCTCAAGCGGCGTGACAGTCCCTATGTGGCGGGCCGCAAGACCGGGCTGTGGTACAAGTGGAAGCGCGATCCGCTGCTGATCGACTGCGTGCTGATGTATGCCCAGCGCGGATCGGGCAAGCGCAGTTCCTTCTATTCGGACTATACCTTCGGCTGCTGGGACGGCGATCCCGATCAGGGCGCGGAACTGCTGCCCGTGGGCAAGGCCTATTTCGGCTTCACCGACGAGGAGCTGAAGTGGCTGGACCGCCATGTCCGCAACCATACCGTGAACCGCTTCGGCCCCGTGCGCGAAGTGGACAAGTCGCTGGTGTTCGAGGTGGCGTTCGATTCGGTCCACGCCAGCAAGCGGCACAAGTCCGGCCTTGCCATGCGCTTTCCCCGCATCAGCCGCATCCGCGCCGACAAGCCCGCGCATGAAGCCGACCGGATCGAGACGCTGCGCGCCCTCATCCGCGATTGACCGCGATCAATGCGCGGATGCAGCCAATGCGCTATGGGGGGAGAATGGAACAGCCCTCTGTCGATACCAATACGCCGTATTACCGCCTTGGCGGCCCGCCGGTGTTCGAGGCGATCGCGAACCGCTTCTACGACCTGATGGACAGCGATCCGGCCTATGCCGAACTGCGCGCCATGCATGCCCCGGACCTGACGCCTATCCGCGCATCGCTGCCCCGGTTCCTGATCGCCTGGGCAGGCGGCCCGCGCGACTGGTTCGAACAGAACCCCGGCCGCTGCATGATGAGCCTGCACGCCCCCTTCACCATAGAGCCGCTGACGGCGAACCAGTGGGCCGAAGCGATGGAGCGCGCGATCGACGACGTTGCCCCCCAGCCCGCCGAAATCGCCGCATCGATGCGCGAGGTTCTGGGCCGCATGGCGCGCGGCATGGGTCGCAGGGGTTAGGTTTTCGCCGAGGCAAGCTGGGGAGGAATGGGATCAGTCCACCCGGAACTGCTTTTCGCGCGATGTCGCACCGCGCAGCAGTTCCAGCCGCGAAGGGGCCACGCCCAGCGCCTGCGCCAGAAGATCGCGCACCGCATCGTTGGCCTTGCCGTCTTCCGGCTTGGCGCGAACCTTCACGCTGAGGCGGCCTGCCGCGATCTCAAGCGCTTCCACTTTCGCGCCGGGTGTGACGCGCAGGGCCAGCCGCCCTTCCCCGTCGACCAGCGCCCGCAGTGCGGCGGCATCGGGAAGTGCGGGTCTGGGCCGCGCCATCAGTCTTGCAGTCCAAGCGCCTCGGCGTGCATCCGGGCATTGATCACATAACCCTGCACGCCCGCCTGGTTCGCTGCCACCGCCGCGTCGTCCAGATCGCGCAGGTACTTTGCCGGGCGGCCCATCCATAGCTGGCGCGCGCCGATGCGCTTGCCGGTCAGCTGCGCGCCCGCCGCCAGCATGCCGTCCGATTCGATGTAGCTGCCATCCATCACGATCGCGCCAAGGCCCACGAAGGCGCGATCTTCCAGCGTGCAGCCGTGCAGCATCGCCATATGGCCGATCAGCACATCTTACCCGATGATCGTGGCGAAGCCTTCCGGGCGCTGCGGCTTGGGGCTGTCGCAATGGACGACGGTGCCGTCCTGGATATTGGTGCGCGCGCCGATGACCACGCGGTTTACGTCGGCGCGGATCACGCAGTTGTACCAGATGCTGGCGTCCGGCCCGATCTCCACATCGCCGATGATGCGGCAACCGGGCGCGATGAAGGCGCTGGAATGGATGCGCGGCGCCTTGCCGTTGAAAGCGGCGATGGTGATGTCGGCCCTGTTCGTCGTGCTATGTTCGGTCATGGATTTCCCGTCAGCCTGCTCCAGCGGACATACGGCAGGATGGATGCATGATCGTCCGTCCAGGGTTCCGGCGCCCGTTCTTCAAGCCGCTTCCATGGGGCATCGGGCCGCTGCCGCGCAAGGCCGTCAAGCACGCCCCGGTCTGCCGAAAGCGCGATCCAGCGCGACGGGGTATAGCGCACTTCGTCTTCGGGCAGGTCCAGCCGCGAAAGCGCCTGCAGCCCGCCGGCCCGCGCATTCGCGCCGACCACGGGGGCAAGATCGATATAGCGGTTGGAGATGTGGAGGATCAGCAGGCCCCTTGGCGTCAGCGCGCGGCGGTAGACGGCCAGCGCCTCTGTCGTCAGCAGGTGCATGGGGATCGCGTCGGAGGAGAACGCATCGATCACCAGCACGTCGAAACTGTGGGGCGGAACCTGCGCCAGTTCCAGCCGCGCATCGCCGATGACGACGCGGGCCCTGGGCGTGCAATCCGACAGGAAGGTGAACTTGCGCTCCGTCGAAAAGCGCAGGACCTGCGGGTCGATCTCGAAGAAGGTCCAGGCCTGCCCCGGCTGCGAACGGCAGGCGAGCGAGCCGGTGCCCAGCCCGACAACGCCCACGCGTGCCCGTGGCCCCTCGATCGCGGGCACCGCGGCCAGCGCCAGTGCCACGCCCGATCCGGGGCCGTAATAGGTCAGCGCATCGTGGGCCTGCGCGGGGTCGAGCGACTGCATGCCGTGCAGCGTGGTGCCGTGCGCCAGCGTGCGGAACCTGCCGTCGTCGTCATCGCGCAGGGTATAGATGCCGAAGTAGCTGCGGGTGCGCTGCCCTTCCATGGTCGCCCGGATGGTCCAGAAGCCGCCCTGCCCGATCATCGCGATCAGCAGCACCATGGCAAAGGCGCCGCGCCATGCCATGACCATCACCCCGATGCAGACGAGGAACACCGTCAGCATCATCGTGAACAGCACCTCCTCAGGCTCAAGCAGGGTCTGCAGCAGTTCCCAGCCGAGGAACCCGGCGAAGGCCAGCAGCACGCCAAGCGCGATGCGGGCCATGCCCGGTTCCATGTCGGCATTGTCGCGCCAGTTGAGCAGCGGGTGCAGCGGCATCAGCAGCGCGGCGGCAAGGACCAGCAGCGGATGCTCCCACGCCCAGTCGAACACCAGCGGCGCGATCAGCGCGGTGAACACGCCGCCCAGCGCCCCGCCCGCCGACATGACGAGGTAGAAGCGCGTCAGCTGCGATTCCGCAGGGCGCAGGTCGTAAAGCCGGGCGTGGAGCGCGGTTGCCACGCACAGCAGCAGCGCGCACGTGCCCGCCACCGCCCACAGGCTGCCCGCACCGTTCGACAGCATGGCGTATCCACCCATCAGCAGCAGCACGATCGGCGCCGCGCGGGTGATCGCGCCGGCCGCTGCGCGACGGTCGGAAAAGGCGATGACGAAGCTCAGCAGGTAGATGCCCAGCGGGATCACCCAGAGCAGCGGCATCGCGAAGATATCGGTGGTCAGGTGCGTGGTGGTGGACAGCATCAGGCCCGAAGGCACGGCCGCCAGCGCCAGCCACAGGGCGACAGTGCGGGCAGGGGTGCGACCGGGGGTGCGCGCGGGGGTATCTTCTAGCGCGTCAGTCCGGACGGTGGTGCAGGTCGGAGCATGGCGGCGGCTATATCCGGCCAGCGCCACCAGCAGCACCAGCGCTGCAAAGCCGCCCGACCACGCCAGGCTTTGCCAGCGCACGCTCAGCAGCGGCTCGGCCAGCAGCGGATAGGCGATCAGGCCGGTGAAACTGCCAAGGTTCGACGCGGCATAGAGTGCCCAGGGCGCGCCGGCCCCCGGCGCGGCGGCAAACCAGCGCTGCATCAGCGGGGCCTGCGCGGAAACGACGAAGAACACCGGCCCGATGCTTGCCCCCAGCAGAAGCGGCACCCATGCCGCTTCGGGCAGCCCGGCGATGCGCGGCAGGTCGATCAGCCCCACCGGCAATGTCAGCGCGGCGACCAGCAGCAGCCCCACGTGAATGACCACCTGCCGCCGCAGCGCGAAGCGGCCCAGCCAGTGCGCATAGGCGTAACCCGCCAGGAGCAGCGCCTGATAGACCAGCATCGCGCTGTTCCACACGTTGGGCGCGCCGCCAAGCCGGGGCAGCGCCATGCGCGCCACCATCGGCTGGACCAGGAACAGCAGGAAGCTTCCGACTAGGATCGTGGCGACGAACAGGCCCCGACGGGCGGGCAGGCCGGGCTGGGCGGAGGGCTGGGCGGAGGGCTGGGCGGAGGGCGCGGCAATATCCTTCATGGCGCCGTTACAGCTACTTGGCTGCCGCCATGAAGGATAGTGCGGAAGAGAACGGGGTCCTTGCGGTCAGGCCGGAGGCGGCCCGTGCCATGCCCCGGCGGTGATCGAATGGACGATGGTATCGCCCACCGGCGGCGTGAACCGGGAATCCACGAAGTCCAGCTCCTTGCGCCGCACCATGCCAAGGCGCAGCATCAAGCCCCAGCTGGCGGTATTCCCGATATTGGTGATGGCGAAGATCTCCGTCGCCCCGAACCGGCCGAACCCGGCATCGAGCGAAGCGCCGGCCGCTTCCTTCGCATAGCCCTGCCCCCAGGCATCCTCGCGCAGTCGCCAGCCGATCTCCATCTCGCCGGGGAACGAGGCGCCCGGCGCGTCGATCACCTTGAGCCCGCAGAAGCCCAGCACTTCGCCGTCCAGCTTGCGCTCGACGATCCAGAACGTGTGGCCAAGGCGGTGCTGGAAACCCAGCACCCGTTCCTCGAACAGCGCGACCTTTTCGGCATCCATCACCCCGCCAAGATGGCGCATGACGGCAGGCGTGTTGGTGCCCGCGGCAAATCGGGTGATATCGCCTTGTGCCCAGTCGCGCAGGATCAGGCGGTCAGTCTCGATCCTAACCACGCAGCAGCCGCGCGGCGTGAGGCGCGTGATAGGTGAGCACGCCCGATGCGCCCGCGCGCTTGAACGCGGTCAGCGTTTCCAGCACCATGGCATCGCGGTCCGCCGCGCCTGCGGCAACGGCATGTTCGATCATCGCGTACTCGCCCGATACCTGATAGGCGAAGACGGGCACTTCGAAGGTGTCCTTCACCCGGCGGATGATGTCGAGGTAGGGCAGGCCGGGCTTTACCATCACGGTGTCAGCGCCTTCGGCCAGATCCATCTCGACTTCGCGCAGCGCTTCCTCGGTATTGGCCGGGTCCATCTGGTAGGTCTTCTTGTCCCCCTTCAGCAGCCCGCGCGATCCCACCGCATCGCGGAACGGGCCGTAGAATGCCGAGGCGTACTTGGCGGCATAGCTCATGATCTGGACGTTGATGTGGCCTGCATCCTCCAGCGCATCGCGGATCGCGGCGATGCGGCCGTCCATCATGTCGGACGGGGCGATGATATCCGCCCCCGCATTCGCCTGATTGAGCGACTGCCCGACCAGCGCCTCCACCGTCTTGTCGTTGAGGACGTAGCCCGCATCGTCGATCAGGCCGTCCTGCCCGTGGCTGGTATAGGGATCAAGCGCCACGTCGGTCAGCAGGCCGATCCTGTCGCCCAGTTCCGCCTTGATCGCGCGGATCGCGCGGCACATCAGGTTGTCCGGGTTGAGCGCTTCGGCTCCGTCCTCGCTGCGGCGTTCGGGCTGGGTATGCGGGAACAGGGCCAAGACCGGGATGCCCAGGTCCACCGCTTCCTTCGCGCGTTCGACGATCAGATCCACCGACCAGCGCGACACGCCCGGCAGCGCGGCGATGGGCTGCTCCACCCCTTCACCCTCGGTGATGAAGAGAGGCCAGATGAGGTCCGCCGGGGTCAGCACCGTTTCGCGATGAAGCGCACGGCTCCATGCGGTGGCGCGGGTACGGCGAAGGCGGGTGTGGGGATAAGTGCCGGTCATGGCAGGGTGATTGCCGCAAAAGCCGGACGGGGGCAATCGGGCGCACGTTGCGATTTGCGCGGGCGGGGATGCGCTGAGAGGGCTACCGCCCCAGCTTGTCGATCTCGCGCTCGGCATCGACAGGGTCGCTGGCGGCGGGCTCGATCGATCCCAGCGCGGCGCCCGGCGTCACTCCAAGCAGCCTATTGAGCCGCGCCTTGAAGGCATCGCGTTCCCGCCCGTCGATCTGCGGGCGCTGGATAACCGCGATGCCAGCCGGGTTGATGGTGCGGCCACCCCGGTACGCCTCGAAATGCAGGTGCGGCCCGGTGGAAAGCCCGGTGGAGCCGACATAGCCGATCACTTGCCCGGCGCGCACGCGGGTGCCGTTCCTGACGGCGATGCGGCTCATATGGCCATAGCCCGTGCCAAGGCCGCCGCCATGCTGCAGCCGCACGTAGTTGCCGTGGCCGCCATGCCGCCCGGCAAAGGTCACCACGCCATCGGCCACCGCATAGATCGGCGCGCCGTAGGGCGATCCGAAATCTATCCCGGCATGGAAACGCACATAGCCAAGGATCGGATGGCGCCGCCCGCCGTAAGGCGATGTGATGCGCGTGCTGGCCACCGGCTGGCCGATCGGCACGGCGCGGGGCTGGCCGATGGAAGAAGCGGGGAACATCTCGCCTTCCTTGCCCCCCGCATTACCCCCCCCATCACCCCAGCGCATCAGCTGCAGCTTCGGCTTCCCGCCGCGCGCGACGCCTGCGTAAAGCAGGTCGCCCACTTCGCGCTCCCCCTTGGCAGAGCGTTTGTAGGCCAGGATCATGTCGAATTCGTCGCCCGAACGCAGATCGCCATCCAGGCTGAGGTACTTGTCCACCGCGCGCAGGTAGGACTGGATCGCCCCCACCGGCGCCCCGGCATTGCGCGCCGAACGGTAGAGGCTGGAGCCCACGGTGCCGCGAATGCGCAAGGGGGTTTCGTCCACCCGGATCGGATGGCGCACCGCCATGAGGCCGCCCGGCCCCCGCTCGACCGACACGTCCAGATCGAAACGCGCCCGGAACGTCAGCGAATCGAGCGCGCGCGCCGCGCCCTCTGCAGGGCGGCGGCCCAGCGTGATGTCGAACTGGGTGCCCGATGCCATGTCCCCGGCCGGCACGATGCCGCCCACCAACTGCGTCACTTGCGCCACGTCGGCAGAGCCAAGCCCGGCACGTTCGAGCAGGCGGGGCAGGGTGTCTCCCCGGCCCAGCGTGGAGGTCAGCTGCACGGTCGGGCGCTCGGGCACCCCGGTCAGCGGGCTGACCAGCGGCGTTGCGCCCATGTGGCGGCCGGTGTCAGCGCCCAGCGCCAGCGGAGCGATCGACTGGCTGCGAAATTCGTCCTGTTGCGCGGCGCCCAGCGGCATCGTCGCCGCCGCCTCCACGGCGCTGAAACCGGGAAGCAGCGCCAGCGCCGCGCCGCTCAGACCCAGCATCGTTGCAAGCCCGCGCAGCCACTTGCGGCTGCCGATGTCGGCGGCAAGATCGGGCGCCAGTTCTACCCGGTGGCACCAGTTCTCGATCGCATCGCGCAGGGAAGGGCGGGGCGCTGCAGTCCTGGCTTCCCCGGCCCCTGCATCCCTGCCCCCGGCTTCCCCAACCCTGGCTTCCCCGGCAGCGGGGAAGGCAAGGATGACGGGTTCGTCGGCCGCATCGACAGGCGCGCCGGCGGCAAAAACCGCCCGCTGGCTGTCGTCTGTCTCGGCGCGATCATCGCGATCGCGCTGCTGCGGCTTGAACACCTTCGCGCGGTTCCCTTGTTGCAACCCTTCGGCCCGCAACATGCGGCCTCGCGCAATTTCCCTGCCCGAACAAGGTTACGAACATCCTAAGACTGTGGATTCATGGGGTACTACGGGACGCCCCGAGTCTTGCGAGCGGCGGGCTGCGGTGCCACATTCACCGGCATAATGGTTCAGCACCGGAACGGCCCGACACTCAAGGATGCTCCCGGCGCGGTGAAGGCGGTGCTTGGCCCTACCAACACCGGCAAGACCCACCTCGCGATAGAGCGGATGTGCGCCCACTCCAGCGGCATGATCGGCTTCCCGCTGCGTCTGCTGGCGCGCGAAGTCTACGACCGCGTGGTCAAGATCAAGGGGGAGGGCAGCGTCGCCCTGATCACCGGGGAAGAACGGATAGAGCCGAAGAACGCGCGCTATCTGCTCTGCACGGCCGAGGCGATGCCTGTCTCCGAACGCTCGATGGCCTTCGTCGCCATCGACGAAGCGCAGCTGGCCGCAGACCGCGAACGCGGCCACGTCTTCACCGATCGTCTGCTGCACGCGCGGGGGCGGGAAGAAACGATGATCCTGGGCTCCTCCACGGTGGAGCCGCTGGTAAGGGCGCTGGTGCCCGAGGCGGAGATCGTCACCCGCCCGCGCTTTTCCACACTGACGCATGCGGGCGCGAAGAAGCTCAGCCGGGTGCCGCCCCGCAGCGCCATCGTCGCCTTCTCGACCGAACAGGTCTACGCCATCGCCGAAATGCTGCGCCGCTTCCGGGGCGGCGCGGCGGTGGTGATGGGCGCGCTTTCGCCGCAGACACGCAATGCGCAGGTCGCGCTCTATCAGTCGGGGGAGGTGGACTATCTTGTCGCCACCGACGCGATCGGCATGGGGCTCAACCTCGATGTCGAACATGTCGCCTTCGCGGGCCTTTCCAAGTACGATGGCCGCCGCCACCGCCGCCTGACCCCGCCGGAAATGGCGCAGATCGCGGGCCGGGCAGGGCGCCACCAGAAGGACGGCAGCTTCGGCACGCTCACCGGGACCGCCAGTGGGAATGGGGGCGGCCACGATTCCGAATTCGACCCCGAAGAAATCTACGCGATCGAGGAACACCGCTTCGCGCCCCTGACCAGGCTGTTCTGGCGTGAGCCCGAGCCCCGCTTCGACAGCATCGCCACGCTGATCGCGGACCTTGAAACGCCCCCGCAGCGCCCCGAACTTGCCCCCGCGCCCGAAGCCATCGACCTTGCCGTGCTCAAGCGTCTTGCGGACGAGGGTGCCGTGGCGGACACTGTGCGGGGCTTTGGGCAGGTGCGCCGCTTCTGGGACGTCTGCCGCCTTCCCGACTTTCGCCAGCAGGGCGTGGAAACGCATTCCCGCTTCGTCGCGCGGCTGTGGCAGGACTTGCGCAGCGGCGAACTTGGCGCCGATTTCGTCGCCGCGCAGATCGCCCAGCTTGACCGCACCGGGGGCGATATCGACACGCTGCAGGGGCGCATCGCCGCCATCCGTTCATGGGCTTACATAGCCCAGCGGCCCGACTGGGTGCTCGCCCGCGATGAAATGGCCGCCCGCGCCCGCGCGGTTGAGGCTCGACTTTCGGACGCACTTCACGGAAAGCTGACGGAACGATTCATCAACCGCAGGACAGCCGTTCTGATGAAGAAACTGGGACCGGATACCGGACTGCTCTCGGTCCGGCTGGAAGACGAGGAAGTGCTGGTCGAGGGCGAGCACATCGGATCCTTGCGCGGCTTCACCTTCCAGGTCGATCCCGGCGCGCGCCTGTCTGACCGCAAGCTGCTGCTGGCGGCGGCGGAAAAGCACCTCTCCACCCTGCTCGGCACCCGCGCCGATGCGCTGGTGGCCGGCATTCACGATGGCACCGCCGCGATCTCGCTGGCTGACGGCGCGTTGCTGTGGGACGGGCAGAAGGTGGCTAGCCTTGCCCCCGGCCGATCGCTGCTGGCGCCGGTCATGGTGCCCGATCGCGCGCTTGATGCCGTGCCCGATGGCGCCCGCAAGGCGCTTGTTGCGGCGCTGGAAGGCTGGCTGGACACCGCGCTCAAGCCGCTGGCTGCGCTGGTCAAACTCGATGATGCAAGCCGCGCGACGGATGCCGGGCCGGACTTGCGCGCGCTGCTGATCACGCTGGTCGAACGCGGCGGCATGACCGCGCGCGAAGATTCGGGGATCGACAAGCTCGACAAGCAGCGCCGCACGATGCTGGCGCGGCTGGGGGTCCGGGTGGGGGCGCTTGACCTCTTCGTGCCTGCCATGCTGCGCAGCCCCGTGATCGCACTGTGGCGCCAGCTGGCGAAAGTATCGGGCAAGCCGCAAGGCGGCGCTCCCGCACCCGACATGCCGCCGGTGCTGCCCGCCGGAAACCACCGCCCACCCCCCGGATACCGCGTGCTGGGCAAGCAGCTGCTGCGCCTCGACATGGCCGAAAAGCTTCTGCGTGAAGCGCACGAAGCGCGCGGCGCGGAAAAGCGCGGCAGCTTCGCGCTCGATCCGGCGCGCGCGGTATCCACCGGGCTGACCACCTCCAGCTACGCGCGGCTGCTGCGGCTGGGCGGGTTCCAGCCGCTGATGCCGCGCCCATTGGCCGAAGGCGCGCATGGCCCGCCCGCCCCGGTGCGCTGGCGCTGGCGTCCGCCCCGCCGTCAGGCAGAACCCGAACGTGCGGCCCCCGTGCGCGCCGGCGGCGCCTTCGCCGCGCTGGCGGATATGGTGCGCTAGGGAGGTCGGATGGCCACAGGTATGCGCGTCGACAAGCTGCTGTGGTTCCTGCGCCTTGCCCGCACTCGCCCGGTGGCGCAGGCGCTGGCCGAAGAGGGGCACATGCGCCTCAACGGCCGCCGCATAGACCGCGCCCACCAGAAGATCGCCGTGGGCGATGTGATCACGCTTTCGATAGCTGGGGGTGTGCGGGTGATAGAAGTCCTATCCTTGCCCGAACGGCGCGGACCCTATAGCGAAGCGTCCAGTTGCTACAGAGTGCTTGACGGCAGGCCCGTCGATCCCATAGCTGCGCCCGAATCGAATGACGCCTGAAGGAAGGATACCGCACTCATGACGTATGTCGTCACCGACGCCTGCATCAGGTGCAAGTACACGGACTGCGTGGAAGTCTGCCCCGTGGACTGCTTCTACGAAGGCGAAAACATGCTGGTCATCAACCCCAGCGAATGCATCGACTGCGGCGTGTGCGAACCTGAATGCCCCGCCGAAGCCATCCTGCCCGATACCGAAAGCGGGCTGGAACAGTGGATGGAGATCAACGCCAAGTATTCGGCGGAATGGCCCAACCTCACCACCCGCAAGGACGCGCCGGACGATGCCGATGCGATGAAGGCGGAAGAAGGCAAGTTCGAAAAGTATTTCTCGCCCGAACCCGGCGAAGGCGACTGATCCTGCCACGGCGGGCCTGAGGCTCGCCGATCAAAATCCGCAGATTCCCGTGGTTTGCGCTTTGTGCAACAGAACCACGGAAGACCCATGAGGCGCGAAACGGAAACGTTTTCGCGCCTCTGGCTTTTTTGGCATATTGCTGCTATATAATCGTTCAACTGCACGGGCCTTCTGCTCGTTTGGCAGGCATTTTCAATGCGAGGCAGGGTTCGAAAGCAGACGGTTGGGAGAGTGATCTTACCGGGCGTGGAGGCACATCGCCTCCTTGTCGCACCCCGGTTTTCTCCCGATTCGAACAAACTGGAACCCTGCAGGTGAAAGGACGATACATGGCAACCAGGATCGATGCATTCGATGTTGGAGATTACGTCGTTTACCCGAAGCACGGTGTTGGTCGGGTTATTGAACTGCAAAAGCAGGAAATCGCCGGAATGCAGCTCGAGCTTTACGTGCTGCGGTTCGAAAAAGAGCGCATGACCCTGCGGGTCCCCGTAAACAAGGTCGAATCGATCGGCATGCGCAAGCTGTCTTCGGACAAGACCCTGCGCGAAGCGCTCGATACCCTCAAGGGCAAGCCCAAGGTCAAGCGGACCATGTGGTCGCGCCGCGCCCAGGAATACGAAGCGAAGATCAATTCGGGCGACCTCGTGTCGATCGCCGAAGTGACCCGCGACCTGTTCCGCGCTGATGACCAGCCCGAACAGAGCTATTCGGAACGTCAGATCTTCGAAGCGGCCTCGTCGCGCCTCGCCCGCGAACTCGCGGCGATGGAAAAGACCGACGAACCCGCCGCGCTCAAGAAGATTCTCGCGATCCTCAACGAGCACGCACCCAAGTATTACGACACGGCCGAGACTGCCTGATCCTCCAGGCGTTCCACGTGGAACCAACAGGGGCTGCTTCCGCAAGGAAGCGGCCCCTTTCGTTTGCGCCCGCGCCACGCTCGTTCTTTCGCTCGTTCATTGCGCTGTCATCCGGTGCGTGTGAGACTGACGAAATGAAGCGCCCCGTCCTTCTTCTTCTGGCCGCCTTGCTTGCAGCGCCGATGCTGTCAGGATGCGTGCGTACGGCCGCCAGCATCGTCACCGCGCCCGTAAGGGTGGCAGGCAAGGCGGTAGACTGGACCACCACCAGCCAGTCCGAAGCCGACGAAAAACGCGGCCGCGCCCTGCGCAAGCGGGATGAGGAACTGGGCAAGCTCAATCGCAGCTATGAAAAGAACCTGCGCGACTGTCAGCGCGGCTCTGATGCCGCCTGCGATCGCGCGCGCAACGATTACGCCGCGATGCAGGACTTGCGCGAAAAGGCGATCTGATCGCGTTGAAGGCCGCGGTTCTCAGTGAACCGGCGGATCGACCGGCGGCACTTTGGCCACGGGCGAAACCGGCTCACCGGGTTCACGCGGGGGGAGGGCGTTCTCAGGTACATCGTCGATCTGCATCGCCGGGGTCGGTACGCGTTCCAGATTGCGGGCGGTGACGTGGATCTCGTTCCCGTCGATCACGATCTCGTTGAAGCTGGGTGGGGTGGAGCGGATACGCTTCGACAAGGTGCCGGCACCGATCATCCGCAGCGGGCCCGCCGGCGTCTCTTCGACAAGGTCGAACGGATCGTGGACATGGCCCGAAAGCACCGCCATGACCTTGCGCCCGGCCAGCACTTCCATGGTGCGCGTGCCATTGATCGTCAGCAGCTTTCCGTCCGCGCGCCGTTCAGGCAGGGGGTGGTGGCAGGCGATCAGCACGCGGGTGCCTTCGGGCAGGGCGTCGATCTGTGCCAGTGTCTGCGCCAGCGCCTTGTCGGTCACCCAGCCGTTCGACCAGGGAAAGCGCTGGTACTGCGCGCGTGTGGTGGTGCGCAGCGGCACGATCGCCAGATTGGGAAGATCCAGCCGCGTCTCCACCATCCGCTCGATCGCCTTGAACCGGCGATAGGGGTCGAAAAAACGCTGGTAGAGGTTGAAATAGGGGATGTCGTGGTTGCCGACTTCCACCGTCACCGGCACGTCGAGCCCCTGAATCCATTCGCACGCGGCCTGGAATTCGGGGTGGCGCGCGCGCATCGTCAGGTCGCCGGTGATGGCGACGGCATGCGGCTGTTCGCGCTCGATACAGGTCTTGGCCCAGGCGATCGCCTGTTCGTCCACAAGACCGAAATGGATGTCGCTCAGGTGGAACAGCCGCAACGGACCATTGTGCATCGAGGCCGTCTTGCCGTGCATTATCCGTCGAACTCCTTCGTCGTCACCAGGTCCACCTCGCAGGTGCCTGAATCGAAAATTTCCTCGGCGGCGCCATCGAACGGCTCGCCGTCTATCAGCAGACCCATCGGCTCGCCCGTGGGGCAGACCAGCCGCAGCTTCGGATGACGGCCCAGTTCATCGTGCGGACCATCACGAAAGTCGCGGTTGAGCAGGGCGATCCCCTGACCGGCATAGTCCGCCAGCGATTCGGCATAATAGCCGTTCGCGCGCAGCCCGTCGTCCTTGGGAACTACCGTGATCGCCGCATAGCCTTCCTCGCGGCCCCCGTCGACCGTACCGTCGTCCGCGGCGCAGACGACCTTGGGACCATTTGCGGAATGGACGATCGCATCGCGGGTAGAAGCCACGAAATCGATGACGTTCATCGCCCGCATCGCTTCGCGCACCTCGTTCCAGACCGTGCCCGGCCCGGCCAGCGCCCCGGTCAGACCCACGCCATGGCGCGAAACGATAACCGGCGGGCGGGTCTTGCGGATCGGGCCGCCGGAAAGCCGCGCCACGATTTCGGGCGCGGGCACATCGCCGTGCATACGCTTGGCCAGCATGTTCATGGTACCGCCCGGCAGGACCAGCACCGCCCCGCCCCAGCCATAGGCCGCCATGACGACCGAGTGCGTGGTTCCATCGCCGCCGAACACCGCCAGCATATCCACCCCCGCCGCATCGAGATCGGCAGGCGCAGGCGCCGGATCGTCGGGAAAGCGCAGGACGCGATCGGGAGCAAGCCCGGCGTCCTTGAACGCGCCGAGCAGTTCATCGACCGCCGCATCGTTGTTGCTGCCGCTGGCCGCGTTGCAGACGAGCCATACTTTTACCGAAGATGTGCCGCTTTCAGTCATGCCCGCACAAGCGCCCGAACCGCGCGAGGGTTCCCCGTCAAACGCGGCCGCTGAAGATCAGCCAAGCGGAAACGCCGTTCAGCGCGGTATATAATGCATAGAGCAGCGCCCATCCGGTCGATCCCGCCGCCGCCACGATCATCACCCCCAGCAGCATCACGAATTCGACGACAAGGCTGAGCCGCCCGCCCAGCGCCTGAAAGAACCAGGGCACCTGGGCCAGCATGGGATGGTTGCTTTCCAGCAGCGCCTTGTGCGCGGCGAAATTGACGATTCCAAAGCAGAAGACGAGGATCAGCGGCGCCATGTAGTGCCAGTCTATCGAGCAGAGCGCAGCAGCGCCACCGTCTTGCGCACGATTCGAACGCATGAGTCGCACCGAGCATCATGATCTTGCATGTCGTTTGTCGATTACAAATGTCGTTGGTCCGCCCGACTGCGCTTTCGTCGACCGCCTTCGGCTCACAATCGACCTTCGCGTGATCGCGCCGGGGGAGTGCGGCACATCACACTCATCGAGCCGGACGGAACACAGTTCTTCCCCACGGCTCACACCGTGAGGAGGAAAATACCATGTTCAAGACCACCATGCTCGCTGCTGCCGCCCTTTGCACCGTCGGCCTGTTCTCCACCCCCGCCGCTTTCGCCAAGAGCGTCGAAGTCCACTACAAGGATCTCGATCTCGGCACTGTCGAAGGGCAGGGCCTCCTGAAGAAGCGCATCGACAAGGCCGCCCGCGATGTCTGCCGTGTCGATCAAGCCACGACCGGCACCCACATCCGCGGTAACGTCGATGCCGACTGCTACCGCCAGGCGCGCACCAACGTGAGCGAGCAGGTGGCTGCAGCGATCGACAAGGCTGACGATACCCGCCTCGGCGGCTGAGCCGCTCCCCACCCCATTTATCCAGGTCCCAAAAGAGAAAAGACCCGGAAAAAACCTGATGGCGGGCTTAGCGGCCCGCCATTTTCTTTACGCCGGGAAGATAGGTCCGGCCGATCCGCAGCGCCTCTCCGTCTGCGGTTTCGGCCGACCAGACGCCAAGCCCTTCATGCCGCAGGCCGGAAACGTGGCTGCGCTGCAGGATGCAGCTGCGGTGAATGCGGATGAAACGTTCGGGGTCCAGACGGTCCTCAAGGCTGGTGATGGTCTGGAGCAGCAGATAGCTTTGCGTGCCCACGTGCAGGCGCACATAGTCGCGCTCCGCATCGATGCGCTGAACTTCTGCGGCGGCTACGCGCACCAGTTCGGAGCGGTGCGGCACCCAGAATTCCTCAAGCCACTGGCTGGCCGCCGGCGCCTGCGCCCGCTCACCCCTCCGCGATACCACGCGGGTCACCGCGCGCTGCAGGCGATCGGGTGCCACGGGCTTGAGCACATAATCCACCGCATCGAGATCGAACGCCTCGACCGCGAATTCATCGTGCGCGGTGACGAAGATTACCGCCGGGGCAGCCGTCCGGCCGCCCAGCGTGCGCGCCACCGTCAACCCGTCCGTCTCCGGCATCGTCAGGTCCAGCAGCACCAGATCGGGCGAGAGCGCATCGATCAGGCGCAGCGCGGCCTGACCGTCGCTGGCCGTGCCGATCACCGAAATCCCGTCGATGCGCGCGCAGATGACCTGCATGCGCTCCACCGCCAGCGGTTCGTCGTCGACGATAAGGGTACGCAGCGGAGCGGCGGGTGCCATGCCTTCGGGCTCAGCCATTTTCGGCCTCCAGCGGCATGCGCAGGATCGTGGCGAAGCCGCCATCGGGACGCTTGCCATACGTGATCTTCGCAGCCTCGCCATAGCGGGCGCGCAGGCGATCGCGCACGTTGTTCAGGCCGATCCCGCAGCCTTCGGTCTTCAGGGCAAGCTCACCGCCCTTTTCGCCGGGTCCGTCGTCGTGCACGGCGATTACCAGCTGGCCGCCTTCGCGCCGCGCCTCGATGGCGATCGTCACCGGCCGCTGGGTTGCGGCGACGGCATACTTCACGGAGTTCTCGACAAGCGGCTGCAATATCATGCCCGGAACTTTCGCATCGAGAACGGCTTCGTCAATATCGATATGCGTCAGCAATCGATTGGGGAAGCGCACGGCTTCGATCGCGAAGTAAAGGCGCTGCAATTCTATCTCGTCAACCAGCGGAAGATCGTTGGTGGGATCGCCCGACAAGGTGCGACGATAGAACGTCGACAGCGTCTGGATCATTTCTTCGGCATCGTCCTGGCGCCCCACCATGACCAGTGCCGACAGCGAGTTGAGCGTATTGAACAGGAAGTGCGGATTGACCTGATAGCGCAGCGAACGCAGTTCCGCCTGTTCCGCAGCGCGGCGATATTCGCCCTCGCGGCGTTCGGCGGCCCGAGCCTCTTCTGCCTTGGCCAGCGCGAAATAGAGCGCCACCCAGGCCAGCACCAGGAAATAGCGGCCGAACGCGGTGTCGGCGATGCTGGCCCAGCGCCCCAGGCCGCCGCCCAGCATCGATCCGGTCTTTATGGTGATGGCTGAGGAATGGTGTTCCTCATCGCTGCGGCGTTCCTCGCTCCGCGCTTCGGACGGCTCATCCGGCGCATCGCTCGATCCCGGTACAGGCGGGGCAGGGGGCACGGGCGGCGCCAGCACCTTTGGCAGATCGACAAGGATATTGCCCGCTTCGTCCTGCGAAATCCGCACGTTGCCCGCCGCGACCGCCGCCGCGTCTTCCTCGCTGCCGTAGGCGGCCGGGCGTTCTATGTCGGAGAAGATGACGTCGTTGACGATGCTCAGCACCAGCGACAGCGGCAATGCGCCCAGCAGCACGATGGCAAAGCGGGCACCGCCGGACTTGCGATCCAGCAGCTGCAACAGGGGCCACACCGCCGCCATCACCAGCATCGATACGATGCAGATCGTCAGCCGCCGCGACAGGAACGACCAGTCGAGGTCGAACCCCATGACCAGCCCGCGCAGCGACGCAACGATGAAATAGCAGGCCCACAAAGCCGCCAGCGACAAGAGGACGAGTCGCGCCGGAACGCGCGGAGGGGATGCTGCTTGCGACATTACCACCCGGTCTAGCGCGAAAACGGTTCATCGCACCACGCCATCCATCGGACGGGGATTGTCGTTGGTCGAAGGGGCTTCGACAAGCACAGGGTCGGCCTGAACTTGTCGAAGCCCCCTCCTCCCATGGAGAAGGGGGCGATCGGGTTATGCCAGAAGGTGTTCTTCGGCGATCTTGGTCTTCCACACCGGCGGGGCCAGCGTGTGGACATTCTTGCCTTCGGAATCGACCGCGACGGTCACCGGCATGTCCTGCACGGTGAATTCGTAGATCGCCTCCATGCCCAGATCCTCGAAGCCGACGACCTTCGCCTCCTTGATCGCGCGTGCGACAAGGTAGGCCGCGCCGCCTACCGCCATCAGGTAGGCCGACTTGTGCTTGGCGATGGATTCGGTGGCTGCCGGGCCGCGCTCGGACTTGCCGATGCTGGCAAGCAGGCCAAGGTCGAGCATGGTGTCGGAGAACTTGTCCATGCGCGTCGCGGTGGTCGGGCCGGCCGGGCCGACGACTTCCTCGCGCACCGGATCGACGGGGCCGACGTAGTAGATCACGCGGCCCTTGAAATCGACGGGCAGTTCCTCGCCCTTGGCCAGCATGTCGGCGATGCGCTTGTGCGCGGCGTCGCGGCCGGTCAGCATCTTGCCGTTGAGCAGCAGGCGATCGCCCTGCTTCCAGCTCTGCACCTCTTCGGCGGTCAGCGTATCGAGGTTGACCTTCTTCGCTTCCTTGCTCGGCTTCCATTCCACCTCGGGCCATTCGTCGAGGTTCGGGGTTTCAAGGAAGCTGGGGCCGGAGCCGTCGAGCGTGAAGTGCGCGTGGCGGGTGGCGGCGCAGTTGGGGATCATCGCCACGGGCTTGCCCGCCGCGTGGCACGGCCAGTCAAGGATCTTGACGTCAAGGATGGTGGCCAGGCCGCCGAGGCCCTGCGCACCGATGCCCAGCGCGTTGACCTTGTCGAATATCTCGATCCGCAGCGCCTCGATGTCGTTCTGGGGGCCGCGCTGCTTGAGCTGCGCCATGTCGATCGGTTCCATCAGGCTCTGCTTCGCCAGCTTGACGCAGTGCTCCGCCGTGCCGCCGATGCCGATGCCCAGCATGCCCGGCGGGCACCAGCCGGCGCCCATCTGGGGCAGCATCTCGATCACCCAGTCGACGATGGAATCGCTGGGATTCATCATCTTGAACTTGGACTTGTTTTCCGAGCCGCCGCCCTTGGCCGCAACGTCGACCGAGATCTTCGAGCCCGGCACCATTTCCACCGACAGCACGCAGGGGGTGTTGTCCTTGGTGTTGCGGCGGGTGAAGGCCGGGTCGGCCAGCACCGAGGCGCGCAGCTTGTTCTCGGGGTGGTTGTAGGCGCGGCGCACGCCGTCATCGACCACTTCCTGCAAGCTGCGGTCGGATTCGAGGCGGCAGTTCTGGCCCCATTCGATGAAGACGTTGACGATGCCGGTGTCCTGGCAGATCGGGCGGTGACCTTCGGCGCACATGCGGCTGTTGGTCAGGATCTGGGCGATCGCGTCCTTCGCGGCCGGGCCCTGTTCCGCTTCGTAGGCATCGCCCAGCGCGCGGATGTAATCCATCGGATGGTAGTAGCTGATGTACTGCAATGCGTCTGCGACGGACTCGATGAGGTCCTCTTCGCGGATGGTCACCATTTCTGTCATGGAATTTTTGCTCCGGTCTTTTGGCCCGATCTGGCGGATTACGTCGGATTTGCGCCGGTCCATAGGACGAGCGGCGGTGATCGTCAAAGTGCTTGATCGGATCGACGGGCGTTGTTTCATGGGGCTTGGCCTGAGAGGCCGGTTCGCATAGAAGCGGCCGCATAGTGTCGTCTTCGCGATTGCAGCTATCTGCCGCAAACCCCGCGAGCGAGTGAGGGAATACACGAATGACCTTGACCGAGGACCGGTCGGCTCCTGCCACCAACTTTTCCGAAGCCCGTCGCGCCATGATCGTCAGCCAGCTGCGCACCAGCGGCGTGAACGAACCGTGGGTGCTGGAAGCGATGGCGGGTGTTCCACGTGAAAACTTCGTGCCTGCCGAAATGCGCGATGCCGCCTATATCGATCGCGCCGTGCCGCTGGGCGATGGCAAGTTCCTGGGCGCACCGCTGGTACAGGGCAAGATGCTGCAGGAAGCTGCCCCGGCCAAGACCGACAAGGCGCTGATCGTGGGTGATGGCGAAGGCTACCTTGCCACCCTGCTGCGCCCGCTGGTCGGCTCGCTCGACGCCGTGGCGCCTGCCGCTGCTGCCGAAGCCGCTACTGGTGAATATGATCTCATCGTCGTCGACGGTGCCATCGAAGTGCTTCCCGATGCCCTGTCCGCGCGCCTTGCCGAAGGCGGCCGCGTGGTAACCGGCGTGACCGAGCGCGGCGTGACCCGTCTTGCCGCCGGCACCAAGGCCGGTGGCGTGACCTCGCTGCTGCCGCTGGCGGAGCTGGGGATTCCCGTGCTTCCCGAATTTGCCGCTCCCAAACGCTGGAGCTTCTGAGCATGGCCCGGATCGCGTGGCGTTCCGGGCTGCTCGCGGGGGGATGTCTGATACTGTCGGCCGGCGCGCCTGCGCGGGCCGACACCCTGCGCGACGCGCTCGTTTCCGCCTATCAGACCAACCCTACGCTTGAGGCCGCGCGCGCCCAGCAGCGCGCGACGGACGAAGGCGTGCCGATCGCGAAGGCTGCAGGACTTCCCAGCCTCACCACGACCGAAACTTACGTCAAGAACCTGAAGCAGAGCGAAAACTCGCTTACGGCGCCGTCCAAGATCTTCACGGCGGATGCACAGCTGGGCGTGCCCATCTATTCGGGCGGCGCGGTCAAGAACCGCATCAAGGCCGCCAAGTTCCGCGTCGGCGCCGGGCAAGCCGATCTGCGCGCGACCGAAGCCTCCGTGTTCTCGCAGGTCGTCGCGGCCTATATGGACGTGATCCGTACCGAAGCGATCGCCGGGCTAAACCGCAAGAACGTGGCCGTCCTGCAGACCAACCTCGATGCCACCAACGACCGGTTCCAGATCGGCAACCTCACGCGCACCGACGTTGCGCAATCGCAGTCACGCCTGGCCACGGCGCAGAGCGATCTGCTGACGGCCGAAGCCAATCTTGCCGCGGCGCGCGAAACCTACATCCGGTTCGTTGGCCATGCGCCCGAAGCGCTTGACGCGCCGCCGCCGCTGCCGAACCTTCCCGCCGATGCCAGCGAAGCGGCGATGATCGCGCTCGATGCTAACCCGGACATCATCGCCGCGCGCGAACGCAGCAAGGCGGCGGACAAGGATATCGACGTCGCGGGCGCAAGCCGTCTGCCCACGCTGCGGCTGTTCGGGCAGGGCACCTACAACAACTACTTCAACACGCTGGCGCGCGGCGCGGTGAACGCAAACATCGCGCAAAGCGATTCCTCGGCGCAGGCCGGGGCGCAGCTGTCGATCCCGATCTTCCAGGGCGGCCTTCCCGCCGCGCAGCGCCGTCAGGCGACCGCCACGGCATCGGCCACGCTGGAACAGGAAATCGCGACCGAGCGTGACGTGATCGCGCAGGTCCGTTCCGCCTTCACGTCCTACACCGCGTCGAACGACCTGATCCGTTCCTCGCAAGTGGCAGTGGACGCCGCCGCGCTCAGCCTTGAAGGCGTGCGCGCGGAAAACACGGTCGGCCGCCGCACCGTGCTGGATATCCTCGATGCGGAACGCGAACTGCTGAACGCGCAGGTGACTCTGGTGACGGCGCGGCGCAATGCCTACGTCGCCGGGTTCACCCTGCTGGCCGCGATGGGCAAGGCCGAAGCGCGCGATCTCAACCTTGATGGCGGGACGCTTTACGACCCCAACGTCAATTATGAACGGGTGCGCGGCAAGTTCTTCGACTGGGATGATGACGATGCGCCCGTGGCCCGTTCCACGCGCACCGTTGACACGCCGGTGCAGGACGGCAAGATTCCCGCTTCGCAGGAGCCCTGATCCCGTTTAAGGATAAGGGCCTGAATGCGCTGAATATCGGATGCGCTGGATAACAGGGACTCGCGGCAGATGCGTCAGAACGGTGAACCTTCGGTGGAGGAGATCCTCCAGTCGATCAAGCAGGTCATCGCGCGCGATTCCCGCCTCGAAACCCGCACCAGCCGGACGGAACGCCTGATGCGCGAACCGGAACCGACCTATACCGACGAGGATGAGGACGACATCCTCGAACTTCAGGAAGCGGCGCAAATTCCTGTGGCGGAAACCTCGGAGGATGCTCCGCTGATGCACGATCACGCCCGCGATTCGATGCGCGAATCGCTGGCGGCGCTGGCCATGCTGTCCGAACCGGGCGCGCAGCCGCAGATCGTCCGCTCCGGCGAAACATCGCTCGAAGCGCTGACTCGCGAATTGCTGCGCCCCGCGCTGACGGAATGGCTGGACCGCAACCTGCCCCCGATGGTGGAACGCCTCGTCGCCGCCGAAATCGCGCGGATCGTGGGCAAGAAGGGCTGATCCATCGCCCGCGTGGGCTGGACCTTGCCCCCTGCGCTTCCTACTTTCAGCGGGTATGCCAAAACCTGATCCCGCGCTGATCGACCCGGCGCGCTATCCCTTTTCCTGCCGCATCGAGCCGCGCTTCGGCGATCTCGACGTCAACATGCACATCAACAATGTGGCGATGGCCGGATTCCTTGAGGACGGCCGCGTGCGCTTTCACCGCGCCAGCCGCTATCGCGACGGGCTGGGTGGCTTGTCGTCGATGATCGTCAGCCTTGCCATCGAATATCTGGGCGAAGGTCACTATCCCGATGCGCTGACCATCCACACCGCGATCGAGCATGTCGGGCGGACCAGCCACGGTCTTGTCCAGCTGATGACTCAGGACGACAGGATCGTCGCCTTCGCCCGCTCGACCATGGTGACGGTAGGGCCGGATGGCCCCGCGCCGATGCCCGCAACTTTTGCCCAACAGGCAGAACAATGGAAACTGCGCCCATGAGCCACCACGCCATCGCCAAAGCCGAAGAAGCTTTCGCCAAGACCGGCAGCGACCTGATCCAGCGCCACATCTTCATCTGCGCCGAACCGCAGAAAGGCGAATGCTGCTCTCCCGAAAAGGGGCAGGCCGCGTGGAAATTCCTCAAGAAGCGGCTGAAACAGCTCGGACTCGACGGAAAAGGCGGAGTTGCGCGGACCAAGGCGGATTGCCTGCGCATCTGCCACGCCGGGCCGGTCGCGGTCGTCTGGCCCGATGGCGTCTGGTATCATTCCTGCAATGAAGACGTGCTGGAACAGATCATCCAGCGCCATCTCATCGGCGGCGAACCGGTGGAAGAATTCCGGCTTCACGCCCCGCGCGGATAAGCGCGCCTATTTGTAGGGATTATCGTCCTCAAGCGGGTCGACGATCGCCTCGTCGTGCCCCGTCCCGCTCGACAGGAAGGCAAGCCCCATCAGCGCCGATGCCAGCAGCATCGTAAAGCCAATCCCCAGCGCCGTCGCGATGTAGAAATGGATCGAGACCATCCCGTTCGACCGATAAAGCAGGATCACCGATCCGATCACCAGCCCCACCGTGATCGTCATCATCCAGCGCATGATGCGCAGATAGCGAGCCCAGGCATGGGCCGCCTTGTGCGGATCGTCGAGGGGAGAAGCCGGTATCATCGCGCCCTATCTGGCCCTGATGACGCCGCATCGCAAGCATCACGTGACGAGCGGTGCGCGGCTGTGATACGCTGCGCTACGGGGGCAAACTGCGGGAACAGAGGCTCCTTTCAACCACAGGGAGAGCTGACGATGACCATTGGTCGCATTATCGAAGGCCGCGACGCCGTGATCACCTGCGACGTCGCCATGTCCGTGCGCGATGCCGCCGCCATCCTTGCCGAACGCCGCATCGGCGCGGTGCCGGTGATGGAAAACGATGAAATCGCGGGAATCTTTTCCGAGCGCGACGTTATCTACAAACTCCGCGAGATCGGCCCCGCGGTGCTCGACATGCCGCTGGGCCACATCATGACCGCGCTTCCGGTGACGACCGAGCCGGAAACCTCGGTCATGGCCGCGCTGTCACTGATGACCCGCCGCCGCATCCGCCACCTGCCCGTCGTGAAGGACGGCCGGATGGTGGGATTCGTGTCGATCGGTGACCTCGTGAAATACCGGATCGACAAGATCGAGAACGAAGCCGCCGCCATGCGCGATTATATACAGACGGCGTAAGGGTTTCGACTGCCTCGACCTGAGCGGGGAAGGGCTGCGCCGGCTCCGCTCACCCTGTAGCTTGTGGAAGGGTCGCGCCGCGCCTACATCGGGGCCATGGAACAGCAGACCGTAACCCTCAGCCCATCGGCCGCCGCGCGCGTTGCCGCGATCGCGAGCAAGCAGGGCAAGCCCGCAATCCTGCGGCTTGCCGTCGAAGGCGGGGGCTGCTCGGGCTTCCAGTACAAGTTCGGTCTGGCCGACGCCCCCGAAGCGGACGACAGCGTCGCCGAGACGGACGGGGTGAAGCTCCTCGTAGACTCCGTCAGCCTCGATCTGGTGCAGGGCTGCGTGGTGGACTTCGTGGAATCGCTGGGCGGCGCCGCCTTCCGGGTGGAAAACCCGAATGCAGCGGCAGGCTGCGGCTGCGGGTCCAGCTTCTCGGTATGAAGATCTCCACCTTCAACATCAACGGCGTGAAGGCGCGCCTGCCCCGTCTGCTCGAATGGCTGGAGGAAACCCGCCCCGCGGTCGCCTGCCTGCAGGAAATCAAGACGCAGGACGAAGGCTTCCCGATCGCAGAGTTCGAGAAGCTGGGCTACAAGGGCATCTGGCACGGCCAGAAGGGCTTCAACGGCGTTGCCATCCTGGCAGACGGCGAAATGCCCGTCGAAGTGCAGCGCGGCCTTGATGGAGAGCCCGAGGACGAACATTCGCGCTATCTTGAAGCGCAGGTCTTCGGGGTGCGGGTAGTGTGCATCTACCTGCCCAACGGCAACCCGGTGCCCGGCCCCAAGTTCGATTACAAGCTGCGCTGGATGGAACGCCTGCGCCGCCGCATGGACGCGATCAAGGCAGAGGAAGTCCCTGCGATCGTCACCGGCGACTACAACGTCATCCCTACCGACCGCGATGTCTGGGCGCCCTCGGCAATGGCCGCAGACGCCCTGATGCAGCCGGAATCGCGCGACGCCTACTTCCGCCTGCTCGGAGACGGCTGGACCGACGCGCTGGCCACCCACAATCCGCGCGGCGGCGTGTGGACCTATTGGGACTATCAGGCCGGCGCCTGGCAGCGCGACCACGGTTTCCGCATCGACCACTCGCTGCTGTCGCCCGAACTGGCGGACCGGCTGGTGGCCTGCGGCGTCGACAAGGTTCATCGCGGGCGGGAAAAGGCCAGCGATCACGCGCCTGTGTGGGTAGAGCTGAAGGCGGCTTAAGCGAAAAAGGAACCTGGGGCCATCGCCCCAGACCCCCTACTGTCGGCCTTGCGCGCGCAGCATGCCTGTGCGCGCATTCATGGCCGCAATTCAAATCCCTGCAGCGCTGTCATCTCACACAAAATCGCCCCGCAGCGCAAAGGCGGCTGCAGGGCGTGACGACGGCAGTATAGGGTTCCGGGGCAATTGCCCCGGAACTTCCCCTAAACCTTCACCGATAGAAGATGTGGTTGTCCACCTGAGCCAGCTTCGTCAGCTTGCTCCAGCGCGGCGAGACGCGCTTGGCGTGGAAGAACAGCGCACCCTTGGCCTTGCTCTTCCAGACGCCGTCCTCGGCGATCTGGGCGATGGCCACGGCTTCCTGCCAGCTGGCCGAGCTTTCGCGGACGGCGGGCATGGAGCGGCCGCGCACGAACGAGAACTGCGAGGGCTGGTACACCACGCCGCAGTAGCTGGTCGGGAACCGGCCGGACTTGGTGCGGTTGACGATCACGCGGCCAACGGCAAGCTGGCCTTCCAGCGATTCACCGCGCGCCTCGAAGTAGATCGCGCCGGCAAGGCAGCGCATATCGCGCGACATCGCATCCGGCGTCTCCTGCTGAGACACCAGCTGCTGAAGGGAATCCGCATCGGGGGTGTCGGTTTCCTCGGCCTCGGTCTCTGTGGCGGGAAGCGCCTGCACGACCGGTTCGGAAACGAACTGCGGGGCGGGTTTCGTTTCTACCAGCGTCGGAATGAAATCCGATGCGGCTGCGCCCGAACCCGAGGCGCCTAGAAGAGCGGTGAGAACCGTCGCGGCCAGCGCGATCGCGCTTGCCCACTCAACTTTCTTTCGCATTCATACTTGGTCAAAGGCGGTGAACCGGTCCGACACAGGCTGGAACGGAATGCCAGGTTATGGCGTTCAGTATCCGTCGAGCCTGCCGACGATCCCCCGTCTGCGTGCTAGCAGGGCAACCGAAGTGCTGCCCACGCCGCTTTCGCGTCAGTGAAGGGGGCCTTTAGGCTGTGTGTCGGGTAAGTCAACCCGCACCAGATCAGGGCAGGATGAAGCGTTCAGCCTCTGCGCCGTCGAGTTCGACGATCCATACATCGGGATCCTGACGCTTTCTTCGATCCAGGTATTCCTGAAATTCGAAAGGGTTTTCAGGAGCCTGCATTCTGGAACATCGCCAGGGCCGGGTGCCGTCAAGTTCGGGCATTCGCTCATACAGGCGCACGTCTTTGCCGTTGTGCGATAGTACGACAAGAATCGTACCGGCGTCTTGTTCGCCCTTGGCCAGCACGGTTGCGAATCCCCCATCCGCATTTACGCGGCGGATCAGCCCGGCAACTTCAAGGTGAGCGGGAAGGCGGGAATCCATCAGCCCTGCGGCAGAGAATAGCCGGGGAGGCTGGACAGCGCGATGCGCGAACGCATGAACGTGCCGGTGCCGCGCCCGCACTCTTCACCATCTTCGTCCGTGAGCCAGGATTCCGCCACCATCACGCGACGACGGCCGCTTACCCAGCGCCCTTCGGCCACGATGCGCCCGCCCTTGATCGGCTTGGACAAGTGGAGGTTGAACGAGGTGGTCAGCAGGAAGCGATCCGTGACATGCGTATTGGCGGCGTAGAAGGCGGCATCGTCCAGCATCTTGAAATAGATGGTGCCATGCGCCGCGCCGGCTGCATGAAAGCAGTCCGGTTCGACCATGAAAGTGATGCGCGAATGCCCGTCCCCGACGATTTCCAGCTTGGAGCGGAACATCTGATTGATCGGGGCCGAGGCGTACAACCCCTCCAGCGCGCGCCAGTGAAGCCCTGCGCCGCCCTGGAAACCTTCGCCGGTGTCTTCAGGCGGCATCGCGGTCGATGACGTTGCTCAGCAGGCTGTAGAGCGCTTCGGTGCCAGGAGCGGCCAGCAGCGCTTCGTGCATGCGTTCGTCGCGCATCATGCGCGAGATCGCCGCCAGCGCATGAAGGTGAGTGGCACCCGCACCTTCGGGAGAAAGCAGGCCGAACACGAGATCGATCGGCATGCCGTCTGCGGATTCGAATTCCACTGGCGATGCCAGACGCATGAAGACGGCGACGGGTCGCGTCAGTCCGGCCATGCGCGCATGGGGTATCGCGATGCGTCGGCCGAAACCGGTGCTGCCCAGTTGCTCACGCTCCGTCACGCGCGCCAGCACGGCCTGATGGTCAAGACCATAGACTTTGGCGAACTGACCCGCGAGGCGGTCAAGGATGATGTCCTTGCTGTCTGCGTCGAGCGTGATGACCGCCTCTGGCGACAGCGAAAAAAGCCCACTCATTGTGTTTCTGATACTAGACCGGTTGCCAACATTGCATACTCCGAAACCCCCGGCGTGAAACCGGGGGTTCGTTTCTTCCTCTCATTGCGATCAGAAGCTGTGCGCGAAAAGCGTCAGTGCGGTTCGACCCAGCCGATCGACCCGTCACCGCGGCGGTAGACCATATTATGCCGCCCGGTGCCAGCGTTTTTGAAGAAAAGCGCCGTGGTATTACGCAGGTCGAGCATCATGACTGCGTCGGAAACGGTGGCTTCGGGAATATCGACGCGGGTTTCGGCAATGACCACCGGAGCATCGGTTTCGACGTCATCGGTGTCGTTATCGGCCACGTTCTCTTCGAAGATGGTGTAGGCCGCTTCTTCCGCCGCATTCGCATGGGCGGTCTGCTCGGAGCGGTCCTTGAGCCGGCGCTTGTAGCGGCGCAGCTGCTTGTCGATCTTTTCGGCCGCCTGATCGCAGGCGACATGCGCATCCTGCGCCATGCCGCTGCCCTTGAGCACAAGGTTCTGCATCACGTGCATGATGATGTCGCACTTGAACGCCCCGGCCGGCGCTCGGCCGAAAGTGACGTGAGACGACAGCGCCCGGTTGAAATACTTCTCGATGATCGCCGTGAGCTTGTCGTTGGCGTGGACCTGCAGGGCCTCGCCGGTTTCGACCTGGTGACCAGAGACGCGAATATCCATGGGCGTTTCTCCTTAGACTTAGAGTTCAGGCACCCCAGAGCGGGGTATCGACCGATTCAAGAAACGCTGCGTGGGCAACGAGTTCCTCCTCGGTAGCCGCGTGGGGACGCGGCTGACGAAAGATACGGTCCTTCTTGTTGAGAACCTTGATTTCCGTCACGATCTCAGCGGATTCTGCGGAAAGTTCGAGGCCGATCTGGCGGCCTCCGCGCAGTTCCACGTAAACTTGGGCAAGCAGTTCGGAGTCCAGCAGCGCGCCGTGCTTGGTACGGTGGCTGCGATCGATCCCGTAGCGGGTGCAGAGCGCATCGAGCGACAGCTTGGCGCCCGGATGGCGCACCTTGGCCAGCGCCACGGTATCGACCATGCGCGTCATCGCCACCGTCGGCAGGCCGCAAAGCGCCAGTTCGGCATTGATGAAGTTGAAGTCGAAGTTGGCGTTATGCGCCACCATCGGGCTGTCTTCGATGAAGGCGAGGAATTCCTGCGCACAGGCCGAAAACAGCGGCTTGTCGGCCAGGAATGCATCGGACAGGCCATGAACGGCTTCCGCCTCTGCGGGCATAGAGCGTTCGGGATTGAAGTAGGCGTGATAGGTCCGGCCGGTCAGCACCCGGTTGACCATTTCGATGCAGCCGATTTCCACCATGCGGTCCCCGTTTTTCGGGTCGAAGCCGGTCGTTTCGGTGTCGAAGATGATCTCTCTCATCCCTCTCCATATCTGCCTGTGCGCCCCCATGTGCAAGGGGCTGGAGAGGATTATTCGGCTCGTCTCAACGCCCGCACGATGCCAGCCACCTGTTCGCGCGTCGCATCCAGCGTCAGGCCCGTGTCGATGATGAAGTCGGCGCGGGCGCATTTTTCCGCATCGGGCACCTGAAGTGCCAGAATCTGTTCGAATTTCTCCACCGTCATGCCGGGCCGTGAAAGCACGCGACGGCGTTGTTCCTCCGCCGGGGCAGAGACTACCGCCACCGCATCGAGGCCCTTTTCACTGCCCTTTTCATAAAGCAGCGGAATGTCGAAAACGACCAGCGGCGTCTCTGCATTGTCGCGCAGGAAGTCCCCGCGCATCGCTGCCACGGCCGGGTGGACGATTCGCTCCAGCGTCGCCAGCTTGTCCTTGTCCTGGAACACGACCGCACCCAGCAGGGGTCTGACGACACCTGACTCATTGGTTGTGCCGGGAAAGGCGGCTTCGATCAGCGGCACCAGCGCGCCGCGCGGCCCCTCCAGTTCATGGACCGCCGCATCGGCATCGAATACCGGCACGTCCAGATCGCGCAGCATCTGCGCAACCGTTGACTTGCCCATGCCGATCGATCCGGTGAGGCCCAGAATTTTCATGAGCGAACTTTCATGAGCGAACTTTCATGAACGCATCATCATGACAGGATCAGCTGGCGCAAGGCGCCATCGCGATCGCGGGGAGGGCGTGCTCCGAAGAAGTGCGTGAACGCCGCGTCCGCTTGCCCGATCAGCATGGAAAGACCGTCTACCGTCGCAAACCCCGCGGCGCGCGCATCCTGCAGGAACCGGGTGTCGAGCGGGCTGGTGACGATATCGTAGACGACGCTGCGCGGCGGCGCATGGCTGAAGTCGAAGGACAGCGGCGGTTGCCCGGTCATGCCCAGCGGACTGGCGTTGATGACAAGGTCGAAGCACTGTTCGCGATCGTCGAAGGCGAAATCGGTGGCATCGGCGAAGTGATCCAGACCGATGGCATGATGCTCACCGCCGGGGGCGAGTTCATCGAGCATGGAGCGGGCCTTGGCCGGATCGCGCCCCGCAAGGACGATGACGAAGTGTTCCTTGGCCAATGCAGCGATGATCGCCCGCGCAGCACCGCCAGTGCCCAGAATGCGGGCCATGCGGAACAGGTGAGTCTTGCCCAGTTCTTCGCGCACCGGCTCCAGAAAGCCCGGTGCATCGGTGTTGTAACCCGTCAGCGTACCGTCAGCTTCCCGCACCACGGTATTCACCGCACCAATCTGCGCGGCGAGGGGGTCCAGCCGGTCCATCAGCTTCAGGATGGACAGCTTGTGCGGCATAGTCACATTGCACCCGCGCCAGTCGGGATCGGCGCGACGCCTGGCCAGATAGTCGCCAAGGTCTTCCAGCTTGACGAGGCAGTGATCGTATCGCCCCTCGATCCCCAGTTCGGAGAGCCAGAAGTTGTGGATCGCGGGCGATTTGGACTGCGCGATCGGATCGCCGATCACTTCGGCATAGCGTGTCATCGCGTCAGCACTCCCAACCGGCGCAGCGCCGCCTGCACTTTGAGAAGCGGCATGCCCAGAATCGTGAAATAATCGCCTTCGATCTTCTCGAAAAGCTGAACGCCGCGCCCCTCGATACGGAACACGCCAACGCAGGCGGCAACTTCGGGCCATTCCTCATCGAGGTAGCTTTCGATGAAGGCATCGGACAAGTCCGCTACGTGAAGCTGCGCCACCGCGTTTTCGGCCCAGAGCACTTCGCCGTCCCGCACCAGAGCAGCCGCGCTGTGCAGCTCCATCACTTTGCCCGAAAAGAAGCGCAGATGTTCGGCCGCGTTCTCCCTGCTCGTCGGCTTGTCGAAGCGTCGCCCGCCGCAGAACACAAGGGAATCGCTGCCAAGCACAACCGCCCCCGATGTTTCACGTGAAACATCGTGGGCCTTGGCCCTGGCCAGTTCCAGCGCGACTTCGGCCGCCGGAGCGTCACCCAGCGCCGCTTCGATGCCGCGTTCATCGACATGCGCAGGCTGCGCGTGAAAGGCGATGCCCGCCGCTTCGAGCATGGCGCGGCGCGAGCCGCTCTGGGATGCGAGAACGATCATGATAGTCTTTCGTCAGATGGGCTTGGGGCCGACCTGGCCGGTTTGACCCGCAGCCTTGCGTTCGTTGAAAAGGTTGATCACCGCCGCGGCGGTTTCCTCGATCGAGCGGCGGGTGACGTCGATCACCGGCCATGAATTGTCGGCGAACATCCGGCGCGCATATTTAAGTTCGCTTTCCACCGCATCGGTCGCGACATAATCGGTATCCGGCGACTGGCTGAGCGAAAGCAGGCGGTTGCGGCGGATCTGGATGAGGCGATCCGGCGCCGTCGTCAGCCCGACCACCAACGGATGGCGCAGGCCGAACAGCATCGGCGGCGGCGGGCTTTCCACAACGATCGGGATATTCGCAACCTTGTACCCGCGATTGGCCAGATAGATCGAAGTCGGCGTCTTGCTGGTGCGCGATACCCCGGCCAGAACGATGTCGGCCTCTTCCCACTCTTCCCACAGGACGCCGTCATCATGAGCAATGGTGAACTGGATCGCATCGACGCGCGCGAAATAGGCATCGTCGAGCCGGTGCTGGCGGCCGGGCCGACCCTTGGCTTCCTGGCCCAGCAATGCCTCTAGCGCATCGGTCACGCCATCGAGCACCGCGATCGCGGGCAGACCAAGCTGCTGGCACTTTTCCTCAAGCCGCCCGCGCGTTTCCTCGTTCACCAGGGTGAAGAAGACGAGGCCGGGATTGGCCGCGATTTCGCCCATGATGCGGTCGAGGTGCTGCTGCGAACGGACCATCGGCCAGAAATGCCGGAGCACTTCGCCGTCGTCGTCGAACTGCGCCAGCGCCGCCTTGGCGATCATCTCCAGCGTTTCGCCGGTGGAATCTGACAGCAGATGAAGGTGGAAACGCGCCATGCCGGCTCAGGGCCTCCAAAGGGCAGGGGGTGTGGATATGTGGCGGCATAAACCATGGGAGGAGCCCGGTGACAACTCGGGTCGGGCTTTTCCTGCCCGCTATGGGGATTCACCGAGTCAGTTTCTGTACAGGGCGACTGACTCTTCCCACACCCTGTGGACAAGGCGAACAACCTTTCGTTGACTCAACCGGGGCCAAGAGTCGCATCTGACTCTTCGACCTGTTCATCCGGGGGTAAATCGGGCAAGGCGGGCCAATCCCCGATATCCACAGGGCCAACAGACTCCATCATCCTTTTATAAAATTTCTATTTTTTGTTTGGACGTGACGCGATGCCCGGAATTCTCCTCGACACTTTGCGCGGAAACAACGCGCGCAGGCGACCGCTTTGGCTCATGCGGCAGGCGGGCCGATACCTCCCGGAATACCGCGAACTACGCGCCGAGAAGGGCGGTTTTCTGGCGCTGGTCTATGATACCGACGCCGCCGCTGAAATCACCTTGCAGCCGATCCGCCGCTTCGGTTTCGACGGTGCGATCCTGTTTTCCGACATTCTCATCGTGCCTTACGCAATGGGCCAGGATCTTCAGTTCCTTGCCGGCGAAGGCCCGAAGCTGACTCCGCGCCTTGTGGATCACGCGCTTTCGGGGCTGACTCAGGTGCCCGAACGACTGTCCCCAATCTACGAAACGGTGCGGAAGGTTCGCGCCGAACTGGCTGTGGACAAGACGATGCTGGGTTTCGCGGGTTCGCCCTGGACCGTCGCGACATATATGGTCGCCGGCGAGGGAAGCCGGGATCAGCATGACACCCGCGCGATGGCCTATCGTGACCCTCAGGCCTTCGGTGCGATCATCGATGCGGTGATTCAGGTGACCGTGGAATACCTGTGCGGCCAGATCGAGGCGGGCGCAGAGGCCGTGCAGCTGTTCGATTCATGGGCGGGCAGTCTTTCGCCTGCGCAGTTCGAACGCTGGGTGATCGCCCCCAATGCCGCGATCACGGCTGCCGTGAAGGCGCGCCATCCAGAGATTCCGATCATCGGCTTCCCCAAGGGTTCGGGCGAAAAGCTTCCGGCCTATGCCCGCGAAACGGGAGTCGACGCGGTCGGAATCGATGAAACCATCGACCCGATCTGGGCCGCGCGCGAATTGCCCGAAGGGCTGCCGGTGCAGGGCAATCTCGATCCGCTGCTGCTGCTTGCAGGCGGCGATGAGCTGGACCAGCAGGCCCGCGCGGTGCTTGACGCCTTCGCGGACCGTCCCCACGTCTTCAATCTGGGCCACGGCATCGGCCAGCACACCCCGATCGCGAATGTCGAGCAACTGCTCGCCATCGTTCGCAACTGGGAGCGTTGAGGGAAGCGCTGCGACGCGCTAAAGGGCAGGCACCATGGCAATTCTCGCAAGTCTCTACCCCTGGCTGAAGGCCGGGCACGTCATCTTCGTGATCTTCTGGATGGCGGGGCTGTTCATGCTGCCGCGCTATTTCGTCTATCATCAGGAAAGCGATCCCGGCTCGGCGGAAGAGGCGCGCTGGGTCGATCGTGAAGCGAAGCTGCGCAAGATCATCCTGACTCCCTCGATGATCCTCACGTGGGTTCTGGGCGTGCTTACAGCGCTTGCGCTGGGTGCGTTCAGCGAAGGGTGGCTTCATGCCAAGCTGCTCTTCGTGGTGGCGCTTTCGGGCTATCACGGCTGGCTGGCCGGCTATGCCAGGAAGCTGGCGCGCGGCGAACGACCGCTGACCGGCAAGAAACTGCGGATGTTGAACGAGATACCGGGCCTTGCCGCCGTGGTGATCGTCATTCTGGTGGTCGTGAAGCCGTTCTGACGACCGCGCCGTAATTCCTGCCGTGTGGCACTGTACGGCGGCAGGGATTTCGATTCACCCCATCGTCCTGCCGCTCTGCGGATTGACTCGTTGACCGGGCGAGCGCGAACGCTTATCTGAACCGCGTTCCGGCAATGGGGCGAGAGCCTTTTCTCCTGCCCGGATCCGCTTTCCCCAAGCCCATTGATCCCGCCGCGACGAACCATCTGGCCGACACTACAAATCCATCTGGAATTCACCAAAAATGCATCTCAAAGAACTCAAGAAAAAGTCATCGGCCGAGCTGGTCGAAATGGCAGAGGAACTGGGCGTTGAAAGCGCCTCTACGCTGCGCCGTCAGGATCTGATCTTCGCCATCCTCAAGGAAGTGGCTGAAGACGGCGAAGAAATCATCGGGCAGGGCACCATCGAAGTGCTGCCGGACGGTTTCGGCTTCCTGCGCAATGCCGAGGCGAACTATCTTGCCGGGCCGGACGACATTTACGTCTCGCCCAATCAGGTCCGCAAATGGGGCCTGCGCACCGGCGACACCGTCGAAGGCGAAATCCGCGCCCCCAAGGAGGGCGAGCGCTACTTCGCCATCACCAAGCTGCAGAGCGTCAACTTCGACGATCCTGACGCCGTGCGCCACCGCGTCAACTTCGACAACCTGACGCCGCTCTACCCGAACGAGCGCCTGCGCCTCGACACCCTGGACCCGACGGTCAAAGACAAGTCGGCCCGCGTGATCGACCTCGTAAGCCCGCAGGGCAAGGGCCAGCGCGCCCTGATCGTCGCGCCGCCGCGCACCGGTAAGACCGTGCTGCTGCAGAACATGGCCAAGGCCATCACCGACAACCATCCCGAGGTGTTCCTCCTCGTCCTGCTCGTCGACGAGCGTCCCGAGGAAGTCACCGACATGCAGCGCAGCGTGAAGGGCGAGGTCATCTCCTCCACCTTCGACGAACCCGCGCAGCGCCACGTCCAGGTCGCCGAAATGGTGATCGAAAAGGCCAAGCGCCTGGTCGAGCATAAGCGCGACGTGGTCATCCTGCTGGACTCGATCACGCGTCTGGGCCGTGCCTACAACACCGTGGTGCCTTCGTCGGGCAAGGTGCTGACCGGCGGTGTCGATGCCAACGCCCTGCAGCGTCCCAAGCGCTTCTTCGGCGCCGCGCGCAACATCGAGGAGGGCGGTTCGCTCTCCATCATCGCAACCGCGCTGATCGATACCGGCAGCCGTATGGACGAAGTCATCTTCGAAGAATTCAAGGGCACGGGTAACTCCGAAATCGTCCTTGATCGCAAGGTTGCGGACAAGCGCATCTTCCCTGCGCTGGACGTCGGCAAGTCCGGCACCCGCAAGGAAGAACTGCTGGTGCCCAAGGACCAGCTCACCAAGATGTGGGTGCTGCGCCGCATCCTCATGCAGATGGGCACCGTCGACGCGATGGAGTTCCTGCTCGACAAGATGAAGGACTCCAAGACCAACGAGGACTTCTTCTCGACGATGAACCAGTAAGCCGGGCGGGGAGCAGCGATCGTGAGCATCCTCTCCCTGCTTGCCGCCGCAGTGCCCGAGATTCAGGGCCCTGCGGTGATCTGGCAGCACATCGTCAACGACTTCTCGAATATCGGCACTCCGGCGGCGCTTTCGGCGTTCCTGCAGGTGCTGATGATCGATGTCGTGCTGGCGGGCGACAACGCCATCGTCGTCGGCGCGCTGGCGGCGGGGTTGCCCTCGGACCAGCGCCGGAAGGTGATCGCCATCGGCGTCATCGCCGCGCTGGTGCTGCGCATCGGCTTCGCGCTCGTCGTGACCTGGCTGCTGGGCATCGTCGGCCTGATCTTCGCGGGCGGGCTGCTGCTGCTGTGGGTCGCCTGGAAGATGTCCCGCGAACTGAAACACAGCCCGGCAGAGCATTCGACAGGTTCGCCCGAGATCGAAGGGGATGAGACTTCCGGTCTCAAATCGCCCAAGAGCTTTGCCTCGGCCGCGATATCGGTGGCGGTGGCCGACGTTTCGATGTCGATCGACAACGTGCTGGGCGTGGGCGGTGCCGCGCGTGAGCATCCGGGCATCCTGATCGTGGGCCTCATCGTCGCGGTCGCCATGATGGGCCTCGCGGCCAATTTCATCGCCCGCTATATCGATCGTTACAAGTGGATCGGATGGGTCGGTCTTGCCGTCATCCTCTATGTGGCGGTGAAGATGATCTACGAAGGCTGGGTGGACCCGGCGCTCGGCATCGTCTCGCTGTTCTGAGAAAAACGAAAGGGCCCGGAGCGATCCGGGCCCTTTCTCTTTATCCGTTGCCGATCAGGGAATCAGGGCAGCAGCACCGTAGAGCCCGTGGTCGCCCGGCTTTCCAGCGCGCGGTGCGCTTCTGCCGCGTCGGACAGTGCGAAAGTCTGGCCGATTTTCACCTCCAGCACGCCTTCGGCGATCCGCGCGAAGAGTTCGTCCGCGCTTTCCTCCAGCGCCTCGGGCGTAGCGACGTAGTGCGCCAGCGTCGGGCGCGTCAGGAACAGCGATCCGCCGCGCATGAGGTCGAGGATCGAGATCGGCGGCACCGCGCCCGAGGCATTGCCGTAGCTTACCATAAGGCCCAGCGGGGCAAGACAGGCAAGCGAGGCATCCCAGCTGGCCGCGCCTACGCCATCATAGACGACGCTGCACATCTGGCCCCCGGTGATTTCGCGCACGGCGTCCGGCAGTTCCTCGAACGAGCAGGTGAGCACGTGCGGTCCCGGTACTCCGGCGGCTTTCTCCGGCGATCCGACATGCGCGATCACGGTCACGCCGTTGTCGATCAGCCAGGGCACCAGCAGCGAGCCGACGCCGCCTGCGGCCGAGTGGACAAGGGCGATATCGCCTTCTTCCGCCGGGAAGGTCTCTTCCGCCAGATAACAGGCGGTCAGACCTTTCAGCATCACGGCGGCGGCAACCTCGGGCGCGATTTCTTCGGGGATGCGGATCGCCTTGTCTGCCGGGATCGCCCGGTGAGTGGCATAGGCGCCGCCGTTCTGCGTGGTGCCCACGCGCTCGCCGATGGTGAAGCGCTCCACCCCTTCGCCCAGCGCGATGATCCGCCCGACGCTTTCCGATCCCAGCGCGATCGGCAAGGCATCGGGGTATAGCCCCTTGCGATAGTACGTATCGATGAAGTTGAGGCCGACGGCCTCCGTCTCGATCACCACTTCGCCCGCAGCGGGGGAGGGGACGGCGAAATCCTCGCGCTCGATCACTTCGGGCCCGCCGTGCGAGCGCACGACCATGCGATATGCGTCAGTCATCGCGATTATCCTATGTGCTGAGCAAAGAAGGCTTCGGTGCGGCCATCCGCCAGCTGCGCACCCGCTTCATCGCGGCGCGCGCCGATCTCTGCGGCAAAGCCGTGGTCCAGCCCTTCGTAGTCGTGCAGTGTGACCTTGGGATGATCGTCCAGACCATCGTGCATCGCTTGCCGAGCGGCGGCGTCGACGAAATGGTTGGCGGTGGGAATGTGCAGCATCAGCGGCTTTGCGATGGCGTGCTTTTCGCCGAGCATTTGGTCGATCATGACGCCATAGTAGCCCACAGAGGCGTCGATATCGGTGCGCGCTGCGGCCATGTAGGCGATTTTACCGCCCATGCAGAAGCCGACGAAGCCGACCTTGGCGACCTGCTTTTCGCGGCGAATCCAGTGGATCACGGCTTCGATGTCCTGCATGCCAAGGTCGAAGTCATGGGCTGCCATATGGTCCAGAGCGGCCTGCATTTCCGCTTCGATATAAGGGCTTAGCTCTATACCCGGCTGCTGGCGCCAGAACGTGTCGGGCGCAACGGCGAGGTAGCCCTTGGCGGCCCACTGATCGGCCTTGTGGCGGATTCCTTCGTCCACGCCGAAGATCTCCTGCTGCACGATGATCGCGCCGCGCGGCGTTCCTTCGGGTTCAGCGACATATGCGGGGATCGTGCCGCCACCGTCCAAAGTAGGAATCGCGGTGTTTGTGGCCATGTCTGTTCTCCTGTTCGCTTTGCGGCGAGTAAGGCACTTGCAATGGACTTTGCCAAGCGCATGTGTCAGTCATACTGCGATAATTGAGCAGGAGCCGCGCGATGAAGGTCAATGTCGAGGTCGAATGCTCTCCTGAAGAGGCACGCCGATTTCTGGGGCTGCCGGACGTGACGCGGGCCAACGAAGCCTACGTGGATGCGCTGACGAATGCGATGCAGGGCACGACCAATTTCGACCAGTTGAACGAACTGACCAAACAGGTCGCGCCGATGGGCCAGATGGGTCTCAAGCTGTTCCAGCAATTCCTGGAAAATGGCGTGGCCATGGCCATGAGCGGAACCGGAACCAAGCCCAAGAAGGGCGAGTAGCGCTGCGTCCGGCTCCCTGCTAGGCAGCGCCGGAATGGACGATACCATCTTCGCACTTTCCAGCGGCTCGCCGCCTGCCGCCATCGCAGTGGTCCGCATCAGCGGGCCTTGCGCGGGAGAGGCGCTCACGCGCCTTTCCGGGAGCATTCCGCAGCCTCGCCGGGCCAGCTATCGTGCCTTGAGTGTTTCACGTGAAACAGTGCTCGATCATGCTCTGGTGCTCTGGTTTCCCGGCCCCAATACCGCAACGGGCGAAGATCTTGCCGAACTGCACCTGCATGGCGGAAAGGCCGTGGTTGCTGCGGTAGAGTCTGCGCTGACCGAACTTCCCGGTCTGCGGCGGGCGGTCGCAGGCGAATTCACCCGGCGTGCATTTGCCAATGGGCGCATCGACCTTGCCGAAGCCGAAGGGCTGGCCGACCTGCTTTCGGCGGAAACCGAATTGCAGCGGCGCAGCGCGGTGGCCATGGCGGGTGGTGCCTTGTCCCGGCAGGTTGACGACTGGCGCATGCGGGTTCTCACGGCATCGGCTGCGGTTGAGGCCGTTCTCGATTTCGGGGATGAGGATGACGTTGCAGACCTCCCCGCAGACTTCCTTACACGCATCGATCATCTCGCGGCCGAGGTAGCCGACTGGCTTTCGCGTCCCCGTGCAGAGACTCTGCGCGAAGGGTTTCGCGTGGTGCTGGCGGGTCCGCCCAACGCGGGCAAGAGCACGCTGTTCAATGCGCTGGTTGAGGATGAGGCGGCGATCACCGCGCCGCTTGCCGGAACGACACGCGATGTTCTGACGCGCGCGGTGGCGATTGGCGGGGTTCCTTTCGTATTCGCCGATACTGCAGGCCTGCGTGACGAGACGGACGACGTGATCGAAGCGATCGGCATCGACCGCGCCCGCGCCGCGCTCGATCGGGCGGATCTTGTGCTCTGGCTTGGCGCGCCGGGGGAGGGCCCGGCGGACGCGTGGGAAGTTACCCCGCAGATCGATACCGCAACGGCGCCATCCAATCCCGCCGCGCGTCACGCGATTTCGGCGGTGACTGGAGAGGGCCTGGATTCGCTTCGCGGCGATCTGGTGGAGACAGCGCGAAGCACGATGCCGCGTCCCGGTGATGCCGCGCTGAACGCCCGGCAGCATGCCTTCCTGGCTGATGCGGAGGTGGCATTGCGGTCAGCGCGGCACGAACGTGATCCGCTGCTTGTTGCCGAATGCCTTAGGCGCGCGCGCGTGGCGTTCGACGGGCTGGTGGGCCGCACGACCACGGAAGACATGCTCGATGCGCTTTTCGGGCGGTTCTGCATCGGAAAATAAGCGATGTTCCACGTGGAACATGCCGAGGTGCTTTGACGTGAAATCCGCGACGCGGTAAAGGCCGCTTCATGCACTCCTTCGACGTGATCGTGATCGGCGGCGGCCATGCCGGCTGCGAGGCGGCGGCCGTGGCCGCACGCATGGGCGCGCGCGTTGCGCTTGTCAGCTTTGACCTCGATGCGGTCGGGGCGATGAGCTGCAACCCCGCTATCGGCGGGCTGGGGAAGGGGCACCTTGTCCGCGAGGTTGATGCCTTCGATGGGTTGATCGCCCGTGCAGCCGATGCAGCTGCGATCCACTACCGCATGCTCAACCGGTCGAAAGGCAGCGCCGTTCAGGGGCCACGGGTTCAGGCGGACCGCGTATTGTTCAAGGCGGCGATTCAGCGGCTGCTGAAAGAGCAGGGCGATCTGACGCTGGTTGCCGGAGAGGCCGCCGCGCTGGTGCTCCAAGGTGGTCGGGCGGTCGGCATCGAACTGGCGGACGGCACCCGGCTGACCGCGCCCGCAACGATCCTGTGTACCGGCACCTTCCTTGGCGGCACGCTGTTCCGAGGCGAAGAGCGTCTGGTTGGCGGCCGTATCGGCGAGGCATCGGCGCAGCGGCTTGCCGCCCAGATGCGTGAGGCCGCGCTGCCGATGGCCCGCCTCAAGACCGGCACGCCGCCCAGGCTCGATGGTCGCACGATCGACTGGTCCCGCCTTGATGAGCAGCCCTCCGACGGCGAAAGCTGGACCATGTCGGCGATGGAGCAGCGGCGCACGGTGCCGCAGGTGTTCTGCGCGATCACCCGCACCAATGCGCGCAGCCATGACGTGATCCGCGCGAACCTTCATCGTTCGCCCCTGTTTTCGGGTGCGATCGGGGCACAGGGGCCACGCTATTGCCCTTCGATCGAGGACAAGATTCATCGCTTCGCCGATCGCGATGGGCACCAGATTTTCCTGGAGCCGGAGGGGCTTACCACGCATCTGGTCTATCCCAACGGCATCAGCACGTCCTTGCCCGCCGATGTGCAGCTGGAAATGCTGCGCACCATGGACGGGCTTGAAACGGTGGAGATGGTGGTTCCGGGCTATGCCGTGGAGTACGATCATATCGATCCGCGCGCCTTGCGCACCAGCCTTGAACTGCGCGAAATTCCCGGCCTCTATTGTGCGGGGCAGATCAATGGGACTACCGGCTACGAGGAGGCCGCTGCGCAAGGTCTGGTCGCAGGACTGCATGCGGCGGCGGCGGTTTTGGGCCGTGATGGACCTGCGCTTGATCGGGCGAACAGCTACATGGCGGTGATGGTGGACGATCTGACGCTGCACGGCGTCAGTGAGCCGTACCGAATGCTGACCGCGCGCGCGGAGTATCGTTTGCGTCTGCGCGCCAACAACACGACAACGCGGCTCACTCCGCTGGCAATCGCGGTCGGCGCAGCTGGCGCCGCACGCCGCGAATGGTTCCGCCGCCGCGAAGAGGCGAGGGCGGCACTGGGCGCTGCCTTCGACGCTCCGCTGGCGTCGACCGAGCTGGCGGCGGCAGGACTGCCGGTGCGGTCCGACGCAGGGCGTTTGCCGCTGCGCGAATGGCTGCGCTTCGGCGGCGTCGATATCGCGGGACTTTCGCCATGGATCGATCCTGCCTTGCGGGCCGATGCCGACCTGCTTGAAGAGATGGCCGAGGACGCAGCTTACGCGCCCTATCTTGAACGGCAGGAGCGTGAACTGCGCGACTTGCGCGCCAGTGAGGCGCTGACGCTTGGTGACGATTTTCCGTATGACCGGATTGCCGGCCTTTCGCGCGAGATGGTCGAGCGGCTCACCCGTGCCCGCCCGGCAACCCTTGCAGCGGCAGGGCGCATTCCGGGAATTACTCCGGCGGCGCTGGCGGCGCTGCTTGTCCACGCCCGCAGGGAGGCTGCGTGATCACCACTGAAGACGAAGCGCGCGAATGGTTGCGCGCGCTGCCCGAATGCGATGCTGCGGCGATGGAACGGCTGGAACTTCTGGTTGCCATGCTGGCCGAAGAGAACCAGCGCCAGAACCTTGTATCTGCGGCCAGTCTCGATCAGGTCTGGCTGCGGCACATCGTCGATAGCGCGCAACTGCTGTCGTATGTTCCACGTGAAACATCGACGCCGTGGATGGATCTGGGAACCGGGGCAGGATTCCCCGGCCTCGTGATCGCGGCGCTTCGGCCGGAGTGCGAGGTGATCATGGTCGAGTCGCGCGCGCGGCGAATCGAGTGGCTCGATCGCGCGCGAATCGCGATGGGACTGGATTGTGCATCTGTGGTCGGGCAACGGCTTGAACTTGTCGAAACGCGTCAGGCGGCAGTCATCTCGGCGCGTGCTTTTGCGCCTCTTGAAAAATTGCTGACGTTATCCGCCCGATTTTCCACAAGTGACACCGTGTTCCTGTTGCCCAAAGGGCGGTCTGCCGGTCAAGAATTGGAAGACCTTCGCAAGTGGCGGCATGTGTTCCACGTGGAACAGTCCCTGACGGACCCGCAGGCAGGCATCATTGTCGGCACGCTCGCCGGCGGGAAGGGTAAGAACGGGTGATTCGCATTGCCATCGCCAACCAGAAAGGCGGCGTCGGAAAGACGACGACGGCGATCAACGTCGCAACTGCGCTGGCGGCCACCGGCTGGAAGACCCTGCTGATCGATCTTGACCCGCAGGGCAATGCCTCCACCGGCATCGGAGTAGGGGCTTCCGAACGTGAGGCGTCATCCTATGACGTTCTTGTCGACAAGGTGCCGGTATCGCAGTGCGTCATGCCGACGCGGATACCCAATCTTGATCTGCTTCCCGCAACGGTGGACTTGTCCGGGGCCGAAGTCGAACTGGTCAGCGCCGATGATCGCGCGCATCGCCTGCAACGCACGCTGACGCCTGAACTTGGCTACGATGTCTGCCTGATCGACTGCCCGCCTTCGCTGGGCTTGCTGACGCTGAACGCGCTCAATGCTGCGGACACGCTGCTGGTGCCTTTGCAGTGTGAGTTCTTTGCGCTCGAAGGGCTCAGCCAGCTGCTGCAGACGGTGGAGCGGGTGCAGCAGCGCTTCAACCCGGACCTTGGCATCATCGGCATCGCGCTGACCATGTACGATCGCCGCAATCGCCTGACGGAACAGGTTTCCGACGACGTGCGATCGGTGCTGGGCAAGCTGGTGTTCGAAACCGTCATTCCGCGCAACGTGCGGCTCTCCGAAGCGCCGAGCCATGGGGTTCCGGCGCTCATCTACGATCACGCTTGCGCCGGCAGCCGCGCCTATATGGCGCTTGCCCGTGAGCTGATCACGCGACTGCCCGAAAAGAGGAAAGCGGCATGAACGACGATTCCATCGTGCGCTTCAGCGTACCCCAGCCCAAGGCGGCCGGGCAGAAGCCCAAGGGTCTTGGCCGTGGCCTTGGCGCGCTGCTGGGCGAAACCCGGCGCGAGGAGCCGGTGGCGGCGACGGGCGAGGGTGGCACGGTAGCCCCTTCACGTGGCGGTCTGGCGGTGCTGTCGATCTCGGACATCAAGCCCGATCCGCATCAGCCGCGCCGCTATTTCGAGGAATCGGCGCTGGAAGAACTGGCCGCGTCGATCGCGCAGCGCGGGGTGATCCAGCCCATCATCGTGCGTCCGCTCGACAATGGCCGCTATCAGCTGGTGGCCGGCGAACGTCGCTGGCGCGCGGCGCAGAAGGCGCAGCTTCACGAGATTCCGGCTCTCGTTCGCGAGCTGTCGGACCGTGAGGTCATGGCGCTGGCGCTGATCGAGAACCTTCAACGCGAAGATCTCAACCCGATCGAAGAAGCGCGCGCTTACAACCGCCTTGCCGAATTGGAAGGCATGACCCAGGCCGAGATCGCCCGGATGGTCGACAAGAGCCGCAGCCATGTCGCCAACTTCCAGCGCCTGCTGGCGCTGCCGGATGGCGTGATCGGGTTGGTCGAGAAGGGCGATCTGTCGATGGGCCATGCCCGCGCGCTGATCGGCTGCGACGATGCAGAGGACATTGCAGAGGCCGCCGTCTCCAAGCAGATGTCGGTGCGCGACGTGGAAAAGCTGGTCCGTAAGAAGCAGCGCGGCGATGCGGCGCCCCGTCGCTCTGCCCGCGCAGCGCGCAATGCGTCCGAAGACGCGGATATCGCTGCGGTGCAGAACCACCTTGAGGAATTCCTCGGCCTGCCGGTGAAGATCAGCGCTGATGCCGATCCTTCGACCGGCACCGTAACGATCCGCTATGCGACGCTCGATCAGCTGGATCTGATCTGCCAGCGGCTGACCGGCGGCGCCATCTGACGCTTACCTGATCGGCACCCGCTTATCGGGAACGATCTTCACCCGCTTGTCCGGGACCACTTTGGTCCGGCGCGGGATGGCGCGACGGGCAGGGCGGACCGGCACGTCTTCATAGACGTATTCGATGGTCTCGGTGCAGTTCGGCTTGGGCTGGGCGACCGGGACTATCATCATGGGCTGCGTCATGCAGCAACCCTGCTGGGGGTAGCCATAAGCCGGGTAGTAGCCCTGCGGTGCACCATAGCCGGAGGCATAGCTCGACCCGTAACCTTGACCATAGCCCGGCCCATAGCCCGGATAACCGCCCCCGGTCTGGTAGCGGGCGTAGTAATCGTCGAGATAGGCTTCGCACTCGTCACGGTTGCGGCCGCGATCCTCGGCCTTGTCGATCGCGGCTCCGGCGACGGCACCAACGGCAGCGCCAGCTACGGTGCCCACCGTGCGATTTCCGCGCCCGGCGATCCGGTTGCCGGCAAGCCCTCCGACGACACCGCCGATGACAGCGCCGCCAACCCCGGAATCGCGAGAGGAAAGGCGCTGGCGGCAATCGGCGAGCCATGCTTCGCGCGGGTCGTAGCCGCTGTCGTGGTTGTAACCATAAGCCGGGGGCTCAGGCCAATCATGCGCAAGCGCCGGGGATGCGGTGAACGACAGCGTCGCAAGGACGACGGAATGCAGGGGAAGACGCATCGATGGCACCCTTTCGCGAAAACGACAGGGCGCGAAAAATCAGCCCCGTCAGTTAACGCGAAATTTAGCATCGTGATCCCCGCAAAACCAAGCATCTTGCGAGAAGGTGGGGGTAATGTCCCGTTTTGACGCGGTTCAGATCGCCAGCGCGACGACTTGCGCCAGAAGCTGCATTCCGGCGGCGTCTTCATCATCGAAGCGGCCGGGAGTGGGGCTGTCGAGGTCGATCACGGCGATGACCTTGCCGTCGCGCAGGACCGGCACGACCAGTTCGGAGCGGCTGTCCGCATCGCAGGCGATATGGCCGGGGAAGGCGTGGACGTCCGGCACGACCTGCGTGGTGCCAAGCGCCGCAGCGGTGCCGCACACGCCGCGGCCGAACGGGATGCGGATGCAGGCGGGCTTGCCCATGAACGGGCCGAGCACCAGTTCATCCGCTACCGTGCGGTAGAAGCCGGCCCAGTTGAGGTCGGGCACGAACTGCCAGATCACCGCAGCCAGGTTCGCCATATTGGCGATGGCATCGGGTTCTCCCTGAACCAGCGCATCGGCGGCGCGGGCAAGGGCGCTGTAGAGTTCGGGCTTGGGAAGGTCGGCGTCTGCGGCAAAGTCGTACATGAGGGCGCATTAGCGCAACTCTCTGTTGTCGGCCAGCCAGAGCGGTTCTATCTCTTGGTGCATGAATCCGATCGTCAAGAAGACCGCCATCGCCTCTGCCGTGATCGTCCTGGCTGCCGCCGGGTTCGTGTACTGGGGCGTCCATTCCAACACCTCGGAGCTGCCGAGCGATGCGACCATGGGCAAGAACCCGCAGCTGGTCGAACCCAAGCCGCAGTGGATCCCCAGCATCAAGCTGGCCAAGCCGGTGGGCTGGGCGGCCGGTGAAACGCCCAAGGCTGCGGCCGGGTTGACGGTTTCGCGCTTTGCCGAAGGGCTGGATCACCCGCGCACGATGCTGACGCTGCCTAATGGCGATATCCTTGTCGCCGAAACGAACGCGCCCCCGCGTGAAGGTGCGCCGGGCTTTACCGCCTTCGTCAAGAACGTGATCATGGGCCGGGTCGGCGCGGGCGATCCTTCGCCCAACCGCATCGTCCTGCTGCGCGACGCCGATGGTGACGGCAAGGCCGAAGGGCGCTACACCTTGCGCAGCGAAGGTCTGCAATCGCCCTCAGGCATGGCCTATCGCGACGGCAAGCTGTACATCGCCAATCACGACGCGGTCTATGAATATGCCTTCACGCCGGGCGATACATCGCTGCCCGGCAAGCCGCTGCGCAAGATGATGGACATGCCGGGCGGCGGGCACTGGATGCGCAATCTTCTGCTGAGCCCGGACGGCAAGCACCTTTACGTCGCGGTGGGCTCCAAGACCAACATCGCCGATGAAGGCACGGAGGCCGAAACCGGCCGCGCGATGATCTGGGAGGTCGATGTGCAGACCGCGCGTCGCCGCCAGTTTGCCGTGGGCATGCGCAATCCCAACGGCCTGGGCTGGAACCCCTCCACAGGCGAGATGTGGGCCACGGTGCAGGAGCGCGACATGCTCGGCCCCGATCTCGTGCCGGATTACCTGACCAACGTGCCCGTGGGCGCGCAGTACGGCTGGCCGTGGGTCTACTGGAAGGACACGTTCGATGAACGCGTGCAGTGGCCGATGCAGACCTACATGATCGAATATACCCGCAAGCCCGAATATGCGCTGGGCGCACATGTTTCGGCGCTGGGGCTGACCTTTGCCAATGGTGGCAACCGCATGGGCCAAGGCTTCGAGAACGGTGTCTTCATCGCCCGTCACGGTTCGTGGAATCGCCGCCCCTCGGCGGGCTACGACGTGGTGTTCATCCCCTTCGACGCCAATGGCAACCCGAAGGACGTCAAGCCGCAGCCGGTGCTGACCGGGTTCCTCAAGGACAATGGCGATACGCACGGTCGTCCCACCTGGGTCACGTGGGACAAGGGCGGTGCGTTGCTCGTCAGCGACGATACCGCCGGGATCATCTGGCGCGTGGTATCGCCGGGGGCGCAGCCTTCGCCGGAGATCAAGCCGGTCGTCACCGAGCACATGAAACCGCGTGAGGACATCAAGGACCCGACTTCTCCGGAAGAGGCGGCGAAGCTGATGGGTGGTTTCCGCAAGGAAGATGACAGGCTGCTGCCGCAGTAAGCAGAAAGACGAAGCTGTCGTCGTCGAGCCTGCATCACAGTGGCTACGCGCACGACGACGACAGTTTCGGGGTGCAGGGGTGGGTATTAGCCCCTGCGTTAAATCGTCTTTCCTGCCCGTCCTGCCAGTTCGTTGACATACTGCCAGGCCACGCGCCCCGAGCGCGCCCCACGCCGCCGCGACCATTCCAGCGCATCGGCAGGCTCCCACTCCAGCCCGAATTCACCGGCATAGCCGCCGATGATGGCAAGGTAGGAATCCTGATCGCAGTTGTGGAAGCCGATCGACAGGCCGAAGCGGTCGGCCAGCGCCAGCTTTTCGTCCACCGCGTCGCGCGCGTTTATGGGATCGTCCTGTTCCGCCATCGAGCGGCCGACGATCGCGCGGCGGTTCGACGTAACGGCAAGGCGCACGTTGGCGGGGCGTGCCTCTACGCCGCCTTCCAGCCATGAGCGCAGGATGCGCGGGCCGGCACCATCGCCTTCCTCGAAGCCGAGATCGTCGATGAAGACGAGGAAGCTGCGGTTCACCTTGCCCAAGGCGGCGAACAGGTCAGTCACGCCGGAAAGTGCTTCCTGCGCCACCTGAACCAGCGCGATGCGGCCGGGGTGTGCGGCGTCGGCGGATTTGACGGCGGCGCGCAGCAGGGCGGACTTGCCCATGCCGCGCGATCCCCACAGCAGCATGTCGTGCGCGGCATGACCGGCGGCAAGGCGCTCCACATTGGTGACGACGCGGTCCTTCTGGCCGTCGATCCCGCGCAGGAGGGTGAGTGCCGGGGCATCGAGGCGTTCCACCGGACGCGCCGCGTTTCCGGTCCATACATAGGCGGGGTGTGCCAGCCAGTCGGTGACCGCCGGTGCGGGCGGAACGAGGCGTTCCAGCGCTTGCGCGATGCGGGTGAGAACCTGAGTATGCTCGGCAGGCTGGATCGTCATCTTGTGCATGTCCTTGGCATTCGTCGCCGTGGGGCTATAGCGGCGGGGTATGGACCACGCCACCCAACCCGAGATGCTTGAAGCAGGCCCCGCCGGGATTGCCGTCGCCGCGCGGCTGTTGCGGGAAGGGGGCCTTGTCGCGGTGCCGACTGAGACCGTCTACGGCCTGTCCGCAAGGGCCGACCGGGACCAGTCCGTTGCGGCGATCTATCGGGCCAAGGGACGGCCGAGCTTCAATCCGCTGATCGTCCACGTGGAAGACCTTGGCTCTGCGCGGAAGCTGGCCGAGTTCGATGCGCGGGCATTGGCGCTGGCTGAGGCATTCTGGCCCGGTGCCTTGACCATGGTGTTGCCCCTTCGCGAAGGGGCTCCGGTTGCGGCGGCCGTCACTGCCGGGCTGCCGACGATCGCGCTGCGCTGTCCGGCCCATCCGGTGATGCGCGCGGTGATCGCAGCGACCGGTCTGCCCATCGCGGCGCCGTCCGCCAATCGCAGCGGTGGTGTGAGCCCGACCGAGGCGGCGCATGTGGTAGCCTCGCTTGGTGCGAACGTGGATGCCGTGATCGATGGCGGGGCGTGCGAGGCCGGGCTTGAATCCACGATCGTCGCGCTGCGGGAAGGGGGACGCTGGCAAGTGCTGCGCCCCGGTCCCATCGCCGAGGATCGCATCGCGGCTGTGCTTGGCGGCGCAAGCGAGCCTGTGACCTTGCAGGCGATCGAGGCGCCGGGGCAACTGGCAAGCCACTATGCGCCGGGCAAGCCGGTGCGGCTCGATGCTGTCGAGGCTGAGGCAGATGAGTTTCATATCGGGTTCGGCAGTGTGCGCGGGGATGTGTCCCTGTCGGCCACGGGCGATCTGATCGAGGCGGCATCGCGCCTTTATGCGCTGCTTCATGCCGGAGCGAGCGCGCCTCAGCCGCGTATCGCCGTTGCCCCGATCCCGGAAGGAGATATCGGCGCGGCCATCAACGACAGATTGCGGCGCGCGGCGGCCTGATATGAAAAGCCCGCGCCGTCAATGACGGCGCGGGCCTTCGTTGTTCCACGTGGAACGTTTCTTAGTAATCGTGGTCGATATCGCCGATGCCGTTCATCCGGCTGCGCAGCGTTGCCGGCTTGCGGACGAGGGTGACGTTGCCCGCGCCGTTGATTTCCACATCGACCACGCCGGTCGCGCCGATGGTCACGTCGCCCACGCCGTTGATGCGGATCGTGGCGTCGCGGCCTTCGACCTTGCCCAGATCGAGGCTGCCAGCGCCGTCGGAGGTGACGAAGGTCCGCGCGACCTTGCCCGAAGCTTCAAGGTCGATGGCGCCGCGGGCGTTGATGCGCAGGGCTTCCTGATCGAGCCCGTGCAGGTTAACGTCGCCCGGTGCGTCAAGGTCAAGCCCGGCGATCTCGGGGGCGGTGATCCGCACCTTGAGGCCGCGATGGATCCGGGCGGAGCCATCGATCGAAAGGCGCCCGTTTTCCCAGACCAGCCGGTCGACGACGCCGGCAGGGCCTTCCACGGTCATCTCGGCCTTGTCGCCACGGATGAATTCGAGGTCGACCGGGACTTCCATGGCCAGCTGGCTGCCCGACTGGATGGCGAACACGCGGGTCTTGCGGGGCCCCTGATCGTGGTGGCCGGAGTCATCGTCGTTGAAGTACCAGCCGTTGGTCTGGAACTCCTGTCTCATTTTCTCGCCGCCGATGGTCCAGGCGAGGGCGAAGGCGGCGATCGACAGGATCAGGCCGCTGGCGAATACGATGAGCAGTTTCCTGAGCATCTCTTGGTCCTTCCTATCTTTCGCGTCAGTCTTCGGAGTGGATTGCGGGTTCGAGCACGCGGTAGTGCAGGCGGCCGAACCACATCAGGGCATTGACGATCCAGACCCCGACCAGCGTGAGCAGGGCGCCGATGGCGACCGATGCGCTCATCATGCCAAGGCCGCAGAGCAGGGCGACGAGGATACCGCCGGGAAAGCCGCTGAACGGCCCGACGATCAGCACGAAGCCGCCGGCGATGAAGATCGCCAGAACCGCCACGAACAGCCCGAACAGCACCCCTAGCACCGGCAGCACGATCGGCAGCAGGATCAGGATGTCGATCGTGGCCAGCCCCATGAAGGCGATGATCGCGCTCCAGGCCGCGCCGGGCGTGCGTTCGCTCTTCCAGTTGCGGAAGCCGGTTTCGAAGCGCAGTTCGCGGGCCAGACGGCTTGGGTTTCCGAGGGCCGCGGCGACCTCCTCTTCGCTGCGGCCCTCGGCGAGTCCGGCTGCGAAGTGTTCTTCGTAGTCGGCGACGATATCGTCGATGGCGTCCTGGGGCATGCCCTTGAGGCCCGCCTTCAGGCGCTTGATGAATTCATTACGCATCATGGCCGGGCTCTCCTTCCTGAACTGGGCCTTCCTGAACTGCTGCCACTTCGGTGGTGGAGTCGTCGATCAGTGTGTCGACGGCCTTGGTGAAGCCGCGCCATTCGGCGACTTGCTCGGCAAGGCGCGAGCGGCCGGTTTCGGTAAGGCTGTAATACTTGCGCGGCGGGCCGGAGGGCGATTCCTCAAGATAAGTCTTCACCAGACCTTCGGACTGCATGCGGCGCATCAGCGGGTAGATCGTGCCTTCGCCCATATCGACCGCGTCGGCCATGCGGCTTGCGATCTCGTAGGCGTAGCTATCCCCCCGCGAGAGCAGGGCCAGGACGCAAAGGCCCAGCACCCCTTTCTTCAACTGGATTTCGATTTCGGACATCGAATCATCTCCTGCGGATGTCCATTGTGTATAGCCAGCTACTGTGTGTTGCAAGATACCGTGCATGGAAAAATACAGGTCAAGGCAAGATACCTTGCTATAGAATGGTATCGGCTAATGAACTTCGGCGGATTTCAGGGGTTTTCGGCGGGGGGAAGGGCAGCTAAATTGAGCCGAGATGCCCACGCCCTATCATCCTCCGGTCAAGCGCTCGGTCGAAATTGCCGGTCACAAGACCTCGATCAGCCTGGAACCCGTGTTCTGGGAACTGCTCAAGCAGGCCGCCACGCGTGAAGGTGTGCCGGTGAACGCGCTTGTGGCGCGCATTGACGCGGAACGACTGGAAGCCGAAACACCGCCGGGGCTGGCGGGGGCGGTCAGGGTGTGGCTGGCAACTTCGGCGCTGGCCCGGCGATCACGGGACGGTGATCACGGGATGGCGATCACGCGGCCCGGCTGAGCCTTGCTTCACCCGCGCCGAGCATCAGCATATCAAGGCTGACCGGACCCCAGCCGATCTCATGTATGGCGACGCAGGTGTGGCCCTTGCGCTGCCAAGGGTGCCGGGTGTGGCCGTGCAGTACCCGCGTATCGCCCTCCGGCGCCTTCGTGGGGTCGTTGATGAGCGTGATGGTGCCATGAGCCGTATCGAGGCGCCGCACGTCGCAAACGCTGGCATAGCGGCCTGTAGCCAGGCAGTTCCACGGCAGGGGATCGCCGGAAGCGCGCACCAGATGCTTGACTCCAGGCAGGCCGCCGAGGTGGACGGGATTGCCGACGTTGCCAAGGATCCACACGATGTCGTCAGCAGCAACACGAGCGCGCCAGACCTCGCAGATGCGGCGGGCCATTTCGGTATTGTCGGGAAAGCCGTAGGGAATCGCGTGAAGGGCGCTGTCGCCGTTGAAGTTCAGGTCCGCGACAAAGTGGATCGCCATCGTCTTCTTCCCGTTCCGGAGGCGGCCATCCCGGCGCTCCGACAAGGGTTTCAACGGCTTAGGTGAACAAATCGTTCCCCCGTCCCTAAGGGGAATCGGTCGAAGCGCGGCCGTTTGCGACAGGCAGCAAAAAGGGCAGGGAAGCTGTGCTTCTCCCGCCCTTGATGCGACCACATCGGTATTCAGTAAGTCGAGGGCGGATCGCTTGCAGGGAAGCTTTCATCGACGGCCTCGTCAGTCTTGTCCCAGCTGCGCGGCGGTGTGGTCATGTGTTCCGGACCGGAATCGCGAACACCGCCTGCAAACTGGGCTTCCTGCTTCTTTTCAGTGGCATATTTGTAGAGGGCGTAGCCGACCGCACCGGCGGCCGCCAACTTGATCAGGCCCATGTCGTCTCTCCTCTCGGCAATTCAACCGGGGCAACGCGCGATGGGCCTGACTTGTTTCCGGACTGTTGCCTCAGTCGCCGCCGACACGTTCGATCTGCGCGCCGACCAGTGCGAGCTTCTCCTCAAGCCGCTCATAACCGCGATCGAGGTGGTAGAGGCGGTGAACCTGCGTCTGGCCCTTTGCGGCAAGACCGGCGATGACCAGGCTCATCGAGGCGCGCAGATCGGTAGCCATCACATCGGCGCCGGTCAGCCCGGCAACACCGTGGACGATAGCCGTGCGGCCCTTGGTCTCGATCCGAGCGCCCATGCGGTTGAGTTCGGGAACGTGCATGTAGCGGTTCTCGAAGATCGTCTCGGTCAGCACGCTGGACCCTTCGGCCATGCACAGCAGCGCCATCAGCTGGGCCTGCATGTCGGTGGCGAAGCCGGGGTAGGGGGCGGTGGAAATTGTCACCGGGCGCAGCTTGCCGTCGGAAGCGACGTGGAGGCCGTCTGCCCTGGGCTCGACGTGGACGCCCGCGTCGCGCAGCGCCTGCACGGTGGCTTCCATGTCTTCGATCTTCGCACCCTTGAGCAGCACTTCACCGCCGGTGATGGCCGCGGCGCAGGCGTAGGAACCGGCCTCGATACGGTCGGGCATGACCATGTAGGTCGCGCCGTGCAGGCGATCGACGCCGTGGATGGTAAGGTCGCTGGTGCCGATCCCTTCGATCTGAGCGCCCATCGCGACAAGCAGGTTGCACAAGTCGACGATTTCCGGTTCGCGCGCGGCATTGTGCAGGGTGGACTTGCCCTTGCACAGCACCGCGGCCATCAGTGCGTTTTCGGTGGCGCCGACGGAGACGACCGGGAACGAATAGCGCCCGCCCGGCAGGCCGCCGTCCGGCGCGATCGCCTTTACGTAGCCCGCCGCCATCTCGATTTTCGCGCCCAGTGCTTCAAGCGCCTTGAGATGAAGGTCGATCGGGCGGTTGCCGATGGCGCAGCCGCCGGGCAGCGACACGGTCGCCTCGCCCATGCGGGCCAGCATCGGGCCGAGAACCAGGATCGAGGCGCGCATCTTGCGCACCAGATCGTAAGGCGCGACCGAACTGGTGATGCGCGTGCCCTGCAGGGTCATGACGCGGCCGAAGTCTTCCGGGCGGCTGCCGGCGATCGCGGTGGAGACGCCGAACTGGTTCATCAGGTGCTGGAAACCGTCGATGTCCGCAAGGCGCGGCAGGTTGCGCAGCGTCAGCGGTTCTTCGGTCAGCAGCGCGCAAGGCAGCAGCGTAAGCGCGGCGTTCTTCGCGCCGGAGACGGGAATGGTGCCGGTAAGGCGCTTGCCGCCCTCGATGATGATCTTGTCCATGCCAAGTCCTTTAGCGTCTTGCGCGCGGGCTTCAACGGGAGGGCATGCAAATTCGCGGCGGATTAAAAGTTGGGTGCGATGCAGCAATGCGATTGTTGCGCTGAAACTATTTCCGGGCTTTAAACGCAACCGCAACATGAGCGAGGCATTATCCAGACCCATGAGTGACAAGAACTTCCGTAAGCCGGTCCGAAAAGCCGTCTTTCCCGTTGCCGGTCTCGGCACCCGTTTCCTTCCCGCCACCAAGGCAATTCCGAAGGAGCTTCTTCCCGTCGTCGATCGGCCGCTGATCCAGTACGCCGTGGACGAGGCGCGTGAAGCGGGAATCGAGGAATTCGTCTTCGTGACCGGCCGTGGAAAGACCGCCATCGTCGAGCATTTCGATACCGCCTATGAACTTGAAGCGACCATGACCGGGCGCGGCAAGTCGCTCGACCCGCTTGAGCCCACGCGCATCCAGCCCGGCAACCTCGTCACCGTGCGTCAGCAGGTGCCGATGGGTCTGGGCCATGCGGTGTGGTGCGCCCGCGCGGTCGTGGGGGACGAGCCCTTCGCGATCTTCCTGCCTGATGAACTGATGTACGGCTCGCCGGGCTGCATGGGGCAGATGATCGAGGCCTACAACGAAGTGGGCGGCAACCTCGTTTCGGTGCTGGAAGTGCCGCATGAGGAAGTGTCGAGCTATGGCGTGATCGCGCCGGGCGAAAGCCGCGGGAATCTCACCGAGGTCAAGGGCCTGGTGGAAAAACCCAAGGTGGAAGAGGCGCCTTCGAACAAGATCGTTTCGGGCCGCTACATCCTGCAACCCGAAGTCATGGGTCTGCTGGAAACGCAGGGCAAGGGGGCGGGCGGCGAAATCCAGCTGACCGATTCCATGGCCAAGCTGATCGGTCAGCAGCCGTTCCACGCAGTCACCTTCAATGGCCGCCGTTTCGACTGCGGTTCGAAGGTCGGCTTCGTCGAGGCCACGCTGGCGATCGCGCTCGACCGTCCCGACATGCGCGACGACGTGCGCGCCATCGCGCAGAAGCTTCTGGGCTGACGCATGGCGCCGCAAGGCGGTGAAAAGGCGCGCTACCGCAAGGTGGCGCGCTTTTTTGTGTGTTTCAGCGGCGGACTTTGATGTCTTACTGCCGCACGGGAGCGGTGAGCCGCGCCATGATCGAGGCGACGTAGGCCCTGGTTTCGCGGATGTTCGGAACGCCGCCGGCCTTGAGCACGCGCGCGGGGCCGGCGTTGTAGGCGGCCAGCGCCTTTTCGATATCGCCCCCGAATGCATCCAGTTGCATACGCAGATACCGCGCGCCGCCTTCGAGGTTGGCGATCGGGTCGCCGGGATCGACGCCCATCTGTGCGGCGGTTCCGGGCATGAGCTGCGCCAGTCCGCGCGCCCCCACGGGCGAAAGTGCCAGTTCGTTCCACCGGCTTTCCTGCCAGACAACGGCTTCGAGCAGGGTCGGGCTGATATCGTACTTGGCGGCAAGCTGCGCCACGCGTTCGCGCCAGCGGGTAGGGCCTGCGGCATCGAGCGCATCGGTGATGGATTGGGGATGAAGCTGGGAATCGACCTCAAGCGGTGTCGATTCGACTTCTTCCGGGGCCTTGGCGACGGTGCTGCCGATGAAGCCGACGCCGGAAGACGGGTCTATCTGGGCAAGGTCGGATGGCGGGGGCAGGGAGGCCGGACCTCCGGCGACCCATTCAGCGCCGCTTGCACCGATCTGCAGCACGTCGGCATGGGCCATGCCGGGAATGGCTGCACAGGAAACGGCAACCAGCACGCCAAGCGCATCTGCCCGTTTCATCGATTCGTTTCCCTCACCATCGCCGGGAGTCCTACCGCATCCGCAGGATCGAGTCACACGCGGATGCGGCAGGGGCTATCGATGCCTTACCGCAGGCCCAGCGCGGTGCGGATGGAGCGCCAGGACAGCAGCTTGAAGTTCTGCGCCTTCGGGGCGTTGTCGCCGTCCTGCGCCATGAACAGCCCTTCCGGGTACTGCGGTCCGAAATCACCAAGGATGACTTCGATGCCATCCGTGTCGCTGGTGCCGCCCAGCGCGCCACCACTGATGCGGAAGCGGCCTGCGGGCTTGTCCGTGGCAAGGTCGAACAGGGCGTAGGCGTTGTCGCCTTGGCTGGATGCGACGAGCCATGCGCGGCCTTCGGCGTTGCGAGCGATGGCAAGGCCCTCGATATCGTCGACCAGTCCGTCCGTTTCGCCGACGCGGGCATAGGAACTGGCGGTCAGCGTCGCGGGCGCCAGCGGCACCTTCCAGATCGCCACGTCTTCTTCGGCGACGTAGAGCGTCCTGGTCACGTCATCGACGACGCAGCCTTCGGACTGGGTCGCGAACTTGACGTTGCGCAGATGTTCGGCCGCAACCTTGCCGGCCTTCTCCACAAGGCGGCTTTCGGCGACGGTGCCGTCCTTGAGCACGACATAGGCACGCGCCAGCTCGCCCGAGGCGAGCGGGGCGCCCATGCAGAAGCCGTAAGCCTCCGCCGGAGCATGGCCGGCGGGCAGGAACGTCTCGGTGCCAAGCACGGTCAGCTTGCCGGTTGCTCCGTCGAGCCCGAACAGGGCGATGCGCGGTTCGGCGCGGTCGGTGCGGTCGCTGGCGCCGACGAGGATGCGGCTCGATCCGTCCGCCATGCGCACTTCGCGCAGGTCCGCGTTGTTGAGCGCACCTGCGGGCGAGAAATCCTTCACCGTGCCGTCAAGGCCGTAGACGTAGAGCCCCGCCTTCTTGTCGGTGCCCAGGATCAGGCTGGCGGCGGGGTTCGCCGGATTGCGCCAGATCGCCGGATCGTCTGCCGCATCGGCATTGCCGGTGCCCACGGGCGTGGTTTCGCCCTCGGCCGGAATGTCGATGGCGGGATAGTGGGGACGCGGCGCCGCTGGGGTGCCGGTGGTCGCGCAGGCACCAAGCAGGAGGGCCGGGAGCAAAGCTCCCGACCCCAGCTTCACGGCATCGGCGATGTTCGTGAGGTTACGCTTCATCAGAACGACATCCTTGCGCCGAACTTCACGGTCGAGCCGTATTCCTCGTACTGGAGGAGACGCTCGGCACCGGCGTAGTTCTGGTAGGCATAGTACTTGGCGTTGTTCACGTTCACCCAGTCCGCGAAGAGGCGGATGTTGTCGGTAAGCTTGTACTTCGCCGAAAGGTCCAGCTGGAAGTGCTGGTTGACGATACGATCCTGATCGGCCGCATCACCCACTTCGTCGAGGTACTTGTCGCGGAAAGTGCCCGCCGCGCGCAGCGAGATCGGACCCTTCTCGTAACCCAGCACGACGTTGAAGGTGTTCTTCGACGACTGCGGCAGGTTGATGCGGCGGGCGATCTGATCACCCTCGTCGTTCTCGTAGAACACCGAGCCGCGGGCGTACGTGTAGGTATAGTTGATCTGCGTGAGCAGGCCGTCGAACGGTGCGGGCAGCATCGTGAAAGCCTGGCTGTAGCCCAGTTCGATGCCGGCGATCTCGGCCTTGTCGCCGTTCACGGCCTGCCGCAGTTCGGTGTACTCGACGCCGTTGAAGGTGCCGCTGGCGGTCGATGCCTGATCGTAGATGTAGTCCTTGATCGACTTGTAGAAGGCACCGAACGTCAGCGCGCCGTTGTTGGCGAAATAGTATTCGAAGCCGGCATCGAAGTTCCACGACTGGTAGGGCTTGAGCGCGGGGTTGCCGAACTCTGCCTCGCCGTCCTCGTTGATCGTGTAGCGCGGCGCCATGTCGCCAAGGTTGGGACGCACGACGGTCTTGTACCCGGCGAAACGCGCGACGAGGTTCTGCTGCGGGCTGTAGCGCACGGTCAGGCTGGGCAGCCAGTTGGTGTAGTTGCGCTTGTAGGTGACCGGCGAAACGTCGATCACGGTATCGCCATCGTCGTTTTCCGAAACGGCGACGAGATTGCCGTTCATCTCGTTGTGAGTGCGCTCCATGCGCACGCCGCCGATTACGCGCAGCGTCGCGGAATCCCAGCGGCCAAGCAGGTAGGCGGCGGTGACATCTTCCTTGACCTTGTAGTCGCTGGTGGAGCTGTCGATCAGGCTGTCTTCGGGGTTCAGTTCAAAACCGGCGCTGTTGGCGAGGTAGAAGTCGGCCGAACCGGTCTTGTTGGCGACCGGCCCCATGTCGAGCAGTCGGTAGGTCTGCTTGCCCAGCACGTCGGCAAGGGTGAAGTCGCCGTCGTAGTCGTCGAAACGGCTCATGTTGAAGTCGTAGGACTTGGTACGCCAGCGGGCCTTGGCACCGGCCTGCACGGTGAAGTCGCCGGTGGCACCCGCGAAAGTGCGTGCGAGGTCGGCCTTGGCGGCCCATTCCTCGTCCTGGCTGTCCGACAGGGTGGTCAGCTCAAGGCGATCGAACTTGTAGTCGCTCGCATCGTTGATGCCGCTGGACGAATAGGTCGGGAAGTACCGGCCGGCGTAATCGACCGAAACGAGAGCGCTTGAATCATTCTCGAAATCGGCGGCGAAGCGCATCGGGTCGAGCGAGAACGTCTCCTTCTCGGTCGACTTGGCGTAGCTGGCCTGCCAGTTGAACTTCCAGGTGCCGGTGTCGGTGTCGCTGCCGATCGCCACGGTGCGGATACGCTGGCGTTCGAAGCGGTCCTTGTGGTCGCGCTCGATGGTCAGCTTGTCGCCGTCGGCAAGGTCTGCGGTGTCGAAGGTGACCGTCGAACCGTCGGCGGTGGCGACATCGCCGAAGTCGCCGAAATCGAAGGTCGTGCGGCGGCGGTATTCATGGTCGTCAAACTGCGACCAGTTGCCGCGCACGTAGGCCTTGGTCGTATCCGAGACGCGCCAGTCGAACGAGAGCGCCGCGTTGATGCGGGTGCGCTCCACGTCGTAATCGCGATATTCAAGGCTCTCACCATAGACCGCGCCGTTGTCGTTCTCGGTCCAGTCGGCCATCTCGACGTTGTCGGTCTCGAACTTGCGCTTGTAGTAGCTGACCGACCCGGCCACGCCGAAGTCTTCGCCCAGCTTCTGGGTGAAGTCGAGCGAGCCCTTCGGGGTTACCTTGCCCGAATAGTCGTTCCAGCTGCCTTCGGCGCTGATGTTGTAGCGGTTCTTCTTCGAATCAAAGGCGCTGGTGGTGTTGATCTCGATCGAGGCGCCGACGAAGTCGCCGTCCATGTCGGGAGTGAACGACTTCTTGACCTCGATCGATTCGATCGTGTCCGCCGAAATCACGTCGAGCGCGACCTGGCGCACGTCCGATTCGGGTGCGGGCACGCGCACGCCGTTGAGCGAGGTGGAGTTGAGGTTGGGGTCAAGGCCGCGCACGGCCACGAAGCGGCCTTCGCCCTGGTCGTTGAGGATGTTGACGCCGGGCAGGCGGCGCAGCGATTCCGCCACGTTCTGGTCGGGGAACTGGCCCACCGCGTCGCGGGTCAGCACCGATTCAACGCCGTCGGCGGCCTTCTGGCGCGACAGGGCGCTGGTCAGGTTCGCGGTCATGCCGGTGACGAGGATGTCACCGCCGCCGATCGCGGGCAGGTCGAAGCTGCCGTCGATGCGGCCCGATGCGGGAACGGTGACGCTCTTCGTCGTCACTTCCGCGCCGACATAGCGCGCTTCGAGGGTGTAGGTGCCGGCCGGAACGTCACCGAAGACATAGGCGCCGGCGCGGTCCGTCTCGACCTGACGGTTGAGCTCGACGATGCGCACGGTGGCCGACTGAAGCGCGCGGGTGCCGGTGGCGTCGTTGACGTGGCCGGCAACTTCACCTGCATGCGCCATGGTTGCGAACGATGCCGAGGCGAGCAGCCCGGCGACGAGCTGGAGCGAGCGATTCATAGCTGGAAAGGTTCCCTGAAGTGACGTTGTGTGTCCTTGAGGGCGGCCCCTAGTCGCGTTTCATGACGCTCACGTGATACAGCGAAGACAGTTTGATGACAGTTGCCGCCGCGCAGCGCAGGCAGCAGACCACGCGGGCGTGCGCACCGGATCTTCGATGTGAAAAAGGGGAAAGGGGAATGGTGCTGCTAGGGAGGATTGAACTCCCGACCTCACCCTTACCAAGGGTGCGCTCTACCACTGAGCTACAGCAGCGCCGTTCCAGGGCCCCGGCGTATCGAGCGTGTCGACCCAGGGCAGGGGCGCGCTATTGTCCTCGGCGCGATCGAATGTCAAGCGCCGCTTGCGCTTTCTTTTTGTGAACGGCATTGCCCAATGCCATGAGCGATGAACGAAGCGGGCGCGAAAGCGCGGAAAAGCTGACGCGTGAAGAGCGGCTGGCCGCGAAGCTGCGGGAGAATCTGCGGCGCAGAAAAGCGCAGGCGCGCGCCGTATCGCAGGCGGTTTCGTCCGCAGCGCTTCCCGATCGTGATGGCGAATCGTCCGGCAGCAAACCGCCACTGGCCAAATCGCCCCCGGAAAGCTAGGGGCCTCAATCACGAACCGGCGGCAAGACCCGCGCCGGTCCTGACAAGATAGGGAGCTTACGTTGCCTCGCCTGATCCTGCTTCGCCACGGCCAGAGCCAGTGGAACCTTGAAAACCGCTTCACCGGCTGGTGGGACGTGGATGTCACCGAAAAGGGCGAGGCTGAAGCCCGCGCTGCGGGGGCTTTGCTCAAGGACAAGGGCGTGCTGCCCGACGTCGCCTTCACATCGCTGCAGACCCGCGCGATCAAGACGCTGCACTTCGCGCTTGAAGCGGCCGGCATCCTGTGGATTCCCGAAACCAAGGACTGGCGCCTGAACGAGCGTCACTATGGCGGCCTGACCGGGCTCGACAAGGCAGAGACGGCTGCCAAACACGGCGACGACCAGGTCAAGATCTGGCGTCGCAGCTTCGACATTCCGCCCCCCGTCATGGACAAGGGCACCGAGTTCGACCTGTCGGGCGACCCGCGCTACGCCGGGATCGACGTGCCGATGACCGAAAGCCTCAAGGACACCATCGCGCGCGTCCTGCCGTATTACGAAGGCTCGATCGTGCCGCATCTCCATGCCGGTTCGACCGTGCTGGTCGCCGCCCATGGCAATTCGCTGCGGGCGCTGGAAAAGCACCTCTCGGGCATTTCCGACGAAGAGATCACCGGCCTTGAGATCCCGACCGGTCAGCCGATCGTCTACGAACTGGACGCCGACCTCAAGGTGCTTGACCGCTATTACCTGTCGGAGCGTTGAGAGCGTGAGCGCACCTGTTGCCCCTTTGGTCGCAATCGTCATGGGCAGCCAGTCCGACTGGCCGACCATGAGCAAGGCCGCCGAAATGCTCGACAAGCTGGGCGTCGCCTATGACGCCCGCATCGTCTCTGCCCACCGCACGCCCGAGCGGCTGGTGGAATTCGCCAAGGGTGCGGAAGGCGAGGGCTTCAAGGTGATCGTTGCCGGGGCAGGGGGCGCTGCTCACCTGCCCGGCATGGTCGCTTCGATGACTCACCTGCCGGTGCTGGGCGTGCCGGTGCAGAGCCGGGCGCTGTCGGGGCAGGACAGCCTGCTCTCGATCGTGCAGATGCCCGCAGGAATTCCGGTGGGCACGCTGGCGATCGGAGAGGCCGGGGCGGCCAACGCGGGCCTGCTGGCCGCCGCGATCCTGGCCACTTCGGATGATGCACTGGCGGAACGGCTCAAGGATTTCCGCGCCGCACAGACCGCAAGCGTGGCCGAACGGCCTGCCTGACAACTTCAAGACGACAAGGTTGACATGATTCCTCCCGGCGAAACCATCGGCATCCTTGGCGGCGGCCAGCTTGGGCGGATGATCGCCATGGCGGCGGCGCAGCTCGGCTACCGCTGCCACGTCTATGCGCCGGAGGCGGATTCGATCGCCGCCGACGTCTGCGCCGCCTTCACTTGCGCCCCCTGGGACGATGCGGAAGCGATGGCCCGCTTTGCAGCCGACTGCGCGGTGGTGACCTACGAATTCGAGAACGTGCCCGTGGGTCCGCTCGCCGCTCTGGGTGACACCCCGCTGCTTGCCCATGCCCGCGCACTGGAAACGGCGCAGGATCGCCTGAACGAGAAGCGCTTCGTCACGCAGCTGGGCGGCACTCCCGCTCCCTTCGCCCCGGTGGACAGCGCCGAAGACCTGGCAAATGCCATCGCCACCATCGGCGCGCCCGGCATCCTCAAGACACGCCGCGATGGCTACGACGGCAAGGGCCAGTGGCGGATCATGACAGCCGAGGACGCCGCTGCGCTGGACCTTCCTGCAACGCCGCTGATCTATGAAGGCTTCGTCACCTTCTTCGCCGAATTCTCGGTGATCCTGTGCCGCGGCGCTGACGGCGATATTCGCTTTTTCGACAGTGCCCACAACGTCCACGAAGGCGGCATCCTGGCGCTCAGCACCGTGCCTGCGCCCGCCGATCTGCTGGCGCAAGTGCCTGCTGCGCGCGAACTTGCCGCCAAGGTGGCCGAGGCGCTGGACTATGTCGGCGTACTGACGCTGGAATTCTTCGCGACGAAGGATGGCCCGGTGTTCAACGAAATGGCGCCGCGCGTCCACAATTCGGGCCACTGGACCACAGAGGGCGCGGTCACCAGCCAGTTCGAGAATCACGTGCGTGCGATCTGCGGGCTGCCGTTGGGCGGCACCGGGCTTGCCGCGAAGGGCGTGGAAATGCGCAATCTCATCGGTGACGATGCGCATGACTGGGCGACGATCCTGGCCGATCCCGCCAATCACCTGCACCTTTACGGCAAGGCGGCGGCGCGGCCCGGTCGCAAGATGGGCCACGTGACGCGGCTGATTCTGGACTGATGGCTCAGGATATCTTCCTTATCTATGCCCGCGCGGACAATGGCGTGATCGGCCGCGATGGCGCGCTGCCCTGGCGGCTTCCGGCCGACCTCAGGCGGTTCAAGGCGCTGACCATGGGCAAGCCGATGGTGATGGGCCGCAAGACCTTCGAAAGCTTCCCTTCGCCGCTTCCGGGCCGCCGCCACATCGTACTGACGCGCGACAGCGGCTGGCAGGCCGAGGGCGCCGAAGTCGTGCATTCGGTGGAAGCGGCGCTGGCGCTTGCCGGAGAGGGTGAAGTGGCCGTGATCGGCGGGGCAGAGATCAACGCGCTGTTCCTCCCGCTGGCCACCCGGATCGAACTGACGCAAGTTGCGGGCGACCATGAAGGCGATACGGTGATGCCCGCGCCCGGCCCCGAATGGCGCGAGACCATGCGCGAGGAACATCCGGCGCAGGGCGCATATCCTGCCCATGCTTTCGTCACTCTCGTGCGCGGCCTATAGCGCGGAACGCCCATGATTCGCCTCGACAACCGCCAACCCGTTCCCGAATCCTTGCGCGGTGCCGTGCTGGCGCTGGGCAACTTCGACGGGTTCCATCAGGGCCATCAGGCCGTGGTCGGAGAGGCGATCCGCTGGGCGAAGGCGCAGGATCGCCCGGCCATCGTTGCCACGTTCGATCCGCATCCCGTCCGCCACTTCAAGCCCGATGCGGAACCGTTCCGCCTGACCACGCTGGACCAGCGGCAGGAATTGTTCGCCGCGGCCGGGGCCGACGCGATGCTGGTGCTGCATTTCGATTCCGCGATGGCGGCCATGCCCGCAACGCAGTGGGTCGAGGACATGCTGGTGCGCCACATGGGCGCGGTCGGCGTGGTGACGGGCGAGGATTTCACGTTTGGCCGTGCCAAGGGCGGCAATCCGCAGGTGCTGCGCGATATCGGCGCCGCGCACGGGCTTGAAGGGCGCACGGTCGGCCCGGTCAGCGATGCGGGCGGCACCGTATCGTCCAGCCGTATCCGCGAGGCACTGAAGTCCGGCGATTGCCAGCTTGCCGCGCGGCTGCTGACGCGTCCGTTTTCGATCCGTGGCCGGGTGCAGCATGGCGACAAGCTGGGCCGCACCATAGGTTTTCCCACCGCCAACCTCGACATGGCGAACTATCTGCGCCCGCTTTACGGCATCTACGCGGTGACGGGGCGCATGCCGGACGGCCGCGTGGTTCATGGCGCGGCGAACATCGGCATCCGCCCGACCTTCGATCCGCCCAAGGAACTGCTTGAGCCGCACTTCTTCGATTTCGCGGGCGACCTTTATGGGCAGGAGATCGAGGTGGCGTTCCACCACTTCCTGCGGCCCGAAGCGAAGTTCGCATCGCTGGATGCCCTGATCGAACAGATGGACCGCGATTGCGTGAAGGCGCGCGAACTGCTGGCGGGCCTCTAGCGTCTTACAGCCGGGGCGAATCCTCGCACTTCCAACGGTGCCGCAATTGTTCTAGTGCGCAGGCCTTATGACCGAACAGCGCGACTATCGTAGCACCGTCTTCCTTCCGAAGACCGATTTCCCCATGAAGGCCGGGCTCCCGCAGAAGGAGCCGGGTATTCTTGCGCGCTGGCAGGCCGAAAAGATTTACGAGAAGACGCGCGACGTGCGCCGCGGCCGCGAAAAGTTCGTGCTGCATGATGGCCCGCCTTATGCGAACGGCGACATGCACATCGGCCACGCGCTGAACCACATCCTCAAGGACATGGTCGTGCGCACCCAGACCCTGCTGGGCAAGGACGCGCCCTATGTGCCCGGCTGGGACTGCCATGGCCTGCCGATCGAGTGGAAGGTCGAGGAAGAGTACCGCAAGAAGAAGAAAAACAAGGACGAAGTTCCGGCGGAGGAATTCCGCGCCGAATGCCGCGCCTATGCCCAGAACTGGGTGAATGTGCAGCGCGAACAGCTCAAGCGCCTCGGCATCAATGGTGACTGGGACAACCCCTACCTGACGATGGACTTTCAAGCAGAAGCCACCATCGTCGGCGAACTCCTGAAGTTTGCCGAGAACGGCATGCTCTATCGCGGCGCCAAGCCGGTGATGTGGTCGCCGGTGGAAAAGACCGCGCTGGCCGAAGCCGAGGTGGAGTACGAGGACATCACCTCGACCCAGATCGACGTGGCGTTCGAGATCACAGAATCGCCGAAGCTGCCGGGCTTGGTTGGCGCTTACGTTGTAATCTGGACGACCACACCTTGGACCATCCCGGTCAACCAAGCGCTCGCATACGGCCCCGACGTCAAGTACGTCGCGCTTGTAGCGGATCGGACTTATATCGTCGCAGAGCAGCTTGCTGAAGACTTCATCAAGCGCAGCGGGATCACCGTAACTGATCGCGCCAACTGGTTCACCGGCTCCGACCTCGAAGGCACCATCGCGCGTCACCCGATGCACGCGCTCGGCGGCTTCTTCGCCGAGCCGCGTCCGCTGCTCGCCGGTGATTTCGTCACCACCGAGAGCGGCACCGGCCTCGTCCACATGGCGCCTGACCATGGCGAGGACGACTTCGCGCTGTGCAAGGCCCATGGCATCAACCCGAAGTTCGTGGTCGAAGCCGACGGCAAGTACCGCGAGGACTGGCTGTGGCTGGCGGGGCAAGGCTCTGTCATCAACCCCAAGTTCAATGCGGCCGACGGTCCGATCTGCTCGGACCTGCGCGAAGCAGGCGCGCTGCTGGCCGCTTCTGCGGACTACAAGCACAGCTACCCCCACTCGTGGCGCTCCAAGGCCAAGGTGATCTACCGCTGCACGCCGCAGTGGTTCGTGCCGATGGACAAGGTGATGACGCATATCTCGCCCAAGTCCCCGGCCGACAAGCGCTGGGAGAACGAGGGCGGCGCGATTGATCCCAGCGAAGAAAACCTGATGGACGCGCCGACGCTGCGCGCCGCGGCGCTGCAGGCGATTGCCGATACCCGCTTCGTGCCCGACAAGGGCCGCAACCGCATCGGCGCGATGGTCGAGGGGCGTCCCGACTGGGTGCTTTCGCGCCAGCGCGCGTGGGGCGTGCCGATCACGCTGTTCGTCGATCGCAAGACCGGCGAATACTTGGTCGATGAAGCGGTGAACGACCGCATCCGCAACGCGATCCGCGCGAAGGGCGTCGATGGCTGGTCGGACGAGGCCGCGCAGGAACTGCTCGGCAACGACTACAAGGCCGAGGATTACGAGCGCGTCGCCGACATTCTCGACGTGTGGTTCGATTCCGGTTCGACCCATGCTTTCGTGCTCGAATCGGGCCGCTGGCCGGACCTGCTGCGCCCCGAAGGTTACACCGGCCCCAAGGCGGACCTCTATCTGGAAGGGTCGGACCAGCATCGCGGCTGGTTCCAGTCATCCCTTCTGGAAGCCTGCGCCACGCGTGGCCATGCGCCGTACAAGGCGGTGCTGACTCACGGCTTCACGATGGATGCCAAGGGCATGAAGATGTCCAAGTCGCTGGGCAACACGATCAGCCCGCTGAAGGTGATGGAGACCAACGGCGCCGATATCATCCGCCTCTGGGCGCTCTCGGTGGACTTCACCGAAGACCACCGCATCGGCGATGAGATCCTCAAGGGCGTGGCCGACCAGTACCGCAAGCTGCGCAATACCCTACGCTACCTGCTGGGCGCGCTGGATGGCTTCAGCGACACCGAACGGGTACACAACGTCACCGAGATGCCCGAACTGGAGCGCTACGTGCTCTCGCTGCTGGGCCAGCTCGACAAGACGCTGCGCGAGGCTGTCGATGCCTTCGACTTCAACACTTACGTCCGTGCGCTGCTCGATTTCTGCAACGAGGATCTGTCGGCGTTCTTCTTCGATATCCGCAAGGACTGCCTCTACTGCGATGCGCCCACGGACCCGAAGCGCCGCGCCTATCGGACCGTGCTGGATATCCTGTTCCACGCGCTGATCCGCTATGCGGCGCCGGTGATCGTGTTCACGGCGGAAGAAACCTGGGGCTCGCGCTATCCCGATGGCGGCAGCGTCCACCTTCTGGAATGGCCGGAAGTTCCGGCGGCAGAGGCGGATGCGGCCAAGTGGGCCGAACTTCGTGCCCTGCGCGCGACCGTGACCGAAGCGATTGAGCCGCTGCGCCGTGAAAAGATCATCGGCTCCAGTCTTGCCGCCGTGGTCACCGTGCCAGCAGCCGCGCCGGATGCCGATCTGGCCGAGCTGTTCATCACCGGGACAGTCACGCGCGGGCAGGGCGGGGACGTGACCGTCACCCCATCCACCGACAACAAGTGCGGCCGTTGCTGGCGCCATCTCCCGGAAGTGACCGAGGACGGCGCCCTGTGCGATCGCTGCGACGACGTCGTGGAGCCGGCTGAATGAATCCCTGGATGAAGCGCCTGATCGGCCTTGTTGTGGCCGTGATCGTCTATGCGATCGATCAGGGCATCAAGGGTTGGGTCGTCGATGGCATCGAGCTGAACCGGATCGGCCAGGTCTATGTCCTGCCGTTCTTCAACCTGACGTGGACGCAGAACTTCGGCGTTTCGCTGGGCCTGTTCACGGCCGGGTCGCCGGAAGGGCGCTGGGCGCTGGTGGCGATGACCGGCGCGATCGCGGCCTTCGTGTTCGTCTGGCTGCTGCGTGAACGCAAGCTGGCCGAGATCGCGGCGCTGGGCATGGTGCTGGGCGGTGCGCTTGGCAACATCCGCGATCGCTTTGCGGTCGGCTATGTGATCGACTATGCAGACCTGCACTTCGGAGGGTGGCGGCCCTTCCTGATCTTCAACCTTGCCGATGCGGCGATCACCATCGGTGTCCTGATTATCCTTGCCCGATCCCTGTTTTCGCGCGAAAAGCCCGATGCAGCGGCTCAACCCGCCCCTACTGCCGAATAAACGCGAGTTCGATTTGATGCGCATGAAGAAAACCGGTGCCCTTGTCCTCGTCGCGACTGGCGCCGTCATGCTGTCCGCTTGCGGCAGCACGGGTCTGTTCAACCGGGCCCGCCCTGACGAGTTCGCCGTTCAGCGGCAGACCCCGCTGGTGGTCCCGCCCGATTTTTCGCTGAGCCCGCCGAAGCAGGGTCAGCCTCGCCCGGCTGACGATTCGATGCAGCAGCAGACGCTGGATGCGCTGTTCGGTGGCCCGCAGGCCCGCAGTGAAGTGGAAAAGTCGGCGCTGAGCATGGCTGGAACCGCCGATCCGTCGATCCGTTCGACCGTTGGTGATCCGCAGACCTACACGGTCGCCAAGGGCCAGCTTACCCGCGCGATCCTTGCCGCTCCGGAAGGCGACGGCCGCGATGCGCAGACCGCCGTTGGCGGCTGAACTTTGGTCGACATGACATAAAAAAGGCCGGGCGAAAGTCCGGCCTTTTTCGTTTCAGATGGAGGTGACGGCGGATCAGCCGTCGCCGCTTACTCCGTCATCCTCGATGGCGTCGGCAGCGGTGCTTACCAGAAGCTTGTCGATCTTGAGGCCATCCATGTCGATGACTTCAACACGCCAGCCCTGCTCGGTGAAATGCTCACCTTCGCGCGGGACCTTGCGCAGGACGTGGAGCACGAAACCGGCGACGGTGGCGAAGTCGCGATCTTCGGGCAGAGCGATGCCAAGGCGGTCGGCCAGCGAATCGGCAGGCATCGCGCCCGATATCAGCAACGATCCGTCCTCGCGCTCGGTCACCATGGGCTCATCGCCCTCGTCCTGGTGCGAAACAAAGTTGCCCGCCAGCGCCGCCAGCACGTCAGAGGGCGTGACCACGCCTTCGAGGTGGCCGTATTCGTCGTGCACCACGGCCATCGCCACTTCGGCGGTCTGCAGCTTGCGCAAGGCGTCCATCGCGTCGAGCTGGTCGGGAATGACTTCGGCCTTGCGCATCATTGCGCGCACTTCGACGGTGCGTCCGTCGATCAGCGCGGCCAGCACTTCCTTGACCTTGAGGATGCCAACCACATTGTCGGGCGCGCCGTCTCCGGCCACCACCGGCAGCAGCGAATGGGGCGATGCGGCGATCTTGGCGCGAAGGGCAGTCTCGTCCGCATCGGCATCGATCCAGTCGATCTGGTTGCGCGGGGTCATCAGTTCGCGCACGGGCCGTTCGGCCAGGCGCATGACCCCGGTCATCATCGCGCGTTCTTCCTCCTCGATCACGCCGGTGCGGGTCGCCTCGGCGAAGATCATCTGGAGTTCTTCCGCGGTCAGACGCTCTGCATCGCCGGTGCGAATCGAGAAGAGGCGCAGGATCAGTCCGGAGGACCGGTCCAGCAGCCAGACGAACGGGCCCATGATGCGCGCCAGCCAGCTCATCGGCTGGGCCATGATCACGGCTACGGGTTCGGCCATGCGCAGGGCCAGCTGCTTGGGCACCAGTTCGCCGACGACGACGCTGGCGTAAGTCGTGGCGATGATCACCAGCGCAAAGCCCAGTTCGCCCGCGAAGCGTACCGGAACGCCCAGCATGGCAAGGCGGTCGCCCACCGGCTGGCCCAGGCTGGCGCCCGAATAGGCGCCCGCGATGATGCCGATGAGGGTGATGCCGATCTGCACGGTCGACAGGAACCTGCCGGGGTCGGCGGCCAGATCCATGGCGGTCTGGGCGGCCCGGCTGCCCTTGTCGGCAGAAAGCTTGAGGCGCGGCGTGCGCGCGGAAACGATGGCCAGTTCGGACATCGAGAACAGGCCATTCAATAGAATGAGCCCGATGATGATGAGGACGTCGGTCCAGGGAAAGGGTGTCACAGTGCTTCCATCGCTAGCAGAGATTGTGCGCCGCGCGAAGAACCCGCGTAATCCGATTGCTGCATTGCAATGTTTTGCAATGGACCTTGAAAAGCGCGGCACATTCGCAGTGTGCCCGGGAACTCAACGTAGTGCGGTGGGTTGAGCGCCCGTGAGCCATTCGCCGTTCATGTTCACTACCGCACAGATGCCCGGTATAAGGGCACATCAAGAGGAAGGGACACCCAGGAAATGAAGAATTCGCGCCTGATCACCTCGGCCGCCGCGGTCCTTGCGATGGTTACGGTTTCGGCTTGCGTCACGGACCCGAACACCGGTGAGCGCAAGGTTTCGCGAACGGCCATCGGCGGTGCCGGCGGCGCCGGTCTGGGCTATCTGCTCGGCAGCGTCATCGGCGGCAAGACCGCGCGTATCGTCGGCGCAGGCATCGGCGGCGTCGCGGGCGGCGTCGTCGGCTACCAGATGGACAAGCAGATCAAGGAACTGAAGGAACAGACCGCCGGTTCGGGCATCGACGTTACCCAGCAGGGCGACGGCATCCTCGTGAACCTGCCGGACGTGACGTTTGCCGTTGATTCCACCGTTGTCAGCCCCTCGTTCCAGGCGTCGCTGGACAAGGTCGCGCAGTCGATGGTGCAGTATCCGAACAGCCTCGTCGACGTCTACGGCCACACCGACTCCACCGGCTCGGCCTCGTACAACATGGACCTGTCGAAGCGCCGTGCCGATTCGGTGGCGCGTTACCTGATCAGCCGGGGCGTTTCGTCCTCGCGTATCCAGACGCAGGGCATGGGGATGAACTATCCGGTCGCGGACAATAACACGGCCGAGGGTCGCGCCCTCAATCGCCGCGTCGAAATCAAGATCACCCCGGTGACCACGGACGACGCCAACGCGGCGAAGTAAAGAGCTTCCGCAGGAAGCGGGATCGGGGAAGGGGCCGGTGTGCGAAAGTACACCGGCCCCTTCTTCATGGATCTGCGATTTCAGACGAGTAACTTGAAACGTAACAATATTTGGCTAGTCTCCGTATCCGTAAAGGGTTCGGGGGGACTTGATGCGTTTTGGAATACTGGTTGCGGCGCTGGCTGTGTGCTTCTGGGGCGGACAGGCCCGGGCGGCCTGGATCGAGGCGTCCAGCGACCATTTCGTCATCTACGCGAACGATTCCGACAAGGACATCACGCGCTTTTCGCAGCAGCTTGAACGCTATCATGCCGGCATGGCCTTCGTGCTTGGCCAGAAGGTGGCCAAGCCAAGCCCGTCGAACCGGGTGACCGTCTACGTCGTCAAGAACGAGCGCGAAGTGCGCCAACTCCACGGCGGTGACAACAAGTTCGTCGGGGGGTTCTACGTCCCCAGCGCGGGCGGCTCGTTGGCGATCGTGCCTTCCGTGCAAAGTGGCAGCGGCAGCACCGTCACCTGGTCGATGATCGTGCTGCTGCATGAATATGCGCACCACTTCCTGATCTCCACCAGTTCGGCGGCGATGCCCCGCTGGCTGAGCGAAGGCGCGGCGGAATTCTTTGCATCCGCCAAGTTCGAGGCGGACGGTGGATTGTGGCTTGGCCGCCCGGCCAGCCACCGCGCGGGTGAACTGTTCTACGCACAGGACGTCAAGGCCGCCGATCTGCTCGACCCCACCGAGTACGACAAGCGCAAGCACACTACTTACGACGCGTTCTACGGCAAGAGCTGGCTCCTGTATCATTACCTGACCTTCGGCGGTGACCGCAAAGGGCAGATGACCCGCTATGTCGAACTGCTCGCCAAGGGACGGGGGCAGCGAGACGCCGCGTTGGAGGCTTTCGGTGACTTCGACGTACTGGAGAAGAATCTCGACAGCTATCTGAAGAAGCGGCGGATGACTGCGCTGACGCTGACGCCAGAGGTGTTGTCGATCGGTCCGGTGAGCCTGCGCACGCTTTCTGCCGGTGAGGCGGAGATCATGCCGGTGCGTATCCGCTCGCGTCGCGGCGTGTCGAGCGAGGAAGCGGCAACCCTGCTGGTGGAGGCGCGCCAGATCGCGGCAAAGTATCCGCAGGACCCTGCGGTGCTGGCCGCGCTTGCCGAATGCGAATTCGATGCGGGCCATGACAGGGAAGCCATCGCCGCAGCGGACAGCGCGATCGCGCACGACCCCTCTCAGGTCAACGCCTACATCCAGAAAGGTTATGCACTTTTCCGCGAGGCGGAGGACAACCGGGGCGACGACAAGGAACGCGCGGCGGCGTACAAGGCCGCGCGGGCTCCCTTCATCGCGCTCAACCGGATCGAGAACGACCATCCGCTGCCGCTCGTCTACTTCTACCGCAGCTTTGTGGAGCAGGGACAGACGCCGTCTGATCTGGCTATCAGCGGGTTGATCCGGGCGGTGGAGCTGGCGCCGTTCGACCTTGGCCTTCGGATGAACCTGGGCACCGCTTTGTTGCGCCTGGGCCGCTCACCCGAAGCGCGGATCGTGCTGGGGCCGGTCGCAAACAACCCGCACGTCAATTCCGGCAGCCGCTTCGCGCGCAGCCTGATCGAACGGATGGAGAAAGATCCGTCCTGGAAGGGCGAGGGCATGGGTCAGGAAGCGCCTGAAGAACCCGAAGCGGAAGGTGACGCAGACAAGTAAAGGCCTGCCGACGGTTCAGGCGGAATAGCGCCGGGCTCGCTCGGCGAGTCGCTCTACTGCAGCGGCATGGATTCCGTTCGATGAAACCAGTACGCCGAACGCCCGTGGATCGTGCTTGTTGTAATTGAGCGGTTGCCCGAAGGCATCGGTCACAGCAGCGCCCGCTTCGCGCGCGATCAGCCCCGCGGCGGCAATGTCCCATTCATAGCCCCAGCGCAGCGTGGCGAGGAGATCGGCCTGATCCGCCGCTACCATCGCCATGCGCAGTGCGATCGAGTTGGGCTGGTCGACAAGGACAAGGTCTGCATCCTCTGCCGCCAGCTTGTGTGCCGGGACGCGTGATCCCGACAATCTATCGCGGTTGCTGGCAACCAGTCGGGCGCCGTTAAGCCAGGCGCCCTTGCCTGCCTCCGCCGACCAGAACTCGCCACCGGCCTCGCGCTGGCGGACGGGGGCGAAAAGATAGCCCAGCAAGGGCCGTCTGGTGTTCACCAGCGCGACGGAGATCGCCCAGCCCTTGCGACCATGGATATAGTCGCGCGTTCCGTCGATCGGATCGACCAGCCACACCAGTTCGTGATCTTGCCGCTCTTGTGTGTCGGCCGTCTCTTCGGAGAGCCATCCCGCCGCAGGAAGCAATGCACCCAGTTCGCGCTTGAGGTAGGCATCGACCGCAAGATCGGCGGTGCAGACCGGGCTTCCCGGAGTCTTCTCCCACGATTTCAGATCGTGGCCGTCGCCCGGCCAGCCGGACAAGGCAATGCGCCCGGCCTCGCGGACGATGGCTTCGAGTCTGTGTCGGTCGATCATCCGGCCGCGTCCCCGTATTTAATTGCTATTGCGAACTGATATCAAATAAGTTCGATCAAATTCGTTGGAGCTATGCATTTGCGCAGGCTCCGGGCCTTTTCAAGCCCGCCCGGATGTGCTTAGGCGGCAGGCGAACATATGGCTACGGCGCCTTCCCCGGGAACCTCCAGCAGAAAGCGATTTGAGCGATGAACATTCACGAATATCAGGGCAAGGAACTCCTCGCGAAGTACGGCGTGGGCATTCCCGCCGGCATCGCCGCCCTCACCGTCGAAGAGGCAGTCGCTGCTGCCAAGCAGCTTCCCGGACCGCTCTACGTCGTCAAGGCGCAGATCCACGCCGGCGGCCGCGGCAAGGGCAAGTTCAAGGAACTCCCCGCCGACGCCAAGGGCGGTGTGCGCCTTGCCAAGTCGATCGAGGAAGTCGAAGCTTTCGCCAAGGAAATGCTCGGCAACACGCTCGTCACCATCCAGACCGGTGAAGCGGGCAAGCAGGTCAACCGTCTGTACGTGACCGACGGCGTCGACATCGACAAGGAATACTACCTGTCGATGCTCGTCGATCGCAAGACCGGCCGCGTGGCCATGATCGTGTCGACCGAAGGCGGCATGGACATCGAGGAAGTCGCTCACAACACGCCGGAAAAGATCGCCACGATCACGATCGATCCGGCCGAAGGCTTCCAGGCCCACCACGGCCGCGCCGTTGCGTTCGCACTGAAGCTCTCGGGCGACCTCAACAAGCAGGCTCAGAAGCTTGCTAAGCAGCTCTACACCGCGTTCATCGCGATGGATTGCGACATGGTCGAGATCAACCCGCTGGTTCAGAGCAAGGGCGGTGAACTGCTCGTTCTCGACACCAAGATGAGCTTCGATTCGAACGCTCTTGCCCGTCACCCCGACATCTTCGCCCTGCGCGACGAGACCGAGGAAGATCCGGCCGAGATCGAAGCTTCGAAGTATGACCTCGCCTACATCAAGCTCGACGGCGACATCGGCTGCATGGTCAACGGCGCCGGCCTTGCCATGGCGACGATGGACATCATCAAGCTGAACGGCATGTTCCCGGCCAACTTCCTTGACGTCGGCGGTGGCGCTAACAAGGAAAAGGTGACCGCGGCGTTCAAGATCATTCTCGCGGATCCGGCCGTGAAGGGCATCCTCGTGAACATCTTCGGCGGCATCATGAAGTGCGACATCATCGCTGAAGGCATCGTTGCCGCGGCGAAGGAAGTGAACCTGTCGGTTCCGCTCGTTGTCCGCCTCGAAGGCACCAACGTCCAGCAGGGCAAGGACATCCTGGCCAATTCCGGCCTCGCGATCGTCCCCGCCAACGACCTGGGCGACGCTGCCAAGAAAATCGTTGCGGAAGTTCAGGCCGTCGCCTGAATCATGCGATGATCGGTCGGGTGCATCATGCGCGCGATCACATAGCGAATATCGGAACGGCGGGGGTTTCGCGACCCCCGCCGTTTCTGCATGTAGGGGATGCGCGAAGTTTCTCTTTTCCCGCCTCAAGCTCTTAGCGCTTCTGCGAGGCTTGACGTCGGGGCAGAGGAACGCGATAGCTCCCTTCAGAGTTTAATCGTGCGGTTAAATTTGCCGTCCCAGAAGTGAGAGGACAGTTCGCAATGAAGATCATCGTGCCCGTGAAGCGGGTCATCGATTACAACGTGAAGCCGCGGGTCAAGGCCGACGGTACCGGCGTTGACCTTGCCAACGTCAAGATGAGCATGAACCCCTTCGACGAAATCGCCGTCGAGGAAGCCATCCGCCTCAAGGAAGCGGGCAAGGCCGAAGAAGTCATCGCCGTTTCGGTCGGCCCGACGAAGGCGCAGGAAACCCTGCGCACCGCGCTGGCCATGGGCGCCGACCGCGCCATCCTGATCGAGACTGACGCAGAGGTCGAACCGCTGGCCGTCGCCAAGATTCTCAAGGCGATCGTGGGTGAAGAAAACCCCGGCCTCGTGATCCTCGGCAAGCAGGCGATCGATGACGATTCGAACCAGACCGGCCAGATGCTCGCTGCGCTGCTGGGCCGTCCGCAGGGCACTTTCGCCAGCAAGGTCGTCATTGAAGGCGATTCGGTTGCCGTTACCCGCGAAGTCGACGGCGGGCTTGAGACGGTGAAGCTGTCGCTTCCCGCCATCGTGACCACCGACCTTCGCCTGAACGAGCCGCGCTACGCTTCGCTGCCCAACATCATGAAGGCCAAGAAGAAGCAGCTCGATGTGAAGTCGCCCGCCGATTACGGCGTGGACATCACCCCGCGCCTCAAGACCCTCAAGGTTGCAGAGCCGCCGGTGCGTGTCGCAGGCATCAAGGTTGCCGACGTCGACGGTCTTGTCGCCAAGCTCAAGGAACTGGGAGTAGCCTGATGAAGACGCTCGTCTGGGTTGAACACGACAACGCGTCGGTCAAGGACGCTACCCTCTCCGCCGTCACCGCCGCTGCAAAGCTGGGTGAAGTCCACCTCCTCGTCGCTGGCTCCGGTGCGCGCGCCGTAGCAGATGCCGCCGCGCAGATCGCAGGCGTGGGCAAGGTCCACTTCGCCGACGACGCGGCCTACGAACATGCGCTGGCGGAAAACGTCGCGCCGCTGATCGTGGACCTCATGGGCCATCACGACGCCTTCGTTGCGCCGGCCACCACCACCGGCAAGAATGTTGCGCCGCGCGTTGCCGCGCTGCTCGACGTCGCGCAGATTTCGGACATCCTTTCGGTCGAAGGCGAGAAGACCTTCACCCGTCCGATCTACGCCGGCAACGCCATCGCCACCGTTGAATCGAGCGATGCCAAGCTGGTCATCACCGTACGCGGCACTGCTTTTGCCAAGGCAGAAGCGACCGGCGGTTCGGGCGTGGTCGAAGACGTGACGGGCGCCGGTGATGCGGGTCTTTCCAGCTTCGTGGGCGCGGAAATCGCCAAGTCGGAGCGTCCGGAACTGACCAGCGCCAAGATCATCGTCTCGGGCGGCCGCGCGCTGAAGGACTCCGAAACCTTCGAGGCCACCATCCTGCCGCTCGCCGACAAGCTGGGCGCTGCCGTTGGTGCATCGCGCGCCGCGGTCGACGCAGGTTATGTGCCGAACGATTACCAGGTCGGCCAGACCGGCAAGATCGTTGCCCCCGAAGTCTACATCGCGGTGGGCATTTCGGGCGCGATCCAGCACCTTGCGGGCATGAAGGACTCCAAGACCATCATCGCCATCAACAAGGACGAGGATGCCCCGATCTTCCAGGTCGCAGACATCGGCCTGGTGGCAGACCTGTTCAACGCGGTGCCGGAACTGACCGGCAAGCTTTGAGGCACGGCGTTCGCCAACAATGAAAAGGCTCCGGAGTTTTGCTCCGGGGCCTTTTTCATGTGCGACGAATCGGGCAGGGATGGCTTTTGCGGGTTCAAAGCGGGGGCTTTTTGTGATCAGGGCAACGATCGGAACGATTGCAGCCGTTGCTGCGCTTGTCGGGGGGACCGATGCCGTTTCGGCAGCCGCCCGGCCGGAGGTCAGGCTGTCGGCGTCCTCGCCGTGGAATCTGGACGGCTCTGAATCCGGTTGCGCGTTGAGACGCACGTTTGGCCCTGCGGATCGTCCTGTCGTGCTGGAAATTCGCCGCTACGAGCCCGGGGACCGGTTTCAGCTGGTGGTTGACGGTGATGACTTGGCCAGCCTTGTCATGCGTCACAAGGTAACCGTGCAATACAGTACCTTGTGGACGGACGAGGATACCTGGTTTCAGCCTGGTACGGCCAAGCGGGGGGACCGGGATGCCGTCCCTTCGATCTTCCTGACCTCCGCGCTTATGAAGCCGGAGAACGGCAAGACTGACGATGATACCGAAGGCGAGCAGGATTTCGTCACGCCGGCCATGGAAGACAGCGTCAAGCAGATCGCTCTCATCTGGGGGGATCATCGGGTGTCTCTCGCGACCGGGTCGCTTGGCAAGCCTTTCGCAGCGTTGCGGGGCTGCACCGATGCGCTGCTCAAGGCATGGGATCTGGATCCGGCGGTTCAGGCCAGCTTGTCCCGCCACGCAAAGCCTGCCCACCTCAAGCCGATGGTGCGATCCATTCAGGACGTCTATCCAACCTCGATGTTGGCGAAGGGCAATCAGGGCCGCGTCAATTTTCGCGCGTTGGTGAATGCCGAAGGCGTCGTGACCCGGTGCGACACGCTCAAGTCCTACAACGAACCTGCGTTCGATGCACTGGCCTGCAAGGTGGTTCAGCGCACCCGGTTCGATCCGGCGCTGGACAAGGCCGGCAAGCCCGTGCCCTCATACTATGCCCAGACGGTGATCTACTTTACCGGCTGAGCTGACGTTGTGAGCGGCTGGCCTCGCTCGAACAGTGTAAGCGTGGTGGGGTCATCGCCATCCTCGGTCAGGCGCGTGGCGTACCGCACAAAGCCGAGCCTTGCCGCCACCCGTTCCGATGCCTCGTTGCCTTCCTCCACCATGCAGGCGATGCGCTTCGGCCCGTGCTCCTGGTCGAACCAGTGCAATACCGCTTCCATTGCTTCGGGCGCGACACCCTTGCGCCACCAGTCTCGCCTGACGATCCAGCCCGCCTCCGGTACGTCATCCATGCCGGATTGCTCTCCGAATCCTCGCCAGGAATGGAATACGCCGCAGGTGGCGACGATATCGTCCTTTCCGCGTGGGCGGACCATGAAGGTGCCGTACCCGTAAAGCGCCCACGATCCCGCGTTGCGCATCAACCGGTCGAACTGAGACTGCCTTTCCGGCGAGGCAGGGCCGAGGTAGCGCAGGGTTTCCTCATCATCGATCAGGGCGCACAACTGCGGCAGGTCCGTGGCCACCGGGCGCCACAAGTCGAAACGGTCGGTCTTCAGCAGCGGTCCATCGGTCATAGCAGCCGGTCGATGGCATGGATGCAGACACCAAACAAGCCGCCCACCAGCGTCCCGTTGATACGGATGAACTGCAAGTCTCGGCCGACTGCACCTTCCAGGCGGTTGCTGATCGTGCGTGCATCCCAGCGCTTCACCGTGCCGGAGACAAGGCCGACTATCTCTTCGCCATAGCGCGCGGTGACGCCGACGATGGTGCGGCGCGCAAAGCGGTTTATCTGGGCCTGCAGCCGTGGGTCGCCCTGCAGGGCGGCGCCCAGTTCGCCCAGCATTGTCGTCAGTTGTCCGGCCAGCGCCGCATCGGGGTTGCGGGCGGCATCGACCAGCTTGTGGCGCAGGCGCTCCCACACTGATTGCCACCACCGGCCGACCGCCGGGTTGGCGATCATTTCGCGCTTGGCATTTTCCACCCGCTCGCGGGTTTCGGGATCGTTGGCAAGGCGTTCGGCAAGGCTTTCCAGCATCTGCTCGACCTTGAGCTTGAGTGGATGGTCGGGCTGCACGATCATCTCCGCCAGCAGCTTGTAGAGGCCATCGAGCACGGAATTGGCGATGCGGGCGTCAAGGCCGGTCAGGCGCAGCAGGCTGTTGGCGCGCTCGCGGATCATGGTGCGGACCATGTCCTCGTTGGCTTCAAGCGCTTCTCCCACCCAGCGCACCGAACCTTCGATAAGCGGCAGGTGGCGGCGGTCGGCGATCATCGCCGAAAGCATCTGGCCAAGGAGGGGGGATACCTCCACCCGCTCAAGCTGGCGGGCCAGTCCGGCACGGACCTGGTTGCCCAGACGGTCCGGGTCCAGCGATTCGAGTATGTCGGCAATCAGGTTCGCCGCGCCCGCGCGGATACGCGACTGGCCGCCGCGCCCCGGATCGGCAAGGAAGTTGCCCGCTGCCGCCGCAAAGTTGAAGCTGTTGACCCGCCGCGCAACGACCTGGGGGGTCAGGAAGTTGTCGCGCAGGAACGTCGCCATCGAATCGGCGATGCGGTCCTTGTTTTCCGGGATGATCGCGGTGTGCGGGATGGGCAGGCCAAGGGGGCGGCGGAACAGAGCGGTCACCGCGAACCAGTCCGCCAGTCCGCCCACCATCGCCGCTTCGGTGAAGGCGATCGCCCATTCCAGCGCTGGTGCCCAGGCAGGGTGAACGCCCGCTAGCTTGCGCAGCACAAGAAAGGCCAGCGCCATGGCCAGCAGCAACCCGGTTGCGAACAGGCGCATCCGGCGGCCTCTGTCCGGCCCCGTGCCGTCCAGCGCGATCCCCGTGTTACGGCGCCCTTTCGGCGGCAAGCTGGCCCCTTCCTTATTCGGCGGGATGCGCGTGAGTGGGCGTCCCGGCGTGGTGCTGATCCGGGTCATACGTCAGCAGCGACTTGCGCAACTTAGGCCCGACCCGCTTTTCGAAACCATCGGCAAGGCTGAAGGCTGCAGGAACGATGACCAGCGTAAGCAGGGTGGAGAGCACCAGGCCGCCGATCACCGTCACACCCATCGGCGCGCGGAAGGCTCCGTCCCCCGAAATCGACAGCGCGGTGGGCACCATGCCTGCCGTCATCGCAACGGTGGTCATGACGATCGGCTGCGCGCGCTTGTGCCCTGCGTCCATGATCGCGGTGAGCTTGTCGACGCCCTTGGCCATCTCCTCGATCGCGAAGTCGATCAGCAGGATGGAGTTCTTGGCGACGATGCCAAGCAGCATCAGGATGCCGATGTAGACCGGCATCGAGATCGGCTGCCCCGCCACGGTCAGCGCCAGCATGCCGCCCAGCGGCGCCAGCAGCAGCGAGGCCATGTTCACCAGCGGCGAAACGAAGCGCTTGTAGAGCAGGACCAGCACCGCGAAGACCAGGAAGATACCGGAGATGACGGCAGTGACGAAGTTGGTGATCATCTCACCCTGCCACTTGTCCTCGCCGACAGGGGCGTTGGACACGCCCATCGGCAGCTTTTTCATGATCGGCAGATTCTGGATCTGCGTCATGATCGGTCCCTTGACCTGCCCTTCGCCAAGGTCGGCGCCGACGAAGATGCGGCGCGACTGGTTGTAGCGCTGGATCTGCGTGGGCCCTGCACCGAAGCGGATTTCGGCGACGCGCTTGAGGGGCACGGTGCCGCCGCTGACGGTGGAGACCGGCAGGTTCTCGATCGTCGAGAAGTCCCGGCGCGAGGCGCGGTCAAGGATCACGCGGATCGGTACCTGGCGGTCGCTCAGCGAGAACTTGGCGGCGTTCTGGTCGATCTCGCCCAAGGTCGCGATGCGGATCGTCTGGCTGAGCGCGGCCGTCGTGACGCCAAGCTGCGCGGCAAGATCGGGACGCGGAACGATCAGCAGTTCGGGCCGCTGCAGGTCTGCGGCGATGCGCGGAGCAACGACGCCGGGGATGGCGCGCATCTGCTCCACAAGGGTCTGCGCGGTCTTGTTGAGAAGTTCCGAATCGCTACCCGAAAGCATGATCGACAAATCGCGCCCCGAACCGAACCCGCCCGACTGCGAGGCAAAGCTGACGCGGGCGTCCGCGATGTCCTGCAACTGCGGGGCCATGCGGCGTTCGAATTCGATGCTGGTCGCCTCGCGCTCCTTGGCGGGCTTGAGCGCGATGTAGAGCGTGCCTGAACCCTCGCCCGCGAACTGCAGAACGCGTTCGACCTCGGGCTGCTTTTCAAGCAGGCGCGATACGCGTCCGCCGATCGCTTCGGACTGTTCCAGCGTGGTGCCGGGCACCAGTTCGATCTTGACCTCGCTGGTGTCGTTGTTGGTGCTGGGCTGGAATTGCTGCGGCAGGCCGGCCAGCAGCGCGAAAGTCACGACGAGCGCGTAGACCGAGGCGCAGAAAGCATAGAAGCGGTGATCGTGCATCCGCGCGATCACGCGATCGGTGAAGTAGCGATACCAGCGGCCAAGCGCGCCCATGGCGCTCGCCAGCAAGCGGAACAGCTTGCCCAGCAACCAGATCGCCACGGGAATGGCGAGGGGGGACAGGATCGCGGCGATCACGAAGGCGGCACCCTTGAGCCCGATCTTGGTGATACCTGTCTGCAGGGCCGTGAACAGAAGTCCTGCGGCGCCAAGGCCCGCAGCGATCAGCAGGATGAACGCTATTATGGCGATCACTGCATAGGCGGGATGGAATGGCTGGCGCACCAGTGCGGCCTTGCGACGGTGCGCTTCGGTGCTGTCGAGCGTCCAGGCCAGGATCTTCATGTAGATATCCATGGCCTTGCCGCCGCCGTGTTCGGCATGGCCGTGCGCCTTGAGGAAGTAGGCCGCGACCATCGGCGTGATCACGCGCGCCACGGCAAGGCTCATCAGCACCGCGACCACGACGGTCAGACCGAACGCCTTGAAGAACTGCCCCGGAATGCCGGGCATAAGGCCCACGGGCAGGAACACCGCCACAATCGAGAAAGTGGTGGCAACCACGGCAAGGCCGATCTCGTCGGCGGCGTCGATCGATGCCTGATAAGCGCTTTTGCCCATGCGCATGTGGCGCACGATGTTCTCGATCTCGACGATGGCGTCATCGACGAGCACGCCCGCGACAAGGCTGAGCGCAAGCAGCGACAGGAAGTTCAGCGTGAAGCCCAGCAGGTCCATGAACCAGAAGGTCGGGATCGCCGAAAGCGGGATGGCGAGGGCCGAGATCAGCGTTGCGCGCCAGTCCCGCAGGAACAGGAAGACGATGACGATCGCCAGCACTGCGCCTTCGACCAGCGCCTCCATCGAGGACGTGTACTGCCCGCGCGTGTAGTCCACCTGCGAGAACAGGCGGGTGACGTGAACCTGCGGATTGTCCTTCTGGATCTGCTTCAGCTTTTCCATCGCCGCGTCATAGACGGCGACGTCGGATGCGCCGCGCGCGCGCTCGAACCCGAAGGTGACGACTTCGCGGCCGTTGACGCGGGCGATGTCGGTCTGTTCGGAATAGCCGTCATAGACGCTGGCAACGTCGGACAGCTTCACCGAGCGGCCGTTGCCCAGGTTGATGCGCTTTTGCGAGAGGTCGTAAGCGGTTTCGGCATTGCCGAGTACGCGAACCGACTGGCGCGATCCGGCGATCTCCGCCTGGCCGCCCGCAGCATCGACGTTGACCTGCCGCAGCACGTTGTTGAGCGCTTCGGCGCTGACACCCAGCGCCTGCATGCGCTGCGGGTCGACGACGACGCGGATCTCGCGGTTGACACCGCCGTCGCGGCTGACGGTCGCCATGCCGGGAACGCCCAGCAGGGTCTTGGCCACGGTATCATCGACGAACCAGCTGAGCTGCTCGATCGTCATGTCGTCGGCACGCACCGCGAAATAGGCGAGCGAGCCACCGCCGCCGGCTTCGATCTTCTGGACCTGCGGTTCAAGAATGCCGTCCGGCAACTGGCCACGCACCTGATCGACCGCGTTCTTGACCTGCTGGGTCGCCACATCGACGTTGGTGCCGACCGAGAAGAACACCAGCGTGGTCGAGCGGCCTTCCGAGGCGGTCGACTGGATTTCCTCCACCCCCGGAATCGAGCGCACCGAGCCTTCGACGATCTGGGTGATCTGCGTCTCGATCTCGGTCGGAGCGGCACCTGGTTGTGAAACGCCGATGTGGACGCCGGGGAATTCGACGTCCGGCATGTTGTTCACGTCCATCCGGTTGAACGAGACGATGCCGGCGATCATCAGGCCGATGAAGAAGACGATCGGGATGATCGGATTGCGGATCGACCAGGCCGAGATATTGCGCATGTGCGGTCTGGTCCGATTACTTGCCGGGAGCGGCCGAGGCGCGCGGCTTGACCTTGTCCCCGTCGTTGAGGAAGCCCCCTGCGCGCACCACGATCTTCTCGTCGCCGTTCAGGCCGGAGGTGATGGTAATGCCCTGCGGGGTCACGAGGCCGGTTTTCACCGGCTGGCGACGGACCCGGTCATCCTTGCCGACGACATAGACGAAAGAGCCCTTGGCGTCGTTCTGGATGGCGGATTCGGGCAGCATCGGCGCGACCACCGTACCGCTTTCGATGACGGCAGTGGCAAAGCCGCCGGGGCGCAGCGCCGGATCGTATTTCATCGCGATGCGTGCGGTGCCCTGACGGGTGGTGTTGTCGATGGTCGGGGCGATCTGCCAGACCTGTCCGGTGAAGCTGCGGCCCGAACCGACCGGGGTGACGCTGGCCGTGACGCCGACATGCAGCTTGGCAAGATCGTCTTCCGAAAGCAGTGCCAGAAGTTCCATTTCGCCATCGCGGGCAAGGTTGAACAGCACGCCGCTGCCGCCGCTCACCACCTGGCCGACTTCGACGTTGCGCGCCAGCACGAGGCCGGAGGCGGGCGCTACGATGTTCAGGCGGGCGTTCTGCGCCTGCAACTGGCCCAGCGTGGCGCGGGCCACGCCGACGCGGGCGACTGCGGCATCGCGGGTCGCGGTCAGCTGATCGATGTCTGCCTTGGAGATGAAACCGCGATCGACCAGCTTGAGGCCGCGATCGAGGTTGGCCTGGGCCAGCCGGGCATCGGCTTCGGCCACGCGGATCTGGGCAGACTGGCTGGCAGCGGACTGGACCTGCACCGAACGGTCGATGACGGCGAGAACCTGGCCCTTCTGGACCCAGTCACCGGCATCGACGCGCACTTCGCGCACTTCGCCGCCCTCGCCGACCGATCCAACCGGCATCGCACGGCGCGCTGCCAGCGATCCGGTGCCGGTGATTTCCCCGGCGACGCTCGAACGGCCCGGCACGACGACCGAGACGACCGGCACCTGTGTGGTGTCGGCGCCGGCAGCGTCACCCGCGTCCCCCTTGTGAAGCACGAACCACAGCGCGGCCGCCAGCAGCACGACGGTGACGATGACGAGCACGATGACCCTGCGCGAGCGCCGGTCGATCGCATCGTCTGTATCCAGCGAGGTGCCCGCCGCGTCGAACGCGTCGAGATCGCCGGCCTGCCCGCCGACGTGAGAGTGGCCGGGTTCAATCTTGCCGTCGTAATTCATCTGTTCACCGCACGCATGCACGCGCCCCCTGGCGGCGTGCTCTCCCGCCGCACGGACCGCTTGCGCCTGTATTCAGGCGGGCTGCCGATGTGGCCTAAACTGCTGGATTCATATACTCGCGGGAACAGGGTGGCAACGCGTACTCGGCTTCGTGTCGATAGCCATCGACGAACGACTTCATCGTGCTGATTATCGGGCGACGCGTACTTTTATTGCGTAAGAACATGAAAAGGCGGGTGCGAAAATGCTTCGCGCCCGCCTCTGACTTTGCTGGACCTGAACAGGTGCGCTCAGAACTTTTGCTGGCGCTCGTAGAGATCGCGGTAGTGTTGGATTCGTGTCACACGCAGGCCCTGCATGCCCGAACGATCAACGGCGCGTTGCCACGAGGCGAATTCCTCAAGCGTCAGGCCATAGCGTTCGCAGACTTCGTCGATGGTCAGCAGGCCGCCGTTGACGGCAGCCACGACTTCGGCCTTGCGGCGCACGACCCAGCGGGTGGTGTTGGGGGGGGGAAGGTCGGCAACCGTCAGCGGCTCGCCGAGCGGGCCGATCACCTGTGCCGGACGGATTTTCTGGTTCTCGATCATATTTACCCTCGTTCGCCGCTACCGTTCACATCGGCGACTGGAGAATCCTTACATCCACTGGGCTTGCCATTGCTTGAAGCATCAAGGTTAACGTTCCTTGAGCATTCTTCGTAAGCATTAAGTGCCGAGGCTGCGCAGCCGTCGAAGCTGCCGCGCAGCCGCAGGCGCGTAGCGACCGCGTCGTCGCCCAGCACGCCGAGTCGGTCGTGCGTTGCGAACAGGCGCGAGCGCAATGCCTGCCAGTCGATCCCGGCCGGGTCGGCGGGCAAGTGCTCCGCAGACAGTCCGCCGATCGCCCCGTCGACAGCAAGCCCCGGTGCGCGACTCTGCGTGCGATCCGGTGCATCCCCGGTTTTCGGGGCAATGTGATTACGTGCGACGTTCATGATGGCTGCCTATAACCCGGCGATCGTCAAGGGATCGTAAAAGGCCGCTTTACGCTTTCTTCATGAGCCGAACCGGCGGCCGTGCAGGCAAAGGATAGGAATCCGGCGCGCTCCGCTGTATGAGCGGCCCCACCATGACCGTCTCTTCCGATCTTCTTTCCGGGCTCGACCCCGCAGACCTGTTTCAGCTTGATGCCCCGCTTTCCGGCCGCCGCGTGGTGGTGGCCATGTCGGGCGGGGTGGACAGCTCCGTTGTGGCGGCACTGGCCGCCGCCAGCGGCGCGGAAGTGATCGGTGTGACGCTTCAGCTCTATGATTATGGCGCCGCGACCGGTCGCAAGGGCGCTTGCTGCGCGGGCGACGATATCCGCGATGCGCGTGCGGTGGCCGATCGGCTCGGCATTGCCCACTATGTCTTCGACCATGAAAGCGCCTTCCGCGAAGAGGTGGTTGAGCGGTTCGCCGATGACTATCTCGCCGGGCGCACGCCGATCCCCTGCATCCGCTGCAACATGGGCCCCAAGTTCACAGACCTGCTCAGCATGGCGCGCGAACTGGGGGCGGACTGCCTTGCAACCGGCCACTATGTTCGCCGCGTGATCGGCGCGGCCGGTTCGGAACTGCATCGCGCGCTCGATCCGGCGCGGGACCAGAGCTACTTCCTCTACGGCACCACCGAGGCCCAGCTTGATTTCCTGCGTTTCCCCCTTGGCGGCCTGCCCAAGACCGAGACGCGGCGGCTGGCCGAGGCGGCGGGCCTGCGCGTCGCCGCCAAGCCGGACAGTCAGGACATCTGCTTCGTGCCGGATGGCGACTATGCCAAGATCGTGCGGTCGGTGCGTCCTGAAGGCGAGGCTCCGGGCGAGATCGTCCATGCTGAAACCGGCGCGGTGCTGGGCAGCCATCGCGGTGTCATCCACTACACGGTGGGCCAGCGCCGGGGCCTTGAGATCGGCGGCCAGCCGGAGCCGCTCTACGTTACCGGGATCGAGGCGGAAAGCCGGCAGGTCCGCGTCGGCCCGCGCCGTCTGTTGGCCACGGCTTCGGCGCGGTTGGTTGAGACGAACCGGATCGGGCCGATTCCCGATACGCCGCTGACGGCCAAGGTCCGTTCGCTGGCCAAGCCGGTGCCGATCGTGCTCGACGGCCCGCTGGGCGATGGTGCGGACACGACGATCCGCTTTGCCGAACCGGAATACGGCGTTGCGCCGGGGCAGGCCGCGGTGATCTATGCTGGAGAGCGGGTGATCGGCGGCGGCTGGATCGATTCGACGCAGAGCGCGATCTGAATCAATCCTGCCAGGGTTCAAGCCGGCAACCGCGCGCCGGATCGAAGTCGGCGCTCTGCTTTGCCAGCAGCGGGACCGAGGCTTTGACGGTGCGGGTCTGCGCATCTTCCGATAGCGAAACCCAGCGTCCTGCCCCCTTGAGGTTCACGACCTTCAGATCGCCTTCGCAGGTATCCATCGGCCGTTGCGAGACGTAGCGGCAGACGCAGCCCACCCGCGCGCCGTAAGCCGCGCCGACCAGCGCTTCTTCGCGCAGGCCGCGCCAGGTCCAGCCGAGCCACAATACAAGGCCAAGCAGCGTGAGGAGGATCAGGTTGCGCTTCCATCGCGAAGGCTGTCGTACAGGATGCATCCCGCCCGTGACCTTGTCCCCCGGTCCGGGTTGCCCGGATGTTGCCATTCTCAAACGCCTCGCACATGACCGGCGCACCATGTCGGTACGCCGTCTTCCCCTTATCGCCGTGATGCTTGCGCTGCCAGCCCTGTGGGGCTGTGGGTCGGGTGCGCCCGAAGGGCCGCCGCCTGCGAGCACCGAATCGCTTGCCGCAATCAAGGATGACGGCGGGGCTCCGCGCGAATCGCTGGGGCGCGCCATCGACCGGCTGTTCAACGAAGAGGCGGTGGGCAAGACCGACGCCCTCGTCATCCTGAAACGCGGATCGGTCATCGCAGAGCGCTATGGCGAAGGCGTAAAGCCCGATTCGCGGCTGCCGGGCTGGTCTGCGGGTCAGTGCGTGACCGCGCTGATGATCGGCCAACTGGTCAGCGATGGTCGCCTGCGCCTGAACGAGTCCGCCCCGGTGCCCGAATGGCAGCGGCCCGGCGATCCACGCGGCGTCATCACGCTGCGGCAACTGCTCCAGATGCGTTCGGGCCTGCGCCATGTCGAGGCCACCAGTGCGGGCACCGGCCGGGTCGAAGGCGAATCGGATCGCATGCGCATGCTGTTCCTCGACGGGCGCGACGACATGGCCTCCTATGCCGAGGCGCAGCCGCTCGAAGCCCCGGCGGGCAAATTCTTCGAACATTCCTCTGCCAGCGCGGTGATCCTGTCGGACCTTGCCGCGCGCGTCCTGTGGCCTGACCGCGATCCGCAACGGCGGCGGCAGGCGGTGAACGATTACTTGCGTAACCGGGTGCTTCAGCCGACCGGCATGGGCTCTGCGATCGTCGGTTACGACCGTGCGGGCACTATGATCGGGTCAGGCATGATCGCCATGACCGCGCGGGACTGGGGCAACCTTGGGGAGTTCATCCGCCACACCGGATCGGTGGGCGGCGCGCAGATCCTGCCGCGCCGCTGGGTGCAGTTCATGCTGGAGCCGTCCCCGCGTGAGCCGGGATACGGCGCAGGCGTCTGGCTGAATGGCGGTGAGGCAGGAGAGGGCGCGCGGCTTTGGCCGGGCGCGGCGGCGAAGACCGTCTTCGCATGTCTGGGCGAGTACGGCCAGTTCGTGGTTGGATCGCCCGATCAGTTGCTGACGGTCGTGCGGATCGGCCACAGCGACCCCGCGCAGGAGCGCGAGGTGCATGACGAACTGGGCACGCTGCTGGCGCTGTTCCCGAAGAACTGATTGGGCTGCGTAAGCCCCGAAACAAGGACGGGACTTAGACCGTAAAGCTTTCCCCGCACCCGCAGGCGCCCTTGGCATTGGGGTTGTTGAACACGAACCCGGCGGTGAAATCATCTTCCACCCAGTCCATCGTGCTGCCGATAAGATAGAGCACCGAGGCCCCGTCGATGTAGAACAGGCCGCCGGGGGTTTCGATCTTCTCGTCGAACTTGGCTTCCTCGGTGACGTAATCGACCGAGTAGGCAAGGCCCGAACAGCCCCGTCGCGGGGTGGACAGCTTGACGCCGATTGCGCCTTCCGGAGCGTCACCCATCAGCTTGGCGATGCGGGCTTCGGCGCTGGGCGTCAGGATGACGGCAGCAGGGCGCGCGCGCGTGGTCGTTGCGGTGGTCATCACAGCATCCCCAGTTCAAGCTTGGCCTCGTCGGACATCTTGGCCATGTCCCACGGCGGATCCCAGACAAGATTCACTTCGCAGTCGCGCACGCCAGGCACGGCGGATACGCGCAGTTCGACTTCGCCCGGCATCGATTCGGCCACCGGGCAGTGCGGGGTGGTGAGCGTCATCGTCACCGCCACCGATGCTTCGGGCGATACCTCGACGCCGTAGATCAGGCCAAGATCGTAGATGTTGACCGGAATTTCGGGGTCGAAAATCTCCTTCAGCGCATCGATGACGCCATCGTAGATCGCACCGCCGGGAGCCGAAGGGTCGATGTCCTGCGGCTTTTCGGCCAGGAACCCATCGAGATAGTCGCGCTTGCGCTCTTCCACCGGAGCAGGCGCATCATCCACCCGTGCGCGGGGCGCGGGGGGAGCCGCATCGACTTCCTCGACGGTGAAGGTTGGCTTCTGATCGCTCATCCGAAAATTCTCCTGGTGCGCTCGATCCCTTTCAGAAGCGCATCGATATCGCTTTCATCGCTGTAGAGGCCGAAGCTGGCCCGCGCCGTGGCGGGGACGCCAAGGTGCTCCATCAGCGGCTGTGCACAGTGGTGCCCGGCGCGGATCGCCACGCCTTCTTCGTCCAATATGGTGCCCAGATCGTGCGGGTGAACCCCGTCGAGCGCAAAACTGACGATGCCGAGCGAATCGTCGGGGCCGAACAGCGTCACGTCGTTGCGCTTGCGCAGTTCGCTGCGCAGCAGGACGGCAAGGTCGCGCTCATGCTTTTCGGCCCGGTCCAGGCCCACGCCGGAAAGCCAGTCCATCGCCGCTGCCATGCCGATGGCCTCGACGATATTGGGCGTGCCCGCCTCGAAACGCTGGGGGGCGGGGGCGAACGTGGTCTTTTCGAACGTGACCTTGTCGATCATCGCGCCGCCGCCCTGCCACGGGGGCATACCGTCAAGGATATCCTTGCGCGCCCACAGCACGCCGATGCCGGTCGGGCCGTAAAGCTTGTGCGCGGAAAAGGCGTAGAAGTCGCAACCGAACGCGGCCATGTCCAGCGCCAGGCGCGGCGCGGCCTGGCAGCCGTCGATCAGCAGCTTCGCGCCGACGGCATGGGCCAGCCTTGCGGCATGTTCCACGTGGAGCACACTGCCCAGCACGTTGGAGACGTGGGCAAGCGCGACCAGCTTGTGCGCAGAGGTCAGAATGCGCTCGGCGGCTTGAAGGTCGATGCGGCCCTCGGCGTCGAGCGGGCATACGTCGATGGCCACACCGGTACGCGCCTGCAGCAACTGCCAGGGCACGATGTTGGAGTGGTGCTCCAGCATCGAGACGAGGATGCGGTCGCCGGCTTTGAGGTTTTCGACGCCCCAGGTCTGCGCGACCAGGTTGATCGCCTCGGTCGCGCCACGCGTGAAGACGATCTCGTCTTCGTGCGCATTCATGAACTGCGCGGTACGGCGGCGGGCCGCCTCGAATGCCAGCGTCATGTCGGCGGAGCGGGCATAGACCCCGCGATGCACGGTCGCGTAGTCACGGCCCATCGCGGCGACGGTCGCGTCGATAACAGCCTGCGGCTTCTGCGCCGTGGCGGCGGTATCCAGATAGTGCCAGTCGCCCGCCAGACCCGGAAACTGGTCCTTGAGGACGAGTTCTGCGGTATCCAGCGTCACAGGATCGCCTCCAGACGGGCGATCGCCGCTGCGCTCAGTTCCTCTTCTCCCGCCGCGCCGGTAAAGGCTTCGGCGATGAATGCCTGCAGCATCAGGCGCTTGGCCTGCGGCGGCGTGAGCCCACGGCTCATCAGGTAGAACAGGCCCTGCGCGTCGAGTTCGCCAACCGCGCAGCCATGCGCGGCCTTGACGTCGTCGGCGTAGATTTCCAGCTCCGGGCGCGCATTGGCGGTCGCGGTGCGTTCCAGCAGCATGGCGCGGACGGACTGTTCGGCATCGGTGCCGTCAGCGCCGCGCTCAACCGCGATACGGCCAAGATAGGTGCCGACCGACTTTCCGGCCAGCACCGTGCGCACGATCTGCTCCGACGTGGCATTCAGCCCTGCGTGGGTGACTTCGGTGACGACTTCCAGCGTCTCGTCCCCTGTCGCCAGCTGCGCCGCGCCGAGCGTGAAGTCGGCGCCTTCAGCCAGACGCACGTCCACCGCAATGCGGCCATAGGCAGGCCCGGCGGTGAGAACGCGAAGATCGAACTTCGCGCCTTTGCCAAGCGTGATGGCGATGTGGCGGGCGACGGCTCCGGTGCCGGTTTCGACGATCTGCAACGCGTCTTCGGCGCCGTCCGCGATCGTGATCTCTTCGGTCACGATCGGCCAAACGGTGCTCAGTGCCGCGATGTCGGAATAACGGAAATCCTCGTCCCGACGGGTGGGAAGGGCCATTTCGACGTTCATGCCGCTTCCTGCACCACCGCCTCGTAACCCTCTTCCTCAAGCCGCAGCGCAAGGTCGGGGCCACCCGACTTGACGATGCGACCGGCGGCGAGGACGTGCACGAAGTCCGGCTTCACGTAGTCCAGCAGGCGCTGGTAGTGGGTGATCAGCAGCACGGCCTTGTCAGGGGCGCGCATGATCGAATTGATGCCTTCACCGCAGATGCGAAGCGCGTCGATGTCGAGGCCCGAGTCCGTTTCGTCGAGGATGGCCAGCTTGGGGTTCAGGATGCCCATCTGCACCATCTCAGCGCGCTTCTTCTCGCCGCCCGAGAAGCCGACGTTCACCGGGCGCTTGAGCATGTCCATGTCCATGCGCAGCAGGCCGGCCTTTTCCTTGGCAAGCTTGAGGAATTCACCGCCCGAAAGCGGTTCTTCTCCCCGGCCCTTACGCTGGGCATTGGCCGCTTCGCGCAGGAACTGGACGAACGAGACGCCGGGAATCTCGACCGGATACTGGAAGCCCAGGAACAGGCCCGCCGCAGCGCGCTCATGCGGTTCGAGTTCGAGCAGATCGACGCCGTCGAAGTCCACCGATCCGCCGGTCACTTCATAGCCCGGACGGCCGCCGAGCGTGTAGCCCAGCGTCGACTTGCCCGCGCCGTTGGGGCCCATGATGGCGTGAATCTCACCCGGATTGATGGTGAGCGACAGGCCCTTGAGGATCTGCTTGTCGGCGACGTTCGCGGTCAGGTTTTCGATCTTGAGCATGGCTTATCCTTCGTCGCTCACGAACGTCGCAGCCGGACGCGAGCCAGCCTTCTTGCGCGCAGAGCGCTTGTCGAAGGGCACGTTGATTTCGGTATTGATTTCGCGGACCACGGTGTCGACGTTGCCGATCACTTCCTCTTCCGAGAAGCGCAGCACGCGGATGCCGACTTCGATCAGCTTGCGGTCCTGCAACTCGTTGACGTCGGCGTTCGAGTCCTCGGCGCTGATCTGGACGACGATCCAGCGCGACGGGCAGGCGAAATCAACGATGGTGGAACCCACCACCGACTGCCGGATGAACTTTACCCCACCCAGCTTGGAGCCGGAAAGCTGTTCCCACAGCGCCTTTTGCGCATCAGTGGGATTGCGGCGCTGGTCGCGCGCGCGTTCCTTCAGCGTTTCAAGCCGTGCGCCGGTAAGGGCGAAGCTGGCCTTGGCGTCCTTGGGCGCGCTTTCGGCGCGGCTGATGCCCAGGGTCTTGCGGGCGGCGGTCATGGATTTTTGTCCTTCGTTATTCATGGCGGGTGAGGGGCGTCAGCCCACACTCCCTTCAAGACTGATGCCCAGCAGTTTCTGCGCTTCCACCGCGAATTCCATCGGCAGCTGCTGCAGAACTTCCTTGGCAAAGCCGTTGACGATCAGCGCCACCGCCTGCTCGGTGTCGAGCCCGCGCTGCATGGCGTAGAACAGCTGATCGTCGCTGATCTTGCTGGTCGTCGCCTCATGCTCAATCTGGGCGCTGGGGTTGCGCACTTCGATGTAGGGCACCGTATGCGCGCCGCACTCCTTGCCGAGCAGCAGCGAATCGCACTGGGTGAAGTTGCGCACGCCTTCGGCATTGGCGGAAACGCGCACGAGGCCGCGATAGGTGTTGTTCGACTTGCCGGCCGAGATACCCTTGGAGATGATCGTGGAGCGGCTGCCCTTGCCGTTATGGATCATCTTGGTGCCGGTATCGGCCTGCTGGTAGTTGTTGGTGACAGCCACCGAGTAGAACTCGCCCACCGAATCCTCGCCGTTGAGGACGCAGCTGGGGTACTTCCACGTGACGGCAGAGCCGGTTTCCACCTGGGTCCAGCTGATCTTCGAGCGGGCGCCCTGGCAGAGCCCACGCTTGGTGACGAAGTTGTAGATGCCGCCCTTGCCCTCGGCATCGCCGGGATACCAGTTCTGGACGGTGGAATACTTGATCTCCGCATCTTCCATCGCGACCAGTTCGACCACGGCGGCATGAAGCTGGTTCTCGTCGCGCTGCGGGGCGGTGCAGCCTTCGAGGTACGAGACGTAGCTGCCCTTTTCGGCGACGATCAGCGTACGTTCGAACTGACCGGTATTCTCCGCGTTGATGCGGAAGTAGGTGCTGAGTTCCATCGGGCAGCGCACGCCCTCGGGGATGTAGACGAAGGTACCGTCCGAGAAGACCGCGCAGTTCAGCGCCGCGAAGTAGTTGTCATGAACCGGGACCACACGGCCCAGCCATTTCTTCACGAGATCGGGGAATTCGCGGATCGCTTCGGAGATCGAGCGGAAGATAACGCCCGCCTGTTCCAGCTCCTTGCGGAAGGTGGTGGCGACGCTGACCGAATCGAACACCGCGTCCACCGCGACCTTGCGCGCGCCTTCGACGCCGGCGAGCACTTTCTGCTCTTCCAGCGGAATGCCGAGCTTTTCATAGACACGCAGGATTTCGGGATCGACTTCATCGAGGCTGGCAGGGCCGTCCTTCTTCTTGGGCGCGGCCCAGTAGTAAGCGTCCTGATAATCGATCGGCGGCACGTCCAACTTGGCCCAGTCCGGCGGAGTCATCTCCAGCCACTTGGCATAAGCCTTCAGGCGCCAGTCGAGCATCCATTCCGGTTCGTCCTTCTTGGCCGAAATGAAGCGGATGGTGTCTTCGGACAGGCCTTTGGGGCCGTATTCCTGCTCGATATCGGCAACCCAGCCGTGCTCGTATTCCGCAACGCGCGCAGCGGCTTCGCGCGCGGCCTGATCGCGTTCGGGCGCGATGGGGAGGGTCTCTTCGGTCATCTCAAACTTCCTCGACGAGCTGGGTCAGCGCCACCTGGGCCAGAGCCCCGCGCACAGCTGCATTCACTTGCGGCCAATGGCCCTTGACGTTGCAACAGGATTCCAGCGTGCAGTCGCTCTTCACCCGGTCGATGCAGGTGGTGAGCGCAATCGGCCCTTCCACAGCCTCGATGATGTCCGCCAACGAGATCGCGGCGGGCGGACGGGCGAGCCGCAGCCCGCCGCCGACCCCGCGCGATGATCGCATAAGGCCCGCCGCGGAAAGCTTGCTCACCAGCTTTTGCACCGTGGGAGCGGGCAGGCCGGTTTCCTGCGCAAGCTGCGCGGCGGAAACCCGCGCGCGATTCTTGCCGGAAAACTGGCCGCCTGCCTGTTCGATGAGCGAGCAGGTGCCGCAATGTCGCGCCGCAGCGGACATTATCACGACGGCATAGTCTGTCATACTCGACAGGCGCATGAGCTGGCTTTCGGGTTCCTGTGTTTAAATCGGATCAATTCTTTCCGATTTGCACCTAGTGCAGCGCGAAGCCGGATTCAATGGCCGTTTCACACCTGCGAGCGGTTCGCATGGTTGACCGCCGGGGCGCCATAGCTCGTCGCAAAAGATACGCAAGCCATGGAAAAACGCTTGTCTGGCAGTGGATCTGTGGGACCCTGCCTTGGAAGGCACTGAAAAAAGGCGGTTCCCAACCGAAGTCGGAAACCGCCTAAGTTATAAAGAACTCGAGCGCATCCCGCTACGAGCCCTTCGGGTCGCAGGACTCGTGTATGCTCCGGCAGGGGCGATTTATTGTATAAACGCGACACGTTCGCAGGTCCCACAGCCCCGGATGCCCCTTAACGGCCTTTTTCATCTCGCAGCGCAGCAAGAAGAAGCGTTTGAGCAACACTGACGAGCGCGTTATGCGGCCGTTGTGCTGTATTCCCTGATCCGACCCGCCCTTTTCCGAATCGAGGCCGAGAAGGCCCACGGCCTTGCGCTCAAGGCGCTGAAGCTGTCCGCAAGGGGCAGCCCGCCGCGTGCCGACCCGGCGCTGGCAAGCTCGGTCGCCGGGATCGCCTTCCCCAGCCCCGTCGGCATGGCCGCCGGATTCGACAAGGATGGCGAAGTCCCCGACGCGCTGCTGGGGCTTGGCTTCGGATTTGCGGAAGTCGGCTCGATCACGCCGCTGCCGCAGGCCGGTAACCCTCAGCCGCGCCTGTTCCGACTGGTAGAGGACCGCGCGGTGATCAATCGCATGGGCTTCAACAATGGTGGCGCGCAGGATGCGGTCTACCGGCTGGAAGCGCGCGCGCAGCGGCCCGGTGTTGTCGGCATCAACATCGGCGCGAACAAGGACTCGGTCGACCGCGTCAACGACTATGCGGTCATGGCCCGATTGATGGCCCCGCTGGCGGGTTATCTTGCGGTCAACATCTCCAGCCCGAATACGCCGGGCCTGCGGGCACTGCAGGATGAATCCGCGCTGACCGGGCTGCTCGATGCGGTAATCGAGTCGCGCGATGCGGCTTGCGGGGCAGGGCGACGCCCCCCGGTTTTCCTCAAGGTGGCACCTGATCTGGAGCCCGCGGACATCGACGCGATCGCGCGGATCGCCATCGACAAGAAACTGGGTGCGCTGATCGTGTCCAACACCACGATATCGCGACCGCCGCTGGCTTCGCGGTACAAGGACGAGACGGGCGGTCTATCAGGCGCGCCTTTGCTTGAACTGGCGCAGCAGCGATTGCGGGATTTCCGCAAGGCGACCGGAGGCGCGGTGCCGCTGGTCGGCGTGGGCGGGATCGCCAATGCAGAAGATGCATGGGCGCGCATCCGGGCAGGGGCAAGCCTGGTCCAGCTTTACAGCGCGATGGTCTACGAAGGGCCGGGCATTGCCAAGGCCATCAACAAGGGGCTGCTCGAACTGATGCGTCGCGATGGCTTCGCATCGATTGCAGAGGCGGTGGGAAGCGAATAAGCCTTTCTACAATGTCCGGAAAGCTGATCCTGGGGCTTACTGCCTCGCTCGCCCTGTCTGGTTGTGCCGCTACGACGGCGACCGCTCCATCGCAACCGGTTGCGAATGTACCTGCCGTCTTCGATGCGGGTATGGTCAGCGCGGCTGATCCGCGCGCGGCGCAGGCAGGTGCCTCTATCCTGCGCCGAGGTGGTAGCGCCACGGACGCGGCGATCGCGACGATGCTGGCGCTTACGGTGGTGGAACCGCAAAGCTCCGGCATCGGCGGCGGCGGTTTCCTCATGCTCGGGAACGAGAAGGGCGAAGTCGAATCGTGGGACGGGCGCGAGACTGCGCCGGCCGCCGCAACCCCGGCGCGTTTCCTGGACGCTTCCGGCCAGCCGCTGCCCTTCCGCACCGCCGTTGTCGGCGGTCGCAGTGTCGGCGTGCCGGGCAACATCGCACTGGCGGCGAAGATTCATGCCGAACATGGGCGTTTGCCTTGGGCGGATCTGTTCCAGCCCGCGATCGACCTTGCGCGCGAAGGCTTCGTGCTTTCGCCGCGCGGCTTCCAGTCGCTTTCGAAACAGCCCGACACTGGCGCGCACGATGCGCAGGCGCGCGGCATCTATTACGGTGCGGATGGCAAGCCGCTTCCGGTAGGGACGACGATCCGGAACCCGGCGCTGGCCAGTACGCTGGAAATGCTGGCCGCCAAGGGGCCTGCCGGCTTCTATCAAGGTGATCTGGCGCGCGAAATCGCCACGAAAGTTGCCGCCGAGACTCCCGCTGACGGCAGGATGACCGAGAAGGACATCGCTGCGTTCGCCGCAAAGGAGCGGCCGAGCACTTGTGCGAAGTACCGCGTTTACCGCATCTGCAGCATGGGCCCGCCGTCTTCAGGCGCGACCACGGTTCTGGCCACGCTGATCCAGCTGGAAGGCTTCGACCTTGGCACGCTTGGCCCCGATTCGCCTGTAGCCTGGCACCTCATCGCCGAATCGGAGCGGCTGGCTTACGCCGATCGCGAACTGTTTCTGGCCGATCCCGATTTCGTGAAGGTGCCGGTCGCCGCATTGCTCGATCCTGCCTATCTCAAGCGGCGTGGCGCGCTGATTTCCGCCGATCGCACGATGCCCACGGTAAGCGCGGGCCTGCCTGCGCCGAAGCTGTCTGCGGGCAGGCATTATGTGGAGCACGGCACGTCGCACTTTGTCGTTGTCGACCGCCAGGGTGATGTCGCCTCATGGACCTCGACGATTGAAAGCGCGTTTGGTTCGGGCATCATGGTCGGCGGTTTCTACCTGAACAACGAACTGACCGACTTCAGCTTCGCACCCGAGAAGGACGGGGCCATCGTTGCCAACCGGGTGGAGGGCGGCAAGCGGCCGCGCAGTTCCATGGCGCCCACCATCGTTTATGGCCCGGATGGCAAGCTGCTGTTTGTCGTCGGCGCGGCGGGCGGGGCAACGATCCCGGTGCAGGTGATCCGTGCGCTTGTCGGCGTGCTCGACTGGAAGCTGCCGGTGGACAAGGCGCTGGCCCTGCCGGTGCTGTTCGCCCCGACTGACACGATCAACGTCGAGAAGGGCACCCGGCTTGAAGCCATGATCCCGGCGCTGCAGGCGCTGGGCCACGCGTCGGTTCGGGCGGTGGAGATGCCGCTGAAGACCAACGGCGTGCTGGTGGTAGACGGCCACTTGGTCGGTTCGGGCGACCCGCGTACCGAAGGTGTCGCGGTTTCGCAGTAAGCGTGTGGCAACCGGGCAGCCCGCCTGAACGTTCGCCAACAAGAGAAAGACCAGAGGATTGCCTGAAGGGACAATGGGGGTCGCCATGGATATTGCCGATTTCGACCGCAGCGCGAATGTCGTGTCGCTGTTTCTCGCCCGCGCTGATGCGTTGGGCGATGCGCCGATGCTGTGGGCCAAGCGCGACGGGCAATGGCGCTCGATCAGCTGGGCAGAGGCGGCACGCCGCGTTTGCCTGATCGCGGCATCGCTGCGTCGGCTGGGCCTGCGCGATGGCGAGCGGGTGCTTATCGTTTCGGAAAACCGGCCTGAATGGTGCCTTGCCGATCTTGGCGTGATGGCGGCCGGTTGCGTCACGGTGCCGACCTACACCACCAACACGACCCGCGATCACCTTCACATCCTGGAGAATTCCGGCGCGCGGGCCGCGATCGTCTCCACCGCAAAGCTGGGCAAGGCGCTGCTGCCTGCGATCGTCCAGACCGACATGTGCCGTCAGGTCATCGGCATGGAGCCGCTTGCCCCGATGCAGGGCGGCGCCTTTGAAACGCACGTCTGGGACGAACTGCTTGAAGGCGATGCCGCGGCGGCCCGCGCCGAAGTGGACCGGCGCCTTGCCGGGATAGGGCGGGCCGACCTTGCCTGCATCATCTACACCAGCGGCACCGGCGGCGCGCCGCGCGGTGTGCGCCAGCATCATGGCATGCTGCTGTCGAACGTGGCGGGCGCGGCGCAGATCATCGCGCAGGACTTCGGCTGGGATCAGGGGCCCGCCAAGCGCGAGATATTCCTTTCGTTCCTTCCGCTTAGCCATGCTTACGAACATACCGGCGGACAGCTTCTGCCGATCGGGCTGGGTGGGCAGATCTACTATTCCGAAGGGCTCGACAAGCTGGCCGCCAACATCGAGGAAGTGCGCCCGACCGTGATGGTGGTGGTGCCGCGCCTTTTCGAAGTGCTTCGCACGCGGATCATGAAGCAGATCGAAAAGCAGGGCGCTCTGCCCAACCGCCTGATGGACTGGGCAATCGGTGCCGGTATGCGCCGCCTCAACGGCAAGCGCGGCTTGCTGGATCATCCGCTCGACCTGCTGATAGAGCGGACCCTGCGGCCCAAGATCCGCGCGCGTTTCGGCGGCCGGATCAAGGCTCTGGTATCGGGCGGGGCACCGCTCAATCCCGAAATCGGTGTGTTCTTCGACGCGATGGGCCTGATGCTGCTGCAGGGATACGGCCAGACGGAGGCCGGGCCGATCATCAGTTGCAACCGCCCGGCGGCGGGAGTGAAGTTCGACACCGTCGGCCCGCCGCTGCGCGGGGCGGAAGTGAAGATCGCCGAAGACGGCGAGATTCTGGTGCGCGGCGAACTGGTCATGTCCGGCTACTGGCAGAACGAGGCGGCGACTGCGAACGTGCTGAAGGACGGCTGGCTTCATACCGGAGACATCGGCCATATCGACGGGCGCGGCCGCATCGCCATCACCGATCGCAAGAAGGACATGATCGTCAACGACAAGGGCGACAACGTATCGCCCCAAAAGGTCGAATCGATGCTGACGCTCCAGCCGGAGATCGCGCAGGCGATGCTCTACGGTGATCGCAAGCCCTACATCGTCGGCCTGATCGTGCCGGACGCCGACTGGGCGCTGCAATGGGCGCGCGACAACGGCGAGACGTTCGATTTTCGCAGTCTGCAGGCGCTTCCGGCCTTCCGCACGGCGCTGCGCAGCGCCATCGACCGGGTGAACGGCGACCTTTCGGTGATCGAAAAGGTGCGCCAGTATACCTTCGCCGATGAGCCGTTCAGCATCGAGAACGAGGAAATGACGCCAAGCCTCAAGATCAGGCGCCACAAGCTCAAGGAGCGCTACGGCGCGCGGCTCGACGCGCTCTATCGCGGATAGGGCCAGGCTTTGTGCCGGGCGGCTTTTCGGAAACGCCGGCGCATTTCCTGCGTTGACCGGGCGAACGTCAACGACAGCGAGTGCGCCATGCGTGCCTTCCCCTGCCCGAACTGCCGCCGCCTGAACCACTTCGAGGTCCGGGTCTGTCCGGGGTGCAATGCCACCCTGGGCTACGACCCGGCGGTGGATGCCTTCCGGTTCCTTGCCGACGGTGCCACCGTATGGCGCGATGGGGACGGAGAGGTTGCCGATGTCGTCGTCTGCGCCAACAACAACGACTATCAGATCTGCAATTGGCTGGTGGCGAGCGACGATACGACGCCGATGTGCCGTGCCTGTCGCCACAATCGCACGATACCGGACTTGTCCGAACCTTCGGTGCCGCCACGCTGGGGCAAGATCGAGGCGGCCAAGCGGCGCCTGTTCCACACGCTGATGAAACTGGGCCTTCCATTGGAAACCAAGGCCGAGGAAGTGCCCGGCGCTCAGGGGCTGGCGTTCGATTTCCTTTACGACGCGGCGGCCGAACAGGCGGGCAATCCGCAGATATACACCGGCCACGACGGCGGGGTGATCACGCTCAATCTCATCGAGGCGGATGATGCCGAGCGTGAACGGATGCGGCACGCCATGGGCGAGCCGTACCGCACCCTGCTTGGCCATTTCCGACACGAGGTTGGCCATCATTACTGGTCGCGTCTGGTGGAGACGGACCCCGCAGAACTGGAAGCGTTCCGGGCCGTCTTCGGTGATGAGCGGATCGATTATGCACAAGCCCTGCAGGCGCATTACAGTGATGACGGGTCAAAAGTGTGGACCGACGATTTCGTCAGCTTCTATGCCACCTCTCACCCGTGGGAGGACTTTGCCGAGACGTTCGCCCATTATCTCCACATTGTAGATGTGCTGGCAACCGCAGGTGGCTTCGACCTGTCGCTGGCGCCGCTTCCGGGCGATGATGCCGGGCTGGAGGTGGAGCTGGATTTCAACCCCTATACCGCGGACACGCGCGCGCTGGCCGAGGCGATGGGTCCGTTGTCCTTCGCGATGAATGCGATCAACCGATCCATGGGGCAGCCGGACCTTTACCCGTTTCACTTGTCCGACGCGATCGTCGCCAAGCTGGATTACATCCACAATCTGGCTGTGAAAGCGCGGCAAGTGGCCCCTGCCGGGGCTGGGCCGCTGCAGGGCGAGGCGGTTCCGGCCTAAGCGGCTTCCTTCTCGATGAACTCGGGGTAGAAGCTGGGCTCGCGGTCCGACCAGCCCGGCGCGGTGGCGGCTGCTTCGCTGATCGAATGCAGCAGGGTGCGGCGGCGGTCCGGGCGAATCTGGGGCAGCGCTGCGGCTCCGCAGAAGGCGCCGGGCAGCCACGGCCGCGACCAGCCGCCGAGCAGGCGTTCATAAAGGAATCGGAAAGCCGAGAAGCTGGTCAGGCGCTCCTGCGCGAGATCGAAGGCGGCCATGCGCACCAGCTTGCCCATGAAGGCATCGACATCGTCGAAGTTATAGTCGTCCGGCCGCATTGCGCGCAACGCCTTGAGATCCTGATAGGCGACATGCTGCCTGCGGATCGATGCCAGTTCCGTCTCGTCTCGCGCCCACCGCTTGAAGGCGTCCTGGCGACCAAGCCCGATATCGAGGCTGCGCCGGATGTAGCGCTGCTCGCTGGCCGTGAAGCTGGCGAATTCACGCAGCTCGTTGATCGTCAGACTAGCCGTACCTGCATGGGTCATCGTGGTCGTCCTTGTCGTGAAGGGATGATCCCCGTCACGAATCGGATTTAACCACGAACAATCTTTCTGGAGGGTTTACGGTGCAAACGTTTGTACGCGCAGATGGCCGGGAGAAACCGGGAAGGGTTTGACCTTCCCGTTCCCTAATCGACCTTATCAGATCAGGCCGGCCAGCGGGCTCGACGGGTCGGCATAGCGCCGCTGGCCCATGCGGCCGGCAAGGTAGGCGTGACGCCCGGCTTCGACCGCCAGCCTCATCGCACGGGCCATGCGGATCGGCTCCTTCGCTTCGGCGATGGCGGTGTTCATCAGTACGCCGTCGCAGCCCAGTTCCATGGCGACGGCGGCTTCGGATGCCGTGCCCACGCCCGCATCGACCAGCACCGGCACCTTCGCGCCTTCTACGATCAGGCGCACGGTCACCTTGTTCTGGATGCCCAGGCCCGAGCCGATCGGCGCGCCCAGCGGCATCACGGCCACTGCGCCGGCATCTTCCAGTTGTTTGGCTGCGATCGGATCGTCCACGCAATAGACCATCGGCAGGAAGCCTTCGTTGGCGAGAATCTCTGTGGCTTTCAGCGTCTCGCGCATGTCGGGGTAGAGAGTGCGCGCCTCGCCCAGAACTTCCAGTTTCACCAGATCCCAGCCGCCTGCCTCACGCGCAAGGCGCAGGGTGCGGATGGCGTCGTCTGCGGTAAAGCAGCCTGCGGTGTTGGGAAGGTAGGTTATCTTCTTCGGGTCGATGAAGTCGGTCAGCATCGGCGCCTTGGGGTCCGACACGTTGACTCGGCGCACCGCGACGGTGACGATCTCTGCGCCCGATGCTTCCACGGCCGCGGCGTTCTGCGCGAAGTCCTTGTACTTGCCGGTGCCGACGATGAGACGCGAGGTGAAGGTGCGGCCTGCTACGGTCCAGGTGTCGGCGGGAAAATCGGTCACGGAGCGCGTCCTTTCGGGGAAGCGGAAAGTCAGGATAAGGCGGGGAAGGGCGGTCTGTTCAGCCGCCGCCGACGAAATGGACGATTTCCAGAACGTCACCATCGCACAGCATCACGTCGGCCAGCGTAGAGCGCGGCGCGATCTCGGCATTGTGTTCGACCGCGACCTTCTTCGGATCGAGGCCGATGTCGGCGACGAGGTCAGCAATGCTGGAACCGGCGGCAATGCGACGCGGTTCGCCATTCACGGTAAGCAGAATTTCGGCAGCCATGTGCCTGCGAATAGCGCTCAACAGGCGCCGTGCAAGTTCCGAATGTGCGCTATGGCGACAAGGGAGACACCGGCGATCGTCAGCACGGTCTCTTCGATGCCATGCGGCACGATCAGCGCGATGCCCATCAGCGTCAGGCCCGAGGCGCCAATCGCCAGCGGTGCGACTCGGCCATGGCGCAGCACGCCGAAGCCGAGCGAGATCAGGCCCACCACCAGGGCGAGGGCAAGGCCGATGCGGTGGATATTGGGCGAAAGCAGCGCTTCACCGCCCAGACCAAGCACGCCGACAAGCACGACGCCAAGGATGCAATGCACCGCGCACAGGCCGCTCAGGATGATTCCGGCACGGTCGAGGCGGTTACGAATCGCAAGCAAGGCAGTACGCATGGGGCGGATTTATGTAACGTTGTAACATCGTGCAAGGGGCGAGTGAATAAATCTTTGTCAGGTTCGGATCAGGACTCCCACAAAACACGGGCCGTCGATGTTGCCCTTGCGTTAACGGCCGCGAAATCGCAGGGAACGCGGTCATGACGGAAGAAGCAGACGCATGAGAGTGAACGACGGCCGCCCGATCATCGGGACGAGTGACGATATCGCCCCGATGGTACGCTGGCTGCTTACCGTGGCGGTACTGGTGGTGCTGATCGTTGCGGTGGGCGGAATTACCCGGCTTACCGAATCGGGTCTCTCCATCACCCAATGGAAGCCGCTGACCGGCGCCATCCCGCCGCTGACGGATGCGCAGTGGCAGGCGGAATTCGATCGCTACAAGCAGATCCCCCAGTACCTCGACGTCAACGGCCCGGCAGGGATGACGCTCGCGCAGTACAAGTTCATCTACTTCTGGGAATGGTTCCACCGCCTGCTGGCGCGTACCATCGGCCTGGTCTTCGCGCTGCCGCTGGCGTGGTTCTGGTTCAAGCGCACGATCCCCGGCGGGTACAAGCCGCGCCTGCTGGCGCTGCTGGCGCTGGGCGGGCTGCAGGGCGTCGTCGGCTGGTGGATGGTGTCTTCAGGGCTTAGTGCCGAGGCGCTGGACCGGGTCAGCCACTTCCGCCTTGCGGCGCACTTGCTGGTCGCCTTGTTCACGCTTGGCGGCCTTGTCTGGACGGCGCTGGACCTCAAGGCGATGGAGCGTGGAGAGCAGCGCGCCCGGCTGACCGGATTTGGCGCAGTGGCGCTGGGCATGCTGGCGCTTCAGCTGTTCATGGGTGCCATGGTGGCAGGTCTGCGTGCCGGTTATGTCGCCGGTGCCGGCTGGTGGAGCTGGGACGCCTGGCCGCTGATGCAGGGCAGCTTCTTCCCTGAAGGCGTTGAATGGGCGCGCGGGTTCTTCTCCTCGCTGGTCAACGACCCGTACCTGACGCATTTCATTCATCGCTGGTGGGCCTGGGCCGTCGTCGCGGTGCTGGTCGTCATGGGGCGCAAGCTCAAGGCCAGGCATGAGCGGCTGGTTTCGGTGGCGGTTCACTGCGCGTTCGGAACGCAGGTACTGCTCGGTATCTTCACCGTATGGTCGGGCGTTACCTTGTGGATCGCCGTTGCGCACCAGCTTTGCGGCGCGCTGCTGGTGGCTGCGACGGTTTGGGGCGCGCATGCCCTGGGCCGCCGGGGATGACGGTCGGCGCGCTCATCTGGTGCCCTTTCCCGGACGAGGATGCGGCGCTCGCGGTAATCGACACCCTGTTGACCGAATCTCTGGCGGCCTGTGCGAACATCGTACCGGGCATCGTCAGCGTTTATGTCTGGAAGGGTGAGCGAGGAACCTCGCGCGAGGTCGGCGTGCTGTTCAAAACCCGCGCGGATCTGCTGGACGCAGCCATTGCTCGCGTAGCGTACCTGCACCCTTATGATGACCCGGCGGTGCTCGGCTGGCGCTGCGATGCCGGAGCGCCCCAGACGCTGGCATGGCTGGGCGAATTGCCGCAGCTTTCCTGACGGTATTATTTTACCTCCCTGCAATCCCGCGCATTGCTTGACTTCGCAGGCCATTTCGACGATTTGGCCGCCTTCCGCGCTATCAGGGGATTCGCTCCCGTGGCTGGCGCTCGAATTATAGGGATAGACCAGCCATGAAGGCGCTCACGAAGGTCACCCGGTCGATCAAGCCGGCCGAGGTGGAGAAGAAGTGGCATCTGATCGATGCCGAAAATCTGGTGGTAGGCCGTCTGGCCGTCATCATCGCCGACCTGCTGCGCGGCAAGCACAAGCCCAGCTTCACCCCGCACGTTGACTGCGGCGACCATGTCGTCGTCATCAACGCCGAGAAGGTTCGCTTCACCGGCAACAAGCTCAAGCAGCAGACCTACTACAAGCACACCGGCTATGCCGGCGGCATCAAGGAAGTCACCGCGGACAAGGTTCTCGCCGGTCGCTTCCCCGAGCGCGTGCTTGAAAAGGCTGTCGAGCGTATGATCCCCCGTGGCCCGCTCGGCCGTGACCAGATGCGCGCCCTGCACGTCTACGCCGGCACCGAGCACCCGCACGGTGGCACCCAGCCCGAAGCGCTCGACGTCGCTTCGATGAACCGCAAGAACAAGGTGGGCGCATAATGTCCGACAACGAAACCGTGCAGAGCCTGTCCGACCTGGGCGAGATCGCCGGCAACGTGACCGTTGCTGACGAAGCCATCGTCGCTGCTCCCGTCTCGAACGCTCCGCTGCGCGAACAGCAGATCGACGCGCAGGGCCGCGCTTACGCCACCGGCCGCCGCAAGGACGCCGTTGCCCGCGTGTGGATCAAGCCCGGCTCGGGCAAGATCATCGTCAACGGCCGCGACCAGGAAGTCTACTTCGCTCGTCCGACCCTGCGTCTCGTGATCAACCAGACCTTCCAGGTCGCAGGCCGCGAAGACCAGTACGACGTTGTCGCCACCGTCAAGGGTGGTGGTCTGTCGGGTCAGGCCGGCGCTGTGAAGCACGGCATCGCTCAGGCTCTCGCCAAGTACGAGCCGGCCCTGCGCTCGGCCGTCAAGGCAGCCGGCTTCCTCACCCGCGACAGCCGCGTGGTCGAGCGTAAGAAGTACGGCCGCGCCAAGGCACGCCGCAGCTTCCAGTTCTCGAAGCGCTAAGCTTTTCGAGAGCTTCGGCTACAAAAGGGGTCGCGGGAAACCGCGGCCTTTTTTGTGCCTGAAATGCATCCGTTAAGGATAGATCGGCTTGACCACGCCACAGCGAATGGCATGGTCGCGACCGCTAATTTTCCATCGGGAGCGGGGGGCTTCCGGCTTAGGGGGTTATGGATTTCGAAACTGCACGGGCCGTGGCGGACGGCTCAGGGGAAAGTGTGTCGGCGATATCGCCCGTCCCACATGGCCAGCCGTGGCTGAGCGTGCTGGTGCCGTTCCACAATGTGGAACCGTTCATCGGAGCATGTCTGGAATCCATTCTTGCCCAGATTGCGGTTTGCCCCGGTATCGAACTGATCCTTCTTGACGACAAGTCGACCGATGGCTCGGAAGCCGTGTGCCGGCGACTGATCGAAGACTGCGGCGTCGATGTTCGCTTGCTGCAACACCCGGAAAACCGCGGTATCGCCGCAGCACGAAACTCTCTGCTCGACGCCGCACGAGGCGATTATCTGTGGTTTGTCGATTCGGACGACATGCTGTTGCCGGGCGCTATTGAAGCCTTGCGCGCGGTCATGGATAAGGCGCGGCCCGACGTCGTTCTTTGCGACTATCTGCGGCAGGACAGCGTTCGCTACACGACCTTCGCGGGAGAGGGCGGCTGCCACACGCGCTGTATCGAGACGCTGATCGCCGGGACGTTTGCGAAGCGGCGGCTGCATTTGTGGTCGCGCATTTGGCGTCGGGATCTGTTTGCTGACGACATCCGCTTTCCAGACGGTGCGCATTTCGAAGACGTGGCCGTCGTTCCCCGGCTGTTGTTGCGTGCCCGCTGCTTCTACTATGCCGCCGATCCCTGGGTATTCTACCGTTCTCGGCCCGGCAGCATCATGGCGCGGATCAACAGAGCGTGTGCAGGCTTCGATCGTCGCGGCAATGATGACATGGCTCGGGCTCTTGCAGGGTTCGGGCAAGCAATGGCAACTGCGGTGCCGCATGCTGCGCCCGAGACAAACTTCGTCGTGGCCCGCTTCGTTGCGCGTGAATTCACCAAGATCGCCAAGCGGCTGATACGAGGAGGGACGGGCTCCTCCAACTGGCGTCACACGCGCGCGGAACTGCACCGCTATCGCATGGAAATGGAATCGTGCTCGCCCTTGCCGTTCGCCTTTGTCGGCCGTCAGTATCTGCTCAAAGGCAAGATCGGGCGGGGGCTGGAACTGGCGTTCTGGCTGGCCATCGCGCGAGCGCTTCCGGCCGACCCGATGCCCGTAGTCGCTACGGAGCAAGGGTTCGTCTGATCTTCGCGCAACCATAAGAACAAAGATGGAACATGTAGGATTTTTCCTTTATGAGAGTCGATGGCGGTGCCCCTGCCGTCGGTCCTCTGGAGGAAAAGCCGGTGTCGTTTGCTGACTTGTGCCTCTTCCTTGGTGCCTTGTTTGCGTTTGCAACCCTCATCCTGAAGGTGGTCGACGTGAAGGGCCGGAAGTAGCTGAAGACAGGGGGATGCGTGTCCCCCAAATGATAAACCCCCGCCGTTGACGCGGCGGGGGTTTAATTGACGCGGGACAGGCCCGGTGTCGTTTGCTGGCATTAACTTTACGCTTTTCGCGTTGTCAGTTCAAGCCGCGGCAGTTTTCCTCGGCACTCGGCTGGCCTGCCGCATCAGTACATGTGCTGACCGCCGTTGATGCTCAGCGTCGACCCGGTGACGAACGCAGCGTTCTCCGAACAAAGGAATGCGCAGCCGCGTGCAATTTCGTAGGCGCTGCCAAGGCGGCCCACAGGAATCTTGGCGACGATCTTCTCAAGCACCGGGGCGGGTACGGCCGCGACCATGTCCGTATCGATGTAGCCCGGCGCGATCGCGTTGACGGTCACGCCATACTTGGCGCCTTCCTGCGCCAGCGCCTTGGTGAAGCCGTGGATGCCGCTCTTTGCCGCAGCGTAATTGACCTGCCCGTACTGACCGGCCTGACCGTTGATCGAACCGATGTTGACGATGCGTCCCCAGCCGCGATCGCGCATCCCGGAAAACGTCGCCTTCGCGGTGTTGAAGCAGCCACCCAGATTGACGCGCATGACGTCGTTCCAGTCGTCGAAGCTCATCTTGTGGAGGACGCCATCGCGGGTGATGCCGGCGTTGTTGATGACGATATCGATCGGGCCGACTTCGGCTGCGATGCGCGCGCAGCTGTCCTGCGTGGCGTCGAAATCGCCCACATCCCACTTGTATGAAGGAATGCCGGTACGTTCGGTAAATGCCGCTGCCTTTTCTTCGTTGCCAGCGTAATTCGCAACTACGGTATGACCGCGTTCCTTCAGTGCAAGCGATACTGCTTCGCCGATACCCCGGGTTCCGCCGGTTACAATTGCAACGCGCGCCATTCAGTTAGCCTTTCGTTGTGAGCATCCACCGACAACAAGGCTATGGAAGGATTATGACGGCGGCAAGGCCGACCATTGACTTAAACGCGGCATTCCTGGTTGCGGATTTTGCAAGTAATATTGCTTGGATCAGAACTTGAACTGCGTCCCAACGTAGACTGCCTGGCTATCCTGCTTGCCGTCCGTCAGCGGCACCAGCCTTTCGCGATCCTGAGAGTACCGCACACCGGCGGTCACATCGAGGTTTTCGGTCACGCGGTAAGATCCGCCCAGATCGACTTCGCTTCCATCGATCGCGAAGGTTCGGGGCGCACGGCCGGACGCCTTTTTCTCATCCAGCGATATGCGCGGGCTAAACCGCGATTCGTCGTGCTTTGTCGGTCCGGGCGAAAGGCTGAATTTCTTGAGATCCGGCAGTTCGGCCATCGGCCGGCTTGGCGCCTGAGGCACCAGATTCTGCGCGAAGTTCTGGTAACCGCGCGAGACGCCGAGGTTGAATGCAGTGGGTGCGATGCGAAGGCGACCGGGGTCCTGGATGGCCTGCGCCAGTGGGGCGCGGCCATGGACGATGATGGCCTGCGCGGCCTCCGGGTCGACGCGTACCGCCACGGTCACTGCCCGGTCGGCCCGGTTGGGCGTCCCCGCCGGCGTGTAGGGAAACAGATCGCCTTTGGCGAGGGAGCGCATTGCGATTGCTTGCGAAAGGTTTTCCTGCGTGGTCTCCGAGGCCAGCGAATCGATTTGGCCGGAGCCAGCGGAAGGGCTGTTCTTGAAGTCCGTCGAGAAGGCCAGCACGGCGCTGGGCAGCGCCAGAAGGGTCACGCAGCCGGCCAGCAGCATGCTTCCCTTCATGCTTCCCTTCGAAGTGCCCTCACGCTCGGTACTCATTACAGGTCCCTGTTCGCTTCTCTGCGATGCGGCGGCATCACGGACTCTTCGCGGCCCCGCCATATATAGGATCGCGATCACAGATTAACATCGCCTGAGTGGAGGGCAAGCATGCCGCAGGCGTGGCCTCGTCGTTCAGGGCGCGCTCATGCGGGCCCTGCTTGGGACAGCGCCATCGGAAAGGCGCTCTTGCCGCTGGCCCACCTGCGGCTATAGAGGCGTTTTGACGACGGGTTCGGCGCAAGCCGCGCCTGCAGCTTCTGACACCGGATTTGGGAACGAACATGACAGGCAGCACCGACAACGGCCTCTTCACCGTGCGCACGCTGACGACCGTGGGCATCTGCGCCGCGGCAGCGCTTGCGCTGGCCGGTTGCGGCGGCGGCAGGAAGAAGGAAGAGGCCAAGCTCGCACCTTCGCAGGTCACCACCATCGGCGTGAACAGCTACCTGTGGCGCGCCAGCCTCGATTCGGTTTCGTTCATGCCGCTGCTCCAGTCGGACAGTGCCGGCGGCGTGATCATCACCGACTGGTACGTGAACCCCAAGACCCCGACCGAGCGCGTGAAGGTATCGATCGCGATTCTCGACCAGGATCTGCGCGCCGACGCGCTGCGCGTCACTGCCGTGCGCGAAGTGCAGCAGGGCGGCGGCTGGGTGGCCGCGCCGGTTCAGGCAGCCACCGTGCAGAAGCTTGAGGACATCATCCTCACCCGCGCCCGCGATCTGCGCCGCGATTCGATCGGCGGATAAGGTTTACCGGGCGGCCATCAGCGTCGCCCGTTCATTTAGGCGGGTGCCCCCGCAGGAGATCTGAGTACAATGACCGAGCGGTTCGATCCCGCACAGGCGGACACGCGCTGGCAGGCTGCGTGGGACGAAGCGCAGAGCTTCCGTGCCGATGATACGTCCTCGAAGCCGCGCAGCTATGTGCTTGAGATGTTCCCGTATCCTTCGGGCCGCATCCACATCGGTCACGTCCGCAATTACACGATGGGCGACGTTCTGGCCCGCTACAAGCGGATGAAGGGCTTCGAGGTCCTGCATCCGATGGGCTGGGACGCCTTCGGCATGCCGGCAGAGAACGCGGCGATGGAAAAGGGCGTCCACCCCGGTGGCTGGACGCGCGAGAACATCGCCAACATGAAGGCCCAGCTGAAGCGCCTCGGCTTCGCGCTCGACTGGAGCCGCGAGATCGCGACCTGTGAGCCCGAATACTACGGGCAGGAGCAGTCGCTGTTCCTCGACCTCTACGAGCACGGCCTCGTCTACCGCAAGGAATCGGCGGTCAACTGGGACCCGGTCGACCAGACGGTGCTCGCCAACGAACAGGTGATCGACGGGCGCGGATGGCGTTCGGGCGCGCTGGTGGAGAAGCGCAAGCTTTCCCAGTGGTTCCTCAAGATTACAGACTTCGCGGACGAACTGCTCGAAGGGCTCTCCACGCTCGACAAGTGGCCTGAAAAGGTCCGCACGATGCAGGAGAACTGGATCGGCAAGTCGCAGGGCCTGCAGTTCAGCTTCGACCTGTCGACCGGCGGTAAGGTTGAGGTCTACTCGACCCGCCCCGACACGATTTTTGGCGCCAGCTTCGTGGCAGTTGCCGCCGATCACCCGATCGCGCAGGCTGCGGCCGTGGGCCGCGCAGAGGTCGAGGACTTCATCGCGCTGTGCAAGCAGGGCGGCACCACCGCCGCAGAGCTTGAAACGGCGGAGAAGCTGGGCTTCGACACTGGTATCACCGCGAAGCACCCCTTCACCGGTGCCGACCTGCCGGTCTTCATCGCGAACTTCGTGCTGATGGACTACGGCACCGGCGCGGTCATGGCGGTTCCCGGCCACGACCAGCGCGACTTCGAGTTCGCCACCAAATACGCCCTTCCCATCGTGCGCGTCGTAGCATCGGGCGCGGAGGAAGCCGACAAGCCCTTCGCAGGCGAGGCCGAGGCGGGTGACGGCGTTCTGGTGAACTCCGACTTCCTGAACGGCATGACCGTCGCCGACGCCAAGGCCGCCGTGATCGCGCGTGCCGAGGGCGAAGGCTGGGGTTCGGGCCAGACGGTGTGGCGCCTGCGCGACTGGGGCGTTTCGCGCCAGCGCTACTGGGGCACGCCGATCCCGTTCATCCACTGCGAGGTCTGCGGCGTGGTGCCGGTGCCCAAGAAGCACCTGCCCGTCGTGTTGCCCGAGGACGTCGATTTCCAGACGCCGGGCAACCCGCTGGTGCGCCACCCGACCTGGAAGCATGTGGACTGCCCGCAGTGCGGCAAGCCGGCGCGGCGTGAGACCGACACGCTCGATACCTTCGTTGATTCCTCGTGGTACTTCCTGCGCTTCGCCAGCCAGCCCGACGACCGCCCGTTCGATCCCGCAAAGATCGCCGAGTGGCTGCCGGTGGAACAGTACATCGGTGGCATCGAGCATGCGATCCTGCACTTGCTCTACGCCCGCTTCTGGACCCGCGCGCTGGCCCGCATCGGCAAGATCGAGGTGAAGGAGCCGTTCGGCAGCCTGTTCACGCAGGGCATGGTCACGCACGAGACTTATAGCCGCATCAACGACGCCAACGGCCAGCCCGTGTTCTTCTCGCCCGGCGAGATCGACCGCACCGGCGAAGGCGCGACGCTCAAGGCCGACGGCGCGCCCGTCGACGTGGGCCGCGTGATCAAGATGTCGAAGTCGAAGAAGAACGTCGTCGACCCCGACGAGATCGTCGCGACGTATGGCGCCGACGCGATCCGCTGGTTCATGCTGTCCGACAGCCCGCCCGAGCGCGACCTGCCCTGGTCCGAAGCCGGCATCGAGGGCTGCGGCCGCTTCGTGCAGCGCCTGTGGCGCCTGTTCGGCCAGTTCGACGCCGCCGCGACCGGCGACGATAAGGCGCTCGATCGCAAGGTCCACCAGACCATTGCGGCCGTTGCCGCCGACATTGAATCGCTCGGCTTCAACAAGGCCGTGGCGCGCATCTACGAATTGACCGGCGCGGTGGAGAAGGCAGCCCCTTCGGCCAGCCGTACCGCCGCGATCCGCACCGTCCTGCTGCTCATCTCGCCGATGATGCCGCACCTTGCCGAAGAGGCATGGTCGGTGTTCGGCGAAGGTCTCGTGGCCGACGCGGCATGGCCCGCAGTCGATCCGGCGCTGCTGGTGGATGATGAGGTTACCGTCGCCGTCCAGGTCAAGGGCAAGCTGCGCGACACCCTGACCGTCGCCAAGGGCACCTCGAAGGAGGAGCTGGAAGCGCTTGCCCTCGCCAGCGAGAAGGTGCAGCGTGCGCTTGATGGTGCGGAAATTCGCAAGGTGATCGTGGTGCCCGACCGACTGGTAAATCTCGTCGCGTGAAGGCTTTAGTTGCCCTCACTGGAGCGGTGCTGCTCGCCGGATGCGGGTTGCAGCCAATGTATGCGGGCGGCGGCAGCGCTGCCGTCGCGCAGGGGCTTGCCGCCGTCGAGGTTTCGGCGATCCAGGGCAAGGCGGGCTGGCTGGTACGCAATGCGCTGGTCGATGAACTTGGGGTTTCCGGCGCCAGGGGCGTCGTGCCGAAGTATCGTCTCGACGTGCGTCTTGACGATAAGCTGGAAAGCTTCGCGCTGCTGTCGGACGATACCGTGGGTCGTGAAAGGCGCACATTGCGTGCTCGCTATCAGCTCGTTGACGTGGGCAGCGGTGAAGTGGTGCTGGACCAGACGGCAGGATCGGACGCGGGCATGGATGTCGTTTCCTCCGACTATGCGACTATCGCTGCCGAACAGACTGCGCTGGAAAACATGTCCAAGGACATTGCCTCGCGCATCGTTACCAACATCGCGCTGCGCCTGCGCGGTGAAACCGCCCAGTAAGGCGTCGTGAAGGCTACCCAGAAGGAATTCTCCGGCCTTGCACAGCGCGCGGCCCGAGACGCCCGCGTGTTCTTCTTTTGCGGGCCGGACGAATCGGGCGCGTCGGATGCGGCAGCCAAAATCCTGTCGTTTCTCCCCGATCCCGGTGAACGCATCGAGATGTCAGGGGCCGAACTACGGCGCGATCCTGTGCGGCTGGGCGATGAGGCGCGTTCGACGTCGCTGTTTGGCGGTGCGCGTCACATCTGGGTGCGAGCCCAGGGCGACGAGGCGCATGACGCGGTCCAGACGCTTCTGGATAACGAGGTTGAAGGCTGCCCGGTTCTGATCGTCGCCACCGGGGCTACGGACAAGTCGCGCACGGCCAAGCTGCTTGCCGCGCGTCCGGACGGGCTTGTCGCGATGTTCTATCCGCCGGACCTTGCTTCGGTGACGGCGTCGGTCCGCACGATGGCGAACGCGGCCGGGCTCAAGCTGGGTAGCGAGATTGCTGAACGGATCGCGCGCGGAGCGGGGCTCGATACCCGCCTTGCCCGTTCGGAAGTCAGCAAGCTGGCGCTGTACCTCGATGCTTCGCCCGAAACGCCACGTCCGGTCGCTGCGGGCGATCTCGACGCGATCGGCGCATCGACCGAGGATGACGATTTCTCGCCGCTGGTGGATGCCGTGCTGGGCGGAAAACGTGACGCGATCGGCCCTGAACTCAGGCGTATGCGCGAGCAGGGCATGAATCCGGTCGGCCTGCTGCTGGCCTTCGAACGACGCGCCGCGCAGCTTGCCGGGCTCAATGCGCGGCTGGGTGACGGGCGTGATGTCGCCGGATTTGTGAAGGCGGAAGCGGGCGCGCGGAGGATCTTCTGGAAAGAACAGGGGGCGATGACCGCCCAGTTGCAACTTTGGCGCGGGCACCGGCTTGAACGGCTGGTGGCGCGGCTGGTCGCTTTGCATCAGACATTGCTTGCCAACAGCCAGGATGCAGAACTGTTATTAGCTGACGAACTTCTGACAATCGCAAGGTCAGCGCGTCCTAATTCGAAACGACCGACAATTACCACGTCCTGACTGAATTTACTTTTCGGGTTGCCTCTTCAGTACATACGAGCATATACGTATTGCGCCGCAGCATGGTGTCCATGTTGCACGCGCTGAGGTTCTGATGAGGGAGGCATTCAGCGTGAATTCGCAAGTCTGGTTGCTGGCAGCATGAATGCTCCGTTTGCCACTGGCTCGCTCGCGCGCGAGCGTACAGATGCCGACGACCTTCTCGTCGCGCCGTCGCTCGAACGGCGTCGCTTGCAGTGCTATCTTTCATTGGTCGTAGGCGATGTCGTTTCAACGTTCATCGGCTTTGCTGCAACCGGCTACTTGCTTGCCGGGGCAACGGGACTTCGTGAAAGCCTGGTCCACGCGCAGCTTATTCTCCCGATCTTCCTGACTTTGGCGCTTTATAACGGCGCTTATTCGACTCCGGCGCTTCAGGACGGCTGGAAGGGTGTGTTTCGCGCGTTGCTGGCCGTAATCGTTGCGGTGGTGGTTGTCGTCTTCGTGCAGTTCCTGATCCGGCCCGACGCGGATGTTTCGCGTTCCGGTTTCAATGGTGGTGCTTTGGCTGCAATGGCGGTGATCGCGTGGATGCGCCTGCAACTGCGCAGCTTCGTGCGCTGGCGTTGCGGTGAAAACATCATCAATGAACTGATCATCGACGATGGCGGCCCGCAAGTGCAGCTGCGTGGTGCGATTCGCATCTCCGCGGCGGCAATGGGCCTGCGCCCCAACCTCAACGACCCCAATGCTCTTGATCGCATCGGCCTTGTCCTTCGCAACATCGACCGCGTGATTGTAAGCTGCCCCGCAGGCCGCCGGGCGGAGTGGGCGATGATGCTCAAGGGCGCCAACGTCGATGGCGAAGTGCTGGACGATGAAGTTGCGCGGCTGGGTGCACAGGGCGCTCGCGTGGTGGGCAAGCATGGCCTGCTGCTGGTGTCTGCAGGCCCGCTTGGCCTTCGTGATCGCGCGGTGAAACGTCTGTTCGACGTAGCCTTTGCAGGCGGTGCGATCCTTGCTCTGTCGCCGCTGCTGATTGTCGTCGCGTTGGCGGTGAAGCTGCAGGACGGTGGGCCGGTGTTCTTCACCCAGCGCCGGATGGGCCGGGGCAACCGCTTCTTCAACATGTACAAGTTTCGATCGATGACGCAGGCGCTTTGCGACTCGAACGGGAACGTCTCGGCGTCGAAGGACGACCAGCGCATCACCCGCGTGGGGCGCTTTATCCGCCGCACCAGCATCGACGAACTGCCGCAGCTGTTCAACGTGCTGTTGGGTGACATGAGCCTTGTAGGCCCGCGTCCGCACGCTACCGGCTCGCTGGCGGGCGACAAGCTGTTCTGGGAAGTCGACCTGCGATACTGGCAGCGCCACTCGCTCAAGCCCGGCCTGTCGGGGTTGGCGCAAGTCCGGGGCTTCCGCGGTGCTACTGACCACGAATCGGATCTGGTGAACCGCCTGCAGGCTGATCTGGAGTACCTTGAGGGCTGGACGATCATGCGCGATCTGCAGATCATCTTCCTGACCATGCGGGTGCTGGTCCACGACCGGGCATTCTAAACTATTCTGACTGCTACAACAAAAAAGGCCGCGACGTGTGTCGCGGCCTTTTTTGTGTGACTGCGTTTGATGCGGTCTATCAGTTGCCGTTCTGCTTGGGCACCGAGAAAGTGCCCGACACGCGCCCGTTAGGCCCTGCCGATGCCGATGACACGCCGCTCTTCAGATCGACGACCAGACGGCCGCCACGTAGCACGTCGCCGTTGCTGCGCTTGATGGTGGCATTGCCGGTCATCGTGATGATGCGCTGGTTGAAGTCATAGACCCCGACATCGCCGGTTGCGGTTTCGGCAGGGCGGGAAACGACCACTCCGCCGCTGGCGGTGATGCGCTGGATCTGCATCGAGCCCTGATTGGTGAAGTTCACCACCGTGCGCGCCGCGCGCAGCCGCAGATCGGCCTGCTTGACGTCCACGTTGCCCGAAAGGATCACGCGGTCCTGCTTGTCCTGCAGTTCGATCCGGTCTGCGGCGTAGTCTACAGGCGCGTTCGAATCGTGGCCGCTCAGGACCTGTGCGCCCAGCTGTTGCGATCCGGCAAGGGCTACAAGCGCCAGGCACGGGACGACCAGCGCGGCACGGTGGAACTTGCGGGGGGCGGCGGTCATTGCGGTATCCTGAGTTTGCCCGGCGTCATGCGCAGGCGGGCGTTGCCTTCAAGGGTCACGGTACGGTTTTCCAGATCGGCCTTCATCGTTTCGGCACGGAACGTGCCGGTCGGAACCGTGCCGTCAACCCCGCCGGAGCCGACGGCAGTGCGGCCCCTCATATCGACGGCGACATTGCGGGTGGTCATCTTGTAGCCATCCGGGGCGGAAAAGTTCACCGGCCCGTCGATCGCGATCTGCTCGCTATCGTAATTATATGCACCGCGCGGGGCGACGATTTCGGCCGGGCCGTCGTTGAGGTTCAGCAGTGCCTTGAGGCCCAGCATCTCGACGATGGGCGTGGTCGCGCTTTTCTGCACGGCGGTGCCGGCATTGACCGTGAAGTCACGGTTCTTGCTATCCTTGCCGCGATAGGCGGCATCGTCCGCGCGCAGGCGTTCGCTCGTCACGGCCACCTTGTTGCGATCAAGCAGGAAGCTGATCTCTCCGCGCGGCGATAGCGGCACAAGGATCATCACGGCCGCGACCAGACCGATCCCGGCCGGGAGCACTTTTGCCAGCAGGCTGACGAGCCGATCATGCGACCCTCCGGGCGCGGCGAAGTGCCGGCGGCGGTTGCGGATCTGGACGGCTTCGACGGACATGGTGGTTCAGGTAACTCCCGTGGACGGGTCAGGCTGCTTCGTGGCTGAAGATGTCGTGGTCCGGCCAGCCGGCAAGGTCCAGACGGGCGCGCGCCGGAAGGAAATCGAAACAGGCCTGAGCGAGTTCGGTACGGTTTTCGCGGGCAAGGCGCACCACCAGGATGTCATGCATCGCATGGAGGTAGCGAACGTCCGACGCTGCGTAGTCCTTCTGCGCATCGGTCAGTTCGGGGGCGCCCCAGTCGCTCGACTGCTGTTGCTTGGACACTTCCTTGCCGAGCAGTTCGCGCACCAGATCCTTAAGGCCGTGGCGATCGGTGTAAGTGCGGACCATCTTGCTGGCGATCTTGGTGCAGAATACCGGCGCTGCGGTGACGCCAAGGTAATGCTCGATCGCGGCAAGGTCGAACCGTGCGAAGTGGTACAGCTTGAGGCGCGCCGGATCGGCCAGCACCGCCTTCAGGTTGGGGGCGGCGTAAGCGCTGCCGGGGTTGAAACGGACGAGGTGCTCGTCACCCTTGCCGTCGGAAATCTGTACGACGCAGAGCCGGTCACGGGCGGTGATGAGGCCCATGGTTTCGGTGTCGACAGCGACGGGGCCTGCGGCGAGCACGCCTTCGGGAAGATCTTCTTCGTGGAGATAGACAGCCATGATCCAAAAATGCTTAGGGACTGGCTGGCGGTTTCGCAATGGTGGCCGCGTTTCCATGCGGGTTTTTCGGAAGGGCGAGGGCATGACGGCAACACAGGATGTCCAGACGGTCCCCGATAGCTGGGCGGCTGCGCTGGAACCGGCGCTAGGCACGCCCGAGGCACGGCGGCTGGGCGGCTGGCTCCAGGCGGAAGAAGCTGCAGGCAAGGTCATCTATCCCCCTCGCGGCTCACGCCTGCGGGCGCTGGAATTGACCCCGCTGGATGACGTGCGCGTCGTGATTCTGGGGCAGGATCCCTACCATGGTCCGGGACAGGCCCACGGCCTGTCGTTTTCGGTGCAGGAAGGGGTGAAGGTGCCGCCTTCGCTGGTGAATATCTACAAGGAACTTAGCGCAGACTGCGGCGTCGTCGCGCCGGGGCACGGGAACCTTGAACACTGGGCAAGGCAGGGCGTGCTGCTGCTCAACAATGCGCTGACGGTGGAGGCCGGGCAGGCCGGTTCGCACCAGAAGCGTGGGTGGGAGGCGATCACGGATGCCGCAGTGGCGGCCGTGGCAGCCAAGGTCGAGCCGTGCGTGTTCATGCTCTGGGGCAGCCACGCGAAGAAGAAGGCGCTGAGCGTCCCCGGTTTGCTGGAAAGCCAGCATCTGGTGCTGACGGCTCCGCATCCCAGCCCGCTGTCGGCCTATCAGGGCTTTTTCGGTTGCGGCCATTTCAGCAAGGCGAACGCGTTCCTTGCCAAGAACGGGCGCGGCACGATCGAATGGTGATTTGCTGATTCGCGGTGCGGGTCAGGTCGATGGACCGGATTGCGCATCGTCCATCAGGTAATGGCTCATCGCGCCGCCGACCGACAGGTCTCCGAAGCAGGCCCGGAACTTGCCGAAAGCGTCAAGGGTGCGGGCGTTCTGGTGGGCTTCCATGGATGTCCACACGACATTGAAGGTGAACTTCGAAGGATTCTCCACGCCGCGTCCGAAGCGGGCCGAGACAACGCCCTCGCAGGCAGCCAGATGTGCGACGCCGCTGTTGCGCATGGCGGCGGCGAATTCATCTTCGGCGCCGGGGCGCACTTCGATCTCTGCGATTTCGAGCAGCATGACGGATCTCCCTTTTACGGGAGGAATGAGCCGGGTGCAGTGCCGCCGGTCAAGGCGAGCAAGGCAGTGATCGCGCCAGCGTCATCACGCTTCGGACAGGGGATGGGTGCCGGTGCGGATCGCGCGCAGGCCCTGCCAGAGCCCCAGGGCTACCCCGCACAGCGAAATGCCGGCCAGCATGCCCAGGACGAAGAAGGTCTGTGGATTGGCGCCGATCATGGCGTGTCTGCCGGCCAGTGAGCCGACCAGCAGGCCGATGACTGCAGGCAGCACGGCCAGCATGCAAACGAGCCATGGGGTTCTGGAATGTGTCATGAGACATCTTCCCGCAAGTGAGGGGCAAATGCCCCGGCCTGCCCGCCATTCTGCCTCGAAATCGCCGTATCGCCCAGCAAAAAAGGGCGCGCCTTGCGGCACGCCCTCTCTTGATCCGCGATGTCGGAAGGATCAGCGCGGCAGGTTGCTTGCCCCCATCAGCGCTTCGTCGACCGAACGGGCGCATTGGCGGCCTTCGCGGATCGCCCAGACGACCAGCGACTGGCCACGGCGCATGTCGCCGCAGGACCAGATCTTCTCGTCACTGGTGCGGTATTCGAAGACGTTCGCCTTGACGTTGCCGCGTGCGTCCAGTTCGACGCCCGACTGATCAAGCATGCCTGCCTTGCGGGGGCCGAGGAAGCCCATGGCAAGGAAGATCAGGTCGGCCTTGAGCGTAAACTCGCTGCCTTCGATTTCCTGCATCTTGCCGTTCTTCCACTCGACACGGACGCATTCCAGACCCTTGACGTCGTTGTCGCCGATGACGCGCTTGGTCAGTACGGCCCAATCGCGGTCCGCGCCTTCCTCGTGGCTGGAAGAAGTACGCAGCTTGAGCGGCCAGAACGGCCACGACATCGCCTTGTTCTCCTTTTCGGGAGGCTTGGGCATGATTTCCAGCTGGGTCACCGAAGCGGCGCCCTGGCGGTTGGAGGTGCCCACGCAGTCCGAACCGGTGTCGCCGCCGCCGATGACGATGACGTGCTTGCCGGTGGCCGACAGGGTGCCGCGCGGCGCCGCGCGCAGTTCGTCGTCGCCCGCGTTACGCTTGTTCTGCTGGGTCAGGAACTCCATCGCGTAGCGCACGCCCGGAAGCTCGAAGCCGGGGATCGCCAGTGGGCGCGGGTCTTCCGCACCGCCGGCAAATACCACCGCGTCGAAGTTTTCCTTCAGCGAAGCGACCGAGACGGTGACGCCAACCTCAACCGAGGTCTTCACCTCGACCCCTTCCGCCATCATCTGCACGAGGCGGCGGTTGATGAGGTGCTTTTCCATCTTGAAGTCGGGGATGCCGTAACGCAGCAGTCCGCCGACGCGATCGTTCTTCTCGAACAGCGTTACCGAGTGGCCGGCGCGCGCCAGCTGCTGGGCGCAAGCCATGCCCGCCGGGCCGGAGCCGACGACGGCCACCGACTTGCCGGTGCGCTTTTCAGGCACCTGCGGCGTGATCCAGCCTTCCTGCCACCCTTTGTCGACGATCGCGCATTCCACCGACTTGATGGTCACGGGCTCGTCGATGATGTTCAGCGTGCAGGCGGCCTCGCACGGGGCGGGGCAGATGCGGCCGGTGAACTCGGGGAAGTTGTTGGTGGAGTGGAGGACTTCCAGCGCGTTGCGGAAGTCATCCTCGTAGACCAGGTGGTTCCAGTCCGGGATGATGTTGTTGACCGGGCAGCCGGTGTGACAGTGCGGCACGCCGCAGTTCATGCAGCGCGACGCCTGCGCCTTCAGCGCCTCGGGCGAGAGGGGGACGACGAACTCATTGTAGTTCTTCAGGCGATCCTCGACCGGACCGTAAGTACGGTCCTGGCGGTCGAGTTCGAGGAAGCCGGTTTCCTTGCCCATCTTCTTACGTTCCTAAATCTTATTCTGCTGCGACCGAGGCGGCTTCGAGGCGTTCGGCCTCCTGCTGGCGCAGGGCCTTCGCGAAGTCGCGCGGCATCACCTTGACGAACTTGCCCAGCGTGTTCGACCAGTCGTCGAGCAGCGCGCGGGCTCGCTTCGAGCCGGTGTGCAGGTGGTGGCGTTCGAGCAGGATGCGCAGACGCTCTGCATCGTGGCGCAGCATGTCGCCCATGCCCAGGTCGCGGACCGAGACGGTGCGCTGCTGGGGACGACCCGTTCCCTCATCTTCGTCGGCTTCGGCGGAGATCTTGACCAGGTCGACCATCGCGGGGTTGACCAGCTTGTCGAATTCACCGTCCTCGTCGTAGACGTAGGCGACGCCGCCCGACATGCCTGCCGCGAAGTTGCGGCCGGTCTTGCCCAGCACCATCACCACGCCGCCGGTCATGTATTCGCAGCCGTGATCGCCGCAGCCTTCGACGACCGCGATCGCGCCCGAGTTGCGGACCGCGAAGCGCTCACCGCCGACACCGTTGAAGAACGCCTCGCCGGAGATCGCGCCGTAAAGCACGGTGTTGCCGACGATGATGTTCTTCGTGGGATCACGATCGACGTGGCCGGGCTGGCGCACGATCACGCGGCCACCCGAGAGACCCTTGCCGACATAGTCGTTGGCATCGCCGGTCAGGTCGAGCGTGACGCCGTGGGCGAGCCAGGCGGCGAAGCTCTGGCCGGCGACGCCGGTGAGCTTCACGTTGATCGTGTTGTCGGGCAGGCCCTCATGGCCGTAGCGACGGGCCACTTCGCCCGAAAGCATCGCGCCGACCGTGCGGTTGACGTTGATGACGGGCTTTTCGATGCGGACCGGCTGGCGGTTGTCCAGAGCATCGGCAGCGCCCGCGATCAGCGCATTGTCGAGCGCGTGTTCGAGGCCGTGATCCTGCACTTCGCTCCAGCCCAGCGAGGGGCTGTCGCCCAGAGGCGCCTGGTAGAGCACCTTGGACAGATCGACGCCCTTGGCCTTCCAGTGGTGGATCGCCTTCTTCATGTCGAGGCGATCGACGCGGCCGACCATTTCGTCGAGCGTGCGGAAGCCCAGCTCGGCCATGATCGCGCGCAGTTCCTCTGCGACGAAGAAGAAGTAGTTGATCACATGCTCGGGCTGGCCGGTGAAGCGCTTGCGAAGCACCGGGTTCTGCGTGGCGACACCCACCGGGCAGGTGTTGAGGTGGCACTTGCGCATCATGATGCAGCCCGCCGCGATCAGCGGCGCGGTGGCGAAGCCGAATTCCTCAGCGCCGAGCAGCGCGGCCACGGCAACGTCACGGCCGGTGCGCAGGCCGCCGTCGGCCTGCACCACCACGCGGCTGCGCAGGTTGTTGAGCAGCAGGGTCTGCTGGGTTTCGGCGAGGCCGATTTCCCAGGGCGAACCAGCGTGCGTCAGCGAGGTCAGCGGCGAAGCGCCGGTGCCGCCTTCGTAGCCCGAGATCGTGATGTGGTCCGCACGCGCCTTGGACACGCCCGCAGCCACGGTGCCCACGCCCACTTCGGACACGAGCTTGACCGAGACGCGGCTGGTCGGGTTCACGTTCTTGAGATCGTGAATGAGCTGCGCGATATCCTCGATCGAGTAGATGTCATGGTGCGGCGGCGGCGAGATCAGGCCGACGCCCGGCGTCGAGTGACGGGTGGCGCCGATGGTCTTGTCCACCTTGTCGCCCGGCAGCTGGCCGCCTTCGCCGGGCTTCGCGCCCTGCGCCATCTTGATCTGGATGTCGTCGGCGTTGACGAGGTATTCGGTGGTGACGCCGAAGCGGCCCGAGGCGACCTGCTTGATCGACGAGCGCATGGTGTCGCCGTTGTCCAGCGGCTTGAAGCGCTTGGGGTCTTCGCCGCCTTCGCCGGTGTTCGACTTGCCGCCAATGCGGTTCATCGCCAGTGCCAGCGTGGTGTGCGCTTCCCAGCTGATCGAACCGTAGCTCATCGCGCCGGTGGCGAAACGCTTCACGATTTCGCTGGCGGGCTCGACGTCGTCGATGTGGATCGACTGGCCGGGCACGAAGTCCATCAGGCCGCGGATCGTGAGCATGCGCTCCGACTGGTCGTTGATGGTCTGCGCGAAGGCGCGGTACTTTTCGGGTACGTTGCCGCGAACCGCGTGCTGGAGCAGGCCGATGTTCTCGCTGGTCCAGGCGTGTTCCTCGCCGCGCACGCGCGCGCCGTAGATGCCGCCCACGTCGAGCATGTTCTTGAAGACCGGGTTATCGCCGTAAGCCGCATCGTGGCGGCGCACGGTTTCTTCCGCGATCTCGGCAAGGCCCGCACCTTCGATCGTGGTGGCGGTGCCGGAGAAGTACTTGTCGACGAAGGCGGTGGACAGGCCGACCGCATCGAAGATCTGCGCGCCGCAGTACGACTGATAGGTCGAGATGCCCATCTTGGACATGACCTTACGGATGCCCTTGCCGATGGCGTAGACGTAGTTCTTCGCCGCCTGCTCGGCCGAAACCGGCAGGTTCTTGCGGACCCGCATTTCCTCGATGGTTTCGAGCGCGAGGTAAGGGTTGATCGCTTCGGCGCCATAGCCTGCCAGAGCGCAGAAGTGATGCACTTCGCGCGCTTCGCCGGTTTCGACGACAAGGCCGGTCTGCATGCGCAGGCCCTGACGGACGAGGTGGTGGTGGACGGCGGCGGTCGCCAGCAGGGCGGGCATGGCGATCCGGTCCGGGCCGACCGCACGGTCAGACAGGACGAGGATGTTCTTGTCCGCCAGCACCGCTTCGGTCGCGGCCCAGCACATTTCCTTGATCGCCAGTTCCAGACCTGCGGCGCCGCTCTTGGCATCCCAGGTCATGTCGATCGTGCCGGTACGGAACGCGCCGTCGAGCGCGGCTTCTACCGACCGGATCTTGGCAAGGCCAAGGTCGGTCAGGATCGGCTGGCTGACTTCGAGGCGCTTGTGCGTGCCCGCGTCATGGCCAAGCAGGTTCGGGCGCGGGCCGATCATGGTGACCAGGCTCATCACCAGTTCCTCGCGGATCGGATCGATCGGCGGGTTGGTGACCTGCGCGAAGTTCTGCTTGAAGTAGTCGTAAAGCAGGCGCGACTTCGACGACAGCACCGGGATCGGCGTGTCGGTGCCCATCGAGCCGAGCGGATCGTCGGCGTTGACGGCCATCGGTTCGAGGAAGCGGGTGGTGTCTTCCTGCGTGTAGCCGAACGCCTGCTGGCGATCGAGCAGGGTGCCCACCGGGGTCGGCAGCTCGGCCAGTTCGGGTTCGATCACGTCGAGATCGGCCAGCTTGTACTGGGTCTGGTCAAGCCACTGTTCGTAAGGCTCGGCCTCGGCCAGCTTGGTCTTGATCTCCTCGTCCTCGATGATGCGACCTTCCTCGAAGTCGATCAGCAGCATGCGGCCGGGCTGGAGACGCCACTTGCGCACGATGTTGTCTTCCTTGATCGGAAGGACGCCCGATTCCGATGCCATGACGCACAGGTCGTCGTCAGTAACAAGGAAGCGTGCGGGACGCAGGCCGTTGCGGTCCAGCGTGGCGCCGATCTGGCGGCCATCGGTGAAGGCGACGGCAGCAGGGCCGTCCCACGGCTCCATCAGCGCTGCGTGGTATTCGTAGAACGCACGGCGTTCCGGGGTCATCAGCGGGTTGCCCGACCATGCTTCCGGCACCAGGATCATCATGGCGTGAACCATGGAGTATCCGCCTGCGATCAGCAGTTCCAGCGCGTTGTCGAGGCATGCGGTGTCCGACTGGCCGTGCGGGATCAGCGGCCACATCTTGTCGAGATCGGCGCCGAGAAGCTCGGATTCCATGGTGCGACGGCGGGCGTTCATCCAGTTCACGTTGCCGCGAACGGTGTTGATTTCGCCGTTGTGCGCCATGAAGCGGAACGGGTGCGCCAGCTTCCAGCTGGGGAAGGTGTTCGTCGAGAAGCGCTGGTGGACAAGGCCAAGGGCCGAAACGAATTCCGGGTTGCGCAGATCGTCGTAGAACGAGCCAACCTGGGTTGCCAGCAGCAGGCCCTTGTAGACGATCGTGCGGGTCGAGAAGCTGGGCATGTACAGCTCGGTCAGGCCCGGCATGTCATGCTTTTCGGCCAGCGCCTTCAAGGGGTTCTGGGTCTGCTTGCGGATCGCAAGGATCTTGCGTTCGAACGCGTCCTGATCCGCGCAGCTTTCACCGCGGCCCACGAAGCACTGGCGGATGACCGGCATCGATTCGAGCACGGTCTTGCCAAGACCATCGGTGGTCACGGGAACGTCGCGCCAGCCGATCAGGTGCTGGCCTTCCTTCTTGATGAACTTCTCGAAGATCGAGACGATCATCTCGCGAGAGGCGTCGTCCTGCGGCAGGAAGCACATGGCGACCGCGTAGTCGCCCGGCTGCGGCAGTTCGAGACCTTCGGCCGAAGCCCAGCTGCGGAACAGCTGGTCGGGCAGCTGCGTGAGGATTCCGGCACCATCGCCCAGCAGGGGATCTGCGCCCACCGCCCCGCGATGGTCGATGTTTTTCAGAATCTCCAGCGCCTGGGTAATGATTGCGTGATTTTTCTGGCCCTTGATATGGGCGACGAAGCCTACACCGCAGGCGTCGTGTTCATTGCGCGCATCATAAAGGCCCTGGGGCTTAGGAAATCCCATCGATAAAACCCATCCTGTATATTCTTTTGACGGGGATCACTTGGGCATGCCCGCGGATTCGCACGAATCGTGCAAACGACCCCACGCGGCATAGTGACCCCACGGTCCCCATGACGATTGCGGGACGGTTTTGCAATGGCGAACACGGTCAGTCGCGCAGCAACATGGCGCGAATGACGGATTTCTCGGCATTTTATTATCAAAAACCCTGCCCGGATTGCGCCGGACAGGGTTTTTTGAATCCGCTGGAAGGGTGTTTCAGGCCGCTCCGCTCATCCTCTGAAGGGTGGCCAAGGCCGCGCGCAGCGCGCGTTCGGTGGCTTCGGGATCGTTGCGCGGGGCATCGAAAGGACGCTCTTCATATTCCGCAGGCGCTTCGCCGGTGGGGTCGGGCAGCAGGACAGGGCGACCGAACGGAGTGGGTTCTTCGGCCTGTTCCGAGGGCAGGACGGGCGTGGCATGGGCGATCTCGTCACCGTCCTCGTCGGCTTCGCCGAACTGGAGGAAGGGCTTGCGCACCGCCGTCTGGCGCGAAAGGTTGAATAGCGAGGCATAGCCCTGCTGCAGCACGGTATCCTCTTCGGCGTCGTCCACGGCTTCGGGTTCGGCGCGGAACGGGCTGCTCGGGAAGGGGATCGCCGCGTGAGGGGCGAACGCGCTCCTGGCATCGTTGGCGCCGAACGGAGACGGCTGCTGCGTCAATCCGATGTGGCGCGGCGGCTGATAGCCGGACAGCGGTGCATCAGAGGTTTCGCCGTCGAGGGTATCGTCGATCGGATCGAGGGCGATCGGGCGCAGCGCCGTCGGCACGGCGGCAGGTGCGGCTTCCTCTGCCATCGGCGCGGCGAAGGGTGCGAAGCCGGGCTGCGGGACCGGGGTGACCGTTTCGGCGGCGCGGCGCCCCTCTTCGCGGCGGCGCTCCATGGCCAGGGCAAGGCGTTCCAGCAGTTCGACCTGCGACAGAGTGCCAAGGTCCGCATCGCTAATGCGCGGGTTCGCCGCAAGCGGCGCTGAGAAAGCTGCCGGCGCGACAGTGTCGGCAGTGTCGGCAGCGCCATGTTCGACCTCGGCCGTCTCGGGCTCGATCTCCGCTTCAGGGGCGATGGCGGCAGGCGCGTCGAAGGGGCGCTCGGACCACATCGGAGCCTCAGCTTCGATTTCCGGCGCGTCGATGTTCGGTTCCTCTACTTCCGGTGTTTCCCAGTCGCCCTGCGGCAGCCGGGGAAGCAGCGTGAAGCCGGGAGTCGCGTCCTGTGCATCGGGCGCGGCGTTGCGGGGGGAGAGTTCACGCGAATAGGCTTCGAAAAGGCGGCTGCCCACCGGTGCCTCGGCGTCCTTGCTGGCAGCGTCTTCGGCGGCTTCCAGTTCGGCCTGGAATATCTGCGCGCCGGGAGGAGTGGTGAAGACGCCACGGCCGGCGGTTGCAGAGGTCGATTCGGGTTCGCGCCACGCGGTCTCGGCGTCGAGCCATGCGGGCAGGTTGTCGTCCTCGTCGGCATCGGCACTGGCGAAAGTGCTGGGCGTGCTTTCCCGCCGCAGCGGCGGCTGGTCGGGGGCTTCATCGAAGCTGTCGATGTCGAAGTCGGCGACGTTGAGGATGCGGGCATCCTGCGCTTGAGCGGAGGCAGCACCGGGCAGAGGCGCATGTTCTTCCACTGGCGGTGCAGCTTCGGTTTCGATCGCAAGTCCGCGGCGGCGGCGCGATGTGGGGGCGGCTTCGGGCAGTTCGGCCGCTGCGCTTTCGAGGGCGGGGGCATCGGTGGCGGGAGACGCTGCAGGCCGCGCGATGCGCCGGGCGACGAGGCCGCCGATGGCGGCGCCGATGCCCGTCATGCCAAGCGCCAGAAGTATCCGCATGGTCGTGCCGAGCGGCGGCGCGGCCATAGGGATCACTTTGTCGATTCCAAGCGCAAGGACGATTCCCTCGATCGTCGAGGAACTGACGATCACGCTGCCCAAACCGGCAAGCGCGCCGAACCATAGCGCAACGATCGCCGGAAACAGCGGGTGGCGGGTGATCGGCTGGCCGGTGTTCCCGGTGCTGCGATCGATGCTGTGCCTGGTATCGGCCACTGAAATTTCCCCGTGTCTTGAACCGGATGCCATGCTTACGCGGCGGCTCCCGGCCCTGCTTGATCGGTCTTTGCTGCCAGCATTTGGTAAACGACAGGATAACGACGGGCATTCTCGGCCCAGTCGTGCCGGGTTTCCACATGCTTGCGACCCGCGACGCGGTAGGATTCCCATTCTTCGCGGGAATCCAGCAGCCGTGCCAGCGAATCGGCGCAGGCCCCCGCATCGTCGGGTGCGAACAGCGCTCCGGTCAAGCCGTCGGTGATCAGTTCGCGGTGCCCGCCCACGTCACTGGCGGCGACAAGCTTGCCCTGAGCCATCGCTTCGAGCGGCTTTAGCGGGGTGACGAGGTCGGTCAGCCGGCTCTTCTTGCGGGGGTAGGCCATGACGTCGCACAGCGCATAATAGCGATCGACTTCGTGGTGCGGAACGCGGCCGACGAAGCGGATCGCCCCGGCCGCAGGAGAGGCCGCAGCCTGCGCGCGCAAGGCATCCTCGCGCGGGCCGCCGCCGACCATCAGCAGCTTTGCCTGCGGATGGCGCGCGACAAGTGCGGGCATCGCGTCGATCAGCACGTCGAGCCCTTCATAGTCATAGAAGCTGCCGATGAAGCCGATGACCGGGCCGTCGAAGCCAAGTTCGGCTGCAAGCGCAGCGTCGCGCGGCAGCGGTGTGCCGAACAGCTTCAGATCGACGCCGTTGGGCATGACGGTGATCTTGTCCTGCGCGATCCCGCGTGCGGCAAGGTCTGCGCGCAGACCCTCGCAGATCGTCACCACCGCATCGGCCTTGCGCACCACATGCGTTTCCAGTGCGCGGGTGAGGCGATATTTGACGGAGCCTTCGCTGCCGGTGCTGTTGCCGACCGCGGCATCTTCCCAGAAGGCGCGGATTTCGTAGACCAGCGGAATGTCGTACTTGTGTGCCACCTTCAGCGCGGCCTGTCCGCACAGCACCGGCGAATGGGCATGGATTACGTCGGGCCGCCATTGCTGGACGACCTTGTCGATGCCGGCCGCGAAAAGCCCGATCTCGCGCCATTCGCGCAATACCGGAGGGCCCGTGACCTTGCCGCCCGCGCGGTGGAACAGGAGACCGTCGTGCTCTTCCATACCGCCATCGCCTTCGTTGTAGCGCGGACCGGTAACGCCGCGCACGTCCAGGCCCAGCGCTGATTGCGCCTTGAGGATCGCGCGCGTGCGAAAGGTATAGCCGCTGTGGATCGGCAACGAATGGTCGAGCACGTGAAGAATGCGGGTCATAAGACGGATTTCCTAGCGTCGAACGCTTAACGCGCCGTCAACCTGCGGCTGCTAACCCGGCAGCCGATGGTCGACATCCTTGCTCTTGCCATATCGCACGGACTGCTGCTGCTGGCCGCATGGCGCCTGCTGTGGCGGCCGGATCTCGATTCCGATGGCGGCGACGCCGAATCGCGTTCGCTTGCGGATCGGGTCCGCGCACGCAGGGCACCGATGCGCGTCAACCGGCCTGCCGATGGCGGATCGGAAGAGGGCCGCGATGCTTAATCTGGCGCTGACCGGCTTCTTCGCGGCGATGATCCTGCTGGGTTTCAAGCGGCCCTTCCTGTGGGTGTTATGCTATCTCTACGTCGATATCGTGGCGCCGCAGATCATATCGTGGGGGTTCCTGACGCGCTTGCCGATCTCGCTCATCGCCTTCGCGGCGGCGTTTCTGGGCTGGCTGGTGTTCGACGACAAGCGCGATTCGCGCTTCACCTGGCGTCAGGGGCTGATCGGCCTGCTGCTGCTTTACTGTGCCATGACCACCTTCACCGCCGATTATCCCGAAGAAGCCCTGACCAAGTGGTCCTGGGTGTGGAAGGCGCTGGTCTTCGCGATGTTCCTGCCGCTGACCTTGCGCACGCGCTTGCGGATCGAGGCTGTAGCTCTGGCCATGGTGCTTTCCGCCAGCGCGCTGATCATCGACGGCGGCCTCAAGACCGCGATGGGCGGCGGCGGCTACGGCACGCTGATCATCTTCGTGGAGAACAACACCGGGCTTTACGAAGGCTCGATCATCTCCTGCGTCGCCATCGCGCTAATCCCGGTCGCGGTATGGCTGGCGCGCCACGGCACGATCTTTCCGCCCGACTGGCGGGTCTGGCTGTTCACCGGCGCGTTGATCTTTGCCTGTTCGCTCATTCCGATCGGCACGCAGGCGCGCACCGGCCTGGTCTGCCTGGCGATCCTGTGCGGGCTCTATCTGCGCACGGCGAAGAACCGGGTGCTGATATCGGCCGCGATGGCACTGGCGGTCGTCGTCGTCGTGCCGTTCCTGCCGCAGTCCTACCTCCAGCGCATGAACACGATCGAGGATCATAAGTCGGATCAGTCCGCCAGCACCCGGATCGGGGTGTGGAAGTGGACGCTGGGTTACGTGAAAGACCACCCGATGGGCGGCGGTTTCCAGGTCTATCTGTCAAGCAAGGTGGCCTACGACACCGTATCCAGCCAGACCACCGGCAGCAACGTGACCATCACGCGCACTCCCGTGGTCGAGACCGGCCGGGCATTCCACTCCAGCTATTTCGAGATGCTTGGCGAACAGGGCATTCCCGGCTTTGCACTGTGGATGCTGCTGCAGCTTTCGGGCGTGGTGCAGATGGAGTTGATTCGCCGCCGCTGGAAGAACCGCACGGCGCCGGACGAGGCATGGGCCGCGCCGCTGGCGGTGGCGCTGCAACTGGCGCAGGTGGTCTACATGTTCGGATCGTTGTTCGTGGGCATCGCCTTCCAACCGTTCATCCTGATGCTGGTGGGTCTGCAGTGTGGCTTGTGGAGCTATCTCAAGCGAATCGACCGCCCCGCGGAGCGCGTTCGTCGCGGGCGTCCGGCAATGCGGGTGGCAGGCCCGGCGGCGGGTTAAGATTCGGCTCGCCTCAAATCGTTTGCACTTTCTTGCCCGGCATCCTTAACATTAACTTCCGGCCACCGTTCTGGTGAGCAATGGCGCGGTTCGCGCGCCGTGACGCGGATTAACCCGTTGTAAGTGCGTAGGGGAAAATCCGGCGTTTACGACGAATTAACCTTTAACCTTCAGTGGTCATATGGTTAATACAACGCAATGTCCGGAACGGCGGCGTGATCGCCACGGGCATCGGGGGCTAGAAGGAACGACCCATGCGAGTGCTGCTGATCGAGGATGAACCGACCACGGCGCGGGCCATCGAGCTCATGCTGACGGCGGAAGGATTCAATGTCTACTCCACCGATCTGGGCGAAGAAGGCCTCGATCTGGGCAAGCTGTACGACTACGACATCATCCTTCTCGACCTCAACCTGCCCGACATGCACGGTTACGACGTGCTCAAGAAGCTGCGCGTCGCCAAGGTGCAGACGCCGGTGCTGATCCTGTCGGGCATTTCGGAAATGGACAGCAAGGTCCGCTCGTTCGGCTTCGGCGCCGACGATTACGTGACCAAGCCGTTCCACCGCGAGGAACTGATCGCCCGCATCCATGCGGTTGTGCGCCGTTCCAAGGGCCATTCGCAGTCGGTCATCCGCACCGGCAAGCTGGTCGTCAACCTCGATGCCAAGACGGTCGAGGTCGATGGTGCCCGCGTGCACCTGACCGGCAAGGAATACGCGATGCTGGAACTGCTCTCGCTGCGCAAGGGCACCACGCTGACCAAGGAAATGTTCCTCAACCACCTGTACGGCGGCATGGACGAGCCGGAACTGAAGATCATCGACGTCTTCATCTGCAAGCTGCGCAAGAAGCTTGCCCATGCCTGCGGTGGCGCCAACTACATCGAAACGGTGTGGGGCCGTGGCTATGTGCTGCGCGACCCGGACGAGGCTGCAGAAGCCGCGTAACCCTCATTACCCTGCACCCCTTGCAGGAACCAAGGCGGCCTGCCCTATCAGGGGCGGGCCGTTGCTTTATGAGGTGCGCCGTTAAATCAGCAGCGCCATCACTGATAGCAGCGCTGCGGTGGCGACCGCGTTGAGCGCCATGCCAAGGCTGGCAAGCGCTCCTGCCGTGGCGTCCACCTGAAACGCCCGAGCGGCGCCGATGCCGTGAGCGGCGACGCCGGTGGCGAAGCCGCGCGCGCGGTAATCCCTGACGCCCAGTAGATCCAGCAACGGGGTCGCCACCATGGCCCCCACCACGCCTGCGAACAGCACGATCACCGCCGCCAGCGCAGGAATGCCGCCAAGCTGTCCTGCAATCGCCATGGCCACCGGCGTTGTCGTGGCTCTAGGCGCAATCGTGGCGAGCATTTCGAGCGGGGCGCCGAACAGGGCGAGTACGCTCACCGCGCTGACGATCGAGGTCACCGCTCCTGCACCCAGCGCCAGCATGATCGGCACCGCAAGGCGGCGGATGCGGCGGCGTTCCGCCCAGATCGGTACGGCAAGGCCAACCACGGCCGGGCCAAGCAGGAAGCTGAGCGGGAAAGTTGCGGTCCGGTACGTTTCGTAGGAGGTGCCCGTCGCCAGCAGCGCCGCGATCAGCACGGGGGTGGACCATAGCACCGGATGGCATAGCGGATGGCGGTTGCAGCGGCGGGATATCACGTCGAACAGCGTGAACACGCCCAGCGTGGCCGTCAGCCACAGTAACGGGGTGGCGAGCATGGCGGGCTGGCTCATTCAGGGGCTTCTGGCGCATGACGGGCCAGCGACCAGCGGAATACCAGCGCAGTGACCACGAGCGTCAGCAGGGTGGATGTCACCGTCGCCACCACCAGTCCGACGCCGTAGAGTGACAGGGCAGCGCCTTCGTCGACCAGTCCGACCGCGGCAGGCACGAACATCACTGCCAGATGCGCGGTCAGCCAGGCGGATACCGCGGTCAGGGTCGGGCGTTCACGCGGAACCAGAGCCAGCCACGCCAGCAGCAGGACCATGCCGATCACCGCGCCGGGCAGGGGAAGTCCGGTCAGACGGTGGATCGCTTCACCGGTGAGTTGGCAGACGAGCAGGAGGAAGATGGCGTGCAGCATGATCGCGATTAAGCAGGCCCGCATCCCCCCTGGCAATGCGCATTTCGGTCGGTGAAGTTGCGCGGCGCAACTTCATGACTTGGCGCGAATCCATTGACCCGCGCGCGCTGCGGTGTCAGTGGCGCGCGCCATGACGGCTTACAAATCAGGCGATCCGACCACGCTCAACCGCCTTTACGGGCGCGCCAAGGGCAAGCCCCTGCGCGCCGGGCAGCAAGGTCTGGTGGACGATCTGCTTCCCCGCATCGCCATGCCCGCAGAAGGGCCGATCACTTCGCAGGTGCTGTTTGGCGACGACCGCCCGTTGCACTTCGAGATCGGCTTTGGCGGCGGTGAACACATGGCCCAGCGCGCCGACATGTTGCCCGATCACGGCTTCATCGGCGCAGAGCCATTCCTGAATGGCGTGGCACAGGCGCTGCTGCACGTCAGCGGCGACAATGGAGAGCACCCGCCGATCGGCAACGTGCGTATCCATCATGGCGACGCGCTGGAAGTGCTGGCGCGCATTCCTGACGGTTCGCTCTCGTTCCTCTACCTGCTGCACCCGGACCCCTGGCCTAAGGCCAAGCACGCCAAGCGTCGGATGATGAACGACGGTCCGGTAAACATGTTCGCGGCCAAGCTGAAGCCCGGCGGGGAATTCCGCTTCGGCACCGATCACGCTGTCTACTTGCGCCATGCGCTGATGGTGATGCAGCGCCATACCGATCAGTTCGAATGGCTGTGCGAGAAGCCGGGCGACTTCCAGATACGCCCCGGCGGCTGGCCGCAAACGCGATATGAACACAAGGCGCGTACCGTCTACGGGCACGAGGTCTGGTACTTCCGCTATCGCCGCCGTTGATGCAGCTGGGAAACTCGCTCGTAGCGAATTTCCGAACGTACCTTCAGAGCTTCGCGTCAGTAGCCGTGAAGAAAGCCTGAAGCGCCTCGCTTCCGGCATTGGGTTCCGGCGTGGCCTCGGCAATCTGCGTGGCAGGAACGGCGAGGCCTGAGGGTGCGCGGTCGTCTGAAGAAGGCGCGGCCGGATAAATGAAGCCCGAAACCGGGTTGAGGCGCGCGCCCATGGCATTGGCTGGGGCGTACCACACGCGCACTTCGCTCCAGTCCCCGTCGTTCGATGCATCTTCAACCAACACGTCGTGTTCGATCACTCCCGGACCTGCCCAGTTGGCCTGATCAATCAGGATGTGGCGGGTGTCGACGATCTTGCTGACGACGGCGACATGGCCCAGCGGCATCGCGCGTGATGCTGACATGGCCATGACCGCGCCGACCTTGGGCATGCTGCCCCGGTCGTAGCTGCCGTTGGCCTGCTTCCACCAGGTACGGGCGTTGCCGTGAATCTCGATGCCGGAATGGTCCCGCGCATAGGGAACGCACTGGAGATGGGCCTGTGCTGGCTGCGCAGCCAGTGTTCCGGCCAGCAGAGCGATGCCAAGGGCTGCGGCACGCCCATAGGCGATACTTTTCCAAAGGCCGGCGCGCATCGCGACCGGCAGGCTTTCGCCAGCACTCATATCAGCTTTCCCGCAATTCGATCCCGACGCGGTGATATGAGATATCGTTTCTGAAGGGGAGCCCCCGGTTCCCCATTTTGCCGCGCTGCACAAACGGCCTGTCGTGGTGGGACCGAAGCGCGCGGTGAAGGGAAGGACTTGCCGCCTTTCCCTTCACCGCCGCATGCGTCAGCCCGCGATTCCTGCGGCGGCCAGTGCGGCCAGCGTCAGCACGTCGGGCGCGATCGCGGTCATCGGCACGACCTGCACGGGCTTTTCCATGCCCAGCAGCATCGGTCCGATGGAAGTCGTACCGCCGATTTCCTTGAGCAGCTTGGCCGAGATATTGGCCGACTGCAGCCCCGGCATGATCAGGACGTTCGCCGGAGCCGACAGGCGGCTGAACGGGTAGAGTTCCATGATCTTGGGGTTGAGCGCCGCATCGGGGGCCATTTCGCCTTCGTATTCGAAGTCGACGTCCTGCTGGTCCAGCAGATGGATGGCTTCGCGCGTGGCATCCAGCCACTTGCCTGCCGGGTTGCCGAAGGTCGAATAGCTGAGGAAGGCGACGCGCGGTTCGTGGCCCAGCTTGCGGGCGACGGCGGCGGTTTCGCGGGCGATGACCACCAGTTCCTCGGCGGTCGGGCGTTCGTTGATGGTGGTGTCGGCCATGAACACGGTATGGTTCTTGCCCACCAGCATGTGGATGCCGAAGGGCAGCTTGCCCTCTGCCGGGTCAAGGACGCGGCGTACTTCCTTCATCGACTGGGCGAATGGGCGGGTCATGCCTGTGACCATCGCATCGCCCACGCCCAGCTTGAGCAGGCCCGATGCGAAGATGTTGCGGTCGGTGTTGCACATGCGCTGCACGTCGCGCTTCAGGAAGCCCCGGCGCTGCAGGCGATCGTAGAGCATTTCCACCATCGGCTCGACATGCTGTGAGATCATCGAATTCTCTATGTGGAAGCTCTCGGGATTGGGCACGCCGAGGTCGGCCATCTTGTCGAGGATCGCCTGGGTGCGGCCCACCAGAATAGGTTCGCCATAGCCGAAGTCGCGGAACTGGATGGCCGCGCGCAGTACCACTTCGTTGTCCGCTTCGGCGAAGATCACGCGCTTGGGGTTGGCCTTGACCTGTTCGTAGACGCGCGTCAGCACCGAAGTGGTCGGGTTGAGGCGGGCCTTCAACTGATCGCGATAAGCCTCGAAGTCCTCGATCGGCTTTTGCGCAACGCCCGAATCCATCGCGGCCTTGGCGACGGCCATCGGCACCACTTCCATCAGGCGCGGATCGAACGGCGCGGGGATGATGTAGTCGCGGCCGAACGCCTGCGTTTCTCCGCCATAAGCCGCCGCAACGTCTTCATGCACCTGTTCGCGGGCGAGTTCGGCGATGGCGGTGGCGGCGGCGATCTTCATCTCTTCGTTGATCGCGGTCGCCCGCACGTCAAGCGCGCCGCGGAAGATGAAGGGGAAGCCCAGCACGTTGTTGACCTGGTTCGGATAGTCCGAACGGCCGGTGGCAACGATCGCGTCCGGGCGCACGGCCTTGGCTTCGGGCGGGGTGATTTCCGGGTCCGGGTTGGCCATCGCGAAGATGATCGGCTCGGGCGCCATGTTCTTGACCATCTCGGGCGTGATCGCGCCCTTGGCGGAGAGGCCGAGCACGACGTCGGCGCCCTGCAGCGCTTCGGCCAGCGTGCGCTTGTCGGTGGAGACGGCGTGGGTGGACTTGAACTGGTCCACGCGCTCGCGCCCCGGATAGATCACGCCGCGCGTGTCGCAGACAAGGACGTTTTCATGGCGAACGCCCATCGACTTGATGAGCGATGTGCAGGCCAGCGCCGATGCGCCCGCGCCGTTCACCACGACCTTGATCTCGTCCAGCTTGCGCCCCGTGATGAGACAGGCGTTGATCAGGCCCGCCGCCGCGATGATCGCGGTGCCGTGCTGGTCGTCGTGCATGACGGGGATGTTCATGCGTTCGCGCAGGGTCTGCTCGATGATGAAGCATTCGGGCGCCTTGATGTCTTCAAGGTTGATGCCGCCGAAGCTGGGTTCCATCATCGCGATCGCTTCGATCAGCGCGTCGGTATCTTCGCTGGCCAGTTCGATATCGATCGAATCGACGTCTGCGAAGCGCTTGAACAGTACCGCCTTGCCTTCCATCACCGGCTTGGATGCCAGCGCGCCGAGATTGCCCATGCCCAGGATCGCGGTACCGTTGGAGATCACGGCCACAAGGTTGCCCTTGGCGGTATAGTCATAGGCGGTGGCGGGATCGTCCGCGATGGCCTGCACCGGCACGGCGACACCCGGCGAGTACGCGAGGCTGAGGTCGCGCTGGGTGGCCATCGGCTTGCTGGCGATGATCTCGATCTTACCCGGACGCTGGGTCTGGTGATAGAACAGGGCTTCGCGGTCGGTGAACTGGACCTTGGACTTATCGGACAATGGTGGCCTCCCGGTTTCGCAAGGGGCACTAACGGATGTTCCCGCCACGCGATAGGGGAAAGGATGTCCCACCCCGCTTCCCAAAATGACAGGTGCGCCGCTAACGCATGCGTCATGACTTCCGGCGCGACTCCGATGATGGCGCAGTACCTGGCGCTGCGCGAAGAGGCAGGTGATTGCCTGCTGTTCTATCGCATGGGCGACTTCTTCGAATTGTTCTTCGAGGATGCGAGGACGGCCAGCCAGGTGCTGGATATCGCGCTGACCACGAGGGGCGAGCATCTGGGGCAGCCGATCCCGATGTGTGGGGTGCCGGTCCACGCCGCCGAGGGCTATCTGGCGCGGCTGATCAAGGCGGGCTGCCGCGTCGCCATCGCCGAGCAGACCGAGACGCCGGCGGAGGCCAAGGAGCGCGCCCGCAAGGAAGGCCGTGCGTCCAAGTCGCTGGTCGCGCGCGGTATCGTGCGCTTCGTCACAGCCGGTACGCTGACCGAGGAATCGCTGCTGGAGCCGCGCCGTGCCAATGTGCTGGCAGCGGCCTGCGAGGTGCGCGGCGTGGTGGGCATCGCCGCCTGCGACATCTCCACCGGCCGCATGGAACTGGAAGAGTGCGCGCCCGAAAACCTTGCCGCCGCCTTTGCGCGGCTGGGCGCAAGCGAGCTGGTGGTGCCCGAAGGCTGGGAACAGGCACCTGACGGCGCCATTGCGCGCGGCGGGCATGAGTTTTCGTCCGATGGCGGCGAAGCACGCCTGAAGCTGGTCCACGGCGTTGCCACGCTGGACGGCTTCGGCATGTTCACGCGGGCGATGCTGGCGGCGGCGGGGGGGCTTATCGCCTATCTCGACCATGTCGGGCGCGGCAAGCTGCCCTTGCTGCTGCCGCCCGAAGCGCGCAGCGGCGATGCCGCGCTGGCAATGGACGAGGCGACCCGCGCCAGCCTTGAAATCCTCGAATCATCCACCGGCGGGCGCAAGGGCAGCCTGATCGATGCGATCGACCGCTGCGTCACGGGCGCAGGCGCGCGCCAGCTTGCGGACGACCTTTCCGCGCCGCTGACCGACCGAATGGCCATAGCCGAACGCCTTGAGCTGGTGGAATGGCTGCACGACGATGCCCTGCTGCGCGAGGATTTGCGCGCAGCGCTGCGGGCCCTGCCGGACGTCGGCCGCGCGCTGGGCCGCGTGGTTGCGGGGCGCGGCTCCCCCCG
>NZ_LYMM01000107.1 GCF_002896965.1 Novosphingobium guangzhouense
CGCTGAAGCGTCCCCAGCCCATCTGGAAGCCGAAGAAGCGAATGTAACCGTTCTGCGCCAGCTTCATCGTGATCGGCCCAAGCCTGCGGGGTGTCACGACCCTGTCGTCGGCAATCCCGGCGGTGATCTCCGTAGCGCTTGCCTCGGCCACCGTGATGGTGCGGTCGGCACTGAGGTTGCCGCCCCCGGAGGCCACACCGCCGCCCGTGATCGAGACGCTGCTCAAGGCGAAGGTGGAAAGCGCCTCGGTGATCGAGCCGATCGCACTGGAAATCGGGGCGAGCATCGCCGCGATCCGGGTCGCAAGCTTCCTTGGCGTGACGAAAGGGGCATCGTCCACACCGGCATCCACTTCGTCCTGCGTGGCGACGCGGGCAATGCCGCGCGTCTGCTCGGTTGCGGGCGGCCACACGAAATCGGCGTTGCCGAAGGAGATTTCTGCGGCAAGGTCGGCATTGAACGCGATGTCGAAAGCCATCAGCGCAAAAGCCAGTCCTGCCTTGCTCAGCACGGTACTTTCGGCGCTGAAGCTGGCGAACAGCGTGCCGTCGTCAAGAAACAGGCCAAAGCCCGTCGCATTCCACACGTCTGCTGACGTGTCGTATGCGGTGATGTGCGCGACGTTGGGCGCTGCGGCAACGCCGGAAAGAATGTCGAGCCGCTTGAATTCGCCAGGCAGCGCCGTGAGCGTAGGCGCGGCGATGAAGGGCACGTCTGTTAGACCAAGGAAGGCAATGACCGTTTGCGCGGTCCCGGCCGGGGCGGTGACGGCGGCCAGCCCGGCGGTAGTCAGCTGCAGGAGAAGGGCCATCAGTCAGCCTCCAGAAAGTCAGTGGTGTCGCCGTCGAGGATCGGCTCGCCGTCCTCGGTCTGCAGAAGGATCATCCAGTCGCGGCTTTCATCGTGGATGGCGCCATAGTCGGAGCGGGCCACGGTGCCGCTCATGCCGGCTGCGGCCATGAACATCCCCGATGTCAGATCGAGGTTCTGGACGAAGTCGAAGTGCGCACGCGCAGGCTTGGCCACTGCAATGTCGGCAATGATCTCTTCGGCTTTGGCCACCGTGAGAAAGTCCGCAGAGATTTCTGCAGCAGGCGCGCGCACTTCGAACGGGTGAGGCGTGCGGCGCGGATTGGCTTCGTGCCATTCGACGATCTGGAATGCGGGATGATGGTCGGTCAGGACCTCTGCCACAGCCTGACGGGTTCCCTTGCGCCTGTGGTAAGGGATCGCATCCGCCACGGCTGCGCGTTTGCGCTCGATCGTCCAGCCCGTTTTCCAATGGCTGATGGCAAGGCCCCAGGCCAGCCAGGGCAGATGACCGGCGGGGCAATGGGCAGGCGACCAGACGTCGCGTACAGGTGTGGCGAAATCGAGCACCGATGCCGCAGCCTGTTCCAGCGCCTTTTCCAAAGGCGTCGATGCCGGGGGAAGGATAGAGGCGTAAATCATTCGTTCGTGCCTGCAAGGCGGCCTGCGACATCAGTGCAGTAAGGGGCCTGCAGGCGGCTTACGACGATGTCGGTGGACTACGACCTGACCACTTACAGCGGTCCTGACGGCGCCGTGGTGCTGGCCGCCTCGCTTGCCAGCGTCCGGGCCTACGTCGAGGAAAGCCATCGTGTGGGGCGCGACATCACCATGTCTGCGCTGTTCCGCGCCGCACATGTCGAAGGTGCGCAGAATGTGCGGTTCAATTCGCCCACCACCGCATAGGGCACGATCTGGGCGGATTGCACGGTGACGAAGTCGGTCAGCGGGCGGCGATCGTCGGCCGAGACATAAGCCTGCACGGTATCCACCAGTTGTGCGGACGCGGTGCCATCGCCCAGGCGCGAGAGGATCGAGACGATCACGACGCCCGGCGAAGGGCTGGTGGCAGTGGCATCGAGCACTTCAGCATCGGCGGACAAGGCGTGGAAGAGGTACGCGCCCTCCGGCCCGGCAACGGAATAGCCTTCGGGTGCCAGGACCATGCG
>NZ_LYMM01000108.1 GCF_002896965.1 Novosphingobium guangzhouense
ATGACGTGGATCACCTCGCCCTCCTTCTGGACCCGGCCCTTGAGCCCCACCATCGATGCGGACATCACCGTGCGGCGCTGGGCTTCGAAGCGATCGGGCCACAGGATCCCGTTGGCGATGCCTGTCTCGTCCTCGATGGTGATGAAGAGCACGCCCTTGGCCGAGCCGGGCTTCTGGCGCACCAGGATGATGTCCGACATGTCGAGGTTGAGTTCCTCGGCCTGCTTCTCGCCGACGCCTTCGGCCGACCAGCCCCAGACCAGGCCTGCGAGCGACGAGGTCAGATCCTCGGGCAGGCCCATGGCCTTGCCGACATCGCGCACCGCGCCGCGCGCGCGGAAGCGGGTGATGACTGCGGTCAGCGCCGCCCGGTCGCGCCCGTAAGTCTCGAAGATCCACTGGATGATCTCCTCGCGTCGTTCATGCTCGAAATCGACGTCGATGTCGGGCGGCTCGCGCCGCTCGCCCGAGACGAAGCGTTCGAAGAGCAGCTCGTGCTTGATCGGATCGATCGAGGTGACGCCCAGCACGAAGCAGACGCAGGAGTTCGCCGCCGATCCGCGCCCCTGGCAAAGGATGCCGCGGCGCCGCGCCTCGGCGACGATCGAATGGACGGTGAGAAAATAGGGCGCGTAGTTCAGCTCGGCGATGAGTTTCAGCTCATGGGCAATCTGGTCACGGTAGTCTTGCGGTGGACTACCGTCGAACATGGCGTCGAGCGCCTCGTGCGCCATCGTCTCCAGCGCCTGCTGCGCGGTCAGGCCTTCGATCACCTTCTCCTGCGGGTAGTGGTAAGTGAGATCGCTCAATGAGAAGGTGCAGGCCTCGGCGATATCCACGCTGGCCCGCAGGGCATCGGGATAGGCGGCGAAACGCCGCTGCATCTCCTCCGCAGACTTGAGCGCGCGATCGGCATTGACCTCGCGGCGATAGCCAAGGTCATCGACCCGGCAGTTGTGCCGGATCGCGGTCACCACGTCCTGCAGGAGCCGGGCATCGGGCGCATGGTAGAGCACGTCGCCAGTGACGACGCCGCGCACGCCGGCCTCGCTCGCCTGCCGTGCCAGCGCATCAATCCGCACTGCGTCGTCGGGCCGGCGGCGCTGGGACAGGGCCATATGCGCGCGTCGTCCATAGACGGACCGCAGATCGGCCAGTGCCGCAGCATTCTCGGCGTCGGCTTCGTGCGGCAGGAGAATGGCGATCACGCCCTCGGACCAGGCTTCAAGTTCGTGCCAGTGCAGCAGGCACACGCCCTTCCCTGCCCGGCGCTTGCCGATGGTGAGGAGGCGCGTGATCCGGGACCACGCCTTCCGGTCGGTCGGATAAAGGAGCAGCCGGCGATCACAAGACAGATCGACCCGCGTCCCGGCGATGAGGCGCACGCCGGTTGCCTTCTCGGCTTCCCAGGCGCGCACCACGCCCGCGACACTGCCAAGGTCGGCAATGCCGACGGCGGGATACCCGAGTTTCGCCGCGACCGAGAACAGTTCGTCCGGGCTCGAGGCGCCGCGCAGGAACGAGAAGTGCGTCAGCACCTGGAGTTCGACATAGGCGGTCATGCGAAGATCCCGTGCATCCACCACGAGAGATCGCCGGTCTCGCCGGCAACGCCGTCGCCACGGCGGAACACCCAGTAGCGCCCACCCGTCTCGTCCTCGACCCGGTAGTAGTCGCGCACAGCCCAGACTTCGGCATTGCGCCGCCACCATTCGCCATGGATGCGCTCCGGCCCGTCGCCGGCCACGACCTTGTAGGACCGGCCTCGCCACT
>NZ_LYMM01000109.1 GCF_002896965.1 Novosphingobium guangzhouense
TGCCGTTCCTGGCCATCGAACGGCTGAGACGGCAGGACCGGTTCGCCGCGCCGCGGCCTGAGCCGCGCGCACTCCAGCTTCCCGTCGACGACAATCCCGGTGCCTGCTCGGTTCCTCGCGGGTGCGGGTGGCGGCCGGGTGCGCGCTGGGCGCGCGAGCGGCAGAACGGAGAAGTGCCGGGGGCCGTCAGGGTCGAAGACCGCACACGCCTCGATGTCGAGAGCGAGATCGCGGCGTTGCCGTTGCATGCCAAGCCGCCGATGCGCGAACTGGGGCGACGCTCCGAATCGGCAGAGCATCCGTTCAAGCGGATGGCCTCGTCAGCAGTGTCGGAACAGTTGCACGACGCCCCGCAGGTCGCGGCCGCTCCGCTGGCGCTCGTTGGCAAGGTCGGTCGCCGCGACGAGATCGTTTCGGCCTGTCCGGCGGCGAGAGCGCTGGGCATCCATGTCGGCATGGCGGCAACCCATGCCCGCGCGCTTGTTTCGGACCTCGACTTCCGCCCTGCCGAGCCCGAGGTCGATGCGGCGTTGCTCGATCGCCTGGCGTTGTTCGGCATTCGCCGCTGGTCACCGATCGTCGCAGTCTCGCCCCCTGACGGCATCTGGCTGGACCTCACCGGCGCCGCGCACCTGCATGGCGGGGAGGAGCGCTTCTGCCAGCGGCTACAGGCGTTCTGCCGCCGCGCCGGGTTCACAGCGCGCATTGCCATCGCCGACACCCCCGGGGCCGCGCACGCGCTGGCCCGCTACGGCCGCGAGGACATCGCGATCATCCGCCAGGGCGGCGTGCTGAAGGCGCTGTCGCCGCTTCCGGTCGCGGCGCTGCGCCTCGAAGGCGGCGCACTGGCCGCTGCGCGCAAGTTCGGTTTCGAGACGATCGCCGACCTGCTTCCCGTCGCGCGCGGGCCTTTGGCGAGGAGGCTCGGCCTCGCGACCATCGACCGGCTCGACCAGGCGCTGGGCGGCAAGGCCGAACCTATCACCCCGCGTGAGGACGTGGTTATCCCCGCAGTCGAGCGTCGGCTGCTCGAGCCGATCGGCACGGCCGAAGCGATCGCGCAGGTGATGCACGATCTGCTGAAGGACTTGGCCGAAGTGCTCCAGCGTCGGGGGCTGGGTGCGCGCTCGCTGCGCCTGATTGCTCTTCGCATCGATGGCGGCGAGCAGGTGGTGGCGATCGGCACCTCCCGCCCGACCCGTGAAGTGCCGCACCTGCTGCGCCTCCTGAAGCTCAGGATCGAGCGTATCGATCCCGGCATGGGTCTTGAACAGTTCCAGCTTCTGGCGCCGCATACCGAGCCGCTCGATGCTGAGAACCTGGGCGCGATCCTCGCTGGGGAAAGTACGGTGCGCGATCCTGCGCGTCTCGTCGACGTCGTGGCAGGCAGGATCGGCCCCGGTGCCGTGTTCCGCATTGCGCCCGTCGAGAGCCATGTGCCTGAACGTGCCGTAAGGCCGACCAGCCCAATCGAGACCGCCGGTTCCTGGCCTGCCTGGCAGCGGCCGGTGAGGCTGTTCGCGCGGCCCGAGCCCTTGTCGCGCGTGATCGCGCTGTTGCCCGATCAGCCGCCCAAGCGCTTCGAGTGGCGAGGCCGGTCCTACAAGGTCGTGGCCGGCGACGGGCCGGAGCGCATCCATGGCGAATGGTGGCGGCG
>NZ_LYMM01000110.1 GCF_002896965.1 Novosphingobium guangzhouense
AGTCGAGCGTCTCGATGATGTCCGGCGCGGGCAGGCGCGAGAGATCGACAGCGGTGAAAGTGGGATCGGCCATGACGGCCATGTCGCGGTTGCGGGCAGGCGGGCGCTATCCCCCTGCATTTTGATGCGCGCTCAGCGAAGTGCGTCCCTTTTGGCCGCTCGGGCGGCCAAAAGCTGTGCTTCATAGCGGCCTGTCCTGTGCCCGCCGCTCTGGAAGAAATGCAGCCTGACTGGATACGCCCCATTGTGGTCATTGGGGCGGCAGAGTAGCCTCCGGCTATGTCTACAGCTTACACGATTGGCTTGGTCGCCACCGTAGCGTCGGCTCTTCTGGGCTGTCTCGGCAGGAGCACGATAAGGACGTCACTGATCGCGACGATCTGGCTTGCTCCCCTATGGTTCGCGTCGTGGTTCACCGCTGCCTATTCTGCCGACATAGCCTACGAGTTTGGGGATTGGTGGGCCTACTTGGCGTTCACTCCACTATTTCTCGCGGCGTGGGCAGCGGTGACGTTGTTCCCGTTCATGCTGGTCAAGCGTCTGCTGGAAATCCAGCGACAGCGTTAATCGACTGACGTCCGCAATCCACCCATCATCGCCGCTAAAGCTGCGGATTTGAACCGCCTGAAACCGGTCGGGCGGCTTTACCTCGCTAAGCGATGCGATCGGCCCCCGAAAAGGCTATGATGGGTGGGAACCAGTCATTGCGGCTGCCGTCTGACCCCGGCTAAGCTTCCCAAATGAGGATTGGCTTATTCGCTATCGGCATCACGCTCTTGTTGATCGGATGCGACCGTCTCAATGGCGTCCAGAGCCATTCGTCCATGCGAGGCCCCGTTGAGATAAGTTGCGTCAACGCAGCACTTGGGAGCATCCCCGAAGCGGGTCATTTTGTTTATCAGACCGATCAGCATAACTCAGTCGAGATTTTGCCGAAACAACGCAAGACGCGAACAATCACGCACGTTTGGACATATGGCGAAGCGCGAAGTTATATCCTTCAGATCAATCAAACTGCGGATGGCTGGGACTACACCAACACCCTCAGTCGGATCGGGGAGGCTATATCTCAGGCGGAGATTGATCGGTTCATCCCGACGATGCGGAAGGTGAATCGAGCCATTCAAAATAAGTGCGGGCTTCAGGTGGCTGACTTACAAGCTCAGCCAATTTCCTAGCGGCGGCTATGGGTGGTTTGCGGTCTTACGGCTTCCGGTGCTATCATACGGGGGAGTGGGCATAGCGAGGTGATCTTGGAGCGCGAAATTTGGTTCTATAAGGTGGGGCTGAGCTACATCCCCCGGCATTGGAAGGGCTTCGCCGTGATCGGGGCTGTCATCCTGCCAACTCTCTGCGCGATGCTTTTAGGGCAATTGGCGTTGGATCGTTTGGGCTACGGCAGTTTGGATTGGCTTGCATTCCCCGCCTTCTTCATTCCCGCGCTGATCTCCCTCATTGTCGTTGCGGAGCGACACAGCTGAAAGAACGGCTACTATTGGGTGCGTGCGTCATTATACTCTATGACGAAGTCGCGGTGGTTTGCGGAATGTCCGGTTCTGAGAGCCTAACTGCCGAAAGCGGTCTTACTTACGAACGGCTTTCGACCAGACCTCCTGAACGTTCTGCCAAGAAATCTGCTGCCAAATTAGCGAG
>NZ_LYMM01000111.1 GCF_002896965.1 Novosphingobium guangzhouense
GCCACACATTCGCAGCAGAACAGTGTCAGCGTATTGCGCTTGGCAGGAGCGCAGTGCTCCCTGGTTCCACATAATGCATCCCCACTCAGGACGTCTGGCGTCTCCGCTGGAGAATTTGATGCTGTGAAAGCCGGCTTAAGCGCTGTCCGGGCTTTGAAGCCGGAGGTCCCTATCGGCGAGTCTGGGACCTCCAGAAAAAGAAAAGCTGCCCGCCCGCAACTCGATAGCGAAATATCACCGCTGACAGTCTGGAATGGTCGGCTGCGGAATCAGGACTGGGCCGCGATCGCTATAGCGGAATGGTCTGTAGTAGCATCGATCGGAACGCCGGCCTGCTTACGCTCGGAGTAGCGGTCCACAAGTTGCGCCGCGTGCGGCCGCAACAGCACGGTGAAGCGCACCAGTTCCTCCATCACATCGACTATGCGCTCGTAATAGCTCGATGCCCGCATCCGGCCGTCCTCGTCGAACTCCTTGTATGCCATCGCCACCGACGACTGGTTTGGGATCGTGAACATCCGCATCCAGCGGCCCAGCAGGCGCAGTGAATTCACGGCGTTGAACGATTGCGAGCCGCCAGACACCTGCATGACTGCAAGCGTTCGCCCTTGCGTCGGCCGCATCCCGCGCATCTGGAGCGGCAGATGATCGATCTGCGTCTTCATGATGCCGCTGATCTGGCCGTGCCGCTCCGGGCTGCACCAGACCATGCCTTCCGACCACAGCGCGTGCTCGCGCAGTTCATGCACCGCCGGGTGGTCGTCTCCCGCTATCTGATCGGGCAGCGGCAGATCGCTGGGATCGAAAATCCGCGTCTCGGCGCCGAAGAATTGCAGCAGACGAGCCGCCTCTTCCACAGCGAGGCGCGAGAACGAGCGCTCCCGCAGGGAGCCGTAGAGCAGCAGAATGCGCGGAGGCGGTTGGTCTGGGCCAAGGCCAACGGCGGGACGAGCCAGCGCGAAAGCCTTGTCCAAGGCAGGAAGATGATCGGGGGCGGCTAGTTCGCGCAGTCTCATGCGGAAATACCATTCTCGTACCAGGGGCGGGTCCGCTTCACCAAGGCGACGATCGACAGCATTACCGGCACTTCGACCAGCACGCCCACGACCGTTGCCAGCGCGGCGCCGGAACTGAGGCCAAAGAGGCTGATGGCGGCGGCCACAGCCAGTTCAAAGAAATTGGAGGCACCGATCAGCGCCGAAGGGCCAGCGACGCACCATGCCACGCCGAAACGGCGGCTGAGCCAGTAGGCGATGCCGGCATTGAGATAGACTTGAAACAGGATCGGCACGGCAATCAGCGCGATCACCAAGGGCTGCCGGATGATCTGCTCACCCTGAAAGCCGAACAGCAGCACCAGCGTAAGGAGCAGGCTGACAAGGCTGATCGGGCCAATGGCGGACAGGAAATGCTGGAGGCGCTTCTCACCGCCGCGAAGGAGTGCGCGGCGGAGCAGTTGCGAGATGACCACCGGGACGACGATGTAGAGCGCCACCGAAAGCGCCAAGGTGTTCCACGGCACAGTAATCGATGCCACGCCCAGCAGCAGGCCCACCAGCGGCGCAAAGGCAAAGACCATGATTAGGTCGTTCAGCGCCACTTGGCTCAAGGTATAGTTCGGCTCACCGTCGACGAGGTTGG
>NZ_LYMM01000112.1 GCF_002896965.1 Novosphingobium guangzhouense
CGAAGGTGCGTTCCCATCGCTGGCGGGAGCGAACGAATGGATCAATTCGCCGCCGCTGACCCCGGCATCGCTGCGCGGGAAGGTCGTGCTGGTCGATTTCTGGACCTACAGCTGCATCAACTGCCTGCGCTCGCTGCCTTACGTGCGGGCCTGGGCGGAGAAGTACCGCGACCAGGGGCTGGTAGTGATCGGCGTCCATACACCCGAGTTCGCCTTTGAAAAGGATCCCGCCAACGTCCGCAAGGCGGTAGGTGACCTCGGCATTGCCTATCCTGTCGCGATCGACAACGACCACGGCGTCTGGCGGGCATTTCGCAATCGCTATTGGCCCGCCCACTACTTCATCGATGGCAAGGGCCGCGTCCGCTACCACCACTTCGGCGAGGGCGACTATGCGCAGTCGGAGAGGGTGATCCAGCGCTTGCTGGCGGAAAACGGCAGTGCGGTGGGCAATACCGGGACGGTCACCGTCTCGGCGACCGGAGCCGGAGCCGCTGCGGGGCACGGGAAAGCGCGATCGCCCGAAACCTATCTTGGCTACGGCAAGGCGCTGCGGTTCGCTTCGCCGGGCGGTTTCGTCCGAGATGCCCACCACGACTACACGGCGCCCGCTTCGCCGCAGCGCGACGCGTGGGGCCTTGCCGGTACATGGACGGCCGGTCGCGAAAAGGCATCGCTCGATGCTGCGGGAGGACGCATCGTCTATCGCTTTCATGCGCGCGACGTACATCTCGTGCTCGGCCCGGCGCGGTTGGGGCAGCGGGTACGTTTCCGGGTGACCGTCGACGGCATGGCGCCCGGCGCAGACCACGGCACCGATGTCGATCCGGGTGGCAACGGTGTGGTCGATGGGCAGCGGCTCTACCAGTTGGTCCGGATGCAGGGCGGCACGGCTGAGCGGACTTTCGCGATCGAGTTCCTCGACCCCGGAGTTCAGGCCTTTGCCTTCACGTTCGGCTGAGGCGTGCCATCGGCTGTGCGTACATTGGCACACGGGCAACAAAACGTCACGGTAAGCCAGCGCAACCAAACTTTGCCAGTCGGTGTTTGTGCCTCCGAAAGCAGCCGATCTGGTTGACTGATAAGGAGGATTTCCATGAGGGCACTGTACTTTGCGCCTTTGGGCGCAATGGCGCTCGCTCTTGCCGCGCCGGCATTCGCTCAGGATAGCGATGCAGTCGATTGGAGCGGCCCGTATGTCGGCGGCTCGATCGGCTACACGTTCCAGAAGAGCGACAACAACGAGCATCTTCGCTTCGACACCAATGCCGACGGCAGCTTCAACGACACGGTCACGACGACCACTGGCGCGAACGCGTTCTCGCCGGGCACGTGCGGCGGCGCGGCGCGCGGTTCGACACCGGCCAGCGGCTGCCGCGGCGACAAGGACGCACTGAGCTGGATGGGCCATGTCGGCTATGATCGCCAGTTCGGCAGCATCGTGGCAGGCGTGGTCGCCGAAGCTGGCAAGACGTACATCGACGACGCGGTGAGCGAATACTCCACGACACCCGCATACTACACCATGCGCCGCCAGATCGACTGGAACGGCAACCTGCGCGCCCGACTGGGCGTGACCACCCGCAGCGGCATCATGCCCTACGTGACTGGGGGCCTGTCCTACGCCAAGGTGCA
>NZ_LYMM01000113.1 GCF_002896965.1 Novosphingobium guangzhouense
GTAAGTCCATGTCGATCACTCCACGACCCTCCGACTGGCAGCCGGAAGGCAGGAAAACATGGGTCAATTCTCAGCGGAAACTTATAGCCTTCCCGGGTCACTTCTCAGTGGCAATCAACAGAATGGGACGCGATTGAGTACATCGATCAGTCTCCGGTAGTTTGGGGGATGACGAGGTCGGTCACGGCGTAATCGCCGTTCGCATCGAGCCCGCCGACCTCGGCAACGGTCTCGATCCTGCGGCCGGAGCCCCGGCCGGAGATGAACACGACAATGTCGATGGCTTCCGCGATCAGGTGGCGTGGCACGGTGACGACCTTCTCCGCGACCAGCTGCTCGATGCGGTAGAGCGCGGCGCGCGCGCTGTTCGCGTGCACGGTCGCGATGCCGCCGGGATGCCCGGTGTTCCAGGCCTTGAGCATGTCGAGCGCCTCTCCGCCTCGCACCTCCCCCACGACGATCCGGTCGGGCCGGAGGCGCAGCGTGGAGCGCACCAGATCGGCCATCGTGACCGCGCCCGGTCTTGTGCGCAGCGCGACGGTGTCGGCAGCCGCGCACTGCAACTCTCGGGTATCCTCTATCAGGATCACCCGCTCCCCGGCCCCGCCCATCTCGGCGAGCAGCGCATTGGCGAGCGTCGTCTTTCCGGATGACGTCCCACCGGCAATGACGATGTTCCGGCGCGCGGCCACGGCCGCGACAAGCGCCGCCGCCTGGCCGGGGTGTAGGGTGCCGCCGGCGACATAATCGGCGAGCCGGTGTATCTTCGCCGCGGGCTTGCGGATGGCGAAGCAGGGCGCCGCGACGACCGGGGGAAGCAGGCCCTCGAAACGTTCGCCTCCCTCCCAACCTCCCTCGTCCGCAGTTCGGCGGGGGAGTTCCGCGCTCACGATCGGAGCGTCGGCATGGACTTCCGTGCGTACATGGCTCGCGACGAGCCTGATGATGCGCTCGGTTTCGGCTGCTTCCAGTCGCGCTCCGGTGGCGCGGCACCCTTCCCCCAGCCGGTCGAGCCGCAGCATGCCATCGGGATTGACCATGATCTCGACGACCAGGGGATCGGCGAGCGCGGTCGCGATCGCGGGCCCCATCGCCGAGCGCAGCATCGCATCGCGCCGGTCGCGCGCCTGAGCCTCGTGCGCCGCGCTCATATTGCGCCCTCGCCATCGGCAGGCGCACCGATCGACCGTCCGGTGGCCAGTTGCCTGCCGACCTGGTCGACGAAGCGGCGGAAGCGCTCGCGACCCACAGCCCGGCCGGCCCTGTCGGCCTCCGGGAGCGGGGCCGTCACCGTCAGCTGGAAGCGGACGTAGAGCGAAAGCGTCTCGATCAGGACACTGGCGTCCCGTTCGATCCGACCGAGCTGTGTGCTGATGCGGTCGAGCCGGTGCTTGAGCAGGTCGTCGACCTCGCGGGTGGCACGGCGATTCAGATATTCGCACAGCGCGTCGGACACGATTGCCGACTTCGACGTGCCCGGTTTCGATGCCAGCGTTTCGAGACGCGCCGAGAGCTCGTCGTGTTGATTGCCACTGAGAAGTGACCCGGGAAGGCTATAAGTTTCCGCTGAGAATTGACCCATGTTTTCCTGCCTTCCGGCTGCCAGTCGGAGGGTCGTGGAGTGATCG
>NZ_LYMM01000114.1 GCF_002896965.1 Novosphingobium guangzhouense
CTTTCAATTACCCACAAGTGGTCCGACGCCAGATTCCACTGGTCGCAGCGGTATTGCTGCGACGGAATCGGCTATGATTCATGTTCTCGCACAGGATCGCTTTGGCGGGGTGCACGATGGTGGACGGGGGCTCGGAATCTCAGGCTTGGATCGATGACGAACTTGCTGCGTCGCAATTTAGCGATGTGCGTCTTGGGCGTCGTCTGCGCCAGTTGGTGACGCAGATGGCGGGGGCAGTGGGCGGTCCAATTCCACTCGCCTGTCAGGACTGGGCCAACACCAAAGCCGCCTACCGCTTTCTTTCGAATTCCGATGTGAGCGAAGGTAAAATTCTGCAGGGCCATTTCCAATCCACGGCATCGCGAGTCGCAGCCGTTGATGGCCCCATTCTGGTTCTCCAAGATACCACGGAATTTTCGTATGAACGCAAAAAGCCCGAACAGGTTGGCATCATCGGTTATGCCCCGAGCAAGCGCGAGACTGTTGGGATTGCTCGGCGACACACCATTTGCGGGCTGCTGATGCATAGCAGCCTGGTAGTAACGACCGATGGACTGCCGCTCGGATTGGCGGCGATCAAATTCTGGTCACGCAGCAAATTCAAAGGTACCTCGGCGCTTAAGCGTCAAATAAATCCGACTAGGGTGCCGATTGAAGCTAAGGAAAGTATCCGCTGGCTGGAGAATATGCGCGCCTCGACGGCTCTGCTGGGCGAAGGCCAGCGCCTGATCCACATCGGCGATCGCGAAAACGACATTTATGAGTTCTTCTGCGCTGCGCGCGAAGCCGGCACCCATTTTTTGGTACGGACATGCGTTGATCGTCTGGCGGGCGATGGCAAACACACCATTGCTGCTGAAATGGCAAACGCACCCATTGCGGGTCGCCACATGGTTGAAATTGCCGATGGCGTGACCGCCAGCCTGGCACTAAAATATAAGCGGATTCGAGTATTACCCCCGATCGGCAAGCAGAAGCGCTATCCGGCTCTGGATCTTACCATCGTCCACGCTCAGGAACAGGATGGCTCGGAGAACCGCTCTCCTATCGACTGGAAACTGATCACTGACCTGCCCGTTGCGTCGCTGGAAGAGGCGGTTGAAAAACTCGAATGGTACGCGCTGCGTTGGAAGATAGAGGTTTTCCACAAAATCCTTAAATCCGGATGTCGCGCAGAAGATGCCAAATTACGCACGGCTGAGAGGCTTGTGAATTTGCTCGCGATTTACTGTGTTCTGAGCTGGCGGATGTTCTGGATGACCATGATCAACCGCACTGCGCCCATGGCTTCGCCAGATATCGTCCTGACCAAAGATGAAATCAATCTCATCGAGAGCATTGTGATAAGCCGAACAGGCCAACCGCCGCCACGACAACTATCAAGTTACCTGACACAGATCGCAAGACTCGGCGGCTATCTCGCTCGCCAGCGCGACCCGCCTCCCGGCAATACCGTCATATGGCGTGGCTGGTCCCGCCTTATGGACATGAAACTTGGAATTGATCTCGCCGGGCGCACTTGTGGGTAATTGAAAGGT
>NZ_LYMM01000115.1 GCF_002896965.1 Novosphingobium guangzhouense
CTGCCCGGCATGCGCTACGACACGGTCCTGACGGTCGAACGGCGGATCAGCCGTGAAGGCATGGTCGCGGTGGCCGGCAATTATTACAGCGTGCCCGACACCACACGCCGCCGCGTGGTCGAAGTCCAGCATCACACGCATGAGGTGCGGATCTTCGAGGAAGGGCATTTGATCGCCCAGCATCCCGTGATCGAGGGCAAAAACCGCCGGCGGGTCGAGCCCGGGCATCGCAAGGCACAGGCGGCGAAAGTCGCACAACTCCTGCCCGCAACCTCGGACAAGCCGGTCGGCCAGCGACCATTGACCTTTTACGGCGCCGTAGGGGACCGTCTGGCTGCTCTCAATGCCACAGGTGCTTCGTGATGTCTGTCTCCGACCGCATCCGGCAGAGCCTGCTGGCTCTCCACATGGCCCGCGCCCTGGAAACGCTCGATCACACGCTGGCCAGGCTGGAAAAGGGTGAAATCAGCGCGATCGAGGCTATCGACGACCTTCTCGCCGAGGAACTGAACCTGCGGGAGGGGCGGCGTATCGGCGTGGCATTGCGCACCGCTCGCCTCATGCCGGTCAAGACGCTCGAAAGCTTCGACTTCTCCTTCCAGCCTTCATTGGACCGGCATCGTATCACCGCGCTTGCCCAACTCGAGTTCATCAACCGGGCGGAAGTTCTCCATTTTCTCGGTCCACCCGGTACCGGCAAATCCCATCTGGCCACCGCCATCGGAGTGGCCGCAGTCAAAGCTGGGCGCAGCGTTTATCGCTGCTCGCTGGCCGAGCTGATCGAAGCGCTCACCAAGGCAGAGCGAGAAGGCCGCCTGGTCGAGAAAATCCGCTTCTACACCCGCGCGTCGCTGCTGATCGTCGACGAAATCGGCTACCTCCCCATCACCCCGGGCGGGGCCAACCTCTTCTTCCAACTCGTCAACGCCCGCTACGAAAAGGGAGCGATGATCCTGACCTCCAACCGCGGATTTGCCGAGTGGGGCGAAATCTTCGGTGATCCTGTCGTGGCCACCGCGCTATTGGACCGACTGCTTCACCATGCCGTCGTCGTTCAGATCGAAGGCGCAAGCTACCGATTGCGGCAACATGCCGATCTGATCCCCGAGCATACACGTGCCCACGCCAATCTCACCCCGCCGCCCGCCCCGAAGCGCCGTGGCAGGCCGCCAAAAAATGGAGCTGTCGATCATCTCAATGGCTGATCACCAAATCCGCGCTGGGGATTTTTGCACCAGCACTTCTGGGGAATATTCGATCAGCATTTACACCTGCAGCCGGTTCCGACACGGAAATCAGCGGATCAGCACCCAAAAACCGGGGCTCACCGTCAATTTGCGCGCCTTCACGTCGCCATCATGCCGAAATCAGACGGTTCTTCGAGGTGTCCAGCTT
>NZ_LYMM01000116.1 GCF_002896965.1 Novosphingobium guangzhouense
CTCGGCGACGGATCCCCAGATCGTCTCGATCTCACCTTTCATGCGGGCGCGGTTACACATGGGTCAGATCCTACGAGACGATGGTCTTTTATGTCCGACCGCTGGTCGTTGCCAGCTCCGCTTTTCAGAGATTGCCCTGTTCTTCCACCGGAACCTCGTCGCCCGGCGCGAAGTAGAGGGCGGCACATTCCGCCTGCAGACATCCGCCTTCAAGGGCAAGGTCGTCACGAAATGCGTCCTTGATGAAGTCCATGGTGTCGAGGTGTCGGTCTTCGAAATACATCTGGTGAACGTCGTCGCGACCCGCACCGTAGACTATGCGACCCACCTTGGCCCAGATCGAGGCCATCGTGCACATGCCGCACGGCTGCAGGGTCGAGTAGAGCGTCGCGCCGCGAAGGTCCATGTCGCCATGCGCCGGCCCTGCTCTGCGAAACGCCATCATTTCGGCGTGCGCCGTCGCGTCGCAAGTCTCCTCGGTCTTGTTGACCGCACGGGACAGTTCGCGACCATTCAGCACGATGATGGCAGCGATCGGGGTATCCTGCGGCGCTGTTCCTTTCGTTTTCGCCAGTTTAATGGCCTCACGCATCCAGGCCCGGTCATTGTCGTCGATCATGGTGACCTAGGCTCCTGCCGGCCGCAGCCCGGCTCCGGCGACACCCGAATTTGCCGGCTCATCGCGGGAGTAGGTCCCGATGAGGAAGCCGGCGGCAAGGACTTTGCCATGTATCGCCTCGAGAAACGCGGAACGACCCGGGTTGGCTTCGAGGGCAGGCACTTGGGAGAGCGCGAAAAGCTGGAACACGTAGTCATGCACACCATGGCCCTTGGGGGGATCTGGCGGCAGCCACCCTTCGGCCAGATAGCTGTTTCGCCCAACGTCGCTGCCGTCCGCTGCGCCGTCTCCGTCAGGCACGATCGCACCCTCTGGCAGTCCGCCCACATCGGGCGGGATATTCCAGACAAGGGCATGCACGAGGGGATGGGGGGCCGGTGCGTCGGGATCTTCGACCAAGAGCGCCAACGATGCCGTCCGTTCGGGGAGAGGTCCCCAGCTCAGCGGCGGCGAAATACCCTCTCCGTCGGCCGTGAACCGGATCGGGAGGCGCTGACCGTCTGCGAATGCGGGACTCGCCAAGGGAAACAGGCGCTCACCCATGTCTTCGCGAACGATTGCCAGCTTCGCGTGTCCGGCGCGGACATGCTTGAGCAATTGGCCCAGCCAGGCAGGTACGTGTTCAAGCACTTCGTGATCCTTTTCACACTGCATGAGCCTCTCTGGCTCATCCACGGGTTGCCGCGCG